>DATBNC010000011.1:0-209134 GCA_036554525.1 Allosphingosinicella sp.
CGATTACCACCGCAACCCGCACACCGGCGTCCAGATGTGGGCGGCGGGCGTCACGCCCATCCCGGCCGGCGCGCTGTCGCTCCCGGACGCCGAACAGCTTCAGCGCATGCTGAAGCGCGGCAAGCCGGTGACCATGAAGCTCCTCCTCACACCGCGGAACATCGGGATGCGCGAAGGCGGCAACGTGGTCGCCGAAGTGCCGGGCAGCGACAAGAATGCCGGCATGGTGCTGGTCGGCGGCCACCTCGACAGCTGGGATCTCGGCACGGGCGCTTTCGATAATGCCGCAGGCGTTGCGATCACCGCCGCCGCGGCCAAGCGGATCATGGACTCGGGCCGCCCGCGCCGCACGATCCGTGTCGTCTGGTTCGGCGCCGAAGAGGTGGGCGGCAACGGCAGCAAGGCCTATCGCGAAGCCCATGCCGACGAAAAGGTCGTCTTCGTCTCCGAATCCGATTTCGGAGCGGACCGCATCTGGCGGATGGACCCGAGCTTCGCGCCTGCCAACGCGGCGGTGGTGGACCGGATCGCCAGCGTCCTCGCGCCGCTCGGCATCTCGCGCAGCACCGAGCCCGCAACGGCCGGGGCTGACCTCGGCGCGTGGGCGCAAGCGGGCGTGCCGGCGATCGATCTCCAGCAAAACGGCACGCGCTATTTCGACTATCACCACACCGCCGACGACACGTTCGACAAGATCGATCCGGAGCAGCTTCGCCAGAACGTCGCGGCCTGGACGGCGATGCTGTCGGTGGTCGCCAATGCCCGCGAAGACATTGCCTCCACCAAGCCGAAGCCCTGACGCCGCCTTCTCTTGACTTCCCGCCGCCTCGCCGGGCAATTCCGCCCGAGGGGAACTCCTTGAGACGCACACATATGAGCCACACGCGCCGCGCTGCGTTGCTGCTTTCCGCAGCGGCTATTTTCTCGACTCCCGCTCCGGCCTTCGCCGCAGCCGAGGGCGACGCCACCCAGCCCCAGTCGGCGGAGGACCTGGCTGATCTTTCGATCGAGGAACTGGCGCAGATCGAGGTTCGCTCGGCGTCTAAGCAGGCTGAACCGCTCAGCGCCGCACCGACGGCGATCACCGTGCTGACGTCCGAAGACATCGCCCGCTCGGCGGCGACGTCCTTGCCTGAAGCGCTTCGGCTTGCGCCTAACCTCCAGGTCCAGCGGCTCGACGGGCGCCTTTATGCGGTCACGGCGCGCGGCTTCAACGGCTACGAAACCTCTAACAAGCTGCTCGTGCTGATGGACGGGCGGAGCATCTACACGCCGCTTCAGTCGGGCGTATTCTGGGAGCTTCACCAGCCGTTCCTGGAGGACATTCAGCAGATCGAAGTGATTAGCGGCCCCGGCGGAACCCTGTTCGGCCCCAATGCCGTGAACGGCGTCGTCAACATCACCAGCAAGGACGCGCACCAGACGATCGGCGGCCTCGCCCGCGCCACCGTCGGACAGAATGAGCGCACAGCGGGCCTGCGCTACGGCGCGGCGATCGGCGACACCGGCGCGGTGCGGGTCTACGCCCACGGCTTCGACCGTGAGGATCTGCCGGACGGCCTCGGCGTCGATCAGAACGACCGCTTCAAGGGCTGGCAGGCCGGCTTCCGGAGCGACTGGGGAAGCGGCGCCAACCGCTTCACCTTTCAGGGCGACATCTTCGACAACAAGATCGCTACCTCCAGCGGCGACGGCAATCGCGGCCACAACCTCCTGGCGCGCTGGAACCGGCAGCTGAACAATCGCTCCGCGCTGCAGGTGCAAGCCTATTACGACGACTTCCGCCGACGTTTCACCCTGGTGAGCGACTCGCTTGAGACCTTCGATCTCGAGACGCAGTTCAACACCAGCCAAGGCGGTCACGAACTGGTGCTCGGCGCCGGCGTTCGCACCACGCGCGACGCGTTCATCAACAACCTCAACGGCTTCGTTCTCGATCCCGAGCGGCGCCGCTTGTGGGTGTTCAACGTGTTCGGCCAGGATCGCTTCGCGCTGAGCGACGATCTCGATCTGATCGCGGGCCTTAAGCTCGAGCGTTCCTCCTTCAGCGGCGTCCAGGTGCTGCCGAACTTGCGCGTTGCCTGGCACCCGAACGAACAGAATCTGCTTTGGGGATCGGTGTCGCGGGCGGTGCGGACGCCGTCACGGATTGATCGGCAGCTCGTCTTCCTGCCGATCCTCGCCCCGGCGACAAATTTCGAGACGGAGAAGCTGATCGCCTTCGAGGCCGGATATCGCGGTCAGCCGGGCAGCTCCACTACGCTTTCCGTGTCGCTCTTCTACAACCTCTACAACGACATCCGCACCACCGAGCTCACCAATGGCGGCCTGCCGATCCAGCTTCGCAACGGCCTCAAGGGCAGCACCTACGGCATCGAGGCGAATCTTACCCAGCAGCTTACCGGCTGGTGGCGAGCGAGCATTGGCGGGATCGCGATGGGCAAGGACTTCGAGCTCAAGAACGGCGCGGTGGACATTGCCAACCGGGCAGCGCTCGGCGCAGACCCGGATTACCAGCTCATCGCGCGCTCGCACATGGATCTCGGTTCGCGGGTGCAGCTCGACCTTGGCATGCGGGCGATGGACGATCTCAACACCACCGGCGTCGGCGGCTATGTCGAGGCCGATGCGCGGCTGAACTGGCGAGCGAGCGAGGCGTTCGAAATCTACGTGGCGGGAAGCAACCTCCTGCACGCCCGCCATGCTGAAAGCATCGATCCTGCCCGTGCGCAGCTCAGCGAGCGCAGCGTCTACATCGGGAGCAGGGTGCGCTTCTGATGCGGGTGCGGCGCGCCCCTTTTCGGCTGCGTGCCCTTCGCCTCCTCGCAGGGACGGCGCTGCTCGGCGCGGCGTTCTCCGCCGCCGCGCAGCCCAGCGACGTCGCGGTGAAGGCGGCGTTTCTGTCGAAGTTCGGCTCCTACGTCAGCTGGCCCGGCGCGAGCGGCAGCGGGCCGATCAACCTCTGCTTAGTCGGCTCCGACCCGTTCGGGCGGCTGCTCGACGATGCGGTGCGCGGCCAGCATGCCAGCGGAAGGCCCCTGCGCCTGCTCCGGATGAACAACGCCGACGGCGCCGGCGGCTGCCACGTCGCCTTTGTGCAAGGCAGCAACCCGGCGGCGACCGGCGCGATGCTCGGCAAGCTTAGGGGCAAAGCCGTGCTCACAGTCACGGACGCGCGCGCCGGGGGGCCGCAGGGGATGATCCACTTCGTCCTCCACCAAGGCCGCGTTCGCTTCCATGTCGACGACGCCGGTGCGGCACGAAGCGGCCTCTCGATCAGCTCGCGCCTTCTCGGTCTGGCGCTGAGCGTGAGGCAAAGAGGCTGATGCGGCCGCTGACGCGCCTTGCCCGGCTTTGGCCGAACGTGCCGCTCGCCGCCGGTCTCGCCGCGCTTCTGGTGCTTGCCGCCGGCCTCGCGATCATCTTCGAGAACGAAGCAACCTACCGTACCCAGAAGGGCAGCGAGATCCGCGTGCAGGCGGAGATCCTCGCCGCAAGCGTCAGCGCGGCCCTCGACTTCGGCGACGCCCCCGTGGCCCAGGAAAGCGTGGACGCGCTGCGGGTAAACTCGCAGCTGATGGCGGCGGGCGTCTACACCGCCGACGGGCGCCTGTTCGCGAGCTACGAACGCGCGCCGGGAAGGCTTCCGCGCACCCTCGCAACGGCGACGCCACGCGGCGGCAACGCGGTGGAAGCCGTGGTGCCGGTCACCGTGGACGGCGCGCGGATCGGCTCGGTCTACCTCAACGCCCTCCGGGAGCCGCTGAGCCGTCGCGTCACGCGCTACACCATCGTCGCCGCGCTGATCCTGATGGCGGCGCTGGTCGTGCTCGTCCTCGGGCTAGCGCAAACCGCGCTTCGCCGGGCCAACAAGGAACTGGAGGCGCGGGCCGGGGCCCTTAGCGAGGCTTATGCGGAGCTCCAGGTCCAGGTTGACGAGCGGGCCCGGGCCGAAGAGCAGCTTCGCCAGGCGCAGAAAATGCAGGCGCTTGGCCAGCTTACCGGCGGCATTGCACACGACTTCAACAATCTCCTGACGGTGATCCAGGGCTCTGCCGACATCCTGCGCCGGCCGGGACTCGCGGAGGAGAAGCGAGTCCGCTTCGCCGAAGCGATTGTCGAAACCGCCGGGCGGGCGGCGGCTCTAACCGCGCAATTGCTCGCCTTCGCACGGCGCCAGCCGCTTAAGCCTGAGGTGATCGACCTCAACGCCAAGATCCGCGGCATGACTAACCTGCTCGACCGCACGCTGGGCGAGCGGATCCGTGTCGAGACGGCGCTCGACGAGTCGCTGTGCACGGTGAAGGCCGATCCGGCGCAGCTCGAGGCCGCCTTGCTCAACGTCGCGGTGAATGCCCGGGACGCGATGCCGGACGGCGGCACGCTTACCATCAGCACCGGCCGCTGCGCGCTGCGGGAAGAAGCGGATGCCGCGGTGTTCGTTGCGATCGCCGACACGGGAAGCGGCATTGATCCCGAGATATTGGAGCGGGTGTTCGAGCCTTTCTTCACCACCAAGTCCGTCGGCCGCGGCACCGGCTTGGGCCTCAGTCAGGTCTACGGCTTTGCCGCGCAATCGGGCGGGGACGTCACCATGACCAGCCAGGTCGGCCAAGGCACGGTGGTCACCGTGATCCTGCCGTGCAGCGACGAAGAAGCTGCGGAAGCCCCTGCCGAGGCTCGGTCGAATGGACGCCGCGCCCGGCGCAGCGGGCGGCTCCTGGTGGTCGACGACAATGAGGATGTCGGCGCCTTCGCCGAGGCGTTGCTTGGCGAACTCGGCTACGACGTGGTGCGGGTGACGAGCGGCGCCGCAGGCCTCGCGGCGGCCACAGGCCAACATTTCGATGCCGTGTTTACGGACGTGGTGATGCCCGAAATGACGGGCATCGAACTCGCTGAGCGGCTCCGCGAGGTCGCGCCGAAGGTAAAGGTCGTCCTCACCACCGGCTATAGCGACGAGATCACACGCTCCGGCGCGGGCGGCCGGCCGGTGGTGTACAAGCCCTACCGGCTCGACACGCTCGCGCAGGTGCTGGAGGATGTGTTGGCGCAGGGGGAACGAGAGGGCTGACGAGCTCTTCCGCCAATCGAGCCGAAGGACGTTTGGCTCAGCCGGTGCCCCGCACCGTCTGAGTCCGAAACGTGGTCGGGGAGACAGGATTCGAACCTGCGACCCCCTGGTCCCAAACCAGGTGCGCTACCAGCCTGCGCCACTCCCCGACACTGATCCGCCAAGCGGTACTGGTGGTTGGGCGAAGAAGGAAGCGAAAATGCTCCCTCTCCCCTACCCCGGGTCAAAGTACCACTTTGGCCCGAGAGCTGGTGGGCCCGGCAGGATTCGAACCCGCAACCTAGCCGTTATGAGCGGCCGGCTCTACCATTGAGCTACAGGCCCCTACCCAGCCCAGGGCATGCGATTAGCGGAGCCGCGGCGGCCTTGGCAAGACGCGCGATCAGCCGCCTTGGCCTGAGGAGCGCTCCACCGGCTCGTGCGGCGGCAGGTAAAGCGCGAAACGCTCTTCTCCCACCACCAGCGCACCGCCGACGGCTTCGGCGAGATTGCGCACCAGCCGCAGCGCGAAACCGAGCCCGAGCGCAGGTGCGCCGGGCCAGTCCCCTTCGGGACTGTAGCCGGGGTCGAGAAGCGCCGTCTCATCCAGGCCGGCGATGGCTTTCGGGCGGTCGATCGCCAGGCACAGCATCTTGCGCCCGGCGGCTTCGGCGACCGCCATGGTAGCAGCGATGGTTTCCCCTTCCCCGGCAAGTCCGATGGTGGCCGCAAGCATCCGCGCGAACATGCGTTCAACTGCGCTCAGCTCCACCCGCGCTGGCGGCAGGTTCCGCTCGATCTCGATAGCGATGCGGCTGCCGCGCTGGCGGGCAACCCGCTCGTAGGCGTCGTGCAGCCGGCAAAGCAGCGCCACCGCATCTACGCTTGCGTCGTCAAGGCTGATCCGCCGCGTCTCGAGCCTGGCCGCCGTGTCGAGATCGTCCACGGCGGAGAGAAGGCGGCTGGCCTGCTCCATGATCTCGGCGGCGCGACCCCGGTAGGTTGCGGCGGCGGGACCCATATATTGGCCGTCGATCATTTCGGCGAAGCCGACGATGGCGTTGAGCGGAGTGCGCAGCTCGTGGATCAGCTGGCGCAGGGAATCGGCCGGCAGGTTGGTTCCGAACAGACCGTCAGGTGCTGGGGCTACGGCCGGCGCAACTTCATCGACCCGCGGCCGGCGCGCGCTGCCGCGATAGCCGACGAAGCTGCCATTCACCGGATCAAAAAAGGGAACGCCGGAAATCCGCCAATCGCCCGACGCGGCCCCCGTTCCTGCCACACTGAAGCGCGCATCGCGAAACGGCGCCCGCTTCTCGAAAGCGCCGGCGGCTTGCCCATCCACGCCGAACTGCCCGCGCTCCGCGATGGAGGCGATGCTTTGGCCGATCAGCGGTCCGCGCGGCGCGCCCTCGATCCACAGGATCGTGCCGTCGGCGCCGCTTTCCCACTGGAACTCTTCGGCAGGCGCAAGCGCGGCAAGCGCGGCGACTGGCTTCGCGGCAGCCTCGCGCTTGCGGCGGAAATTCTCGATCCGGGCGACAAGCTCGCGGATCTGCGTCTCACCGACCTCGTCGGCGACTGCCGGAGACTGAGCAGGCGTTTTGGCCACCGGCGGCGCCTCGCCGACACTGCCCGACAGCGCGAAGTCCGAGGCGCCGAAGCTTGCCAGCGCGCGCTCGACCTCATGCCCTATATCCCGGCGGTGGCGAAGCAAGGCCCGGGCGGGCGGGGCAAGGCTTGGAAGAACTTGGAGCCATTCGGCATCGCTGAGCCGCGCCCCGCTGATCAGCGGGGCGGCGATCTCCGCCTTGTCCTCGGCGAAGAAGACGAGAATATCCGAGGAGACGCGGCGCCCGGCCATGCTCCGCGCGGCCGAGGCGCGGAGACCGGCGGCAATCTCAGATCGAACAGTCCGCAGCCAGGCATAAGCCTGCGCTGCGTCGCCGTCGCTGGGGCCCCGCCGCTGGGCCAAGAGGTCCACAAGCTGACGCCATTTCGCGGCACGCGCCGAGGCGTTCGCCTCCGGCTGCGCAAGCACTGTCGCGATGGTGTCGTCGAAGCGCACCGGCCTTGTTCCTCAACCAGGTGGAAGACCGCGATTGCGGCTGCCTAATCGTTAACCCGAGGCGCCCCTGGGCGAAAGGCGGTAAAGTGCGGCGTAGCAATATGGGACGCGCGCGCCCCGTTCACGAAGAAGGGGCGCCGGATCGCTCCAGCGCCCCTCTTATTCGGTTGTTCAAAGAGCCGGCTCAGCCGCGCATCGACATCCAGGCGAGCCAAAGGTTGGCAAGCGGCGCACGAGGCCCGGTAACCGCCCGGAAAGCGGCTTCGGCTTCGGCACGTTGGCCGGCAAGCGCCAGAGTGATGCCCAGCCGTGTGTTTACGACGTTGGCATCAACCCCGCCCTTCTGCAGTGCCACCCGGTACAGGTCCGCCGCCTTGGCATAATCCTGGTAGCCGGCGTAAACCTGAGCGAGGTTCTTGGCGAGACCGCCATTCGCCGCCGCACGCGCCTTGGGTTCGGCGCTCGCCAAAGCCGCCCGGTCCTCGGCGATGCGCGAACTCACCGACTTCAGCAGGGCGCTATGCGCGGCACTGGTCTTTCCTGCCTTTGCCGCCGCTTCGAGCACCGTTTTGGCCTCACCCCAATTGCGGTTATATTCGTGGAACTGGGCGAGGTGCAGATATTCGGTTGAGCTGTTGATCTGATTGGTGATCAGCATGAGCCGAAGCAGATCGGCGAAAGCTTCCTCGTCTTTCGCCATTCGAGTCTGCGTCAGGGCGATGAGATTGTTGAAATTCTCCTGGTTCGGGTAAAGCCGGATCGCCTCGCTTCCCAGGTCATAGGCGATCGCATCCTTCTTGAGGCGGTAGGCAATGCTGACCGCGTTGCGATACAGGCTTTCATCAGCGTTTTTGCCGCCCGCCTTGGTGAGGCTGATTGCGCGCTGAAGCAGATCAAGCGCTTCCGCATCCTTTTTCAGTTCAAGCTTGACGCGGGCCAGGCTGATCACTGCGTCGATATCGTTCGCGTTGGCGGCGACGCGCTGGGTGTAGAAAGCTTCGCCAGCGGCAGGGCTGGTGCTTGCCGCCTGCGCGGCGAGAAAGGCCTTAAACCGCTCGGTTTCAGCCGCGTCCGCGCCGCCCGTGGCAAGTACCGCCTCAACGCCGGCACGCTGCGCGGCCTTGTCGTTGTTGTCGATCGCGTACTGCAACCGGTACTTTGCGACGAGGTACCGTTCGTCCGTATTCTTCGCGACGGCTTCCGCCGCTGCAAGCAGAGCCGGGTAGTTCGAATAATCCTTGGCCGTCACGGCCGCGCTTAACGCACTAATCGGCTGCCGGGCGGCTTTGCTGACATTGTACTTGCGCTCGCTTGCATTGGTCTGCTTCGCGGCGGGCTCCGCGGCATCGGATCCTTGCGCCGCGGCGGGCGTCGCAAGGCCGGCACCGAGCAGAGCGGCCGAAAGCGCAAGGGTTGAAACCAGCTTCATGTCAAACTCTCCTGATCGAATCGATTTTATGAAAATGTTCAGCCGCGCTGGCCCAGCCAGACCAGCCAAAGGGCGGCAAGCTCGGCGCGGGGGCCGGTGACGGCGCGAAACGCGGCCTCGGCTTCGGCCTTGCGGCCGGCCAGCGCCAGCGCCGTACCGAGCCGGGTGTTGGCGACGCCCGTGTCGATGCCGCCCTTCTGCATGGCGGCACGAAACAGGTCGATCGCGGCGGGGTAGTTGCCCGCCCCGAGCAGGACGTCGCCGGCCTGCAGTGCAGGCGCTCCGGTAGCGCCGGCCATTGCGGTCGCCTGAAGCGTAGAAAGCTTCGCTTTTTCCGCGGCGGACTTGCGAACCGCCGTGGCGATCGCTTCCTTGAACGCCGGTTTGGCCGCGTCCACCATCCGGGTGTTCACGCCTTCTTCCAAAACCGACCGGCTTTCGCCGGCGAGGCCCGCGGCGTCGAACGCCTGCGCCGTTTCAAGATAATCGCGCTCGCCGGCGAGGCCCTTGGAAAGGCGGAGGAGACGCATCGCGTCGAGCTGCCCCGCCGCATCCGGCTTCGCTAGGTCGCGGTAGGTGAGGATCGCATCGCGCCAATTCTCCGGGCTCGGATACGCCGCAACCAGCTGGCGCGAGAAGCTGAACGCCGGGGCCGCAAGATTGCCGCCTGCGGCAAGGCTGGCGCCGCGGCGGTACCAGCTTTCCGGCACCGGCTGTCCGGAGGCGCGGCGAAGCTGCACCGCGCGGTCGACCAGCGTCACCGCCTCGGCATTCTTGCGCAGGTCGAGCTTGACGCGGGCAAGGCTGATCGCCGTCTCGGCGCTCGGCGCGAGCTCAAAGGAACGGGTAAGCGCCGCTTCGGCCTGCTCGCGCTTGCCGGCCGCCGCCGCGGTCGCGCCCTGCGCGGCGTACAGGGGCGCAAGCGCCGCGCCGGTCACGCGGCCGCTTGCGATCATCGCATCGATAGCGGAGGTCTGCGCCGGCAGGTTGCCCGCCTCGCGGCCGTAACGCAGCTGAAGCCCGACGAGGTAGTAGCGCCCGTCGCTGCTGCGCACGGCAGACTGCGCGGCGGCAAGCGCCGATGCGGCGGCCGGATAATTGCGCGCGGCAAGCGCCGCCTCGAGCGTCCTCAGCGCCTGATATTCGGCACGGGAAACGTTGGGATATTGCGGCGCCGGCGCGCGCTGCGCCGCGGCGGGAGAAGCAAGAGCCGCCGCGCTGGCGCTCAGCAAGGCAATTGCGGCAAGCTTCGAAACCGAACCCATAGAAGAACCTTCTGTTGCTGGCCCCGCCGGCGACGATCGCAAGGGGAGAATCCGCGTCTCTGTATCGCCAAACCGAACGCCTTTCTAGGCAGGCTGGCGTGAACCGCGCTTGAACCGCAACAATCGGGAATCGTAGGGGAAATAGTCAAAGCGTGCGGCCGGTTTGACAGGCTGCGTGAAGCCTCGCTACCCGCAGCCGATGCTTGCCGTCATTTCCCCCGCAAAGACGCTCGATTACGAGCGTCCCCTGCCCCCGCTCGATGCCACCCCACCGCGCTTCGAGGCGGAAGCGGCGCGGCTTGCACAGGGAGCGGCCAAGCTGAGCAAGGCGCGCCTCGGTGAGCTGATGCACATCTCCCCTGCCCTGGCCGAACTCAACGTCGCCCGCTTCCGCGGCTTCGAGGAAGGAGAGAAGCGCCCCGCAATCTACGCCTTTGCCGGGGACGTATATGCCGGCTTCGAGGTGCACGGCCTGGAGGAAGAAGCAGTGCGCTTCGCCCAGGATCACCTGCGTATCCTGTCCGGCCTCTACGGCCTCCTGCGCCCGCTGGACGAAATTCGCCCCTATCGTCTCGAGATGGGAACGCGCTGGGCGCCCGGGCGGAAGAAGGATCTCTACGGCTATTGGGGCGACGCCGTCGCGAAGCAGCTCGCGGCCGACCTCCAGGAAACCAGCGGCCGCACCATCGTGAACCTCGCCAGCAAGGAATATTGGCGGGTGGTGGAGGGCAAGCTCCCCGCCGGCGTCGACGTGGTGGAGATCGACTTTCGCGAACAGGGCCCCAAGGGTCTGCGCTTCAACACCTTCGCCGCCAAGCGGGCGCGGGGCATGATGGCGCGCTATATGTGCGAGCACCGGCTTGAGGACGTCGAAGCGCTGAAAGGCTTCGACAGCGACGGCTACCGCTTCGATCCTGAGGCTTCCGACGCGCACCGCTGGCGCTTCTCCCGCACCTAACCTTCTAAAGCCTCACGTGCGCGCGTACGCGTAGGCGCGCGGGGTGGCGCTCGCCGGGATCGTTCGCTAGAGTTCTCCAAACCACCAAGCGCCCCTCGCGGCGCGTCCACATAAACAGTTCAGGAACCCTCCATTGGCCAGCGCACCGCCGACCATCGACAGCAGCGATATCTCCCCGGTCTCCATCGTCGACGAGATGAAGACCTCGTATCTCGATTACGCAATGTCGGTGATCGTCGCCCGCGCGCTTCCCGACGTGCGCGACGGCTTGAAGCCGGTGCACAGGCGGATCCTCTACGGCGCCCATGAAGCGGGCTTCATCGCCGGCCGCCCCTACCGCAAGTCCGCCCGCCTGGTCGGCGACGTCATGGGTAAATACCACCCGCACGGCGACAGCTCGATCTACGACGCGCTTGCCCGGATGACCCAGGATTGGTCGATGCGGGTGCCGTTGATCGACGGCCAGGGCAATTTCGGCTCCATGGATCCCGATCCGCCGGCGGCGATGCGCTACACCGAAGCGCGCCTCGCCCGCGTCGCGACGGCCTTGCTCGACGACATCGACAAGGACACGGTC
Organism: Allosphingosinicella sp.; assembly: GCA_036554525.1. GTDB lineage: Bacteria > Pseudomonadota > Alphaproteobacteria > Sphingomonadales > Sphingomonadaceae > Allosphingosinicella. The sequence goes on from DATBNC010000011.1 coordinate 11,351, forward strand.
GACTTCCAGCCGAACTACGACGCCTCGGAGCATGAACCGCAGGTTCTTCCCGCGCGCTTCCCGAACATTCTGGTCAACGGCGCCGGGGGCATTGCGGTCGGCATGGCGACCAACATCCCGCCGCACAATTTAGGCGAAGTGCTTGCCGCCTGCCGCGCCTACATCCAGAATCCCGGCATCACGATCGACGAGCTGATCGAGATCGTCCCCGCTCCCGACTTCCCGACCGGCCCGCTGATCCTCGGCCAGGCCGGCGCGCGCAGCGCCTACCATACCGGCCGCGGTTCGATCATGATGCGGGCGCGGCACAAGGTGGAAACCGGCCGCGGCGACCGCCAGTCGATCGTGCTCACCGCAATCCCCTTCCAGGTCGGCAAGAACAGCCTGGTCGAGAAGATCGCCGAAGCCGCCAAGGACAAGCGCATCGAAGGCGTCGCCGACATTCGCGACGAATCGAGCCGCGAGGGCGTGCGCGTCGTGATCGAGCTGAAGCGTGACGCAACGCCGGAAGTGGTGCTCAACCAGCTCTGGCGGCACACGCCGGCCCAGTCGAGCTTCCCGGCCAACATGCTTGCCATCCGCGGCGGGCGGCCGGAGACTCTGAACCTTCGCGACATCATCGAAAGCTTCGTCAAATTCCGCGAGGAGGTGATCACCCGCCGCTCGAAGTTTGAACTGAACAAGGCGCGCGAGCGGGCGCACATCTTGCTCGGCCTGGTGATTGCCGTCACCAACCTCGATGAAGTGGTCCGCATCATTCGCGGCTCCGCGTCGCCGGCCGAAGCGCGCGCGGCTCTACTGACCCGCGAGTGGGACACGGCCGAAATCGCGCCGTACATCGCACTTGTGGAGTCGGTGGAGCATGTCGGCGGCGCCGGCAGCTACCGCCTCAGCGAAGCGCAGGTCCGCGCGATTCTCGAGCTCCGCCTCCACCGCCTCACCGGCCTCGGCCGCGACGAGATCGGCGGTGAGCTTCGCGAACTTGCAACCACGATCGCGGCCTTGCTCGACATCCTGGGCGACCGGGTAAAGCTCTACGCGGTTATGCAGCAGGAGTTCGACGAGGTCGACGCGGCGTACTCCACGCCTCGCGTCACCGAGATCGCCGCCGCCGCCGACGGCATCGACGACGAGGATCTGATCGAGCGCGAGGACATGGTCGTCACCGTGACGCTCGGCGGCTACATCAAGCGTACGCCGCTCGAGACCTTCCGCGCCCAGCGCCGCGGCGGCAAGGGCCGCGCCGGCATGGCGACCAAGGACGAGGACGCCGTCACAAACCTGTTCGTCACCTCGACGCACACGCCGGTGCTGTTCTTCTCCACCCACGGCAAGGTCTACCGCCTCAAGGTCTGGCGCCTGCCGGAAGGCGCGCCGCAGGCCCGTGGCCGGCCGATGGTCAACCTCCTGCCGCTCGCCGACGGCGAGACGATCTCCACCGTGCTCCCGCTGCCCGAGGACGAGAATGAGTGGAAGAACCTTCACGTCATCTTCGCTACGGCCCATGGCGGCGTCCGCCGCAACTCGATGGACAGCTTCGCCAACATCCCGTCGAACGGCAAGTTCGCGATGCGCTTCGAGGAAGACGCAACCGACCGGCTGATCGGCGTCGCGCTGCTCAGCGAGGAAGACGATGTGCTGCTCGCCACCCGCTTCGGCAAGGCGATCCGCTTCGAAGCAACGGCGGTGCGCGAATTCCAGAGCCGCACTTCGACCGGCGTGCGCGGCATCACGCTCAAGGAAGGCGACGAGGTGATCTCGCTCTCCATCCTCAAGGGCTTCGACGCGACGTCCGAGGAACGCGAAGCCTATCTTCGCGCCGCGCCGTGGAAGGAGAATCAGAACGAAGCAACGCTCCCGCCCGAGCGGATGGCCGAGTTCCGGGACGCGGAGGAGTTCATCCTGACTCTCACCGAAAACGGCTACGGCAAGCGTACGTCCGCGTACGAATATCGCCGCACCAACCGGGGCGGTCAGGGCATCACCAACATCGAGACTTCGGCGCGCAACGGCTGCGTGGTTGCAAGCTTCCCGGCGCACAATGGCGAGCAGCTGATGCTGGTCACCGATCAGGCGAAGCTTATCCGCACCACCGTAGGCGACATCCGCATCGGCGGCCGCAACACGCAAGGCGTCACCATTTTCAAGGTCGCGCCGGGCGAGCAGGTCGTCTCGGCGGCGAGAATCGACGAGGAAGAAGAGCCCGAGAATGAGGCCGAGGAGATGGTGGCCGGCGAAATCGCCGATCAGCCGCCTGTGGAGAGCGACACGGTGCAGCTCGACGACGGCACTGGGCCGGAGACGCTTCCCGACAGCCAGGAGTAGCACCGGTCAGGGCTGGCCCCGCGCCAGCCGCCGGCGATGGCGATGCGGCGCCTCAGCTGGAGGCGCCGCAAGTCCATTCATTGTCCTTGGACACGAAGCACAGATACTTCTTCTTGGACGTGCGCCAGGCGGAGCTGCTGGTCGGCGCGCCTTCGCAGACGCTCATCGTCGTCGTGATCGGGTAGAGCAAAGCGTTGGGCGGCGCGCCATTGCTGACCCGCGTTGCGCCGACGCCCGGCTGCACGCTTACCCTGTTGCGGATCGGCGCGCCGACAGTGAACCCGTCGAGCCGGACGCCGTACCAGTAAGGACCATAGGCGCCCATGGTGATGCTGTCGGTGATCTTCTGCCGAAACAGAGCCGCCGAAGCCGGCCGGCTGCCGGGCACCGGGCCGCCATAGGGGCTTCGTGGACAGGCGCCGTTCGCGGCCGGCGCCGCTTCCGCAGCCGTCGCCGCTGGAGCACGAACGGGCGCCGGCGCCGCCGCGCTAGCCGCGGCGGTTTGCGCCTGCGCCTGCGCCTGGCCGCGCCCGACAAGCACCATCACGTCCTTGTAATTGTCCATGGTGAACGACCGCGCATGGTCCTCGCGGTCGGGCGCCTGCCGGATCATCTCGCACTGGCGGTACGGCTTGTCGCGGGCCTCGCAGGAGACCACCGAATAGACATTCCCCTCCGGATAATGCCCTTTGAACTGCACCAGGTCGCCCGGCTTGCAGTCATACTTGTCGTTAACCGCCTGCTGCGCCGCCGACGGGATGGCCGACCAGGCGAGCATCACCGCCAGACCGACTCGAATTCGCACCGCCATCACCACCTCCCCCAAGGATATCGGGCAGATTCTTGCATCGCCGCCGGGAGCAGGCAAGCCTGGCCGCGCCACCGCGAGCGGCCGCTAGCCTCCACCGCTTCCCGAACAGCGCTTGACAGCAGCGGGCTCTTTCACTTATTTCTGTTTTTACAGAAAGAAACAAACATGACTCTGATCGACCATCCCGACGCCAAAGCCTTCATCCTCCATTGGGGGGAAATGGGTACCCAATGGGGCGTCAACCGGTCGGTCTCCCAGATCCACGCCTTGCTCTACCTCTCCGACCGTCCCCTGCCCGCGGACGAGATCGTCGAGCAGCTTGGTCTCGCCCGCTCCAACGTCTCTACCGGCCTCAAGGAACTGCAGGGCTACGGCATCGTCCGGCGAGTCCATGTCGAGGGCGACCGGCGCGATCACTTCGTTGCGGAAAGCGATCTTTGGGAGATGCTGATGCGGATCAGCGCCGAGCGCAAGCGCCGCGAGATCGATCCAACCATCGCGCTCCTCGCCGAACTTTCCGAACGGCTCGCCAAGGATCCGAAAGCGCCGGCGCACGTGCGCGAGCGGATTACCCGGATGCACGAATTCATCTCCACCCTATCGACCTGGTACGATCAGGTCCGCGGGCTGCCGAAGCCCACTCTCGTTACCCTGATGAAGCTCGGCGCCAAGGTCGCGCGCTTCATTCCGGGCGCCGGCAAAACCCCCAAAGCCTAGGAGGCGCGATGACCGACATCAGCAACCGCATCACTGCATCCGCCACTTTCGTTCTTTACAGAAACAACAGGAAAAAGGATAATCACCATGGTTGAGATCTCCTACGCCCTCTACCTCCTGATCACCATCGCCATCACAATCTGGGTCGCGCGCACCCTCTCCCGCAACGGCGAGGTCTTCCTGGTCCAGTGCTTCGGCCACAACGCCGAAGTCGCGCGCTCCACCAACCACCTGCTTGTGGTCGGCTTCTACCTGGTCAACATCGGCTTCATCACCCTGACGCTGAGCATCGGCGCCGAGCCGACCACGATCCCCGAAGCAATCCGCTTCCTGAGCGGCAAGGTCGGGCTCGCGGTGGTGGTGCTCGGCGGCATGCACTTCTTCAACATGGGCGCCATCGCCCATTTCGGCCGCAAGGTGAACGCCTGGCTGAGCGGCGAAGGCGCGCAATTCGCGCGCTGAAATGCTCCAGGCGCGGTGTCGCGCCGCGCCCGCTTTTTTCACAGGAGGTTCGTCATGACCGGCTCCGGATCCCACCGCATCGCCTGGATGTGCGCCTGCCTGGCGTTCGGCCCGGTCTACCTCGTCGCGGGCGCGCTTGCAGCGGTGGTCGAGATGATCCCGAACCCGATCGTCATCCCGTGGCAGGAGGCGATCCAGCTTTCCCTCTTGTTCATCCCGGCATTGCTGTTCGGCTTCTTCGCTGCCGCAATCCCGTTTGCTTTCCTGATCCTCATCCTCTCGGCCTTTGCTCGCAGCTGGCACCCGCTTCGTGCACCTTTTGCCTGGGCGGCCGTTGGCGGCGCCGCGGCCGCTTTGCTCCTGTTTCTTGCCGGGGTGCAGCATTTCAGCAGCTGCGTCGGCCTCATCGTCGCAGCTATGGTCTCAATGCGCCTGGCGCGGTCCTACCTCGCCTGGCCCGACGACGACGATGCTTTCGCGGTGCTTGGATCGCACGCCCGCACCCTCTAGAGCCGCGGCAAGCATCGAGGGCTCATACATGACGCATCAGGTTCACATCATCGGCGGCGGCCTCGCCGGCTCGGAAGCCGCCTGGCAGCTCGCCGAAGCAGGGGTGAAGGTGCGCCTATCGGAAATGCGCGGCGGCGGCGAGATGACGCCGGCGCACCACACCGACCACCTCGCCGAGCTCGTCTGCTCGAACAGCTTCCGCTCGGACGATGCCGAGCGCAACGCCGTCGGGCTGCTGCACGCGGAGATGCGCTCGCTCAATTCGCTGATCATGGCGATGGCGGACCTCCACAAGGTGCCGGCCGGCTCCGCCCTCGCCGTCGACCGCGACGGCTTCTCGGCCGCCGTGACCGAGCGGCTGGCCGCCCACCCGAATATCGAGATCGTCCGCGAGCGGGTGGACGCCCTCCCCTCCTCCGGCTCCACCATCGTCGCCACGGGCCCGCTCACCGCGATGAAGCTTGCCGAGTCGATCGGCGCCGCCACCGGCTCCGACGCGCTCGCTTTCTTCGACGCCATCGCGCCCATCGTGCACCATGAAAGCATCGACATGGACATCTGCTGGATGGCCGCGCGCTGGGACAAAGGCGGCAAGGACTATATCAACTGCCCCATGGACAAGGAGCAATACCTCGCCTTCCACCAGGGCCTGCTGGACGGGGAAAAGACCGAGTTTCGCGAGTGGGAAAAGAACACCCCCTACTTTGAAGGCTGCATGCCGATCGAGGTGATGGCGTCGCGGGGCGTCGATACCCTGCGCTACGGGCCGATGAAGCCGGTCGGCCTCGACAATCCGCGCACCGGCCGCTGGCCTTATGCCGTGGTCCAGCTCCGCCAGGACAATGCGCTCGGCACCTTGTGGAACATGGTCGGCTTTCAGACGAAGCTCAAATATGCCGAGCAGGTCCGCTTGTTCCGCACCATTCCTGGGCTTCAGAATGCCGAGTTCGCGCGGCTTGGAGGCCTCCACCGCAACACCTTCATCAACTCGCCGCAGCTCTTGGACCGCACCCTGCGGCTCAAGAATGCACCGAACATCCGCTTCGCCGGCCAGATCACCGGCTGCGAAGGCTATGTCGAATCCGCCGCCGTCGGCCTCATGGCCGGCCGCTTCGCCGCCGCGGAACTTAGCGGCGAAGACCTCGCCACCCCGCCGCTCGAAACCGCGTTGGGCGCCCTCCTCGGCCACATCACCGGCGGCGCGGAAGCGGACCTCTACCAGCCGATGAACGTAAACTTCGGCCTCTTCCCCCCCATCGACGGCAAAACAAAAAAAGCCGACCGCAAGCGTCTCTATACCAGCCGCGCGGAAGAAGCGTTGAAGGGCTGGATGGGCGTCAGCAGCGACACTTCGGTTTCGGCTTCGTCTTCGGCTTCGTTGACTCATACTCCCGTGGGCTGAGCCACGCCGAGCGGTCTGCATCCGCTTTCTTGAACTTCTCCGTGGTGCTGGTCGCCCATTCCTCAAAGCTCAGGCGGCCGTCGCCGTTGCCGTCGAGCTTGGCGAAGGCCTTGCGCCTCGGCTCGAACAGTTCGTCTAAGGTAATCCGCCCGTCCTCGTTGCGGTCGGCGCGGGCGAAGCGTTTCTCTTCCTTGCTCTTTTCGGTAGCTTGCGGCGCGGGCGGCAGGCCCTTGATGCTGCGCGGGAAGGATAGCGTCGTTTCAGAGGCGGCAAGGCGGGCGCGTGGCGGCGGCGGCACCGGGTCCTCACTTTGCGCCTGGCCCTTCCAGATGAAAAAGCCGGCAATGACCAGCAGCATGGCGGACGCGGCGCCGACGGCGAAACGAAGCATGGTCCCTCCCCTCTCTTGGGCGTGAGAAGAGGTTAGTCCTCCATTTTGTCCATTTCGGTCGCGAAAAGAATCCGAAACGGCGTCAGCGTCCGGTGAGGCGGTGGCGAAGCATGCGCAGCATGCGCGGCGGCGCGCCCGGCTCCTCCCAGTTTCCCGCGCCCCGCTCCGCATCGCGCGCGGCAAGCGCGGCAAGCATTCCCAAGGGCCGCAGCCGCGCCGGCCACTTGCCCATGCCCCGCTCGCGCGCAGCCGCGACGGCCGCCTGCGCATCCACTTCGCTTCCGCTGTGACGGGCGAGGTCGATCAGCGCCCAAGCCTCGCCTCCCGCGCGCACGACGTCGCTCTCCTCCCCGCCCAGAGCCCGCGCGGTGAACCCGAACAGACGCCCGCCGCGCTCCAAAGAATAGCGGGCGAGTTCGTCGGGGGTTAGCGGATCGGGCGTGAGAAGCAGCGTCCAGCCCGCCTCCATCGTTGCCAGCTCGGCGCCCGCAAAACCCAGCGGCAACACGTGGGCCGCCACCGCCTCCAGCGCCGGCTCGGCGGGAGGACGGCCGCTGCCGAGCCCCTCCAGGGCGTCGCGCCACCAGGCAAGTTTGATCTGGCTGATCAGCGGATCGCGGCCGCTGGTCAGCACCGCGCCAAGCGTCGCATCGAGCCGCCACAGCGCCTCCACCGCCGGCCGCGCGCGGGCGGGCACGTAGCTCAGCGCAAGAAAACGGTCCCGGTCGAGCTCAGCCATGGCCGCGCCTCACCCGGCGGCTCAGCGGTAACACACCTTCCGAACCGCCTCGACGACCTTGTCGACGGTGATCAGCGCCAGCTTCTCGAGGTTGGCGGCATAAGGCAGCGGCACGTTCTCGTCGGTTACCCGAAGCACCGGCGCGTCGAGATCGTCGAAGCCTTCTTCCATGGCGATCGCCATGATCTCGGAAGAAATCGAGCAAACCGGCCAGCCTTCCTCCACGCAAACCATGCGGTTGGTCTTCGCGAGGCTCTTCAGCACCGTCTCCTTGTCGAGCGGGCGAAGCGTGCGAAGGTCGATCACCTCGGCATCCACGCCTTCCTCGGCAAGCTTCGCCGCCGCATCGAGCGCCACCCCGACTCCGATCGAATAGCTGACCAGGGTGACGTCCTTACCCTCGCGCGCGATCCGCGCCTTGCCGATCGGCAGCACGTAATCGTCGAGCTTCGGCACGTCGAAGCTTTGGCCGTAGAGAAGCTCGTTCTCCAGGAATACGACGGGGTCCTGACTGCGGATCGCCGCCTTTAAAAGCCCCTTGGCGTCCGCTGCGGAATAAGGCGCAATCACGATCAAGCCCGGCACGTTGGCGTACCACGGCCCGAAATTCTGGCTGTGCTGCGCGCCGACCCGGCTGGCGGCGCCGTTAGGCCCGCGGAACACAATCGGGCAGCGCATTTGGCCGCCGGACATGTAGTTGGTCTTGGCCGCCGAGTTGATGATGTGGTCGATCGCCTGCATGGCGAAGTTGAACGTCATGAATTCGATGATCGGCCGAAGACCGCCCATCGCCGCGCCGGTCCCGACGCCGGCAAAGCCATATTCCGTAATCGGCGTGTCGATCACGCGCCGGGCGCCGAACTCCTCAAGCAGGCCCTGCGTAACCTTGTACGCGCCCTGATATTCGGCGACTTCCTCGCCCATCACGAACACGCGGTCGTCGGAGCGCATTTCCTCCGCCATCGCGTCGCGAAGCGCCTCGCGCACGGTGGTGCGGACGAGTTCGGTGCCTTCCGGCACTTCCGGCTCGACAGCCAAACTGGCCGGAGCCTCGCCTTCCTTAGGCTTGGCGGCGACCGTGGATTGCTGCGCCTGCGCTTCCTCCGCCGGAGACGCGGCGATGCCAGCGCCGTTGTCCGCATTGGAGGCGACTTCATGAGACCCACCGGCGACGGCGCTCTCCGCATCCTCGCTCTCGGAGGCGAGAATGGCGATCACCGTCCCGACCTTCACTTCGTCGGTGCCTTCCGGCACCAGGATCTTGGCGACGACACCCTCGTCGATGGACTCGAACTCCATCGTCGCCTTGTCGGTCTCGATCTCGGCCAGCAGCGTCCCGGAAGAGACGGTGTCGCCTTCCTTGACCAGCCACTTGGCGAGAGTGCCTTCCTCCATGGTCGGGGAAAGGGCGGGCATCTTAAGCTCGATCGGCATCAGTAGGTCTCGACCAAAACATCGGTGTAAAGTTCAGCCGGGTTCGGCTCCGGCGATTGCTCCGCGAAGTCGGCCGCTTCGGCGACGATGCGCTTGATCTCGCCGTCGAGCTTCTTGAGCTCGGCTTCTTCCACGCCCGCGGCGGCAAGCTCGCGCTTCACCGCTTCAATGGGATCGGACTTGTCACGCACCGCCTGCACTTCGTCGCGCGAGCGGTACTTGGCCGGATCGGACATCGAATGCCCGCGGTAGCGGTAGGTCTTGAGCTCCAGCAGGATCGGCCCCTTGCCGGCGCGCACCCATTCCAGCGCCGTCGTTGCCGCGCCGCGCACCGCGAGCACGTCCATGCCGTCGACCTGGATGCCCGGAATGCGAAAGCTTTCGCCGCGCTTGTAGAGCTGGTCCTCGGCCGAGGCTCGGTTGACGCTGGTGCCCATGGCGTATTGGTTATTTTCGATCACGTAGATGATCGGAAGCTTCCACAGCTCGGCCATGTTGAAGCTTTCATAAACCTGGCCCTGGTTCGCCGCGCCGTCGCCGAAATAGGCAAGGCAGACGCCGCCGTCGCCGGCATATTTGTGCTTGAACGCCAAGCCGGTGCCGAGGCTGACCTGCGCGCCGACAATGCCGTGCCCGCCGTAGAAGCGGTGGTCGACGCTGAACATGTGCATCGATCCGCCCTTGCCGCGCGAGATGCCGGCTTCGCGGCCGGTCAGCTCGGCCATGATCACGCTCGGATCGATTCCGTAGGCGAGCATGTGGCCATGGTCGCGGTAGCCGGTGATCACCGAATCCTTGCCGACCTCGAGCGCCGACTGGAGCCCCACCGCGACTGCTTCCTGGCCGATATAAAGGTGGCAAAAACCGCCGATCAGGCCGAGGCCGTAAAGCTGCCCGGCGCGCTCCTCGAAGCGGCGGATGAGCAGCATCTGGCGGTAATATTCGAGAAGCTCCTCGCGGCTCGCCTGATGGCGCTGGGGCTCCGGCGGGCGCTCGCGATTAGGGGTCGGCGGGGTTGAAGCGGTGTCGTCGCTGGCGCGCTTTGCTGCCTTTGCCACTGTGAGGCTTTCCTGTCCTTGCGGGGTCCGCTTTCGCGGAGACTCTGGGCGGGGTCTATGGCGGCAAACGCGGGCCCGCGCAACTTGTGCCGCAGGCGGGGATCGGGCTTGAAAGAAACGACGGTAAGCGATCAGTCGCGGAGCGGGATGATCACTTCGTCGGGCCGGGTGAGGCCAAGATCGCGGCGGACCATTTCGTCGGCCATGTCCGGATCGGTGTTGCGCGGATCGAGCAGGCTGGAGCGCTGGGCAAGGCGCGCGCGCTCGCCGTTGAGCTGCGCAAGTTCGACCTGCTTTTCGGTTTTCATGCGGCGGTAATCGCCCCAGCTCATCACGCCGTTCGAGCCGACGATCGCATAGCCGAGGAAGTTGGCGATGATCAGAATCGCGAGCGCCGGTAGGGCTGCCCGCTTGATCGTTTCAACTGTGCTCCGCCCCATTGCCATCGCGCTGTCACAGAATCAGGAAAAGCCGCTTGAATCAAGCCTTTTGCGCCTTTCCGCAGAGAAAAAGGCTGAAATGAGGTCACAGCGCGCGGCAGACAGCGCTTGAGGCACTGCCGCATCGCCCGCTAGGAAGGCTCCAACTTAGAAGATGGAGCACGTAAATGGCCCGCGAACCGCAATTCCCCTCCGACGCGAATGTCGGCTCCGGCTCCGGCAGCACCGGCGGCGGCGACAACAAGAAGGAGGTGTCGGGCGGTTCGGCCGCCGCCGTTTCCGCGCAGGCGCGTGCGCATTCCGAAGCGGCCTCGGCGGGCAAGCGGGGCAAGCACCTCGTCACCGGCGCGGCGATCGGCATCGGCTCCGCCGCGATCGTCGCCGCCTTGCTCTACGCCAACCGCCGCAACAAAGGCGGCCACGGCTCGAACGGCTAAGGCTTTGGTGAACCTCACCTTTCCGTCGGGTTCAGTTTAGGCTCAAGCGAATCGGCTTAGACACTCCTCATCAAGTTCAAGGAGTGTTTCCATGCGTAAGATGATCCTGGCCCTTAGCGCCGCCACCCTCGCCGTTCCCGTCGCGATGACTCCGGCTCCGGCCTTCGCGCACCAGACCCGCACCTACCACCAGCACCAGGCGCAGCAGTGGCGCGGATCGGACGGCCGCACCTACTGCCGCAAGCCGAACGGCACCGTCGGCCTGGTAGTCGGCGGCGCGGCAGGCGCCTTGGTCGGCCGCGAGATCGACAAGCATGGCAGCCGCACCACCGGCACCGTGCTCGGCGCGGCCGTCGGTGCCCTGCTCGGCCGCCACGTGCAGCGCAATGTGATCAGCAACCGCCGCTGCCGCTAAGCCGGTCTCGGCTCCAGCCAAAGAAACAGCGCCTCGGCCCCATCGGCCGGGGCGCTTTTCTTTTGTTCGCCCCGCGCGCATGGAAACGCCCGCCGCCACTGCTGGAGTTTCCACATGCTTCGACCGCTCGCCGCGCTTCTTCTCCTCTCCGCCGCCGCGCCAGCCCTTGCCCAAAGGCCGGTGCAGACCCGGCAGGTCGGCAGCGCCACGCTTCAGAATGTTCCGGCGGTGCCCGCGGACGTCGCCCAAGCGGTGCAGCGCTACCAGAACTACCGCGAAGCGACGTTCGAGGATTGGCTGCCCGACGGCTCCATACTGATCGGCACCCGCTTCGGCGCCACCCGCCAGATCCACCGAGTCGCTGCGCCGGGCGCCGACCGCACCCAGCTCACTTTCTTCAACGAGCCGGTCTCCGGCGCGTGGACGATTCCCGGCACAAGCCGCTACCTCTTCTCCCGGGACACGGGCGGCGACGAATGGTTCCAGCTTTACGCTGCGGGCCTCAGCGGCGAACCCGTTCAGCTCACCGAGGCCGGCACGCGCAACCAGGCGCCGGTGTTCAGCAAGAACGGCCGGCTTCTGCTCTGGTCGCGGGCGCTGAAGGGCTCGTCCGATTACGCGATCTTTGCCGCCGATCCGGCCAATCCGGCGGCCCGGCGCCTCGTCTACCAGGGCAAGGGCGCAATCACCCCCGAAGCGATATCCGCGGACGGCCGCCGCGCCTTGATCAGCCGCGGGATCTCCAACCGCGAGATGCGCTTGGCCGTCTTGGATCTCGCCACCGGCGAAGCGCGAGAGCTTCCCTTCACCGCCGAACCGGCGCGCTTCCTTGAACCGCGCTTCTCGCCGGACGGCCGCTCGATCCTGGTCATCACCGATCAGGGAAGCGACCTGCGCCGCCTGGTGCGGATCGACGTTGCAAACGGCCGGAGCACTACGCTCTCCGGCGAGACGCCGTGGGAAGTGGAAAGCTTCGAGCTTTCCGACGACGGCCGCACCCTTGCCTACGTGATCAACGAAGACGGCTTCTCGAAGCTGATGCTCAAGGACCTGCGCAGCGGCCGCGCCCTGAAGGCGCCGAGCCTGCCGCGCGGCGTCCTCACCGGCATGGGCTTTTCGCCGAACGGCAAGCGGCTGGCGGTCTCGATGACCAGCGCGACCACTGCCGGCGACGTCTGGGTGTGGGACCTGAAAGACGCCCGTCTCACCCGTTGGACCCACTCGGAGCTTGGCGGCCTGGATCCCGCGCGCCTGGCCGAACCGAAGCTGATCCGCTTCCGCTCGTTCGACGGCCTCTCCGTCCCCGCCTTCGTCTACCGTCCCCGCAGCGTCGCGCCGGGCGTTCGCACGCCGGTGATCATGGACATCCACGGCGGCCCGGAAGCGCAGACTCGCCCCGGCTGGAACCCGGGCGCGCAATATTTCGCCGACCAATTGGGCGCCACGGTAATCCTGCCCAACGTCCGGGGCAGCGAAGGCTACGGCAAGAACTACCTCAACCTCGACAATGCCGAGAAGCGCGAGGACAGCGTGAAGGACATCGGCGCGCTTCTTGACTGGATCGCTGCGCAGCCCGATCTCGATGCCAGCCGCGTCGCCGTCTACGGCCAATCCTATGGCGGCTACATGTCGCTTGCGGTGATGACCCATTATAGCGACCGGCTCGTCGGCGGCGTCGAGCGCTACGGCATCAGCAACTGGATTTCTTTCTTGCAGAACACCGAAGCCTATCGCCGCGACAATCGCCGCGCCGAATATGGCGACGAGCGGGTGCCGGCGATGCGCACAGTGCTTGAGCGCATCTCGCCGCTCGCCAAAGTCGGCAAGATCGGCAAGCCGATGCTGGTGATGCAGGGCGCCAACGACCCGCGTGTCCCAAAATCGGAATCCGATCAGGTGGTGGAACGGCTTCGCAAAAGCGGCGTCGAGACGTGGTACGTTGTCTTCGACGACGAGGGCCACGGCTTCCTCAAGAAGCAGAACAACGACCTCCGCCGGGAGGTGGAGACGTTGTTCCTGCGGCGGCTGTTCGTTCGTTAACGAATGTCGTAACGGTGAAGAACCGATTCACCACGTTGTTCGTTGACGCTCCTTAAGGAGGAACCCGAATGAAGAAACTGATCCTGCTCGCCGGTGCCGCCGGCCTGTTCCTGGTCGCCGCAAACGTGCCCGGGGACGCCAAGGAAGGCGAACTCTCGTCGGTCCTCGCCGCTCCCGCTCCCGCACCAGTCGCGAAGTCCGCCCCCGTCGCCGCGCCGGCCCCCGCCGCCGCGCCGCGCATGGCGCGCGCCGACACGGCTTACCCGCGCTGCTCGGGCGCGGTGCAGGACCGCTGCATCCAGGGCCGTGGCGGCGCGTCGGCACTCCCGCAGCGGCGCATCCAGCTCGCCTCGCGCGCCGGCGAACGCGGCTAGACCTCCCGCCCGTACCATTCGTCGAGCCGCATCAGCTGGTCATATTCGCCGTAGGGCGAATATTCCGGGTGCAGCTTGGCGATGAACGGCGCCGATCCGATCAGCCACTGCTCGGCCGCGGCAATGAAGTTGCGCGCGGCGAGCGTGGTGAACTCGGCCGGGTCGAAGCCGGTGCGCCCGCCCACCGGGCTGGTCACGAAGCCGATCTTGCCGTTCTTCTTCGCAAGCGACCAATATTCGAAGCAGCCGGGTTCCCCCTCCACGTCGCGGATGCCGCCGCGCTCGGCGATCAGCCCGAGTAGCCCAAGCTGCATCGAATAGCCCTCGCCCACCGCCTTCGGCCCCGGCGGCGTGCCGGTCTTGTAATCGACGATTGCGAGGCTGCCATCGCCCAGCCGGTCTATCCGATCGGCCATGCCTTGCAGCGTCACCCCCGAGGCCACCGTCTCCCCCCACGCCTCCGCCTTAAGCGGAAGCCGCCCGGCGGCGGAGTTGCGCTCCACCTCCGCCGCAATGAAGTCGATCGCTTCGAGGAGCCGCGGCTGCCAAAGCGCGCGCATCAGCGGGTGCGCGCCCGTTTCGGCAAGCAGCCGCTCGGCGCGCGGGCGAAGCAGCGCCGGATCGCACGCATCGTCCTTCATCCACGCTTCCAGCACCGCATGCACCGCCGTCCCGCGCCACGCTGGGCCCGGATCGGCATCGGGCACGTCGAGCGGCCCAAGCCGAAGCATCTTGCGCGCGTAGAATGCGAAAGGATCGGCCTTCAGCCGGTCCACTTCCGTCACCGAAATCTTGCGCGGCCGCAGGTCGGGATGCGGCTGCGGCGCCGGTCGCGCGGCCGGAGCGTACGTCGCCGGACGGTCGATCGCGCGCGCCCAGGCCTTGTGGGCGTGCGAGCGTGTGACGCCGCCGGTCATCGCCTCAAGCCGCAGCCAAAAGCGCGACGCAATCGCCGGCGCCCGCGCGTCGCGCCGCGCCCGCGTGACCAGCACCTGCCGCCCGCCCAGCGCCGAGGCGAAATCGTGCGCGGCCAGGCCGATGCGCCGCTCAAGCCCCGGCAGCCCAAGCTCCTTGCGCAGCCGCGGCGCAAGCCAGGGATCGGGCGTCGGCAGCGCCGGCCAGGTGCCCTCGTTGAGGCCGGCCAGGATCATCAGATCGGCCTGCTGAAGCCGCGCTTCGAGCAGGCCCCAGATAAACAGCCGCGGATGCTGCCCGTAGGGCGGCCGCACCGCGACGTCGTGCATCAATTGCTCAAGCGCCGGACCGATGGCGCCGCTTCCGATCCCGTCCGGCCCAAGCGGCGCCGCCTCTTCGATCTCGGTGAACAGTTCCGCGGCACTCCGCCCCGCCGGCCCCGCCCAAACCAGGTCGGACGACAGACGCGATGCCGTCTCGCGCAGCGCGGCAAGCAGTGCGCCGAGGTTCGCGTCGCCCCCTGCGAACGCCCGCTCCAGAGGACGAAGCAGCTGAGCCGCCTCCCGCCACCAGGGCAATGCCGCCTGCCGGATGGCAGCCTCGCGGCCCGTCGCGTTCGCAAGATGCTCCGTAATCCCATCCAGCCCCGCCCCCGGGCGCGGCCCGCGCAGCGCAAGGTCGAGCGCCCGCGCGCCTTCCAGCCAGGCGAGCCGCTCCTCCCCCTTGCGCGCCAGCGGGTGCTTGAGCAGAGCAAGCAGCGGCACCGGCGCGAACTGCTCCGCCGCCGCCTGGGCAAGCGCAAGAATGAAGGCGCCCGGCGGAGTCTGCGACAAAGGCCGGCCGGCGCTGTCGTCCGCCTCGATCCCCCAGCGCTTGAGGTGCGCCGACACCCGCCGCGCGAGGTTGCGATCCGGCGTGACCAAAGCCGCCGTCCGTTCCGGCACTTCCAGCGCCTCGCGAAGCGCGATGGCGATCGTCTGCGCCTCCTCCGCCGGATCGGAAAGCTCCAGCGCCCGCACGCCCGTCAGCCGACGCTCGGCCGCCGGCAGCGATTGCCAGCGGCTGGTAAAGGCGGCCGGAGTCATTGCGTTGGCGATGGCCCGGCTTCGCACTGCCGGTGCGTCGCGTCCGCCGCCCCAGCGCCACCGCTCGACCTCGCCCCGCGCCACGCCCATCCGGTCGAGCAGCAGCTTGAGATGGAATTGCGGGTGCGTCTCCAGCGCCGCTCGGCGGCGGCCGGTCACTTCATCCGGCTCATGCGGCCCAAGCGCCTCCCACTCCCCTTGCGGAAGCTGAAGGTCCAGGCCGGGAATCACCACCGAACCGTTGGGGAGCCGCGACACCACCCGAAGCACGCGCGCAATCGCCGGCGCGCCGGTGGTGATACCGGCGGCGCAAACGAAGCCGCGCGGCGGCTGCTCCCGCCACCGCGCCGCCACCGCCCGAAGCACCCGGTTGCGCCGATCGGCCGCGTCGATCCACCCCATGTCGGCGAGCATCCTCGGCCAGCGGTCGAGAATGACGCCAAGCCGCGACAAGGATGCCTGCCAGTGGATCGACAGGTCCGGCAGGTCCGACGCAAAATCGCGAAGCCGCGCCGGATCGATCTCCTCGATCAGCAGCTGGTCGAGCGTGCGCGCAAGGTCCTGCGCCAACCGAAGCGCCTCCGCTCCCGTCACGCCCTCGACATGCTGCTCAACCAGACGCGCCAGCAGAAATTGCCGCCGCACCGGCTCGATGGCGGGGGGAAGCGGCTCCCCCTCCCCCACCGGCTCCAGCGCGCCGCCCAGGCGTTCCTCGACATCGGCATCGCCGATCGGCACCAGGCGCGGAAGCAGCAGGCCGCCCCCGGAGCGCCGCACGAACGCTTCGGAGATCGCCCGCGCCGCGCGGTTGTTGGGGACAAGCACCATTCCCTGGGCAAGGCCGGTTTTCTCCGCTCCGAACTGCGCGATCAGCCCGGCGGCAAGCGCGTCTGCGAACGAGCGGTGCGGCGGGATCGTGTAAACGGAAGGGCGGGTGGCGGTCACGCGAGGAACCCTAGCGGGTTTCAGGCGCCGGCCAATACGTCTTCGGTTTTCGCGATGTTTTCCGGCGCGCCGACGTCGAACCAAAGGCCCTGGTGGACCACGCCGAACAAGCGCCCCTGCGCAATCGCCTGGTCCCAGAAGATGTTGGTGGAAAAGGGCCCCTCCGGATGCTCGCCCGCGAGGAGGCGCTTCGACATGATCTGAATGCCGGTGAACACGAACGGCGCAACGCTGCCCGTCTTGCGGCGGCGAAGCTGCCCGGCGGGGCTCATATGAAAGTCCCCCTGCCCCTTATGACAATGCGCACGCGCCAGCGGCACGAGCAGCAGCAGGGCGTCCATCCGGGCATCGTCCCAGCCGGACGCAAGCAGGCGGAGGCTGTCGACCGGCCCGTCGATCCAAAGGTTGTCGCTATTCACCACAAGGAACGGGTCGGCATCGATCAACGGCAGCGCCTTGATCAGCCCGCCGCCAGTCTCCAGAAGCTGTTCGCGCTCGTCGGAGACAATTGTTTCAATGCCTTGCACGCGGTGGTTGAGATGATCTTCGAGCACGTCGGCAAGGTAATGGGCATTGACCACGGCCTTCTTCACCCCCGCCGCGCGCAGCCGGTCGAAGCAATGGTCGATCAGGCTCTGCCCGGCGACCTCGACGAGCGGCTTCGGCCGGTCGTTGGTCAACGGCCGCATCCGTTTGCCGAGGCCGGCGGCGAGCACCATCGCTACTTCCGGCACGCTCCCCGCAGGTTCGGGGCGAAGCGCAAGCGGCCGGCGGTAACGGCTCACGCGGCGGCGTCCCAGGCGGCGGCGCGCTTTTCGTTCGGCACATGCGCGTCGAACCAGTCGCGCACCGGGCCGAGCGCGGCGTGGGCGAGGTTGCGCTCGAGGTAGCCCCACACCCGCGGCTGAAGCGGCAGGTAATGCGCCTTGCCGTCCCGCTTCCACAGCCGGGTGAAGATGCCGAGTATCTTGGTATTCCGCTGCGCGCCGAGGATTTCGTAATGGGCGCGGAAACGCTCCGGATCGGCGACATTGGCCGCAGCGGCGTAACGCTCCAGCATCTCGGCCTCGAGCTCCGGCGCCACGTCACGGCGGGCGTCTTGGAGCAGCGAGACGAGGTCGTAGGCCGCGTGCCCGGCAAGCGCGTCCTGAAAATCGAGCAGGCCAAGCTGCCCAAGCCCCGGAAGCACCATCAGATTGTCGGCATGGTAGTCGCGAAGCACCATCACCGGCTGCTCTGCCGCGACTTGCGCAACGTCCGCCCACACCTGCCGCCACGCGTCGAGGAACGACGCCTCCTCCGCCTCGATCTCGACAGCGGGCGCATACCAGTCGGTGAACAACGCCACTTCCCGCGCCATAGCCGGGTCGTCGTAGGGCGGTATGTCCTCCGGCGACGGCTGCTCGTGCAGGCGCGCGAGGATGTCCACTGCGCCCTCATAGATCGGCCGCTCCTGCTCCGGCGCACGCTGGAGAAGCGGGCCGACGCGGTCGTCGCCGAAATCTTCGAGCAAAAGCAGCCCGCGCGTCCGGTCGATCGCCAGCGGACGCGGCGGCGCGAAGCCCCGGTCGAGCAAGTGGCCGGCGACCTTCAGGAAGGGGCCGATATCCTCCTTGTCCGGCGGCGCGTCCATCAGCACTGCGGTGGTGCCGTCTGCGCGGTGGACTCGGAAGTAGCGGCGAAAGCTGGCATCGCCGGCAAGCGGGCGGATTTCCGCCCCTCCCCAGCTATGTTCGCTCAAGAAATCGGGTGCCGCTGCGGGCGGAGTCATCGGGGCGGCCATCTTTTTTCCCAAGCGGGGGGGACTTGCGCTGTCAAGCGGCGTGCGCCCTCGCCGTCTCTATCCAGGGTGAGCCGCAGCGCGTGGGGCCAGAGCGCGGCGCCCATCCGCTCGGGCCACTCCAGAAGCAGAGCGCCGTCATCCAGCACCTCCTCCAGGGCAAGCTCCTCGATCTCCTCCGGCGCCTCGATCCGGTAAAGATCGACATGCCACACCGGCAACGCCAGTTCCTCATAAGGCTGGACGATCGGAAAGGTCGGGCTCGCCACCTCACCTTGAAAGCCGAGCCCGCGCAGCAGCCCGCGCGCGAAGGTGGTTTTCCCCACCCCGAGATCGCCGAACAACGCGATCACCTCGCCGGGGCGGAGCAGCGGCGCGAACGAACGCCCGAACGCTTCCGTCTCCTCTGGCCCGACGAGGCGGATCACCGGCTGCGCGGCAGGCGGATGGTGACGGTGGTGCCCTGTCCGGGCTTCGAGACGAGCTCGATCCGCCCGCCATGAGCTTCCACGAACTGCCGCGCGAGCGGCAGACCAAGGCCGAGCGCCGCGTCGCCGCCGCCTTCCGGTGACTGGGCGCGATTGAAGCGGTCGAACACCCGCGCCTGGTCTGCGGCGGCGATGCCCCGGCCGTTGTCGGACACGGTGATCTCCGCCTCCTTGCGCGTACCGCCGGCGTGGAGCAGCACCCGCCCGCCGTCGTCGGTGTAGGCGAGCGCGTTCTTGAGGACGTTGTCGAGCACCTGGCGCAGCCGGCGGCGATCGCCGGTCAGGCTGCCGGCCTGCCGCTCGATCTTCACGGCGAGGTCGATCGACTTGCGCTGCGCCACCTCGGCGAAGTCGCCTGCCGCCGCCTCGCACATCGCCGCGATATCCACCTCGTCCTCGGCAAGGAGAAGGCTGCCGCTGTCGCTCTGCGTAAGGTCCAGCACGTTGTCGATCATCGCGCTGAGCCGCGCCACAGAATCGAGGATCGCCGCAACGTAGTCGACGGCCGTCTCGGGCAAGGCGCCGCCATAGCCGCCCGACAGCATCTCCGCGAAGCCCCCGATCGAAGTCAAAGGCGTGCGAAGCTCGTAGCTCATGTTCGACACGAACGCCGTCTTCAGGCGGTCCGCTTCCTCCAGCGCCGTGGTCCGCTCGCGAAGCGCTGCTTCGACGGTCCGGCTCGCGGTGACGTCGAGCATGGTGAAAAGCGCATTGCCGTCCGGCAGCGGCACCGCGGCGAATTCGAACTCTCGGCCATCGATGAAGGACACGCGGCCGTTGCGCTGCTTGCGCTCCATTGTTGCGTTGCGCACCAGTTCGCGCACAAGGCTGGCGTGGCCGGGGTTCTTCAATTTCTTGCCGATATGCGTCGTCAGACCGTCGATGCGTGGGTGAAGCGCAAGCTGCTCCTCGTCGAACTGCCACAGCTCCCTGAAACGGTTGTTCCAGAGCTGCAGTCGCCCGTCGGAGGCGAAGACGCCGATCGCTTCGAAGAGGTTGTCGAAGGTCGCCGCGCGCACCCGAAGCAGGGTGTCGCGCGCCGAGGCGAGCTGGAGCTGCTCGGTGCGATCCTCGAAGATCAAGAGCAAACCCCCGTCCGGGAGCGGCTGCCCGACGACGCGCAGGTGGCGCCCACCGCGCAGCAGCCAGTCCTCTTCCTGCGCCACCAAGGCCTCGGTGAACCAACGCGACCGCTCGCTCCGCCACTCGGGATAATCGCGCACCTCCGGCACGTTGCCGGCCTCGCGCAATTGGTCGAGCAAGCGATCGAATTCCGGCCGCTCGGTCAGCGTCTCCGGGCGAAGCGCGAACATGCGGGCAAAGGGCTGGTTGAAGAAAATCAGCGACCGGTCCGGCCCGAACTGCGCGACGCCCGCGGACAGGCGGTCGAGCATGTCGCGCTGGGCACGGACGAAACGGGCGAGGTCCGCGCGCGCCTGCTCGCGGTCCTCGACGTCGATCGCGTAGCCCGCGACGCCTGCGGTGCCGAGCGGGACTTCCACCACCCGCATCGTTCGCCGCTCGCCGCCGATCGTTGCCGGCACTGTTCGGATCAGCGCCTCGCCGCTGTCGCGGATGGCGGTTGCCTCGCGGATCGCGCGATCCTTGTCGTCGTCGATCAGCTCCACACCCTGTGCAACCACCGAAGCGGCGCTGTCAGCCTCGACCGCGGCCACGTACGCGCTGTTGACCATCGCCAGGCTGAGATCGGGCCCGCGGTGCCAGATCGGGAACGGCGCCGCCTCGACCAGCCCGGAGAGCGCTTCGAGCCCGGATGCAAGCCGGTCCGCGCGCTCGGCAAGCGCTACGCGCCGTTCCTCGCCTTCCGTTTCGTCCAGGAACCAGAGCAGCACGGAACCCTCGGCGGCCGGCGCGGGCGCGGGCGCACCTCGAACAAGCAGCAGCCGCGCCGACCCTTGCGGGCGAAGCATCAGCGTGAACGCCGCCCCCGTGCGGGCGCTGGCCTGCACCGCTTGCTCCAGCGCTTCCGCATCCGCCTGCGCCAGCCCCTGCTCCCGGCTGTGAAGACCTTCGAAGCTCGTCACCGGCTCCGCAAGCCCAAGCAGGTGCGCCAGCCGCCGCGACATGTGAATGGAAGCATCGGGCGCCACGAGAAGCGGCACCGCCGGCGCGACAGCAAGAAACGCCTCCGACCGCCCCGCCTCGTCGCGCAGCGCCCGCCCCTCGCGCGCCAGCCGAAGCCCGCGCAAAGTCGCCCACACCGCCACGCACAGCCATGCCGCGCAGGTCAGCGCCAGAACGGCTGCGGCGGTATGGGAAAGGCTAAGCACCGCCGACCTCTAACCAGCACGGCGGCCGGACGGAAGCCACGCTCAGCCTATTGTCAAAGCGCGAAGCGGAAAAGCCGCGCCTCAGGCGGCGTCTTCGGCCGCTTTCTTGGCGTAAATCCGCACCGGCTCTTTCCGCCCTTCGACGACATCCTTGTCAATCATCACCTCATCCACCCCGTCCATGGACGGCAGGTCGAACATGGTGTCGAGCAGGATGTTCTCGAGGATAGAGCGCAGCCCGCGTGCGCCCGTCTTGCGCTCGATCGCCTTCTTGGCGACGGCGATCATCGCTTCGTCGGTGAAGGACAGCTTCACGTCCTCCATGTCGAACAGCTTGGCGTATTGTTTGACGAGCGCGTTCTTGGGCTCGCGCAAAATCTTGACCAAAGCAATCTCGTCCAGATCCTCAAGCGTCGCAATCACCGGCAGACGCCCGACGAATTCGGGAATGAGGCCGAACTTCAACAGGTCGTCAGGCTCGCCCTGACGCAGGATCTCGCCGGTGCGGCGCTCTTCCGGCGCGGCAACGAACGCGCCGAAGCCGATCGACTTGCCCTGCAAACGGTCCGCAATGATCTTCTCGAGGCCCGCAAAGGCGCCGCCGCAGATAAAGAGGATGTTGGTCGTGTCGACCTGCAGGAATTCCTGCTGCGGATGCTTGCGCCCGCCCTGCGGGGGAACCGAGGCGGTAGTGCCTTCCATCAGCTTCAGCAGCGCTTGCTGGACGCCCTCGCCCGACACGTCGCGGGTGATCGACGGATTGTCCGACTTGCGGCTGATCTTGTCGATTTCGTCGATGTAAACGATCCCGCGCTGGGCCCGCTCGACATTGTAGTCGGAGGCCTGGAGCAGCTTCAGGATGATGTTCTCGACATCCTCGCCGACATATCCGGCCTCGGTCAGCGTGGTCGCGTCCGCCATGGTGAAGGGCACGTCGAGAAGGCGCGCAAGCGTCTGGGCAAGCAGGGTCTTGCCGCAGCCGGTCGGTCCGACGAGCAGGATGTTCGACTTGGAAAGTTCGACCTCGCCGCCCTTGGAACCGTGCGCCAGGCGCTTGTAATGGTTGTGGACGGCGACGGAGAGCACGCGCTTGGCATGGCTCTGACCAATCACATAATCGTCGAGATGGTTGCAGATTTCGAGCGGCGTCGGAACGCCGTCGCGGCTCTTCACCAGCGAAGATTTGGTCTCCTCGCGGATGATGTCGTTGCACAGCTCAACGCATTCGTCGCAGATGAAAACGGTCGGCCCGGCGATGAGCTTCCTCACCTCGTGCTGCGATTTCCCGCAGAACGAGCAATAGAGAGTGCTCTTGGAATCGCTGCCGCTAAGCTTTGTCATGATCTTCCTATCAGGCGCCTGCCCGCGCCCTTTGCCACAGGGTCCATCCTAGACCGGCTTATCGCACGTCTACAATGGCCTATTGATTAACGCCTCCACCCGCCGGCCCCGAGGGGCCAAGACAGCGAAAGACGGGAGTGTTCGGCACGCCCTTTTGTTCCCGGTCAGGGGCCACAGGACGCTTCCGCTTTTTCACATGTGGGAACTCGCCACAGCGGCGGCAACCGCGGCGCGGTCACCCACGCCGGATGCCATATCCCCCTCCCTCGCGCAGCGAAGGAGGAGGCGGAAATCAGACGGCGGCGGCCTGGTGCGTGGTGTCGCCGTCCACGGGACCGGGGCGCTTTTCGAACACTTCGTCGATCAGGCCGAATTCCTTGGCTTCCGACGACGAGAGGAACTTGTCGCGGTCCATCGCCTTCTCGATCTCTTCGATCGGCTTGCCGGTGTAATGGGCGTAGAGCTCGTTCATCCGGTGCCGGATGCGCAGGATCTCGCGCGCCTGGATCTCGATGTCAGAGGCCATGCCCTGCGCGCCGCCCGACGGCTGGTGGATCATGATGCGGGCGTTGGTAAGCGCAACGCGCATGCCCGGCTCACCGGCGGCGAGCAGGAAGCTGCCCATCGACGCGGCTTGGCCGATGCAAACGGTGCCAACGCGCGGGCGGATGTACTGCATCGTGTCGTGGATTGCCATTCCGGCCGTCACCACGCCGCCCGGCGAGTTGATGTACATAAAGATATCCTTTTTCGGATTCTCGCTCTCCAGGTACAAAAGCTGGGCGGTGATCAAAGTCGCCATATGGTCTTCGACGCCGCCGGTCACGAAGACGATGCGCTCCCTCAGCAATCGGGAATAGATGTCGAAGCTGCGCTCCCCGCGGTTCGATTGCTCGATAACAATGGGAACGAGGCCGTTGACGATGTCTGCGTGATCCATGGAAATCCCTGTACTCTCTCGGTGCCAAACCTACATCGGGGGTTTGCCGAGGAGGTTCAAGGGGAGAGTGGCGCGCCCTCTCCCCCGTTCGGTTACATCAGGGTGGGGCCTCCTTAGCGGCCGCTTTTCCGTCCGGCCGCCTTCTTCCCGGATCCGCGCGGGGTGCGGGGCATCTTGCCGAGCCCGATCGCCCGCGCCAGCGTTGCCCGCTGCTCCGAGTAATTGGGTGCGACCATGGGGTAGGTCTTGGGAAGCTCGTAGGCTGCGCGATATTGTTCGGGGGTCATGCCGTGGGCGACCACCAGGTGGCGGCGAAGCATCTTGTTCTTTTGCCCGCAAGCAAGGCAGACGAGATGATCCGGTTTGACCGACGCACGCACCGAAACAACCGGCTCCGGCTTTTCGTCGGCTTCTTGCACCGGGGCGCTGCCTAGCCCCTTTAAGGCGGTGTGCACTTGCCGGATCAAATCGGGCAGGTCGTTCAGAGCGACGCTGTTGTTGCTGACATGGGCTGCTACGATATCGGCGGTCAGAGTGATGACCTGCTCGTCGCCCTGCGCTTGTTGCTGTTCGTCCGACATTCAACCGGTCCCCCGCATTTGTTGATGCACCGGTTATGTCCATTTCGGACACAAATGGGAAGGGGCGAACGGCAAACTGTTATTACTCGCTTTTCAAAAGCTGCCCCGAAGTGAACGGCATTGCCGCATGCTCGATTTCGCATCTCCCCTACGCGCCCGCGCCTGCTAAGAATGCGGGATGCAAACCAGACGCACCGCTCTTCAAAGCCTTGCCGCCGTCGCTGCGGCGACCGTCCTTCCAACGCCAGCGGTCGCTGCCTCGTCGCCGCTCCGCAAGCCCGCCCGGCTTCTAAAAGGGGACACGGTAGGCCTGATAGAACCCGCCGGCTTCACCGACGATGCGTTCGATTTGGCAGTAGTGGTGGAAAGCATCCGGGCGATGGGCCTGGTGCCGAAACCCGCGCCGCACCTCGCCGCGCGCTGGGGCTACCTTGCGGGTAAGGATCGGGAACGGGCGGCCGACCTGAACGCAATGTTCGCCGACGATTCGGTGCGAGCCATTTTCGCAGTGCGCGGCGGCTGGGGCTCGGCGCGAATTCTCCCGCATCTGGACTGGAAAACCATTCGCGCGAACCCGAAGTTGCTGATCGGCTTCAGCGACATCACCGCCTTGCACATGGCCATTGCCGCGAAGGCCGGCTTCACCACCATTCATGGGCCGAACGCTGCAAGTTCCTGGGGCGCGCTTTCCTGGGAAAGCTTCCGCGCCGTCGCCTTTGAGGGGAACGCTCCCACTTACGCCAGCCCGCCTGGCACTGAAGACCGCCTTGTGCAACGCGCCGGCCGCGCCCGCACCTTCCGCGGCGGAAAGGCGCAGGGGCGGCTGCTCGGCGGCAATCTGACGGTACTCACCTCGCTTGTCGGCACGCCTTATGTCCCGAACTTCGACGGCGCGATCCTGTTCATCGAGGATGTGGATGAGGCCGAATACCGGATCGACCGGATGCTCACTCAGCTCAGTCTCGCCGGCATCCTCGGCAGCGTCGCGGGGGTGGTCTTCGGCCAGTGCACAGACTGCCGCGCCAAGGGGCCGTCCTACGGCGGCTTCACATTATCCGAGGTGCTGCAGCAGCATCTCGCCCCGCTCGGCGTCCCGGCCTTTCAAGGCGCCTTGTTCGGCCACGTGCCCAATCAGTTCAGCCTCCCGGTCGGCGCGCGGGCGGAGATCGACGCGGACGCTGGAACGATCCGGCTTCTCGAAGCAGCTGTCGCTTAAGCCGGCTCGCCCGGCGCGGGGTAGCTCAGATAATGGAGGCGCCGCACTTCGCGGCGGCCGCGCACAACCGTGTCGAGGATCAGGCCGACGGCGAAGCTGATGAAAGCAACGGTCATCATCCCGGTGATCAGGATCGCGGTCGGGAAGCGCGGCACCAGGCCGGTCTGCGCGTAAGTGACGATCAGCGGTATCGCCAGGATCAGGGCAAGCACCGCGAGGAAGGTGGCGAACCCGCCGTAGAACAGAACCGGCCGCTCGATGCGGAACAGGTGGAGGATGGTTTTCATGATCCGCCAGCCGTCACGATAGGTGGAAAGCTTGGAGACGGAGCCTTCCGGACGGGCTCCGTAGGCCGTGACGATCTCGCCCACCGGCATTGCAAGCTCCAGCGCGTGCACGGAGATTTCGGTCTCCGTTTCGAAGCCGCGGGCAAGCGCTGGAAAGCTCTTCACGAAGCGGCGCGAGAAGACGCGGTAGCCGGAGAATATGTCGGTAAACGTCCGCCCGAACAGGCTTGCGAGAATGCCGGTGAAGAGCTGGTTGCCCAAGCGGTGGCCGCGGCGATACGCTTCTTCGATCTCCGACTTGCGCGCGCCGACCACCATGTCGAGCCGCTCGTCGAGCAGCCTTTCCACAAGCGCCGGGGCAGCGGCGGCGTCGTACGTCGCGTCTCCGTCGGCCATGATGTAGATGTCGGCTTCGACGTCCGCGAACATGCGGCGGACGACATGGCCCTTGCCCTGCATCCGCTCGGTACGAACAATGGCCCCGGCCGCCTTAGCCACCTCGACGGTACGGTCGTCGCTATTGTTGTCGTAAACGTAGATGGCGGCATCCGGCAGCGCCGCGCGGAAGCCCGCCACCGTTTGCGCGATTGCGGCCTCTTCGTTGTAGCAAGGAAGCAGGATCGCGATGCGCAGCTGAGACCGGTTCAAAGGCTTTTCCCCCGCGCCCGCATCCAGGGCCGGCGCCGGCTCATCCTCTAGGCCGCGCCGCACCTTCTCTTCAACCAGCATGTGCCAACCCTTCCGCCACCAAAAGCCAGAGCGGCTTCCAATGGCGGCAAAGGTGCTGCCGTCCGGTTAACTCCCCCGCGCGACGCCGCAGGGGAGCGCGCCGATCGGTTAGTCGGCCTTCTTCTTGGCCCTGGCCTTCTTCGGCTTCTCGTCGGCGGCAGGCGCTTCGGCGGCTGCTTCCTCCGCCGGAGCGGCGTCGGCGGCTTTCGCCTTTTTGGCCTTTTTCGGCTTGTCGGCCGCAGGCGCCTCCTCGGCCGGAGCAGCGTCCTCGGAAGCCTTCGCCTTCTTGGCTTTCTTCGGCTTCTTCTCGGCACCGTGATCGTGATCATGATCGTGGTTGCAGTCCGGGCCGTGGACATGGCCTTCGCCATGCGTATCGGTGGACTCGATCTCCGCCTGAAGCACGTCGCGAGTCACTGCGCGGTCGGTGATCGTTGCTTTCTCGAACAGGAAGTCGACGACCTTGTCCTCGAACAACGGCGCGCGAAGCTGGGCAGCGGCCATCGGCTCCTGCTGGATATATTCCATGAAGCGCTGGCGCTCTTCCGGGCGATATTGCTGCGCCGCCTGCATGATCAGCTGGTTCATTTCGTTCTGGCTGATCTGGATGTTGTTGCGCGTGCCGATCTCCGACAACAGCAGGCCAAGGCGCACGCGGCGCTCCGCAATCGCCATGTACTCGGCGCGCTCGCTCTCCATCTCGGCGCGGGCCGCTTCCGGATCGGCTTCGTGGCTCGCTTCATGCTCCAGCTGCTGCCAGATCTGCGCGAACTCGGCTTCCACCATCGACGGCGGAACGTCGAAGCTGTGCGTCTCGGCCAGGCGGTCGAGCAGCTTGCGCTTCATGTGGGTGCGGGTGAGGCCGTTCAGCTCCTGCTCGACCTGACCCTTCAGGAGATCACGCAGCTGGCCAATGCCTTCCAGGCCCATCGCCTGCGCGAACGCGTCGTCGGCATTTGCTTCGCGGGCGATCTGCACTTCGTTCACCGTGACGGCGAACTCGGCCGCCTGGCCCTTCAGCGTTTCCACCGGATAATCTTCGGGGAAGGTGACGTTGAGCGTGCGCTGCTCGCCGACGGTGGCGCCGACCAGCTGGTCCTCGAAGCCGGGGATCAGGCGGCCGGTACCGAGCTCCACGCGCATCGCTTCGCCGGTGCCGCCTTCAAAGGCGACGCCGTCGACGGTGCCGCGGTAATCGAGCACCACCAGGTCGCCCATCGCGGCGGCATGACCTTCGGGGGCGGGATCGTAGCTCTTCTGTCCCTCAACGAGGCGGTTCACCGCTTCGTCGATCTCGGCGTCCGTCGGCTCAACCGTCAGCCGCTCAAGCTCGATGCCCTCGATGTTCGGCTCGCCGAAGTCGGGCAAGGTTTCCAGTTCGACGCGGATTACCGCATCCTTGCCCGGACCGCCTTCTTCCAGTTCAACCGCCGGCTGCATCGCCGGGCGGAGCTTCTGCTCCGAAAGGAGCTGCTGAACGCCGTCCTGAACCGCGCTGTTGAGCGCTTCCTGCTCAAGCGCGGGGCCGTGCATCTTGCGGACCAGGTTGGCCGGAACCTTGCCGGGACGGAAGCCGGGCATCTTGATCTGCGGCGCAACCTTCTTGATCTCGCCATCGACGCGCGCGGCGATGTCCTTTGAAGGAATGGTGATCCGGTAGGCGCGCTTCAGGCCTTCGTTCAAGGTCTCAACAGTCTGCATCGTGCGGCTCTTGCTTTCTAAGTGGAGCTGAGGCGGCCGTGCCGAAGCGCGAGCCGGGCGGAAACTGGTGCGGGCGAAGGGACTCGAACCCCCACATCTTGCGATACTGGAACCTAAATCCAGCGCGTCTACCAGTTCCGCCACGCCCGCAGGGCCGCCGGTCGGCGGCGTCTATAGCAGGGTGACAGAATGGGGCAAGCGGGTGGTGGCGCGAAAGCGGCGGCCGTGGCTAATTGCCGAGGCGGGCGCTCTCAACGATCCGCTCGAACTCAGGAATACCGGCGTCGAAATAGTGCATTTTCGCGGCGTCGAAGAGGGCAAGGTAAAAGCGTCCGTTGATGATCGCGCCGACCGCCCTTCCCCGCCGCTCGACCTCGTCACCGCCAAGATGCGCGTAATCGAATTGAAAGCCCGGCTGCCCGAGGAAGCTCCGTGGCTGCAGCCCCGTCATCTCGAACCGCGTCGATCCGGCGCGGATGCGGTAGAAGCTCTCGATCATCGCCGCGATGTCCTGCGGCGACATGTCGGCGCGGAAATTCGGAACCTTACGATCAGCCTTACGCCGTTGCTGCACGATACGCCTGTCGTTCTCGAGCCCGCCGATGAAGGTCAGGCCGTCGAGCAGCGGCCCGTTCAGCGTCCAATTTTCTTCCTTGTCGATGTCGTGCGGCCCGCGCGGCGCCTTGTTCCAGCGCATGGTCGGCACAACCGTCATGCTCCCGCGCGCCACACTTTCCGGGCGCGGCTCGACCAGGCTGTAGTGCCCGAACAATCCGGCGCCCCCGGCGCATGCCGAGAGGAGAAGAAGGCTTCCCAGAGCCGGCAGCAGCCGATTGCGCATCCTCATCGTTCCTCTCGTCACTGGCTGAGCGTGTGGCGGACCATCGCCGCGTCGGGCGCTTGCGGCGCAAGGGCAAGGTAGCGCTGGAGCGCCGCCCGTCCCTCCTCCCGCCGCCCGTCACGTATGAGCTGCTGGCCATGCGCGCGCCATGCCTCGGGCGGCGCATCGGGGAGCGTCACCGCTGCGGCGTAGCTTTGGCCGGCGAGCGCGCTGTCCCCGGCCTGCCCGCGCAGCCGCCAGACTTCGCCTTCGTAAAACCGCAGCAAACCGGTCCAGCCGTCGCGAGCCAGGCTGCGCAGCAGATAGAGACTTGCTCCGGGATCGTTGAGCTTCACCTGATCGTCCAGCCATGTCTTGCGGTGCGCGCCGATGGCGTGGAGGTAGCGCTCGCGGCCGCGGTCGGTGGTGCGGGAGGTGGTGACTTCCCGGGCGGAGGCGCGGAGATCAACCATCCGCTCCTCCGGTGCCGGATGGGTGGCGAGCAGCGAATAGCCGCGCTTCCGGCGTTTGCGGCGCATTTCGGCGCTGGCCTGGGTTTCCTCGATCAACTGCTGCCAGGTCTCCGGCATCGCTAGCGGGTCGTAGCCGGCCTCGGCGATCTGGCGCAGGCCCATCGCGTCGGCTTCCGCCTCCAGTTCCCGGCTGTAGGCGAACAGCGAAAGGATGGCGCCGGTGTAAGCGAGCCGCACCAGCTCACCCGCGTACACGCCCGTCGCGGCGCCTCCCATGCCGGCGCCCATGGCGAGGAAGCTCAGCGCCGAGGTCTTGCGCTTCATGTCGCGCCACTGGCGGATTTGGTGGCGGCGCAGGAAGTGGCCGGCTTCGTGGGCGATCACGCCGGCAAGTTGCGCCTCGTCGCGCATGCGCAGGAGCAGGCCCGAGAAGACGACCATGAAGCCGGTTGGCGCCATGAAGGCGTTGAACTCGGGAACGTGCGCGACATAAACGCGCAGGTCTCGTGCCGCCGGACCGCCGACCCGCGCAGCAATGCCGCCAAGGTAGGCGGCAAGCGCGGGGTCCTTGATCAGGAGGTTGGAGCCGGCGATTTCCTGCTCCGCCCTTTCATATTGTTGCCACAGCCCCTGCTCGTCCTTTTCGCTAGGCCGGTGGCTCGGCCCGACCAGCGGCTTCATGTCGGCGGGCCGGATTCGCGCCTCGGCTGTCCCCGCCACGCCTGCGCAACACGCGCATCCGAGCCCGCCGAGCAGCATCCGGCGGGTGAGCGGAAGCGCGCCCAGCGCGCTCACTGCCGCTCCCGGACGCTGCGGCCCGCTTTCATCCGACCGAGAAGCCGTTCCACCATCTGCGCGGCGCCTTCGGGCGTTCTGATGTCGCCAAACTGCATTCCGGGAAGCTGGCTGGACGTCTGGAGAACATTGAACCAGACCACTTCGCCGGTCTTCAAATCGACCAGGGATGCGTAAGCCGACTGGCCACCGCCGGAGACGGGCGCGCAGAAACCGATGAGGCAGCCGGCGAGGCCGACGACTTGAAGCGCCTTCCGGCTGGAAGACGCGAAACTGTCAGAAGCGTGCAGGAACAGCGCGTAGTCCATCCCGGTTGCCCGGCCGAACTTTACCGCATCCTCGCCAAGCGTCCATTCCAGGCCCATGCGGCGCTTGGTAGGGAGCGTCGCGCCCATATATTTGTGAAGCGCGATCGATTGGCCGACGGCAGCGTGGAGCCGCTCGAGGTCGGCCACCGCATCAGCGTTTACCCCCTGAACGCCGTCGCGGGTTTCTAGGATACGAGTGCGGCCGCCGCGGCCCGCTTGCTGCTCAGAAAGGGCGCGGAGCAGGTTGGCCCGCGCTTGTTCCGTCCAGTCCGCGCGGGGCTCAACCATGCCGCCGGCGGTAATCGAGCCGACCTGCACGTCCGGCCGCATCACGATCAGCCCGTAATCGCCCTGCGGCGGCGCGAATTCGAGGTCGGCGACCTGCTTGGTCTGAACGCAGCCGGCAAGCGCGAGGGCAGCGGCGGAAACGGCGAAAAGCTCGCGGCGCTGCATCCTCAGGCTCCCGAAACAACTGGCGACCTGACGAAAACGCCCGCTCGCGCCGCTCGTTCCGGGAGCAGAAGGGTGGCTCAGGCCGCCTGGTCGAAGCCGTCTAGGGCGGGCAACGGGCGCAGGCGTTGGTAAGGGTGAAGCACGCCGACGCCCGTCATGCCGGTGTCGGCAAGCGCCACGGCCGTGCTGCAAAAGGCGCATTCCGCCGAAAGCCGGCCGACATACCAGTGGGTGCGTCCGCAGGCCGGGCAATGGTTGACCTCGCCGGGCCGGTAAAGGAGCTGATAGCCCCTGGCCGAAGGATCGTGCGGAAAGGCCGTGCCTCCCCTGCCGTTCGTTCCCGCTGCCCCGCCTTCGATCGCCCGTAACATCGTCCTTGCTCCCTGTGCGCCGCAGGGTGCCGAAAAGCCGGTCCTGCGATGAAGCGTGCTATGCTGTGGACGAGTTGAACAGAAAATGAACCGTTGCGGAACTGCAACATTTGTAACTTTGCAACCGCGCCCGGCGGCGCAATGCCTCTCGGAGGACGGCAACATCTGTAACCATTTTCCTAGGCGGCACGGCGGAAGCTTCCCCGTGTTCCCCGCCGCAGGCGCGGCGCCGCAGCCCCGGAAGTGCCAGGCAGCGCCAGCGGCAGAGGCTGTCCGCAACAGGCGCACTCGGCGACTTGCCGCCCGACGAGCCATTGCGCGCTGCCGCACTCATCGCAGGTCACCTGGTCGCCCGCCCTGAACGGCCGACTGTTTTTCTTGTCCATGTGCATCGATCCCACCCCGAGTCCCGCTGCGACCGTAGCGCGCCCCCTTCTTGCGTGCGGGAGCTGTTTCACAATGGCAACGAAGCTTTGACGGGCACCGTTGCACCTTCGCCACAGGCATGCAGTTCAGCCGATCGGCACCACCTCCGCCTCTTGCCGTTCCGCTTCCTCCCACACCGCCTCGCGATGCATCTCGAAGCTGCCGTCGGCGTCGGCAAGGCTCCACACGCCCGTGATCGAATTGCCGTCGCCGGAAAGCCGCCCGACATAATCGACGGCGTGGGCGGCATCGCTTGCGCCGTCATAGGCCTTGGTGAAATCCACCGCGCTGCCCTGGCGGCTACCGGACAGGATCGCCTCCAGCGAGTCGGTGGAGCAGCCCATGGTGTTCGGCTCGATGATCGTGCCCGACAGCGCACCGTTCGCATCCTCGACGCGGGCGAGGAACGGCACGGCCGCCCCGAAGGCGTAGGCATAATGGCCCATCCACAGGCCGCTGATGTTGAGCCTATCGCTCACGACCTCGCGGCGGAGAGCAGTTCCAGAGCCGCGACGTCCACCGGCGGCGCGCAGAGGAAGCCCTGGTAGAGGTTGCAGCCTTCGCGGGCCAGGAGTGCCAATTGCTCCTCCGTCTCCACCCCTTCGGCGATCACCTCCAAGCCAAGCGAGCGGGCCATTTCGATGACGCTGCGCACCACCACCTGGTCGCGCGCGCTGCCGCTAATATCCTCCACCAGTCTTTTGTCGATCTTAAGGTAATCGAGGGGCAGCGCCTTCAAATAGGCGAGGCTGGAATAGCCGGTGCCGAAATCGTCGATGGCGGCGCGCAGCCCGCCCTCGCGGAGTCGGGCGAGGAGGTTCGCGGCCGCGCCGAGATCGTCGATCAGTCCGCCTTCAGTGACTTCCACCGTCAGCCGCCCCGGCGGGAAACCGCTTTCGCGCACCATTGCCACGAACTGCTCGGCGAAACCGGGCCGGACGATGTCGGCGGCGGTGATGTTGACGGAAAGTCGGAGGCCGGAAAGCGTCTCGGGCCAGGCGGCGGCGGCGGCGATTGCCTTGCGCTGCACATGGTCGGAAAGCTGGACGAGGTAATCGGAGCGTTCGGCGACGCTGAACAGCGTGATTGCGCCAAGCTCCCCGAGATCCGGGTGGCGCCAGCGGGCGAGCGCTTCTGCGCCGACGATGCGGCGGGTGGCGACGGAGACTTGCGGCTGGAACAGGATCTCGATCTCGTCCTGATCGAGCGCGCGGCGAAGGTCGACCTCAAGCCGGTCGCCGAGCGCTTCCTGCGTAGCGCTGCCCGCTTCAAGAACCCGCACGGGGCCCGCCTCGCCGCTTTTCGCCTCGGCAAGCGCGGCGCTCGCGCGACGCAGCAGCTGGGACGAATCGTCGCCTGCCTCGGCGGCAACGACCCCGGCGCGGCTGCCCAAGGTGACGACATGGTCGCCGCACATGAATGGCCGTCCGGTCGCTTCGATCAGTTCTCCGGCGAGAAAACGCCCTTCGCCAAGGCTGGTCGGCGCCGCGAGCAGGATTGCGAATTCGGCGCCGGCGATCCGCGCAACGAGCCGCCGCCGCCCATCTGGATTAACCAGCCGCTCGATCCGCCGCGCCGCCGCCTGAAGCACCGAATCGCCGGTGCTCCGCCCGAACGCGGCGTTAATCGCGTCGAACCGGCTGACCGCGAGCAGGATGCACACCATCGCCGGCTGCCCGGAAGGCGCATGAAGTTGGCTGTCGATCCAGTCGCGCGCGGCGCGGGCGTCGCGAAGCCCCGTCATCGGATCGCGCACCTGCGCCGCGGTGTCGAACGACCCGATCGTCTCCGTCCGGCCAACCACCGCAAGCCCT
The DNA here is from genome assembly GCA_036554525.1 of Allosphingosinicella sp. Lineage (GTDB taxonomy): Bacteria > Pseudomonadota > Alphaproteobacteria > Sphingomonadales > Sphingomonadaceae > Allosphingosinicella. The sequence continues at coordinate 44,665 of DATBNC010000011.1, forward strand.
TCCTCCTCGACTCGCAGATGGTGGGCCAGGCGGGCGCCGCCCCCCTCCCCGTCGCCATGGGCGAACGCGGTGGATTCGCCAGTGGCGAGCAGCCGGTCGATCGCGCTACGCGCCGCGCGGCGGCCGTCCGGGTCGAGCTTGCGGAACAGGTCCATCAGGCTGATCCGCTGGCCCTTGTCCTCGCCAAGCCCGGCGCGCCGGGCGAGCGCCGGGCTTAGCTCGACGGTGGAGGTGCCGGGCTGCCAGCGCCACGAATCTCCCCGCTCCTCATTGCCGGCACGGCGCGACGGGCGGCCGCCGCCCAGCCGCTCGGCATGGCGTTGGGCAAACTGCACCGCGTGGAGGAACTGCTGCTCGCTGAACGGGCTGACCAGGAAGTGCGTGGCGCCGGCGGCGTAGAGATCGTCCAGCGCTTGATCGTCCGTGCGCGAAAGCAGCACCAGCAGGGCCGCGGCATTGGCTTCGGCGGGATCGGCAAGCGCGGCGACGCCCTCTTTCCCCTCGCCCAGCGAACCCCGCGCATCAACCACTGCCACCGCCGCACCCGAGGAGATGAAGCGGCTCTCGGCATTGTCGTTGCGGCGTGCGGCGATCGCCTGCCAGCCGCCACGCTCCGCCGCCGCCGTCAGCTCGTCGCGGTGGCGAAAGGACAAAATGAACAGCGGCGGCCCGCCGCTCGGATCGTTCATTGTCTCAGGTCGCCTTTGCCGCTGTCATGTTCTTGGAAGCTCTACTCTCGCCCCATAGCCTCAACAATCGGTTTAGGCGGCGGGGCGGGACGGAATAAAGCGCCGCTTGCCGCCGTCCTCGTCGCGGCCTAGCAAGGCTTACGATGACGGCCGCAGCGGACAAACCCACCGCCCTTCTCGCCTCCCCCACGGAGGGCGCGCAGGAGGCCGAGGCCGAGCTTCGGCGGCTCTACCCCTTTGTTGCACTGGAAGACGCCGAGCAGGTGGTCGCGCTTGGCGGCGACGGCTTCCTGCTGCAAACCCTGCACGAGATGCTGGAGGCGGGACGCATCCTGCCCGTCTTCGGAATGAACCTCGGTACGGTCGGCTTTCTGATGAACGAGTGGCGGCCTGAAAAATTGCGCGAGCGCGTCGCCGCCGCCCGGCCCTATCGTGTTGCCCCGCTGCGCATGGAGGCAGTCAGCGCCGACGGCAGCCGGGTCGATTTCCCCGCCATCAACGAAGTGTCCCTGCTGCGCGAAACGCGGCAAACTGCGTGGATCGAAGTGTCGGTGAACGGCCGTATCGTTCTCCCCCAGCTGATCTGCGACGGGGTGCTGGTGGCGACGCCGGCCGGCTCAACCGCCTACAACCTTTCCGCCCAGGGTCCGATCCTGCCCTTGGGCTCCAACCTCGTGGCGCTTACCCCGATCAGCCCGTTCCGGCCCAGGCGCTGGCGCGGCGCGCTGATCTCCGACGATCAGGAGATCGCCTTCAAGGTGATCGATCCGCTCAAGCGTCCAGTCTCGGCCGTCGCCGACCAGCGCGAGGTGCGCGACGTTGCAAGTGTCTCCGTCCGCGTGGACCGCAGCCTCGAGCTCACCATCCTGTTCGACGACAACAACACGCTCGACGAACGCATCGCGCAAGAGCAGTTCACCGCCTGAAAAAGCGGCGGCAAATGCCTTGCGCCTTTGAAAAACATGCTGCTATAGCGCCGCTCGCCGAAAGGCTGCTCCCCGGTAGCTCAGCGGTAGAGCATCCGACTGTTAATCGGATGGCCGATGGTTCGAATCCGTCCCGGGGAGCCACTCGCTTCAATCAGCGAGTTTCGCTCAAGCAGCTGCGTCTCACCCCCGCCTGGAACTCTCGAGGCGAAGGATGAGACTTGCTACTCCTGCCCCGAGCTTAGCTTCACCACCCGCGGCTTCGGTTCGTCCGAGCCACGGCGGCTGAACAGCATATAGGCGACCAGGCCGATGCCGGCGGTGACGGCGATCTTGGTGGCGAGCCCCTTCTTGTTATGCTCCCACTCCGCCTTGGCACCCATTTCGCCTGGAATGTTCGGCACTTTTGCGCGGGCGAGATCCTGGCCGATCCCTTCCACCACGTTGATCCGGTCGGCGCCCATCAGCAGCAGCCAGTGGATCCAATTCGACTCGCTCCAGCGGAAGGCCAGGCGGCGGATCATTCCGCTGAGGCCGGACGGCGGCGTCGAGGTTCCGAACACCGCTGGGCGGCGGATATGTTCGATCGACTGCAGGATCTCGACGTCGCTGCCCTGCTGCGCGGGCCGCTGCCAATCCTTGGTAAGCCCCTCGTCTTTAGAGCGGTCGCGATAGGGATAGGTCGGATCGTTCGCCGGATCGGCGTCCACGCCCCACCCAATCACCGAACGCGGATCGATGGGAGTGCGGGCCGAGGCGATGTCGGTGCGTTGCTGTTCAAGCATGATATCTTCCCTCAATGGCTTGGGACCAGCACCGGCTTGATGCAGCCGTCGAGCTTGGCCGAGAACATGTGGTAGGCGTCGGCGATGTCCTCGAGCGGCACCTTGTGGGTGATGATGCCCTTGGGGTTGAGCCGCCCTTCCTTCACATGCTCGATGAGCTTGGGCAGATGGCGCTTCACCGCCGCCTGGTTAGCGCGAATGGTCAGGCCCTTGTTTACGACATTGCCCATCGGCACCATGTTGCCGGTCGGCCCGTAGACGCCGACGATCGAGACCACACCGCCCTTCTTCACCGAGTTGATCGCCCAGTGCAGTGGGATGGCGTTGCCGGCTTCGAGCTTCAACTTGTTGCCGAATAGGGTCTGGAGGAAATTGCCCTTGGCATCGCCGCCGACCGCGTCGATCGCAACATCGACGCCAAGGCCGTCCGTTGTCTTCTTCATGAAGACAACAAGGTCGTCCAACTCCTTGTAATTATAGACTTCCGCCGGACAATACGTGCGCGCGAACTCTAGCCGGTAATCGACGTGATCGACCACGATCACACGCCCCGCGCCGAACAGCCATGCCGAGCGCGCGGCGAGTAGCCCTACCGGGCCGGCGCCGAGCACCAGCACTGTGTCGCCCTTCTGGATGCCGCCCATCTCAGCAGCCTGGTAGCCGGTCGGCACCACGTCGGTGAGCAACACCGCGTCGTCCGGGTCCATCCAGTCGGGCACGATCTGCGGCCCGAAGTCGGCGTAGGGCACGCGGACATATTCCGCCTGCCCGCCGTCATAGCCGCCGGCGGTGTGGGAATAGCCGTAAATTCCGGCGACGGCGGTCGCCTGTGGATTGGATTCGTGGCAATTGCCGAACAGGCCCTGCTTGCAGAAATGGCACTGGCCGCAGGCGATGTTGAAGGGCACGAGGACATGGTCGCCGGCCTTAAGATTTTCCACCGCCGAGCCGACTTCCTCGACAATGCCGCAGAATTCGTGGCCGAAGGTCTGGCCGACGCGGGTGTCGGGCACCATGCCGTGATAAAGGTGGAGATCCGACCCGCAGATGCACGAGCGGGTGACTTTCACGATCGCATCACGCGGATGCTCGATCTTCGGCATCGGCTTTTCTTCGACCCTGACGCGGTAGGGCCCGCGGTAATCCATCGCCAGCATCCGGCAGCTCCTCGGCTATTGCTTGTCGCCTCAACCGGAACGGAAGCGCTTGGTTCCCCACGACAAAAGGCGCCGGGCACTCAACGGGAAGCGAACCGGCTCCGGAACATTGTCGCCGCGCCACTTGTTTGGCGGAGCAGGATTTCAGGAGGCTCCCATGGCGACCAACAACAACGAAAAGCAGAGCAGCAAGGGCCGCAAGAGCGGCGGCAGCAGCGGCGGCAACAACAAGAAGGGTGAAGGCAGCGCGTTCGGCTTCGGAAGCGGCAATACGGGCGTGCTGATGGGCGCGGCGATGGCCGGCGCGGCGGTCGGCATAGCGGCCAATGTTGGTCGCAAATTGTTCGTCCAGTTCACCAGCGGCGCCACCGGCGACTGGTTCGACGCGCTCAAGACCGAGCATGCGATGACGCTGGCCATCTTCGACAAGATCGAAGCCACCGACGACAGCCAGGGCATCACGCGCGCAAACCTGCTGATGAAGCTCAAATATGCTCTCGATAAGCACGCGCACCAGGAAGAAAATGTCGTCTACCCGGCGCTTCGCCAGGCGAACCAGGCGCACGACGCCGACGCGCTTAACTCAGAGCATGGCTATGTGAAGACCTACCTCTACGAGCTGGAGACGCTGCCCAATACCAGCCCCGAATGGCTGGCGCGGGTGCGCGATTTCCGCTCCATGATCGAGGAGCATATGCGGATGGAAGAGAATGAGGTCTTCCCCGCTTTCCAGAAGATGCTGACCCCGGAGCAGAATGCCCGCATCACTTCGCTGATGAACAAGGAAGGCTTCAAGGTCGCCTAAGCGCCCGAGCCGAATAGAAAAAGGGCCGGCGGGAGCGATCCTGCCGGCCCTTTCTTGTGTCACCCAAACCAGATCAGGCGAGCTGGCCGTGGCAGTGCTTGTACTTCTGGCCCGAGCCGCACGGGCACGGCGCGTTGCGGCTGATCGGCGCTTCCGCGACATCGGCGCCTTCGGGCATAGCCGGCTGCTGCGCCTGAAGCGGCGGCAGGCGGGAGAGGATGGTGCCGGTGTCGGCATCCACGTCCGCCGTATCGTCCTCGCCGCTCAACGGATCGATGTGGTGGGTGATGAAGTCGGCGAAATCGGGAAGCTCCTGATATTCCGGCTCCTGCATGGTGAAGTTCGCGCGCGCCAGCGTGCTGGTCACGTCCTCGCGGATCGCCACCAGCATCCGCTCGAACTGCTGGAAAGCTTCGCGCTTATATTCGTCGATCGGCTTCTTCTGCGCATAAGCGCGCAGGTGAATGATCGCGCGAAGCGCGTCGAGCATCGCAAGATGCTCCTTCCAGTGATGATCGAGGCTCTGGAGGAGGATCGACTTCTCGACCTGGATAAAGGTCTCGGGCGGAAGCTGGTTCTTCTTTTCCTCGATCTGCGCGTCGGCAAGCGCCTGGATGCGCTCCAGGAAAATCTCGGGATCGACCGCTTCTTCCTGCATCCACGCATCGATCGGCGGCTGAAGGCCGAGGACGGAGTCGAGCCGCTCCTTGAGCAAGGCGATGTCCCATTGCTCGGGATAGGTGTTGGGCGGGCAGGCTTCGCCGACGATGGCGTTCACCGTCTCGGCGCGCATGTCCTCGACCACGTCGCCGATCGTTTCGGCGTCCATGATGTCGGCGCGCTGCTCGTAGATCACCTTGCGCTGATCGTTCATCACGTCGTCATATTCGACGACCTGCTTACGGATGTCGTAGTTGCGCGCTTCGACCTTCTTCTGCGCAGTCTCGATCGCCTTGGAGATCCACGGGCTGACGATCGCTTCGCCATCCTCTAGGTTCTTGTTCATCAGGCGCGCGAACATGGTCTGCGGACCGAAGATGCGCAGCAGATCGTCGTCGAGGCTGAGGTAGAAGCGGGACAGGCCCGGATCGCCCTGGCGGCCCGAGCGACCGCGCAGCTGGTTGTCGATGCGGCGGCTTTCGTGCCGCTCGGTGCCGAGCACGTAGAGACCGCCGGCGGCGAGCACCCGCTCTTTCTCCTCGGCCACTTCGCGCTTGATCCGCTCCATGGCAGCGTCCTTTTCAGGCCCGTCCTCCATCCCGGACAGCTCGTCATTGACCCGGAACTCGACGTTGCCGCCGAGCTGAATGTCGGTGCCGCGGCCCGCCATGTTAGTGGCGATGGTGACGGCGCGCATGCGGCCGGCCTGCGCAACGATATGCGCTTCCTGCTCGTGCAGGCGCGCGTTCAGAACCGCATGCTCGACGCCTTCGCGGTTGAGATACTCCGAAAGAAGCTCCGACTTCTCGATCGACACGGTGCCGACCAGCACCGGCTGGCCGATATCCTGCTTCTCGCGGATCGATTTGGCGATGGCGGCGAACTTGTCGGCCTGGTTCTTGTAGAATTCGTCGTCCTCGTCGATCCGCTTCACGTCGACGTGGGTCGGGATGGTGACGACGTTCATCTTGTAGATGTCGTAAAATTCCGCCGCCTCGGTCGCCGCGGTGCCGGTCATGCCGCCGAGCTTCGGGTAAAGGCGGAAATAATTCTGGAAGGTGATCGAGGCCATGGTCTGGTTCTCGGGCTCGATCTCGACGCCTTCCTTGGCTTCCACCGCCTGGTGGAGGCCTTCGGACCAGCGGCGCCCTTCCATCATCCGGCCGGTAAACTCGTCGATAATGACGACCTTGCCTTCCTTGACGATGTAATCCGTGTCCTTCTTGAACATCACGTTGGCACGAAGCGCCTGGTTCAAGTGGTGGACGACCACCGTGTTCTCGTAATCGTAGAGGTTCGAGCCGTGGAGCAGGCCCGCATCCTCGAGCAGGCGCTCGATCTTCTCCGTCCCATCCTCGGTGAGGACCACCGAACGCTGCTTCTCGTCCACCTCATAATCTTCGGGCACGAGGTTCTGAACGATGGCGTTGACCGACATGTACAGCTCCGACTTGTCGTCGGTCGGGCCGGAAATGATCAGCGGCGTGCGCGCTTCGTCGATCAGGATCGAATCCACCTCGTCGACGATGGCGAAGTTGAAGGGCCGCTGGACCATCGATCCGCGATCGTACTTCATGTTGTCGCGCAGGTAATCGAAGCCGAATTCGTTGTTGGTGCCGTAGGTAATGTCGGCGGCATAGGCTTCGCGGCGCTGAATATCCGACAGGTTCGGAACAATCACTCCGACGGTGAGGCCGAGGAAGCGGTAGACCTGCCCCATCCACTCCGCGTCGCGGCGGGCGAGGTAATCGTTCACCGTGACGACGTGGACGCCCTTGCCCTCGAGCGCGTTCAGGTAGCAGGCCAGCGTCGCAACCAGCGTCTTGCCTTCGCCGGTACGCATTTCTGCGATCTCGCCGCGGTGAAGCACCATGCCGCCGATCATCTGCACGTCGTAATGGCGCTGGCCGAGCGCCCGCTTGGCGGCCTCGCGCACGGTGGCGAATGCTTCGGGAAGCAGCGAGTCCAAATCCTGCCCATCGTCGAGCCGCTGGCGGAAGATCGCCGTCTGGCCGCGCAGCTCCTCGTCGGTCATCGCCGAAATGGTCGGCTCGAAGCCATTGATCCGGTCGACGATCTTGCGAAGCGAGCGGACGTAGCGGTCGTTGGACGACCCGAAAATGGCTTTGGCAAATCCGCCGAACATGGGCGATCCTGTTCTTCTAAAAGATGGGCTTTGCGCACGAAGCAGCGATTGCCGCCGCCCCCTTGCGAACACGCCCGCGATGTAGGGTTCGCCCCCTGGCAAGTCAATTGACGGGCGGGGGAGAGGGCCTGTGGTGACGGGCCTCGCGCGAGACGCCGGCCGGCTGTCCCTCCCGGTCTGTGCCGGGAGGGAAGATGAGGCTTAAAGCTGGCCTTCGAGCCAGGCCTGGAGCTGGGTCTTGGGTGCGGCGCCGACCTTGGTCGCGGCGGGGGCGCCGTTCTTGAACAGGATCATGGTCGGAATGCCGCGCACGCCGTATTTCGCGGGTGCGTCGGGATTATCGTCGATGTTGAGCTTCACGACCTCGACCCGCTCGCCGAGTTCGCCCGAAATCTCTTCAAGCGCCGGCGCGATCATCCGGCACGGGCCGCACCATTCCGCCCAGAAATCGACCAGAACGGGCTTGGAGGACTCCAGCACGTCCTGCTGAAAGCTTTGGTCGGTGACGGTTTTGGTAGCCATGTCGGTCTCCTGAAGGTGTTAAAAGGCATTTAGGAGGCGGCGGCACCGGTCTCAAGGCTGGGCCGATAGCGGGCGAGCAGGTCGTCCGGCAAATCGAACAAAGTCGGGCCGGACGTGTAGAGCAATTTCGCGTCGATCCGACGGCCGGGGAAGATCACGCCGAGCGCTTCGGAATAGGCCGCCATCTGGCGAAGGTGCGGCACGGGGATTGCCGCAAGGCTGTCCGGCACTTTGCGGCCGGTCTTGAAGTCGGCGAGGAGCACCCTCCCCTCCTCCACCAGCAAGCGATCGACCGTCCCGGAGACGACGAGTCCCTGTCCGACCACCGCGGCAATGGGCGCTTCGGCAAGGGCCGCCGGGCTGAACAATTCGGCGTGAAGCGGATCGGCGATGATCGCGCAGGCGTCGGCGATCAGCGACTTGCGAAGCGCTTCCTCCTCGACCCCGGCCGAATGGAGTAGCCAGCGCTCCGCGCGTCCCGCGCGCTCGTCCTGCGGCACGTCCGGCAGCCGCTCAAAAAGGGCGTGGAGGAGCTTGCCGCGCCGCGCCGCCTCACGCAGCGCCGGTGTCGGCGGCGGATCGGCGACGTCATCCTCACCCAAAGCCGAAGGGGCGAGCGGCCGGGGCGGGCGCGCTTCCTCCGGCGCGGGCGCGGCGATCCAGGCGGGGAGCGGCAGATCCGGCGGCGCCGCGCGCGCTGCCGCCTTAGCCTGGAGCCCCGCCGCGCCATGACTGCGCGCCTGACCCCAGAGCGGGTCGTCCTGCCAGTCGGCGCCCATGCCGCCGAGCGACGCGTCCACCGCAGCGTACCAGCTTGCCTTGGGAGGAACACCCTTCGCCGCCGGGCCGAGCGCGCCGCCGATGAACAGGCGCTCCTCCGCGCGGGTGAGCGCCACGTAGAGCAGCCGCCAATGCTCCTGCCGCTCCACTGCGGCCTGGGCGGCGATCTGCGAGGCGAGCGGCTCCGCCATTTCGTCCTTGCGCGGGCGGAAGATCGGAACCGACGGCCCTTCCTCGCCCAGCTTCAGGCTCGCCGCCGCACCGCGCAGGGCACCGCCATTCTTGTCGGGGTCGGCGCAGGCATCGGCGAGGATCAGCACCGGCGCCTGCAGCCCCTTGGAGCCGTGCACCGTCATCACCCGAACCGCATCGAGCGGCGCCGATGGGTCGCGGACGATCTCGACCTCGCCGCGCGCGAACCAGTCGAGGAAGCGCTGCAGGGAGGGAGTGGTGTTGGTTTCGAAGTCGAGCGCGGAGGAGAGCAGCTCCTCTATCGGGTCCCGTGCTTCCGGGCCGAGCCGCTCGAACAAGTTGCGGCGTCCGGGCGTGACGCCGCTGAGCAAGGTTTCGAGAAACTGGTGGGGCGTGGCGTAATCGGCCATCGCCAGAATGCGGCCGAGCCCCTCCATGGTTTCCGGAAGCAGGCTCGCAAGGATCGGCGGGCAGTCCGCGCCGTCGCGCAATTCGCGCAGGCCGTTCCAAAGCGAGCTCGGCCGGTCGTAACGAGCAGCGAACAAAGCTTCCTGCGACCAGCCGAACAAGGGGGAGACGAGCAGGGAGGCAAGATTGAGGTCGTCGAGCGGCTGCACGGCGAAGCGGGCGGCGGCGAGCAGATCCTGCACGGCAAGCGGTGCGGTAAGCAGCAGGCGGTCGACACCCGCCACCGGCACGCCTTCGGCATGAAGCCGGGCGACCAGCAACGAGGCGAGTTCGCTGCGCCTTCGGACCAGGATCAAAATGTCCTCGGGGCGAAGGGGGCGGCCCTTGGCTTCGACGAAGAACGGGTTGTCGAGCCAGCGCCGCACCTGGCGGGCGACCTTGCCCGCGTAAACGCGGACGGTGTCGGAGACCCAGCCCTCCTCCCCCGCCTCTTCCGCGCCCTCGCGGTCGGCTTCGTCCGTATAGGGCTTCCACAGGGTGACGGAGCCGGGACGCCGCGCGTGATGCGCGATGTGGAGGTTGGGCGCGCGCGGCAGGCCGAGGGCTTCGAAGCCCAAGTCTGAGATCACCTGGTCGACGAGCGAGAGGATCTCCGGCGAGGAGCGGAAGCTGCGGTCCATCGAAAGGTCGAGAAACAGGCGCTCTACGCCAGCGGCTTCCCGCGCGAACCAGGCGCGGGCGTTTTCGAACGAAGTCGGGTCGGTGCCCTGGAAGCCGAAGATGGCCTGTTTGTAGTCGCCGACGGTGAAGATGGTGCGGCGGCGCCGGGAAGCGCCCTCCCCTGCGAAATATTCGAGGCTAAGCGCGCGGACGATGTTCCACTGCCGCTCGTTTGTGTCCTGCGCTTCGTCGACCAGGATGTGGTCGGTGGTCTGGTCGAGCTTGTAGCGCACCCATTCGCCCATCCCCGGCGTCAGCAGGAGCGCTTCGGCGCGGCGGATGAGGTCGTCGAAATCGACGGCGCCGTGGGCGCGCTTGGCGGCATCGTAAGCGGCGGCGAATGCCTGGCCGGCGCGCAGGCCGGCGGTAAGGCAAGCAACGAACTCGGCCACCTTGCGCATCCGCAGCAGCCGCGAGCAGCATTCCACGAGCTTGGCGGCATGCTCCGCATAATCTGGATCGGCCTTGAGGAGCCCAGCGCTCACCTTGCGCGGCTCGCCCGACTTGGTGAGCACCAGATCGCCGATGTCCAACAAAGCCGCGGCACGTTCTGCAGGCGCCTTTCCCTGCCAAGCAGCGATGACGTCGCAGCAGGACAGGCCGGTCGCGCTGCCCCAGCCGCGGTTCGCCGCGGCGACTCGGCGTAGAGTCTCTATGTCGAACACGTCATCGCAGCATTGGCCGGCAATGGCTTCGTCGATGTCGCCGAGCGGGAGGTCGAAGGCGCGGCGGAGGCGGTCCTCGATCAGCTCCGGCGGTCCAAGCGCCTCCATCGCCGCGGGCGCTCGGCCGCAGGCTTTGAGGAAGCCTTCCGCGCCGCCCTCGCCGAGGCGATGGCTAAGCGCCTGCACGTCTTGGAGGAGGCGGTGATCGCCTGCTTCCTCCGCGCGCACCAAGAGCTCGGCCAGCGTCTGCCGGGCAAGCAACTGCTCCTCGCGCCCCTCCAGCGGCCGGAAGCCTGGAACGAGGCCAGCTTCCGATGGGAAGGCGGCGAGCAGGCTTTGCGCGAAAGCGTGGATCGTCTGGATGCGAAGGCCGCCGCCCGGCGCGTCGAGGACTCGGGCGAAGAGGGTGCGGGCGCGGGCGATGTCTTCCGGCTCGCTGTCTTCGCCGAGCGCGTACAGCTCCTTCTTAAGCGCCGTGTCCTTGAGGCGCACCCAATAAGCCAGGCGCGCGTGTACGCGGTCGGCCATTTCGGCGGCCCCGGCCTTGGTGAAGGTCAGGCAAAGGATGGAGGAAGGATCGACGCCCGACAGGAGCAGGCGGAGGACGCGGGCGGTGAGGACGTGGGTTTTGCCGGTACCCGCCGAGGCGGACAAAGCGGCATGATCGCGCGGCGAGGAGGCCTGCTTCTGCTCGTCCTGAAGAACCGAAAGGGGGCTGATGCGGCTGGGCACCCGCCCCTGTTAGGGGTGGCCCGGCGGCGCTGGCAAGGGATGTGCTGTCCCGAGCCAGCGCCGCGGCGGTTTAGCTTAAGCGGTGCGGCCGGTGTAGCGGGAGGCCCAGCGCACCGGCTGGTCGCCGGCAACGGCACGGACGAAGCAGGCGCCGCCCTTTGCCTTTACCTTGCCGCAGGCGCGTGCGGCTTCGGAATGGGTCTGGAAGCCCGCCACCGACAGGCGATGGAAGGTGCCCGAGCGCAATTTCACCGTTGTGGAGAGCGGCGTGTGGTTGGCAAAGCCGAAGCGCTTGTAGGCGGAGGCCCAGCCGCGCTCGACGCCCGAAGCGGAGTTGAACGCGCCGAGCTGAACCACGAAGCGGCCGGTTGCGGCGGCAAGCTGCGGACGGGCCGCGAGCTTCGCCTTCGCCTTCGGCGCCTCGAAGCTGCGTGCCGGCACAAGAGCAGGTGCGGCGGGTTCAACGATGCCTTCCTGCGCGGTGACGAGGCTCTGGACGGCGGCGGCGTAAACCGGGCGCGTTTCCTGAACTTCGGCTTCGGCGACGGCTTCCTCCACGGGAGCCGGCGTCTCAGACATCCAGGCGGGGGCTTCCGGAGCCGAAGCAAGCGCAACGGGCGCCGCTTCGGGAGCAGGGCCGCCGATCGCGACCGCCTGCTCGATCGGCGCTGGCGCCGGAGCAGGCTCGGCCTGCGCAAGGGCGGGACCTTCAACGGCGCGCGGCGCAAGGGCGAGGCGTACCGGCTGCCCGGCGTCCTCCGCGCGAGTCACACCGAGCAGGGCAGCAACCTGGTCCCAGCTTTCGCGGGGTTGGGCGATCTTCGCCCATTGCTCCATGCGGCCGGCAAGCTGCTCCGGCGACACGTCCTGCGACGCCGTCATCCGGGCCTTCTGCCAGTCGCCGGCAAGCGCATGAGCAAGTGCGAGGTTCTGACGAACCCGCGCCGGAGCATCGGGCGCGCGGGCCGCAGGTTCGAGTATTTCGATGGCGCGGGCGTGCTCGCCGGCCAGCGCGTAAGCCAAACCGAGATCGGCCGGCGGCGCCGACTGCATCTCGTCGAGCTGGCCGATGGCGCCGCCGGTGCGGCCGAGAGCGATGCGCGCGAGTGCGATGCTGAGGCCGGCGCGGACGCTGGTCGGGTCGATCGCAAGCACGTCTTCGAACGTCGTCTCCGCCGAAGCGAAGCGGCCGTTCTTCATATAAAGGTCGGCAAGCAGCATGCGGTAATCGGCGTCGCGCGGGGCGAGCTCGACCGCGCGTTCGGCGTGGCCGAGGGCACTAGCGAGCTGATTTGCCTGCGCGGCGGTGCGCGCCTTGGTTGCCGCGGCGGCCGCGTCGCTTTCGGCGCGGGCTTCGGCCTTGGTCGAGGCGGTGCTTGCCCGGAACGCCGTCGCCGACGGGCTGCACGCTACCATGGTGGAGCCGAGCGCGAGAGCAGAAACCGCGAATTTCAATGTATTGCTTCTCATGTCGTCCACTCCGCTTTAACGGCTGCGCTTACCCGTCTCGGCCGGCAGACGATCCGCCAGGGCATCGAGTTCGGGAAGCGAGTTGAGATATTCGTCGAGGGCGCCGGTCACGAGCTGCTGCGCCGAGCAGCGGGTCAGCGCGCAGGCGAGCCGTAGCTTGAGGTGGCGCTGCGGATCGAGACGCAGGGTGAAGGCAGCCTTGGCCGTGCCGGTCTTCACCGCGCCGCGGCGGCGCGGCAGGTTGAGTACGGTGGCAGGCGCTTCCGGTGCTTGCTCAACCACCGGCGCCTCGGGCGCTTCGAAGCTGTCGCGAAGCGCACGCTGGTGCACCACCACCGCCGGCTCCGGCGCGGGGCGCGCGGTGGCCGGGGTCAAAGCGGCGACCGGGCTCGGCGCGTGGTGCGGCTCGGGCTCATATTCGTCGTTCTGGCCCATGTCGTTCCAGCCGAGATCTTCCAGGCTGGCGCCGAAATTGCCGAAGCCTTGCGGGCGCATCGCCGGCTTGGCGGCACCCTTTCGGGCGAGCAGGCCGGAGGAAAGCGAAGCGAAAGATTTGGAGTCGCGCATGCCCGCCCCCTTACTGGCTTACGACGCGGCGGCCGAAGCCACCGGCCGGACGCGGCATGGTCGGGTGCTGGGCATAGCCCGCGCCCGGCGCCTGAAAAACGGTGCGGCGGAAATTCTTCTCGAGCCGGTCCGAGATATAGTCCCACAATTCAGCCACTTCGCGGGCGGACTTGCCATTGGGATCGACCTCCATCACCGTCCGCCCGTCGATCATCGAAGCGGCGAAATCGGTGCGGTGGTGGAGCGTAACCGGGGCTACGGTGCCGTGCTGCGAAAGGGCAACGGCCGCTTCGTGGGTGATCCGCGCCTTGGGCGTCGCTGCGTTGACGACGAAAACGAGCGGCTTGCCGGCGCGCTCGCACAGATCAACGGTGGCGCCGACGGCACGGAGATCGTGCGGGCTCGGGCGGGTCGGGATGACGATCAGCTCGGCGACCTGAATGACGCTCTGGATCGCCATGGTGATGGCGGGGGGCGTGTCGATCACCGCAAGCTTGAAGCCCTGGCTGCGCAGCACTTCCAGGTCGCTCTGCAGGCGGGCGACCGTGGTCTGGGCAAAAGCTGGCATTTCCGCCTCGCGCTCATTCCACCAATCGGCGAGCGAGCCTTGCGGATCGATATCGATCAGGCAGACGGGGCCGGCCCCGCTCCTTTCCGCCTGCACGGCGAGGTGTCCGGACAGGGTGGTCTTCCCCGATCCACCCTTCTGCGACGATAAAGCCAATACGCGCATGATTTCCCCTCGGGCTCGCCCTTCTGTTGTTTTTGGGTGTGCACCGGTGCTGGCTAAAATTCGGTTAACGCCGCCGCATGAGGGTGCCGGGCTGCCCCTTCGCTTTTCGCAATGCTAAGAGCGCGTTAACGCTTTTCGGCTAGGCCCGCAGGTGAAGAGCGGCATGGCCGCGTGCGGAGACAGAATATGAATCGTCCTGGCCTGAAATCCCTCCTCGCCCCGGCGGCGGCCGCAGCCCTCCTGCTCGGCGCCGGCGCTGCCTTCGCCGACGTCCAATCCGGCATCGACCTTTGGCAGGCCGGCAACTATGCGGGCGCGGTGAAGGAATGGCGGGCGCTTGCCGAAAAGGGCGACGCCAACGCGCAGTTCAACCTTGGCCAGGCCTACAAGATCGGCCGCGGCGTTCCCGTCGATCTCGGCAGCGCGCAAAGCTGGTATGAAAAAGCAGCCGCGAAGGGCCACAAGCAGGCGCAGGCGAACCTAGGACTGATCCTGTTCCAGAACGGCGACAAAGTGAAAGCGCTGCCCTGGATCCGCAAGGCGGCCGAGGAAGGCGATCCGCGCGCGCAATATGTTCTAGGCACGGCGCTGTTCAACGGCGACATAGCGGGCAAGGACTGGCCGCGCGCTTATGCATTGATGCAGCTCGCCGCCGCCCAGGGTCTGCCGCCGGCAGTCGCCAACCTCCAGCAGATGGACCAGTATATCCCCTTGCCCGAGCGGCAAAAGGGCCTTGCGCTAGCTAAGCAGATGGGCCGCGCTGCCACGCCGGTGAAAGCCGTGGCCGCAGCCCCTGCCCCCGCTTCCGCCAAGCGCCCCTCGCCCGGCCCGGTTGCCCGTACGGCCGTGCCGCCGTCGATTGCAGCTACCCCTGCGCGACCAACGCAGATCGGTAACGGCTGGCGAGTCCAGCTCGGCGCTTTTTCCAACGCCGCCAACGCCAAGCGCGCATGGGCCGGCCTGCGCGCCAAGGCAGGCTACCTCGCCGCGCTTCAGCCCGCCTTCGTGCCGGCAGGCGCGGTGACCCGGCTCCAGGCCGGCCCGCTTCCGAACCGCGCCGCCGCCGACCGCGCCTGCGCGGCGGCCAAGGCGGCAGGCTCGGCCTGCTTCGCGGTCGCGCCTTAACGCTTTGTTTGGCGCCTTGCCCTTACACGGGTGAGGCGCGGCGTGATCCGCGCGGGGGAGACGGCGGATGGCGGCACAAGCACGGATCGGATCGGCAAAAGCGATGGCCTCGCCCTGGCGGCGCCGACGGATGTGCGTCCTCGTTTCCGACACACCCGCACCGGCCGCCTTACGCGAAGTCTCCGCCCGCGGCGCGTTCCTTGAAACCAACGCTCGGCCGCCGCTCGGCGCAAGCGTCGAGCTTCGCCACCCGGAAGCCGGATCGATCCGCGGCACCGTCCACGCCCTTGCGCATGACGGCGTGAAGCTCGGCTTCGCCTGCTCCGAAACGTCCGTCGCCTTCGCAGTCGCCGCGATTGCCGCTGACATGAGCCGCGCGGGCTAGCACGGGAACAAAGTCGGAACACTGCCGTTGGTGAGGCAAAGCTTCATTAAGGGAATTGACCATGACCGACCGTGACACCACCAACCAGCGGAGCGCCCAGAAGAACCCCGACGATTGGGTCACCGGCGATGAATCGATGACCGGCCCGCAGGCTTCTTACCTGCAGACGCTTGCCCAGGAAGCGGGCGAGGAATTCGATCCCGAACTCAGCAAGGCGGAAGCGTCTAAGAAGATCGACGAACTCCAGCACGAAACCGGGCGCGGCGTAGATCACTGATGCCCGAAGCGCGGCGGGTTAACGGATCTGCCCCGCCGCCCGCGCCGCGGCGATCATCTCTAGCTGCTGCTGGAGCCCGGCGCGGTAGGGCGCATTCGGCGGCGCAAGCGCAAGCGCGTCTCGCCAGATTCGCTCCACCTCGGCGAAGCGCGCACCGGTGAGCAGCGCCATGCCGTAGAACAAACGCGGCGCCGGGTGCTTGGGCGCCAAGCCAATCGCGCGGCGAAAGGCGAGATCGGCGGCCGGCGTGATCGTACCGCCTGCGTGCAGCATCAAGGCGTTGCCGTAGCCGGTCCACAGGGTGGCATTCTGCGGATGGGCACGGAGCCCTGAGCGGATCGCCGCCGCGCCGGAGCGCGTGTCGCCGCGCCTCTGGTAGCTCTCGGCAATGGTCAGCCAGCGATCCGCTGCGTCGAATCCGCCGAAGACATCGCGCCGAACGTCGGCGAACGGGTTGGGCGGCACCTGCGCGCCCGCCGTGGCACCGCGCGGGGCACCTGCGAAACCGGGTCGCCCTTGCCAGGCATAGCCCGCCATCGCGATCAGCAAAGCGGCAAGCAGGAACTGCAGCGGCCCGCGCTCGAGCCGCGCGAAACGCCACAGCCCGGCGAATACCGCCAGCGCCAAGGCGATTAGGATGAGCCAGCCCATCACGCCCCCTTCCCCCGCCGCCGGAACCGCCCGCGCGCAAGCCACAGGCCGGCGAGGAGGAGCAGGATCGGCGCGGCCCAGAGCGGCCAGGTGACCGGCGCGCCGGAGGGCTTGTAGCTGACCCACTGGCCGTAGCGTTCAACCAACCAGGTCCGGATCGCTTCCGGCTCCTCACCCGCCGCGATCCGCTCCCGCACCAGCGAGCGCATGTCGCCGGCCATGGTCGCATCGCTGTCGGCGATCGACTGGCCTTGGCAGACGAGGCAGCGCAACGTCTCCATCAGCGCCTTGGCCTGCGCCTCCTGCCCCGGATCGGCGAGCTGCCGGTAGGCATAAGGCGCCGCTGGCGTGGTCGGCTGGGCGACGGCGGAAGCCGGCGCCGCGAGGATCAGGAGAGAGGCAAGCCGCGTCACTTCGCTGCCTCCCAGGCCGCGATCAACGCGGGCACGTTCTCCGGGCGGATCTCGCCGACATGCTGGTGGCGGATGATGCCTTTGCCGTCGACGACGAACGTCTCCGGGACACCCGACGAGCCCAAGGCGAACTGCACCCGGCTTTGCGGATCGTCGCCGATGCGCTGGAAAGGGTCGCCGTGGCGGGCAAGGAAGTGGGCGACGTCTTCCGGCCGGTCGCGGATCGCCACCGCGTCGATCGGAACGCCGCGCGCCTTTAAGGCCAGCAGCTGCGGCGCCTCGACCTGGCACGGAATGCACCAGCTGCCGAAGACGTTGAGCAGACGCGGCTGCCCGGTCCGCAAATCGGCGGCGCTGAGGCCCGGATGGCCGGGCGCGGCTGCCTTAAGTGCAAACTCCGGCATCGGCTTGCCGATCAGCTGCGAGCGGATGCTGGGGTCCTGCTTGCCGCCGAGGCGAACGGCCACGACCGCGAGGAAGGCCAGGAACAAAGCCAGCGGCAGCCAGAGGATCAAGCGCTTCACGCGTCGGCCTCCCCGCCGCGCGCCTTGCGGCCGCCGCGCCGGACCCGGCCGATCAGCGCAAGCAGGCCGCCGAGCGCAACGAGGCCGCCGCCGAGCCAGATCAGGGTCACGAACGGCTTCCACCACAAACGCAGCTGCCAGCGACCGCCGCCGTCTTCGGGGCCGATCACCGTGTAGAGCTGCCCATCCAGGCGGGTGGCGATATGCGCCTCGCTGGTCTGCGTCGGCGGCGAGGAGAAAGTGCGCGCCTGCGGCCGAAGCACGAACGGGCTGCCGCCGCGGCTTGCGGTGAGCTTCGCCTCGATTGCCGTCCAGTTCGGCCCGGCGACCGGCTCAACGCCGTCAAACCGGATTTGGTAGGGGCCGACTTGCACCGTCTCGCCGGGACGCGCCGCCACCAGCACCTCCTTGGTGAACGCCGCTTCCGACGCCATGCCCCCCAGGCTGACGGCGATGCCGAGGTGCGAGATCACCATGCCCCAGGTGAAGAGTGGCGTGCGGCGCAGGTTGCGCTTCCACAAAGGCGCGAGGCTCGCCGCGCCGATCCCGAACGCCAGCACCAGGCCGAGCAGCGGCAGGATGCGGATGCCGGGCGCAAGCGCGAACACGGCGCCCGCCGCAAGGGCGAGAATGGCGATCGGAGCAAGCAGCCGCCGCGCCACCTCGCCCAACCGATCGCGCCTCCAGCGCAGGAGCGGACCGGCGCCCATGATCAGCACCAGCACCAAGGCAAGCGGCCCGGCGGCGGCGTTGAAGTACGGCGCGCCGACCGAAAGCTTGCCGCCGCCCACGGCCTCGACCAGCAGCGGGTAGAGCGTGCCGACCAGGACGATGCCGAGGATGGCCGAGAGCAGCAGGTTGTTGGCGACCAGGGCGCCTTCGCGGCTCACCGGTTCGAAGGTCGCGCCTTCCTTCACCGTGCCGACGCGCAGGCCGAACAAGGCAAGCGCGCCGCCGATGTAGAGGGCGAGCAGCGCGAGAATGAACGCGCCGCGCTGCGGATCGACCGCGAAGCTGTGCACCGAGGTGAGGATGCCGGAGCGGACCAGGAAGGTGCCGACCATCGACATCGAGAACGCCACCACCGCAAGCATCACCGTCCAAGCGCGAAGCCCGTCGCGGGTGGCGAGCACGCTCACCGAATGGAGCAACGCGGTGGCGGCAAGCCAGGGCATTAGCGAGGCGTTCTCCACCGGGTCCCAGAACCACCAGCCGCCCCAGCCAAGCTCGTAATAGGCCCAGTAAGAGCCGGCGGTGATGCCGAGTGTAAGGAATATCCAGGCGGCGAGCACCCACGGTCGCATCGCGCGGGCGAAGGCGGGGCCGACGTCGCGCGTGACCAGCGCGCCGACCGCGAAGGAGAAAGCGACCGAAATGCCGACATAGCCGACGTACAGCGTCGGCGGGTGGAAAGCCAAGCCTGGGTCCTGGAGCAGTGGGTTCAGCCCCTTCCCCTCCGGCGGCACGGGAAACAGGCGCTCGAACGGGTTCGAGGCGAAGAGCAGGAACGCGTAGAAGCCGAGGCCAATCGCCGCTTGGGCGGTGAGCGTCGCCACCAGAGTGCGTTCGGGAAGCCTCCGCTCGAATAAGGCGACAGCCGCGCCGGCGGCGGCGAGCACCGCCACCCAGAGCAGCATCGAGCCTTCGTGATTGCCCCACGCGCCGGCGAATTTGTACAGCCAGGGCTTGGCCGAGTGGCTGTTGGTTGCGACCAGCAGCACGGACAGATCGGTGCGCAGGAACAGCTGGATCAGCAGCAGGAAAGCGAGCCCGACGAGGAGCGCCTGCGCCACCGCAACCGGCCGAACCGCGCGCAGCAGCTCCGCCCCCGCCGGCCGGAGCGCCGCCATGCCGAAGGCAAGCTGGAGCAGCGACATCGCGGCCGCCAGCCACAGCGCCGCAAGCCCGGTTTCGGCGATCACTTCAGGCTCTCGCTCTTGTGCTCGCCGGCCTTCCGGTCGAGCTGCGGCGGCATGTAATTCTCGTCATGCTTGGCGAGGATCTCGCTTGCGACGAACACCCGGTCAGCGCCGAAGCGGCCTTCGGCGACGACGCCGCTATTCTCCTTGAACAAGTCTGGGAGGATGCCGGTGTAGCGCACCTGGATGAGGTGCGGCGTCTCGTCGCGCACGGTGAAGGTGACGGTGACGCCATCCGGAAGGCGCTTCAAGCTGCCCGCCGCCACCATGCCGCCGATGCGCACGCTGCGGTCGGCGGGCGGATAGCCTTGGCGCGCAACGTCGCCGGGCGCGTAGAAATAGGCCGCCTGGTCCTTGAGAGCCGACATGGCAAGCAGCACCGCCGCCAGAACCGCAGCGATGGCAAGGATGAGCAATGTCAGGCGCTGGTTCTTGCGCTTCACCGATCGCCCTTCAGAGCGTCCGCCGCCGCTTCGGCCTTACGCATCGTGCGATAGCTCGCCACGACCAGCGCAAGCGTAGGCAACACCGTCAGGGCGTAGGCGCCGGCAACGAACGGCCAGTGGTTCACGCCGCCATTCTCCGCATCCGCGCTTCCACCTTTTGCCGGGCAAGCGCGCCGCGCATCCGCATCAGCACCACCGCGCCGAACAGCAAGGTGAAGCCGATCGCCGAGGCGAACAGAGGCCACAGCATCGTAGCGTCAATGGAGGAGCCGCGAACGCCGATGCTCTGCCCCTGGTGAAGCGTGCGCCACCACAGGACCGAATAATGGATGATCGGCAGGTTCACCGCGCCAACCAGCCCGAAGATGGCGGCAAGACGCCCCTCCCCGCCTTTGTCGCGCTCGGCATCGGAAAGCGCGATCCAGGCGATGTACAGGAACAGGAGAACGAGCATCGACGTCATTCGCCCATCCCATTCCCACCAGGTCCCCCAGGTCGGGCGCCCCCATAGCGAGCCGGTGGCGAGGCAGACGGCGGTGAACACGGCGCCCGGAAGCGCAATCGCGCGGGCCGCGACGCCGGCTAGCGGGTGGCGCCAGACGAGCTGCATCAGGCTGGCGACCGCGATCCCCATCCACCCGCCCATGCCGAGCCAGGCGGCCGGCACGTGAACGTAGAGGATACGGACGCTGTCCCCCTGCAGATAGTCGCGCGGCGCCACCAGCAGCCCCCAGGCAAGCGCGGCCGCGACAAGCAAACCGCCGCCCCACCCCAGCCAGGGTGTGAGCGGACGCGCAATCTTGAGGAAACGTGCTGGATTCGCGAGGATATGCATGTGTCCCCGCCCTCTAGCCGAGGGAGTGGCCGCTTTCAAAGGAAGAGGCGGCAAGTCTTGCCTTTGCCGCCGCGCGCGCTCAGTCGACGGCTCATGTCTTCCGACCGCCCACAGCAGAACCGGCTCCTCGGCATCGGCCTTCGGATCGGCGCGACGACCTGCTTCGCGTTCATGGCGGCGATGATCAAGCTCGGCTACCAGGCTGGGGTCTCAACGGTGGAACTTGCTTTCTACCGCTTCGCCTTCGGGCTTCCGCCGTTGCTGCTCTGGATCGGATGGAGCGGCAATTGGGGCGCGTGGCGCACTGATCGCCCGGCGGCGCACGTCTGGCGCGCCGTGGTCGGCCTCGGCACCATGCTCCTCGCCTTCAGCGCGCTTGCCTATCTGCCGCTCGCCGAATCGACCACGATCGGCTTCGCCGCGCCGCTGTTCGCGGTGATGCTGTCCGCGCTGGTGCTGAAGGAGCCGGTCGGCTTTCACCGCTGGAGCGCCGTGCTGCTCGGCTTTCTCGGCGTGCTTCTGGTCATGCGGCCGCAGGGAAGCGACCTCCACCCTCTCGGGCTTGGGCTTGCCGTAGCCGCCGCGTTCGGCGTCGGTGTGGTGACCATCACCATCCGCCAGATCGGCCGAACCGAGCATCCGCAGACCACCGTGCTCTGGTTCAGCCTGCTCTCGATGCTCGTGCTTGGCGCGCTGATGCCGTTCCACGCCGCGCTCCACGACGGCCGCACCTGGGCGACCCTGGTCGCGCTCGGCCTGTTCGGCGGCTTCGGGCAGCTCTTCCTGACCACCTCCTTACGCTACGCGCCGGTGTCGGTGGTGGTCCCGTTCGATTACACCCAGCTGCTCTGGGCGGTGCTGCTCGGCGCCTTGATCTTCGGCGATCACCCGCCGGCCACCACCTGGGGCGGCGCGGCGGTGATCATCCTGAGCGGCCTCTACACCCTCTACCGCGAGCACAAGCTCGGCCGGGAGAAGGCACGAACCGCGCCGCCGCTTTAGCCGCGGCCGATCAGCCTCTTGGCCATCGAATCGGCGACTTCCGCCGGGTTGCGCCCCGTGTCGGCGCTCTCCGCCCAGATCTGCTCGAGCCGGACCGGGATCTGCTCGATGCGTGCCTTTACGCCCGCAGCATCCGCGTCCTTGAGATATTCGGAGCTGACGTTGATGATCCCGCCGGCGTTGATCACGTAATCCGGCGCGTAGAGAATCCCGCGCTGGTGGATCGCCTGGCCGTCCGCAGGCGTCGCGAGCTGGTTGTTCGCCCCGCCGGCCACCACGGGCACGCGGAGCGCCGCGATCGATTCGGCGGTGAGGATGGCGCCAAGCGCATTGGGGCTGAGCACGTCGGCCCCGATCGTCATGATCTCTTCCGGCGCGACCACCGTTCCACCGACTTCCGCCGCCAGCTTCTCCGCCCGCGCCATATCGATATCCGTCAAGGTGATCCGCGCCCCTTCCGCGGCCGCCTGGCGGGCAACGCCGCCCGCCACGCTCCCAGCGCCCTGCAGCGCGATGTGCAGGCCCGCAAGGCTGTCCTTGCCCAACGCGCGGCGGACCGCGGCCTTGATGCCCAGGAACACGCCGTAGCTGGTGTGCGGGCCGGGATCGCCGCCCACTTCCCCCTCACCGACGGGGAGGCCGGCAATGTAGCGCGTGTGCTGCGACACTTGGGACAGGTCGGCGACCGTGATGCCGACATCCTCCGCAGTCACATAAGCGCCGCCGAGGCGCTCAACCGCCTGCCCGTAGGCAACCAGCATTTCCGGCGTCTTGGTGCGCGCTTCGTCGGCAAGGATCACCGCCTTGCCGCCGCCCATCGGCAGGCCGGCCATGGCGTTCTTGAAGCTCATCCCCCGCGACAGGCGAAGCGCGTCGCGGATCGCGTCGCCGCTTTCCGGGTAATGCCAGAAGCGAACACCGCCGGCGCCGGGGCCCAAGTGGGTGGAATGGACGCAGATCACGGCGCGGAGGCCGGTTTCCTGGTCGGTGACGAAGTGCACGATTTCATGATCGTCGAAGTCGGGATAATCCCACGGGGAATGCATAAGGTTTGCGGCCCTGATCTGAAGGGGGGCGCGTGGGGCGACCGACGGGACTTGAACCCGCGACCCCCGGTACCACAAACCGGTGCTCTAACCAACTGAGCTACGATCGCCACGCTGAGCGCCGGGCTAATAGGAGCGGGCGCCGGGCAGCGTCAAGAAAGAACGCCGCGCCGGGAGAATGACTTCCGGCGCGGCGTTGTTGATGGAGGCGCGAAGCCGCTTCAGCCGATGTAGATCTTGCCGATAATCCCCATCGCGGCCAGCCCCAGCGTGACCAGCACCGGCACGATCAGCATCTGGATCAGCGCGTCGCGCCCGCCGGTGCGGCCGGTCAGCGTGTCGAGCCCGGTGCGCATGAAGCGGTCGAAGCTCGGACGCCGCCCCGGCGCCGCTTCAATGGTCAGGAAGATGCGCGGAACCGCGAAATACATCGCAACAAAGAAGCCGCAGATGGTGATGGAGAAAGCGGCAAGCGGAGATCTGGCGAACAGCGCGAAGAACACCAGGATCAGCGCGCCATAGGAGCCGGCGACGAGGCGGCCCACGCCAGTGGCGACATCGGCCATCGCCGGTGTGGGGACAAAGGGCGCGCTTTTCGCCACGGCGGCAGCAAGGGGCGCGATCTTCGCTTCCACGGCGGCGGTTGGCCAGACGGCTGCGACGGCGCCCTTGCTGTCGGGGCGGAGGGTGGCAAGGCTGCGATATTCCATGATCTGTCTCCCGCTTGAAGTGTTGGGAGATTTCTACGCGCCGCCGCGCCCGCTCGACATTCGGGAAACGTCCCTAAGGGCTTTCCCTTAAGCCCGAACCGTCAGCGTCATGCGCACCAGCTCCGACAGGCTCTTGGCCTTCATCTTGGTCATCACGTTGGCGCGGTAGATCTCCACGGTGCGGGCGCTGATGCCGAGATCGAACGCGATGATCTTGTTCGGCTTGCCGTCGACCAGCCCGTCCAGCACCTCGCGCTCCCGCCCGGAAAGCTCGGCGATGCGCGCGGCGATCTCCTGCCGCTCGGCTTCCTGGCTCGCAATGTCCCGGCTCCTATCGAGAGCGCGCCGGACGGCGAATAGGAGCTGCTGATCGTCGAACGGCTTTTCAAGAAAATCGGTAACGCCGGCCTTCATCGCCTCGACCGCCATCGGCACGTCGCCATGGCCGGTGATGACGATTATGGGATCGCTGATTCCCTCTTCCTTCAGCCGTTCGACCAGTTCCAGCCCGCTCATCCCAGGCATGCGGATGTCGGTGACGATGCAGCCGCGCTCCATCGTCGCCAGCCGCTCCAGGAACGCCAATGCCGTTTCGTACGCGCGGGCTTCGATCCCGTCGCATTCGAGCAGGAACAGGAGCGAATGGCGCATCGCCTCATCGTCGTCGACGACGTGGACGATTCCTTCACTTGCCATCTTCTGTTCCTCCTTCCTGTGCCGCGCGCAATGTGAAGTGGAATGTCGCGCCGCCTTCGGCGTTCCGCTCGGCCCAGATGCGGCCGCCATGCGCTTCGATGATGGTTCGCGAAATGGACAGGCCGATGCCCATGCCCGTCTCCTTGGTGGTGACGAAGGGGTGGAACAGCCGCTGCGCCACGTCTTCCGAGATGCCGGAGCCGGTGTCGGAAACAAGCACCTCGACCAACTCCCCCTGCGCCTTCGTCGCGATCAGCAGCTCACGACGCGGTGAGGTCTCCATGGCGTCGATCGCGTTGCGGATCAGGTTCAGCACGACCTGCTGGACCTGCACCTTGTCGGCCACGACGAAAATGGCCGCCGGATCGAGATCGAAGCGCACAAGCACCCCATGTTCGCGCGCGCCGACGAGGGCCAGCGCGCTTGCCTCCTCCAGCAGCTTCGACAGGCGCTCCGGCTGCCGGTCGGTTTCCCCGCGCGCGACGAACTCGCGCAGGCGGCGGATGATCTGCCCGGCGCGAAGCGCCTGGTCCGACGCCCGCTCGAGCGCATCGCGGATCTTCTCCGGATTGCTGCCGGGCCGCGCGAGGAGCTGGCGGCTTCCCGTGACGTAATTGGAAATCGCCGACAGCGGCTGGTTAAGCTCGTGGGCAAGCGCCGAGGCCATCTCGCCGAGAGCGGTGAGGCGGGAGACGTGGACCAGTTCCGATTGCATCTCCTGCAATCGCCGCTCTGCCTCCTGCCGTTCGGTCAAGTCGCGGATGAAGCCGGTGAAATAGCGCCCGTCCTTGCCGCGCATCTCCCCGACGGCAAGCTCCATCGGAAAGGTTGAGCCGTTCTTGCGCTCACCGACGACGATGCGGCCGATGCCGATGATCCTGCGCTCGCCGGTGCTGTAATAGCGCTGGAGATAACCGTCATGCGCCTCCCGGTGCGGCGCGGGCATCAGCATGCTGACATTCTTCCCCGTCGCCTCGGCGGCGCTCCAGCCGAACAGGCGCTCGGCTGCCGGGCTGAAGCTACGGATCAGCCCGGCTTCGTCGATCACGATCATCGCATCGGGGATGGTGTCGAGGATCGAGCGCAGATGCGCCTCGCGTTCGCTAAGGTCGCTCAGCGCAGCGCCGGCGCGTTCGCCTGAGCGCTGGAACCATTCACCGCCGATCGCCAGCGCGGCTCCGACCGCCAGGAACAAGGCAGCGGCGAAAGGATCGCCGAGCAGCCACAGGCCCGCCACCGAGCCGAGCAGCGTGGCGAAAAGACCCGGCCACAGCCCGCCGAGCGCCGCGGCCCCGACGACAGCGGGCACGAAGAGCAGGAAGCCCGCTTCCCCGGCCAAAGACGGCCCCACAGCTTTGTGAAGCGCGGCGCCGCCGCCCGTCGCCGCAACGGCAAAGGCGCAGGCCAGAGCATTGCGGCGGCGCGCGTGAGCGAAGGCTGCGGGCAAATCCATCCCTGCCTCATAGCCGCGCAGGCGGCACGGATCGACCTAAGGGATTTCCCCTAGGGTCTATTCCCGAATGGGAGGCCGGAAGGGCGCGGCGCATAAGCCCCTCATCGCAACCAAACACCGCTGGAGTTTCGCCATGACCGCGCCCCTCGTAGACCTGTCCGTTCACCATCAGCCGAAGGGTGGCTCCGACCGGATCGCCTACGGCTTCACCAAGACGCTTCGCTTCTGCGCCGACACCTTTTTCGCCGAGCGCTACGGCCACCGCGCCATCGTTCTGGAGACGGTCGCGGCGGTTCCCGGCATGGTTGGCGCAACCATCAACCACCTCTCGGCCCTTCGCCGGATGTGCGACGACAAAGGCTGGATCAAGACGCTGATGGACGAAGCGGAGAATGAGCGCATGCACCTCATGACCTTCATCGAAATCGCCAAGCCGACCCTGTTCGAGCGGCTGGTGATCATCTCGGTGCAGTGGGTCTTCTACCTCGCCTTCTTCGCGCTTTATCTGATTTCCGCGAAGACCGCGCACCGCGTCGTCGGCTATTTCGAGGAGGAAGCGGTAATCAGCTACACCCACTACCTTCAGGAGATCGACGAAGGCCGCTCCGCCAACGTCGCAGCGCCGGAAATCGCCAAGCGCTATTGGGGCCTCGCCGACGATGCGACGCTGCGCGACGTGGTGCTGGTGGTGCGCGCCGACGAAGCGCACCACCGCGACGTCAACCACGGCTTCGCCAACGAGCTTGCCGGTCTGCCGCAGGGCGAAGTCGCCCCCTGCCCGCCGCACCAGGCGCTTGAGCCGATCTGGAAGCAGGCGGCGTAAGGCGCGGCTTTCAGGCGGGGAGCGCCCGGTCGTGGGGGCCGGGCGCTTCGTCGTGCGCCCAGCGCACAAGGCCGAGGCGTTCGCGCCGCATCCAGCGGCCGAGCATCAGCGCCGAAACGGTCGCGAGGCCGGTAGCAAGGCCGATCCAGATGCCGACGCCTTCCCAGCCGAGCCCGAAGGCAAGCCAGACGCCGGTGCCGAGGCCGACGCCCCAATAACCGAGCGCAGCGTACAGCATCGGCACGCTGGTATCCTGAAGCCCGCGCAGCATGCCCGCGCCGACCACCTGCGCCCCGTCGAACACTTGAAAGATCGCGGCGACGTAGAGGAACGACAAGGCAAGGCGGATCACCTGCGCATTGGCGGGATCGGCCGGATCGACGAACAGGTGAACCAGCGGCCCAGGGACCGCGAGGATGATCAAGGCGGTCAGGCTCATGAAGCCGACGCCGAGCGCGAAGCTCACCCACCCGGCAACGCTGATGCCGGCACGGTCCTCCCGCCCGAAGGCGAGGCCGACCCGCACCGTCGCCGCTTGCGCCAGGCCCATCGGCACCATGAAGGTGAAGGCGGCAATCTGGATGGCGATGGCGTGGGCGGCGATGGATTCGCGGCTGATCAGCCCCATCAGGAACACGGCGCTCGCGAACACGCCCACTTCCAGGGTGAGTGTGACAGCGATCGGCGCGCCGATACGCCAGATCTCGCGGAAGCGCTCCCAGTCCGCCCGCCAGAAGCGGCCGAACAAGCGGTAACGGCGGAACTTGGGGTGGAGCATCACCACCGCGGCCAGGCCGAGGAACAGGAACAGGTTGGCGCTTGCGCTGCCGATGCCGGCGCCGCGCAGGCCGAGTTCGGGGAAGCCGAACTTGCCGAAGATCAGCGCGTAGTTGATCAGCCCGTTGTAGATCACCGCGATCACGCCGACGATCAGCGACCAGAGCGGCCGCTCGAGCGCCGAAATGAACGAGCGCAGGACGATGAACAGCAGATAGGGCAGGAAGCCCCATTGCAGCGCGCGAACGAAAGTCTGCGCGTCGGCGGCAAGGCGCGGGTCCTGCCCGAAGGCGAGCAGGACGGCGCCGGTGTTCCAAAGCACGATCCAGACCGGCACGGAAATGGCCGCCGCCGCCCACATCGCCTGCCGCGCGGTACGGCGGACGTCGCGGACACTGTGCCGCCGCGCGCCGATCTCCGCGGCGAGCATCGGCGCCGCGGCGGTGACCAGGCCGAGCCCGAAGATCAGGAAGATGATGTAGAGGTTTACGCCCAGCGTACCGGCGGCAAGCGTCTCCGGTCCCGCCCAGCCGAGCAGCACCACATCCGTCGCGTGGATCAGCGACTGGGCGAGGTTGGTCAGGATCAGCGGCCAGGCGAGCGCTACCGTTGCGCGGATTTCGTCGCGCCAGAGCTTGCGGGAGGCCGTCTCTTCACCCATCGCCGCGCCGTAGGAGGCGGGCCGCGCGGCGGCAAGGCGCCATTGCACCGGCGGCGCGCCACCCCATCTGCCGTGGATGGTACCCTTCTCCGTTCTCGACCTCGCGCCCATTGCCGAAGGAAGCGACGCCGGCCGCGCGCTCAACAACGCGCTCGATCTTGCCCGCCACGCCGAGCGTTTGGGCTACCGGCGCTTCTGGATGGCCGAGCACCATTCGATGCCGGGCATCGCAAGCGCGGCGACGTCGGTGGCGCTGGCTTATGTCGGCGCGGGCACGTCGACTATCCGCATCGGGGCGGGCGGAATCATGCTCCCGAACCACGCACCGCTGGTGATCGCGGAGCAGTTCGGAACACTTGAAGCGTTGTTCCCCGGCCGCGTCGATCTCGGCCTCGGCCGCGCGCCGGGCACCGACCGCAACGCGGCCATGGCGATGCGCCGCAACCTCCAGTCGGACGAGAACCAGTTCCCGCGCGATGTCGTCGAGCTCATGGACTATTTTCGCGCCGACCCTGAGCGCAAGGTGCGCGCGATCCCCGGCGAGGGCCTAAGCGTGCCGGTCTGGATCCTCGGCTCGAGTCTGTTCGGCGCGCAGCTCGCCGCCATGCTCGGTCTCCCTTACGCCTTCGCTTCCCACTTCGCGCCCGGGCAGATGGTGGAGGCGATCCACGTCTACCGCCAGATGTTCCGCCCCTCCGCCCAGCTCGACCGGCCCTACGTAATGCTCGGCTTCAACGCCTTTGCCGCCGACACCGACGAGGAAGCGCAGCTGCTCGCCACCTCCGTGATGCAGGCCTTCGTCAACCTGCGCACCGGCCGCGCCTCCAAGCTTCCGCCGCCGGTGCCCGGCTACGCCGATACGCTGCCGCCGAACGGGCGGGCGATGCTGGACGAGGTTCTGTCCTGCTCGGCCATCGGCAGCCCGGCTACGGTGAAGGCACAACTCGAAGCCTTCGTCGCCCGCACCGGCGCCGACGAGCTAATGATCACCTCGCAGATCTTCGATCACACTGCGCGGCTGCGTTCCTACGAGATCGTGGCCGAGCTCTTCGCTTAAGCGTCGCCGTCCAGTTCCTTGACGAGCCGGCGCGGCGCCTGGGCTCGGTAGCTTTCCTCCACCCATTCCTTGAACTGCTCCAGCGGCGGCGTCTGTTCCGGCGACGGCTTGAAGGTCACCCACCCGCTCTTGCCGAGCCCGTAGCCGGTAGGCTGGGCGAACGGCTGCTCGAGCGCCACCTCGCTGGTGTAAGGCAGCTTGCACGAAACGCTGAACGGCTCTCCATCGGCGGCGAGGTAGGCGAAGGTCTTTTCCCGCACCGCCAGATCGTCATGGCCGGGCCAGGGCGACTTCGAATGCGCGCCGGGAAGCGTTAGTCCCCAGGCCCGGAGCACCTTCAGCAAGGCTTGTTGTGCGTCATCCATGGGAACCTCGAAACGCGTCGCTCGCTTGCTCTTCAACCGAGGAGGATTTCACCATGGCGGAAGACAGGGAAAAGATCACCACCGGCGCAAACGAGCGGGCGGTCAACGAGTCGATCGCGGGAACCGGTCCGGGTGTCCCCGACGATGCGCGTGGTCCCGGTGAAGAACTCCCCGAGCCGCCCAGCGACGAGGAAGTGGCCCGCGTCGCCAAAAAGCTCGGCGCGCCGATCTGAAGCGCCGCAGGCGTGGTGGGCGCGGTAGGGATTGAACCTACGACCCCACCCGTGTGAAGGGTGTGCTCTACCACTGAGCTACGCGCCCACGCCCGCTTGCCGCCTCTCTGGAGCGGCGAAGAAGGGCCCTTAATCGGCCCTCCCGAACCTGTCCAGCATGTGCCTGAGGAAAAAGGCAGGCGCGCCCCCGCACCTGCTTTTCCTCAGCGGCTGACCGAATCCTTCAACACCTTGCCCGCCTTGAACTTGGGCTGGGTGGATTCCTTGATCTGCATCGGCTCGCCGGTACGCGGGTTGCGGCCCGTCGAGGCCTTGCGCTTCGAGCAGGAGAAAGTGCCGAAGCCGACCAGGCGGACTTCGTCGCCGCGCTTCAGCGCGCCGGTGATGACGTCGAACACCGACTCAACAGCCCGGCTTGCATCGCCGCGGCTAAGGCCGGTCGTCTCGGCGACTGTGCCGATCAGCTCCTGCTTGTTCATCTTTCCCGAACCCCTGTTCGTTGGAATCGCGGCTTTTCGCCAAGGCTCCATCTAAAGGCAGACGCAAGCGCCGAGTCAAAAGGAAAGCGCGCGCTTTCCGGCGAAAGTCGAGACAGGCTTAGTGCCGTATCGATACCTCGTCGGGCGCGGACGCGAGCTCGGGCGCCGGAACGGTGGCGAGTTCGTCCGCTTCGGTCCAGTCGATCGGCACCACCGGCGTTGCAAGTGCGCGGGTCAGCACTTCGTCGACATGGGCAACGGGGATGATCTCCAAACCGCCGGTGATCGCTTGCGGAATCTCGGCCAAATCCTTTTCATTCTCCGCCGGGATCAGCACCAACTTGATGCCGCCGCGATGCGCCGCCAGCAGCTTCTCCTTGAGGCCGCCGATCGGAAGCACCCGCCCCCGCAATGTCACCTCGCCAGTCATGGCAACGTCGCGGCGCACCGGGATGCCGGTCAGCGTCGAGATGATCGCGGTGACCATACCGATGCCGGCGGAAGGGCCATCCTTGGGCGTCGCGCCTTCGGGCAAGTGTACGTGGATGTCCTTGCGGCCGAACACGCTCGGCTTGACGCCGTAGCTTGGGCTTCGCGCCTTGACGAAGGAAAAGGCCGCCTGGATCGACTCCTGCATCACGTCGCCAAGCTTGCCGGTGGTCTTGATCTGGCCCTTGCCGGGCACGGTGACCGCCTCGATGGTGAGCAGCTCGCCGCCGACTTCGGTCCAGGCCAATCCGGTGACGGCGCCGATCTGATCCTCTTCCTCGCCCATACCGTGGCGATAGCGGGTGACGCCTGAGAACTCGGCCAAGTTGTCGGCGGTGACTTCCACTCGCTCGGCCTTGCCTTCAAGGATGCGGCGAAGCGCCTTGCGCGCGACCTTGGCGATCTCGCGCTCAAGCGTACGAACGCCGGCTTCGCGGGTGTAGTGACGGATCAGGCTGCGCAGGCCGCTCTCGGTCAGCTCGAACTCGTCGTCTTTCAGGCCATGCGCTTCGATCTGCTTGGGGATGAGGTGGCGTTGGGCAATCTCCACCTTCTCCTCCTCGGTGTAGCCTTCCAAGCGGATGATCTCCATCCGGTCGAGCAAGGGCTGCGGCATGTCCATCGTGTTCGCCGTGGTGACGAACATGATGTCCGAAAGATCGTAGTCGATCTCCAGATAATGGTCCTGGAACTTCGAATTCTGCTCCGGATCGAGCACTTCGAGCAGAGCCGAAGCGGGGTCGCCGCGGAAATCCTGGCCGAGCTTGTCGATCTCATCGAGCAGGAAGAGCGGGTTGGACGACCCCGCCTTCTTCAGGTTCGAGACGATCTTACCGGGGAGCGAGCCGATATAGGTGCGGCGGTGGCCGCGAATTTCGGCTTCGTCGCGAACGCCGCCAAGCGACTGGCGCACGAACTCGCGCCCGGTCGCTTTGGCGATGGAGCGGCCGAGCGAGGTCTTGCCGACGCCGGGAGGGCCGACGAGGCACAGAATCGGGCCCTTGAGCTTGTTGGTGCGAGCCTGGACGGCGAGATATTCGACGATCCGGTCCTTGACCTTCTCAAGACCGTAATGGTCCTCGTCCAGGATCGCCTGGGCTTCGGCGATGTCCTTCTTGACCTTGGACTTCTTGCCCCACGGCAAGCCGAGCAGAACGTCGAGATAGTTACGCGACACCGTGGCTTCCGCGGACATCGGCGCCATCGCCTTGAGCTTCTTGAGCTCAGCCGTCGCCTTCGACTTCGCTTCCTTGGAAAGCTTGGTACGCTCGATCTTGCGGGCCAGTTCGGCAAGCTCGTCGCCGTCCCCGTCCTCGCCTTCGTTGCCGAGCTCGCGCTGGATCGCCTTCAACTGTTCGTTGAGGTAATATTCGCGCTGGGTCTTCTCCATCTGCCGCTTCACGCGGCTCCGGATCTTCTTTTCGACCTGCAATACGCCGAGCTCGCCCTCCATGAAGGCGAAGCCCATTTCGAGGCGGCGGACCGGGTTCAGCTCGGCAAGCAGCGTCTGCTTGTCCGACACCTTGATGTTGATGTTGGCGGCAACCGCGTCGGCAAGGCGCGAGGCTTCCTCGATCTGGCCGAGCTGCACGGCGGTTTCGGCCGGCAGCTTCTTGTTGAGCTTGGAGTAGTTCTCGAACTGCTCGACCACCGAGCGCATCAGCGCCGAGATTTCCGGCCCTTCCGGCTCCTCGACCGCGACATCCTCGATTTCCGCGACGAGATGCTGGCCTTCCAGCGCAAGCGAAGTGAGCGTGGCGCGGCGCTGCCCTTCCACCAGGACGCGCACGGTGCCGTCCGGAAGCTTCAGCAGCTGCAGGATCGTGGCGACAACGCCAAGATCGTAAAGCGCATCGCGATCGGGATCGTCCTCAGCCGGGTCGAGCTGCGAGACGAGAAAAATCTGCTTGTCCGCCGCCATCGCGCTTTCAAGCGCGGCCACCGATTTGTCGCGGCCAACGAACAACGGCACGATCATCTGCGGAAACACGACGATGTCGCGCAGGGGAAGGACGGGAAGGGAAAGAGACATTTGAACTCCACGTTCGGCCACAGGAGAGGCCGCTTGAAACCCTATATGGGCCGCCGCACGCCCCGCATCAATCCAAGCGCCCGCCCGGCAGCTCCACCAGCCGAGATTGGCCGCTTCGCCCTGCGAATGTCACAAGAGTCACATGGTTTCGCGGGGGGTCCCCACCCCAGGTGCGCCGCTGAAGCGGGTTTGTAATGCAGGAGCGAAAACAGCCATTTGAAAATTCCGCAGCGAGTCGAGCGAAGCAGGCTGACAGACGAATTCCTACATTGCTCGAGAAAATTTCGCGGCAGGCGACGCACACGAAAAAGGACGCCTCCGTTGCCGGAAGCGCCCTCTTCATGCTGTTGAGCGGGTAAGGCTCAGTAGCGGTAATGGTCCGGCTTGAACGGCCCTTCAACAGGCACGCCGATGTAGCCGGCCTGCTTGTCGGTCAGCTTGGAGAGCTTGACGCCGAGCTTGTCGAGGTGAAGCGCGGCGACCTTTTCGTCGAGGTGCTTGGGCAGGACGTAGACTTCGTTCTTGTACTTGTCGGCGCCGTTCCAAAGCTCGATCTGCGCAAGCGTCTGGTTCGTGAAGCTTGCCGACATCACGAAGCTCGGGTGGCCCGTCGCATTGCCGAGATTCACCAGACGGCCCTTGGAGAGGATGATGATCTTCTTGCCGTCGGCGAATTCGACCTCGTCGACCTGCGGCTTGATCTCGGTCCACTTCATGTTCTGAAGCGCGCCGATCTGGATCTCGCTGTCGAAGTGGCCGATGTTGCAGACGATCGCCATATTCTTCATCGCGCGCATGTGGTCGACCGTGATGATGTCGGCGTTGCCGGTCGCGGTCACGAAGATATCGGCGCGAGTCGCCGCTTCTTCCATGGTGACGACTTCATAGCCTTCCATCGCCGCCTGCAGGGCGCAGATCGGATCGATTTCGGTGACAAGAACGCGGGCGCCGCCGTTGCGGAGTGATGCGGCCGAACCCTTGCCGACATCGCCGAAGCCGGCGACGACGGCGACCTTGCCGGCGAGCATCACGTCGGTGCCGCGGCGGATGGCATCGACCAACGATTCCTTGCAGCCGTAGAGGTTGTCGAACTTCGACTTGGTCACCGAGTCGTTGACGTTGATCGCCGGGAAGGGAAGCTTGCCCTGCTTGGCGAGCTCATAGAGGCGGTGGACGCCCGTGGTGGTTTCTTCCGAAACGCCCTTGATGGTCTGCACCGTCTTGGTGAGGTAGCCCGGACGCTCGGCCAGGAAGCGCTTCAGCGTCGCGCAGAAGATTTCCTCTTCCTCATTACTCGGGGTGAGCAGCTCTTCGCCGGCTTCGACGCGCGCGCCCCAAAGCGCGAACATGGTGGCGTCGCCGCCGTCGTCGAGGATCAGGTTGCAGGTTTCGTCCTGGCCCCAATCGAAGATTCGGGCGGCATAATCCCAATATTCCTCAAGCGTTTCGCCCTTGACGGCGAACACCGGAACGCCCGTCGCGGCGATGGCGGCGGCGGCGTGATCCTGGGTGGAGAAGATGTTGCACGACGCCCAACGTACCTGCGCACCGAGTGCGGTCAGCGTTTCGATCAGAACGGCAGTCTGGATGGTCATGTGAAGCGAACCGGTGATCCGCGCGCCCTTCAAGGGCTGCGACGCGCCGAATTCCTCACGCAGAGCCATCAGGCCCGGCATTTCGGTTTCGGCGATCTCGATCTCCTTGCGGCCGAAGCCGGCGAGGGCGATGTCCGCCACGATATAGTCGTCAAAGCTGGTCTGGGGCTGCGTGGCCACGGACGTATCTCCTTGGGGTCGTGAAAAATGAAAAAACCGCCGGTGCGAGGTGGCGGTCTTCGGCGGCGTCTGTAGCCGCGAAACGCGACAGATGCAAATATAAAGATATCTTTATATGTGACTTGCGAAGCTATAGCGGCGCGAGGCCTATGGCAGCCAGCAGCGGCACAGCGTAGGGGGAAGCGGCTCCCAGCCAACCGCCCGCTTGAGTAACCAGGTCGCGGATCTTGCCGATGTTCTCGGAAAGCTCGGCTGCCTTGCCGGCATACCCCAGCGCCCGACCCAGGGCGCTGCCAACTTCTCCTCGGTCCGGCTCCGGCTTCGCCGCTTCCTCTTGCGCATCGATCAGAGCCCGCTCGATCTTGCCTCGATCCGGCGCGTCCACCGCCAGCAGTTCGTCCCGCAGCGCCGCGATCACTGCAGCGATGTCGACTGAGGCAGCATCCGGAAGCGGAGTGGCTGTAAGCGACGCGCGGTTGTTGTCGCCTGTCTGCACAATACTGCTAACAATGCTTGCTCCGACATTCACAGAGTGATCATTCATATTAACCATTACTCCAGTCCCTATTTCAAAGCTGCCAACTGCTCGTTAATTGGATCGATTAAGATCCAATCAGGCTCAATCGCCGCGGCTTGACATCGACGAATGTGATCGGCGAGGTAGGCCTGCATAGCGCTCGCAAAGGCGCGCGGCTGCGCCAGGAAGTATGAAGCGAAGCGACCGATCGCCTCCATGTCGGCTTGAACGGCTTCCTGCAAGTTGCCGCAGTCTTCGAGCCGATCTCCCAACACCGATAACGACCGAGCCAAATCGGGTGTAAAGATATCTGGACGCGCGGCTGAAAGCTCCCGGTAGAGCTGAGTTGCTTTCTGCGCCACCTCCAGCGCCTCCTTCTGTCGCCCGCCGCAATTCGCAAGGTGTACCGCCAGATTGTTGAGCGACCCCGCCAACGACGGGTTGAAGGCGTCCGGGTGGGCGGCAGCGAGACTGCTGTCCAAATCGACGGCCTCCTGCGCTGCCGCGCGGGCCTCGGAGTGCCGGCCGAGTTGCCCCAAACGGTTGCTATAGTTGCCGAGGTACATAGAAAGCTTTGAAAGGAAGACCTCAGGCTGAGCTGCCGCCAGGGGGCGGACAAGAGTGAGCGCCTCTCGAATTGCCTTCAGCGCATGCTGAGGCCGACCGACGTACCCGAGGCACCTAGCGAGATTATAGAGGGAAGCAGCTAAAGGAGCCTGCCAGCCATCGGGCCGGTTTTTTGAAAGCGCCCGGCGAATTTCAACTGTTTCCTCGGCGGCCGCCAAGGCCATCTTGCGCTGTCCAACTTCGATCAAGCAGCCGGAGAGATTGTTAAGCGACGATGCAAGCGCTTCTTTGAAACGCTCTGGATGAGCCACCATCATCTGGCGGCGGAGATCAACTGCCTCCTCCATTGCTAGCAGCGAACTTTCATGCTGCCCCAGGTCGCTTAAACGATTGGACAGATCATTCAGCCAACCTGCGGCTTTGCCCTTCAAAGCAATCGCCACGTCTTCGTCCTCGCCGCGGTAGGCTTCTGATGCATGTTTCCAAAGTGCCGCCAGCCGCA
The DNA here is from genome assembly GCA_036554525.1 of Allosphingosinicella sp. Lineage (GTDB taxonomy): Bacteria > Pseudomonadota > Alphaproteobacteria > Sphingomonadales > Sphingomonadaceae > Allosphingosinicella. The sequence goes on from DATBNC010000011.1 coordinate 80,381, forward strand.
TCGTTTGCTCCGCCGCAGCCTCCCGTAGCACCGTGGTCTGATGGGGCATCGCTTCGACAAGGGTTTCGAGACGCTCGATCTCCTTGTCTGGAATTTCGGCTGCGAGAGAATGAAACAGGGCAATGACACGGCCAGCAACGCAGCGGTCATCTTCGGCTGCCCGGGGGTCCTCAAGCGCGTACCCGTAATCCTGGATCAGACGCATCAGGGCCTCGGCGCATCGAGGTCCGGTAAGTGCATAGGCGCGCTGCAGAGCGGCTGGAGCGGAAGCAACACGGCCCTTTGGCCCCGCCAACAGCGTCTCGATAATTACGGCCTCGCCAAGCAGGTCGGGTTGGATCGTGCCAAGACGCGGCTTCGCACCGGCTTTGACATCACGTCCCTCCGGCGTGAGTTCCTGTTCAAGCAGTTCGCTCGCTACAGCCGCGTCGGCCACAAGGCTTGCGGCTGCCAACTCCGCAGTTAAATCGGATCGCAGGGTTTCGATCGGCAGGCCGCCTGCAAGTCCGTTAAAGGCCAGGGCATGACACATGACTGCGTTCGAAATGCCGCGGCTTTCGCCCAACCGTTGCATCCGATTACACTCGCGGCGGGCGAGATGACGCGCCGCCTCGAGCCGGCGGAGCGCAACGGCCTCGATGGCGCCTCTCTCCACGGCGATCAGTCCCGCCATTGCAAGGTTGAGAGGGTTGCCAAAGCGCATGTCTGCCAAAGCCGTGTCGAAGGCTGGTATTTCGCCTACAGCTGGAGGTGCGTAGCCGGGAGCCTTTTCACCCATTAATTTGCTGGCTGCGGCGAACGCCGCCTCGAACAGCAATCGGCGCTCCTCTCCGTCACCGAGATCTGGAAGGCGGTGGGGGCGCTCCGAGGCTAGGAAGAGGTCAGCCCGATTGCTGCTGTCGACCGGACGGGTGAGGTCGTGCCACCAGCCGAAGCCCTCAGGCGCTTCCCGGTCTAGCAGAAGGAAGCGAAGTTTTCCGTTGAATTCAACTGACGCAAGTCGGTCGAGCCAGCGCGCGAGTTCGCGATGTACGGCCGCCGCATAGTCGATGACGAGCAAGGTCGGATGCGCCTGGTCGTACGCTCGAGTAGCCAGCTGCTCAGCAGCGCTTGCCAGATCGCTTGGACGAAGGAACCCGGCGATCCACCCATCTCGCCCCGGCTGGCGTCCTCCATCGACAGCTTTGCACAGCTCAACGGCCAAGCGAGTCTTGCCTGTTCCAGCACGAGCCACAATCCCCTGCACAGAGACATCTACTGGTGTCTCAAGCCACTCACGCAATTCGGTGATCAGATTTGCACGACCCAGGTGCGGAAAGGAGTCAGCGTCTGCAGCGAGCAATGGGAGGGGATTGTCTGCGCTCAGGGGGCGACGCCGCAACGGCGGGATCTGTTTGCGAACTAGTGGAAGAACAAAGTCTGAGCCAAAATGCAGGGAAGCGGTATTACCGTCGCCAGTAACGACGATGCTTCGGTTTATACCGCCGCGCGTCGAGACAGAGCGGTTGTTCATTAGTTGTCCCTAGCACGCCTGACCGACCTGTGAAATGACATACCTGGGCATGCGTGAATTCGTAACGCCGCGCGGACGCCTCTCTGAGCCTTCGCGCCCGCGGCCGGAACACCGCGTCAGGCAGTCCCGAAATCCGCCGTTAGAAGCCGCGTGTCGACACCCGCGCTCCCGAACGCCGCGGCCCAGCGGTCTTCGGCGTCGCGCTCGTAGAGGAGTTCGTCGCTGCCCGGCGTTGCGAACCAGCCGTTGCCGCACAGCTCCCGCTCCAACTGGCCGGCGCCCCAGCCTGCGTAGCCAAGGGCGACGACCCAGCGGCTGGGCCCCCTGCCCTCGGCGATCGCGCGCAGGATATCGAGCGTGGCGCTCAGCACCCAGCGGCCGGCGACTCGGACGCTTTCCTGGCCGCCCCAGTCCGGCGAGTGGAGAATGAAGCCGCGCTGCGGCTCCACCGGCCCGCCGAGGTGGATCGCGATGTCGGGCGCCACGCCGGGGTCGATATCGAGCTGCTTCAGGAGGCCGTGGAACGTGATGCGCGGCACGATGCGCCCGAGGCCGATGCCGAGCGCGCCCGCTTCGTCGTGGACGCACATCGCGATCACCGCTTTCTCGAAGCGCGGGTCGCCGATGCCCGGCATGGCGAGCAGAAGCTGGCCGGAGAGAAAGCGGGGTTCTTCCATGGCTCCGTCTATACGCCGCCCGCCGCCCTCGCCTCAACGGCCAAGCCCCTGTTCCCGGCGCGCCGGCCTTGCTAGAGGCACCGCCGAACCCGCTTACCCAGCAACAGGAGCAATCCCCATGGCCATCAACGTCGGCGACCGCCTCCCCAAGACGACCTTCATCAAGGCCACCGCGGACGGCCCGCAGCCGGTCGATAGCGAGGCCTATTTCGCCGGCCGCCGGGTGGCGCTCTTCTCCGTGCCCGGCGCGTTCACGCCGACCTGCTCGGCGCGCCACCTGCCGGGCTTTGTTGAAAAGGTCGAGGAATTCCGGGGCAAGGGCGTTGACGAGATCGCCTGCACCGCGGTCAACGACGCCTTCGTGCTCCAGGCCTGGTCGCAAAGTGCCGAAGCGGACGGCAAGGTCACCATGCTCGCCGACGGCAATGGCGACTTCGTCCGCGAAATCGGGCTCGGCATGGACGGATCGAAGTTCGGCCTCGGCCAGCGCGGCCAGCGTTTCTCGATGGTCGTCAACGACGGCGTCGTCGAGCAGCTCAACGTCGAGGAGCCGGGCGCGTTCAACGTGTCGAGTGCGGACTACATGATCGAGCGGCTCTAAGGCTTTCTTCTCACCCCCACGCAACGGCGCCCCACCTGCCGCGTTTCCCCTGCCTGTACCAAGGCGCGGGAGTGACGCAGATGAGCGATTCAGGTGGGGATAACGGCAAGCGCGAGGGCAAATCCGCCGCGCTTCGCCTGGCGGAGGAAGTGCAGAGGCGGCCGTTCACCGCAGCGGCGATCGGCGTCGGCGCGGCGGCGGCCACGGCCGGCGCGGTGCTCGGCGCCCGCGCGCTTGCCCGCCGCGCCTGCGACGGCAAGCCGATCAACGAAGTGCTGCAAGCGGCGGTGACGGCGCAGGAAGCTGCGGCCGCGAGCAAGCGCAGAGGCGAAGGCTAAGGAGCCGGCCTAGCCGGCCGGCCCCATCGCGTAGTCAATCCAAACGGTAACCGACGTTTCGATTTCACCCGGTTCCACTGGTGTCGCGCGAATGCGGCTGCCGGTGACAATGATTTCGGCGCTGTTGTCGTGGATTTCGCCTCGCCGCTCGCTGACCCGGAGAACGCGCGTCACCCGCATGCCCAGCGCAGCAGCGTAGGTGTCCGCTTCCGCGCGGGCTTCGTTCACCGCCGCTATCCGCGCAGCGCGGTACTCCGGGGCGGGATCGGAGAAGCCGAAGCTTGGACCGTCGACTTCATTCGCGCCGGCTCCGAACAAGCCGTCGATGATGCCCGGCGCCTTGATGAGATCCCGCAAGGTGATCTCCAGCCGGTTGCGCGCGACATAGCCGGTGATCCTGCGCGCCTCGTCGTCATCTTCGTCGCGGTTGCCGGCGAACTTCGGCTGAACCTGAAGGCTTTCCGTCTGCACGTCGCGCGGCTCGACTCCGCTCCCCCGTACGGCATCCAGCAGCCGGTTGGCGAGCACGGCATTCGCTGCGAGCGCCTCCTTGGCGCTTCGGCCGGTGGTGACTACGCCGGCCGAAATGGTCATCAGGTCAGGCTTTGCGCGGTGAACGCCTTCCGCCTCGACTTTGAGGAGCACTTCGCCCGGCGCAAGCGCGATGGCAACGTCCTGCGCGGACGCCTGCGTGGCCGGCGCAATCGCGCCGGCCAGTGTGAGCGCGATCAGGCCTGCCAGCCGCATTGCTTGCCCCTGTTCTGCTCTTCCAGCCAACCCATCAGCGGGCGGAAATAATCGAGCATCGGCTTGCCGGACATTTCGCGGGTGCCGGTGAAGGCCTCAAGCGCGTCGGGCCAAGGCTTGGATGCTCCCATGGCGAGCATGTCGTTCAGCCGCTCGCCGACTTCCCTGTTGCCGTAGAACGAGCAGCGGTGAAGCGGCCCGGTCCAGCCGGCTTGCTTGCAGGCGGCCTGGTAGAATTGGAACTGCAGGATGCGGGCAAGGAAGTAGCGGGTGTAGGGCACGGACGCCGGGACGTGGTATTTGGCGCCGGGGTCGAAATCCTGCTCGCTGCGCGCGGTTGGTGGAACCACGCCCTGGTATTGCAGGCGAAGATCATCCCAGCCCTTTTGCAGGCCGGTGGGCGCGACTTCGCCGCTGAACACCCGCCAGCGATATTTGTCCACCATCAGGCCGAAAGGCAGGAAGGCGACCTTGTCCATCGCCTGGCGGAGCAGGAGCCCGACATCCTTGTCGGCGGACGGCACCTTGTTGCGCGGCAAGAGGCCGATCTGGACGAGATATTCGGGCGTGACGGAAAGGGCGATCGCGTCGCCGATCGCTTCGTGGAAGCCGTCATTGGCGCTGTCGAGATACAGAAGCGGCTGCTTGTTGTAGGCGCGCTGGTAGAAATTGTGGCCGAGCTCGTGGTGCACGGTGACGAAGTCGTCGGCGTTGACCTTGGTGCACATCTTGATGCGCAAATCCTCGACATTGTCGACGTCCCAGGCCGACGCATGGCAGATCACCTCGCGGTCTCTGGGCGCGGTGATCATGGAGCGTTTCCAGAAGGTCTCCGGCAGGGGCGCGAAACCAAGCGAGGTGAAGAAGCTTTCGCCGGTGCGGACGATCTTCTCGGGCGTGTATTTGTTCTTCACCAGGAGGTCGGTGAGGTCGTAACCGACATCGCCCGCGCCCTTGGGCGCGACCACGTCGTAGATGTTGCCCCATTCCTGCGCCCACATATTGCCGAGCAGATCGGCGCGGATCGGCCCGTTCGCCGCCTGCACCTTGTCGCCATATTTCTGGTTGAGCTTGGCGCGGGTGTAGCAGTGGAGCTGCTCGTAAAGCGGCTTTACCTCGTTCCAGAGCCGGTCGGTCATGGCCGCGAATTCGTCGGGCGCCATGTCGTAGCGCGAGCGCCACATCGCGCCGGTGTCGGGGTAGCCGAGTTCCTTCGCACCCTGGTTCGCGATTTCGATCAGGCGGTTGTAATCGGTGCGCATCGGACGGCCGACATTGGTGTGCCAGCTCGTCCACATCTCCTGAAGCTGGGCCGGATTGCGGACCGTGCCCATCTGCTCCTCGAGGTCGTTGCCGGTCATTTCCTTGCCGTTCAACGTGCCGCGGCCCTTGCCGTAGGTGGAGGACAAGCGGGTCGAGATGGTGTTGAGCTCGGCCGCGGCGCCCTGCGTGGTCGGTGCGGGGAGGACAAGCGCGCTGCGCAGCGTGTCGAGCTTGCGCTTGGTGTCGTAATCGAGACCCGGCACGTTGGCGAAGCGGGCGGCCTCGTTGGCCAGGCGAACGGACATCTCGGTGCCGATGGTGCCGAAATGCGCGGCAAGCGCGTCGGTGTCGTCGGTGATGTAGGTTGCGTTCACCCATTGCGCGCGGCTGTTGAGCACGGCGAACTCGCCAAGCTCCTTCTCAGCGCGCGCAACGAAGGCACGGGCGTCTTCAAGCGTCGGCGCGGTGGTTGAAGCAGCGGCGGGGGCGGCTTCCGTCGGCGCGGCGGCGGCGGCGTCCATCGTGTCGGCGGAAGCGGTCGCGCAACCGGCGAGACAGAAAGCGAGAACGAGGGCGGAGACTTGAGCCTTCATGGGGAGCATCCTCGGCAGCTATTGTGGTTGCCGCAGCCTTTGCGCCCCTCTCCCCAAGCCCGTCAAGCGGTGAGGAAATCCACCATCGCGCGGCCGAGTTCCGGCTTCGTGACGGCGCTCATGTGGTTGCCGGGAACCTCCATGTAGCGCCCGTTCGGCAGGATGTCGGCGAGCGCTTCGGCTGGGCCGTTGTCCTGATCCTCCGCGCCGGACAGGATCAGCGTCGGCATGGCGATGGAACGCAGCTCCTCGTCAGTCGAATCAGCGAAGCTGTCGATCAGCGCCAGCATCGCCTTGGGATCGCCGCCGGTGGTGCGCAGGAACATCTCCGCCAGCCACTGCGGTGAGCCGCGCTTGTGCGTGCCGAAGCCGGTCAGGATGTCGCGGAAGTGATCGGCGCGGCGGCCGGTGTCCAGCATGCCGCGAAGGCCCATGCCGCTGACGATCAGCCGGCGGGGCTCGGCGCCAAGGATCGCCATCCGCGCTGCCGTCCGCCCGCCGAGCGAATAGCCGCCGAGGTCATAATCGGTGAGGCCTAGATGGGCGACCAGCTCAAGCCCGTCGCGCGCCAACACGTCCGGGGGATAAAAGCGCGCCTCGTGCGGCGCCTCGCTTTGTCCGTGGCCGCGCAGGTCCGGCATGATCACCCGGAAACCGGCGGCGGCGAGCAGCGGCGCGTGGCCGAACTTCAGCCAATTGGTCTCCGCATGCGAGAAGAAGCCATGGAGAAGCACAACCGGCCTCCCCTCCCCCAGCTCATGCCACACCAGGCGCACGCCGTCGGAGGCGGTGAATCCATGGCTATTCGGGGAGCTTGCCAACTTGGTCCATCCAGCGATCGGTGAGGGCCTGATATTCGTCGGAGCGCGTCTCCGGCAGCCCCGCCGTGTCGAGCCACGCACGGTGCATGCTCTCGGCGCCGAAATGGTGCCTTGGGCGGAAACGTCCCGGATCGTCAAAAGAGGCGACGGTCAGATCCATCTTCTCGCTGTCCGGATAGGCAAAGCCGAGTGACGTGCCGCACGCGCCGCAGAACGGGCGTTGCGCGATGGGAGAGGAGACATACCAGTCCGGCGCGTGACTCCACGTCACCGCGTCCTTGCGCAGCGTCTTGAACGCGATGGAAACGGACCCGGTCGAACGCTGACACATCCGGCAATGGCAGAGATATGCGTCGTCATCCTCAACCTGCGCCTCGAAGCGAACCCGCCCGCACGCGCAGCCGCCGGTCATCTTATCCATTCCAACCCTCCATCGGTGGCGCCTCCGTCGTAAGAGCCGCTCTCAACGCTGCCAGCCCGCGCAACGGAAAGCCAAGCCGGCCGGTCCAAAGCTTCGAGTAGCCATCGATACCATGACGGGCGAGCACCCGCTCGGCGCAATTCAACATCGCGTCAGCAACAGCGTCACGCGAGGAGACCTCAGCTATGAAAAGGCGCGGCTGGTTTCGAAGGATGCTCCAGCTGGGCTCACCTTCACCTTGCCAGTCGATCACGCTGATTCGGTGGCCATCGGTCCAGACGGGTTGTTCGCCTTCCCACCAGCCTGCCTCGGCGAACAGCACTGTTGAACCTGGTTCGTGATCAAACACAGCGAAGCCATGGCCGCAGTCGGTCGCGATGTTCAACCCAATCCGGATAAGGTCATCGAGCACATCGGTGAGGTATGAACATCGATCAATTTCATGATGCAAGTCCCCGACGCGCAAGTGGAGATTTGCCCAGCCAGCGCCGCAGAGTTCGAAATCAAGCTCAAGGGGATTTGCCGTTCCGGTCATGTCGCCTTCTGGAGGTGCTTCCGGCCCAGCAGCTCGGCGATCTGCACCGCGTTGAGCGCTGCGCCTTTGCGGAGGTTGTCCGACACGCACCACAGGTTGAGGCCGTTCTCCACCGTCGAATCCTCGCGCACGCGGCTGATGTAGGTGGCGTATTCGCCGACGCATTCCACCGGCGTGACGTAGCCGCCGTCCTCGCGCTTATCGACGAGCATCACGCCCGGCGCTTCGCGCAGGATCTTCTGCGCTTCGTCTGCCGAGACTTCGCGCTCGAACTCGATGTTGATCGATTCCGAATGGCCAACGAACACCGGCACGCGAACGCATGTGGCCGTCACCTTGATCTTGGGGTCGAGGATCTTCTTGGTTTCGACCACCATCTTCCATTCTTCCTTCGTCGATCCGTCGTCGAGGAACTCGTCGATGTGCGGGATGACGTTGAAGGCGATCTGCTTGGTGAAGAAGACAGGCTCGTTGGCGTCGCCGACGAAGATGTTGCGGCTCTGCTCGAAGAGTTCGTCCATGCCCGACTTCCCCGCGCCGGAGACGGACTGGTAGGTCGAAACAACGACGCGCTTGATACCGAAGGCGTCGTGCAGCGGCTTCAGCGCCACCACCATTTGCGCTGTGGAGCAGTTCGGGTTGGCGATGATGTTCTTCTTTTTGTAGCCGGCGATCGCTTCCGCATTCACTTCCGGCACAACCAAAGGCACATCCGGGTCCATGCGGTAGAGCGAGCTGTTGTCGATCACGATGCAGCCCGCCGCGGCGGCCTTTGGCGCATATTCCTTGGAGACGGCCGAACCGGCGGCGAAGAGGGCCATGTCCCATTCCGAAAAGTCGAAATGCTCGATGCTGCGCACCTTGAGTTCACGCCCGCTGTCGCCGAAGTCGATCATGCTCCCGGCGGAGCGCGGCGAGGCAACGGCCGCGACTTCGTCGAGCGGGAATTCGCGTTCGGCAAGGATGTTGAGCATCTCGCGCCCGACATTGCCGGTCGCGCCGACCACTACGACCCGATAACCCATGTTTGAAACTCCGAAAAAGGCTTGCGGCCTCAGTTAGGCATGCGGGGCAGCTTTACAACATGGAAGACGGGCCGGTACGCGTCGACGCAGGCGCAGCGGGGGACACGGCATGAAAAGCAGATCCTGGCTGGCGGCGCTGCTTCTCGTGCTGCTGATCCCGATCATGGCGTTGAAGGGGCAATTCGTGACGGTGCCCGAGGTGGCCGCTCCGGCGCCGGGCGGCTTCGACACCGCCCGGGCGATGGCGCGCCTGCAGCGTGTGCTCGGCGACGAGCGCCCTCATCCGGTGGACAGCGCCGCCAATGACGGAGTGCGCGAGCGTTTGGTGACCGAGCTGCACGCGCTTGGCGTAGCCGCGCGGGTGACGGACCGCTTCACCTGCAACGGTTCGCCCAAGGCGCAAACCGTGTCGTGCGCGCTCATCCGCAACATCGTGGCAACCATCGGCCCCGCCGAAGGACGGCACGTGCTGCTTGTCTCGCATTACGATTCTACCCCCACCGGCCCCGGCGCGGGCGATGACGGCATCGGCGTTGCAACGATGCTGGAGGTGGCGGCCCTGCTCAAGAACCGCCCGCTGAAGCGCCCGGTGACCTTTTTATTCAACGAGGGCGAGGAGACGGGGCTGATCGGCGCCCGCGCCTTCCTCGAGGGTGACCCGCTCGCCGCGCGCGTCGACACGCTCATCAACCTCGAATCCCGCGGCACGACAGGGCCGGCGATCATGTTCGAGACCAGCCGCCCGAACGGGATTGCTCTCGGTCATTACGCGCGCTCCGTCTCGAACCCGTCCGGCAATTCGATGACCGCCGATTTCTCGCGCCTTATCCCGAATTCGACCGACGTTTCGGTGTTCAAGGAGCGGCCCTGGACGATCCTCAACTTCTCGATGATCGGCAACGAGACCCGTTATCACAGTCCCGACGACCGGGTTGCGAACCTCGACCCCCGCACCGTGCAGCACATGGGTACGCAGACGCTGGAAGTGACCAACGGTCTTACCGGCGGGGCGGCCGTGCCTGCTGAGGGCGAACGTCTTTATGCCGACCTGCTCGGGCTGACTCTGGTGACGCTGCCGCTCTGGCTCGGGCTCCTGCTGCTGGGCGGGCTCGTCCTCGGCTTCGCCCTGCTCACCTGGCGGCGGCGCGCCGGTACGCTGCGGGGCGCGGGCGCGGTGTTGCTGGCCATGGCCGACGCGGCACTGACCGCCTACCTGCTTCACAAGTTGATCGGCGCGCTGCGGCCAGGGGAATATTGGCGGGCTTACCCGGAATGGCTGTCGATGGCGATTGATGCCACGGCGATCGCATCGGCGGCGACGGCCTTGCTGTGGCTTAGCCGCGGCGTGCCGCGGGAACGGCTGCGGCTGGCGTATTGCCTGGTGTTCCTCATTTTCGGTGCCGCGATCTGCGTTCTTGCGCCCGGGGCGGCAATATACTTCCTGCTGCCGCCGCTTCTCGCGGGCGTTGGGTTGGTATGGACCAAGCTGGAGAGGCCGATGACCGGCCTGGCCTTGCTCGTGCTGTTCCTGACCTGGGTGCCGCTGCTCCACCTGAGCCAGGTGCTGCTCGATCTCGACGCGGCCTGGATTTTCGCGCCGGTCGCCGTGCTCATCCTCTTTCCGTTCGTCATCGAACTTGCGCCCGCGCTGGCGCGGCTGGGCCGCGGCCGGGCGTCGCTCGGGCTCCTCGCGGTCGCCGTGGCGGCATGGCTGCCGGCGGCGCTTGCTCCGGCTTATTCGGCGGAGCGCAAGCAGCGGCTGACCTTCGAATATCTGTGGGATGCGCCGGCCCGCAAGGCACAGCTGATGGCCTATCACGACGGCGGCCCGCTGCCCGAGGCTTTCGGCAAGCCCGGCCAGGTCGCACGCAACGTGGACGTGCCGTGGAGCGGCTACAGGCGCTGGGCAGCCGATGCCCGCGGTCCCGCTTTGACGCCCCCTGCCCTTGAGCGGCTGGGCGAGCGCCGGATCGGCGGCAACCGCCTTGTCACTTTCCGCATGCGCAGCGGCGGTTCCGACGTAATCCGGCTGGTCGGGGCAAAGGGCACGCGCTTCCTTGCGGCACGCGCGGGCGCAACCGGCCGCAATTTCGGCACGGAAGGCGAAGCAGTGCTCCGCTGCCACGGCCGAAGCTGTGACGGAGCCGTGTTCGAATTGCTGATCGGCGGAACGGCGCCGATCGACGTCACCCTCGTCGGCAGCCGCAGTGGGCTTCCGGCGGAGGTTCAGGCGCTGGCCAGGAGCCGTCCGGCGACCGCTCAGCCGCAATATGTACCGGACACCAGCCTCGCCTTCGATCGGGTGAAGCTTTAGCGGTTCGCGGGTGCTTGCTTGATCCGGCGGTCGAGGAAGCTCTCGATCGTGGTCCAAAGATGCGTCTGCCGCGCTTCGCCGGTAACGGCGTGGGTCGCGCCCGGATAGACCATCAGCTCGAACGGCTTCTTCGCCTCCTGGAGCGCCGCGATCATCGCGGTCGAGTTCTCGAACACGACATTGTCGTCCGCCATGCCGTGGAGGAGAAGCAACGGGTCGGCGATCTTTGCGGCGCCGGTGAGCACGCTGGAGGCCTCGTAGGGCTTGGCATCGAGCGCCGGGTTGCCGAGGTAGCGCTCGGTATAATGGGTGTCGTAAAGCTCCCACTTGGTCACCGGCGCGCCCGCGACGCCCGCCGCGAAGGCACCCGGCGCGGCTTCCAGCAGGCGAAGCACCATGTAGCCGCCATAGGACCAGCCGTAGACGCCGACCTTGTCCGGATCGACGAAGCTCTGGGCCTTGAGCCACTTCAGCCCAGCAAGCTGGTCCTCGACCTCGACGCCGCCGAGCTTCAAGTGGAGCTGGTCAGCGAAGGCGCGGCCCCGGCGCGGGGTGCCGCGGCCGTCGACCGAGAAGACGATCCAGCCCTTGTCGACGAGATATTGCTGGAGCGGGCTGGTCCAGCCCTGCATCACCTGCCCGCCCGACGGACCGCCGTAGACCTGGACAAGCACCGGGTAGCGCTTGCCCGGCTCGCGCTTGGGCGACAGCATCTTGTACGGGATCGGCGTTCCGTCGGCGGCGGGGAGCGTGCCGAATTCGGCGGTGGCGTGGCTGTCGAGGAACTGCGCGTAGGGGTGATTGGCGTCGAGCCGGTTCTCCTCGATCCAGGCGATCCGCCGGCCGTTGGCGTCGGCGAGGTAGACCTGGTTCGGCTGGTTCGGGTTGGAGCGGGAAATAAGGGCGCGGGTCGCCTCTTCGTCCATCTCCGCGCTATTGTTCCAGCCCGCCTCGGTGACCCGCACCGGCTTCCCTGGCTTGTCGAGGCTTACCCAATAAAGGTTCTGCGCATCCGGATTGTCGAGCGTGCCGGTGAAATAGGCCCGCCGCGTCTTTTCGTTGACGCCCGCGACGTCGGAGACTTCCCAATTGCCGCGCGTCAGCTGACGCAGCTTGCCGTTCTTCCAAAGGTAAAGGTGCGAAAAGCCGCTGCGCTCGGACGACCACAGCATGCTTCCGTCCTTGAGCGGCTTCAAATTGTCGTGGAGGTTGATCCACGCCTTCGACGTTTCGCTGAACAGCAGCTGCGACTTGCCGGTCGCGGGATTGACGCGGAGCACGTCCAACCGCTTCTGGTCGCGGCTCTGGCGCTGGACGAGGAGCGCCTTTCCGTCTTCCGTCCAATCGACACGGGCGAGGTAGATGTCGGGATCGCCGCCGAGATCGGCCTTCACTTTGCGGCTGCCGTCCGGCGCCACCACCCAAAGTTCGATTAGCGCATTGGCGCTTCCGGCGACCGGGTAGCGCTGTTCGTAGAGCTTGGTACCCTCGGCACCGATCGCGGCGCGGGTGACGACCTTGACCGGCGCTTCGTCCACTCGCGCAACGGCGATCCAGCGATCGTCGGGAGACCACCAATGCCCTTCGCGGCGGCCGATTTCCTCCTGGGCCACAAACTCCGCCGAACCCCAGCTTACCGGCCCCTCGCCGCCTTCGGTAAGCTGCCGCTCCTTGCCGCTCACCGCATCGGCGACGAACAGATCCTGGTCGCGGACGAAGGAGAGGAAGCGGCTGGTTACCGACACCTGGGCGTCGAGCTCAGTCTGCTCGGTGTTGGTCACCCGACGGACATTTCCGTCGAGATTTGCGAGGTATAGATCGCCTTCAAGCGGCACCAGGATCGACTTGCCGTCGGGCGACCACTGGTAAGCGGTGATGCCTTTGGTGCCTGCGATGCGGAGCCGCTCGCGGCGCATCTTCTCCTCTTCGGAGACTTCCGCGCCGGTGCCGAGCTTCAGGGAATCGACCAGCATCCGCGCGTCGCCGCTGGCGGTATCCACTGCCCACAGATCGTAGCGTTCCTTGTCGTCCGCCCGGTTCCTGAGCAGGGTCGCGAACCGCCCATCGGGCGAAAGCTTCAGTGATCGAGGCGCCGGCCCCGACAGTGACGGGCTCTGGAACACCCGCTCGAGCGTCAGGTCCTCGGCAAAAGCGGGAACGGCGGCGGTGGCCAACAGAAAGCTGGCGAAAAGGGCAATGCGCATCCCCGCACCCTTACGCCCGCTTCCTCAAAAGAAAAGGCGGAGAAGGCCTTGCCCTCCCCGCCCTTCTTAAGCTCGCACTGCGCGAAGGCTCAGCCTTCGGCGTTTTCCGTCTGCGGCGTCGCCGTGGCGGCCGACTTGACGTCATTGCGGGTGTCGCGGCGCTCGGCGATACGGGCGGCCTTACCGGTGCGGCCACGCAGATAGTAGAGCTTGGCGCGGCGAACGGCGCCGCGGCGCACCACTTCGATGGATTCGACGTTCGGCGAGTAAAGCGGGAATACGCGCTCCACGCCTTCGCCGAAGCTCATCTTGCGGACGGTGAAGCTGCTGCCCATGCCGCGGTTGGCGCGGGCGATGCAGACGCCTTCGTAATTCTGAATACGGGTACGGTCGCCTTCAACGACGCGCACGCCGACGCGAAGCGTGTCGCCCGGGCGGAATTCGGGGATTGCGCGCGCCTGGGTCAGGCTTTCGATCTGCTCGGCTTCGAGCTGCTGGATGAGGTTCATGATAGTCTAACTCTCGTCTCTTTGTCGCCGCGCACCAGAGGGCGGTGGCCTGGTCGCGTCCCCATGACGCTCCATCAGGTCCGGCCGCCTTAGCCGTGTGTCTTCGATCGCCTTGGCTTTTCGCCAAGCAGCGATCCTCGCATGATCCCCCGATCGCAGCACTTCGGGGATCGTGCGCCCTTCCCAGTCAACTGGTCGGGTATAATGAGGGTATTCGAGGAGGCCGCTTTCGAAGCTTTCCTCCTCACCGCTCGAAGGGGCGCCCATTACGCCGGGAAGCAGCCGAACGCAAGCATCGAGAAGGGTAAGCGCCGCCATCTCGCCGCCGGACAGGACGTAGTCGCCGATCGAGACGGGGATGACCGGCCGCGCCTCGAAGATGCGCTCGTCGAAGCCTTCGAAACGGCCGCACAGGATCGAGACGCCGGGGCCGGCCGCAAGCTCGCGCACCAGTTCCTGCGTAAGCGGTTTGCCGCGCGGGCTCATGGCGAGCAGCGGCGCCTGCGGCTGCCGGGCCAGCACCGAGTCCACCGCGGCGCCGAGCACGTCCGCCCGCATCACCATCCCCGCGCCGCCGCCGGCCGGCGTGTCGTCCACTGATCGGTGCTTGTCGGTGGCGAAGTCGCGGATCTGCACCGCCTCGCACGACCAAATCCCCTCCCCCAGCGCCCGCCCGGCAAGGCTGTGGCCGAGCGGCCCTGGAAACATTTCCGGGTAGAGGGTCAGGACGGTGGCGGCCCAGGTCACGGCTGGCGCGGAACCGGGTTGAACCGAAGAGCCTGGATTCCGGCCGGATTGGTCGGGGCAAGGAGCAAATTACCCTCCAGGACGCCCTTGTCGCACTCCCAGCGGAAGGTGCCGGCAAGGGCGCCGGTGGCGGTGACGGGGCTGTTGGTTCGGCAGCTCCCCAGCTGATCGTGCAGGCGGCCGAACTCACGCCCCCAATTTTCCGCCGAACGGTCCTTCAGGAAGTTCATGGCGAGATGGCTGCGGCCGGGTTCAAGGCTTTCGGCGCGATACATCCTGATCGCTGCCCGGTAGGCTTCGGCAAGGGAGGCACTGACCGGCAGCGCCCTGCCCTTCAGCGCACCTGCCTTCTGGAGCGCCACCGCCGCATCCCAGGCGGCGCCGGCGCCGCCATTGTAGGTGCGGTTGGTGAAGACGAAGATGCCGACCCCATGGTCGGTCATCAGCATCATGTGCGAGCCGTAGCCGGGATAGCCGCCGCCGTGGCTCAAAGTGTTGCCAAGCTCCGGGTCCTGCGCCGCGATCAGGCCCATGCCGTAAGCGGCGGCCTGGGTGACGGGGGTGGAGCCGAAACGCTGGCGAAGGCGCGGCACGTTGGAGCCGCTCGCCATTTCGCGAACGGTGGCGCGGGCGACCGGCCCCTTCTGCGCCTCATCCCGCGCCGGCCAGGCGGAGAGCAGGAAGCCGATCCATTTGGCGTAATCGTTGGCGCTGGTCTGAACCCCTCCCATCGCGCCGAACACGCCGTGGCGCATCGTCGGCTCTTCCGAATGCGCGTCATTCTCCCAGCGGTAGCCGATGGCGCGGCGCTCCAAGGGCCAGTCGGTGACCTGGTAGCCGGTGGACGTCATGCCGAGCGGACGCTGAATGGTGCGCATGATGTATTGGTCGTAGGGCATGCCGGAGACGTTGGTGACAATCCGCCCCAAGAGCGCGTAGCCGAAGTTGGAATATTCGAAGGCAAGGCCGGGCGCGCGGGTGAAGGGGACGCCTGCCTTCAGCATCTTCGTGAACTGTGCCTCCGTCATCACCTGCTGGCGGTCGCCCCAGGGGTCGTCGGTGACGAAACCGGCGACGTGGTTGAGGAGGTCGCGCACCCGGATGCGCGGCGAATCCTTAGTCGGGTATTTCCAGGATTTGAGCTCCGGCACGTAGGTCTCGGCCAGCGCGTCGAGCGACAGCTTGCCTTCGTCGCGCAGCTTCAGGATGGCCAGCGCGGTGAACGCCTTGGACATGGAGGCGATACGGAACAGGCTGTCCGCCGTCACCGGCCGCCGAGCGGCGGTAAGGTCCTGCACGCCATAGCTTTTTACGTGAACCAGGCGCCCGTCCTGGACGATGCCGTAGACCAGCCCCGGCGCGTGGCTGGACTGCTGGAAGTCGGCGAAGATGCGGTCGATCTCCGGGATCGCCTTTGCGACCTCGGCCGATTGCGCGGCCGCGACCGCGGGGGCCAGCATCAGGAACAGGCCCGCAAGCAGCTTCAGCATCATGTTCGTCCTCCCAGGCCAACGCCTTAGCGGCGCTGCGGAACCAACGGCAAGGCGCTTCGCTCTCCTGCCCATGAGCGATTTTGACCATGACTGCCTGGTAATCGGCGGCGGCCCCGCCGGCCTCACCGCCGCCATCTACCTCGTCCGCTTCCACCTTTCGTTGAAGCTGGTGGATGCCGGCAAAAGCCGCGCGAGCTGGATCCCGTCCAGCCACAACCATGCCGGCTATCCGGGCGGCATAAACGGCAAGGAACTGCTCGCGCTGATGAAGCAGCAGGCGCAGATGTACGGCGCGTCCATCGTCACCAGCCACGTCAAGCGGCTCGACAAGATCGAGGGCGGCTTTCGAGCCGAATGGGGTGAAGGATCGGTGACCGCGCGCAAGGTGCTGCTCGCTACCGGGGTGACCAACCGCCGTCCCCCGATGGACGAGAAACTGCACGACGAAGCCCTGGCGCGCGGCCTGATCCGCTATTGCCCGATCTGCGACGGCTATGAGGTGACCGACAAGAAAGTGGGCGTAATCGGCTCCGGCTCCCACGGCGTTGCCGAAGCGGTGTTCCTGCGCGGCTTCACCGAAGACATCACCCTGATCGCGCCGCACGATGCGCATGACCTAGCCGAGGAGGATCGGGCGAAGCTCGAGCAGTACGGCATCAAGTGCATCGACGGCCCCTGCGAAGCGGTGGCGGCGCATGAGGAGTGCATCGTGGTTGATACGCCAGAAGGCCATCACACGTTCGACAGCGTCTACCCGGCACTGGGCTCCGACCTCCACAACCAGCTCGCCGTGCAGGTCGGCGCGGAGTTGAAGGACGGGAATCTGGTGGTGGACGATCACCAGCGCACCATCGTGCCCGGGCTCTACGCGGCCGGCGACGTGGTGCTGGGCCTCGACCAGATCAGCCACGCAATGGGCGAAGGCGGCGTCGCGGCGGTGACGATCCGCAACGATCTCGCCAAGGAAAAGCCGATCCTGCGCGAGAAGCTCAGCGGCTCAATTGCGGCAAAAGCCTAACTGTATTGCTTCTATAATACAGTCCGCCTAAGCTCCCGTTTCAAGGGAGGTGGCGATGGGCAAGATGGTTTTGGCGGCAGCGCTGCTGCTGGTGGGATGCGGCGGCAGCGGGACGGAGACGCCCGCCCCGAACGGGCCGCGGCTCGAGGCGGAGCGCGCCGCGACCTGGCCAAGCGAGGGTCCGGGGCGGCAGGCGGCCTTCAGCCGCGACGGCGCGCTACTTGCGACCACCAGCGCCACGGGCCGGGTGACGGTGCGGCGGACAACCGACTGGCGGATCACGAGCCGCTTCACGCCGCCGGACGGCACCACCTCCGCGGCTTTCGCGGCCGACGGCAAGCGCCTCTACACCGCCGGCTATGACGGGATCGTGCGCGGCTGGGACCTGGCGAGCGGCCGTCAGGCGCAGGCGCTCACGGGTGCGGCGGGCACTGTGTGGAGCCTGGATGTGGCCCCTGACGGCAAAAGCCTTGCCGCCGCGGGCGAGGACAAGATGGTCCGCATCTGGCCGCTGGACGGCGGCCCGGCGAGGATTCTGCGCGGGCATGAGCGCAATGTTTGGGAAGTGCGCTTCAGCCCGGACGGCGCGCGACTCGCCAGCGGAAGCTTCGACATGCAGGTGCGGATCTGGAACGTGGCAAGCGGCGTGGGCGAGCGCGTGCTTTCCGCCCACGACCAGGCGGTAGTCGGCCTCGCCTTCAGCGCGGATGGAAAGCTGCTGGCGACTTCGGGGGATGATTCCGTGATCCACTTATGGCGCACCGCCGACTTCACGCGGCTGCGGACCATCGACGCGGGCAACCATGCTTACAAAGTCGCCTTCAGCCCGGACGGGCGCTGGCTTGCAAGCGGCGGGCGAGCGCGCAGCGCCGTCGGCACCTTGTGGCACCAGATCAGCGGGGCGGGCGCTCCGGCAAGGCCGGTGAGCCTCTGGCGCGTGGCGGACGGAGCACTGATCGCGGCCCTGCCCCAGCCGGACGACGTGTCTTCCGTCGTTTTCAGCCCGAACGGCCGCAACCTGGTCACGGCCGGCGAAGACGGCGCGGTGCGGCTCTGGCGCCTGCGGGTAGTGGGGGAGCGGTCGCGCTAAGCGAGGAAGGCCGGATCGGCGACGATTTTGCCGTCGATCAGGTCCGCAATGCCTTCGCGGAACGGTATCATTGAGCGGCGGCCATCCGGCTTCTCGATTTCGATGATGTCGCCGGCGCCGAAATTCTCGACGGCGACGACGGTGCCGAGCGGTTCGCCGGACGTGCCGACGCACGGCAAGCCGAGCAGGTCGGCATGGTAATATTCACCCTCCTCCAGCGGCGGCAAAGCCTCGCGGGGAGTGGTGATGAGCTGGCCGCGCAAGCCTTCCGCAGCGGTGCGGTCGGTGATGCCGGCGAAGCGGGCGATCGGGTTCTTGCCCTCTTTGAGCGACGTGAGGGTGAGGGTGCGTTCCCCCACCCTCACCTCGCCGAGCCGCTTCAGGCTGTCCAGCCCTTCGGCGAACAGCTTGAGGCGCACCTCGCCGCCGATGCCGTGCGCGCCGGCAATGGCGGCGAGGATTACCTCGTCACCCAAGGTTACTCGGCCTTTTCAGCGCCGTCGGCAGGGGCGGCGTCATCGCCGCCTTCGGCCGGCTCGTTGGTCGATTCGCCGTCGTTCGGCGCCTGGTCGGCCGGGGTGGCTTCGCCGTCGCCGCCCGAAGCGGTTTCGTCGGAGGCCGGCGCTTCTTCAGCGGCGGCTTCGGGCTCGGGCGCCGGAGCAGCGGCGGCAGCGGCGGCTTCCGCTTCGGCGGCGGCAGCGGCTTCGGCCGCTTCGGCGTCACGGCTTGCACGCTCTTCGGCGCGCTCCTTGGCCTTTTCGCCCGGCTCGCCCTTCTTCGGGTTGGAGCGCGCGGGGCGCTCCTTGACGCCGAGAACGTCGAGGAAGCGGGCAACGCGGTCGGTCGGCTGGGCGCCAACGGAGAGCCAGTAGCGGGCGCGATCGCCGTCAAGCTTCACGCGCTCTTCGCTGTCCTTGGGGAGCATCGGATTGTAGCTGCCGATGCGCTCCAGAACCTTGCCGTCACGGCCGGTGCGGGCGTCCGCAACGACGATTTTATAATAAGGGCGCTTCTTCGCGCCGCCCCGGGAAAGCCGGATGGATACTGCCATTTTATCATTCCTTCTCTTGTATTTACGTTTACTTCTTCATGAACTTTTCAAAACCGGGCGGGAGGCCGCCGGCACCGCCGCCGAGACCCGGAAGGCCTCCGCCTGCACCGCCGCCGGGAAGGCCAGGCATTCCGCCACCGCCCATGCCGCCGAGACCGCCCCCGCCGCCAAGGCCGCCCATGCCGCCGCCGCCGAACAAGGCGCCGAGCTTGCCGAGGCCGCCCATTTTCTTGATCTTCTTCATCATGCCGGACATTTCCTGGTGCATCTTGAGGAGCTTGTTGACCTCCTGCACCGTGCGTCCGGCACCCTTCGCGATGCGGATCTTGCGCTTGGCATTGATCAGCTCGGGCCGGGTGCGCTCCTTGAGCGTCATCGACCCGATCATCGCGTCCATGTGGACGAGAACTTTGTTGTCGACGCCGCTCTGCGCCATCGCCCCCTGCACCTTTTTCATGCCGGGAAGCATACCGGCGAGGCCGGTGAGGCCCCCCATGCGCTGCATCTGGGCAAGCTGCGAACGAAGGTCGTTCAAGTCGAACTGGCCCTTGGCCATCCGCTTGGCCATCGCTTCGGCTTCTTCGACCTTGATCGATTCCTGGGCGCGCTCAACCAGGCTGACGACGTCACCCATGCCGAGGATGCGGCCTGCGACGCGGCTCGGGTGAAAGGCCTCAAGCGCATCGATGCCTTCGCCAACGCCGGCGAACTTGATCGGCTTGCCGGTGACGGCGCGCATCGAGAGCGCCGCGCCGCCGCGGGCATCGCCGTCGAGGCGGGTCAGAACGACCCCGGTGAGCGGCACCTGGTCGGTGAAGCTCTTGGCGACATTCACCGCGTCCTGGCCCGTCAGCGCATCGACGACGAGCAGGATTTCGGTGGGCGCGGACACGTCGGCAACGGCCTTCATCTCGTCCATCAGCGCCTGATCGACGTGGAGGCGGCCGGCGGTGTCGAGGAGGAGAACGTCGAAGCCCTGGAGCTTGGCCGACTGAAGCGCGCGGCGGGCGATCTCCACCGGCTGCTGGCCCGCGACGATCGGCAGGGTGGCGACGCCGGCTTTCTGGCCAAGCACCGCAAGCTGCTCCTGCGCGGCCGGGCGGGCGACGTCCAAGGAAGCCATCATCACCTTCTTGCGGCCCTTGTCGGACAAGCGGCGGGCGATCTTGGCGGTGGTGGTAGTCTTACCGGAGCCCTGGAGGCCGACCATCATCACCACCGCGGGCGGCGTCACCTCGACATTAAGTTCGGACGCTTCGGAGCCGAGCATCTCGACGAGCGCGTCGTGGACGATCTTGACGACCTGCTGGCCCGGCGTGACTGAGCGCAGCACGGACTGGCCGACCGCCTGCTCCGTGACCTTGTCCACGAACTCGCGGACCACCGGAAGCGCGACGTCGGCTTCGAGAAGGGCGATGCGGACTTCGCGCATTGCGCCGCGCACGTCGGCTTCGACCAGCGCGCCGCGGCCGCGCAGGCGGTCGAAGACGCTGCTCAGGCGATCGCTTAGGCTGTCGAACATCACAGGCTTCCTTCGCTCGAGGCGCTCAACGGAAAAACGCCGGCGGGCGAAACTCGCCGGCCAGCGTGCATCCTTGGACGCGCCACATATCCAGTTCCGCAGGAAAGGATGTGGTGGCGCATAGCGGCGGCGGCAAGCGAAGGCAAGGCCGCCGCCGCCGTATGCGCGCGCCTTAGTCCTCCTTCGGATATTCGAACGGGTCGGTCGGACGCGGCTGGCTGGCGAGCGGCATCCGGGGCAGCGGCTCCGCGCGGTTCGCGGCGTTGAGCAGGAAGGTCGCCATGATCACCGCCGCTTGGCGCAGATCTTCCGCCTTCAGATGATCGTAGGTGTCGAGGCTGCTGTGGTGAAGCCGACTCGAATAATCGAGCGGGTCCTGGATGAACTGGTAACCGGGCAGGCCTACCGACTGGAAGTAGACATGGTCGGTGCTGCCGGTGTTGCGGATCGCCACGGTGGAGGCGCCGAGGCTGGCGAAGGGCGCGAGCCACTCTTTAAAGATCGGCACTGCCGCAAGATTGCCCTCGGCGTTGATGCCGCGGATCTTGCCCGATCCGTTGTCGAGGTTGAAATACGCGACGAGGTCGCGGTGCCCGGGCTTCAGCGTGATCGGGTAGCGATTGCGCCAGGTCGCCCCGGGGCGGAGGTGGCGGTAGCGTTCCTCCACCGGCGGGCGGGTGGCGAGGTGGCGCTCGACATAAGCAAGCGAGCCGAGGATGCCCTGCTCTTCGCCGCTCCACAAAGCGAAGCGGATCGTCCGCTTCGGCTTGACACTAAGCCGGGAGAGGATGCGCGCCGCCTCCATCACCACAGCGCTTCCCGCGGCATTGTCGACCGCCCCGTCGCCCGCGATCCAGGAATCGAGGTGGGCGCCGGCCATGACATAGCCGGCCTTGGGGTCGCTGCCGGGGATGTCGGCAAGGATGTTGTAGGCGTTCATGTCCTCGTCGTGGAAGCGCACGTCGCTCATCAGCTCAAGCGTCGGCGCCGCATCGGTAAGCGCAAGCCGGGCTAGGCGGCGATAATCCTCGGCGGCCATTTCGAAGCCGGGAACGGCGGGCGTGCGGCCGGCCTGGTAGGAATAGCCGGCGCCGTGCACCAGGCCGCCGTCCCGGTAGGAGATGCGCACCCACGCCCGCGCGCCCTCGGCCTTGAGGAACGCGTCGCGCTTCTCAGCGAAGTCGGCGGTCTCAAGGTTCTTCTCTATCGTCGCGGGCGAATAATTGGGCTGCTGGTACGTATCCGCCTTACGCAGTTCTTCGTCGGTGAGCCGCTTAAAGGCCGGCTCCGTGGGCTCAGAGCCGGTGCCGGGGTGGCTGACCAGCACGATCTTCCCGGCAAGCTTGCCGCGATACTTTTCGAAATGCTCGATCTTGTCCATCTGCGCCACAACGATGCCGGCGCTGATCGTGCCGTTGGTGCCGGGGGTCCATGCGACGGGGATCACCGTCAGCTTCCGGTCGCGCGGCGCGGTCATCCGTGCCGACGATCCAATGATCGACCAGCCCCGGCCGAACTCGAATGGCTCTGCTCGAACATTGGAAAGGCCGAGGGAGCGGAAGCGTTGCTGTGTCCAGGCCTCCGCAGCGCGCATTTGCGGGGAGTTGGTCAGGCGGCCGCCGATCCGGTCGGTGAGGTAGGCGGCGGTTTCCATGACCTCGCTTCGGTTCAAGCCTTCATCGAGGATGCGGTTTATCTCGCCGCGGCTCGGCTCCTGCGCGAGGGCCGAGGTGGAAAGGAGAAGCACGGAGGCTGCAAGCGCGAGAACCGATTTCATGGATCACCCCTGATCTTGTTTCGCGACGCCTCTACCCACTGCCCCGCCGGGCGGCAATCGCGCACCCGCGCGGCGGTGGACTTGCTCCCCTGCCCTCCTTAGATGCGCCTCCATGAAGCGACGGTTCGAAAAAATGCACGGGCTGGGCAACGACTTCGTGATCTTCGACGCGCGCGAGGCGCCCTTGGAGATGGACGGAGCGCAGGCCCGCGCGCTTGCCGACCGCCGCACCGGCGTGGGCTGCGACCAACTGATCGTGTTGGAGCCGAGCGAGAACGCCCACCTGCGGATGCGGATCTGGAATGCCGACGGCGGCGAAGTGGAAGCCTGCGGCAACGCGTCGCGCTGCGTCGCCATGCTGATCGGCGGCGAGGCAACGATCGAGACCAAGGGCGGCTTGCTTCGGGGCGTCGTCAAGGAAGGCTTGGCCAGCGTCGACATGGGCGAGCCGCGCTTTGGCTGGGACGAGATACCGCTCGCCTACCCGCTCGATACGGCGGCAATTCCCGTCGGGTGGGAGCCGCTCAGCGAGCCGGCGGCGGTGAACGTCGGCAATCCGCACATCGTCTTCTTCGTAGACGACGCCGAGGCGGTGGACCTCGAGCGGCTTGGCCCGATCGTCGAGCAGGACCCGCTCTTCCCGCAGCGCATCAACGTCAACGTCGCGAGCCTTGAGGAGGGCGCGATCCGCCTCCGCGTCTGGGAGCGCGGCGCGGGGCTCACCCGCGCCTGCGGCACCGGCGCCTGCGCCACCGCGGTTGCCGCGATCCGGCGCAAGCTGGTTGCAAGCCCGGTGGAGGTGCGACTTCCCGGCGGATCGCTGATCATCGAGTGGCAGCCTGGCAGCGCGATCCGGATGAGCGGCACGGCGAGCCACGTCTTCAGCGGCGAACTCGACCTGTGAGCGGGCCGGAAGTGATCACCTTGGGCTGCCGGTTGAACGCGGCGGAGAGCGAGGCGATGCGGCGGCTCGCCGCCGGCCAGGACGACCTCATCATCGTCAACAGCTGCGCCGTCACAAACGAAGCGGTGCGCCAGACCCGCCAGGCGATCCGCCGCGCCAAGCGGGTACGTCCCGACGCGCGGGTGATGGTCACCGGCTGCGCGGCGCAGGTGGAGCCGGAGACCTTCGCCAGGATGCCCGAGGTGGAGCGGGTGTTCGGTAACCTCGAGAAATCGGTCGGCAACTCGTTCGGAGTCGGGCCGACTCCCGAAGTTCGCGTGTCCGACATCATGGCGGTGCGCGAACAAGCGCCGCATCTTGCCGCGAGCTATTCGGAGCGAAGCCGCGCGTTTCTGGAAGTGCAGAATGGCTGCGATCACCGCTGCACCTTTTGCATCATTCCTTATGGCCGCGGGAACAGCCGCTCGGTGCCTGCTGGGCAGATCGTCGAGCGGGTGAAGGCGCTGGTTGGCGATGGCTTGCAGGAGGTGGTGCTGACCGGCGTCGACGTTACCAGCTACGGCCCAGACCTTCCCGGGGCGCCGACGCTTGGCATGCTCGTCGAACGTATCCTGCGCCACGTGCCTGATCTGCCCCGCCTCCGACTCTCTTCGCTCGACTGCATAGAGCTGGACGAACGCTTGTTCGACATCGCGACAAGCGAGTCGCGTTTCATGCCGCACCTCCACATGAGCTTTCAGGCCGGCGACGACATGGTGCTCAAGCGCATGAAGCGCCGCCACTCGCGCTCCCAGGCGGTGGAGACGGTGGCGCAGCTCAAGGCGAAGCGGCCGGAAATCGCTATCGGCGCGGACCTGATCGCCGGCTTCCCAACCGAGACGGACGAGATGCACGGGAACAGCGTGAAGCTGATTGCTGAGTGCGACATCGTGATGGGGCATATCTTTCCCTATTCGCCAAAGGCCGGCACGCCCGCGGCGCGGATGCCCCAGGTGGCACCGGCGGTGGTGAAGGAACGGGCGCGGGCGCTTCGCGAGGCGACGGCGCGGCGGCGGGCGGCATGGCTGCAAGGGCTGGTGGGGACCCGCCAGCGCGTGCTGATGGAGCGCGGCGGGCTCGGCCACACCGAAGCTTTCGCACCGGTGCGGGTCTCCCACCTCCGCTCATCTCGAGCGAAGTCGAGAGACGCCCATGAAGAGTCGGTGCAGCGTATCTCGACTTCGCTCGATACGAACGGTGTCGGTGAAGTGTTGGAGGTGAGGATTACGGGCGTAGTGGATGGTGTGCTCACGGGAGCCCCGGCATGACGGACAACCGCTCCTCCTCCTGGTTCGACCGGCTCAACGAGGGCTTCCGCAAGACGTCCGAAAAGCTCGGCGATAACCTCACGGGCCTGTTCACCAAGGCGGCGCTGGATGAGGACACGCTGGACGAGATCGAGGAGGCGCTGATCGCGTCCGACCTCGGACCGCGTACCGCCGCCAAGATCCGGAGCCGCCTTGCGGGCGAACGCTTCGAGCGCGGCCTCAGCGAAGAAGCGGTGCGCGAAATCGTTGCGGACGAGATCGAGAAGATCCTGGCGCCGGTCGCCAAGCCGCT
Organism: Allosphingosinicella sp.; assembly: GCA_036554525.1. Lineage (GTDB taxonomy): Bacteria > Pseudomonadota > Alphaproteobacteria > Sphingomonadales > Sphingomonadaceae > Allosphingosinicella. The sequence goes on from DATBNC010000011.1 coordinate 105,143, forward strand.
GGAGATCATCGCCTTTCCCCGGCCGCAGGTGATCCTGGTGGTCGGCGTCAACGGGTCGGGCAAGACCACCACCATCGCCAAGCTGGGACACCTGCTCCTGGAACAGGATTATGGTGTGCTGCTCGCCGCCGGCGACACCTTCCGTGCCGCCGCGATCGGCCAGCTCAAGATCTGGGCGGACCGGATCGGGGTGCAGGTCATCTCGGGCCCGGAAGGCGGCGACAGTTCGGCGATCGTCTTCGACGGGGTCAAGAAAGCGACTGCGGAAGGCATCGACACTTTGATCGTCGACACGGCCGGGCGGCTCCAGAACAAGAAGGGGCTGATGGACGAGCTCGCCAAGATCCGGCGCGTCCTCGGGCGCCTGAACCCTGCCGCGCCGCACGACGTGGTGCTGGTGCTCGATGCCACCACCGGCCAGAACGCGTTGTCGCAGATCGAGGTGTTCAAGGAAGTCGCCGGCGTCACCGGCCTGGTGATGACCAAGCTCGACGGCACGGCGCGCGGCGGCGTCCTCGTGGCGGCGGCTGAGCAATATGGCCTGCCCATTCACGCCGTCGGCGTCGGCGAGGGTATTGACGATTTGCGGCCGTTCGACGCCCGCAGCGCGGCGCGGGCGATTGCCGGATTGGGAGGAAGGGTATGAGTGCCAAGGGAGAGCCAAAGGCCGCCGGCTGGTCGAGCTTACTCGTGGATTATGCGCCCCTCCTGGTGTTCTTCGTCGCTTATAAAATCGCCGGGGTCTGGATCGGCACGGCGGTTTTCGTCGTCGCCATCATCATAGCACTGGCTTGGTCCCTCGTCCGCTTTGGACGAGTCACGCCGATGACCTGGATATCGGCGGTGCTGATCATTGGCTTCGGGGGGCTTACTCTTTATCTTCAGGATCAGCGCTTCATCCAGATGAAGCCTACCATCATCTATGCCGGGTTCGCCGCCTTCCTGTTTGCGGGCCTGCTGTTTGGAAAGCCTTTGCTGCGCTATTTGTTCGGCCCGGTATTTGAAGGGTTGAGCGAGGAAGGTTGGTTCAAGCTTTCGCGCAACTGGGCGCTGTTCTTCACCTTCATGGCAGCCTTTAACGAGGTGCTGCGGGCGAATGTCTCCTTCGATCTTTGGGTAACGGTGAAAGTCTGGGGCGCAACGGCGATGTCGGTTCTGTTCGGCCTTGCCAACGTGCCGATGCTGATGCGGCACGGCTTGCAGCTTGAGAACGCCGAGGAGGAACTACCCGTTCCTCCTCCGCAATAAGGAAAAATATGGCGCCGGTGGTCTCGATCCGAAACGTCTCCAAGCGTTATGCCGGCGGGCATGAAGCGCTGAAGGACATCAGCCTCGACATCGAGCGGGGCGAGATCTTCGCTTTGCTCGGCCCGAACGGCGCGGGCAAGACCACGCTGATTTCAATCATCTGCGGCATCGTCACGGCGAGCGGCGGAAGCATCATGGTGGACGGGCACGACATCGTCGCCGACTATCGCAGCGCCCGCACCAAGATCGGGCTGGTGCCACAGGAACTGCACACCGACGCATTCGAGCCGGTCTGGTCCACCGTCGCCTTCAGCCGCGGCCTGTTCGGGCGGCCGAGCAACCCGGCGCATATCGAGAAGATCCTCCGCGATCTGTCGCTGTGGGACAAGCGCAAGGCCAAGATCAAGGAACTGTCCGGCGGCATGAAGCGCCGGGTGATGATCGCCAAGGCGCTCGCCCACGAGCCGGACGTCCTCTTCCTCGACGAGCCAACCGCCGGCGTCGATGTCGAGCTCCGCCGCGACATGTGGAACCTCGTTCGTCAGCTTCGCGACAGCGGCGTCACCATCATCCTCACCACCCACTATATCGAGGAAGCCGAAGAAATGGCCGACCGGGTGGGCGTGATTTCGCGCGGGCAGCTGATCCTGGTCGAAGAGAAGAACGCGCTGATGCAGAAGCTCGGCAAGAAGCAGCTGACGCTGAAATTGGCCGAACCGCTGGCCGCGATTCCACCCGAGCTTGGCGAGTGGGACCTGGCGCTCGATGCCGAAGGAACGATCCTCCGCTTCACCTTCGACGGCAATGCCGAGCGCACCGGCGTTCCGTCGCTGCTTCGTCGGATGAGCGACATCGGCATCGGCTTCAAGGATCTGGAGACGCGGCAGTCATCGCTGGAGGACATTTTCGTCAGCCTTGTCACCGAACGGACGGGAGAGGCGGCATGAGCGTCGGCGCCTTCAACCATCGCGGTGTCTGGGCGATCTACCGCTTCGAAATGTACCGGTTCCTGCGGACGATCTGGACCGGCCTCGCGACGCCGGTGATCACCACCTCGCTCTACTTCGTCGTGTTCGGATCGGCGATCGGCTCGCGCATGGCGGCGATCGAGGGGGTGGATTACGCCTCCTTCATCGTGCCCGGGTTGATGATGCTGTCCTTGTTCAACGAAAGCATCTTCAACGCCTCGTTCGGCATTCACATGCCGCGCTTCCTCGGCACCATCTACGAGCCGCTTTCCGCGCCCTTGTCACCGCTCGAACTGGTGCTCGGCTATGTCGGCGCGGCGGTGACCAAGGCGACGGCGGTGGCGCTGGTCATTCTCGCGACCGCCACCTTGTTCGTCGATTTCGACATCCTCCACCCCTTCTGGATGCTCGCTTTCCTGCTGCTGGTGGCGACCACCTTCTGCCTGTTCGGCTTCATTGTCGGCATCTGGGCCAAGGGCTTCGAGCAGCTGCAGATCATTCCGATGCTGATCGTGACGCCGCTCACCTTCCTCGGCGGCGCCTTCTACTCGGTGAAGATCCTGCCGGAGCCGTGGGCGACGATCACCATGTTCAACCCGGTCGTCTACCTGATCAGCGGCTTTCGCTGGACCTTCTACGGCGCGGGCGACGTCAGCATCGCCTACAGCCTGCTCGCGACGCTCGGGTTCCTGCTGACCTGCCTTGGCGTCATCTGGTGGATCTTCCGCACCGGCTACCGGCTGAAGAGCTGATTGCTCAGCCTTCCTGATCGGCGCGGGCGATCCCCTCCCCGTCGAGGTTCTGCGCGACGAACTCCCAGTTCACCAGATTGCCGAGCACCGCATCCACGAAGGCGGGGCGGGCGTTGCGATAGTCGATGTAATACGCATGCTCCCAGACATCGACGGTGAGCAGCGGTTTCATGCCTTCGTGCGCGACCGGGCTGTCGCCGTCGTGGAGTGAGGTGATGCGAAGCTTGCCGCCGTCGAGCACCAGCCAGGCCCAGCCGCTTGCGAAATGGCCGACCGCTTCGTCGGCAAGCGCCTTCAGCATCGTGTCGGTGGAGCCGAACTCGTCTTCGATCAGCGCGGCAAGGCGGCCCGCCGGCCGCTGGTCACCGGGCGCTGTAAGGCACTGCCAGAAGAAATTGTGGTTCCAGATCTGGCCGGCGTTGTTGAACAGGCCCTTGTTGCCGCCTTGCGCCGCCGATCGGATCACCTGGCTCAGCGACGCGCCGGCGAGGTCCTTGCCTTCAACCGCCGCGTTGACTTTGTCGACATAGGCCTTGTGGTGCTTGCCGTGATGGTAGTCGAGGGTTTCGGCCGACATGAATTCGCCGAGCGCTTCGCGGTCGAAGGGCAGATCGGGAAGGGTGAACGGCATTGCGGCTCCTTTGGGTGTCTTGCCGTTTGAACGGCGAAGGCGTGGAAAGGTGCCCGGCGGTTCAGCCGTTCATCAGCTGGTGGCGCTTCAAGGCGTGGCGGAGCTGATCGTAGCTGAGGCTGAGCGCCGAGGCGGCGGCGCGCTGGTTCCAGCGGCAACGCTCCAGCGCCGCGGCCAGAATCGCCTTTTCATACTCCGCGACCGCCAGGCGGAAGTCGGCGCAGCTTCCCGGGTCATAAGCCGAAGCACCGCCCGGTGCGGCAAGCGCCGGTGGCGATTCCTCGTCCGAAGCGGCCGGCGCGGCGAGAGCCGGCTTGGAAGCATTGGGTCCCTGCGGACGCCAAGGCGACTCGAAGGGATCGAACTGGATCGAGTCGATCGGCTCCGTCGGATTCTCCGACCGGTAGACCGCCCGCTCCACAACGTTGCGCAGTTCGCGGACGTTGCCGGGCCAGGAATAAGACAGCAGCCGGTCGAGCGCGCGCGAGCTGAAGCCGGGCCAGCTGTCCCATTCGAGCTCCAGCGCCATGCGCCGCGCGAAATGCTCGGCAAGGACGGGAATGTCGCTGGACCGGTGGCGAAGCGGCGGCAGGGTGACGACCTCGAAAGAAAGCCGGTCGAGCAGATCGGCGCGGAAGCGGTGTTCGTCGGCCATGCGCGGCAGGTCTTCGTTGGTGGCAGCGACGATGCGGACATCCACGGTCATTGGCCGCGAGGCGCCGATGCGGGTCACTTCGCCATATTCCACCACGCGCAGCAGCCGCTCCTGCGCGGCCTGGCTGAGCGTTGCGAGCTCGTCCAAGAACAGGGTGCCGCCGTCCGCTTCCTCGAACCGCCCTGCCCGCGCCTTGGTCGCGCCGGTAAAGGCACCGGCTTCGTGGCCGAACAGCTCCGCCTCAATCAACGTTTCGGGAAGCGCCGCGCAGTTCATCGTGACCAGCGGCCCGTCCCACCGGGAGGACAAATGGTGGAGGCGCTCGGCAATCAGCTCCTTGCCGGTGCCGCGCTCGCCGATCACCAGCACCGGCCGGTCGAGCGGCGCGGCGCGGCTCGCCCGTTCGACCGCGTCGAGGAAGGACGAGGATTGTCCGACGAGTTGGGTGCTGCGCTCCATTCCCGAATGTTGGGGCGATTTGCCGAAGGTTGGCAAGGAAAAACATGCCTTGGTCCCGCCGAACAAGCCGAGAATGGCGGATTTCAGCCACTTCCACTGTTTGGCACGGAGCTTGTTTAAGAAGAAGGCATACCGCCGCGGGGCGGAGCAAAGGGTAAGGGAGAAAACACATGTCCAAGATGAGCAAGATCGGCCAAAGCGTTGTTGCAGCCTTCGCGGCGCTTCTGCTGACCGCGACCACGGTTGGCGCGGCGGCCGGACCGGCGGAAGCGATCAACGTTGCGCCCGTCAGCCTTGTCTAGACGCCGGTTTGGGGTCAGGTTCAGTGCCTGACCCCAGGCAGGGGCCGGCGGCGATTTCATCCCTCGTCTCGCCGGCCCCTCGCCAAAAAGGGCTTCAAGGAGTGAAGAATGAGCATTTTTACCCGGACGCGTGACATCATCGCGGCCAACTTCACCGACCTTCTCGACAAGGCGGAAGACCCGGCGAAGATGATCCGGATGATCATCCTGGAAATGGAGGAAACGCTGGTTGAAGTGCGTTCCTCCGCCGCGCGGACGATCGCCGACCAGAAGGAAATGCGCCGCCAGATCGCGCGGCTGGAAAAGCTTCAGGAAAGCTGGACGGAGAAAGCCGAGCTGGCGCTCTCCAAGGGCCGGGAAGACCTCGCCAAGGCGGCGTTGGTTGAGCGGCAGAAGGCGCAGGACATGGGGTCCAGCCTGCAGGCGGAGATCGACACGCTCGACGACGCGCTTCGCGCCGCCGAAACCGACATCGCCAAGCTCCAGGGCAAATTGCGCGACGCGCGCACCCGCCAGAACGCGATTCAAAGCCGCCTCGAAAGCGCCCACAACCGAATCCGCATGCGCGAGATGTATGCCGGCTCAAAGGTAGATGAGGCCTTTTCACGCTTCGACGTGCTGGAGCGGCGCGCGGATGTCGCGGAAGGCCGCGCCGACGCGCTTGCGCTCGGCGCCCCGCCCAAGACGCTCGAAGAGGAGATTGCCGAGCTGCGCAACGCCGAAAAGGTCGATGCGGAGCTGGAAGCGCTGAAAGCGCGCATGAACAAGCAGCAGGAGGGCTGACGTCGTGGAAGAAGTGATCATACCCGTAATCGTCGTCGGCATCCTGTTCATCGGGCTGCCGTGGATCATTCTCCACTACATCACCCGCTGGAAAACCGCGGCGACGCTGACCACGGCGGACGAGAATCTGATGGAAGATCTCTACGATCTCGCCCGCCGCCTGGAAGACCGGGTGGTAACGGTGGAGCGGATCCTGACGGCGGAGAACCCGAACTGGCGCTCGATGGCGTCCGATCCTCTTGCCGAGCGGCTTGAGGCTCCGGCGCAGCGCTTCGAAACGCCGACATCGCAAAGCTTCGGCGCGCGCACGGTCAGCAACGAATCGAGGAGGATGGGCCAGTGACCGACGCACGCCACACCAAATTCTATCTCGACCGCCAGAACCGCAAATGGAGCGGCGTCTGCGCCGGGATCGCGGATTATACGGGCCTCGACACGACGATCGTGCGCATCGGCGCGGTGGTGCTGACGCTCTTGGGCGGCTTTCCCTGGACGGTGATCGCTTACTTCGTCGCCGCCTGGATGGCGCCGCGCAAACCGAACGAGCTGTACCGCCAGGACGCCGAGCAGACCAAATTCTGGCAGGGCGTGCGCGCCTCCCCTGCCCGCTCGGTGCGCGACGTCCGCTCGCGGCTTCGCGACATCGATCGGCGCATGGCGGAAGTGGAAATGTACGTCACCAGCGCCGACACACGGCTCGCCCGTGAGATCGAGCAGCTGCGCTAATGAGATCCGGCGCCCACGCGGGCGCTGACGAAACAACAGGGGGATAGAATGGCGACGTGGATTTGGGTGCTGATACCGCTTGCGGCGATCTTCGCAGGGGTGATCAAGCGTTGGCTCGACATCAAGGAAAAGCAGATCGAGGCGATCAGCCGCGACGCTGTTGAGCAGGCGCAGCGTTACGCGACTCAGACCGAGAAGCTCGAGGACCGGGTGCGCGTGCTTGAGCGCATCGCCACGTCGCGGGGCACGGATGTCGCCGAGCAGATCGAACAGCTGCGCGATACGCCGCGCCTCTGAGGAGAGTTCACCATGAACGTGTTCGAATTCGTGCTCGGCATCATCGTCATCGTCACGGTCGCCAGCCTGTTCAAGATGCTGCTCAACCATCAGCGCCACAAGCTCGCGCATAGCAGCGAGGACGGCGGCCGGCTGGAGCAGGAAGTGCAGACGCTCAGCGCCCGGCTGGCGGTGCTGGAGCGGATCGCGGTGGAAAAGGAAAACAGCCTGGAACGCCAGATCGAGTCGCTTCGGGATCGTTAGGCTTGCGCCGCCTGCATCCTCTGGTAGCGCGGCGGCATGACAACACAGTCTCTCAACGACGTCCTGGCCGATTACGAGCTTCTTGAGCCCGACGATCGCTACCGGCTGCTGATCGACCTCGGCCGCGATCTGGAGCCGATGCCGGAGCCGCTCAAGACCGACGCGACGCTCGTGCGCGGCTGCTCGGCCTCCGTGTGGCTCTACCCCGTGCCGAGAGAGGACGGCGCCCTTCACTTCCTCGCCGATAGCAATGCGGCAATTACCAAGGGCATCGTCGCGCTTGTCCTGCTCGCCGTTCAGAACAAGCGGCCTGAGGAGATCCTCGCCACGGACATCGAAGGCACGCTGGAGCCGTTCGAACTCAAGAACCAGCTCAGCTCCAACCGCACGCAGGGCATTCCCAACATGATCGCCCTGGTGCGCGACACCGCGATCCGGCTCGCCGCCGCATGAGCGAGGCTGCCACTCGCGCCGACCTGTCGAAAATGAAGGGCTTCGATCCGAAGCTGTTCACCCAATATGCGAGCCAGGTCGGCCATGGCGGCGCGCTGGGTATCCTCTACCTCGATCACGGTGCCGATTGGGTGGAGCTTGGGCTCGACTATTCGGACAGGCTGATCGGTGTGCCGGAGACGGGCGTCATCGCGTCGGGCCCGATCATCAGCCTGATGGACATGGCGACCAGCATGGCGATTTGGGTCAAGCTCGGCCGCTTCCGCCACCAGGCGACGCTCGACATGCGGGTGGATTACCTTCGCCCCGCGGCTCCCGGCCGCTGCATCCACGGACGGGGCGAATGCTACCGGGTAACGAAAAGCGTCGGCTTCGTGCGCGGCATCGCTCATGACGGCGACGCGGAGGATCCGGTCGCCCACGTCACCGGCACGTTCATGTTCACGAAGTAGCGATTCGCCGCTCCTCGGCCTTCTTCAGAACGTCATAAGCCGCCTGCACCGCCTGGAAGCGCTTGGCAGCATCGGCGTCCCCGGGTGCCGCGTCGGGGTGGTTGACCTTGGCGAGGCGGCGGTAGGCGGCCTTGATGTCGTCGAAGCTTGCGTCGGTTTCGACCTCCAGCACGTCCAGTGCTCGCATCTCGTCGCGGCTCCGGCTGCCGTCTCCCGAGCCGCCCCAGCCATAATATTTCGCCTGGTTGAAGCCGTTGGCGTCGCGCTGCTCGCCGGCTTCCCGCGCGGCCGCTTCCTCCTTGGTGAGGCCTTCGAAGTAGTTCCAGTTGCGGTTGTATTCGGCGGCGTGGCGCTCGCAGAAATACCAGCGGTCGGGCTTGTTCGGCGCCTTGGGCGCCGGTCGGTCGCCGGGCTCGGTGCAGCCGTCGCGGTCGCACAGCCGAACCTGGGTCGTGCCCCGCTCGCTGCCGTAGGCGCGCCAGCGGGGGAAGCCCCAATCGTTCGATCGTGTCGGTTTAGCCATGGTTCCCAGCCGCCTAGCGCGCCTTGGCCGGACACGCCAGCCATTCCCCGGGGCGGCGCGGTTCAGATTATTTTTCCGGCCGCGCTCATCCAAAGGCCCGCGCGGCGGCGTCTAGCTTTCACACCAACAGGAATCGAAAGGGAGACACCCAATGGATCAAGACGTCCTCATCTTCGCCGTGCTGACCACCGGCGCGGTTGCGATCATCACCCAGATCGCGCGCCTGCTGCGCTCGTCCATGCTTCACCGCACGGTGCGCAAGGCGATCAACAACGACAGTTCGGCGGTGCCGCATCTGCTTGCCGGCATCGAGGAGAAAAGCGGGCCCGGCAGCGACGACCGTACGGGCCTGGTGCTCCTCGCCATCGCCGTCGCGATCTTCCTGTTCGGGCTTATCCAAGGCGATGCCGACGACATCCGCAACACGGCAAGCGTGGCGGTCTTTCCGCTGCTGGTCGGCGCGGCGCTGATCGGCCGGCATCTTTACGCCAAGCGCAGCCGGGCGCAGGACTGAGGCGGTAAGCGCCGGGGGAGCGGCCGTGAGCGACGAGGATGCACTGCTTGCGCGGGAGGCGGCCGGGGGCGACTCGGCCGCCTTCACGGCGCTGGTGCGCCGGCACGAGCGGCGGGTGCGCGCCTTTCTGTCGCGGCTCACCGGCGGCCAGGGCGCCGACGACTTGGCTCAAGAGGTGTTCGTCAAGGCGTGGCGGCTGGCCGGGGACTGGCGCGGGCAAGGAAGCTATGGCGGCTGGCTGATGCGGATCGCCTGGACGAGCTTTCTTTCCGCCCGCCGCGCGGACGCCCGGCGGCTCGGCCGGGATCAGCAGGATTACAAAGGTCGCGCCGAGGTAACTGGCTCTCCCCATGCCCGCATCGACGCCGAGCGCGCGCTTGCCGGGCTGGACGAACGGGAGCGGGCGGCGGCATTGCTCTGCTTCGGCGAAGGCTATTCGCACGGCGAGGCGGCGAAGATCATGGAATTGCCGCTGGGCACGCTGAAGAGCATCGTCGCCCGGGCGCGGGCGAAACTGCTAAGCGCGTTGGAGGACTGAATGGCGACCGATCACGAAACCGACCTCGTTCTCGCGAACCTGCTGGCACCGCCCCAGCGGGAGCCGGACGAACGCTTCGTACTCCAGGTCCGCCACGCGATGATCGCGGATCAGGCGCTGGCGGCCGCGCGCAAATCGGCATGGCGCAACTTCGGTGTGGAGATGGTGGCCACCGGCGCGGTGGTGCTGGCCTTCCTGCTGCTCAACCGCGGCGCGCCGGCGCTTCCCAAAGGCGCGGCAATCCCGCTCTACAATCCGGCAATGATCGGCTTCCTGCTGCTTGCGCTTTGGGGGCTGGTGGCGATGCGGCCGGCGGCGGCGGGAGAATAATGCCAGAGGGCCTGTAAGCCGGGTTCTGTCCGGCGGGTTTCCCCGCCTGTGCGACCATTCCTCTAGGAGGCGGATCGCTCCGCCCCTCAAGCAACCAACCCGGACGGTCAGGCCGAAACAAGGCCCATGCGCCGTCCCTATTCGGTCTTGCTCCCGGTGGGGTTTACCGTGCCGGCACCCGTTGCCGGGGCCGCGGTGGGCTCTTACCCCACCCTTTCAATGTCGCAGGACCGAAGTCTGTGCGATCTGCTTTCTGTTGCACTGTCCCTGGGGTCGCCCCCGCCGGGCGTTACCCGGCACCGTTGTTTCGTGGAGCCCGGACTTTCCTCGGCATGCAAGAGCATGACGCGGCCGCCCGGCCCTCTGGCGCAAACCGCCTTAGTCGTCGCCTTGCGGTTTGGGAAGGAGCAGGGCGAGGAGAATGGCGCGGCATTCGCCGTCAATGACACCGTCGACCAATTCGGGGCGGAAGCGGCGCTGAAAGGCGACCACGGCGGCCATCTTGTTGCGCACGTCGTAGCCGAAGCGCTCAAGCGCCAGCAAAAAGCCCGCGTCCGTCCAATTGGGGTCCATCAGGTTCTTGGTCGGCCGCGGCAAAGCGAGGCGGAGCTTGGCCAAGCGGTTCCAGGGGAAGAGCTCGCCCGGATCCTGCTTGCGCGCCGGGGCGATGTCGGAATGGCCGACGACGTTGCCCCGGGTGATCTTGTGGCGGGTGACGATGTCGGAGACGAGCGGGATCAGCGCGTCGATCTGCTGGTCAGGGAACGGCGTGTAGCCATGTTCGTGGCCGGGATTGACGATCTCGATGCCGATGGACGCGGAATTGATGTCCTGCACCCCGCGCCAAAAGGAGCGGCCCGCATGCCAGGCCCGCTTTTGCTCATCGACCATGCGCAGCACCTGCCCGTCTTCGGAAACAAGATAATGGCAGGAGACCTTGGCGACCGGGTTGCGGAGCCACGCGATCGCCGACGCGGCGTCCTTCATGCCGGTATAATGAAGCACCAAAATGCTGATCGGGAGTTCCCGCTCGTCGAAATTGGGCGACGGGCTGTCGATGATCTCGGTCATGACCTTAACCGCGACGAAAAAGCGCGTGGCGTCAAGAGGCCGCGCGCCGCGCCGAGGCTGCGGCAAGGGACGGCGCGTAGAGGCCGCGAAGCGCCGGATCGGGCCGGAAGGCGTCCGTCTGGCCGATCACCGTCTCGGCCGCGCCCAGCATCAGCAGCCCATCGGGCGCGGCGGCGCTCGCTAGGCGGCGGAAGGCCTCGGCCCTCCCCTCCGCCGGAAAGTAGAGAAGGACGTTGCGGCAAAGCAGGAGGTCGAAGCGGCCGGGGCTCGGCGCGGGGTGGAGGAGGTTGTGCCTTTGGAAGCGGACGGTGCGGGCAAGCGCGGGGTCGATCCGCCACGCCTTGCGATCGGCGTCGCTGAACCAGCGCATCATCTGACCGACCGGCAGGCCGCGCTGCACCTCGAACTGCGAGTAGGTTCCGCTTCGCGCCTGGGCGATTGCGGCGGCGGAGACGTCGGTGCCGACGATCTCGATCGACCAGCCGGCCCAGCGGCGCGCTTGCTCGGCGAAGATCATGGCAAGCGACCAGACCTCCTGGCCGGTGGAGCAGCCGGCGCACCAGATGCGAAGGCGCTTCTCGGCCGCGCCCGCCGCTTCGAGGCGGGTAAGGCCCGGGCCGAGCAGCAGATCGAACAGAGCGCGGTCGCGGAAGAAGTACGTCTCGTTGTTGAGCAGGGCTTCGACGGCGCAGTCGCGAAGGTCCGTGCGTCCGGCGGAGATCGCCGTCGCGAGCGCGTCGACCGACGGGAGGTTCTCGGCTTTGGCGAGCGGCTCGAGCAAGGCGCCGATCCGCCAGCGGCGGGCGGTGGCGAGTTCCTGCCCCGTCTCCTCGGCAAGAAGGCGCGCGAACAGGGCGATTGCGGCGGGGCTCGCGTCCATCAACGGAGCGCCGCGCGGGCGGCGACAAGCGCGGCAAGCTGAGCGGGCGGGCGAACCGCTGAGGCGAGTCCCGCTTCAGCGACGGCGCGCGGCATTCCCCAGACGGCGCTGGTATCGCGATCTTGGGCAAGCACCGTTCCGCCTTGCGCCGCGACGGAGCGGGCGCCGGCAAGGCCGTCGCGGCCCATGCCGCTGAACACGATGGCGGCCGCTGCCGGGCCGAAAGTCTCGGCAACCGCAGCGAGCATCCGGTCTACGGAGGGCCGGTAGCCGCCGGGAGCTGGCTCTTCGTCGAGGCTGACGATTACCCGCTCGCCCTGACGCGCGGGAACGAGATGCGCGTCGCCGGGTGCGATCAGGATTGCACCTTCGCCGAGCCGGTCGCCTTCCGCCGCCACCTTGGCCGGCCGGCCGGCGGCGGCTTCCACCTGGCGAGCGAAGAAGGGCATGAAGGCTGCGGGCAGATGCTGGGTGATCAGGATGGGGGTTCGCAGCGCCGGCGGCAAAGCGCGCAGGAATCCGGTGATGGCGTGAAGCCCGCCGGTGGATCCGCCGAGCGCCAGGCAATCGAGCTTCCCTTCGGACGGGTTGCGCAACACCAGCTCGCCCAAGTCCGGCGCGGCGACGAAGTCGCCGCCGATGCCGCCTACCCGCTTGATTCGGTCCACCAAAGCGGCGGAGAACAAGGCTGGCGGCTGTCCGGGTCCCGGCTTGGCGAGCGTGTCGGCCGCGCCCAGCGCAAGCGCGGCGACGCTGGCTTCGGTGCCATCCTCGCAGGAGGAGGAAACAACCAGCACCCGCGCTCCGCTGGCGAGGATCGGCGGAAGCGCCTGAAGGCCGCCGGTGCCAGGCATGTCGAGATCGAGCAGCACGATGTCGGCCGGCGCCCGTTCGAGCGCTTCCAGCGCCTCGGCGGCGCTGCCGACGCTTGCCGTGACCTCGAACGCCTCGTGGGGCGCCACCATTCGCGCAAGAACCGAACGCGCGATCGGCGAATCGTCAACAATGAGGAGGCGGAGCGGCTTGGCCGAACCGATAGGGGGAAGTGCCGCCGCCTTGGCTGGCGCGTTCACACCAGCCCGACGATTTGCAGCTTGGTTTCAAGCGTCTCGCGATCGAACGGCTTCATTACATATTCGTCGGCGCCGGCGTCGATGGCGGCCCGGATGTGCGCGGCGTCGTTTTCGGTGGTGCAGAAAACGACCTTGGGCTGCGGCTCGGCGGCGCGCTGGCGAAGGGTGCGCAGGAACTCCATCCCGCCCATCACGGGCATGTTCCAATCGAGCAGCACCACATCCGGCATCTGCTCTTCGCAGCGTTCAAGCGCCTGGCGGCCGTCCTCCGCCTCGTTGACGCTGAACTGCAGCGTCTCGAGAATATGGCGCGCGACTTTGCGGATCACCTTGGAATCGTCGACGATGAGGCAGCTCTTCATGTCCGGGATACTCCTTGGGCAGTGGCCGCTTCATAATGGCGAAGGGTAAGTGGTTGATTAAAGGCGTTCCGTACGTCTCCGGTACCGGTGACCAGCGCTTCGACGTCGAGGAGGAGAAGAAGGCGGCCTTCGGCAAAGACATGGCCGCGGACGACGCCTGCCCAGCCGTCGGAGAGGCCAGCGGGAGGCGGCGCGATTTCGCCGGTGGCTTCCAGCGCGTCCTCCACCCGATCGACCAGCAGGGCGTAGGCATGGCCGGCCTGCACGGCGACAAGGGCGTCGCGGGGCTGCGCTGTCGCCGAGCCGGGCGCGATGGCCGCGGTGCAATCGATCACGGTGAGAACGCGGCTGCGCAAGGCGGCGAGGCCGGCGACATGCGGCGCGGCGCCCGGCACCGGCACGATCGCGCCGATCTCTACGACCGATTCGATTTCTTCCGACGCGAACGCCACCCGTTCGCCGGCGAGGCAGGCGATGACGAAATGCCCGCTCATCGGCCGGCCCTTCCGGCGGCGAGAGCCTGGAGAAGCGCGTCGCGATCGTAGCGGAAGATGGTGTCGGCATCCCCTGCCCCGGCACTTTTGCGCAGCCGGACGACCTTGGCGCCCTTGGGTAGCGGGTCTGCGGCGTCTTCCCCAAGGATGATCAAGCGCGGCGTCTCGGTGCTTACGTGCCCGAGCGCGGCGGTCCGGTAACCCGCGCTTTCCACCAGCGGGCGCAAAAAGGTATCGATCCAGAGATCGCCGCCGCCGAGCAGGCACAAGGGCCGCTCGGCAAGCGCAGGCGCGGCGGCGTGCGCGGCGAAAAGGGCATGGAGATCGAGAAGCTCGACATGGCGGCCGTCGACCAGCACGGCCGCGCCGCCGCCGCTGAGCGGCGTTGCCTCAGCTGGAAGGCTGATCGTGTCGATTACGGAGCGCACGGCATAGCCGATCTCCATATGGCCATCGCCGATCCGCAGGATGTGGACGCGCTCCAGTTCCTGGTTCTCGCGGTAGCCGGCGAGGGGAAGCAGCCAGTCGTCAATGGCGACGTGGAAGACGCTGGCCGTTTGGTTGATCGCCGAGGTATCGACCTGCTCGATGCGGGTCACGGCGGCGAGCGGGACGGCCTGCGTCGCGCCACACAGAGCGGTAAAGAGCAAAGCCGGGCGGAGCGGTTCGTCAGAAGCGGCAGCATCCCCTCCTGGCTCCGCCGCCTGCTCGCCCCCGTTGATCCCGCAGCGCCCGGCGAGGCCCGCGGCGTCGAGGAGAAGCATCGGGCGGCCGTTTTCCGTCAGGGTCGTGCCGCCGTAGAGGCCAGTCTTGAGCAAAGGTGGCGCGGCGGGTTTGACGACCAGTTCCTCCTGATCGTCCACCTTGTCGACCGCGAGCGCGTACACCGCTCCGCCGGAGGCGCGGAGCAGGAGCGCGAAGCCGCCGTCGCTGCTTGCCGGGAGGCCGAGCGCATCGGAGAGTCGGACCAGCGGAAGCTTCCGGCCGCGAAGCTCGAGCGACGCTGAGCCCGCCGCTTTGTGCAAGGTGACGCCGGGCGCGCCGAGGCGGACGATCTCCTCCACCGCCGAGCGCGGCACGGCAAGGCACTGGCCGCCGGCTTCGACGACCAGACCGGGAATGATGGTAAGGGTGAGGGGCACGCGGAGGGTGAAGCGGCTCCCCTGCCCCGGCTGGGTTTCAACGGTTACGGCGCCGCCGATGCGCTCGATGTTCGCGCGAACCACGTCCATGCCGACTCCGCGGCCGGCCAGTTCGGTGACGCTGTGCGCGGTGGAAAGGCCGGGTGCGAACAGAAGTTCGAGCCGGCGCTCACGCGGAAGCGCGGCGGCTTCGGCGGCGCCGATCAGGCCGAGCGAGACGGCGCGCGCAGCAAGCGCGTCGGTATCGATGCCGGCGCCGTCGTCGCTAAGCTCGACCAGGATGGAATTGCCCGATTGGCAAGCGGTGAGGCGAAGCAGGCCCGTTGGACGCTTGCCGGCGGCGACCCGCTCGGCAGGTGTTTCGATGCCGTGGGCAACGGCGTTGCGGAGCATCTGCACGAGCGGATCGCGGACGAGCTCGACCATTTCGCGGTCAAGCTCAACATCGCCGCCGTCCAGTTCGAGCCGGGCGTCCTTGCCGGTCTCAGCGCAAAGATCGCGCACCACGCGCGGCAACGGTGCGAACAGAGTGTCGAGCCGCTGCATGCGGGTGCGCGTCACCGCTTCGCGAACGTCGGCGACGGCGGCGGAAAGGCGGTCGAACGTCTCGCCGGGCGCGGCGCTTTCGCGCAGGTCGCGGGCAAGGGCATTTCGGGCAAGGACGAGATCGGAGATGCCGCTCATCATCCGGTCGAGCAGGTCGACCGGCAGGCGAACGGTGCGCGCCGGGCCCTCGTGGCGGACCGTGGTCGAGCCGAGCGCTTCGTCGGCACCGCCGAGGACGGCGATCAGGACGCTGTCGTCGCCTTCCGGCTGGGTGCCGCCTTCCAGCGCGTCGACCATTTCGCCGATGCGGTCCAAGGCGGCGAGGATTGCACTGACCAGCCGGCCGTCGGCGGCGCGGCGGCCGGAGCGGACTTCAGACAAAGCTTCCTCGGCGGCGTGGCTCAAGGCGGTGAGCCGCGGAAGATCGAAGAAGCCGCTATTGCCCTTGATAGTGTGCACGCAGCGGAAGATCGAGTCGAGGCGCGCGCGGTCGTCCGGCGCCGCTTCCCAAGCAACCACTTCGGCGTCCAAAGCAGCGAGCAGCTCGCGGCTTTCCGCGATAAAGTCGGGGAGGAGGTCTTCCATCACCCCCGCTTATGGCGGTGCGATGGTAAAGAAGGCGTTTACCGTGGGCGGCGTCAGCGGGTGGGAATTGCCGCCCCGATCAGCAGCACGCCGGCTTCGCCGTCGGCGACCTGCACTTCGCCTTCGCCTTCAGTGATCAGGCAGTGAACCAACCAGGCGGCGGCGGCGCGCGGCGCGATCGCTTCCTCGCTGCTTTCGCCGAGAAGCGCGCGCTTCAGTTCGGGATCGAGGACGATGCGGGGGCCTTCGGCGCGGACCACGATGTCGAGCCCGTCCGGGTGCTTTTCGGCGCCGACGTCGAGACGACCGCCGCGCACCAGCGCGTCGCCGGCGATGAGCACGAGGTTCATCAGCACTTTCAGCGCCGGCTTCGACATCGTCGGCTCGTCGACCATCCAGCCGAGCTGGATTCGGCCATCGCCGCCGAACAGGCCTTCGATTGCGACGCGGGCTTCGCGGGTGTCGACTTCGTCGCCGAAGCCGCCGGCGGCGCCGAACGCCAGGCGGAAGAATTTCAGTTTGTTGGCGCTTGCCCTGGCGCTTTCGCCGAGCAGATCGAGGCAGCGGGCGCGCATATCCGGGTCATGCTCGTCGGTCAGCAATTCGATGCCGTTGTTGAGCGCGCCGACGGGGGAAAGAAGGTCGTGGCAGAGGCGCGAACAGAGCAAGCTCGCGAATTCATGGGATTTCATGCCGGAATGCGCCCCTGTCGGTCCTGTATGCAGCGCCCTATTGGCCCCGCGCGGCGCAGGTTGCAAGGCGGTGAGGGGGGCGATCCGGCTTCAGCCCCCCGTTGATATCCGTCATTTCATCGCCACATCCCCCTCATGACCCGGGGGGGAAACATCCTGAACGCCACTTTGCCAGCCGACGCGGCCGGCTGGCGGCTGGATCGCGCACTGGCGGCGGCGATCCCAACCTTGTCGCGCGAGCGCTTGAAAGCGCTGATCAGCAGCGGGCGGGTGACGGGGCCTGCAGGCGTTGCGGTGCGCGATCCGGCGGCGAAGGCGGTGGGGCAAGGCGCGTACCAGGTGGACGTGCCGGCCCCGGCCGCGGCGCATAACGAGCCGCAGGACATTGCTCTCGAGATTGTGTTCGAGGACGAGCATCTGCTGGTGGTCGATAAGCCCGCCGGCATGGTGGTCCACCCGGCGGCGGGCAATTTCGACGGAACGTTGGTCAACGCCCTCCTCCACCACTGCGCCGGACGCTTGTCGGGTATCGGCGGCGTGGCCCGGCCGGGGATCGTGCACCGGATCGACAAGGATACTTCGGGCCTCCTCGTGGTGGCGAAAACCGACGTCGCACACGAAGGGCTCGCGGCGCAGTTCGCCAAACACAGCATCGACCGGCGCTACCAGGCCGTGGTGTCGGGCGTTCCCAACCCACCGGCGGGAAAGATCGACGCCCCCCTCGCCCGCTCCTCGGCCAATCGCCAGAAGATGGCGATCGTCGAGGGCGACCGGGGCAAGCGCGCGGTGACTCACTACGCCTTGGTTCGCACGCTTCGTGAGGCGGCTCTGGTCGAATGCAGGCTGGAAACCGGGCGGACCCACCAGGTTCGGGTCCACATGACCTCGCTCGGCCACCCGTTGATCGGCGATCCGGTCTACGGACGGACCCGTTCGGCGCATCGTGAGTTATTGAAAGAATTGAACTTTTCGAGACAGGCGCTGCACGCGGCGGAACTTGGTTTCGTTCATCCGGTCTTGAAGCAAAACTTATCGTTCAAAAGCGCCGTCCCGTCCGATATGCAGGAACTGTTAAGCGGGCTTTCGGTATAAACAAGGGCGTTGGACCGGCACAAAGCCGGACACCAGGGAGTATACATCATGGCTGGCGGAAGAAACGTGGCAACGATCCCCGCAATGGGCGGGGAAGCGGGGCTCAACCGCTATCTTTCCGAGATCAAGAAGTTCCCGATCCTTGCGCCCGAGGAAGAGTATATGCTCGCCAAGCGCTGGACGGAGCATCAGGATACCGAGGCGGCGGCGAAGCTGGTGAATTCGCACCTGCGGCTCGTTGCCAAGATCGCCATGGGCTATCGCGGCTACGGCCTGCCGACGGCCGAGCTCATCTCCGAAGGCAATATCGGCCTGATGCAGGGCGTGAAGAAGTTCGAGCCGGAACGCGGCTTCCGCCTGGCGACCTACGCCATGTGGTGGATTCGCGCGTCCATTCAGGAGTACATCCTGCGCTCGTGGAGCCTCGTGAAGATGGGCACCACCGCCGCCCAGAAGAAGCTGTTCTTCAACCTTCGCCGGATGAAGAACCAGATCGAGGCGTTCGAAGACGGCGATCTCAAGCCCGCCGACGTCACGAAGATCGCGACCGATCTCGGCGTATCCGAGGAGGATGTGATCTCCATGAACCGCCGCATGGCGATGGGCGGGGATACCTCGCTTAACGTGCCGCTGCGCGAGGAAGGCGACGGCCAGTGGCAGGATTGGCTGGTCGACACCGATCCCTTGCAGGATGAGCGGGTCGCCGAAGCGGAGGAGACCAAGGTTCGCCACGAGCTGCTCGTGGAAGCGATGAAGGCGCTCAACGACCGTGAGAAGCACATCCTTACCGAGCGGCGCCTGACCGACGACCCGAAGACCTTGGAAGAACTCAGCCAGGTCTACGACGTCAGCCGCGAGCGTATCCGCCAGATCGAGGTTCGCGCGTTCGAAAAGCTGCAAAAGGCGCTGATGAACCTCGCCGGCGAACGGCGCCTGCTTCCGGCTTCGTAATTCTTCCGCCTAAACACCCGCTCGTGTCGAGCGAAGTCGAGACACCCTGGCGAAGGCGCTTCTCGACTTCGCTCGAAGCGAACGGTGATGCATGACTGAGAGCTCATGGCACGGGTGAGGGCTCGGCAGCGTCGGGGCATCGGGTTCGGCCGCGTCGTCGGTTGGCTGGTCAAGGGGATCTTCCTCTTTGTCCTCCTGAGCGTGCTCTGGGTCCTGCTCTACCGCTGGGTGAACCCGCCTTACACCTTCACGATGCTCGGCGACCGGCTGGGCGGACGGAACATCCAGCAAGAATGGATGCCGCTGGAGCGGATCGACCGCGACATGACGCGGGCGGTGATCGCCGCCGAGGACAGCAAGTTCTGCGCGCATTGGGGCTTCGATCAGGACGCGATCGCCGCGGCGATGCGCCGCAATGCACAGGGCGGGTCGGTGATCCGCGGCGGATCGACGATCAGCCAGCAGACGGCGAAGAACGCCTTCCTGTGGCAAGGCGGCGGCTATTTCCGCAAGGGGCTGGAGGCGTGGTTCACGCTGCTCATCGAGAACCTTTGGGGCAAGAGGCGGATCATGGAGGTCTACCTCAACGTCGCCGAGACCGGCATCGGCACCTACGGCGTCAACGCAGGCTCGATGCGCTACTTCAACCATGACGCCGCCGCGATGACCCGCACCGAAGCCGCGCGCATCGCCGCCGTGCTCCCCCTCCCCAAGGCGCGCGGCGCGACGGCACCCAAAGGCTTTACCCGCCGCTACGGCAACGCGATCGCGGCGCGGATCGGCGTAGTAGCGCGGGATGGGCTGGACGGCTGCGTGTACAACGGCGCAACCGCACCCGCCGCCGAGGAGCCGGCGCCCCGCGCTACGCAACGCCCGAAGCGGTCCGCGCCCCTCCCCGCGCCCAAGCAGCGCACCGCGCCCGCACTTCCTGGCGAGGAATATGAGCAGTCCGTCACCCAGCCTGCACCCGCGTCCGAGCAAACGGCGCCGGAGGAACCCCCGGCGCCGCTCGATAACGCGCAATAAGAACCGGCTCGAAGTAAAACTTCGAGACGATTGTTTTAGAACGGCATTTTAAACCCCGGAGGGAGCTGGAGACCGCCGGTGACGCCTTCCATGGCGCCCTTGGCGGCTTCGTCGGCCTTGGCGCGGGCGTCGTTGAGGGCGGCAACGACGAGGTCTTCCACCATCTGCTTCTCGGACGGCTGAAGCATGCTCTCATCGATGTCGACGCCGATGATCCGGCCCTTGGCGCTTGCCCGCACCTTGACCAGCCCGCCGCCGGACTGGCCCTGGACCTCGACCTTGTCGAGATCGTCATGGGCACGCATCAGCTTGGCCTGGGCTTCCTGGGCCATTTTCATCAATTCGTTCAAATCGGGCATTTACGCACTCCGTTGTTCGTCGAGGGTGTAACCGGCGAGTTCGGCGCCGGGGAAGGCTTCAAAGGCGGCTTTGACCATGGGGCTGCCCAGCACGTCCTCGCGCTCGCGCTCGGCGGCCATTTGCTCCTGCTTCAGCAAGGTGGGCTCGGCCTCGTCTTCGGCAAAGGCGATTTGCCAAGGGCTGCCGGTCAGGTTCGCGAGCGCGCCGCCCAGGTCGCGGATGAAGTCGCCGGACAAGGCCTTGGTGGGCTTCAGCACCAGCTCGGGCGGCGCGAAGCGGACGAGGCCGCAATAATCGTGAAGCTGCTGCGCGAGCTGCTGCTTGCCGCCAGTGGCGACGAGTTCGACCAGAGCTCGGAAATCCGCCGGCATGGTTGAAGCGCTCTCCACCGGCGCCCGCGCTGCCGGAGCAGACGGCACGGCGGCCGCGGGCGCCGCAGCACGCGCTGGCATTGCCTCGCCGCTCGCCAGCTTCTCGAGCAGAGCGCCAGGGTCGGGCATTTCGGACGCGTGGATGACGCGGAGCAGGGCCATTTCGGCGGCTTCGAGCGGCATCGGCGCGGCGTGCACTTCGCTCAGTCCCTTGAGCAGGAGCTGCCAGAGGCGGTGGACGGCGGCGTAGGAGAGGCGCCCGGACCATTCGGCATAAGCCTCGCGCTCTTCGGCCGACTGCGCCTTGTCCTCCGCCCCGCCGACCTTGGCGCGGGTGATGCCGTGCACCGCCTCAAGGAGCCCGCGAAGCACCGCCGACGGCTCGACCCCGAGATCGTATTGCCCCTTGAGCGCCTCAAGAGCCGCGCGCGCATCGCCGGCGAGGAGCAGGCCGAGCAGCGAACGAATCGCGCCGCGGTCCGACAGGCCGAGCATGGTCCGCACCTGGTCGGCAGAGACTCCGCCGGCCCCGTGGGCGATCGCCTGGTCGAGAATGGAGAGACCGTCGCGGGCGGAGCCCTCCGCGGCGCGGGCGATCAGCGCCAGCGCCTCCGGCTCCACTTCCACGCCCTCTTTCTCCGAAACTTCGGCGAAGTGGCGGGCGAGTTCTTCGGCCGGAATGCGGCGCAGGTCGAAACGCTGGCAGCGGGAGAGGACGGTGATCGGGACCTTGTTCACCTCGGTGGTGGCGAACAAAAACTTAACGTGCGCAGGGGGTTCTTCCAATGTCTTCAGAAGCGCGTTGAACGCGTTCTTGGACAGCATGTGCACTTCGTCGATGATGTAGACCTTGTAGCGCGCCGACACCGCCGAATAGCGGACCGCCTCGATGATCTCGCGCACGTCATCGACGCCGGTGTGCGACGCGGCGTCCATCTCGACCACATCGATGTGGCGCCCTTCGGCGATGGCGCGGCACGGCTCACAGGTGCCGCACGGATCGATGGTCGGGCCCCCCTGCCCGTCCGCGCCGATGCAGTTCAGCGCCTTGGCGATCAGGCGGGCGGTGGAGGTCTTGCCGACGCCGCGAACGCCGGTGAGCAGGAAAGCGTGGGCAAGCCGGTCGCGGCGGATGGCGTTGCCGAGCGTCTGCACCATCGCATCCTGGCCGATCAGCTCGCCGAAGCTCTGCGGCCGGTATTTGCGGGCAAGCACACGATAAGGCTGCGCTGCCGCGGCCTTCACCGGCTGCGGCGGCTCTTCAAGGCCGAGGCCGAAGCCCAGGGATTCTTCAGATTCGGACATTGGAGGACAGATTAGCGGCTCGCGGGGCGGCTGTCGAAGGATGTTGGTGGTGGGGTGCCAGCCAAATCCGTCGCCCCAGCGAAGGCTGGGGCCCATGCTGAACCTCCGCCCGCGTTGCCATTCGAAGTCAGCATGGATGCCAGCCTTCGCTGGCATGACGTTGGAAGGGAGTGGCGGGGGCCGAGGCCATCGCGGCGAAGCCGCGCCGTCAGTCCTCGCTGAAAGCGAGGCTGGCCGCGCTTGGCCGTCTCGGGGGTAGCTCCGCTACCCTCGTGCGGCCTTCGCGGTGGGAGCCGGGACGACCCGCAACCTATTTCGTTACGGCTGCTTCCTTCCGGACCTGACCGGGTTGGCGAATGCTGCGTCCGCCCGACTCCCGCGGCGCATATGGCGCGAGGCGGCGCGCGGCGCAAGCGGGGCTGCCTAGCGCCCCTGCATGTTGTGGACCCCGCCCGGGATGTGGACGGTGAGGCTGTCGAGTGCCTCGTCCAGCCAGATCTGGCACGAGAGGCGCGAGTGGCGGGTGACGTGGGAGGCGAGGTCGAGCATGTCTTCTTCCTCCTCGCTTGCGCGGGGGAGTTTGGGGAAATCTTCCGCGTCCACGATGACGTGGCAGGTGGAGCAGGCCATCTGCCCCTCGCACGTGCCCTCCAGCGGCTGCCCATGCGCCTGGGCGAGATCGAGCAGGCGCTCGCCGGGTTTGCCGGACACGTCCTGGACATGGAGCCCATCTGCGGAGACGAAGCGGACGCGGGTCATGCGGCGAACCTCAGCTGGCGAAGCGCGGCTTCGTCGATCAGGCGAACGGCTTCGAGCAGCTCCTCTTCCCCCGTGTAGCGGCCGAAACCGATGCGGATGCTGCCGCGCGCTTCGGCTGCGGAAAGGCCCAGCGCGGCGAGGACGTGGCTTGGGCGGCCGGAGCCGCTTGCGCAGGCGGAGCCGGACGAGAAAGCGATGCCGCGCAATTCGGAGATCAGCCGCGCGCTGTCGACGCCTGCACGGCGCAGGTTGAGGTTCCCGTGGTAGCGGTGCTCCGCGGAGCCGTTCAGGGTCCAGTCCGGCAGCGCCTCGCGGGCGAGCCACCAGAGGCGCTCGACATGGGCGTGATCCTCGTCGTGCCTCTCGACCAGAAGCCGGGCTGCTTCGCCGAAACCGGCGCAGAGCGCGGGCGAGAGCGTGCCGGAGCGGAGCCCCCCTTCCTGGCCTCCGCCGTGGAGGAGCGGGTCGATCGCAACGCCGTCACGGATCCAAAGCGCGCCTACGCCCTTGGGGCCGTGCACCTTGTGGGCGGAGACGGCGACCATGTCGCAGGCGTCGAGCGGGAGGGGTACCCGGCCGAAGCCTTGCACGGCGTCGCAGAAGAAAAGCGCGCCTGCCGTGTGAGCGAGCGCGGAGAGTTCGGCGATCGGCTGGATGACGCCGATTTCGTTATTGACCAGCATGGCGGCGACGAGGCCGGTGTCAGGGGTGATGCGCGCCGCGGCTTCGGCAAGGTCGACGAGGCCGTCCGGTTGCACGGGGAGGATGTCAATTTCGAAGCCCTGGCTTCCGAGCCACTGCACCGTGTCGAGCACGCAGGCATGTTCGGTGGCGAGGGTGACGATGCGGCGCTTGTGCGGCGGCAGGCGCGCGGCGGCGCCTTTCAGCGCCCAGTTGGCCGCTTCGGTGGCGCCGGAGGTGAAATAGAGTGTCCCCTTTGGATCGCTCGCGGATGGGATCGCAGGCGTGTCTCGACTTCGCTTGACACGAGCGGGTGGGGATTTGAATGCCTGGAGCACACGCTCGCGTGCAACTTCGATCGCCGCAGCGGCCTCTCGGCCGAGGCGGTGGGAGCTGTGGGGGTTAGCGAAGTGGGTATCGATCCATTGGCGCATTGCCGCGGCCGCTTCCGGGGCGAGCGGGGTGGTGGCCTGGTAGTCGAGGTAGAGGGGGTTCACGCCGCCCGGCGCTTGCCGAACAAGGCCCGCCATTCGCCGAGCAGGGCGTCGATGTCCGCTTCAACGGTTTGGGGGCCGAAGCTGACGCGGATCACTTCGCGCGCCGCCGATTCGTCAAAGCCCATGGCGGTCAGGACGTGGCTGGTCTTGAGGCTGCCCGACGCGCAGGCGCTTCCCGCGGTGACGGCGATGCCGGCGAGATCGAGCTGCATCATCTGCGACGCGCCCGGCACGCCGGGCATTCGGTAGCAGGCGATGGTGGCGATGCGCGGGGCGGTGCCGGCGACGAGCTCGCCGCCCGCGGCAAGTACGCCCTCATCGAGCCGCGCGCGAAGGCGCTTGGCGTCCTCGTACCAAGCGTGATCGGCCTCGCAGGCGGCGGCGAAGCCCATGATCGACGGGACGGCGGCGGTGCCGGGGCGATAGCCGCCCTCCTGGCCCCCGATCGCGGAGAGGGTGGCGGTGTCCTTGACCAGAAGCGCGCCGATACCCGGAGGCCCGCCGAACTTGTGGGCGGCGACGATCACGAAATCCGCTTGCGGAAGCGGAAGCTTGCCGGCGCTTTGCGCGCAGTCGCTGAGCAGGAGACCACCCGCCGCTTTCACCCGCGCCGCAACTTCGGCGAGCGGGTGGATGACACCCGTTTCGTTGTTCACCGATTGAACGGCCACCAGCGGCCGTTCGGCGCCTTCGAGGGCGCGGTCGAGATCGTCCAAGTCGAGCAGGCCCTCGCTCGTCAGCGCCACCTGCCGTGCGTTCGGCGCGCTGCGCAGCACCGCCGGATGCTCGCCCGCCGAGACGATGAAGGCGCCGGCCTTGGCCCGCTCGAACACCAGCGAGATCGCCTCGGTCGCGCCGGAGGTGAAGATCAGGGTTCCGTCCCAGCCGAGCGATGCCGCGATCCGCCGCCGCGCATCCTCGAGCTGCGCCCGCACCGCCCTGCCTTCCGCATGGGGCGAGGACGGATTTGCCCAGCTCTCGCACGCGGCACGCATCGCGTCCGCCGCCTCCGGCAGGATCGGCGTGGTGGACGCGTGGTCGAGATAGATTCGGCGCGGCATGGCCGGTCCCTTTCAAATTGCCTATCGCGGCGCGCCGCCTATATAGGCACCGGCGCGGGAGGATTATGCCCCTTCGCCATTTTCTTTGAAGCCAGCCAGCTGCAGGTGCAATGCCCGAAGTTATTTTCCCCGGTCCCGAGGGCCGTCTCGAAGGCCGTTTCAGCCCGGGTCCGCGTCCGCGCGCGCCGGTGGCCATGATCCTCCACCCTCACCCGCAGGGCGGGGGCACGATGAACAACGCCATCGTTCAGGCGCTTTACAAGACCTTCGTTCGGCGCGGCTTCGCGACCCTGCGGTTCAATTTCCGCGGCGTCGGCAAGAGCCAGGGCTTGTTCGACAACGGGATCGGCGAATTGTCGGACGCAGCCTCCGCGCTCGATTGGGTGCAGCAGATCCATCCCGAAGCGGAGACCACGTGGATCGCCGGCGTGTCCTTCGGCGCGTGGATCGGCATGCAGCTTCTTATGCGCCGCCCGGAAGTGCGCGGCTTCATCTCGATCGCGCCGCCGGCCAACATGTACGATTTCACCTTTCTCGCCCCCTGCCCCGCTTCCGGCATCATCATCCAGGGCGATTCGGACGAGGTGGTGACTCCGTCGGCGGTTCAGAAGCTGGTCGAGAAGCTGCGCACCCAGCGCCACATCACCATCCACCACGACACCATTCCCGGCGCCAACCACTTCTTCCAGAACGAGATGCCGCTCCTCATGAAGTCGGTTGACGATTATCTCGACTTCCGCCTGGATCCGAGCTGCCCGATCCGGTGATGCCGCAAGCGGGCGGCGCGGGCGGCGGTGCCGCGGGCGCGCCGCTCCGGTTCCTGATTATCAGCAGCAACGGGAGCTGGGGCGGCAGCGAGGCGCTGTGGAGCCAGACGGCTTTGCGGCTGGCCGAAGCCGGCCACCGCGTCACCGCGCTCAAGGGTCCGATGGAGCAAGACGAGCCGGCGATCCGCCGCCTCGCCGCAGCGGGCGTTACTCTGATCGACATGCGGGCGCTGCCGCTGGTGCCCCGGCGGCTGCTGAACTGGGTTCTCGGCCTGTCCTGGCCGCTCGACTCGCTTGTCCGCAGCCTTCGCCTGTTTTTCGCGTTGCGCCGTCCCTACCACCTCGTGCTGGTCTCGCAGGGGACGAGCCTCGATGGGCTGCTTGCCGGCAAAAGGGTGCGGCGGCGCGGGCTTCGCTACGGCATCCTAGTTCACAAGGCGGCGGCGTACGATTGGCCGATCAGTGAGATCTATGAGGAGCTACGCGCTTACTATCGCGGCGCGCGCTTCTGCCTGTTCGTATCCGAGGCTAATCGCGCGCTGACCGAGGAGCAGCTTGGGTTTCGGCTTGCCGACGCCGAAGTGGTTCGCAATCCGTGCAGCATCCCGCGCGACGTGGCGATCCCCTGGCCGGCAGATGACGGCCTATTCCGCCTCGCCTGCGTCGGGCGGTTGTTCCCCCGTGAAAAGGGGCAGGACATCCTGCTGCGCGTGCTCGGCCGGGAGAAGTGGAAGAACCGGCCGGTCGCCGTCGCCTTCTACGGCGGCGGAGACAATGCGGCGGCGCTCGGCGGCATGGCCGAACTCCTGAGCGTGCAAGCAAGCTTTGCCGGCCATGGCGAACCGGAAGCGATCTGGGCGGCGAACCACCTTTTGGTAGCACCCTCGCGCTCCGAAGGGCTGCCGATGGTAGTGGCCGAAGCAATGATGGCGGGGCGGATCGCGGTCGTCACACCCGCCGGTGGAACAGCCGAAATCGTCGAGGACGATGTTACCGGCTTTGTCGCGGACACTGTCTCCGAGGACGCGCTGGATGCCGCGCTTGAGCGGGCCTGGCAGCGGCGGCACGAATGGCGCGCAATCGGTGACGCGGCGGCGGCGGCGATCCGCGTGGCGATGCCGGAGGACCCGGTGGGCCTCCTAGCGGACCGCCTCGTCGCCGAGGCGCGGACCGGACGCGGCGCCGCCGCTTAGGCTTGCCTCCAGGATCATCGCGGCGGCGTCCGCGCCGGGGTTTTGCGGCACGCGGCGCCGAATGGAGGTTGCGGCGGCGCGGCCGATCTCCCGCCACGACGCCCGCGCCTGCCACGCCCGCTCGAGCGCTTCGTCCACCGCATCGTCGCTCGCCGCCGAAGCGAGGAAGCCGGTGACCCCGTCTTCCACCACCTCAGGATTGCCGGCGACGTTAGTCACCACCGGCACGCGGCCGGACAACATCGCCTCAACCAGCACCAACGGAAGACCCTCGCAATGGGACGGAAGAAGCAGGCCGTGATGATCGTCCCAGATGCGCTGGACATCGTTCGTATAGCCGCCGAAGCGGACGCTGCTGAGGCCAAGATAGGCAGCTGTGTCGGCAAGTCCCTGGCGATGCTCGCCGGAGCCGAAAAAGGTGACGGAGAGCGGACGCGCCCGCCACTTTTCGCGGGCAAGCACGCGAAGAACGATGTCCTGCCCCTTTTCGCGTGGCGATAGGCGCCCCACGCAGGCCAGGCGAAGCCCCTCTCCTTCCGGCCAATCGGAGCGCTCCTCCCACGGGACCTGGAAGGGATTACGGACCACCCGCGCGTGCGGTAGCTTCATGGCCAGCTGCTCCTCGGTGAGGCGCTTGTTGTGCTCGGACACGAACCACACGAATTGGGCGCCCGCATAGGCCGCGCGGAGATCGCCCAGGTAGCGGTCGTTCGGCCAGTACATCTCCGCCGCCTTTTGGCAGACGATGCCGAAGGGGCGCCCGCTCTTCAGCACCCGCTTCAGGTGGAACAGGCCGTCCGTGTTACCGCCCTGCGAAACGATGATGAAGTCCGGGCGCGCGCGCCACAGGCCCCAGCGCAGCTTGGCGCCCCGGATCAGGAAGGCGGCCGGCCAGGCGACCATTGCGAGCAATTCGTAGGCGGCGCGCGGAAGCAACGGCAAGCGCCCGAGATCGACCATGCGGCAGCCAAGCTGCCTCAGCCGTTCGAGGCGCGGCGTCCGTTCGTCCGTTCTGCTCTTGATCACGGTGACGCGATGCCCTCGGTCGGCGAGCACGATCGCCGCTGCGCTCCAAAGCTCCTCGCTGCCGCCCCAGCCGGGGTTGCTGCTGATGAAGGCGATGGAACGATTGTCGGACATTGCGGGGCGGATTAGCAGCTGCGGGCCTGGGAAGGCGAGCGCTCCGAAGCTTGCCGCCACCGCGCAAGCGCTTCCACCGCCAAAGCGGTGCTCAGCGCTTCCGAGCCCCAATGCGGCGTGTCGGGGTGCGGCTCGGCAAAGCCGCCCGAGCGCAGGCGGGCGCGGCCGCCGTGGTACAAAGCGGCGCGGCGCCAGCTGCCGTCGGGGTTCTGTGCCGCGAGGAGCGCGTCGACATGGGGATCGGCATCGCCGTTCCAGTCCAGCAGAGCCGCGGCGGCGAGGGCGTACTCGAGGCTGGAAGCAGGCACGTCGGCGGCGGTACGGGCCAGGATCAGCGGCCCGGCCTCCCCTGCCCGACCGGCCAGCGCACGGGAGAGGAAGTAGCGGACAACGAACGGGTTATCGTACCATTTGTCGCACTGCCGCTCGCGCCCTTCGCGCAGTATCTCGAGCAGCCAGGCGATCACTTTCTCCTCTCCGGGGAAGCGCTTAAGGTAAAGCAAGGTGCTGGCGTTGACGCAGGCGTCAACGTCGCCCGGCTTGGCTGAGGTGAGGCGGAAGAACATGGCCAGCGTGGGCAGGTGGCGGAGCTGGCGCAAGGCCGCCCAGGCATTGCTCCAGCGCAAACGGGGCATCACCCAAGTCAGGAAGTGGCCCCGAAAATCTCGGTTGGACAGCAGCAACGCACGGTTGTCGGGCACAGCTCGGCCCGCCTGGCACAGCACCCGGGATGCGCAGCTCGTGTCATCGAGGTCGGGCGGAAGACTCCCCGCCTGCGGATGATCGTGCGTCCAGTGCCGCCACAGGCCGCCCTTGCCCATCTGCGCGAGCAGGAAATCCTGCGCCCGCGCCGTGAGCTGCGCCGCTTCGGCGCAAAAGGAAAGCGCATGCGCTGCCAGGGCGTTGGGAAATACCGAAGGATCGAGCGTGCAATCCTTCTCCATCGCCGGGTCGGTGGAGGCGTAAACCGGGAAGTCGCCGCTCGGCAGCTGCGCCGCTTCCAGAAAGGCAAGCGCCCGGCCGATCGCCGCGTCCACCGCAGTGCGAGCAATCACGCTGCGACCTCCACCCGCAGCGGCGCACAGGCGGTAAGGCTCGCGAACATCGTGATCGGCTCGGACGCCTTCGCCAGCCGAAGCGCTGGCGCCGCGATCAGCAATTCCTCGATTGCCGCCACTACGACCCGCCTTGCAAGCGGCGCTCCGACGCAATGGTGGATGCCGCTGCCGAACGCGAAATGCCGCTTCCCCTGCCGGTCGAGCCGCAACTCGCCGGCGTCCTCGAACAACGCCGGATCGCGGTTTGCGGCTCCCACGCAAAGGAAAACCGCGCTGCCTGCGGGGATCGAAGCACCGCCAAGCTCAGTATCGGCCACGCACAGGCGCGGTACGACATGCTCCGGCGGGTGGAGCCGCATCACCTCCTCGACAAGCGCCGGCAGCAGGCGCGGATCGGCAGCGACCGTATCGCGGAGAACAGGGCTTTGCGCGAGGTGCAGCACGCAGCGAACAATCACCCGCTCCGTGGTGGTGGTGGAGGCGAGCCAAAGCAAACGCACCAGGCTCCGGGCCTCGGCCTCGCCGACAAGTCCTTCGCCATCCCCGATGAGCTGCGGGTAAACGGCGGCGCGGGAGGCGAAATCGTCCAAAGCTGCAATCAGCACCGGGACGGGTTGATCCTTCACGGCCTCTAGCGCCGCTTTGAGCTCGGCCACCTCGCCCGCTTCGAAGCCGATCAGCCGCGCGGCAACGGCGCGGCTCACCGGCTGCGCGAAGTCCTGAACCGCGTCGAACGCTGGCGAGATGGCCGCCCGCGCAGCCTGGCGCGCCACCTCTTCCAGGCTAGGCAGCCGATCGGGTGTGAAGTGGCGGGAGACGAGCCGCCGCACCACGGCTTGCTTGGGCGGGTCCTCCCCGAGCAATATAGCGTCGATGTCGCGATAGGGTGCGTTGGAGAAGATGTCTGGCCGGGCGAAGGCCTGCTTCACCGCATCGTAGGACAAAACGAACCAGCCGCCGCTGCCTGGCAGGTGGTGAACCTCCCTTTGCCCCCGCAGCGTCTCCCACGCGCCATATGGGTCAGCCGCCACTTCCGGAGCAGCGAGGTTGACGCTGTCGGCTAAGGGTGGCGTCCGGCGCAGCAGCGTGCGGACCCGCGAAAGAATGGTCATCCGAGCCGGGAGACGAAATGCGGCCGGGCAAGCCGATAGAACAGCCATGCCACAAGCAGCAGTGCCGCCGACGCCGCCGTTACCAGGAAAAAGCCGGGCGCGGCGCCGTCCCCCGCAATCCACCGCCGGGCGGAGCCAAGCGCCGGAGCGACCGGATTGAACCGCAGGGGCGAGCCTGCACCGATCGGGTACAGAATCGGCGTCAGGAAAAAGGCGAAGCCGAGCCCGAGCGTGATCGCCCGTGAGACGTCGTCGTAAAGCATTCCGAGCGGCGCCGCCGCCAGTCCGATCGCCAGGCCAAGCAGGGCGAGCGACACTGCAGCCACAGGCACCAGCAACAGCGTTGCGTGAAACGTTACACCGAGCATGGCGAGTGCGGCGCCGAGCACGAGCAGGCGGACGGCGGCATTGAGCAGCAGCTCGAACAATCCGGCAAGGATCAGAGCTTCATGCGGGACGCGGCTTCGGGTGACGAGCTGCCGCCCCGCCTGGAGCTGCTGCAAGGGCGCGTTGAGCGCCTCCACGAAAACCTGCCACAAGATCATCCCGGCCAGCACAAACGCCGGATAAGGAAGCTCCGTCTCGCCAAAGCCGACGATCCGCTGCGATTGCACGAACGCGGCGATGACGGCGGTGCCCAAGGCGGGAAGCAGAAGCCAGACATAGCCGAACCAGGAACGGCGGTAACGAACCCGCATATTACTTCGGAACAGCCGCCAGCCGATCGGCACGGCCGCGCGCAGATCGGCCGCCGCCGCGCGGCAGAAGCGCGCCGGGCTGCGGAGCTCAGGCTCGGCGCTGTAGACGATTTCCCCCATGGCCCGCAAAACCTAGTCGGGGGTGCCTTCCCTGTCGAGCGGGGTGGACAGGCGGCGGCGGCTTGGCGACAGTTAGGCGTGGAAATTGATGCTCCCGAACCCGACCCGCTGGTCTCCGTCGTCGTTCCGGCGTTCAACGCGGAGGCGACGCTGGAAGAAACCCTCCAGTCCGTAGCAGCGCAGAGCTACCGGAACCTCGAGATTCTGATCGTGGACGATGGCTCAACCGACCGCACGGCGGCCATCGCCGCTGATTTCTGCCGCTCCGAACCACGCGCGCGTTTGCTTTCCAAGCCGAATGGCGGCGTCGCCTCGGCGCGCAACCTTGGTCTCCACGAAGCGAGAGGCGACTGGGTCGCGCCGGTCGACGCCGACGACCTCTGGCATCCGGCGAAAATCGCGCGTCAGGTCGCGGCGGCACTGGCGGCTCCGGCCCTGCCGGGCTTCGTTTATTGCTGGTTTCGGCTGATCGACAGCAATGGGTGGATCATCGGGGGGGGAGAAACCTGGGAAGTCCACGGCCGTGCACTGGCGCGGCTAGCCTACCGCAACTTCGTCGGCAACGGCAGCGCTTTGCTTTTGCAGAGAAAGGCGGCGCTCTCGGCCGGAGGCTATGACGAGGGACTGCGGGCTTCGGGTGCGGAGGGATGCGAGGACATTGCGCTCCAGCTCGCCGTCGCAGCGCGTTCTCCGGTCGCGGCGGCACCCCAATATCTGGTCGGCTACCGCTTTCATCCTGCCGGCATGTCACGTGATGCCAAGCGGATGCTACGGTCGTGGCAGCTCACCCTGAATCGCTTGCGCGCCGCCGATCCGCCGGTTCCCCGCCACGCCCTGCGCTGGAACGTCGGGATCAGGAGCCTCGAATTCGGCGAAGCGCGAGCCATTGCCGGCGACTGGCCTGGAGCCGTGACGCTGCTCGCCAAGGCGCTTCGGCTGGACCCGCTACGCACGACAATCCACCTCCTGTACCGCAGCGTCAGACTGGTCCTACGCCTGCTGCGCGGACGCCGGCCTTTGTTGGAGCCCGTTGCCTTCTACCGCGCCGATCCGGCAGACCGAATGGCGGCCGATCCCGACGCGATTGGACCGTTTGCGGAGTGGCTGGAATGGTTCGACCGGAGACGAATGGAGCGGCTTGCGACCGTCGATGCGCGTCAGTCCGGGAGCTTGCAAACATCGACCCAGTCGAGCGCCACAAGCGCGGCGAGCCGCTCCGGCGACACTTCCACCGAGCTGTTGAGCGATCCCGCCGCCGGGTAGACGCGGTCGAAGCTCCTGAGGGAAACGTCGCAATACACCGCCAGCGGCTGGGCGAGGCCGAAGGGGCAGACGCCGCCGACCGGGTGGCCGGTGACGTGGAACGTCTCCTCAGGCCCCAGCATGCGCGGCCGGGCGCCGAAGGCTGCCTTCGACTTCCCATTGTCGAGCCGTGCATCGCCTCGCGCGACGACCAGCACCACCCGCTCGCCGACGCGGATCGCAAGCGTCTTGGCGATTCGGCCCGGCTCCACCCCGAGCGCCTGCGCGGCGGCCTCCACCGTGGCGGTGCTTTCGGCGGTCTCGATGATTGGCAGATCGGGCGCGTGGGCGGCGAGCCAGGCGCGGACGGAGTCGAGGCTCACCGCGTCATTCGCCGATCAGGTGCAGAGCGAGGTGGCGGCGGTGCGGCGCGCGGCGGTGCTCGAACAGGTAGATGCCCTGCCAGGTGCCGAGCGCCAGGCGCCCGCCCCTAAGCGGGATCGAGAGATGCACCTGGGTGAGCGCCGCGCGTAGGTGCGCGGGCATGTCGTCCGCTCCCTCCTCGTCATGCTCGTAGATCGCATCTTCCGGTGCGATTCGGGCGAAGAAGGCCTCCAGGTCCCGGCGAGCGGCGGGCGCCGCATTCTCCTGGATCAGCAGAGAGGCCGAGGTGTGCGTGCAGAAGATGGTGAGTAGGCCGTCTGTGAGCCCCTGCCGCATCACCCATTTCGCGACGTCGCCCGTAATCTCGTGAAGCCCCGGGCCGCGGGACGCGATTTCCAGCTCGGTGT
Source organism: Allosphingosinicella sp. (assembly GCA_036554525.1). GTDB lineage: Bacteria > Pseudomonadota > Alphaproteobacteria > Sphingomonadales > Sphingomonadaceae > Allosphingosinicella. The sequence goes on from DATBNC010000011.1 coordinate 138,086, forward strand.
GCGCTTGCCTCATAGTGCAACGGTAAGCAGCTTCGCCCGATCCCGCGCAAGCGCCATTCGCCGCGTCCATACGCACAAAGCCGTGCTTTACCGCGCCCGTTGCGCCCGCGTAAGAACCGGACATGAGCCTTCCGCCCCTTCTTTCCCGCCTGCGCCTGCCCGTTGTCGGCGCACCGCTCTTCATTGTCTCCAATCCGGATTTGGTGATCGCCCAGTGCAAGGCGGGGATCGTCGGCTCCTTTCCGGCGCTCAATGCCCGGCCGCAGAGCCTGCTGGACGAATGGCTCCACCGCATCAGCGAGGAACTCGCCGCCTGGGACCGGGACAATCCCGACGCCCCCGCTGCGCCCTTCGCCGTCAACCAGATCGTCCATCGCTCAAACGACCGACTGCAGCAGGACATGGCGACCTGCGCCAAGTGGAAGGTGCCGATCGTGATTACCTCATTGGGCGCGGTGCCGGAGGTGAATGACGGGGTGCACAGCTGGGGCGGCATCGTTCTTCACGACGTGATCAACGATCGCTTCGCCCGCTCGGCGATTCGCAAGGGCGCGGACGGGGTGATCGCCGTCGCGGCCGGCGCGGGCGGCCATGCCGGCACGCTCTCCCCCTTCGCGCTGGTGCAGGAGATCCGCGAATGGTTCGACGGGCCCCTGCTCCTGTCCGGCGCGATCGCCCACGGCCGCTCGATCCTTGCCGCGCAAGCGGCGGGCGCCGACCTTGCCTATATCGGCTCGCCTTTCATCGCGACGGGCGAAGCCAACGCGCAGGAAAGCTACAAGCAGGGCATTGTCGACGGCAAAGCGGACGACATCGTTTACTCGAGCCTCTTCACCGGGGTGCACGGCAATTACCTGCGCGGCTCCATCGCCGCCTCCGGCCTCGATCCGGACAACCTTCCTGACGGTGACCTCAAGACGATGGACTTCGGCAGCGGCAGCGCCAAGGCGTGGCGTGACATCTGGGGCTCGGGCCAGGGTATCGGCGCCGTCGACAAGGTGCAGGGCGCGGGCGCCTACGTCGCCGAGCTTCAGGCGCAATATGAGGCTGCAAAGACCGAGCTGAGGTCGAAAGCCGGCCTTTAGCTGCACCGCAGCATTTGCATCTTTGCGCCCCCGCGCCCATATGGGTTTGGCTGACGCACCACTTGCGACCGGAATCCCGCGCCTCCCCTTTGGGAGAGACGCTTTTCTTTCCAATCTCGAGCCGTTCGGCGCCGCGCCGCGAGCCCCAAGGGGCCGCGCTTGCGGTTACATCCGCGCGCGCCCTACCCGGCGCAGCGCCTCGCGAAGGAAGAATTTTTGGCCAAGGAAGAATTGCTCACCATGGAAGGGATGATCCACGAGATCCTCCCGGACGGACGCTTCGGCGTCGAGCTCGACAACGAGCACCGGATCATCGCCTACACGGCCGGCAAAATGCGCCGTTTTCGGATCAAGTCGGTGGTCGGCGACCGCGTCCACGTCGAGATGACGCCGTACGATCTTTCCAAGGGCCGCATCGTGTTTCGCGAAAAGACCCCCGGCGGCCCCGGCGGCGGCGGCCCGCGCCGGCGCGGCACCTTCCGCCGCTAAGGCGCCCAGGTACCCTACCCTTCTTCTTCTATCTTCCCGGAGTTACTCTCATGTCACGCACCCTCCTCAAGCCCTACCTGATCGTCAAGAACGAGGAAGGCGAGTTCCAGCTCACCGTGCGCGAAACCCGCTACAACGGTCAGGGCTACCCGCTGGTTACCGCCACGCCCGTCGCCGAACGCTTCAAGAGCGCCACTGCGGCACGGGGCTACGCCAAAGAGCATTTCGGCGCCGAAGCCGGGCAGTTCGCGAGCAAGTAAAGGGAAGCTCCTCCGGGGACGGGGGAGTTTAAACCAGCCTGCTCTGCTTCACCGCGGCTTCGATGAAGCTTGCGAAGAGGGGGTGGGGTTCGAACGGGCGCGACTTCAGTTCCGGGTGGAACTGGACGCCGATGAACCAGGGGTGGTCCGGGCGCTCGACGATTTCGGGCAAGCGTCCATCGGGGCTCATGCCGGAGAAGATAAGCCCGCCCTCCTCCAGCGCCGCTTTGTAGTGGGCGTTGACTTCATAGCGGTGGCGGTGGCGTTCGCTGATGGTGTCGGCGCCGTAGACGGTTGCCACATGGCTGTTGCCGGCGAGGCGCGCCTCATAGGCGCCGAGGCGCATGGTGCCGCCGAGGTCGCTGGTCTTCTCGCGACGCTCACGCACCCCCTCCGGGCTCATCCATTCAGTGATCAGACCGACGACCGGCTCGCCGGTATCGCCGAACTCGGTGGTGCTTGCGCCCGCCAGGCCGGCGGTGTTCCGCGCGCCCTCGATGCAGGCCATCTGCATGCCGAGGCAGATGCCGAAGAACGGCACGCCGCGTTCGCGCGCGAACTGCACGCTCGCAATCTTGCCTTCCGACCCGCGCTCGCCGAAGCCGCCGGGAACGAGGATCGCGTGCAGCGGCTCTAGCTCCGCCGGCAGATTTGCCTCGGGATGCTCGAACAGCTCGGCGTCGAGCCAGCGGATGTTGACCTTCACCCGGTTGGCGAGGCCGCCATGGACCAAAGCCTCCGTCAGCGACTTGTAGGCGTCCTGAAGCCCGACATATTTACCGACAACGCCGATCGTCACTTCGCCCTGCGGGTTGAGCAGGCGGTCGAGAATGTCGTCCCAGCGGGACAGATCAGGCTCCGGGGCGTCCTCGATCCCGAAGGCGCGGAGGACTTCGGCATCGAGACCCTCGCGATGGTATTGGAGCGGGACCGAGTAGATGCTCTTTGCGTCGAGCGCCGGAATAACCGCTTCTTTGCGCACATTGCAGAATTGCGCGATCTTTGAGCGCTCGCTGTCGGGCAGCGGCCGGTCGACGCGGCACAGCAGCACGTCCGGCTGGATGCCGAGCGAGGTCAGGTCGCGGACGCTGTGCTGGGTCGGCTTGGTCTTCAGCTCGCCCGCCGCGGCGATGTACGGGACAAGCGTGGTGTGGATCGACACCGTGTTGGCGCGGCCGAGGTCGTTCCTGAGCTGGCGGATCGCTTCAATGAACGGGAGCGATTCGATGTCGCCGACGGTGCCGCCGATCTCGCAGATTACGAAATCCAAATCGTCGCCATTCTCGTCCTTGAGCTCGGCGCGGGCGAACGCCTTGATCTCGTTGGTGACGTGCGGGATCACCTGCACGGTGGCGCCGAGATAATCGCCACGCCGCTCCTTGGCGATGATGTCGCGGTAGATGCGCCCGGTGGTGATGTTGTCGCTCTGCCGGGCCGGAACGCCGGTGAAGCGCTCGTAATGGCCGAGGTCGAGATCGGTTTCGGCGCCATCGTCCGTGACGTAGACTTCGCCATGCTGGTAGGGCGACATCGTGCCTGGATCGACGTTCAGATAGGGATCGAACTTGCGGATCCGGACCTTGAACCCGCGTGCCTGGAGAAGGGCCGCCAGTGAGGCAGCCATGAGACCTTTGCCGAGCGATGAAACCACGCCGCCGGTGATGAAAATGAACCGCGCCATGGGAGTCGGGGGATAGAGCGGGGGGGCGGTTCGGGAAAGGGTGAGAATCGCGGAGAGCGCGATTTATTTCGCCACGGGCGGCCAATAGGCGGCTAAGGCGGCGGCGTCCGCCGGCTGTGCGGGGGCGGCTGGAGGAGACAGAAGTGACGGCGGTTGGGGTGGTCGGCGGAGGCTATTCGGGTACGATCCTTGCCGCCGAGCTGGCGCGCGCGGGAACCGACGTCGTGCTGATCGAGCAAGGCGACCGCTTCGCCGCCGGCGCCGCCTACGGGACGCGCGACGGCAACCACCTGCTCAACGTCCGCGCGCGGAGCATGAGCGCCTTTGCCGGGGAGCCCGGGCACTTTGCCGACTGGGTGAACGCGCAGGGGCTCGGCGATGCGGGCACCTTCGTCCGTCGGCGCGATTACCACCGCTACGTCGCGGAGATCCTTGAGGAGGCGCTAGCCACCGGCCACGTCCGCTTGGTGCAAGGCCAGGCTGTCTCGGCGCAAGACGGCGCGCTGTGGCTTTCGGACGGAGACACCATCGCCTGCTCAGCAGTAGTGCTCGCGGGCGGCAATCACCCGTCCCGTCTTCCTGCCCTCCTGCAGAGCCCGAAGGCCGTGAATGATCCATGGAGCAAGGAAGGCGTGGCGGCACGGGAGGCGCTGGCGGGGCAAGGCGGTGACGTGCTGTTGCTTGGCACCGGGCTCACCATGGTCGATGTCGCGCTGAGCCTCGACAGCGCAGGCTTCAAGGGGCGCATCGTCGCCACCTCTCGGCGTGGGCTTGTTCCGCGGGGCCATGAAAAAGTGCCGGCCGAGCCCCTTCCAGCCCCGGCTTTGGCTGGCCTCAATGAGACCGCGCGCTGGCTTCGCGCTGCGGCGCCTGAGCGCGGCTGGCGCGCGGCGGTGGATGCGCTTCGGCCGATCACCCGCGACCTTTGGCAAAGACTCTCGCTCGCCGAACAGAAGCGCTTCCTGCGCCACGCCCGCCCCTGGTGGGATGTCCACCGCCACCGCATCGCCCCGCAGGCGGCGGCGCGGATCGCGGCGCTTCAGGATGCGGGACGGCTGGACATCGTTCCCGGACGGATCAGCTCGTTCGAGCACGGAGAAGTGCGGATCGCCCGGCGCGGCGGCGGGGAGGCCCGCTACCAGGTTGCCGGCGTCGTGAACTGCACCGGACCGGAAGGCGCGATCGCCCGAGCCTCCGATCCGCTGATCACGCAGCTGCTGACGAGCGGCGAAGCGCGTCCCGATCCGCTTGGTATCGCCCTCGCGGTAGACAGCGAATCACGCGTTCTACGAAGCGACGGCAGCCCTTCGCCCAGCCTCTATGCACTGGGCCCGCTGACACGTGGCGTGTTCTGGGAGATGGTGGCGGTGCCCGACATCCGCGGTCAGGCGCTAGGCCTGGCGCGGCTGCTCGCGAACCGCTGAAGCTTACTGCGCGGCGGGAACCGGCGCGCTGCTGTTGCCGGCGGGCGGCGCGGCCTTGGTGGCGGCGCCGGCGAGCGGGTCGACGGTCGGCGGAACGGCGCCGGCAGGCGCGGCTGGCGCAAGCGGGCCGCGGCCGGAGGGCGCGCGAGCCGGCGCAAGGTTGGGATCGATCTGCACCGGCGCCCGCTGCATCGTCGCAAGCGCGGCAAGCGCGATCGACAGGCAGATGAACAGGGTCGCGAGGATCGAGGTGGCGCGGGTCAGGAAATCCGCCGCGCCGCGCGCTGACATCAGGCCCGAAGGGCTGCCGCCGACGCCGAGCCCGCCGCCTTCCGAGCGTTGCATAAGGATGACGCCGATCATGGCGGCGGCAACAAGGGTTTGCACGATCAGAAGAAACGTAAACATAGGAAGGACGGGCTTTCGGGAATAATCGGTTGCGCGCGATCTAGGCGAAACGGCGCAGAGGTTCAATCCTCCCCGCCTTTAGCTCACCCGGCGGCGGCTTCGATGATCGGCACGAACTGATCGGCGGTCAGGCTCGCCCCGCCGACAAGGCCGCCATCGACGTCCGCCACCGCGAACAGCTCCGCCGCATTGCCCGCGTTCACCGAGCCGCCGTAGAGGATCCGCATCCGCGCGCCCGCATCGCCGAAACGGCCAAGCAGCGCCTGCCGGATCGCCGCGTGCATTTCCGTAACGTCCTCCGGCGTCGCGGTGCGGCCGGTGCCGATCGCCCAGATGGGCTCGTAGGCGATGATCAGCTCGCCTTCACCGGCGGGCTCGGGCAGCGAGCCGGCAAGCTGCGCCGTCACCCGCTCCACCGCGCGGCCCGCGACACGCTCCTCCTCGCTTTCGCCGACGCAGACGATTGTCTGAAAGGCATGACGAAGCGCGGTTTCCGCCTTGGCGCGGACGATCTCGTCGGTTTCCCCCTGGTTGGCGCGGCGTTCCGAATGGCCGACGATCACCAGCCGCGCGCCCGCTTCCTTGAGCATCGCCGCCGAGACGTTGCCGGTATGGGCGCCGCTTTCCTTGAAGTGGCAGTCCTGCGCGCCGATCGTCAGGCCCCCTGCCCGCGCGGCCGCGGCGGCGACCATGGTGAAGGGCGGGCAGACCGCCACGTCCACGCCCGAAGCGGCCCGCGCGGCGGCGGCGATCCGCGACAATTCGGCCAGCTGGGCAAGGCTGCCGTTCATTTTCCAATTTCCGGCAACCAGCTTACGGCGAAGGTGCATCGCGCTTCCCTTGAACAACAGTGGATCGCCGCGGCGGGTAGCAAGCGGCGGCACACCTGCCAAGCTTGCCGGGAGCCCGCGCCTTTTCTATGACCCGCGCAAAGCTTCAGAAGCGTCAGGACATTTCATGCTTTCCTTCTTCCGCCGCGGCGTCACCGCCAAGATCATGCTCGTCGTGCTGGGCATCGGCCTATTCGCGATCGTGATCACCGGATTCGGCACCGGCGGGGGCGGCGGGCTCGGCGGCCTCGGCGGCCCGGGCGCCGGCACGATCGCCAAGATCGGCGGCGAAACGGTGAGCGCCCAGGACGTCAGCCAGCAGGTAAACCGCCAGCTCGCATCGGCGCGTCAGCAGAACCCGGAGCTGGACCTCGCCTCCTTCCTGCGCGGCGGAACGCTTGAACAGATCACCAACGAAATGATCGGCATCGCCGCCGCCGTGGTGTTCGGCAAGGATCAGGGTCTCGCCGTATCACGCGAGATGGTCGACCGCGAGATCGCCGGCGTTCCCGCTTTCCAGAACCTCGCGGGCAAGTTCGACCAGCAGGCCTTTGAGGCGACCTTGTCGCGCGAGAAGATGAGCCCCGATCAGCTCCGCAAGGAGATCGAGACCCGCTTGATCCAGCGCCAGCTTCTGCTTCCGGTCGCCGGCTCCGCCTACGTGCCGCGCGGCATCGCGTTCCAATATGCTTCGCTTCTGCTGGAAAGCCGCAGCGGCACCGTTGGTGCGGTTCCGACCGGCGCGATGGGCGCGGGCAAGGAGCCGACCGACGCCGAAATCGCCGCATTCTATTCCAAGAACCAGACTCGCTACACGATCCCCGAGCGGCGCACGATCCGCTACGCCGTGTTCGGCCGCGACCAAATCGGCGCCGCCGGCAAGGCGACCGACGCCGAAATCCAGCAGGCCTATAGCCAGAACCCGGCTTATGCGGCGCGCGAGAACCGCGTGCTGAGCCAGGTGGTGCTTCCCGACGAAGCCGCCGCGCGGGCGCTTGCCGCCAAGGTCAACGGCGGAACCGCCTTCGCCCAGGCCGCGCAGCAGGCTGGCTTCGGCGCCGCCGACATCGCGCTCGGCGAGCAGACCAAGGAGGCTTATCAGCGCGTCTCCTCCCCCGCCGCGGCCAATGCCGTGTTCGCCGCCGCCAAGGGCGCCACCGTCGGCCCGTTCAAGGGACCGATCGGCTGGCACGTCGTCAAGGTTGAGGACGTCAAGACCACGCCGGCCAAGCCGCTCGCCTCGGTGCGGGCCGAACTCGCCACCCAAATCGAGCAGCGCAAGGCCCAGGAAGCCATCGCCGATCTCGCCGCCCGCCTGGAAGCCGCCGTCGGCGACGGCTCCAGCTTCGACGAGATCGTCGCCAAGGAGAAGCTGACGGTGGTGGAAACGCCGCCGCTGACCGCCCAGGGGTCCGCCCCGGGCAACGCTGCCTACCGCGCGCCGCCGGAGCTCGCGCCTTTGCTCCGCACCGCCTTCGAGGTCGAAGCAAATGCCGAGCCGGTGGTGGAAACGGTGCAGTCGAACGAGCGCTACGCACTGCTCAGCGTCTCCAACATCGTCGCCGCCGCGGCGCCGCCGCTTGCTCAGATCCGAGACCGGGTGAAAATGGACCTCGCGGTGCGCAACGCCAGCGAACGCGCCCGCGCGGTTGCCGCCTCGATCGTGTCCAAGATCAACGCCGGAACGCCGGTGGCACAGGCCTTTGCCGAAGCGCAGGTCAAGCTTCCGGGGGTGCAGCCGGTGACGGCGGTGCGTCAGGACATTGCCCGCGAAGGCGCCCAGGTGCCGCCTGCGCTTGCCATGCTGTTCAGCATGCCGCGCGGCAAGGCCAAGCTGATGCCCGCGCCCAACGGCGCCGGCTGGTTCGTCGTGTACCTGGACAAGATCGTGCCCGGCAATGCGACGGCAAAGCCCGATCTCGTGGAAGCGGTGAAGAGCCAGTTCGCGCAGGTGACCGGCGACGAATATGCCCAGCAGTTCACCGCCGCGATGCGCGCCCGCGCCAAGGTGAAGCGTAACGAGGACGCGATGAAGCAGCTTCGCACCGACCTGCTCGGCGGAGGCACCGCCCAGTAAGCGCGTCCGCTTTCGTGATCCTCGTCGTCGACAATCACGACAGCTTCACCTGGAACCTCGTTCACTACCTTCGCGAACTGGGCCAGGAGGTGCGGGTAGAGCGCAACGACGAGATCACGGCCGCCGAGGCGCTGAACTGCGGCGCAGCGGGGGTCGTTATCTCGCCGGGGCCGGGGCGGCCGGAGGAGGCGGGCGTGTCGCTCGCGCTGGTCGCAGCTTGCGCCGAGGCCCGCCGCCCACTGCTCGGGGTCTGCCTCGGCCACCAGGCTATCGTTCAAGCGTTCGGCGGCACCGTCCTCAGGGCGGGACATGCGATGCATGGCAAGACCTGTCCGGTGACGCACGACGGCCGCGGCGTCTTTGCGGGTCTCCCGTCCCCCTTTACGGCGACACGCTATCACTCCCTCGCCGCCGACGCCGCGACGATGCCCGAGTGCCTGCTCGTCAACGCCACCGCTCCCGACGCGACCGTGCAGGGCATTCGCCACCGCGACCTCCCCATCCACGGCATCCAGTTCCACCCGGAAAGCATCGCAAGCGAGCACGGCCACCGACTGCTCGGCAACTTTCTTGCGGCCGCGCAGAGAGACGGTTGACAAGCGCCCGTAACGTTTTCTACATGTTCTCCGTCCGTTCTAGAGGGGCATGAAACATGCTGACGCGCAAGCAACACGAGCTGCTCACCTACATCCACGGCAAGTTGGCCGAAACCGGCGTGTCGCCCTCGTTCGAGGAGATGAAGGACGCGCTTGAGCTCAAGTCCAAGTCGGGCGTCCACCGCCTGATCTCGGCGCTGGAGGAGCGCGGTTTCCTCCGCCGCCTGCCCAACCGGGCGCGTGCACTTGAAGTGGTCAAGATGCCCGAGGTGAAGGGCGGCAATGTCGTCGAGCTCAAGCCCGCCGCCGTTGCGCCGCCGCGGCCGGCCAACGACCAGGTCATCGACCTCCCTCTGCACGGCCGTATCGCCGCCGGCATGCCGATCGAAGCGCTGGAGGGGCAAAGCAGCCTTCCAGTCCCCGCCGCCTTGCTTGGTCCGGGCGAACATTATGCGCTGGAAGTGGCCGGCGATTCGATGGTCGAGGAAGGCATTCTCGACGGCGATTACGCGCTGATCCGCAAGACGGAGACGGCTCGCGATGGCGAAATCGTGGTTGCGCTGATCAACGAGGAGGAAGCGACGCTCAAGACCTTCCGCCGCGAGGGTCAGATGATCCGCCTCGATCCGGCAAATCGTATGTACGACCCGCAGCGTTACCGCCCCGACCAGGTCCGGATTCAGGGCCGCCTGGCCGGCTTGCTTCGGCGCTACTAAAGGCTTCGCCCGGATCGGGGATGCGGGCGGTTATTCGGGAGGTTAATCGATGGCGCGGTTGAACTATGTCGAGCTGCCGGTGCGGGACGTCGGCGCGGCCAAGGCCTTCTACGAAGCTGCCTTTGGGTGGAGCTTGACCGCGTTCGGCCCGACTTATGCGGCGACGCTGACGGGCGACACCGACATCGGCCTGCAGGGCGACTCCGCCGAGGCTACGAAGGCGCCGTTGCCGGTGATCGACGTTCCCGACCTGGAGGCGGCGCAAGCGGCGGTGACTGCCGCGGGCGGTGAGATCGTCCAGCCGATATTCGCCTTCCCCGGTGGGCGGCGCTTCCACTTTCTCGATCCGTCGGGCAACGAGATCGCGGCCGTGCAGGCCGGCGGGCACTAAGCCAGGCTGTCGATCCAGGCGGGGAGCGCGGCTAGGCTAGCAAGCTCCCGGAAGCGGGGGTGATCTGCCGGCGTGTCCGCGGCTTCGTGGGACCAGACCAGCTCGAACGGGATCAACGCCGCCCACGCTCCTGCTTCCAGCGCGGGCAATATGTCCGAGCGAACGGAATTGCCTGCCATCACCGCTTCTTCCGGAGCGGCGCCGTAGTGGGCGAAGATGCGGGCGTAGGTCTCGGCGCGCTTGTCGCTGACGATCTCCACGCCTGCGAAGCGGTCGCCAAGGCCCGAGGCGGCGAGTTTCGCCTCCTGGTGGTGGAGATCGCCCTTGGTGACGAGCACCAGCGGCGCCCTCTTGGCGAGCTCCGGCAGCGCCTCCTCCACGCCCGGCAGAAGCTCCACCGGATGGACCATCATCTCGCGGCCGAGCGCCAGGATCCGCCGCACGGCGAAGGGCGGAAGGTCATTGCCGGCAATCTCCTCCGCCGCTTCCAGCGCGGAGAGGATGAAGCCTTTGACGCCATAGCCGTAGAGCGGCACGTTGCGATGCTCGATCTCGTCGACGCGGCGCTGCACCTCGTCGGCCGGCGCGAAGGGCGCGAGCAGTTCGGCAAAGGCCGCGAAGGTGCGCCGAAACCAGGTTTCGTTGTGCCAAAGCGTGTCGTCGGCATCGAGGCAGATCAGGCGAATGGGCATCGCGCGCCTCTAGCGGCGCTCCCCCGCCGCCGCCAGTGCCCAGGGGTGCCGCCCCCTCTCCTCCGCCACCGTGGCCACCCGCGGGGTGCCCTCGAAGCTGATCGCCAGCCCGCCGGTGCGTGTCAGAAGGCTCCGGTCCGCCTTCAGCCAACGCGGGGTGCAGCTGCGCGGCAGGCGGCGGTCGGAGACAGCGATGTCCGCCTCGGCGCAGGCGCGGGCGAGTTCGTCCACCGGCACGAAGCGCTTGGAACGGGTGGCGAGCACCCGCCAGGTGCGGCCGCCGCGCGTCACGTCGGCAAGGCAGATGTCGGGGCTGCAATCGGCTGTCGGCAGCATGTCGAGGTCCAGCGCTTCCGGCGCGAGGCCGCTGGTCTCGTTGAGGAGGTCGCGCACGAAGTCGCCGGCGCGCGGGCGAAGCAGCGCCATGCCCTTGTCGGTGCGGATGGCGAGGTGCTGGCCGTCGCCGGTGACGAGCAAATCGGGCGCTGGTGTGCTCAGCGCCCAGGCCGCGCCCGCCAAAGCCGGAGCGAGGCCGAAGAGGCGCCAGCGCGTCTTCCAAATGCAGAACCAGAGACCGCCGGCCATCATCAGCGCGAACGCCATGCGCGGCATCGCCGGCAGCAAGGCGACGGCGCCCGGCGCGGCGGCCACCTTGTGGGCGAGCCAGAGGAGAAAGGAGAGCGCCTTGCCCGTCACCCACCAGAAGGGCGTGCCGAGGCCGACCGAGTCGAACAGCAATGCCAGCGCTTCGGCCGGCATGATCAAAAAGGTGGTGAGCGGGATCGCGACGATGTTTGCGAGCGCGCCGTAGAGGCCGGTCTGGTGGAAGTGGAACAAGGCGATCGGAATCAGCGCCGCCTCGACAGCCAAGCCGGTGAGGATCAGGCCGAGCAGGAAGCGGCCGAGCTTCACCGGCCCCGCCTCGTCCCGACGCTCCAGCAGGCGCCGGACACGAGGATGGTCGTGGAGCACCACAATCGCGACGATGGCGGCGAAGCTCATCTGGAACGAAGCGCCCGGCAGCGTCTCCGGCCAGAGGAGCAGCACGAGCAGCGCGCCTACGGCGACGAGCCGCAGCGTCAACGCGTCCCGCCCCAGCGCGATGCCGAGCAGCACCAGCACCGCCGCGATGCAGGCCCGCACCGTCGGCACCTCAGCGCCGGTGAGAAGGGTATAAGCGATCCCCGCCAGCGCCCCTGCCCCAGCCGCCCACACCGTGAGCCGGAAGCGGAGCGCCAGCGCCGGGCTCAAGGCGAGCAGCTTCAGGGTTAAAAGCATCACCGCTCCGACCACTGCGGTAAGGTGAAGCCCGGAGACGGAGAGCAGATGCGCGAGCCCCGATCGCCGCATCGCCTCCGCATCCGCTTCCGGGATGCTCGCCTGATCGCCGGTGGCGAGCGCCGAGGCCACGCCGCCCTCGCCTTCGCCCAAGCGGCCGCGGATATGATCCGCGAGCCGCTGCCGCGCCGCCGCCAGCCGGGCGCTCCAGCCTGTCTCCTTTGGCGGGGCAACAAGCGAGGCATCCAGCGCCCGCCCGGTTGCGCCCACACCGGTAAACCAGGCGGCGCGGGCGAAATCGTAGGCGCCGGGCACGGCGGGCGGCGCCGGCGGCATCAGCCAGGCGCGCAGCCGCACCGTCGCGCCCGGCGCAAGCCCCCGAACCGGCTTGTTCTCATCCAGGTTGATGCGAATCCGCGTCGGCAGCCCCGGATCCTGCGGCTTCACCACGATCCGCACTGCTTGCCGCGCCGGCAGCCGCTGCAGCGACTCGACCTCGGCGGTAAACGTTGCTCGCCGCTCATGGGCCAGCACCGGCGCCGCCACCCGCTCCGCCTTCCACCAAATATTGCCGCAGCCGATCAGCGCCGCGAGGGAGAAGATCGCGAACGCCCGCGCCCAGCGTGTTCCCGGCGCAAGCGCCAGCGGCAGCAAAGCAAGCGCGCCCGAAAGCAGCAGAAACGCCTTCCACGCCGCCGCATCCGGCAGCCAAAACCACAAGGCCGTGCCCAGCCCGAGTCCCACGGGAAGCCACAGCGGCAGCTGGTCCCGCTCCGCATCGGCCAGCGCCTCGAGCCGCGCCGACAGCCGCCGCGCCGCGTCCCCGAGAGCGGCACCCAAGCCTCTTGGTGGCGGCTCCTCCGCTATGCTAGGGGCGCTTGCCTCACCGGCGGTCATGCGCCGCATCCTTGGAGAAACCGCGCTTGAGCGCAATCCCATCCCCCAGCGGGCACGCCCCCGTCGTCACCCGCTTCGCGCCCTCGCCGACCGGCTTTCTGCACATCGGCGGCGCCCGCACCGCTTTGTTCAACTGGCTCTTCGCCCGCCACCACGGCGGCAAGTTCCTGCTGCGCATCGAAGATACCGACAAAGCCCGCTCCACCCAGCCGGCGATCGAGGCAATCCTGGAAGGCATGCGCTGGCTGGAGCTCGACTGGGACGGCGCGGAATATTACCAGTCTCGCTTCGCCGCGCGCCACGCCGAGGTCGCCTACGCCATGCTGGAAAGCGGCCACGCCTACAAATGCTACATGACGGCCGAGGAACTCGCCGCCGGCCGGGAACGCGCGCAGGCCGAGCGTCGCCCCTACCGCGTCGACAGCCACTGGCGCGATTGCTCCGACACGCCCCCCTCTCCCGACGCACCCTTCGTGGTCCGCCTCAAGGCGCCGCGCGAGGGTGAAACGGTGATCGAAGACCAGGTCCAGGGCCGCGTCGTCGTGCAGAATGCCGAACTGGACGACATGGTCTTGCTCCGCTCCGACGGAACGCCCACCTACATGCTCGCCGTGGTGGTCGACGATCACGACATGGGCGTCACCCACGTCATCCGCGGCGACGATCACTTGAACAACGCCTTCCGCCAGCTTGGTATCATCAAGGCGATGGGCTGGCCGGAGCCCACTTACGCCCACGTACCCCTGATCCACGGCTCCGACGGCGCCAAGATGTCGAAGCGCCACGGCGCCACCGGCGTCATGGATTATCACGAACTCGGCTTCCTCCCCGAAGCGGTGGCGAACTACCTGCTCCGCCTGGGCTGGGGCCATGGCGACGAGGAGATCATCTCCCGCGAAGACGCCGTGCGCTGGTTCGACCTCTCCGGAGTCGGCCGCTCGCCGTCCCGCTTCGACACCAAGAAGCTCGAGAACCTCAACGGCCACTACATCCGAGAGGCGTCCGACGGCCGCCTTGCCGGCCTCGTCGCGCCGCGTGTCGCGCCGCTGATCGGCCGCGACTTGGGCACGGACGATATCGAACTCCTCACCCGCGCCATGCCGGAGCTGAAACCGCGTGCGAAGAATTTGAACGAACTTGCTGAAGGCGCGACCTTTTTATACCGTCAGCGTCCGCTCGACTTCGAGGAGAAAGCCGAGGCGCTCGTCGCGGGCGGCGGGGCGGCCATCCTGGCCCGGGTTTATACGGCACTCTCCGCGCTTGACGAATGGACCGCCGCCGCGACAGAGGCGGGTGTGCGCGGCGTGGCGGAAACGGCTGGGCTCAAGCTCGGCCAGGTGGCGCAGCCGCTTCGCGCCGCGCTTACCGGCCGGACGACCTCGCCCGGTATTTGGGATGTGCTGGTGCTGCTCGGGCGGGAGGAAAGCCTCGCCCGGATCGCGGACCGGATGAACGAAGGACAATAAGATGGCGGACGGACAGGCCACTCTCGATCTCGGCGGCAAGCCTCACGAATTCCCGGTTCGGCAGGGCTCCTGCGGCCCCGACGTGATCGACATCCGCAAACTCTACGCGCAGACCGGCGCCTTCACCTACGATCCGGGCTTCACCTCGACGGCGGCGTGCGAAAGCGCGATCACCTATATCGACGGCGACAAGGGCATCCTGCTCCACCGCGGCTACCCGATCGACCAGCTGGCCGAACATTCCAACTTCATGGAAGTCGCCTACCTGCTCCTGAACGGCGAGCTTCCGGACAGCGATACGCTGGACAATTTCCGCTACACCATCATGCGCCACACGATGCTGCACGAGCAGCTGTCGACCTTCTACCGCGGCTTCCGCCGCGACGCACACCCGATGGCGATCATGTGCGGCGTGGTTGGCGCGCTTTCCGCTTTCTACCATGATTCGACCGACATCACCGATCCCAAGCAGCGGATGATCGCGTCGCACCGCTTGATCGCCAAGATGCCGACGATCGCGGCGATGGCCTATAAATATTCGGTCGGGCAGCCGTTCCTGTACCCGCAAAACGACCTGTCCTACACCGGCAACTTCCTGCGCATGACCTTCGGCGTTCCGGCCGAGCCCTACCACGTCAATCCGGTGGTGGAGCGGGCGATGCGCCGCATCTTCATCCTCCATGCCGACCATGAGCAGAATGCGTCGACGTCCACCGTCCGCCTCGCCGGCTCGTCGGGCGCCAACCCCTTCGCCTGCATCGCGGCGGGCATCGCTTGCCTCTGGGGCCCGGCGCACGGCGGCGCCAACGAAGCGGCGCTGAACATGCTTCGGGAGATCGGCACGCCGGCGCGCATTCCGGAATTCATCGCCCGCGCAAAGGACAAGGACGATCCCTTCCGGCTGATGGGCTTCGGCCACCGCGTCTACAAGAATTTCGATCCGCGCGCGAAGGTGATGAAGGCGACCGCCGAGGAGGTTCTGAAGGAGCTCGGCGTCACCGATCCGATCTTCGACGTCGCCCGGGAACTGGAGCAGATCGCGCTCAACGACGAATATTTCATCGAAAAGAAGCTCTACCCGAACGTCGACTTTTATTCGGGCGTGATCCTCTCGGCGATCGGTTTCCCGACCTCCATGTTCACCGCCCTCTTCGCCCTCGCCCGCACCGTCGGCTGGGTGGCGCAGTGGAACGAGATGATTTCGGACCCCGAGCAGAAGATCGGCCGCCCGCGCCAGCTCTACACCGGCGCGACCCAGCGCGATTACATCCAGCTCGCCAACCGCTAAGCCTCAGCCAACCTCGCCGCGAAGCGCCCGGAGCGTTTCCAGCGAGCCCGCAAGGTCGTCGAACATCCGTTTCACCCGCTCCTGCGGCGGCAAGCGGCGAAGCATGCTGCCAGGCTCGAAGCGGTTCTTGTTGCTGTAGGCGGCGACCAGCGCCTCCTCCGGCGACACGAACACCGACACCGGCCCGTCCTTGCGCAGCTCAAGCAGACGGCGGCGAAGATCGCTCGAGAAAAAGAGCTGCTTCGCTTCCATCGGCGCGGTGGAATAGACTTCGAAGCGGCGCTCGAACTCCGGATCGCCGTCGATCGCCACGCGCTCCATGTTGCGGGCGGGCTTGAAGAAGTTGAAGATCTTCTTGTCCGGCACCGCCACGGTGATGCCGCTCAAGCCCGGCTTGCGGTGGATGCCGTACATCAGGCCGGTGAACACGGTGGTGGTGTTCTTGCCGACCCGGCGCTGCAGGCAGGCTTCGTAGAGCGCATAGCCCCGCCCCTCCTCGTCGGCGCCGTGGAACAGGTCGGCGAAAGTCTGGCTGGAAAGGCCGGAGCCGAACAGGAGGCCGCGGGCGCGTTCGTAAACCGGCGGCGTAAAGTCGCTCGGGATATATTCCAGCGAACAGCGCCTGGCGAGCTGGTCCAGCACCGGAAGCTTCAGTCCCTCGCTGACGTCCATCAGCGGCTTGGCGGCGGCGAAGCCGGTGCCGATCAGCAGCAGCACGAAGAGGATGATCGCAACAGTCGGCCAGCCCGAGGCGAGCAGCGACAGCAAGGCCGCGACAGCAAGCACGATCCCGATGGCGGCGCGTGTCCAGAAGGTGCGGGTCGCGGCGCGGCGCTCCTCCTCCACGGCGCCCAAGCGCTCGCGCACCGTCTGCTCGGCACACAATTCGGCAAAATGGTTCGCGGTAAGTTCGATCATTCCCTGTTCCCCCGACAATGACGAACGGGAGATTGGCCGCGACCGAGCGGATCTGTCCAGCCCGCAACAATTGAAACGCAAAGTTCCGGCCCGCGAAATCGCGCTGCAACGGCGACACGGAAAAAGACGCACCATCAGGGCCCCGCGAGGGGCCGCGCTCTTCAACCGTTCAGGGATCGACCGATGAACTTCCTCCTGTCCGCCGCCCTTGGCCTCGCCGCCGCAACCGCGACCTATGCCGCCGTTCCCGCCCCCGCGCCCGCGCCGGGCGAACCGACGCTTGCCGAAGTGCGCGCCGCCACCGCCCGCTTCCGCGACGTCAAAACCGCCGAGGCGGAAGGCTATATCAACCCGGGCAGCCCTTGCGAGACCGCAGGCTCGATGGGCATGGACAAGACATTGGGCGGCATGGGCATCCATTACTTCCGGCCGGACCTGCTGCAAATCTCCGGGCCGCCGAACCCGCGCATCAGCGGCACCAGCACCCACACCGATTTCCGCAAGCCCGCCATCCTGATCTACGAGCCCGGCGCGGACGGCAGGCTTGAGCTGGTCGCAGTCGAGAACCTCGTCTTCGAAAAAGCCTGGAAAGCCGCCGGCAACACGCATCGGCCGAGCTTCCACGGCGTCCCCTACGAGCGGATGGAAGACGATCCCGCAACCGCCGCCGATGAAGCCCACATGTTTGAAGCGCATTTCGACAAGCATGTCTGGCTGTGGCGAAACAATCCGCGCGGCGTGTTCGAGCCGTTCAACCCCACGGTGACCTGCGAACACGCCAAGGGCCCGCAGACCATGCACGCCGGACACTGAGCGGCGGCGCCGCGTCCAAGTCCCAGCCACAAAGAAAAAGCCCCAGCCGTTTCCGGCCGGGGCTTGTGTGGTAGTCGGGGGGGGGGTGACTACCAGCGGGGGGGGTACATGCAGAACCCACTACGCTGCCGATGGTTCCCCAAAAAAACGAAGCGCCCCGGATTTTTCTTCCGGAGCGCTCCGCCGACAGTCTGCCGCAAGGCGACTATCTCCCGTCCCCGAGTCGCTTATACACATTTTGCGGTAGGGAAGAGAGTGGTTTCGCGCGCGGTCTTGCCAGCCCCGCTCAGTCTTTGCGCAGCGGCAACGTGAACGTGAAGCGGGCGCCCTGCCCCGGCGCACTGTCGAGCGCGATGTCGCCCCCCATCGCCCGCGCCAGGCGGCGGGAGATGTAAAGCCCAAGGCCGGTGCCCCCGGGCTCGGACGTGTCCACGCGCTCGAATTTGTCGAAGATGCGTGCCTGATCTTCGGGCGCGATGCCCTTCCCCTGATCGGCGACCACCAAAGCCGCGAGGTCGCCCTCGCGGTCGGTACGCAGCCACACCGATCCGCCTTCGGGTGAATAGCGGATGGCGTTGGTGAGGAGGTTCACAATGATCTGAAGCGCGCGCTTGAACTCGCCGGTGGCCGGCAAGGTATCGAAGGCGGCCGGCGCGTCGATCGTCACGCCGCGCGCGGCGGCGCGGACGGCGAGGAGGCCCGCGGCGCGGCGGGCAACGTCGGCGAGGTCGATCTCTTCCGCCTGGGGCGTGAACCCGGGCCGCTCGATCGCCTGGAGGTCGACGAGATCGTCGACAAGCGCGAGGAGGTGGCGCCCCGCGGAGGCGATGTCGCCGGCATAAGAAGCGTAATCGGTGCGGATCGGCCCTTCCGGCTGGGCGCCGATCGTTTCGGCATTGGCGATGATGTGGGCAAGCGGCGCCCGCAGCGCCTTGTCGAGCCGCTCCGAAAAAGCACCTGCATCCGGCTCGGCCTGAGGCTCAGATTCGGGGGCGGGCGCGGCGCCGCTCAGCGCTGTTGCCGAGCCGCGAAAACCCGCAAAGCGGCCGGCACCGTCGATCAGCGGGATTGCCGCCAAGCGGTAACGCCCGCCCCGGCCGCCGCGCAGGGTTGCGATCTGGTTGTCGAAGCCGCGCTGTTCGGCAAGCGCGCCGAGCAGGGGCAGTTCGCCCTCCCCTTGCTCCTCCAGCCGGAACAGGCGGGTCAGCGGCTGGCTGATATAGTCTGCGGGCCGCCCGCCGGCTGCGCCGGCAGCGGCGGGCGACAAGGCGCTGAAGCGGAGGCCCTGGTCGGTTTCCCACATCCAGTCCCCCGAGGCGCGCAGGAAGTCGCTTCGGCGTTCGGCTTCGGCGGCGGGCGCCGGGCTCCGGGCGGCACGGGCGGTCCAGCCGGTGATGGCGAGATCGACTCCCCCCGCTTCAGCGGGATCGGCGCGCACCCACAACTCGAGGTCCGCTTCGCCCTCGGCGGCGACCGCCGCGCGGGAGATGGTAATTCCGAGCCGAGCGGCGAGACGGGCAAGGGCGGCGAGTTGCGGCACGGCCAGGGGACCCCCCTCCTCGCCGCCCGCAGCGCGCTGCAAGGCGAGCAGGCGCGGTTCGGCCGAGACCAGCCGCCCCTCGGCGCTGAGGTGCCCGCGCACCGGCCCGCTCATTGCACAAGCCTGCCGACGGCGGCGCGGTAGCCCGGGTCCACGGTCCAGAAGGTGAGAACCGCACGGGCGGTTGCGAGATCGGTTCCGCCAAAGCGCTCGACCGCCGCGGCAAGCGAAGCTTCGTCATTGCCCCAGCCGAGCAGCACGGCCGCCGCTTCGGCGCGGCCCGCGCCGGCGGCGCGGAGCAGCAGGCCGAGGCCGGCGGGCGCGCTCAGCACTTCCCAAACCGCCGGTGCGGTGAGGCCGGTGCGAAGCGCGAGAAAGGCAAGAAATAGCGGCAGGCTTCCTTCGGCCGCCGAACG
The DNA here is from genome assembly GCA_036554525.1 of Allosphingosinicella sp. Lineage (GTDB taxonomy): Bacteria > Pseudomonadota > Alphaproteobacteria > Sphingomonadales > Sphingomonadaceae > Allosphingosinicella. The sequence continues at coordinate 157,351 of DATBNC010000011.1, forward strand.
GGCAAGAAGGCCCTCCTCCTCGAGCCGCCCGACATCGCGCAGCGTAAGGGCGAGGTGCATCGCCCGCGCTTCGATCGTCTCGCCTTCATCGTGGCGGGCGAGCACCCGCATTGCAGCGGCGGCAAGCGCTTGGTCGCAGGCGCCGGCTTCCGCTTTGTGCACGCCGATCATGTAGCGGCGCAAAGCAGCGGCAACGGTCCAGACCAGGTGGTGCTCAAGCTCCGCGGGGAGATCGGAGCGGGGAATGAGCGGATCGCGAAAGCCGTCGAGGCGGCCGCTTTGGGCGATCAGCAAGGCCATCGCCTCGCGCGCCACCTTCTCGTCTCCGTCGCCGGCAAGCTCGATCAGCAAAGCGCTTTCGGATGCCGCGGCACGCTGCAGGCGATGTTCTTCGGCGCGGCGAAGAAGGAGGTCGATGAGGCCGGGCTGGGAGAGCGCCACGCCCTCGGCAAGCAGCGGCATAGCGATCTCGACCCGCGCCGACGAAAACGCCGCCTTCAGCCCCTCCGCCAGCGGCGCCTCGAGCAGCGCCGCGCGAAGCTCGTCCTCCACGCTTCGCACCAACTGAGCGAGCAGCGACTGCAGGATAATGCGCTCGCGGTCGGTAAGCCGATGCTCCCCCGGAACGGCGAGATCGGCGGCGGCGGAGGAGGCGCGGGCGCGCGCCGACGCGAGCAGCTGCACCGCGCCGTCCCCTTCACTCACCCCTGGCCGCACATCGGACATTTGGCCTCTCTAAGGCCCCAGGGTTAAAGCGGCGCTAATCAGCGTGCGGCAAAGGCACGGCCGGCGGCGGCCCGCGATGAACGACGCGCTGGGCGTAGAAAAAGCTTCCAGCCGCGTAGGCGGCGAGCGCCGTCAGCCCCGTTCCCCACAGCCCCGCGGCCGCGAACGGTAGCAGCAGCCAGGTCATGCCCTTGCGCTCGGCAAGCCAATGCCTCCCCGGCACCTCGTGTCCGGCAACCTCGCCGCGCAGCGCGAACTTGAAGGCGATGGCGCCCGCCGCAAGCGCGATGCACCCCCACCCCCGGCTCCCCGTCAGCCCAATAGCCAGCGCCAGCAATGCGGCCGCCGACAGCGCCGGAAGCAGATGCGACCACCAGCTTTCCCGGTCGGTCGCCTGCATCCGCAGCGCGCCGAGCCGCTCCGCCACCCCGGTCAGCGGCGTTGCAAGCAACGCGAACGCCATGCCGAGCGTAAGCCAGTGCCAGGCAAAGGCTAGCCCCGCCAGCGCGGTCAGCAAGGCAGCGCTAAGGGTCAGCGCCGCCGGAGTGGCCGCGCTCCCCATCAGCCGCCGCACCGCAACTCGCTCCAGGGGTCCAAGAAGGTAGCGCGACACCCAATCGGCCTGCTCGCCGCCCGCGCCGTCGAATATCCGCTGCTGAAGCTCTCCGAGATCCTCCCTCCGCTCGGCGACGGTGAGGAGATCGTCCGCCGGCTCGCCGCGCAGGGCAAGCTGCCGCGCCCCGCTTTGCACCGCTTTGCGAAGCAGCGTCGATTGCAGATCCCATTCGCCAAGCATCGCCGCCGTGCGCTTCAGCATCTCGCCGTCGTACAGCGCCAGCCCGGCCCAGCGGCTATGGGCGTCGATCCGCTCGAAGCGGTCGTCCACCCGCGCGTCGGTGACGGTGACGATCGTCGGCGCGCCAAGCGCCAGCAGCCGCCCGATATGTGTCTCGGTCGCCACCAGCCCGTCGGCGAAGACCAAAAGCCGGTCGTCCGGATGCACTGCCTCCGCCGCTTCCCCGGCGTTGCGCGCAACCACCACCTTGAGCCCCTGCCCGCGCAGCCGATCGATTGCTTCCAGCAAAGGCGCCGGTACCCGCTCCACCGCCACCACGATGAGGTCCGCCCCCGCCGTAACGGCAAGCCGCGCCTGGCGCTCCAGCACGGTGCGCCCGGCAAGCGGCAAGGTGGCGCGAAGCCCGCCGCCCGGCTCGTCCGCTTCGTGGTAGGCGGCGATCAACGCGGCCAGTGTCAAGAAATGCTCCCGCCCATTGGGGCCGGGATATAGCGCCGGGCTCAGCCGCGCAAAGACTTAAGGGAGCTGGGGCTTAAGCGAGCTGGAAGTCGTCGATCGCGGCGCGCAGCTTGCGAAGCACCACCGGGTCGCCCGGCGCGCCGTCCAGGGCTTCATCGGCAAGCGCCATCATGCCGATCGCGCCGAAACTCGCCGCAAGGCTCTTGAGCCGCGAGGCGGCGAATTCCCAATTCGCGTCGCAGCGCGCCCGGCTCATCAGATCCGCCTGCCGCGCCGCGCTTTCCACAAACGCGTCGCGAAGTTCGCCCATCAAGGCGGCGTCCGTGCCCACCGCTGCTGCGAGCGAGGCGTTCAATGCTCCGGGATCGTAGACCATGCGCCTCCTTTAAGCGCGCACCGTTAACGCCTCGTATCCTTCCCAGCTTCCGCATCGCCCGAAAGATGGTAAACACACCCCATGACGGGGGCAGAACGAGCGCAGCCGCAGGCCGGAAACGGCCTGCACGAAGTCCGCAACAGCGCCGACTGGATCGGCCGCGCGAGCGACGATTCGCCCGAGCCGGAGATCGTAGCGGAGGACCCCCCGGAAGCGCCGCGCGCCGCGATGCCGATCGGCACCAAGCTGTTCGGCGCCTTGCTCCTGCTCCTCGCTGCAGCTTGGATTGGCGCCTTCGGTTGGAACGCCTGGCAGAGCCGCCCTGCCCTTAGTCTGCCGTTCATTGTCTCCACCGTCGCGACCCTTACCGGCCCGCTGGCGCTGCTCGCCTTGCTGTGGGTGTGGCTGGGCCGCACGCCGCGTCGGGAAGCGCAGCGTTTCACCCGCGCGGTGGAAGACATGCGCCGCGAGAGCAACGCACTGGAGAGCGTCCTTGCCATCGTCTCAGAACGGATCGAGGCCAACCACGCCCGGCTGCGCGGCGAAGCGGAGCGGCTGATGTCGCTCGGCGACGAAGCCTCCGACCGCCTCGGCCGCGTCACCCACTACCTCTCCAAGGAAACCGCCCATCTCGACCGCACCGCCGGCGCGCTGGACGCGGCGGCGGCGGCGGCCAAGGTCGATGTCGGCGTTCTCCTCCACGATCTGCCGCGCGCCGAGGAACAGGCCCGCGCCGTTGCCGAAGCGATGAAAGAAGCCGGCCTCGCCGCCCACGGCCAGGCGGGGGCCTTGGAAGCGCAGCTCGGCGCGATCGCCGCCAAAACCCGCGAAGCCGACGAAGTGCTCGGCGGCTCGGCGCAGCGGCTCGCCGCCCATATCGCGCGAATCGAAACCGGCGGCACCGCAGCGGCGGCCTCGATGGGCGAAGCCTCGGCTGCAATGAACGCCGCGGTCGACGCCGCCATGGCACGCGCCTCCGAAGCCATCGACTCGACTCGGGCCGGCCTCGACGCGCAGGCGGAGGCGATGTTCGCCAGCGTTGAGCAAAGCCGCGCCGCGCTGGACCGAGCCGGCGAGGAGGCCGCGCAAAGCCTCTCCGCGCGGCTCGATGACGTCACTGGCAAGCTCCAGGGCCTCGCCGCTACCCTTGCCGAGCAGGACTCTGCGAGCCACGCGCTAGTCACCGGCCTCGGCAAGGAACTGGCCGAACTCGACCAATGGTTCCGGGCACTCGGCAGCTCGGGCAGCGCCGAGACGCAGCGCCTGTCGATGGCCGTCGCCGCCGTCCGGCAAAGCATGCAGGCCCTGGTCGGCGAACTCGACGGCGGCCGCGAAGGCGCCGCCCAGCTGATCGAGCGGGGCCAGGAAGCTGGGCGGATCTTCGGCGACCTTGGCGAGCAGCTCGGCAGCGCCCTCCCCGCCTCCCTTCAAACGGTCGAAACGCAGGCGCGGCGCACCGGCGAAGCCGTCGCCGCCCTCCGCGAGCCGGTCGCCGGAATTGAAGCCTCGTCGCAACAGATCGAAACGCGCGTTTCAGCGGTCGCGGCCGAGGCTGGCCGGGTCGCCGGCTTGCTCGCCAGCCACGATTCGGCAAGCCGCGCCTTGGTTCAGTCTTTGGTCGCCGACGTTGCGGCGCTTGAAGAGCGCTTTACTGCCGCCGGCGCGGTGGGATCGCTTCAGGCAGAGCAGATCGGCGGCGGCATTGCCGCTCTGCGGACCGCCGCGAGCGAGCTTGAAGCCGAACTTGGCGCCGGTGACGCGCGTGCCGAAGCACTGGGCGGCCGCGCGCAGGCGCTTGCCGCCACGCTTGGCGAAGTCTCGGCGCAGCTGGGCGACGCGCTTCCGCAGGCGCTGGAGCGGGTTGAAGCACAAGCCCAGCGCAGCCGCGCCGCCGCGGCGGAACTGGCGCCGCTCATTGCTGGTGCCGAAGCGTCCGCCGACAACGCCGCCGCTAGGCTCGGCGAGACTGAGGCAAGCCTCACCCGCCAGCGCGAGGCGCTCGACGCGCTCCTGGCCCGCATCGACGAGGGCGCGGGCAGCGCCGAGGAGAAACTGGAAGCGCTCGGCCGCGCCGCAGCCGACGCGCAGCAGACCGCCGCGCGGATCGTCTCCGAAACCGGCCCCGAGCTTGTCGAAGCCATGGTCCGCGTCCGCGAAACCGCCAACCAGGCCGCCGAGCGCGCCCGCGAGGCGATCTCCGCCGTGATTCCCTCCAGCGCCGCAGCCTTGGGTGAAGCCGGCCGCGCTGCGCTCAGCGACGCGATCAGCGCCACGGTGGAGCGGCAGATGGCCGAGCTCTCCGCAGTCACCGAGCGCGCGCTTGCCACCGCGCGTTTGGCCTCCGAACGCCTCACCCGTCAGATGCTGACCATCGGCGAAACCGCCGCCGCTGTGGAGCAACGCATCGATTCCGCCCGCAAGGAGCGCGAGGAAAAAGACAGCGAGAATTTCTCCCGCCGCGTCGCCTTGCTTATCGAATCGCTCAACTCGACGGCGATCGACGTCACCAAGATCCTGTCCAACGATGTCACCGACAGCGCCTGGGCGGCCTATCTCAAGGGCGATCGCGGCGTCTTCACCCGCCGCGCTGTGCGCCTGCTCGACGCCACCGAGACCCGCGAAATCGCCCGTCACTACGAAGACGAGCCGGAGTTCCGGGAGCAGGTCAACCGCTACATCCACGACTTCGAAGCCATGCTCCGCCGCGTGCTGGCCGACCGCGATGGTTCCCCGCTCGGCGTCACCATCCTGTCGAGCGATATGGGCAAGCTCTACGTGGCCCTCGCCCAAGCCATCGAGCGGCTCAGGAAGTAGGTCCTCCGGCCCGAGCGAAACACAAACATCGTTCGTCCCGAGCGTAGTCGAGGGGCGCACACGAGGACTCAGTGCCAGCGCCCCTCGAATTCACCCGGGACGAACAAGACCTGTGTGGTCGTTTAAGCGAAAGCCTTAGCTCCGCCCGCTCCAGTCGAGCATGGCGGGCGTGATCCAGCCGAACACGTAATTCGCGTAGAACAGCCCGAACAGGATCGCGGACAACCCCGTCGCCCGAAGCGCTGCCCGCCCAAAGCTGAACTTGTGCGGCGCGCTGTCGGCATGGCCCGCCACACGCTCCGCGCCCGCCTCTTCGGACGTGCGGACGCCGAAGGGGAGGACCAGGAACAGGCTCATCGTCCAGAAGAGGATGTAGATCGCAAGAACGGAGCCGAAGCGCATCGGCTCAGAGCCTGACGGCAAGGACGTCGACCACCGGCTTCTTGCCCGTCCACACGGTGGCGCAGCGGCGCACGGCCAGGCGGATCGCCTCGCGGAGCTTGTCGTCCGTCTGCGCGCCCTTGGCGACGGCATCGGCGGCGGCCTGCGCGGCTTCCTCGATGAAGTCCTCGCGGTCTTCCTCCACCGGGATCCCGGCAAGGCCAATCTCGACCTCGCCGCGAAGCCGGTTGTTGCCGTCAAGCGCGAGCGCGACCGAGATGATGCCGTTGGCGGCGATTTTGCGGCGCTCGTTCATCGTGGAGCCGTCGGCGCCGAGGATCACGTCGCCGTCCAAAATCAGCCGCCCGACCCGCTCCTCGCCGAGCTTCTTCGGTCCGTTGGGCGCAAGGCGGATGATGTCGCCATTCTCCTGCACGATCGAGCGCGGCACGCCCTGCTCAAGCGCGAAGCGGCGATGCTCGTGGAGGTGGCGCGATTCGCCGTGCACCGGGATCAGGATTTCGGGCCGGATCCACTCATACATCGACGCAAGCTCGGGCCGCCCCGGGTGGCCGGAAACGTGGACGTGCGCCTGCCGCTCGGTGATCATCCGCACGTCGGCGCGGGCCAGCGCATTTTGGATGCGGCCGATCGCGACCTCGTTGCCGGGGATCTGGCGCGACGAGAAGATGATGCTGTCGTCCGCGTCGAGCTTGATCACGTGGCTGTCGAAGGCGATCCGGGCAAGCGCCGCCCGGCTTTCGCCCTGGCCGCCGGTGGCGATGATCATCACCTGCTTGCGCGGAAGCTTCATCGCTTCCTCGAAGCGCACCGTGTCCGGGAAATCGCGCAGGTAGCCGGTGCTTTGCGCGACCTTGAGGATGCGGTCGAGCGAGCGGCCGGCGACGCAGACCTTGCGCCCCGTCGCCCGCGCCACTTCGCCGAGCGTGTGCAGCCGGGCAGCGTTGGAGGCGAAGGTGGTAATCACCACCCGCCCTTCCGCCGCGCCGACCACTTCCGTCAGCCCTTCCAGCACCGTGGCTTCGGAGCCCGCCGCCTGGTTGGTGAAAACATTGGTGGAATCGCACACCATCGCCAGCACGCCTTCGTCGCCGATCGCGCGCAGCGCTTCGGGGCTGGTCGGGCTTCCGACCTGCGGCGCGTCGTCCAGCTTCCAGTCGCCGGTGTGGAAGACCTTGCCGTAAGGCGTGTCGATCAGCAGCGCATGGGCTTCCGGTATCGAGTGGGCGAGCGGCACGTAGCGCACGCCGAACGGGCCGATCTGCACCGATCCGCCGACCTCGACGATGTTGAGCTTCACGTCGCGGGAGAGGCCTTCCTCTTCCAGCTTGTTGGCGATCAGCCCGGCGGTGAACGGCGTCGCGTAAAGCGGCACGCCGAGATCGGCGGCGAGGTAGGGGATCGCGCCGATATGATCTTCGTGGCCGTGGGTGAGCACGATGCCGGCCAGCATCCCCGGGTTCTTTTCAATGAACTCGAGATCGGGGAGGACCAGCTCGATGCCGGGATAATTCGGGTCGCCGAAGGTCATGCCGAGGTCGACCATCAGCCATTTGCCGTCGCAGCCGTAGAGATTGACGTTCATGCCGATCTCGCCCGAACCGCCGAGGGCGAGGAATAGGAGTTCTTTACCGGGTTTCATGCGTTTCCAATGATCAGGAGGCGGCTTGGGTCCGCTGATACAGCAGGCCGAGGCCCTGGAGCGTCAAATCGGGTTCGATGACGTCGAACACCGATGTATGACGATCGAACAAAGTGGCAAGGCCGCCGGTGGCGACAACCGTCACCGGACGGCCGATTTCCGCCTTCATGCGGGCCAAAAGGCCCTCCATCATCGCCACATAGCCCCAATAGATGCCGATGTGCATCTGGTCTTCGGTGGTGCGGCCGATGACGGAGAGGTTCTCCTCCGGAGCCTCGATGGCGATCCGCGGCAGCTTGGCGGCGGCGGTGACGAGGGCGTCGAGCGACAGGTTGATGCCCGGCGCGATGATGCCGCCTTTATAGGCGCCGGAATAATCCACCACGTCGAAGGTGGTGGCCGTGCCGAAATCGACGACGATGAGATCGCCCGGGTGGATGAAGTGGGCGGCGATGGCGTTGAGCACGCGGTCGGCGCCGACGCTGCGCGGCTCGGCCACGTCGAGCTCGATCCCCCACTCCGCCTCGCCGGTACCGGCGACCAGCGGCTCGACCTTGAAATATTTCTGGGCGAGCACGGACAGATTGTGGGTGGCGCGCGGCACCACCGTGCCGATGATCACCGCCTCCACCACGTCGCGCGGAAAGCCTTCCAGTTCGATCAGCTGGTGGAGCCAGACGGCATATTGATCGGCCGTTCGCCGGGGGTCGGTTGCGATGCGCCAGCGGGCGCGGATCACGCCGTCTTCAAGCAAAGCGAAGACGATGTTGGTGTTTCCGGCGTCGATGGCGAGCAGCATGGCGCGTCTCCTAGCCGCCGCCACGCAATAAGGCGAGAGGGCGCGGTTTTCCGGGTGCCGTTCCGGATGCGGGATAATCCAGATTAGTATGTTTCTCAGGAACGCCGTGCCGGCTTTGTTCGTTTTTTTGGCGTTATGATTGACGGAGTAATCACGCTTAAAATGTCGCACGAAGACCTCGATTATTACGAACGCCGCGCCGAAGCGGAGATCGAAGCGGCCCAGCAGGCGCGCCACCAAGCGGTGGTCCAGGCGCATTACGAACTCGCGTCAGCTTACCTCGACAGGATCCATGGCGAAGCGCCGCGCTCAAGCGGCGGGCTGTTCACCGCCTGAGGAATGCTCAGTTCGCCGCGCGGCGGTGGAGGCTGAGGCCCGATTGCTGGCTTCTTGCCACTTCCTGATGAAGCCCGACAACGCGGCGCGGCCGTCCCGACACTTCCGGCACCACCTTGCCCAGGCCGCGGATATGGCGGACGCTGCCGTCCGGGTGAAGCACCCGGTAAACGGCGATCACCGGGGTTCCCGTGTCGATCGCGTGGGTCAGGGCGGCCGCCGTCGCGGCGCGGTCGTCCGGGTGGATCGCCGCTTCCCATTCGGTCCACGAGATCAGCTCCGGCCCGGAGAGCGGCATGCCCAGCAATTCGCGGCTCCGCCGGCACAGCCGCACCACCTTAGTATCGAGATCGACCTCCCAAAGCCCCGCCCCCGCGCCCCACAGCGCAAGCTCCAGAAGCTCATTGGCTTCCCGCGCGCGCTGCTCCTCCTCCCGCCGCTCCGTGATTTCGGTCACTGAGCCGGCCATGCGGAGCGGCGCGCCGGTGCGGCTGTCGCGATCGACGATGGTTCCGACGTCGAGAATCCACGACCAGCCGCCATCGGCGCGGCGGACTCGGAATTCGCAGGAAAAGGTGTCGGTGCGCCCCTCGACCGGCGCCAGGATCTGGGTGCGGAAATGCTCCCAATCGTCCGGGTGGATGAAGTCTGCGAGGGAGTCGAAGCGGTCCGGTGCCTCCTCCCGGGTGTAGCCGAAGCGTTCGATCAAACGGGTGGAGAAGTGAACTTCGTTGGTGGGAATGATCCATTCCCAAGCGCCGTCGCCGGATGCTTCCAGGACGAGCCTGAGCTTTTCCGCATGACGGCGCTCGGATTCCCCGCCCCTGCGGGCAATCGCTCGAGGCGCGTCGCCGCGCACGGCCGCCGGAGCGGTTTCGCTGCTGCCCTCGCTGAGCGGCACCAGGCCGGCGTCGATGCCGAGGCGAAGCGCATCGGGCAGGCTGCTGAGGCCGAGATCGTCCATCATGTTTGCGCGGTGCATTTCCACCGTGCGTGGGCTGAGGCTGAGGACGCGCGCAATCGCCTTGTTGGAAAGGCCGCCGAGCAGTCCCTGCAGGATCTGCCGCTCGCGCGGGCTGAGCGACTGAAGGCGCGCTTCGGCTGACGAGCGGGCGTGACGGCGATCCTGATCCTGAAGCCATCCGTCGAGCGCCCTCTCCACCGCGCCAAGCAGGTCCGCTTCCGCTACCGGCTTTTCAAGGTAATCGAGCGCACCCAGCTTCAGGGCCCGGATCGCGGCGCCGAGATCGCCCGGCTCCGCCATCGCGACCACCGGCAGCTCCACGCCGCGCCGGGCAAGCTCCTGCATAAAGCTTTCGCCGCTCATGTCGGGCAGCCGTAGATCGAGAAGAACGCAGCCGCCGTCGACATGCGGATCGGTCAGGAAACTGGCCGCGCTGCCGAACGTCTGCGCCTGGTGCCCGTGACGCACCAGCAGCGACGCGAGCGTCGCGCCGAGCCGGGCATCGGGTTCAACAATGTGGACAAGCGGGGGCACGCGCAGCACTCGGTTCAAAGCAAGGGGAAGATGTTGATCCGAGATAGGAACTTCCTGCCCCGACTTCGAGCCCAGCCAGTACCGTAATCCACCGGTATTTCATATAAACCATGGAAGATGCAGGGCTTTTTCAGCCCTTTCGGGTGCCGGCGACCTCTGGTCCCGCCGGTGGCGGCGGTTCCATCCCCCACGAGCGAGCCGCCGCCCAACCCGGCTCTTCCACCGCAAACCGGCCGCCCGGACAGGAACAGCACGGGAACCCTTCACACCCCCCTCCCCCTCGGCTAGACCTTCGTCCATGTCCGATCTGTTCGCGTCCGCAACCGCCTCTTCCGCCGATTACGATGCCCATTCCATCGAGGTTCTCGAAGGGCTGGAGCCGGTGCGGCGGCGTCCGGGTATGTATATCGGCGGTACCGATGAGCGGGCGCTGCACCACCTCGCCGCCGAAGTGCTCGACAACAGCATGGACGAAGCGGTGGCGGGTCACGCCAACCGCATCGAGGTGATCCTGGAAGCGGGCAACCTGCTGACGATCACCGACAACGGGCGCGGCATGCCGATCGACCCGCACCCCAAATATCCGGGCAAGTCGGCGCTCGAGGTTATCCTCACCATGCTCCACTCGGGCGGCAAATTCTCGAACAAAGCCTATGCGACGTCAGGCGGCCTCCACGGCGTCGGGGTAAGCGTCGTCAACGCGCTCTCGACCAAGACAGTTGTGGAAGTAGCCCGCAACAAGGAACTCTACCGTCAGGCCTTCGCGCGCGGCGAGCCGCTTGCCCCCCTGGAGAAGGTCGGCCCCACCCAGAACCGTCGCGGCACCAGCGTGGCCTTCACGCCCGATCCCGAAATCTTCGGTGAGGAAGCGAAGTTCAAACCTGCCCGCCTCTACCGTCTGGCGCGGTCGAAGGCCTATCTCTTCGCAGGCGTGGAAATCCGCTGGAAGTGCGATCCCGCTTTGATCGACGACGGCACGCCGGCCGAAGCCGTGTTCCAATTCCCCGGCGGCCTGTCCGATCACTTGAAGGAGCAGATCGGCGAGCGCGGCTGCGCGACCACCGACTTCTTCTCCGGCCGCCAGGACTTCCCCGGCGGACAAGGCATGGTCGAATGGGCGGTGGCCTGGCCGCTGTGGACCGACGGCGGCTCCTCTTATTACTGCAATACCATCCCGACGCCCGACGGCGGCACCCACGAGCAGGGCATCCGCGCCGCCCTGACGCGCGGCATCCGCGCCTTCGGCGAACTGGTCGGGCTCAAAAAGGCGAAAGACATCCAGGCGGAGGACGTCACCGGCGGCGCCGAAATCCTGCTCTCCGTCTTCATCCGCGACCCGCAATTCCAGAGCCAAACCAAGGACCGCCTCACCAGCCCGGACGCGGCGCGGCTGGTGGAAGCGGCGGTGCGCGATCACTTCGACCACTTCCTCGCCGACAATATGGAGCGCGGCAAGGCGCTCTTGGGCTTCGTGCTCGACCGCATGGACGACCGGCTGAAGCGCCGGGCGGAGCGCGAGGTGAAGCGCAAGACCGCCACGAGCGGCCGCAAGCTTCGCCTCCCCGGCAAGCTTACCGACTGCGCGAACGACGACCCCGCCGGCACCGAACTCTTCATTGTCGAAGGCGACAGCGCCGGCGGCTCGGCGAAGCAGGCCCGCGACCGCAAGACGCAGGCGATTCTGCCGATCCGCGGCAAGATCCTTAACGTCGCATCGGCAAGCGCCGACAAGATTCGCGGCAACCAGGAGATCGCGGACCTCATTCAGGCGCTCGGCTGCGGCACCAAGGAACGCTGCGATCCGGCGCAACTCCGCTACGACCGCATCATCATCATGACGGACGCCGACGTAGACGGGGCCCACATCGCGACCTTGCTGATGACCTTCTTTTTCACCGAAATGGGCAAGATCGTCGAAGCCGGCGCGCTCTACCTCGCCCAGCCGCCACTCTACCGGCTGACCTCGGGCGGCACAGTTGCTTATGCCCGTGACGACGCCCATCGCGGCGAGCTCGAGAAGACGATGTTCAAAAACAAGAAGGTGGAGATTTCGCGCTTCAAGGGCCTCGGCGAGATGAACCCGAACCAGCTTCGCGAGACCACCATGGACCCGAAGACCCGGGCTCTGATCCGGGTGACGCTGCCCGAGGAATATCAGCAGCAGCGCGGGGTCAAGGATCTCGTTGACCGGCTAATGGGCCGCAACCCCGAGCACCGCTTCCAGTTCATCCAGAACCACGCCGCCGAAATCAGCGAAGAAGAAATCGACGCCTGACGAAGCGCGGCCGGGCCCTGAGGCTCAGCGGCCGGATTTGTCCCGGTTCTGACCTAGCGCTTTCGCCTCGGCTTCCGCCTTGGCGCGCGCCTCGTCCACAATCGCCGCTTGGGCGGTGCAATGCGCCTGCTGGCTTTCGCTGAGGCCCTTCCCGGATATGCAGCGCTCCATCCAAACCCGGCGCGGAATCAGCTCGAACGGCTCGGGGGAAGCATCCTTGCGATCAATCACCAAGCGCAACTGCTTGAAAAAGGAAGCCCAGGCGGTTCGCACCCGCGCCGTTTCGGCGGCCTTTCCTTCGGCTCCGGCGACGGCAGGAGCCTCCAAAGCGGAAGCAGGCAGCTTCTCGAGCCGGGTAAGCGCCTCATCGAAGCGCCCGAGCTCGCGAAGCGCGTTGACCGCCCGGCCTTCCATGCCGATCCAGTTCAAGTCCGTCGGCTTGGCGGGCAGCTTTGCCGTCTCCTCGGCAAATTCGGTGAGATACCGCGCCCGCCGCTCCTGATCGCCATCCACCTGCCACGCCGCCCGCTGCAAGGCGAGCAGCCGGCTGGCGGCGGGAACGCCCATCTCCTTCATCAGCCAATATGCGCGGTAATAAGACACGTCCTGCCGAAGAGCCTGATACGCCTCCGAGGATACCAGCGGCTCGAGCTTCGCCACCTCCGCCGGCTCATAATCCTTGTAGAGGACCAGGCCGTTGTCTGGGCATTCGGGCAAAGGCGTGGGGAATTCCGCACTGCCGTAGGGCTTGCCATCCGGCCGCTCGCCCCAGGTGGTATAAGACGCGCCCGTGGTGAAATCGAACGCCTTGCCGCCGATCGGGCAGGTCATCGCCTGGGTCACCGGCGCCGCTGCACTGGCGGCGATTGGCAGGAGAGCAAGTGCGGTGGCGGCGAGCAACAAGGTACGCATCACGATCTCCAGCAAACAGGCGGATATAGTACCTTTTATCAGAGCCCCGGCCCGCTCGCCACCGCCGGCGCGACCAGCGGAAAGCGCGGGATTTCGGCAAGGAAGCTCTGCTCCTCCGCCCCCATCATCCGGTAGCGGCCCTCCATCCAGCCTGTCGGCGTGTTGAGCGGGCAGCCGGAGACGTAATCGAACGAGCCCCCCGGCTCGATCACCGGCTGCTCGCCAACCACGCCGTCGCCCGCGATGTCGTGGCGCCCGCCACGTCCATCGGCGATCGTCCATTCGCGGCTGATGAGCTGCACAGGCGCCGGCCGCCCGTTCTCGATGCGGATATGGTAGGCCCAGAACCAGCGGCCGCGCGCGGGCTCCGACTGTTCGGGGAGGAAGCTGACGGCGACGCGGACGGTGACGCCATTGCTGGTGGCGCTATGCGGGAAAAGCTTGTTCACGCGGCGCTTCCTCTACCTGTCCCGCCCTTGCGTCAACGCCTTGCCTTGCACCCGCGACGGCGAGTGCGCACATGGCCGGGATGGGCGGGGAATGGACACCGGCGGGCTGGAGGAGCCACGAAGCGCGGCAGCAGCCAAACTACCGGGACGCGGCCGCGCTCGACGCCGCCTTGCGGGAACTTGGCGCGTATCCGCCTCTGGTGCCGGCAAGCGACGGCCACCGCCTGACCGCCGACCTTGCCGAAGCGCAGGCTGGCCGTGCGTTCTTCCTTCAGGGCGGCGATTGCGCCGAAAGCTTCGCCGAATTCTCGCCGGACAACATCCGCGCCCTCCACGGCTTGCTCACCGCAATCGCGCAGCGCCTTGTCGAAGCAAGCGGCCTTAAGGTGATCACCGCCGCCCGCATCGCCGGTCAGTTCGCCAAGCCGCGTTCGCGTGACCTGGAAGAAAAAAGCGGAACCCATTTGCCAATGTACCGCGGCGACATCGTCAATGGGATCGCCTTCGACGAAGCAGCGCGGCGCCCGGATCCGGAGCGGCTGTTCCGCGCCTACGCTCAGTCCGCCGCCACGCTGAGCCACCTGCGCGACCTTCTGGCCGGCGCGCCCGTCTACACCTGCCATGAAGCGCTGCTGCTCCCTTATGAAGAGGCGCTGGTGCGCCGCGATGGCGCCGGATGGTACGGCAGTTCGGCGGCGTTTCTCTGGGTCGGCGACCGCACCCGCTTCCCCGGCTCCGCGCATGTTGAATTCCTGCGCGGCCTTTCCAACCCACTTGGCATTAAATGCGGGCCGTCACTCACGCCTGACGAGTTGCTGGACCTGCTGGACCGGCTCAACCCAGCGCGGCAAGCCGGCCGCATCACCCTGATCGCCCGGATGGGCGCCGAGCACGTTGCCGATCGCCTGCCGCCTCTGCTTCGCGCCGTGGCCTGCGAAGGTCACCCCGTGCTGTGGTCGTGCGATTCAATGCACGGCAACACGATCAAGGCGAACGGCTTCAAGACTCGGCCGCTGGAGCGCATCCTGGAGGAGCTTTCCGCCTTTTTCGAACTCTGCCGAACGGAAGGCGCTCACCCGGGCGGCATCCACCTCGAACTCACTGGACGCGACGTCGCGGAATGCACCGGCGGACCGCAGCCGGTGCGGGTCGCCGACTTGGGCGACCGCTACCACACACGTTGCGATCCGCGCCTCAACCCCGGCCAGGCCATGGAAGCCGCCGCTCTGGTTGCAGCCGAACTCTCCCGCGCCGCCGCCGCCCGCGCCGCTTAGCCGGCTCGCTCGACCTTCAACATTCCCGCCGTGCAGGGGCCGATCAGCGCGCTGGCACGTTCGCTGCCGTCGAGCCACGGCCGCCACGCCTCGCGCGTCAGCACCGCAACCTGGCGGTTGTGGTAGGGCGCCACATCCGCCCCAGGCTCCGTGGTCAGCATGGTGAACGCCTCGCCCACATCCGGCGTGTTGCGCCACAGGCCGGCGATACAGAACCAGTCGTGCCCCGCCAGCGTGAACAGCCACTTGTCCTTACGCTTGTCTTGGCGCGGCTCCTTTGGCGTGGTGAATTCGTAAAAGCCGTCGGTGACAATCAGGCAGCGCCCGCTTCCGAATTCCCGCCCGTCGGAGCGGAAATTGTAGACCGGCTTGCCGCCCGCGCCCGGCCAGCTCCAGCGCCGCTGGACGAGCTCGGCCCCGTCGGTTGTCCAGCGCAGGATCGGCGCCCGGTCGGTGATGCGGATGTCCTCGCGCGGCTCCAGGTTCGGCGCGCCTTCGGGAAAGCGCAACGGAATGCGCTGGTCCTTGAATTCCTGGCCGATGGTGTTGAGGTCCACGCGGCTTCGATAGTCGTTGCACATGGCGGCTGGTTACCGCGCCTGCCGCCGAGGGGCCAGCTTGACAGCGATCCCCCTCCCCCATATTCGCCCCCACCTGCCGTGCACACGGCCCCTTCGTCTAGCGGTCTAGGACGTCGCCCTCTCACGGCGAAAACACGGGTTCGAGTCCCGTAGGGGTCACCAGCCGACACGAAGCCGATCCTCCCCGTTCGCGCACGCAAAGCGCCTCAGCCCGTGGCGGTGACCCAGTCGACCTTGAGGAGCTCCGGCATCCACGGGTGGAGGATCATCGAAAAGCCCCAGGGAATTGCGTCCCGCAGCACGTCGACCGTTTTGCGCTCGACATCCACGCGCCATCCCTCCTCCGTCCTCACAAGCGCGCCTTCACGCTGAACGAAAAGCTCCTGCAGCGCCGCTGTCGAGCTCCCCGCCATGACCGGCCAGTGGGCAACAATCGCTTCCAGCAAGGAATCGCAGATGGTGAGATCATTCGCTGACGCTTCGATCGATGCGAGCACCGGATCAGCCGGGTCGGCCCCGCAAAGCAGCTTGTTGAGCGCAAGCGCCGGCTCCGAAGCGTCGAGCCGACCGTCGACCAAATATTGCAGGAGGTGGACGCCGCGGCTGAGCGCCTCTTCGGGGCGCGGGCTGCCAAGGCCCTGTTCGCCGAGCAGCCCGAGCCCGTCAAACAACTGCGGCAGGAACGGTGCCGCCAGCACCAGCCCTGCGTTTCGGACGTGAATTTTGCGCCCGCCCGGCTCCGGCGCCTTTTCCCAAAGCTTGCGCCGCGGGTCGGCAGGCGGCGCGGTGGACGGGGAACTGCGCCGCCTGAGGTCATAAGCGCGGTCGTTCAAAGCGGCTTTGAGCGCGGGCTCGCCCCGCGAGGAAGCGAGCGCCGAGGCTTCGGCCGCGATCCGGTCCGCCAGGGCGGGCCCCCTGCCCCGCATAGCGGCCGACTTGGGATCGATCAGGGTGCGAACCAAAGCGGTCACCGGGTCCGGCGAAGCGGCGGCTTCGATAGCGGCCGCCCACATCTCGGCGCGGCTCAGCCGGGCACCGCAACGCTGATGCGCCGCCGCGAAGATAAGGGCCATCCGCACCAGCGGGAACGCCTCGCGCGGAGCGAGAACGGTCACAAAGCGGAGAAGCAGCCTGTCCGGCAAAGCCTTGCAGAGCCGCTCGCGCAGGTGCGGCGCACGCAGAGCAGCCCGCAGCAGGCGTTTCGTCTCGGGCGTCCCCCGGTCCAGCAAAGCCAGCGCCCATGCAAGCGATCCCGGCTCGGCTTGAGCGGCCGCTTCACCTTGGAGGCCGGGCTCGGAACGGGCTTGCCGAGCGCTCGGCGTGGCGGGGCGCCTCAAGCCTCTAGCGTCCGCCGAAACCGGCAAGGCGTCGTCCAACAAACGCCGAAGCGCCGAACGCTGTTCGCTGCTGAGCCCCTGATCGAGCCGCTGCCTCCAAATAAGGGCCAGCCCCGTGTGGCCGGCCCCGCCCAGCCGGTCCGCCGCCGCCGCGGCGAGTGCCCGCGCCGCAAGGCCGGGCGGGAGAACCCGGGCCGCTCGCGCGCCGGTTAACAGCCGCGCAAAGGCAAGCGCCGCCGGCCGCTCGTCCGGCGGCAGTGCGTGAAGCAGCCGCTCCACCGCGTCTTCGTCCTTCAGGCTTTCCGGCCAAGCCACCACTGCAGCGACAATCGCGTCGCCAAGCAGGTCGGCGAGAGCCCGCCGCCGGAGGTCTCGGCGACCCCGATCCTGCCTTGGCGTGCCTACTTGCTCCTCCGGCATCGGCACAAGGCGCCCCTTGGCGAACAGGCCGGCGAGGATCTGGACGAGCTCAGCGCGGCGCGCGGCGCCCTTCGACGGCAGCCGCCGAATTCGCTCCGAGCCTCCCGGCACGCCGCGCAGCAGGAGCAGGGCCAGGCGAAGGAGGTCGCCGTCGGCAAGCGGTGCGAGAGCGGTAGCGGTGCGGACCCGCGAAAAGGGTCCGCGAAGCCGCTCCCGCAGGAGTTCTGGCGGGATCTGAGCAAGCCTGCGCAACTCTGCAGCGGCCTGCGGGGCGAGGGGTGAACCGGTCAGCAGGCCACGCCGCAGCACGTCGATCGTCTCGGCTCCGGCGGCATCGGCACCTTCGGGCTGGACATCCCCTGTGGCCGTTCGCTCGAGCCACTCCGTCAGGCGCGGATCACCGCCTGCAGGGGCTTGCAGCACCGCCCGCGCCAGCGCCTCCTGTTGGACGCCGCGTTCGGCAGCCACCGCAACCAGCAGGCGGAACAGCGCCGTCTCCGGGAGAACAGCCTCGCTCATCCGGGCAAGGTGCCGCACCAGCGTCAGGTTCTCGGCCGGCAACAGTTGCAGCCTCTCGATCAGCCGCCGCACCGGCGCTGCCACGGCTGGAATGAGCAGGAGCTCCGGCGCCTCTTCCGCCCCGACCCCAGAAAGAATGAGGAACCGGTGCGGATCGGCGCGGGCAAAGCGGCGGAGCAGCCGGCGCGTACCGATCGGATCGTCCGCCATCGCTTCCGCCAGCGCGGCCGACGTCGCCACTGCATCTTCGCCAACCTTGCCGAGCAGCGTGCAAAGAGCCGCAAGGGCAGTTCCCGCCTCCCCGGCTGTTCCGCCGCGTGAGGCATTTACGGCGCCGGCTTCGAAAAGCCTGTGCACGCCGTCCTGTTCGTCGCGGGCCAAGCGCCGGATGAGCCAGCGGGCTTCGGCCGGGAACGCAGCCATGCCGCGCCGGGCTAAGTCACGGGCTTGATCGGTCTGCCACGGGGTTCCGTCGGAGCCCAGCCATAGGCGACCGGCGGGGCGCCCTTCGAGCAAAGCGGCAAACGCGGCAAAGTTGATCGCGTCCGGTGCCGGCGCCTCCGGAGCAAACGCGGCAAGCTCGCCAAGCGTCGCCAGCAGCGAGCCCGCGCGCCGCCCGGCCTCGGGAATGGCTTCCAGGCTTCGGCGCAGCGCCGTCAGCAGTGCCGCATAGCTTTCGCCCGAACCCTCGGCCATCCCCTCGATCAGTTTGCGCAGAAAAGCGCGCCGGTTGGCGTGAAGCCCGGAGCGGTTCAGCGCGTCGCGCAGCACAAGCATCCAAAGCCGGTGCGAAAAGGAAGCGGGAGGCTCGTCGATCACCGGCTCCAAGGCGTGCGCCGCCCGCGTCTCGCGCATGTAGGCTGAAATCCACGCCGCCTGGGCCGGCTCCAGCACGGCGAGCAGCCTTTCCAGCAGCGGCTCGGGCATTTGCCACGCCAGCCTTCGGATCACCCGCTCGCTCGCCCCCTGCCGCCGCAGCATGGCGGCAAGCTCGCTAGGCGCCTCCCCGATCAGCCGGCAGAGCAGATCGGCCGGGTTCGAATCCCCGTCCACCGCGCCGCTATAAGGCCAGCTGCCGCCGAGCAGAAAATGCTCAAGCGCTTCGACCAGCGTGGTGCCGACGCTGAGCACGGCGGCAAGCTGACGCGCCGCCTCGAGCGCGGGCGCCGGCACCGCGCTGCTGCTTCTTCCCCAGTTGCCAAGCGCCTGCCGGATCGCGGCCCGGAGCGCTTCGGTCAGCCGCGCCTCCACTTCGTCGAGCGCGCCTTCCGCAAACCGCCCGAGATCGAGTTCCAGCCGGCCGATCCTGATTACCTCGCCCGCACGGTCGAACTCGTCGAACACCCGCTCGATCGCCGGCAGCAGGCGGCTGTGGTTTAGGCCCCCGATCCGGTCGAGCAGAGCCCATGCCCAAGCCTCCGATCCGCTCCGCACCTCGATCCGCTGGGACGCGACGGCGTGATTCATCCGAACAGGAGCCGTGACCTTTGCGGGCCGTTTCTTTTTCATTTCGCGTCTGGCGGCGGAAGAGGGGGTGACAACATGCTAGGTGGGGGCCAGCCGATCGAGGTGGAAAGTTATTGAACCGGGAAATCGCCTGGGCCGCTACTGTTGGCAGGGAATGCTGAAGCAGAGCCGGACGACATTCCGGCGCGAGTGGGGCCACAGCCCAGAAGACCCCGGTTGATCCGATTGCCGTTCAACTAGCCGCCTCTACCGTCCTGCCGGCCCTCCTTGCTCAGCTCCCGAGCCACGCCGGCCTTTATATCGCTCGTTGCAATCGCGCGACCGGCCTCCGCAGCGCGCGTGCAGACATGACGGAGCACATTAACGATTGCGCCGCCCGACAGCTCATGTGCCCGCGCAAGCGCGGCGAATTCGATCTGGTCCAGACGCTCGCCCGGCACGTGGGCAAAGGCGGCGCGCCATAACTCGAGCCGCGCGGCGAAACCGGGAACGGGGAAATGAATCATCGCCTGAAATCGCCGCGCAAAGGCCGCGTCGATATTGTCCTTGAGGTTGCTTGCCAGGATCACCACCCCGGGGCTCTCCTCGATCCGCTGGAGCAGGTAGGAGATCTGCTGGTTGGCGTGACGGTCGTTGGCGCTCCGCGTGTCGCCGCGCTTGCCGAACAGGGCGTCCGCCTCGTCGAAGAACAGGATCATGCCGCCCTCGGCCGCCCCGTCGAACAAGGCGCCGAGGTTCTTCTCGGTCTCGCCGATCCATTTGCTGACCACGCGGGAGAGATCGACGCGATAGACGGGGAGGCCGAGCGTCTTGCCGAGCACCGCCGCAGTCATCGTCTTGCCGGTGCCGGGCGGGCCGTGGAAGAGCGCGCGGTAGCCCGGCTTGACGTGGCGGCCGAGGCCCCAATCCTCCATCAGCGCGCGCTCGTGTCGCACCCACGCTACGATGTCGTCTATTTCTTCGGCAACCTCTTCCGTGAGCACCAGGTCCTTGCGCTCGTAGGGCGTGTCCAGCCGCTGCGCCGGGAAAGCAGGGCCAAAGCCCGGGGCCACGGCGGCGCCGGTGGTCAGCCGGGCTACCCAGCGCGCACTTATCGCCAAAGGCAGCCATGGCCCCGCCTCGCCGGGCTGGTCGGCCACTTCGAGGATGCCGCGCGCCTGCAACGGCGCGTCGGGCGCGAACAGGGCCTGGGCCTCAAGCCGGCGGTCCATGTCCTCGCCCGCGAGCAGGAACAGGGCCGTTTCCCGCGTCGCGCGAAACCCGCTCCGGCCGGCCGCGTCGGCACCGCCGAATTCCGTGAAGCGGCGGCCGGCGCTCTGGTTTTCGATCAACAGCGGATCAAGCGCCTGCGGCCTGAGATGCGGCAGGGCAGCGAGGATCAGGACGAGCCGCTCGGCGGCGCCAAGGCCGGCCGCGCCGATCGCATCGGCGTAGAAGCTTCCGGCCGGGAGGTTTTGCGGCGGCAGGAGGGCGAGCACGTCGCCATCCTCACCTTCGCCGCCGTGGATGCGAAAGCGCAGGTCCAGCAGAGCGGTGAACCACGCTATCTCCGCCTCGATTGCAGCGCCGTTGGTGATGGTCCCCGCCCCTTCTTGTTCGTCGCTCAAAAGGGCTTCTCCGTCCAATCGTCGAACCTAGCAAGCATCTCCTCCGCGAGCAGGTCCGCCGCTTCGTCCAAGTCGTCGCGAAGCGCCCAGCGCCACAATTTGTGCAGCCGCCGAAACCGCACCCAACCCTCGCGGTCCACGAACCGCGTTTCGAGCGCAATATGCGCCGGCGTGTTCCCCCGGATCATCGCCTCCACCCGACGCCGATAGCCGGCGTCGTCGCCGTGCCCGCCCGGCAGGTGAACGATCGCCGTCACCGCCATCGGCCGCCAGCCTGTGTCCGGCCAAAGCTCCTCCTCACGCCGGTGGCGGAGCAGCACATGCTCGATCACGGTGAGCCGCGGCCGCCAGCGCCCCGGCAGGCAAGGCTCGGACGCCAGCATGATCTGGCTGCGCAGCTCCATCCCGCTGGTCCGGCGGCGCCAGCGCCGCACGCGGTAGTCGAGGCCCCGCCCCCGGCTCTTGCGAATGCCGCCCTCGTCAGCCAGCAGCCGCCTTTTTGCGTGAAGCCGAAGCCGCGCCGCCTCCTCGCCCGCGCATCCGGGGGGAAGGACTAGGCAGTTCTCCGCATCCTCTCCGTGCAGCGCGAGCAGGAAATCGATGAGCCTGTTCTCCTCCTTCAGACGCGCTCCCGACCGCTCAGGCCCCTCCCCCCGCAGCATCGGGCCAAGCCTGGCCAGGCGGAGCAGGAAATCCCGCATCGCCGCGTCGAAAATTTCAAGGTAGCCGGTGAGCTGCCGCGCCTGGGCCCGCCGCTCAATGCTCGCATCGCGCCCGACGCCGTTCGGCCCCACGCCGTAGATGCGCGGAAACTGGTCAACCACCGGGGCCCACGCGCCGGTGTCCCGGACCTGCCCGACGGGCGGCGTCAGCAGGTGATAGATTTCCGCATTGACCTTGTAGGTACGCCGATGCTCGCGCCACAGCGCCTTCAAAAGCCGCGCGGCCTCGTGTCCATCCACCGCGACAGGCCGCCCCTGGACGAGCAGCTCGATGCCCGTATCGCCGTTCTCCAGGCCTGAATCGAAAGCGAAGTAATGGTCCTTCGGGATCGTCCACGAACCGTCCGAGCCCTCCTGGTCCGCGACCCCCACCCTGAGCACACCGACCGCACGCACTTCGGGTAGAACCGCAATCTGGTCGCGAAGCTCGTGCGCGTGGACCGTCGTGCGTTGGTCCGCCGAGTCGCCGGGCGCGATAAAGCCCCGGCTTATTCTCGGGCCGTCGAATATCTGCGAAAGCGACAGGCCTTCGTCCAGCCGCTGCTGAAGCGAGCGCCGGCGCGGCTCCGGTGCAAGCGTGCAGGCGAGGCGCTGGACGATAGCCGCCATCGCCGCCTCCGGCCGCACGCTGGCGTCGATCTCTATCCGCACCCGCACCCGCGTGCGCGCCGGCTCGAGCCGCCGGATCGAACCGATATCCTCGCACAAGGCCCGGTGCCGCACGAACGCGCGCTCCGCCCGCTCCACGATCCGATGCTCCTCGCACCTTTCCTCATGAAGTCCCGGAACCGGCGGCGCCGCATAGAGGCGGATGTCGTAGAGACCGGTGGGCCCGCCGTCAGGTGCCAAGCGGGGCTCGAGCCAGGCATTGCCAAGGCCGCGTACCCGGTCGATCAGCAGCCGCCGCCAGTCCGCAACCGTTACCGGCTCGGTCGGCAAGGCGCGGCCCGGCCCGGGCAGCAGCCCCTCCTCGCCGGCAATCAGATCCTCGATCGGAAAGCCGGCGCGGTAGCCAAGCTCGGTAAGCGCGTAGCAGAGCTGTTCCAGGATCGTGACGCCTGGATCGTGCTCGTTATAGTCCGTCCAGATTGCGCCCGAGCAGCGCTGAACGAAGGCGATCGCCTCCTCCCGCAGGGCCGCGTAGTTCAGCGCGGGATCTTGTGGCAAGGCGCGCGTGAGCGTGGCCGATTGGGCGGGGAGCGGCGCCATCAGCAGCCTCCTCCGGGGCCCGAAACGGCACTGATCTTAATGGCTCCCGGCACCGGCACCGCCCAGCCCGCGTCCAGCAGTGGGAGGCTAAGCTTGACGCTGATCACCGACGCCACATAGCGGCGCGCGGCAACGAAGCGGACGATGGCGCCTTCAAGCGAGGCCAGCCCTACTCCGTCATCGAGGTCCAGCCCCGGGTCGGACCAGGGCGAGAGCAGGTCCTGAAGCTCAGCTTTGAGCCGGTCAGGGTCCGTTGCCGGTTCCGCGAAGATCGCGGAGACGTCCAAATCCACCGCCGTGTAGACGGGGTCCTCCACCGAAATCCGCGCAAAGGGGCTGGAAATCGACGCCACCCAGTCGTGCAGCTCCGAACGAAGCGCCGCCGTTGCCCGCGGCCGCACCGGATCGGGCGGGGTCGCACCACCCTGCGCCGGAACAATCGTAAGCCGCAGCGCCCCGCCTTCCCGCTCGGCGGGCACCAGGCGAATGCTCACAATCGTCGGGAAGCGCTCCAGCGCGAGCCGTTCGATGTCCTCGGCAAGGAGCCCGCGCCCGCGCGTGGCGACGCGCGCCGCGACGCGCTGCAATTCGCCTCCCTCGTTCCCCGCGGGAACGCCGCCGAACGAGGCGAGCGGCTGTTCGACGCGGGCGATCCCGGCGAGGCCTGACGGTTTTCGCAAGGTTTCGGGCGGCACCGGGGCAAGAGCGGTTTCGGTGCCGGTGACGATCCGGATAGCGCTAAGGGCGTCGGGGAGGATCCGTGCAACCGGCGGCGGAGCGCCGATGAAGCTGGCGCGCAGCCAGACATCGCCGCTGCCCTCGCCGGAACCGAGCGGGGGCAAGGTAAGGATGCCGGTGGCGGCGAGGCCGGCGGTGCCGTCGACGAACCCGGAGCGGGCCGCGAGCGGCGTCCATTTCCCGTTGCCGCCATAGCTCCATTGAACCGACCCTGCCGGCGGAGCGGCGGGATACGCCGGGTCCGGCGGTCCGAGCAGGAAAAGGATCGACAGCGGCACGTCGCCGCTCCAGCCCGAAATCCGGAAGTCGGCCGCATTCGTCGCTGGGCCGGGCGGCAGCATCCGCACCGCTCCGGCGACGGGCACCGCGGTGAGCTCACCGAAAGCGCCGACGTGAAAAAATGCGCTTGCATCTGCCGGCCCCGGCGACGGCAGTTGTGCGGCGGCGGTGTAGGCGACTCGCAGGTCGGAGAGAATTGGCCGCCATGGCGGGCTCGGCATCGCTGCCGCGGGAGATACCCTGCCCGGCGAAGGTTCAGCCCGATCACCCGGCTCCTCGCTCCCGCCCCCCGAAAGCCTCTTCAC
Source organism: Allosphingosinicella sp. (assembly GCA_036554525.1). Classification (GTDB taxonomy): domain Bacteria; phylum Pseudomonadota; class Alphaproteobacteria; order Sphingomonadales; family Sphingomonadaceae; genus Allosphingosinicella. Next base: position 181,293 of record DATBNC010000011.1, read on the forward strand.
CGCCCGCCAGCCAAGCCTGAACGGCGTTCCGAGGAGGCGGAGCAAGGTGAGCAGGAACTCGTATAAGAATTCGCGCTCCTCGACCCTCTCGGCCATGCCCGCCGCGGCGGTCGCGACGTTGATCGGGTAGAGCGGGTCGCCGAAGCCGCAGGCCGGCTCCGTGAGGGTGAGGCTCAGATACCTTTCCCGGCCCCCGCCCAAATCGCCCGGGCCGAACGTGAACCGGGAAATGGGCGCGACCGCGCCTGCTTCGGACGTAAAGAGCTGCGCCGTGCGTCTCGGAAGCTCCGACACCAAGCTGTGCGGCCCGAGTTCGACGACGAAGCTTTCGTTTGTGAAAAGAGGCACGCGGGGATCGACGATGACCCGGTCGGGGCCGACCACATATTGCCGGTAATAGCCTAAAAAGCCTTCGTCTCCGGCCGGAACCCCGCTCCATTCGAGCTCAAGCGTCACCTCATCGATGCCGAGGGAGAACGCGGGGTGATCGATCCGCAACGTAGCGCCCGGCAGCGGCGCGGAGGCGAACGGCATCATGCCTTGGCCGAGGCCGATGACGCCGGCGGGCGTGGTGACGGTAAGTCCGCCGAGCTTCGCGACGGAAACCTGGAGGGACAGGCTCTCAAACTGCGCGTCGCCGAACAAGGCCAGCGCCGATATCCCCGGCAGCACAGCGTCCTGAACCAGCGTCAGGCGCACCGCCGCTTCGCTCGGCATGTCGGCCTGCGGAGGCGCCGGAGGCATCAGCGGCGGAGAATCCTCAGACAGCGAAAAGGATATGATCAGCGCCGACCGGTTCTGCCTAAGCACCAGTTGCGCCGATACCGGGGGCGCGGCCGTCCATCCCGCGGCACCGGAAACAGCGAGCATGAAGCAGTTCGAAACGTCGAGCGCGTCGCCCTCGCCGAAATGTGGAAGACGCGCCGGCAGAGACAGCGACGACAGGGTAAGCGTCACCTCCCTTTCACCGCTACGGAGGTCGAGCAGCGGCGATGCGATTGCAAAGCCGATGGCGGCGTCCGGCAGTGCCTGACCCTGCACGAAGGCCGCCGCGGCCGCTCCACCGGGTGGCAGCGTGAACTCCTTGGCGCGGAGGCGGCTCACCGTACCGTTATCCGGTCCTTCCACCTGCCAAAGCCGAAGCTGCGATACCGCCGCGCCGGTGACGGTGAGCGGCGCCTCGGCGGCAAAGGCGATGTCCTTCCCGTTTGCATCCCGTCCGGCGGGAAAGACGGTGCCCTGCGTAATGCGCGGCGGCGGAGCGCCTTGGACCGGGAACCGAGTTAGCGCTGCGAACACGCGGTCGGGCAGCGCCGGCTCGGCAACCGTCCGCAGCATCTCCTGCCGGTAGTAGTCGGCGAGGCGCAGCGGCAAAGCATTGAGGCTGCCGGCGGCATGGCCGAAGACCTGCGCAAAGGCGAAAAGAAGGCTGGCCTGGGGCGCGTGGACCGGCTCGTCCAGGCTCGCCTCGAGCGCCGCCGCGCTCGCCGCGACCAGCTCGGCCGCCGCCACCAGAAAAGCCGTGGCGGCGTCGAGAAGCTCCTCGATCGCCCGCTCGAGCCACGGTTCCGGCCAGGGCTCCAACTCGACGTCGATCTCGATGAACCAGGTCGATCCGCATTCTGCGACAATGACCATCACCGTTTCCTCGAACCAACCCGCCTCCTCGACCTTGCGCGCCAAGGCGAGTAAGCGGCGCAGGCGCGGCCCCAGCAGGTCGGCGACCAGTCGCTCGAACAGGCGGCGCGAGGCGGTTCCCGGCGCCTCCCGTTCCGCGGCTGCGATCCATTCGTCCAGCCGGGCAGCGAGCCCAAGCACCAGCCTCGCCAGTTCGCGAACCAGCCGCTCCTGCCGGCACGGGTCGCCGGACGCGCGGATGCGAGCGATCAGCGCGTCGGCGCGCGCTCGATCCCAGTCAACGTCCAGCGTCGCAAGCATGGCGAGCAGCACCGCATCGTCGGCGGTGAACAGCGCGTCCCAACGGCCGTCCTCGGCATCGGTGAGATCCACGAACGGCACCTCGCCCGCGAGAACCACCAGGTCGGCGACCCTGCCGGCCAGCCTGCGCGCATCGAGCTGCGCATAGCCGGGCTCAAGAGCGCGGTACGCGAGGCTTTTGCGGCTTGCCCACCGCGTCATGAAGCGCGGTTGCGCTGGGCTTTGGGAAGCCGCCACCTCAGCCTCCTCCCGCCAGCGTCGCCTCGGTAAGATAGAACGGGTAGACGAGGTTCGAGCGGGTGTTGATCGCCCGGACCAGGAAGGTGACGTCGATTAGGACAAGGCCCGCCTGCTCCGGATCGACTGTCGCCGTCACCGACAACAATTGAATCCGCGTTTCCCAGCGGATGATGGCGGTCGCGACGACGTCGCTGATCTCGTTCAACAGGCTCGTATTGAGTTCGCGGAAGACGTATTTCCACAAGTCGCAGCCGTAGGTCGGAAGCATCACCCGCTCCCCCGGCGCGGTGCCGAACAGGATCCAAAGGCTCTGGCGGATGTCCTCTATGTCCGCCACCATCGCGACGCTTCCCAGCGCCTTCGAGAAGCTGGGCGGGAAGCTCCAGCCGCGGCCAAGAAAGTCCTGTCGCACCGGCAGCGCCACGATCAGCCGCCGATTTCCACGGTGGGGAGGCCGGCCAGGATGACGCCCCCATGCGCGCATTTGTCGCCGATCCGCGCGGCCGGCACGCCCATGATGAAGACGCTGCTTGAACCCGAGACGATCGAGTCCGGCGGCCCGACGCATAGGGCCATGTCGCCGAGCTTCGCTGCGGGAACGCCTCCGATAAGCACGGTTGGCGCCCCGGGGCCGAGGATCGGCCCGCCGATATGGGGGATAGGCGGAACCCCCGGCGTCTCCGCGGGGCATTCGTGAAAGTCGCCGAGGCGGGCTGCGGCGGCCATGTCAGTTGATCTTCACGAGGGGTGCGTTGACCGTCAGCTCGGCAGCCGCTTTCAGCGAACCGACTGTGTTCGACTTGAGAGCAAGCCCCGCCGCGCCGGTGACGGACACCTGCTGACCCTTCACTGCGAAGTCGCCGCCGGCGCTCGCCGAGATCGATCCGGTCGCGGTTATGGTCAGATCGCCGCCTACCGTCAGCTTCATGTCCTTGCCGCTGACGATCTCGACCTGCTGCTGCGTCATCGTGATCGCGTTCGAATAAGGATCCTCGATCTTGACCATCTTGTCCTTCTGGTCGTCGAGCGTGATCACCCGCCCCCCGGGCGTCTCGATCTTCAGAACCGTGTTCTGCTCGTCGAAGCTGATCTGGAGCCCCTGGCGGGTAACGATCGCCTTGGTGTCGTTGGCTTCCTCGAGCGCAAATTTAGGAGCCCTTCCGCGGCTGTAGAGGCTCGCCAGGATAACCGGTCCGGCGACATCCTCGTCCATGAACCCAAGCACCACCTCATCCCCCACCTCCGGAAAAAAGACCGCGCCGAAGCCGTTCGAGGCATAGAACTGCCCCAGCCGGGCCCAAACCGCGTTGTCCGGGCTGACCAGCGGCATCGTCACCTGCACCCGGAAATCGCCGTTCGGATCGGTCGCGACCTGCTTCACCTGACCGACGTGCAGCCCGCGCATCGGCGGAGAAAGTCCGGCGGCGGGCGGGGCGGCGACATCGCGGCGCTGGCTGGCGAAGCCCTCCGGCGCCATCCCGAATTCGGCAACGGTGATCCAGCGGCCGCCCTTGATGACGTGGCGGACTGCGCTGACAAAGGCCGTGCCGTTGAAGCGGTCGCCCAGTCCGGCGAGGGCGATCGTTTTTCCCGGCTTCACAGCGGCGTTGCCTTGGAAGCGGGCGGTGCCTCGAACTTGGGCGAGACGCGAACGCAGCAGCCGCGCCGCCGCCCACCGCTTGAGCGCCGCGTCCTCCATTGCCGCTGAGCTCTGCAGGGGAATTGCCGCAACCCCGAGCACTCCGGCGAGGGTCGCCGGGGAGAGGTTGCCGGGCGGGGTAAAGCTGGTTGAGCCGGTGTCGGATTTAACCGCTTGGTCGGCATAGCTCCAGGATCGGCTCGCCACCGCGCCCTCGGCGATGTCTGTTTCCGCGTCCACCGTCGCTTCGAACGAGATGATCGACGTCCCATATTCGGCGGTCAGCACTGGATCGCCGGCATCGCTCGGATCGGCGATGTCGACGGTGCAATTGTCGAGCAGCACGACGCAGCCGCTCGCCTCCGCGCGCAGCAGCATCAGGTCCCAATCGCTTGCGTAATATTGCACGATCGCCTCGGCGGGCTCCGTCGCGGCGGCGTTTTTGCCGACGCTGCCGCCGCTGTTCGCCACCAGTGCCGCAATAAGGTCGGCGTCCGACATATGCTCGGAAACGGCGCTGTTGCGCGCTACCGTCATCTTAAGCAGCGGATCGGCCGTTTCGATAATCAGTTGCGGCGACTGACCCGGCAGGATCCGCAGCGAATGCCGCACGATCACGCCGCTGTGGATCGTTGCGCTGTCCGATCCGTAGCCCGCGCTCAGCGTCACAGTCGCGCCCGGCACCAGCTTGTCGCTGTCGCTGAGCGGAAAGTCGGCGGTCGCGGGGGTGCCGTCGTAGATCGTGATCCGCGCACGCGGGATTTTGTTGGCGCCGCTCCAGCTCTCGATGCTGACGATGGCCGTGCTGTCGAGCGTCTCGCCGTTCACCGAGACCTCGGCGTTGAGCTGAAGTCCAGTGTTGGTCGCTGGATCGGTTCCGGTCACGAGCGCGCTCCTCTTAACGGTGGAAAGTTAAGAACGGAGCCTAGCGGCAGCGATCGAAATCCGGAAAGCCCATTGGCGGCGGCGACCTGTACGTAATAGCCGCTGTCGCCGTAGATCCGCTTGCACAGCAGCGGCAGAGTATCTCCCGCTCGAACCGTTACGCGGTGGGTGAGATCCGGCGAGGAGCGGTTCTGGCCCTTGGCGGCCTCGAGCGGATCCTGAAAGCCGAGGAATGAAGCCTTGACCTTGGCCCGGAGCGGCGAGCCGTCCGGATTGAACAGGCTGTACGTGACGTCGAGCGATTGGAGCTGGCCCTTGAACAACAGGGTACCCCAACTGAGCTTGACGTAATTAGGGCGGTGCGTACCCGGGTTGATGGCGAGGCCGAGGCGCCGCAGGGCGATGATCTGCTGGGCAACCGTCTGCTGCTGCGCAAAGGGAACAGTGCCGGTGCCGTCGAGCACGAGCTCGAGGTCGAGCCTGACGCCGCATTCCTTGTTGAATGCGCGCGCCTGTCCGGTGGCGCCGGCAGCATCGTCCTCGGTATAGTCCACCGCCAAACGCTGAGAGTAGCTTGCCGGGTTGATCATCACCGTCAGCGGATTGGCATTGTCCGACCATTCGGTGGCGAAGTCCGGATCCTCGTAGGCGCGGATCTTGAGCTTGGTGAGGGAGCCGGACATTCAGCGTTGCTCCTTGTCTTGGAGCGCGGCGAGAACGGCGGCGACGCATTCCTCCACGATCCGGCGGCGCTCGGCGGAGGACAGCGTCGCTCCGCAGCCGCCGGCGTCGGGCGCGGCTCGGGCGCCGCCGGCGTCGCCGCCGACGCTCAGCTTGATGCCGATCTCGCGCACTTCAAGCGGCATCCGTAACTCCCTAGCTGTAGGTTTCCCGCTCAAAAAAGCGGCAGGACAGTTCCATTGTCTCGACAAGCAGGCTGCTTTCGGTCGAATTAAGCGGCGAATGATCCCACGACACCGGATATGCCCCTGTCAGGCTCCATTTCACCAGCGGTCTTTTGCGTCCGTCCAGCAGCTTGACGACCACGTTCTTGGTTTGCGCGGGCTGGGCAACGAAGCTTCCCCGGAACGACGTTTTGAGCCACGCAGAGAGCGGCGACTGCTGCAGCGCCACCCCGCGTTTCAGCACCAGATTGCTGTGCCGAACCCGCAGCGGCAGCTTGTGGACGAAACGGTTCTGCCCCCCTTCCTCCACCTCCTCGCTGGTCCACTCCACCTTGAGGCCGGAAATCTCCTGGAAGCTGGCGTCGGCGCCGCTTCCATCGAACGACAGATCGAAACAAAAGGCGGCGGGCGGGTAGAACGGAAGCGACACCGGCTGCCCCCTTTATGCCGCCTTCACCGTCAGCGTCTCGTAGGCGATCTCGATCGATTCAACCGCCACTTCGCTGCTGTCGGACTTCATGTCGGTGCCCGTCACCTTGGTCGGCCAAGCGTTGGTCAGGGTCCACGTCATCTTGGGCGTCGCCTTTTCGTCGAGCAGGCTGATCACAACGTTCTTGCGCTTGATGATGTTGAGCTGGGCCTCGTTGAACCAGTCCCAGAAGATCGAATCCTTTGTGAACGTTCCCTTCTTAAGCGTGACGTTGCCTACGCTTCTCAGGCCCGGCATTTTGATCGGCGAGAAGACCTTGCTGTTGCCGTGGCGATACTCGATCGGCTTCACCTCGCTTTCGAGGCCCGTTACCTCCGAGAAGCCCTGCTTCTTCCCGTCGCCAAGATCGATGTTGAAGAAGAATTTCGGGAGCGGCCAGTTTGTGCCTTGCTTGCTGCCGTCATCGGCCATGGTTGTTTCCTCTCATGCGGTTCGAAGTGGAATTGCCAGCGCCGGGTCAGGCGCCCTGGAGCATCTGCTGCTGGAAGGTAAGCTCAATAAACTCGACCGGATGGATCATGGTCAGGACGACCTGAACCCGCATGACGCCGTTGAGCACGTCGTCGGCCGTCATCGTGCTGCCTAGCCCGGCTTGCACGTTGAACGCCTGCCCGGCGGTTGCGCCCATCAGCCCGCCGGAGGCCCACAGGCCATGGAGGAAGCTTTCGATCATCGAGACCACCGTCACCCAGGTGCCGGCGTCGTTGGGCGCAAACACGAAGCTGTTGAGGGCGATCTTGATCGATTGTTCGACGTAGATCATCGTCCGCCTGACCTGGATATAGCGCCAGTCATTGCTGTTGCCGTCGAGCGTGCGCGCGCCCCAAACCAGAGTGCCGCGCCCGGGGAATGTGCGGATCGCATTGATCGAAATACCCCCGGTCGGGGCGTTCATGTCTTCCTGCGCGGTAGAATCGACGTTGATGACCGGGCTGACCAGCTGATTGATGCCGACATTGGCCGGCGCGTTCCACACACCGTTCTGGGCATCCATCTGGGTGTAGATCCCGGCCATGGCCGCACTCGGCGGCAGAGTGTTGCGCCCTGCCGCGATCATGTTGAGCAGATCCGACATCACTGGAATATTGGCGATTAGCCCGTTCCTCAGTTGGGTGTCGCTCAAGGTCCCCGGCGGCAAAGGCGGTCCGGCCGCCGGTGCGTCCGGCTTCGATGTTCCGATCTTGTCGATCCACTTGCTTTTGATGTCGGCGGCGCGCGGGTTGTCCGTTCCGGCGGTCGGCGGGTAGAGGGCGGCCACTGCCTCCCCAAGCGCGGATTTGAGCGTGTCGAGGCCGCCAGGGTCGAAATTGCCTATTCCAATGTCGGTCGGCTGGACGACGCTTGTGTAGATGAACGGGAAATAGGCGATCCCGAATTTCAGCGCGTCCTGCTTGCCCGCGACGGTTTCCCGAAAGGTGCTGATCGCGTTCGGATCCGCGTTGAAGTCGAAGCCCGGATCATCGGACCCTTTGATGTCGAACAAGGCAACCCGGTCCCCGACCCGTCCGCACTGGTCGAGCATCTCCTCAACGACATCTTTGTAGCCTTGAGCGGGAAGCAAAGTGGCGTCGGGCACGAGCAGCATGGTCGGACCAATGACCTTCTCGACCGCTTGGAGGCCGGCGATGATCAGGCTGGGATCGAGCGGGTTGGGCGTCTTGCCGTCGCTGCCGAGATAATAACTGCACGAGACGACGTAGCAGTCGCCGCCGCCATTGGCATAAAAATGCCTCATGCAGTCGTACAGGTAGAAGCGTGCGGTTCCTTCTTCGACCAGATGATATTGAGTGTTGCCGATCTGTATCTGACCGAGATCGTTCTCCGTCTTGGTCGGCGGGCTCTTGGACAGCGCGTAGGTCTCGGAGAACGAGCCTCCGAAAACCTTCTCATACTCCGCCATCGAGCTGACTCTGATCGGCGTGTTCGCGACGACCTTGGAACCTTGAATCGCCATTTCGGTGTAGCCGACGAACGCCGGCACCGCGGTCTCGACGCCGACGATCGAGGGCGGGAAGGAACTGGGCTCGTTGATGTATACGCCGGGCGTTTTGGGCTGAATAACGGCCATGGGATCTCTCCTGTCCTACTCGATTATGGGTCAGACGAACACGTAGATGTCGGAACGGAATTGGCCGGCCTCCCCACGTGCAACCGGCGTATCAGGACCCGGCGCGGGAAGCCTGGGGATCACCATCTGGCGCCGGGGGAGCGTGTCCGAGCGGCGCTGCAACCCGAGGTCCGCCGTTGGCTGCCGAGCGGTGAGGCGCGGCTCGGCGCTAACAAAGGAGATGGCGGTGCGGCCGTCGGGGAGCGTGACCGCGGCGCCCGGATCGAACGCCGCGCGCTCGCCGGTGCCGTTGTCCACGATCGCATAGTTCTCCCCGTCAATACTGCCCTTCCGGCTTGCGACGATGTAGCGCCAATAGCTTGAGCGGGCGGCAAAGGAGAGGAGGTAGCGCACCTTTCGCGCCGAGCTTCCCCCAGGACCGCTTCGAACCGGCTCCGCGCCTTCGCCGGCGCCCGAAGGGTAGATGGCGAGCACCGCGAAGTGCGGGACCGTCGCGGGTCGCAGCAGCGATGCTGCCTCCTCCGCCCCAAGCAGCTGGTCGCGGCCCGTTGCGGACCACGGGCCCGGATCGATGCCGAACTCGCTTGCGAGGAGGCCGCTCGGGCTGGGCGCAGGCGGCTGCGTCGCCGGCGGCGGTGCGGCCGATCCTGCCGGTTCATCCCCAACCTTCGTCCAATCCACCCTCAGCCGATAGCTGTCGGGCCCGTCTCCAGGCGAGGCGTCGCGGTTCGACAGCCACAGGACCGGCGCCCCGATCGCATGGTCCGCGGGAACATCGGTGAAATTGAGGAACAACGAATCGGCCAGCGAGGCGAAAAACAGCAAGGGCGGCCCCAGCAGCGAGTCGGCCAAACCGGGGGGCAGTCCGCCGGTCGCCCTGGCTGCGATCGCCGCGAGCAGCGCCTCGAGAGCGTTCCAGCGCCCGCTGTCGCAGATCAGGTCGAAACCGTCGGCGCGCGGCCGAAAAAGCATTCCCCACTCGTGCAGGCGGACCGCCGTTCGCGGCCCGGGCGAAAAAGAAAGGCCGGCGAACGCCTGGTCCGAATGCGCGCAGAATTGGTGGCGCACGTCTACGGAGCAGAAGCTTGAATAGGCTTCGCGAGCCGGCAAGGGGACGGCCATTCGAGTCACGCAGGCACTCCCGGCCTGCCCCTGGCCTCGACCGCGACCACCACCGGCGCCACGCCGCTGATGGCGGCGCCGTCCAGATCGAGCCCGCGCAGCCGGTACAGCAGGAACGGGAAACACTTGATCCCGACGATCATCATCAGGTTGTTGGCTTGCGCGAAATCGAGACTGACGAACTCGATCGCGATACGGGGGCAGTCCTTGGGAAGCTCCGGAACCTCTTCCGACGTCAGTACCGGCACCTCTTGAAGGTAGGATACCACTTGCGAAAGCATTCCCAGGCCGCTGAGATAGTTCTGGCCCGTGAAGTTCGGGGCAACCAAGAGGTAGCCGTCGAGAATTACCCTGGGTCTTCCCACTGCAAAATAACCGCTCGCCTCAAGCCGCGTCTGGGAAAAAGCGCTCGACGTCGGCTGTGCTTGTAGAGAAACCAGCGCCAACACGATCTTGTTCGCAAGACCTGCCGTCGTAGTGCCGTCCATTTCAACAGGATTGGCGACCGTCACCCAGCTGTCCGATTGCGGGTGACTGCCTTGCAAAACGGATTCAAGCCTGTTCCGGACTATCACCAGTAACTGGTTGATCAACACCATGCAAAGTGCCCCGCAAGCTCGAGCTAAAGCCTCGAACGTCAAAATGTTTCGGACGACGCATACTGAAGAACACAGAACAAGGGGCACGCTGATTCGCATGCCAAGCGAAAGACCTACCAGCAAGCGCGATGGGCTTGCAATGGGTTGAATTATCGCTCACTCATTATTTCAAGGCGATTCGCAAGGATTGACTCGTTACCGGCTCAGTAGTCCTAAATCGAGCTATGCCTACGTGTAATCAATTGAGATGTATGAATAAGAGCCTTCATTGAAGGGCCTTATCCCGGAGTAGCCGCGTTTTCCATATAATCCATTCATTGAATCACCTGGTATCGGGGCAGACAGTTTCGGCCCCTAACGGTTCGACGTTTGCTAAGCAGGAGACGAGATATGAGCAAAGACAGCTGCATCCAGTTGGCGCCCTTCGATCCGAAAGACATCAAATCGGACAAGAATTGGCTGCCTTTGTGTTCTCCCCAGGACCGTTTATCCTATTCAACGGCGAAAGGGGTGTACGACACGGCGATGGTCACGGCTGACCGGGCGGTGGCTGCGGCGACTGTGACTTATAATCAGGCCGTTGCGGCCGCGAAGAATGCGTTCGACACGGCAAAAACGGCCGCCGTCGCCGCGGGCGAGAGTCTGGACAACGCCGTGCTCGTCGCCAACACCAAAAAGGACGCCATCTCCGGTGCTCCCAATCTCGTCGCGTGCGATGTATGTGTGGATCCGTCGCTGGTCACCGCCCAGGCCGCCGCCGTCACGGCCGCCGCCGCCGCGTTCACCACGGCCAGCGCTGCGGTAACCGCTGCGCAAGCTGCCTACGCTGCGGCCCTGACGGTGCTGTCCACACTTGCTGAATCGGTGGACCCCACCAAGCCTGGAGACGCCGAGCCAAGCGAAGATGCTACGGACATCGCGAACGCCACGCGCGACATTGCGGTTGCGACGGCAACGGCCGCCAGGGACAAGGCGGAAAACGTTTTCAATGCTGTCCGCTTTGGGCTTTGGACGAAGCTCGCCGATGAGGGCTGACCGGGCGGCCGGCCACCGCCGTTGCTCTGCCTTCAGCGGCGGCGGTGGGTGGGAACCCCCGGTCGCACTCGGCCAGGCATTGTGCACCGATCCGTCGCCTCATTGAAAACGGCCTTGCCGAAATAGTTCGGCGCGCCCGGGCGCACTCAATCGGTGGCTTATCGATGCCGCAGCAGCTTCCCGCGGCATTCTTGCTGCTGGACGGGGAGCAAGCGGACGCCCGCCCTGAGTTCGCGGGGTCCTGAAAGGCGCCGACGCGGAACTGGAACGGCACGGCTGGTGGCGGGTCAGCCGGTTGCAGCGCCGCAATCTTCTTGTAAGGTACGCTTCCGGAAGGGGATGCCTTTGCCAAGCCTTGAACTGCGCGACATCCGCAAGGCCTATGGCGCGACGCCGGTGCTGGACGGCGTTTCGCTCACCATGGAAGAAGGCGAGTTCGTCGCCTTCCTCGGCCCTTCCGGCTCCGGCAAGTCGACATTGCTGCGCATCATTGCCGGGCTTGAGACGCTCGACCAAGGCGAGGTGCTGCTTGCCGGGGAGCGGATCGACACCCTCCCGCCCGGCGACCGCGGCGTGGCAATGGTGTTCCAGCATTATGCGCTCTACCCGCACATGACGGTGCGCGAGAATATGGCGTTCGGCCTCAAGAACGCGAAGGTGCCGCGGGACGAGATCGAAGCCCGCGTCGCCGAAGCGGCGCGGGTGCTGGAAATCGCCGAGCAGCTCGACAAGAAGCCGAACCAGATGTCAGGCGGCCAGCGCCAGCGCGTCGCCATCGGCCGCGCGATCGTTAAGCACCCCAAGCTGTTCCTGCTCGATGAGCCATTGTCTAACCTCGACGCAGCCCTGCGCATGCGCACCCGCATCGAACTGGCCCAGCTCCGCAACCGCGTGGACGCCGCCTTCATCATGGTCACCCACGACCAGGCGGAGGCGATGACGCTTGCCGACCGGATCGTCGTGATGAACGACCGAAAGATCCAGCAGGTCGGCCCACCGATGGAAATCTACAGCCGGCCGGCGAACACGTTCGTTGCGCGCTTCGTCGGTTCGCCGGCGATGACGTTGCTTCCGGTCACGCTCGCGGAAGGAGCAGGCGGCGACTACGCTTCGGTGACGCTCGGCGACGGTTCGGTTGTGCAGACGCGTGTTCCGCGCGCGGGGCTCGGCACCGGCACGCTGCAACTCGGGCTTAGGCCGGAAAGCGTCCGCCTCACGGCCGACGGCGGCAGCAGCGCAAAGGTCGATCTGGTCGAACGCCTCGGCGATCGAACCCTCCTCTACGCGCACCTTTCGGACGGTCAGGCGATCACCGCCGAGGATAGCGGCACCAGCGCGGTCCAGGTCGGCGACACAGTCAGGCTGCGCATCGACGGCGGTTCAGCGCACCTGTTCGACGCAGACGGCGCCGGTCACCATGCGGAGGCGCAGTCCGCATGAAGGCGGGCGGCACGCGCAGGGATCATACGGGGCTGCTCTTCGTCCTGCCGTTTCTAACCGCGTACATCGTGATGCTGATCTACCCGCTGCTCCGCGGCATGGCGCTCAGCCTCCAGCGCGTCGATCTGTTCGGCGGCGGGCGCTTCATTGGACTCGTTAACTACACGCGCCTGTTCGCGGACGAGACGTTCCTGCGCTCGATCCTCGCCACCTTCGCGCTCGCGCTGATGATCGTGCCGCTGCTCACTGTGCTTGCCCTCGCGCTTGCGCTGGCGCTCAATCGGGCGACCAAAGGCGCGGCGATCTTCCGCGGCGTGTTCTTCTCCTCGTCCGTTCTGTCGGTGACTATCGTTACGCTGATCTGGCGCTTCGTGCTCGCCCCCGACGCAGGCCTGCTCGGGGAAACCGCGCAAGCCTTGGGTGCCGAACCGATCCCCTTCCTCAGCCACCCGACATGGTCGCTGTGGGCGCTTGCCATCACCACCATCTGGTGGTCGATCGGCTTGCCGATGATGCTGTTTCTCGCCGGGCTTCAGCAAATCCCCGGCGATGTGTACGAAGCCGCGGCGCTTGATCGGGCGAGCCGCTGGACGACGCTCCGCCGCGTCACCCTCCCCGCTTTGAAGCGCACGGTTGTGCTGGTCATCATGCTGCAAACCGCGGCGCAGTTGCAGATTTTCGGACAGGCGCAATTGCTTACCGGCGGCGGCCCAGGAGGCGCGACGCGAACGATGGTGCTGTTCATTTTCGAAAGCGCCTTCGCGCGCTGGGAGCTCGGCTACGCCACCGCGGCGGCGGAAGTGTTGTTCCTGCTGATCGTGCTTCTGACGCTGACCCAATATGTCACCACCATGCGCGGATCGGAGGGCGATGGTGGCCGCTGATTTCAGCCCGTCCCGCGCGCGCTGGTCGCCGCTCACGCTTGTTGCGATCCTGCTCGCTGCGTTCGTCATGCTTGCGCCGCTGATCTGGACCCTGCTGCTCTCGCTCAAGGAAAATGCTGCACTGGTCGGCAACAGCGGCGCGGCTTTGTCGCCGCCCTACACGCTCGAAAACTACCGCTCCATCCTGCAAGGGAACCAGGTGTTCCGCTGGCTCATCAACAGCCTGATCGTGTCTGGCGGGACCACGCTTGGCGTACTCGCTCTGTGCAGCCTCGCGGGTTACGGTTTCGCGCGCCTGGAATTCCCCTTCCGCCGCACCCTTTTCATCTTCGTCCTGCTCGGCCTCGCAATCCCCGAGCAGGCGGTGATCCTTCCGCAGCATCAACTCTTCGCCGATCTGCGTCTGCACAACAGCTATCCAGGCCTGATCTTGCCCGGTCTCGCCGGCCCGTTCGGCGTGTTCTTCATGACGCAATATATGCGTGCCATCCCGAAGGAGCTCGATGAGGCGGCGATGCTCGACGGCGCGTCGCGGCTTCGCTTGTTCTGGAAGGTGATCCTGCCGCTGACCATGCCTGCACAGGCGACGCTCGGCGTGTTCACCTTTCTCGCCTCCTGGAACGCTTATTGGTGGCCGCTGATCTCGGCGACGCGCAGCGACATGTATACGCTCACCGTCGGCCTTGCCGCCGCGCAGATGAACTATGCGCAAACCAGCGGCTTGGGCTTCCTGATGGCGCAGGCGGTGTTCGCCTCCATCCCGATCTTCATCGTCTACATCCTGTTCCAGAAGCACATCGTGCGCGCCATGTCGGGGGCCGCGGCGAAGTGAGGCGTTGGCTTCTCCCCCTAGCCGCCGCGCTTTTCACCGGAAGCTGCAACATGTCGGCCGGCGCGGATCAACGCACCGAACTGTACCTGCAGCGCTTCTTCGGCGAATGCGGCGCCCATTACGGCACCGCTACCGACGTCTCCAAGGTTGAGGGCGAGTGCGGGATCATCACCGCGATGATCAACAAGTTCAACGCCAACAACCCGGACGTGAAGGTCAGCAGCAACGTCGTCGCCTGGCCCGGCTATCCGCAGCTTTCCGCGCAAATGGCGGCCAAGGATCCGCCCGACCTCGTCACCATGCATACGGGCGTTATTTCCGATTACGCTGCGGAAGGCCTGCTCGAGCCGGTTGAACCCTACCTTGCCGAAGCGGGCCTTTCGCCCTCCGCGCTGACCGAGGCGAGCCGGAGCGCGGTGACGATCGGCGGCAAGCTCTACGGCCTCCCCTTCGACACCCATGGCGGCCTGTTCCACATCAACACGAAGCTATTCGCCCAAGCCGGCCTGATGAAGGGCGGCAAGCCGGTTCTGCCGACCTCTCCCGAGGAGATGATGCTGCAGGCGAAGCAGTTTACCGAACGCACCGGCAAGCCCTATTTGATCCAGAGCTTGGTGGGCGACAACGCCTACGCGGCTCGCAACGTTTACACTTACCTTCTGGCGCAGAATGCTGTGCTGTTCCCTACGCCCAAAACCATCCGTCTCCAGACGCTGGAAGCAGAGCGGATCGTGGATTTCTTCCGCACGATCACCGCGTCGGGGGTAAGCACGCGCAACCAGGACACGCCGGCGGCAATCGGCAGCTTCATGTCGGGAGAAGGCGGCATCTACCCGACCGGCACGTGGATGATCGGCCAGTTCGAAGCGGAAGCGAATACGCCCGGCCGGCCGCTCTTCCACGCGTACACGGTGTACCCTTATCCGCGGCTCTGGGGCGCGGAGGTGAGCTATGTCAGCGGCCACGCCTGGGTTGTGCCGAAGCGGGAGCGCACCCCCGAACAGCGCCGCGCAATTGCGCGCTTCTTCCGCTTCATCGCCGAGCACAATTTCGACTGGACCCGCACCGGCCACCTGCCCGCATTTCAGGCGGTGGTGGAAAGCCCGGCGTTCAAGGCACTGCCGCACCGGATCAACATCGCCCCGATTGCCACAACCGGCCGTCCCCTGCCGGGCGGCGTGCAGCGCCAGAACGCGATTGAGGGCTTGGTCGGCGAAGAAATCGCCGCCGCCTTCAACGGTCAGAAGGCGACGAAACAGGCGCTCGCCGACGCCGAACGCCGGGTAAACGAGCTGCTCGCGCAAACAGACTAGTTGTTCGTTGCCCAAACGGCACAACCGGCTGAATTCCGCGCCGTTTTCCTGTCTATGTCCTTGTCACCATGGGGGGTGCTTGTCATACCTTCGGCACGAAGGCCCTGGGGAAAGGGCCGCTGCCGCAACGGCTCACTTGGGGGGAGGCTGAAACATGCGCCTGAAATCCATCATTCTGTATTCCACGTCCGCTGCCGTTCTTGCACTGGCCGCCGCGCCTGCCGCTGCCCAGTCGCAGCCGGCCACTCCGCCCGACGATACGGCGCAGGCGCAAACCACCCCCGGGGATCCGGAAGCGGGTTCGGCTCAGACCGACGATGCCGTCCAGGGTGCTGACGGAAGCGATCAGGTGGCGGAGGGCGAAGAGATCGTCGTCACGGGTCTGCGCCGGTCGCTGCAGACCTCGCAGAATATCAAGCGCAACTCCGATCAGATTGTTGACGTCATCGTTGCCGAAGACATCGGCAAGCTTCCCGACCGTACGGTTTCGGAAGCGCTTGCACGCGTTCCGGGCGTAACCGTCGAGCGCGCCCAAGCGGAAGCTGGCGACGTCTTCGTCCGAGGGCTCCGCGATCCTGCCACCACTTACAACGGGCGCGATATCTTCACCGCCGAAGCGCGCAACGTCGCGCCTCAGGATTTCCCCGCGGGAGGCGTCGCCGCACTGGAAGTCTACAAGTCGCTGACGGCCGAGCAGGTTGAAGGCAATCTCGCCGGGTTGATCAACGTGCGCTCGCGCCGTCCGTTTGACTTCACGGGCTTCGAACTCGCCGGATCGCTTAACGGTACCTATGCCGACCTTTCAAAGGACAAGGCATGGAACGGCAACGTCCTCGTCTCGAACCGCTGGGACGTGGGCGATGGCGGCGAATTCGGCGCCTTGCTCAACGTCAGCTACACCGAGCTCACCTACGAAGATCATATCCGCTTCAACAGCGGCGACTTCTTCGGCATCAATCCGGCTCCGGGCAAGCCCGGCGTCTTTTGCGACAACTTCGACGCGGGGTGTCTCGGCAACCCACCGCCAGGAAACGTTCCCGGTGCAACGGTTCGCGTACCTGCCGTGATTGGCCTGTTCATGAACGCCGGCACGCGCAAGCGGCCTTCGGCAAACGGATCGCTGCAGTACAAGGTCAATTCCAACCTGCAATTTTACGTCGATGGTCTTTACCAAGGGTTCCGGCGGGACGTTTCCGATCGGTCGTTCAACGTTCCACTGTTCGCTTTTCCCAGCTACACCAACGTCAAAATTGCCGGCAAAGGCGCTTTGTACGATTATCCCAGCGGGCTAACGGCGAACGCGCCCAATTGCTGCCGTCCGGACGGCGTCCAGGCCGGCACCAAGGAAAAGACCGACACCTATCAGATCGCCGGCGGCGCAATTTGGGAGACCGACCGCATCCGGCTCGCCGCCGACGTGGCGCGCACCGATAGCCGCTTCGATCTCACCGTGAACAACGTTGACTTTCAGCTTGTGAACTCGCCGACGATCGACGTCCTGTTCGATGGCCCGGGGGATGGCGGCGCTCAGTTCAACTTCACCGGATCGAACACGACCGACCCCGCCAATTACCGCTCGTTCGGCATCTTTGACCGGCACCTCGTCGCCAAGGGTGACGATTGGCAGGCGCGGATCGACCTCTCGGTCCGGGACGTGACCCCTTGGGCACGCGCGATCGACCTCGGCGTCCGATATAACACCCGCGACGCAAGCTTCTTCAACGCCGAGCGGTTCACGAGGAACGGCACCGGCGGTGCGTTGAGCGCCTTCCCGCTGACTTTCGAAACCGTCAAATGGCGCTTCCGCGACGGCAATGGCGGCGTCGATACCTTGATCCTGCCCACCCATGAGAGCCTTCGCGGCGCGATCGGGCAGCTACGGCAAATCGCCGGATTCCTTCCTGGTTTGCCGCAGCCGGGGCTGGAGGAAGTTACCCAGGACCGGACCGGTCCCGCAGACGATTTCACGGCAAGCGAGAAATCCTACACGGCCTACGCCCAACTGCGCTACGGGTTCGACGCGGGCAGCATTCCGATCGATGGCGTGATCGGCCTCCGCGCCATTAGGACGGAATTCGATCTTCGTGGCTCGCGCGAGGAGATTTTCAACGGGCCAGCCAACGACAAGGTGTTCCCGGTCGAGTTCAACCAAGCCTACACCGACTATCTGCCCAACGTTAGCGTACGAGCGAAATTCACCGACAAACTGCAGCTCCGCGCGGCCTACACCGAAACGCGCCGCCGGCCAGATTTCGGACAGCTCCGTCCGGGTCTGCGGATCGATCCTCCTCCGGGTCAGGGCCAAGTGCAGACCGGCAGCGGCGGCAACCCGAACCTGCGGCCGATCACGTCGAAGAATTACGATGTGTCGCTTGAATATTACTTCGCGCGCACCGGTTTCCTGGCCTTGGCCGCGTTTCGCCGTGACGTCAGCGACTTTATCATCGACGTCACGGAAGTGCGCGACATCCCGGGCGTTGGCCCGGTACGGATCAGCGGACCGGTCAACGCACGCAGCGGCCGACTGGAAGGCATCGAAGGCCAGTTCCGGACCTTCTTCGACTTCGACTTCATGCCAAGCTGGACGCACGGCTTCGGCACGGAGCTGAATCTCACCTACATCAAGAATCGGCTCGATGCTCCGGTCGCGAGCAATGTGGGAGACATCAAGTTCCCCGATGTTTCCAAGTGGTCCTACAATCTCGTCGGCTTCTACGAGAAGGGGCCGATCACGGCGCGCCTCGCTTACAATTCTCGATCCAAATACGTTCAAATCTTTGAAGCAACGCCAACTGCGATCATCGAGCGCGAGTTCACTAACGGCGTGTCGCGCCTCGACGGATCGATCAGCTACACGCTGAGCGAGCAGCTCACCATCGCGGCGGACGTGTCCAACATCCTCGGCAAGCCGTTCCGCAACTTCCGCACAACCGAAGACAATTTCATCTTCCCGCGGGACGTGCGCTACGAAGAGCGGGTGTATTCGATCGGCCTGCGCGCGCGCTTCTAAGCGCTTCGGCGGGGCAGAAGGGGCTGGAGGGGCAACGCCTTTCCAGCCCTTTCTTTATTTGGGCTTCTTCGCCGGGCGGAGGCTTGCGCCGACCTGCGGCTTGCCGTTCTTCCAGACCATCGGCGCCACGTAGAGCCAGCGCTCGTTCTTCGCCGGGCGGCAGGCGGCGGTTGCCGACCATGCATGAAACGCCATTAGGCTGCGCCCGCCTGCCTGAAAGATGCTCGGATGGCCCGGGCCGCTGAGGCAGCCGGCATCCTTGTCGCGGAAGCTGAACAGGATCGGGTTCTCCGGCGCGTCCGCGCACGGACCAAGAGGGCCCGAGCAGCCGGCATAGCCGGTCGCGTATGGCGACAAGCGATCCTTGGGATCCCATCCGTAATACGCGGCCGAATAGAAAAGCTGGTACGTCTCGGGCGTTCGAACCATCGCCGGCGCTTCCACCAGCTTCATTTCCCACGCCTGATCGTCTTTGATCAGCGCAACCGGCGCACCGGTGACGGACATGCCGTCCGCGGCGAGCCGCTGGCCCCAGATGGCCGTGCCCTTCCCCACCCGGTTTCCGTCGCTCTTATAATAAAGATAGAGCTTGCCGTCGCTGTCGCGGAAGGGATTGGCGTCGATCGTTCCGCCAAGGTCGAACTGGCACACGGCGGGTTCCGCGGAAGTGTCGCGGAACGGACCCTGGGGATTGTCGGCAGCCGCGATGCCGATGCACTGCACATTCTTCTTGCGGTGGTTGGCTGTGTAATACAGCAGCCAGCGCCCGCCGATCTCCATCACCTCCGGCGCCCAGGTGAAACCGGGTTTCACCCAAGGCGCGAGCACCGGCATGCCGTCCAGCCGTTTCTTGGGGTGGGCGGGGTCCATCACGTGGGACCAGTTCACCAGATCGCCGGACGTTGCCATCGGCAGGTTGACGCCGGCGTTCGTTGCGTAGGCGATGAATTTGTTGCCGTGCCGCACAACGTGCGGGTCCGGGAAATTGGTTTCGAACACCGGGACCATCAGCGGTTCCGCGGCGGACGGCGCGGCTGCGGCAAAAGCGGCAAGCGCAACGCTGACGGAAAGGAGCAAGGTTTTCCGGGCCATTTGAACGCCTTCCCAGTGTTACGCTTCAGCCCCTTCTAACATCGGCTGGCAGCGAACCAAAATACCAAAGCTATTCCCGTCAGAGTACCTCCACGTCGTCCGAGCCGAAGCGCAACCGAGCGGTGAGCAATGCCCGGAAGGTGTTGTAGCCGCCGGTGCCGGGGAAGAAGGCGTGAAAGAAAAGCTGCGGCTCGCCGTCCAGTCCCGGCGCTACGGAGGCATGGCCTGGCGCCCACCAGCTGCGCGCGGTCTTGAGCAACGGCTCAGGTCGTTTTTCGTAGGGTCCGAGGGGGTGATCCGCGACGGCAACGCCGATGCCGTAAGCAGGCGTGCAGAAGTCGTTGCCGGCGTAAAAGATCCAGTAACGATCGTTCTGGCGTGTGACCCAGGGGCCTTCGATCAGGTGGCCCTCCCAGTCGAGGTCGTTGCAGAGGACAAGCGTCGGCTCGCCGAGCAGCGACTCGCCGTCGGGCGCGAGGCGCTGGCCGCGAATGGGGGTACGCATCGCTTCCAGGATCGCCTCGGCGTCACCGCAGTCCTGAAGCACGCTCTTCACCTCCGGCCAGGAGCCGAGCGCCGCCTCAATCAGCGGCTGCATCAAAAAAAAGCGCTCCATCGGGCGGCGCGTGTTCGCCCAAGGCTGGACGGCGGCGGCGAACGCGGCGGTTCGGCGGTCGTCCTCGCTTGTCCAGATGCGGTCGATCAGCTCCGGGCGCTGGCGAAGCAGGCCGGCGAGCGGGCGCGGCCAGATGCCGTTCGTGTCGGCTTTCCAGAACAGGTAAGGCTGCCCATCCGCATCGATGAAGATGTGGGAATCGATCACGCCGCCGCTCATCGGCGGGTTCGGCAGACCGGTGCCCGGCGCGGGCGGATAAAGCAATGTGCCGCCGGTGATCAGCGGCCCGCCGATGTCGTGCCAGGGGCCCGCCGGATGCTCGGCCTTGGCGATGCCGATGGCGAGCGCATTGTTCTTCTGCCGCGCGGTGTAGCAGAGCCAATATTCGTCGCCGACCTTTGCCATCTCCGGCGCCCAGAAATCGGCGAGGTGGCGGCCGCTCGCCGTCCACTCCGGAGTCTCCCCTTCCGGGAACACGAAGCCGAGCGGCTCCCAATGCTCGAGATCGTCTGAGCGCAGGATCGGGAAAGCGTCCGGCGCGTCGTTGGATGTCGCTACGAGGTAATAGCCTTCGTCGGTCTTAAGCACCGCCGGATCGCCATAGCCGGACAGGATCTTGGGGTGCCGCGCTTCGGTGAGCAGAGGCTTCCAGTCCGGCTCCGGCGCGTCGGACGCAGGCGGGCCTTCATAAGCGTGGTTGTGGCGCAGGCCGAAGTCCTCGGCGAGCTGGCGGTGGAAGGCCGTGTAGTCCGCCTGCTCCCCGCCGGTGAGGTGGTAGGTGCGCAATTCGCCGGTGCTGGGGCGGGAAACGGTGAAACGGGTCCCCTCCCCGTCCGAGACGGCATTCACTTCGAAATCGATACGATTCGTCATCGCCGCCAGATTAGCCGCCGCGTTCCGGCGGGGCTAGCGGCCGTAAATGCGGTCCAGCGCCTGCGCAACGGTGACCAGCCGCTCCGCCTCGGGGTCGAACCGAGCGCCCGAACCGAGGCGGACGGCCCAATCGGCGGCGGCGCGGCCGCCCCATTCGTCCGGCGGGGAAACCAGGGTTTCGGTGGCGGTGCCGCGATATTGCTCGGCGGTGAAGTCGTAGAACGAGCCGCCTACATTCCTAAGTGCCACGCCGCCGCCGGTGCCGTAGAAGGCGGCGGAGATCACCGCCTCCTGCCCGGCCGGGAGGTTCCACGAGCAAGCGAGGCGCAGCGACGTACCGCCGGCAAGATCGAGCTGCGCCACGGCATAGTCCTCTACGGCGCCCTCGCGCAGCGGCTCGCCCTTGGAGAGGAGCTGCGACGAGGCGCCGGTCACTTCGGGGAAGCCGAGCGTCCAAAGCGCGAGATCGACGAGGTGAACGCCGAGATCCATGACGCAGCCGCCGCCCGACAAAGCGGGATCGTAGAACCAGGCTTTGTCAGGGCCCCAGGCGTTGTGGAAGACGAGGTCGCAGGCGAAGACCGAGCCGAGTTCGCCGCCTTCGATCAACGCGCGGATGCGCTGCATGCCTTCGGTGAAGCGGTAGGAGAGGTCCACCGAAAGCAGGCGATCCGCCTTGCGAGCCGCTTCCACGACTGCTGAAGCTTCGGCGGCGGTGCGGCCGAGCGGCTTCTGGCAGAACACTGCCGCGCCGGAGTTGAGCGCGGCGATCGACTGTTTGGCGTGAAGCGCACTTGGCGTGGCAATGACGATGCCGTCGAGCTCTTCGGCAAGAAGCCCGTCCAGCCCCTCCACCCGCTTCGCGCCCGGTACGACCTTCAACGCCTCGGCCGCCATCTCGTCCGACGGATCGGCGATTGCGGCGGCTTCGATCGCGCCGGTGGCGATCATCGCCTCCATCCGGTGTCGGCCGATCCAGCCGACGCCGAGAAAGCCCACCCGCGGCCGCGCCATCAGGGCGTCACCAGCGCTTTAAGAAAGCCGTCCGGCCGGTCGCGCGTCGCGTCGAGCGCTTCGCCCAGCCTGTCGAGCGGGTACGTGTGGGTGTAAAGCGGCGTCGGGTCGAGCCGGCCGGACGCGACGGCTTCCACCGCGTCGCGGATGCCTTGTGCGTAGGCGGCGGGGTCGCGTTCATGCGCGTTGATCACGTCGATGCCGCGCCAGTTCCAAAGCCACATATTCACCTGCCGCGGCCCGTCCTGATGGTAGCCGGCGACGATCAGCTTTCCGCGCTCCTTGACCAGCTCCGAGGCGAGATCGAGCGGCCATTGCTTGCCCACCGCCTCAATCACGCGGCCGCAGAATTTGCCGTCGGTCAGTTCCTTCACCTGTTCGATGATGGCGTGGTGGTCCTCCATCGGAATGAGCTCGGCCGCGCCGAACTGCTTCGCCACGTCCAGCGAAAAGGGCCGGCGAGATATCGCGATAACCCTGGCACCTGCGTCGGTCGCCAGTCGGGTGAGCAGCGCCCCCAGAAAGCCGATGCCGACGATTGCGACCGTCTGCCCCGCCTCGATCTCGCTGCGGCGGAAGATATTCATCGCGCAGCCGAGCGGCTCGCCAGGGAAAGGCTGTCCAGCCAGGCTGTCCGGAAGCCGCACCACCGCGTCGGCTTCGGCGAGGTCGTATTCGGCATAGCTCTTGTAGCTCAGTGCCGCGACGCGGTCGCCGACCGAAAGGCCGCTTACGCCCTCGCCCACCGCATCGATCACGCCCCACCCTTCGTGACCGAGGCCGCCCGGCTCGCCCGGATACTCCATCCACTCCGGCCCTTCCCACGGCGTCAGGTTCGAGGCGCAGACCCCGCAGCCTTCCAACCGGACCCGCACCTGACCCGGCCCGGGCTCCGGCAACGCAACCTCCCGCACCTCCATCCGCCCCGGGCCTTCCAGCACCGCGGCGCGCATCAAACTCGCCAAAACCTGTTCTCCACCCCTTGAAAAGGACGCGCGCCCTCTGGACGAAGGCGGCGGATTGGGCAACGTGCCGGAGCGATGAAAGTTTCGGCCCCGACACCTCCCGGCGAACCGAATTGGACGCGGTAAAACGCTCCTTCGCGCCCGTCGCGGACGAGCGGGCTCGGCTGCTGGTGCTGGGCAGCCTCCCCGGCGAGGAGTCGCTCGCCCAGGCGCGCTATTACGCCCACCCGCGCAACCAGTTCTGGCGCTTGCTCGGTACGGTCATCGAGCGCGATCTCGAGCCGCTCTCCTACGAGGAGCGGCTGGCGGCGCTGATCGACGCGCGGGTGGCGCTGTGGGACACGGTCGGCGCGGCGCGGCGTCGCGGCAGCCTCGACGGCGCAATTCGCGACGTGGAGGCGAACAGCGTTGCGCAGCTTGCCGACACCTTGCCGGAACTGCGGGCGGTCGGCTTCAACGGCGGCAAGGCGGCGGCGATCGGCATGCCGCAGCTCGCCGGGCGCGCGGATCTGGCGCTCGTGCCGCTTCCGTCGAGCAGCCCCGCTTTCACCCTTCCTTTCGCCGCGAAGCTGGAGCGGTGGATGGCGCTTCGCCCCTTTCTCTAGCCTTCGTTCATCCGCGCGAAAGGAAGCCGGTGCCACGGCGGCGGCTCAGCCTGATATATTGTCACACTCTACTTCGCCGCACCCTCGGGAGGTTCTTACCCTTGTTGAAATGCCTTGCCCTCGCCAGCGCCAGCTCCCTCTTGTTCGCCGCGCCTGCCTTCGCCCAGACGGCTGAGCCGGCGACGCCGGAAACGACCGGTGTTGAGGCGCCGCAAGCGGACGCCACTGCCGACAGCACCGATCCCCATGCCGATCACACCCAGGAAATCGTCATCACCGGCTTTGCCCGGCGGCGCGAGGATGTGCTTTCCGGCACCTCCATAGTCTCGGGCGCCGAATTGACTCGCGAGCTGCGGACCACGATCGGCGAGACGCTTGCCCGCCAGCCGGGGGTGTCCGCCACCTCCTTCGGCCCCAATGCGTCGCGTCCGGTGCTTCGCGGCTTCCAGGGCGAGCGCGTGCGGGTGCTGACCGACGGCATCGGCAGCCTCGATGCGTCCAACACCAGCGTCGATCACGCCGTGGCGGTGAACCCGCTCACCGCCGAGCGGATCGAAGTTTTGCGCGGCCCCGCCGCCTTGTTATTTGGCTCGGCCGCGATCGGCGGCGTGGTCAACGTCATCGATGCGCGTATCCCGCGCCGTGTGCCGGATGAAGCCGCGCACATCGAGGCGATCGCAACCTATGGCTCCGCGGCGAATGAGCGGTCGGGCAACGCAACGGTGGATTTGCCGGTGGGGGGCGGCTTCGTGCTCCACTTCGACGGCAATTACACCAACACCGACGACCTCGAGATCGGCGGCTTCGTCCTGTCGCCCCAGTTGCGTGCCCAGGCCGCCGCGAGTGCCGACCCCGAAGTACGCGCGTTGGCGCAGCTGCGCGGCCGCCTGCCCAACACCGCCGCCGAGACCTCGGACTTCGCGGTCGGTGCCGCGTATATCAGCGGCGGCAATAACATCGGCTTCTCCGTCAACCGCTACGACAGCCTCTACGGGGTACCGGTACGCTACTCGACCGACCCGGACGCCGAAGCCGAAGCGCCGCGCATTGACGTCAAGCAGACCCGGGTGGACGGGCGCGCCGAGTTCGATCTCGGCTCCGGCTTCGTTGACACCGCGCGCTTCCGCGCCGGCTATTCCGATTACCAGCACGACGAATTGGAAGAGAGCGGCGACATCGGCACCACCTTCCTGACAAAGGGCGCGGAAGGGCGGCTGGAGTTCCTCCAATCGGTGCGCAACGGCTGGGGCGGCGGCTTCGGCCTGCAATATTTCCGCCGCCACCTGGAGGTGGTCGGTGAGGAAAAGTACCTGCCGGAAAACCGCACCAGCCAGTTCGGCCTGTTCACCCTGCAAAGCTTGGTGCGCGGCCCGCTGCGCGCGGAAGTCGGCGCACGGTTCGAGCGGCAGAAGGTCAGCGCGGAAGCGGATGCCGGGCTCGGCAATCCTGCGCTGAGCCGCAGCTACAATGCTTACTCAGGATCGGCGGGGGCGAGCTATGCGCTGACGAAAGGCGTTCGGGTCGGGTTCAATGCCTCCCACACCCAGCGCGCGCCGTCGGCCGAGGAATTGTTCGCCAACGGCGCCCACGCCGGAACGCAGACCTTCGAGCAGGGCGATCCGAACCTGCGCAAGGAAAAGAGCTGGGGCATCGAGGGCACGTTCAACGCGGAAACCGACGGCTTCAGCCTGGGCGCGTCCGTGTTCCACAGTTGGTTCCAGAACTACATCTTTGAACGCGGCACCGGCACCTTCGCCGAAGCGCTGCCGGTGTTCCAGATCGGCCAGGCGGATGCGCGCTACTTCGGCGTCGAACTGGAAGGCTCGGTGCGGCTCGCGCAGCTCGGGACTTACGCGATCAACTTGGATGGCGTCGCCGATTACGTGCGGGCTACGATCGATTCCGTAGGCGCCGCGCCGCGCATCCCGCCGCTGCGCCTGATGGGCGGGCTCGAAGCCAAGGCCGAGCGCGTTCAGGCCCGGCTGGAAGTGGAGCGGGTGTCCGCGCAGAAGCGCCTCGCCGCGTTCGAGACGCCGACGCCGGGCTATACGATGGTGAACGCGTCCGTGTCGTTCCAGCCGGTGCGGAGCCTTCGCAACACCAGCATCACGCTTGCCGCGAACAACATCTTCGATGTGGACGCGAGGCGGCATGCCAGCTTCCTCAAGGATGTCGCGCCGCTCGCCGGGCGTGACCTGCGGCTGACGGCGCGGCTGAGCTTCTAAAGCTGCGTTCCGGCTGCGGCGGGAGTCTGCCGCAGCCGGCGCACGTCTCGTCGCTTGAGCTTAGAATTAAGCTGGCGCTAAGCTGGCGTTGTTTAGATGATTCCCTTCGGGCAAAAGCACTTAGGGAGGGGCCAGTGGCACGTTTGCATCGCCGTCTCAGCGAAGAAGGACGTAATCTCCGCCGGCACCTGGTCGGCGCCGTGCCTGGCGTGGCGCTGCTCGCAATGGCGTTCACGCAGGCGCAGGCCGCGCAGCGCACCGAGCCTCCCGCGGGCGCTGCCAAGGTGGCGAAAGCGCCGGTGCGCACCGCTCAGACACGCGGCTATTCGCCCAATTTCCGGTCCGCCGGGAGCGAGCAATCCCCGGCCCACCGCGCGCTCGAGGCGCAGATCCGCGCGCTTGGTGAAGCCTTCAACGGCGACATCGGCATCGCCGTGGCCGACGTCGAGACCGGCTGGACCGCCGCCTATGACGGCAACACCTTCTTTCCCCAGCAAAGCGTCAGCAAATTCTGGGTGGCGCTCACCGCGCTCGACAAAGCGGATCGCGGCGACTTGAGCCTCAGCCGCCCGGTGACGCTCACCAAGGCGGACATGACCTTGTTCCACCAGCCGGTCGCCAAGCAGATCGGCGCCAACGGCTACACGGCCAGCGTCGAAAGCCTGATGACCCGGGCGCTTCAGCAAAGCGACAATACCTGTAACGACGCGGTGCTTTGGCGTGCCGGCGGTCCGGAGGCGGTGCGCGCGTTCCTGCGCAACAAAGGCATTAGCGGCATCCGCTTCGGCCCGGGCGAGCGGCTCCTTCAGAGCAAGATCGCTGGGATCGAATGGAAGCAGAGCTATGCCTATAATGGCGGCTTCTACACGGCGCGCGATGCGGTCCCGGTCTCGGTGCGGCGGGCGGCATTTGAAAGCTACATCAAGGACCCGATGGACGGCGCGACGCCGCTCGGTATCGTCGACGCGCTTGCCAAGCTGAAGCGCGGCGAATTGCTGTCGCCGGGTTCGACGCAGAAACTGCTGTCGATCATGAGCAACACCAAGACCGGGCCGCAGCGGCTCAAGGGCGGCCTGGCGGGCGGCTGGCGGCTGGCGCACAAAACTGGAACCGGCCAGGTGCTCGGCGGCGTTCAGGCCGGTTATAACGACATCGGCATCGTCACCGCGCCCGATGGGCACAGCTATGCGATCGCCGTGATGATCCGCCGCACCGGCGCGCCGCTCGGCGAGCGCATGGCGGTGATGCAGAAAACCGTGCGGAGCGTGATCGGCTTCCACGGCGACCTTGAAGGCACTGAGATGGCCGGCGGACGGGACCGGGGGCAGCAGGGCACGCGCTGAGCGCGCGACTGCTGCTCAGGCGTCGTAGTCTAGCTCGACGCCTTCGCCTTTCGGCACCGACTGGCAGGTGAGGACGTATCCGGCGGCGATTTCCTCGTCGGTAAGGCCGTAGCGCGCCGCCATTTCCACCTCACCGGAGAGGACGCGCGCCCGGCAGGTGGCGCAGACGCCCGCCTTGCAGGCGAAAGGCGCGGGCAGTCCGGCCTCGCGCGCGCTATCCAGGATGTTGCCGGCCTTGGCGTCGAACGGCACTCGCCGCTTGCGGCCGTCCAGCGTCACCAGCATGCCGAGCCCTTGAGCACCCTGCGACATCTGCTGGAGTTGCGCGGCGAGCGCTTCGGCCGGGCGGTCGGCGGTGAAGCGCTCGATGTGGATCCTCTCGCGCGGCACCGAGGAATCGCACAGCGCGCCTTCCGCGGCGTCCATCATCGGGCCGGGGCCGCAGATGAAAAAGGCGGCGACCTCCTTCGGATCAACAAGCGTGCCGAGGATCTCGCCGCACTTGGCTCGGTCGAGCATGCCGTTGAACAGGTCGATATCCTCCATCTCCTCCGCAAGGAAGTGGTGGACCTGAAGCCGCCCCATGTAGCGGTTCTTGAGGCCGGCAAGCTCTTCCAGGAAGATCACGGAACTGCTGTCGCGGTTGCCGTAGAAGAGCGTGAAACGGCTGTCCGGCTCTTCCACCAACGCCGTCTTGAGCAGCGACAGG
>DATBNC010000026.1:0-79957 GCA_036554525.1 Allosphingosinicella sp.
CCGATTAAGCGGGGCGGGGAGGGGTGGCAAGGCGCCCGTCCAGTCGCTATCTGCGTCCCATGAGCGAAGCCGATCCGATCCAGACGCCGCCGGCTGTCCCCAGGCTGCGCAAGCCGGACTGGATCCGGGTCAAGGCCCCGACCAGCGTCGGCTTCGCCGAGACCCGGAAATTGATGCGCCGGCTGAACCTCGCCACCGTCTGCGAGGAAGCGGCCTGTCCCAATATCGGCGAGTGCTGGACCAAGAAGCACGCGACCGTGATGATCCTGGGCGACACCTGCACCCGCGCCTGCGCCTTCTGCAACGTCAAGACCGGGATGCCGAGGGCGATCGATCCGCTCGAGCCCGAGCATGTCGCCACCGCCGCCGCCGAGCTCGGCCTCACCCATATCGTCGTCACCTCGGTCGACCGCGACGATCTTCCCGACGGGGGAGCGAAGCAGTTCGTTCGGGTGATCGAGGCGCTTCGCCGGACCACCCCGTCGACGACCATCGAGATCCTGACCCCGGATTTCCGCAACAAGCCGGAGAGCGCCGTCGAAGCCATCGTCGCCGCCCGGCCGGACGTCTACAACCACAATCTCGAGACGGTCCCGCGCCTCTATCCCACCATCCGCCCCGGCGCCCGCTATTACGCCTCGCTTCGCCTTCTGGAGAGCGTCAAAAGGCAGGATCCGGCCATCTTCACCAAGTCTGGCGTGATGGTCGGCCTCGGCGAGCAGCGCCTCGAAATCCATCAGGTGATGGACGACATGCGCTCGGCCGACGTCGATTTCCTGACCATGGGCCAGTACCTGCAGCCAACGCCGCGCCACGCAAAGGTGGAGGAGTTCGTCACCCCCGCCGCGTTCAGCGCCTACGCCGCGATCGCGCGGGCCAAGGGATTCCTGATGGTAGCCGCGTCGCCGCTCACCCGTTCGAGCTACCATGCCGGCGCGGATTTCGCGAAGATGAAGGCGGCGCGCGAAGCCAAGCTCGCGCTGGGGCGTTAACCCCTTATGCCCCGCCACACCGAAACGCGGCACATGCCTTATTCGCCCGAGCAGATGTTCGATCTGGTCGCCGACGTTAAACGGTATCAGGAGTTCCTGCCCTGGGTGGCGGCGACGCGGGTTCGGTCGGACAGCGACACCTTGATGGTTGCCGATCTGGTCGTCGGTTTCAAATCGCTCAAGGAAACCTTCGCCTCGCGCGTCACCAAGAACCGGCCGCTCAGCGTCGAGGTCGAATATATCGAGGGGCCGCTCAAATACCTCAACAACAATTGGCATTTCGCGGCGGACGGCAAAGGCGGCACTAAGATCGACTTCTGCGTCGATTTCGCCTTCCGCTCCCGCATCTTCGAGACGCTAGCCGGGCAGATGTTCGACCGGGCGCTCCGGCGGATGATCGGCGCCTTTGAAGAGCGTGCGCACCAGCTTTACGGCCCTGGCGGCGCCTCTTCCGGATCGGACGGCATCAACAGCTCAAGCGCGCACAGGGCCGCCTGAAGCCGGACTCCGCCCCGGCCCAGGTCGCCGAACGCGCGGCTGTCGGCCATCACGTCCTTAGGATCGCCGCCGCGCCGCCCTCGGGCAAAGATCACGGTGCCGACCGGCTTGCGCTCGCTGCCGCCGCCTGGCCCTGCAATGCCGGTGATCGCCACGGCCGTGTCGGCGCGGGTCCGCTTCAGCGCGCCTTGCGCCATCGCCCATGCAGTGGCGACGGATACCGCGCCGAACGTCTCGAGCAGGTCCTCCGACACGCCAAGCAAAGCCGACTTCATCTCATCGGAGTAAGTAACGAAGCCGCCCTCGACGACATCCGAGCAGCC
Organism: Allosphingosinicella sp.; assembly: GCA_036554525.1. Lineage (GTDB taxonomy): Bacteria > Pseudomonadota > Alphaproteobacteria > Sphingomonadales > Sphingomonadaceae > Allosphingosinicella. The sequence goes on from DATBNC010000026.1 coordinate 1,814, forward strand.
GGGGATTTCCGTAAGCGCGGCGAGTACCAGCCCGCCTGTGCAGCTCTCGGCGAGGGTGACCCGCAGGCCGGCGGCCCGGTTCGCCTCCACCACCTTGCGCGCGGCGGCAATCAAGTCCGGCGGCAGCACCTCGCCGCGCAGCTCATTCATCCTTGCAGATCTCGAACTCGCCCTTGGCCTTCGCGCCCTTTGCCTTGCCCGCGGGCGTCTTCTGGCCTTCGCTGACGAGGCCGGCCGCCGAGGCCGCGAGGAGGCCGATATTCTGCGCCGGCAGCGGCGAGATCGCTTCCATCATGCCGCTAATTTCGGCGCAGCTCTCCACCGGGAGGTCGGCGACCATCATGCCGCTGACCATCGAGCCCATCACCTTGACCAGCGACTCGCTGTCTTTGATCGGCGGCACGTCGGGGCCCATGATCGCCAATATGGCTTTGGCGGCGGAGGCTTCGCGCCCAGCGCCCTCGGCTGCCAGGCGGTCGTGCAGAGCCGTGCCCTTGGTCGCCAGAAAGGATGTGGCCGGAACATGCGCGCGGCACTTTTCGGTGATCGCCTCGACGGCATAAGGCGTCAGCGTCATTGCCGCGTCGGCGATCTGCTGGCGCGTGACGCATTGCGCGGAAACGGTGGTCGGGGCGGCGAGAAGGGCGGCGATTGCCAGGCTTTTGATCATTGGTCCTCCGGAAGGCTGATGGTGGCGATCGCCTGCGCCGCTATGCCTTCGCCGCGTCCGGTGAAGCCGAGCCGCTCGGTGGTCGTGGCCTTGATGCTAACCCGCCCGAGCGGCAGCCGCAACAGCTCCGCGAGACGCGCGCGCATGGCGTCCCGATGCGGGCCGACCTTGGGCGCTTCGCAGATCACGGTAGCGTCGACATGGTCGATCCGTCCGCCGCGCGCCTCGACCATCTCGCGGGCGTGCTCGATGAAAAGCGAGGAGGCCGCGCCGCGCCACTTCGGGTCGCTTGGCGGGAAATGCTGGCCGATATCGCCTTCGCCGAGTCCCCCGAGGATGGCGTCGGTGACGGCATGGAGCACCACGTCGGCATCGCTGTGGCCCTTCAGCGCGCGGTCGTGCGGGATCAGGATGCCGCCCATCCACACGCCGTCGCCGGGCTCGAAAGCGTGAACGTCGAAGCCCATGCCGGTGCGGGTGACGAGGCGGGCGCGCAGCCGCTCCTCGGCGCGATGGAAATCGCCCTCGTAGGTGAGCTTCTCGAGCATTGGGTCTCCGTCAACCGTGAGAACGGCGACGCCCGCCGCACGCGCGACCTGCGCATCGTCTGTCGCGCTGCCCTGCCAGGCGCGATGCGCGGCGAGAATCGCGTCGAAGCGGAACGCTTGCGGGGTCTGCACCCGCACCAGCCCCTCGCGCGCGACACTGTCGCCGAGGCCGCTATCGGCCCGTGCAAGCGTATCCACCACCGGGAGAACCGGCACCGCACCGGCACTTTCTTCAAGCGCATCGAGTAGCCGGTCGATCACCACGCCCGGCAAAAAGGCCCGCGCCGCGTCGTGAATCAACACTGCTCCCGCGCCGCCCTCGGCAGCGATCGCCTCAAGCCCAGCCCGAACGCTGTCCTGCCGCTCCGCGCCTCCGGTAATCGGCGGGGGGAGGGGCCGCTCGCCCACCGCCTCGGCGAACAAAGCCTCCTGCCCGGCGCCGATCACCACCCGCACCGCGTCAACCCGGGGATGGCGAAGCGCGTCCAGGGCGTGCGCGAGCACAGCCTTGCCGCCGACCCGTCGATACTGCTTAGGCAGCTTACCGCCGGCCCGGCTGCCGCTTCCGGCCGCGACCAGCAACGCGACTACTTTGCCCCTGTCTCCCATGCTCGCGCCCTAGCCGAGCCGAACCTTGCCCGCCAGCGCCTTTGCCCCTATCTGGGCGCCTCCCATGCCCCAGCTGTCGCCCATCCAGATCGGACCCGTTCGGATCGACTCGCCCGTCATTCTGGCGCCCATGACTGGTGTCACCGACCGGCCGTTCCGCCGCATCGTCAAGCGCTACGGCGCCGGCCTGACGGTGACGGAGATGATCGCAAGCCAGGCGATGATCCGCGAAACTCGCCAGTCGCTTCAGAAAGCGGCCTGGGACCCGGTCGAGGATCCGGTCTCCATGCAGCTCGCCGGCTGCGCACCCGTCGAAATGGCCGAGGCCGCCAAGCTCAACGAGGATCGCGGCGCGGCGATCATCGACATCAACATGGGCTGCCCGGTGAAGAAGGTGGTGAACGGCGACGCCGGCTCCGCCCTTATGCGCGATCTCAAGCTCGCCGGCCAAATCATTGATGCCACTGTAAAAGCGGTCAAGGTTCCGGTGACGCTGAAGATGCGGATGGGCTGGGATCACTCCAGCCTCAACGCGCCGGAGCTTGCCCGCATCGCGGTCGATCTCGGCGTGCAGATGATCACCGTCCACGGCCGCACCCGCAACCAGATGTACAAGGGCGAGGCCGATTGGGCGTTCGTGCGCCGGGTCAAGGACGCGGTGCCGGTGCCGGTGATCGTCAACGGCGACATCTGCTCGATCGACGATGCCGAGACGGCGCTTGCCCAGTCCGGCGCCGACGGCGTCATGATCGGCCGCGGCGCCTATGGCCGGCCGTGGTTGCTCGGCCAGGTGATGCACTGGCTGCGCACCGGAGAACGCGTCGCCGACCCCAGCATCGAAGAACAATATGTTCTGATCACCGAGCAATATAGCGACATGCTTGGCCATTACGGCGCGGAAAATGGCGTCAACATCGCTCGCAAGCATATCGGCTGGTACACTAAGGGCCTGCACAGCTCCGCCGAATTCCGCAACGAATTCAACAAAGAGGGTAACCCGGACCGCGCGCTTGCAATGCTGCGCGACTTCTACGCGCCTTACCTGAGCAAGGCCGCCGCCTGAGCCCAACCACCCTCGCCCCACGACGAGGCGAGGGGACAAATCGCACGGCCTGTGTTCTTTTTGCCACATTCTTGTGTTAGCCCGTCCGGGTGAATGCCGAAACGCCCATTCCCGCCGATACCCTGCCGCACTGGCGGCACCGGGTTGCACCTGTGTTCGAGCGTGCGGTTCCACTGATTGAAGCGCTCACCGTGGCGATCCTGATCGGGGTCGTGACGGTCAGCTACTTCGTCATCACGCGGCAAGGTGAGCCGGAGCGGATGCTTACGCCGCCAATGGTGGCCGTGCTGTTGGTTGCCAATCTGGTGCCGGCGATGACCCTGATGGTACTGATCGCCCGCCGCCTCGCGACGCGCCGAGCCGCGGCTTCGTTGATCGGCGGCAAGGGGAGGCTGCACGTCCGCCTTGTTGCACTCTTCTCCGTCATCGCCAGTGTTCCGACTTTGCTCGTCGTGGTGTTCGCCTCGCTGCTTTTTCAAAGCGGCATGCAATTCTGGTTCTCGGACACTGCTCGGACAGTGCTCGGCAATGCGGAGAACGTGTCGAAGATCTACGAGCAAGAGCACAAGGCGGAGATCAAGCTCGACATCGAAACCATGGGCGGTGACGTCGTCAACCTGATCAACCGATATGGCGTCGACAGCCAGACTTTCGATAACGAGCTGTTCTACCAAACGGTGGGCCGGAAGCTGAACGAATCCGCTATCCTCACTCTCAACAACAAGAACGAAATTCAGATGCAGATTGGCGTCAATTTGCAGAACCGGCCGCTAGAAAAGCGATTTACCGCGTCTCAGCTAAAGGCGCTCAAGGCCGGGCAGTCGCTGGTGATCATCAACACACCGGACCGTGTAGAAGCGGTTGTCAGGCTCGATCCTGTGGCTCCGGTCTACCTGTATGGCGCCCGCGAGATCAGCGAGCAGGCGATCCGCTCGATGGCGCAGGCGGTCACAGCGGCAAGCGCCTACCAGACCGCGCTCGATCGCTCACGAACGCAGCAGTTCAAATTCAACGCGATCCTGCTTCTGGTCTCGCTACTGATCGTCGGTCTCTCGATCTGGATCGCGCTGGCGCTGGCGGACCGGCTCGTTCGCCCCGTCGGCGAATTGGTCGATGCTGCGCGCAAGGTCACCGCCGGCGACCTCGCTGCGAGAGTCGAGGTATCGAATGTCCGCGACGAGGTTGGAACCCTGGGCGACGCCTTCAACCGGATGACCGGGCGGCTCGAAGAGCAGACCGGCGCCCTGATGTCAGCCAATTCGCAGCTCGACAACCGCCGCGCCTTTATCGAGGCCGTGCTGGGCGGGGTTACCGCCGGCATCATTTCGGTCAGCCAGGCGCACGAGGTGCGGCTGATCAACAGCTCGGCCGAAAGCCTGCTCAAGACTACCAACCAGGACGCGGTCGGCCGCAAGCTGGTCGAGCTCGCGCCCGAACTCGACGCCCATCTCGACAGCGAGCATCGCGAGGACATCATCCAGCTTGCCACCAGCGGCGAGCCGCGGACTCTGGCCGTGAAGCGCGTGCGGGTCGAAGGCGGCCACGTTCTCACCTTCGACGACATCACCGATCAGCTCACCGATCAGCGCCGCGCCGCCTGGTCGGATGTCGCGCGCCGGATCGCGCATGAAATCAAGAACCCGCTGACCCCGATCCAGCTCGCCGCCGAGCGTCTCCAGCGTCGCTACGGCAAGGAGATCAGCTCTGATCCCTCGACCTTCGAGCAGCTCACCGGCACGATCGTCCGGCAGGTGGGCGATATGCGGCGGATGGTGGACGAATTCTCCTCCTTCGCGCGCATGCCCAAACCGGTGTTCCGCGAGGAATCGATAGGCGAGATCGCGCACCAGGCCTTGTTCCTGCACGAGGTGGCGCATCCGGACATCCTCTTCCGGCTCGATGCGCCGCAGCCACCGCCGGTCCTGGTCTGCGACCGGCGCCAGATCGGTCAGGCGCTGACCAACCTCGTCAAGAATGCAGTGGAGGCGATCGGCCAGAAGCGGGACGAAGGGAAGGGGGGCGAGACGGAGGAAGTGGCGATCGTCATCACCCAGACCGACGCGCACCTCTGCATCGAAATCCGCGACACCGGCATCGGCCTTCCCGCCGAGCGCGGGCGCCTGACCGAGCCCTATATGACCACCCGCGTGAAGGGCACCGGCCTCGGCCTCGCCATCGTCAAGAAGATCGCGGAGGAACATTTCGGCACCATTGCGTTTGAAGACAATCCAGGCGGGGGCACTCTGGTTCGGCTGATATTCGACCCCGAAGCGCTCGCCCGGCTTGCCGGACGCGGCGGCGACGACATTCATGGCAAGGCGGCGAACGGATAATATGGCACTCGATATTCTCATCGTTGACGATGAACAGGACATCCGGGACCTCGTCTCCGGCGTCCTGGAAGACGAAGGCTATTCCTGCCGCACCGCCGCGAGCAGCAGCGAGGCACTGCACGCGCTGGGCGACCGGCGGCCGTCCCTTGTCCTGCTCGACGTCTGGCTGCAGGGGTCGAAGCTCGACGGTTTGCAGCTGCTAGAGGAGATCAAGCAGCGCGATCCGACTTTGCCGGTGCTGATGATCTCCGGCCACGGCAATCTCGACACGGCGGTGGCGGCGATCCGCCAGGGCGCGGTCGACTTCATCGAAAAGCCGTTCGAGGCGGGGCACCTCCTGCACCTCGTCGCCCGCGCCACGGAAACGGACCGGCTAAGGCGCGAGAACGCCACCCTGCGCGCCCAGATCGGCAACGACACCGAACTCACCGGCTCCAGCGTTGCGATCAACGCGGTCCGCGCAACCTTGAAGCGCGTCGCCGGCACCGGCAGCCGGGTGCTGATCAGCGGCCCCGCCGGCGTCGGCAAGGAAGTCGCCGCGCGCCTGCTCCACGCCTGGAGCAACCGCGCCAAGGGACCGTTCATGGTGGTCAGCGCCGCGCGCATGACCCCGGAGCGGGTCGAAGAGGAATTGTTCGGCGTGGAGGAGGGGGGCGAGCTCGCCCGCCCGGGCCTGCTCGAACAGGCGCATGGCGGTACGCTGTTTCTCGACGAAATTGCCGACATGCCGCTCCCGGCGCAGGCCAAGATCCTGCGCGTCCTTACCGACCAGAGCTTCACCCGCGTCGGCGGCCAGCGCACCGTGCGGGTCGACATGCGGGTCATCTCGTCTACCGCGCGCACCCTGTCGGAAGAGATCGCCCTCGGCCGCTTCCGCGAGGACCTGTTCTACCGCCTTAACGTCGTGCCGGTGCACCTGCCCGCGCTATCCGAGCGGCGCGAGGACATCCCCGAGCTCGTCGCCCACTTCGCCGCCCGCTATGCGGCCGAACAGCGGCTCGCGACGCCCAACTTCTCCGCGGACGCGATCGCCGCGCTCCAGGCTTATGATTGGCCGGGCAACGTCCGCCAGCTGCGCAACGTCATCGAGCGGACAATCATTCTTGCTCCCGGCGCCCGCGTCGGCTGCATCGAGATCGACATGCTTCCGCCCGAACTGCTCAACGAGCAGGCCAGCCTCAGCCCGGGCGAGGCGGTAAAGGCGATCATGGGCACGCCGCTTCGTGAAGCGCGCGAGACTTTTGAGCGCGAATATCTGCGCGTCCAGATCCGCCGCTTCTCCGGCAACATCTCCCGCACCGCCACCTTCATCGGCATGGAGCGCTCGGCGCTTCACCGAAAACTGAAGGCGCTTGGCATCGCCGACAACAAAGCGGACGACAGCGAATAGGCCGCACCCGCTGCGGATGTGGCGGCGGTTCCGGGGTCGTGATATTGAATAAAGTGCCGGCGTCACCAGCTTAGGGCTGGGCGCCGATGCGCCTCATGCGGGTGCGGTCCCGCCAATAAGGAGAGTGGGCGATGGCCGACAAGGTCAACAACCTCCAGGACATGTTCTTGAACAGCCTCAGGCGTTCGAAGACGCCGGTCACCATGTTCCTGGTGAAGGGCGTCAAGCTGCAGGGCATCATCACCTGGTTCGACAATTTTTCGGTGCTTCTGCGCCGCGACGGCCAGGCGCAGCTCGTTTACAAGCACGCAATCTCGACGATCATGCCGTCGCATTCGATCGACCTCGGCGAGATCGAGCGGTCGTTCGCCGAGCAGCTCGAAAAGAAGAAGCCGACGCTTCTGCAGGAAGTGTTCCTCGGCGCCGTCCGCAAGGCGGGCGGGCCGGTCACCATGTTCCTGGTCAACGGCGTCATGCTGCAGGGCGAGATCGTCGCTTTCGACCTCTTCTGCATGCTGCTCCAGCGCGACGGCATGAGCCAGCTCGTCTACAAGCACGCAATCTCCACCGTGCAGCCTGAGCGGCCGGTGAACCTGGCCGAACAGGCCGATGAGGAGCAGGAATCCTGAGCGTTTTCAACAAAGCTGATGATAGCGACTTTGCCCGCGGGGCCAGAGCGGTTGTCGCGCTTCCCGACATGGGCGGCCACAATCCGCGCGACCTGGAAGCTCGGCTCGATGAAGCCGCCGGTCTTGCCGAGGCGATCGGCGTCGAGGTGGTGGAGAAGCTCCACTACCGCATCCGCGGCGCCAAGCCGGCCACCTTGTTCGGCAAGGGCCAAGTGGAGATGATCGCGGAGGCCCTGGAGCGTAACAACGCGGCGCTGCTGATCGTCGACGCGCCGATCACGCCTATTCAGCAAAAGAACCTCGAAACCGGCACCAAGGCAAAGGTGATCGACCGCACCGGTTTGATCCTCGAAATCTTCGGTGAGCGCGCGGCGACCGCCGAAGGGCGGCTCCAGGTCGAGCTCGCCCACCTCGACTACCAGGCCGGCCGCCTGGTGCGTAGCTGGACCCACCTTGAGCGGCAGCGCGGCGGCTTCGGCTTCTTGGGCGGTCCTGGCGAAACCCAGATCGAGGCCGATCGCCGCCTGATCCGCGACCGGATGGCGAAGCTTCGGAAGGAGCTCGAGCAGGTCACCCGCACCCGCAATCTCCACCGCGCCCGCCGCCAGCGCGCACCTTGGCCAGTGATCGCGCTCGTCGGCTACACCAATGCCGGCAAATCGACGCTGTTCAACCGCCTGACCAATGCGGACGTGATGGCCGAGAACCTGCTCTTCGCGACGCTCGATCCCACCATGCGCGAGATCCCGCTGCCGGGGTTCGACAAGGCGATCCTGTCGGACACCGTCGGCTTCATCTCGGAGCTTCCGACCCAGCTCGTCGCCGCCTTCCGCGCGACGCTGGAGGAAGTGATCTCGGCCGACTTGATCATCCACGTCCGCGACATCTCGCACCCGGACAGCGACGCCCAGCGCGCCGACGTCGAAGCGGTGCTGACCGACATCGGTGCGCGCAGGGAAGGGGGCGCTCCGTTGATCGAGGCGTGGAACAAGATCGATTTGCCCAACGCCGAGGAGCAGGACAGCATCCGGGCGGAGGCCGAGCGCCGCGAGGACGTGGTGGTGATTTCCGCAGTCACCGGCGACGGCGTCGATCGGCTGCTGCACTGCGCCGGCGAGCACCTCCACAAGGGCACCCGCATCCGGCGGGTGACGCTGGCCGCCGACGCCGGCGAAGCGATTGCCTGGCTCCACTCCCATGGCGAGATCGTCAGCCAGGAGACGGAAGGCATGGAAACTGCCTTCGAAGTGCGGCTTTCGGACAGCGACTGGGCGCGCTTCCAATCGCGCCAGGTGCAGGCCTAGACGTCCTTCTTGGCCTGCTGCCAGAGCGCTTCAAGAGCTTCAATATCTAGTTCTTTCAGCGGTTTGTCGGCGATTTCTTCAACCCGCCGGAAGCGGGTTTCGAAGCGTCCGACGGCGCCGCGAAGCGCCTGCTCGGGGTCGATGCCGAGGTGCCGCGCGTAATTTACGACCGAGAACAGCAGGTCGCCAAGCTCCGCCTCTTGCTCCTGCGGGCTCGCGGCCGTTTCGAGCTCCGCCAACTCCTCGCCGATCTTCGCCCGCGGCCCCGCAATGTCCGGCCAATCGAAGCCTACCCGCGCCGCCCGCTTCTGGATCTTCTCCGCGCGTTGAAGAGCGGGCAGGGCGAGCGCGACGCCCGCCACGGCGCTCTTGTCCCCGTTTTTCCCACGTTCGGTTGCCTTGAGCGCTTCCCAGCCCGGGCTTTCCGCCGCGCCGCCGAAGATATGCGGGTGCCGCCGGACCATCTTGTCGGCGATGCCGTCTAGAACCTCATCAAGCGTGAACCCGCCTTGCTCCTGGGCAATGGCGGCGTGGTAGACCACCTGGAGCTGAAGGTCACCGAGCTCATCCTTCAGATCGGCCATGTCGCCGCGGCCGATCGCGTCGGCAACTTCATAGGCTTCCTCGACTGTGTACGGCGCGATCGTCTCGAACGTCTGCTCACGATCCCAGGCGCAGCCATTCTCCGGATCGCGAAGGCGCTTCATGATCGCCATGAGGGGGCCCAGCGACGGCTCACCTTGCTTCACGGACGCTCACCTCGATAAGTGTGATAATATACATTATGTAAAATATGCCTTGTTGTGCGTTCAGGGTACGAGGACCAGCCACTCGCCCTCGACGCGCCAGGCCGACAGGCTCGACAGGAAGTTCATGCCGAGCAGGTTCGTCTCCGATCCTTCGCCGCCGATGTGCACGGCAAAGTCCTGCCGCTCGATACCACCGACGCTCATGGTCTCCGCACGGCTGCGCCACGACCGCGCCATGCCGTTGGCGGTCTCGACGATTACCGGCGCCAAGCCTTGCGGCTCGAGCCCGACGTCCTTGGCCGTGTCATCCGACACCGTGGTGATGGTGGCGCCGCTATCGACCAGGAACTCAACTTTTTTGCCGTTGATCTTCGCATCGACACTGAAGTGTCCGTCGGCGCCCTTGCGGATGCGGACTTCGCCGCCCTGGGCGGCCACCGTGCCGTCGCCGCTGCCTTGCAGCACCCGCCGGCCGAGCGCCTTGAAATCGTCGCGCAGGCTGAAGCCGACAAACGCCACGCCGAAGATCGCGATCCAGGCCACCGCCATCTTGACGCTCTGCCCGATCGGCACGCGGCGAACGGCGAAGGCGCTTCCGATCAGCGCCAGCATCCCGAGCGCGTAGAGGAAGGTCAGCGCATCGTCGCCGCCGCTGCTCAAAGAACGATCTCCATCCCGTCATAGCCCGGCTCGACGCCTTCCGGCAGCTCGGCGACAAGCGTGTCGTAGTCCATGCTGTTGTCCATGTGGGTCAGCACGGCGCGCTTGGGCTTGAGCTGCTTGATCCACTCGAGGGCCTGTCCAAGCGACGGGTGGCTGGGATGCGGCCGCCGCCGCAGCGCATCGACGATCCACAGGTCTGCGCCTTCGAAGCGCACCGCCATCTCGTCGGTAAGTTCATGAAAATCAGTGGAATAGACGATAGTCTTGCCGCCTGCATCGAAGCGCAGGCCGGCGCTGATGATGTCGCCGTGCGGCTGATCCACCGCCTGCACCGAGATGCCGGAAACGTTCATATGGTTCGGAAGCAGCTTGCCTTCCACCACCGCCGGATAGCCGGATATGCCTTCGAATGCGTACGCAAAGCGCTGCCGGATGATCGCCAAAGCGTCGGCGCGGGCATAGCACTCCACCGGCCGCTTTCGGGCGTGGTACAGCTGCCGAAGGTCGTCGATACCGTGGCAGTGATCGGCATGATCGTGGGTCCAGATCACCGCGTCCACCGCGCTAACGTCCGCGTCGAGCAGCTGCTCGCGAAGGTCCGGCCCGGTGTCCACCAGGATCTGCGCCCGATCGTGCCCAACCAGGATCGACACCCGCCGCCGCCGGTTGCGCGGATTTCTGGGGTCGCACGCGCCCCAATCGTTACCGACCCGGGGAACGCCCGACGACGTGCCGCAGCCGAGGATCCGGACTTCCATCAGCCCTCCCCTCCCCGAACCTTGGCGAACAAGGCATGGAAGTTCGCGGTCGTTCGCTCGGCAAGCTCCTCCACCGGCTCCTCGCGCAATGCCGCGAGAAAGCGCGCCGTGTCCGCAACGAACGCAGGTTCGCAGGGTCGCCCGCGGTGCGGCACCGGCGCAAGGAACGGCGAGTCCGTCTCGATCAGGAGCCGGTCCGCGGGAACGGTCTTAGCCGTCGCCTGCAAGTCCTTGGCATTCTTGAAGGTTACGATGCCGGACAGCGAGATGTAGAAGCCGAGACCAAGCGTTTTTTCCGCAAAATCAGCGCTTGCCGTGAAGCAGTGGATCACCGCACCGAACGTCCCCTTCCCCATCTCCTCCAGGAGGATCGCATAGGTATCATCCTCCGCATCCCGGGTGTGGACGATGAGCGGAAGCCCCGTCTCGCGCGCGGCGGCGATATGGACTCGGAAGGTCTCCCGCTGCCGCTCCCGATCGCTATGATCGTAGTAGAAATCGAGGCCGCTCTCGCCGATGCCGACCACCTTCGGGTGCCGCGCCTGCTCCACCAAGGTCGTCGTCTGCACGTCGGGATGCGTGGCAGCCTCGTGCGGGTGAATGCCGACGGAGGCCCAGACGTCTGCCTCACGCTCGGCGACCGCGACCACCGCGTCCCATTCTGACTGACGCGTCGAGATGTTGAGCATTTTTTCAACGCCGGCCGCCCGCGCGCGGGCAAGCACTGCGGCTTGGTCTTCCACCAGCCCTTTGTAGTTGAGGTGGCAATGGCTGTCGGTGAACATAGGCTTCCTTAGCCCGAACCCCGCCCCTGCGCGCAAGCCCCTCGCACCCGCCGCTCCTCAGGACCCTGCACATAAGACTGGGGCAGCGATAGAAGCGTGGCATAAAGACCGGCGGCGGCATATTCGCCACTGAGCGGCAGGGGGAAGAACATGGGCAGCGGGTTCACCTGGCTCGATTGGAGCATCGTCGGCGCCTACGTCCTTGCGCTTGCCGCGGCGGGGCTGCTCTCCACGCGGCGACAGAAGGACTCAGAGGATTATTTCCTCGCCGGCCACGGCGTTCCGATCTGGCTCGTGGCGGTCTCCGTTCTCTCCACCACCCAGTCGGCCGCGACCTTTCTTGGCGCACCGGATTACGGCTTTCGCGGCGACTATACCTACCTCACCAGCTACCTCGGCGCGCTGATCGCGGCCCTTCTTGTCGCCTGGATCCTGATCCCGCGCCTCTACGCCATGGGCGCGACCACCGTGTACGAGCTGCTCGCCGTCCGCTTCGGCACCCGCGCCATGCGCGCCGCCGGCGGCATGTACCTGCTAGGACGAGTACTCGCGAGCGGCGCTCGGCTCTACCTCGCCGCCATCGCCGCCTCCATGATTATGTTCTCGAACATCGCGCCGGCCAGCCTGTTCGCCGCCTCGCTCGCGCTCGTGGTTCTCGGCATTGTCTTCACTTATCTCGGCGGCCTCCGCTCAATCCTGTGGACCGACCTTGTCCAGGTGATCCTCTACGTCGGCGCCGCGATCGTCGTGCTGTGCCTGCTGCTCGCCAGCATCCCGGCTTCGCTGCCCGAGATCGTCTCCGCCCTCGCCCACGCGCCCGGCGGCGAGAATAAGCTCCAGCTGCTCGATCTCTCGCTCAACCCGGCAGCCCCATTCTCCCTCCTCGCCACCCTTACCGGCATCGTGCTCCTCTTCGTGGCAAGCACCGGCCTCGATCAGGACACCACCCAGCGCCTCCTCGCCTGCCCTACCGCCCGCGAAGGCAGCCGTGCCTTGGTCGTGAGCGTCCTCGCCGCCGTGCCTGTCGTGCTCCTCTTCATGGCGATCGGCTCGCTTCTTCACATCGTCTACGAGCGGCCGGAACTGATGGGCGCCGGCGCGAGCGCTGCGGCGACCGAGTTCGAGGGCGAGAAGATCACCATCTTCATGCACCACATCCTCACCGGACTCCCGCCCGGCGTACGCGGGCTCGTAGCCGTCGGCGTCCTCGCCGCCGCCGCCGTAAACTCGGGCCTGATCTCGATGTCCTCGGTGCTGATCGAGGATTTTTACCGCCCCTGGATCGCTAAGCGGCGCGAGCTCCCCGAAGAGCATTTCGTCCGCGCCGGCCGCGTCGGCATGGTGCTGCTCGGCGGGGCTCTGCTCGCCATGTCGATGCTCTGCTTCTACTGGCAGCGCTACACCCAGGCGCCTTTGCTCACCTTCGCGCTCGGCATCATGACCTTCGCTTATTCGGGCCTTCTCGGCGTCTATTTCACACTTCTGTTCACCCGCCGCGGCACGCAAGCGTCCGTGCTCTGGGCGCTCGCCGCCGGTTTTGTCGCCATCGCGCTTCAGCAAAGCTACGTCGTCGACATGGTGGGCCTGCCGCCGTCGTGGAAGGCGCTCGCCTTTCCCTATCAGCTGGTGATCGGCACGGCCGTCGGCTTTGCCGTCTGCGCCGCCCCCCGCGGCCTCAACCACCCAGCGGCGGATCGAGGCGCGGAAACAGCGGCGTAGGCGCCTGAAGCGTGAACCCGGACTCGACCAGACGCGCATAGCCCTCCGGATCCCGAAGCGCGGAGTACGTGCGCTCCTCCGCAGGCACGCCCATCTGGTCTAGCAGCTTCGAAGCCGAACTCGGGATAACCGGCAGGATCGCCACTGCGAGATCGGCGATTGCCTCGTACAAGGTGCCGAGCACGGCAAGCATCCGCTCCGGATCGGTCTTCCTGAGCGTCCACGGCGCCTGCGCGTCGATATATTGGTTGCAGGCGAACACCGCCCGAAGCCAGGCCTCAACGCCCTGGCTCAGCGACAGATCGGCGAACAGCGCGGGCACTTCCTCCGACACCGTCCGCCGCACCAGGCTAAGCAGCTCTTCGTCGGCCGTCTCCCCTCGCCCGCCGCTCGGCAAGACGCCGCCGCAATTCTTCGCGATGAACGACAAAGTGCGCTGAGCAAGGTTGCCGAAGCTGTTGGCAAGATCGGCGTTGACTCGGGTGACGATCGCTTCGGGGCTGTAGCTGCCGTCCTGCCCGAAGGTGACGTCGCGCACCAGGAAGTAGCGCACCGCGTCTACCCCGAAGGCCTTCACCATCTCCTCCGGCCCGACGACATTGCCTGCCGATTTCGACATCTTCTGCCCGCGAAGCAGCACGTGGCCGTGGCCGAACACCTGCTTCGGCAGCGGCAGCCCCGCCGACATCAGGAACGCCGGCCAGTAAACCGCATGGAAACGGACGACATCCTTGCCGATGACATGCAGATCGGCCGGCCAGAACCTCTTGTAAGTGTCTGATTGTGTGTCGGGATAGCCGACGCCGGTGAGGTAGTTGGTAAGCGCGTCGAGCCACACGTACATGACGTGGTTGTCGCTGCCCGGAACCTTCACGCCCCAGTCGAAGCTGGTGCGGGAGATGGACAGGTCGGAAAGACCACCCTCCACGAAGCGCATCACCTCATTGCGCCGCGCCTCCGGCCGGATGAAGCCGGGGTTGGCCTCATAATGCGCGAGCAACTTGTCGCCATAAGCGGAAAGCTTGAAGAACCAGCTCTCCTCCACCGTCCACTCGACTGCGGTTCCCTGCGGCGAGAGCTTTTCGCCCGTGTCGGCGACGACCAGCTCTTCCTCGTCATAATAAGCTTCGTCGCGAACCGAATACCAACCTTCGTAGCGGCCGAGGTAGATGTCGCCACGCTTCGCCATCGCCTGCCAGATTTTCTGGCTCGCTTCGTGATGGGCGGGTTCGGTGGTGCGGATGAAGCGGTCGTAGGAAATCTCAAGACGCTCATCCATCGCCCTGAAAAGCGAAGACATTTCGTCTGCCAGCGCTAGCGGCGCCACGCCCTGCTCGCGCGCGGCTTGCGCCATCTTCAGGCCGTGCTCGTCGGTGCCGGTCATGAAGAAGACTTCGCGCCCCATCATCCGCTGAAACCGGGCAATGACGTCGCTGGTGATCGCCTCATAGGCATGGCCGACATGGGGCGGGCCGTTGGGGTAGTTGATCGCGGTGGTGAGGTAATAGGGATCGGACATGGACGGGCTTTAGCGGGTGAAATCCGGCGGCGGTAGGGTCAGGCCGCCTTCTTCTGCGCCGGCGCCAGTGCGGCAAGCATTCCGCAGAGCTCGAACACCACGCTTTCCGTCTCCAGGCTCAGCCCGCGCGCGCTCGACGCAAGCCCCTGCGCCCGTTCCCAAAGCCGAACCGCATCGGCAAGCGCGGCACCGCTCCGCTCCCGCGCCGCGGCCGCGATGAAGGACGGCGCCCGCGTTAGGAATGCCTCGTAGCGCGGCTGCGCGGACTTTATAGCGAGGGCCTGGGCCAGCGCCGCGCGCTTGGCATTGCTTGCGTCGCCCTCGCGAGACAGCGCCTCCATCACCCGGTCAAGCCCCGCAATGTCGAGGCCGCGCCAGGCAAGCGCCCGCCCCGGCGAGCCCTGCCCTGCTTCGATCAGCTCGGCGATTTCCCGCTCGTCCGCATCGGGCGCGGCGGAGCGTAAGGCTGACGTCATGGCGTCAGCCGGGAGGGTAGCGAAGCGGATCTGCCGGCAGCGCGAACGGATCGTCGGAAGCAGCCGCTCCGGCGCGTGGCTGACCAGCAGGAACAGGCTGTGCGGCGGCGGCTCCTCCAAATTCTTGAGAAGCGCGTTGGCCGCGTTGCGTTCCAGATCGTCGATCGAATCGATGATCACCACCCGCCACGGCGACAAGGAAGCGGTGGTTGAAAACAGCCGCTGCAGCCCGCGCACCTGATCGACGCTGATCGACCGCGCCAGCTCACCCGTAGAGCTGGTCTCCTTCACCAGCCGCTCAAGCTTCATCAGATCGGGATGGCTTCCCGCCGCTACCAACCTAGCGGCCGGATGCTGCTCCGGCACGTCAAGCGCCGGCGCGTCCACCGGCCCCTGCCCCTGCGCCAGCACACGAAGCGCCGCCTTCTCGGCGAATAGCGCCTTGCCGATCCCCTGCGGGCCCGCCAGTAGCCAGGCGTGGTGCAGGCGCCCGCTGTCCAGGCTGTCGCGAAAGCCGGCAACCGCCGCCTCATGCCCAAACAAGGGAGTCACAGCAGGTCCTCAAGCGCGCCAAGCAGCCGCGCTGTGACCGCATCCGCGTCGCCCCAGGCATCGACCCGGCGAAAGCGCTCCGGCTCTTCGTCGGCAAGTGCGCGGAAGCCTTGCGAAACCCGCTCGTGGAAACCCCCGCCCCGGCCTCCGATCCGGTCGGACCCATCGAGATCGCGCCGCGACAGGCGCTCCGCCGCAGCATCGGGCTCCAGCTCGAGCAGCAGGGTCCGGTCCGGCAGGAAGCCCTCGCTCCCAACCGCATGCAAAGCCCGAATGGCGTCATTGCCCACGCCGCCCGCCGCGCCCTGATACGCGATTGAGCTGTCGAGGAAACGATCGCACAGCACCCAGGCGCCACGCTCAAGCGCTGGCCGGATGGTCTTGGCGACATGATCGGCACGCGCCGCGGCGAACAGCAAGGCCTCGGCCTCCGCCGTCCAGCGGTCGCCCTCCCCTTCCAGAAGCAGCTTGCGGATCGCTTCGGCGCCCGCACTCCCCCCCGGCTCGCGCGTCTCGACCACCTCCAGACCCCGCGCTCGCAGCGCCTCGGCGAGCCGCCTCACCTGAGTCGACTTGCCGACGCCCTCCCCGCCTTCCAGCGTGATGAAGCGGCCCGGCACTTAGCCGAACAGCGAGGCGATGCCCGCCCACATGCGGCCAAAGAAGCCCGCCTCGCCGACATCCTTGTCGGCGACCAGCGGCACCGTCTGCGGGGGCGTGTCCGGCGTCTGGATTTCCAGGCTGGCGATCTGCTGGCCCTTCTTGATCGGCGCCTTCAACGGCCCTTGATAAACTACCTTCACCCGCATGTTGGCTGTGTTGGAGCCCGCGGGCAGCGTGACGGCAAGGTTGCGCGGCGCCACCAGCCCGACCTCGTCGTCCGATCCGAGCTGGACCTGCGCCGTGCCGACCTTCTCTCCCGCCTTGAACAGCTCCTGCGCCTTCCACGCGCGGAAGCCCCAATCCATGAACTTCACCGATTCATCGATTCGCTGGTTGAAGCTGCCGAGGCCCGCGACGACCATGATGATCCGCCGCCCATTCTGCTCGGCCGATCCGGTGAAACCGTAGCCGGCCTCTGCCGTATGGCCGGTCTTGAGCCCGTCGGCGCCGGCGATCTTGCCGAGGATCGGGTTGCGGTTGCCTTGGGTGATCGCCTGGCCGGAGCCCAAGGTCTTGCCCCAGGTGAAGTCGCGCTTCTGGTAGAAGGTCTTGTAGAGGTCGGGCGTTTCCTCAATCGTCGCCTTGGCCAGCGTCGCGAGGTCGCGCGCGGTGGTGAAGGTGCGCCCCTCGTCCGGCCAGCCGTTGGAATTGCCGAACGCCGAATTGTTCATGCCGAGGCGCTTGGCCTCTTCGGTCATGCGCTGCGCAAAGGCAGGCTCGGTGCCAGCAAGGCACTCGGCAAGCACAAC
Source organism: Allosphingosinicella sp. (assembly GCA_036554525.1). Taxonomy (GTDB): domain Bacteria; phylum Pseudomonadota; class Alphaproteobacteria; order Sphingomonadales; family Sphingomonadaceae; genus Allosphingosinicella. Next base: position 18,993 of record DATBNC010000026.1, read on the forward strand.
CGACGCGTCGTTGCCCGAAAGAGTCACGATGCCGTGCAGGAGGTTCTCGACGCTGACCTGCTCGCCGGCGGAAAGGAACATGGTCGATCCCGCTTCCGGCCCATGCCACTGGCGCCACGTCTCCGGCCTGACTTCGCACATCTGGCTGAGCTTCACTTCGCCGCGCTTGATCAGGTGAAAGGCCAAGTGGGTGGTCATCATCTTCGCCATCGACGCGGGCGGAATGCGGCGGTCCGCATCCTTCGCGTACAGCACCGCTCCCGAGGAAAGGTCGACCATGTACGCCACCGGCGCCGCGGTATCGAAGGGCGGCGCAGCGGCGGTTGCCGGAAGCGCGATTGCGGCGCCGAAAGCGAGCAGAAGGAGTGCGTTGCGCTTCATGATTAAGAATTCACCCCAGCTTTGCAGATGCGGCCACACGCCGCTTCGTTGTTCGATCTTAACCACTCCCCCGCCGCTTCGCCAGTGGCTCAGCGCTTCACCGCGTCGGCGAGCAGCCCCACCGACAAAGCGTAGAAGTTCGAGCAATTGTAATCGAGGATCGTGCGGTAATTGGTGGTCAGAAGGTACGCCGTGTTACCCGGGCCGTCCGGCTCGATCAGCGACGCCAGCTCGCTGTCGCGCAAGCCATTGCCGCCGCGCAGCTCGATGCCCATCCGCCGCCACTCACCGACGCTCATCCAGCGGCTGTGGCGCTCGAACACCCGGGGGCAACGTGGCGCCCGCAGCCGGTTCGCAACCGCCGCGCGGTTGAAGCCGGCCGGAACGCTCACCGCCACGCCCCAAGGCACGCTCGGCTTCCAGCCCGACTTGGAGAAGTAGTTGGCGATCGACGCCAGCGCGTCGGCTTCGCTGTTCCAGATGTCGGAATCGCCATCGCCGTCGCCATCGGCGGCAAGGCGCAGGTACACGGACGGCAGGAACTGCGGATACCCCATTGCGCCCGCCCAGCTGCTCTTCAGCCGGCTCCTCGGCACCCCCCTCTCGATCATCTTCAGCGCGGCGACGAATTCGGATGCGAACAGATCCTCCCTCCGCCCCTCATAAGCAAGGGACGCAAGGCTGTTCAGTACGTCGAAATTGCCGGTGATCGCGCCGTAGCTGGTCTCGTGGCCGTAGATCGCGATCAGGATCGACGGCTCGACGCCGTAGCGCCGCCCGATCTCCTGCAGGCGGGTGAAATTGCTCTGGTAGCGCCGCTGCCCGCCCGAAATCAGGGCCGCATTGACGTGGCGCTGGCGGTAGGGCTCAAACGGCGGCGTCGCCGACGACCCTGCCGTTCCGCCCGGCTGCGCCTGGTCGAGCTCAATCGTACGGGCGCTGAAGGTCAGCGTCGGGAACACCTGCTCCACCGTGCGGCGGCTCACCCCGGCGGCAAGCGCCCGCGCCTGAAGCCTCGGCAGGTAGTCGGCAAACCCTTGCGCGCTGTAGCGCCCGGTCTGCGCCTGGCTGGACGAACCCGGCACCGCAAAGGCCAAAGAAGCCGCCGCCAGTAGGAAAATGTTACGCAAATCAATGTCTCCGCTCACTTTGGGTGATGCCACACCCGCCGCGAAGGGGGAACTCGGCTCACCGCGCGGCTTGCACAGCCGGCCCGGTGGCGCTTACAGGATTGCCGACGCAAGGACAGGTGGCCGAGTGGTTTAAGGCAGCGGTCTTGAAAACCGCCGTAGGTGGAAGCCTACCGTGGGTTCGAATCCCACCCTGTCCGCCAGCGTCCGTCAGGGGCAGCTTCGCCGCCGCTCCAAAGCGATGCCGGCAAGGTTCTGGTTGCGGCGCACCCAACGGATTTTAACCCGCGACCCTCCGGCCGCCTGCAGCGTCTCCCGGTATTGTGCGGCAGCGGCGCTTCTGCACGGTGCCTCCCCCTTCGACTGGGCGATGACGTTCGCGCAGTCGCCGATCAGCTCGAGATCGTCCGCTCCCAAAGATCGCGCAACCTCCAGCGCCGCCAAAAGCGCCCGCCACTCCGCGTCGCTGCTTGTTCCCTCGCCCAGGTCGTCGACGAAGTAGCTCTTGCCCCGCGCCACGACAGCGACTTCGATCTTGCCGGGATTGGGCCGGCAGCCGCCGTCGAAGTAGACCTTCACCCGCTTCGGCGCGCGCCTCACGCCGCCCACGCGCCAAGCTCCTCCTGCTCGCCGATCAGCGCAAGGCCGTGGGCAATCGACGTGAGCTCATTACCGCTTGCGATCCGCTCCGCGCCAAAGCGCTCAATGAAGAGCCGCCGGATCCGCGGGATGAGCGAACTGCCGCCGGTCAGGAACACGCGGTCGATCTCCGCCGAACGCATGCCTGCGGCGGCCAGCGCCTGGTCCAGCGTCTGCGCGATCCGCTCGATGTCGGCCGCGATCCACCCCTCAAACGCCTCCCGCGTCACCGCCGCTTCGATCGACAGCCCGCCGCCGCTGAAGCGGAAGTTCGCTGTCTCCGCTGCCGAAAGCGCCCGCTTCACCTGGCCCACCGCGTCGTACAATCGGTAGCCGAGCTCCTGCTCCACCACCGCGATCATTCGCCCGATCGGCTCCGGATCGATCGCCGCGCGCTTCAGCTTGGCGAGCTCCGCCAGCGTCTTGCGGTTGCGCATGAAGGCCAAGCGCGACCAGTCGCCGAAATCGTCGAAATAGCCGCCCGGAATCTCCAGCACCTTGTCGAACGACCGGTAGGACCCGCCCTTGCCGAGCAGCGGCATGACGAGGTTGTCGAGGATCCGGTGATCGAAATGATCGCCGGCAATGCCGACACCGGCGTGGCCGAGCGGAACGCAGCGCTTCGCCGCGCCCGGTTTCTCGATCCGCACCACCGAAAAGTCGCTGGTCCCGCCGCCGAAGTCGGCCACCAGAACCGTGGCCGCCTCCCGCAACGACGATGCGAAGCTGAACGCCGCCCCCAGCGGCTCGTAAACATAGTGAACCTCCGCCCCGAGGCCCGAAAAGGCCGCATCGTAGCGTTGCCGCGCGAGAGCCTCATCCGCCCGGTGCCCCGCCCACGCCACCGGCCTTCCGACCACCACCCGCGGAGCTTTGCCGCTCAAGGCGCCGCGCGACCGCTCCGCCATCTTGCGCAGGAACGTTCGGGCTAGATCTTCGAAGCTGTGCCGCCGTTCGAAGATCGTTGCATGTTCGAAGCTCGGCGAGGCTGCCACCGACTTGAACGACTGGATGAAGCGGCTGCCCTCCGGATATTCGAGATACTCGGCAACCGCCCAAGGCCCCGCCTCCACCGCGATTCGTGTCTCCTCCTCCCAAAAACAAAGCGCAGAGCGGAACACCGGGTCCACCCCGTCCGGCCCCTGAAGCGGCACCAGCCTCGACTCGCCGCCGTGCGCAACGGCGGCGACCGAATTGGTCGTGCCGAAGTCGAGGCCGAGGACGGCGGGAGGCGCGTGCGTCGTCATGGGCCGCGCTGCCTAGCGCCGCTGCCCCTGCTGCGCAAAGCCCCCGTTCCCGCTAAAGCGCTTCCATGCGCACCCGGCAAAGCATCTGCGAACGCAAAAGACGCTTCGCCTCCCGCGAAGACGCCGCCGCTGTCGCGCGTGAGAGCGGCATCCACCTTCTCCCTTACCGCTGCGACCGCTGCCTGCGCTTCCACCTCACCAGCCGCACCAAAGGCAAGTTCCCGCGTCCCCTTCCCGTGCGCGAAGCACCCGGGGAGTAGACACAAAGCCCCATCCGCGCGAAGGGAGCGGCAATCCGTCACTCGTTGAGGAAATCATGTCCGATCCCGCAATCGCAGCCCTCGATTGGGCCGACGCCTTCCTGCTCGATGCGCAGCTTTCCGACGAAGAACGCCTCGTCCGCGACACCGCCGAAGGTTACGCCCAGGAGCGCCTCCAGCCGCGGGTCACCGAAGCCTATCTGAGCGAAGATTTCGACCGCGAGATCATGCGCGAAATGGGTGAGCTCGGCCTGCTCGGCGCGACGGTGCCGGTGGAATATGGCGGCGCCGGCCTGAACTATGTCAGCTACGGGCTGGTCGCCCGGGCGGTGGAGCGGGTTGACAGCGGCTATCGCTCGGCGATGAGCGTTCAGTCCAGCCTCGTCATGCACCCGATCAACGCTTACGGGTCGGAAGAGCAGAAGCGCAAATACCTGCCCAAGCTGGCAAGCGGCGAATGGGTCGGCTGCTTCGGCCTCACCGAGCCCGACGCTGGCTCCGACCCCGGATCGATGCGCACCCGCGCCACGAAAGTTGACGGCGGCTACCGCCTCTCCGGCTCCAAGATGTGGATCACCAACTCGCCGATCGCCGACGTCTTCGTCGTCTGGGCGAAGTCCGACGCTCATGACGGCAAAATTCGCGGCTTCATCCTCGAAAAGGGCATGGCCGGCCTCTCCGCGCCGAAGATCGGCCAGAAGCTCTCGCTTCGCGCCTCCATCACCGGCGAGATCGTGATGGACAATGTCGAAGTGCCTGAGGAAAATCTGCTGCCCAACGTCAGCGGTCTTCGCGGCCCGTTCGGCTGCCTCAACCGCGCCCGCTACGGCATTGCCTGGGGCGCGATGGGTGCCGCCGAAGCCTGCTACCACGCCGCCCGCACCTACACGCTCGACCGCAAGCAGTTCGGCCGTCCCCTCGCGGCGACCCAGCTCGTTCAGATGAAGCTCGCCAACATGATCACCGAGATTACGCTCGGCCTCCAGGCGGCGCTTCGCGTCGGCCGGATGATGGACGAAGATAACCTCATCCCGGACGCGATCAGCCTGATCAAGCGCAACAATGTCGGCAAGGCGCTCGACATCGCCCGGACGGCACGCGACATGCACGGCGGCAATGGCATTTCCGCCGAATTCCAGGTCATGCGCCACGCAGCGAACCTCGAGACGGTGAACACCTACGAAGGCACCCACGACGTCCACGGCCTGATCCTCGGCCGCGCGATCACAGGCATCCCGGCTTTCTGAAGTGGACCAGCCGCTCGCCGGACTGAAGGTGCTCGAGCTGGCCCGGATCCTCGCCGGGCCGTGGGCGGGCCAGCTGCTCGCCGACCTGGGCGCCGAAGTGACCAAGATCGAGCGTCCCGGCAGCGGCGACGACACCCGCGGCTGGGGCCCGCCCTTTGTGGAAGGCGAAGGCAGCGCGGCCTATTTCCACGCCTGCAATCGCGGCAAGACCTCGCTCGCAATCGATTTCGAGACCGAAGAAGGCCGCGACCGCATCCGCGCACTCGCCGCCGAAGCCGACATATTGATCGAGAATTTCAAGGTCGGCGGCCTTGCGAAATACGGGCTCGATTACGCCTCCCTCTCTGCGCTGAACCCGCGGCTGATCTACTGCTCGATCACCGGCTTCGGGCAAAACGGCCCCTACGCGCCGCGCGCCGGCTACGATTTCATGATCCAGGGCATGGGCGGGATCATGGACCTGACCGGCGATCCGGCCGGAGAGCCGCAGAAGATCGGCGTGGCGTTCGCCGACATCTTCACCGGCATTTACGCCTCCAACGCGATCCTCGCCGCCCTTCACGGCCGGGCGCAAAGCGGCCGCGGCTGCCACATCGACATGGCTCTGCTCGACACTCAGGTTTCCGTCCTCGCCAACCAGGCGATGAACTATCTCGTCTCCGGCGAAGCCCCGAAGCGCCTCGGCAACGCCCATCCAAATATCGCGCCCTACCAGACATTCGAGGTTCGGGACGGTTGGGTCATCGTCGCCGTCGGCAATGACGGCCAGTTCCGCAAGCTGTGCCAGCTCCTCGGTCTGCCGGCGCTCCCCGACGATGAACGCTTCGCAAGCAACGCAGCCCGCGTCGGCAACCGCGAAGCCCTAAGCGCCACCCTCGGCGCTGCGCTCCTTCAGCGCGACAAGGACGAGCTGCTTTCCGCGTTAGCCATCGCAGGCGTTCCCGCGGGCCCGATCAACCGCGTCGACCAGGTCTTCGCCGATCCGCAGGTCGTCGCGCGCGGCATGCGGCTCGATCTGGATGGCACGCCCGGCGTCGCCTCGCCGATCGTGATCGACGGCAAGCGTCAGGTTTCGAACCGCCCAAGCCCCGCCCTCGGCAAAGCGGAATAGGGGCGCGCCCTCCAGCGCACCCCTCCCCTTACGCCGCTTCGTCGGCGCTGAGCAGACCTTCGGCGATCAACGCTTCCCGCACCTTCGGCCGGGCGCCGACGCGGGCGATATAAGCGGTGAGGTTGGTCCAGCGGCCGAGATCGATCGCCATGAACTTCGCCCAGCCAAGGATATTGAAGGCATAAGCATCGGCCGCCGAGAAGCTGTCGCCGGTCAAAAACCGCCGCCCCGCCAGGATGCGTTCAAGATACGCGAACTTGGTCGCAAGCACCGCCTTGGTGCTCTCCCGCACCTCCGCCGGCGTATCCTTCTTCCACAACGGCCCGAACCCCTTGTGGAGCTCGGTGGCGATGAAATTCAGCCATTCCTGCGCGACGTAGCGCTCGATCGTCCCCGCGGCCGGCAGCAGCTTCGCTTCCGGCGCGCGGTCGGCGAGATACTGGACCAGCACAGCCGCTTCCGTCAGCACCAGCCCCTCGTCCAGCGCCAGCGCCGGCACCGAGCCCTTTGGATTGATCGCGAGATAATCACCGCCATCCTCCAGAGTCTTGGCCGCGAGGTCGACCTTCGCCAGTTCGAAATCCAGCCCCGCCTCGCGGGCAACGATGTGCGGTGCAAGCGAGCAGGCACCTGGTGTGTAGTAAAGACGCATATCGATGTTCCTCCTTTGCGAGGCCGATCTAAGCCTGTTAGCCTACGCCGGGGAATTCGGGAAAAGAGCAAGGGGAGTTTGCAGGCATGCACAGGAACCTCGCGTGGGACGATCTGCTCTACGTGCTCAGCGTAGGCCGCTCCGGCTCCCTGTCGGGCGCCGCCCGCAGTCTCAAGGTCAACCACAGCACCGTCTTCCGCCGCATCGGCGCGATCGAGGAGCAGTTGGGCGTTCGCCTCTTCGATCGCCGCCGCGACGGCTACGCCCCAACCGCGGCCGGCGAAGCGGTGATCCAGCTCGCCGGGCGCCTCGATGAAGATGTACTTGCGCTCGAACGCCAGCTCGCCGGCGAGGACCTTCGCCCAAGCGGCACCGTGCGGGTCACCACCACCGACACGATGATCGCCACCGTTACCCCGCTCTGCGGCAGGTTCCGCCAGATCTACCCGGAAATCTGCGTCGAACTGATCACCGGCAACGAATTCCTCAACCTCTCGCGCCGCGACGCGGACGTTGCCCTTCGCCCATCGCTGAAACCACCGGAGAACCTTCACGGCCGCCGCCTGAGCGGGATCGCCTTCGCGATCTACGGCGCCCCCTCCTACCTCGCCTCGGCGGGCGGCGCCGATCTGTCGCGGGCCCACCAGTGGATCGGCCTCGACGACAGCCTGTCCCACCTCAGCGTCCATCGCTGGATCGCCGACAACGTCTCCGCGGACCGGATCGGCTTCAAGGCAAGCTCGTTCAACGCCGTCGCCCAGGCCGCGCGCAGCGGCATGGGGCTCGCTGTCCTTCCCTGCTACCTCGCCGAAGACGAAGGCGGGCTCCAGCGCATCGGCGATCCCCTCCCAGACGTCTCCACCGACTTCTGGCTCCTCGTCCATGAGGACCTGCGCCGCACCGCCCGTGTCCGTGCGTTCATCGACTTCATCTCAGCCGAGATGATCAAACTGCGCCCGCGCATGGAGGGGCAGGCCGACTAAAGCGCCTGTGCGCAGCTGCAAAGAAGCATTGCCATCTTCGCCAATGGCGCTGCTCGCACGAACAGCCTTATCTCCTCCCCCATCGGCTGCCGGCACCCGGCGGCGCATCATCAAGGGGAAGAGACATGAACCAGAACCAGCTTTCCGACCACGCCGCTTTCCTGCTCCGCGTCTCCATGGGCATCCTGTTCCTTGCCCACGGACTGATCCTCAAGGTCTTGACCTTCACGCCCGCCGGCACCGCCGCTTACTTCGGCTCCATCGGCTACCCGCCGGTACTGGGCCATGTCGTCATCGCCGCGGAGATCGCCGGCGGCCTCGCGCTGATCGCCGGCGTCCAGGTACGTCTGGTCAGCCTGGCCTTCGTGCCACTGATGATCGGCGCCGCGCTCCAGCATCTCGGCAACGGCTGGACCTTCAGCAACCCCGGCGGCGGCTGGCAATTCCCGGTCTTCTGGACGGTACTGCTGTTCGTTCAGGCACTGCTCGGCGCGGGAAGCTTCTCGCTCGCCCGCCTCGAACGCTCCGCTGTTCAGGCGTCCGGGATGACCATCGCATCGTCGCGATAAGCGAGTTCGAAATTGCCCCAGCGCCTGCCGCCGAACACCAAGGGCACGAACACGTTCTTGACCGGCAGGTAGCTCCCTTCGCCAAGCACGATCCGGTAGGTGACCAGCATCGACTCCTTGTCGCTCGCAATCGCCCGCCGGGTCGTGTCGTCCAGCAGATTGCGCCGGTTGCGACAGTTCTTCGCATTCCAAGCCGGATCCGGCCCCTGCGGCAGCGACCGTTCGGAAAGGTGGGTGGGAAGCCAGCCGTTGATGTCGCTCACCACCCCGCCGATGTGCCGCGGATCGGCGGCGGTCAGCGCATCAAGGATCGGCCGGATGCGCGCGTCGGCGAAGTCGCAGAAGCGGGTGGTATATTGCACCGGGGTGGTGCCGGGCATCGGCACGTATTCGGTGTCGAATACGTCGTCATAGCCGATCTCGCCGGCCGCAACAGCCTGCTCCACCATCCGCTGAAGGTCCGCCGCCGTTGCCCGGGCAAGTTCGATGAACGGCGTGTCGTCGATCCGAACCCCGCAATTGGCGAGCCGGTCGAGCATATCGCAGCTCATCAGTTCCAGCGAGGACAAGCGGCTATGGGCCCGCTGCAGCTCGCCGCCATTGGCCCGCGCATCCTGCGCGAAATCGGTCAGCCCCGACTTCATCCGGTCCACGCTTTGCTGGATGTGGCTGGTGGACTGCGCAATGCCGTCGGTCTGCCGGTCGACGAGGCCCACGATGTCGGCGACGTCGCGCACCGTGCCGGTGATCGTCGCAAACCCTGCCTGCGCGATCCGGCTGCGCTCGACTCCGGTCTCGATTTCAGACGTCACCGCTTCCGCTTCGCTGGTTAGCGACGCCACGGTGGCCGCAATGTCGCTGGTCGCGGCACGCGTATCCTGGGCAAGCTTCTTCACTTCGGCGGCGACGACGGCAAAGCCCCTGCCCGCCTCTCCTGCCCGCGCCGCCTCGATGGTGGCGTTGAGTGCAAGCATGTTGGTCTTGTAGGCGATGCTCTCGATGCTTGCCGAGACGCGCTGCACCTTGCCCATCGCTTCGGCAAAGCCGCTCATCCGGTCGCCGAGCTGCACGACCAATTCGGTAAGCCCGCTGAAGATGCCGATCGTGTCCTCGATTGCGGCGCGCCCCAGCGCGAGCTTGTCGCGCGCCTGCTCGGCAAGCACCCGCGCCTCGTCGGTTGATTCCGCCACCCGCGCCTGGTCGGCGAGCAGCCGCCCAGTGACTTCCTCAAGTGTGTCCAGCGTCCGCAGGTTGGACGAGATCCGCTCGGACACCCCGGCGACATATCCCGAAACATCGCTGCACTCGATCGCCAGCGTGCCGCAATTGCGCGCAACGATCCCGATCGCCTCGCCGTCCGCCTGAGTCATCGCCACTGTCGCCACTCTGTTCACCCCGCGTCCTTCAGGAGCCTGCCGGAGTAAAGGCGAATGGTTGAAGCGCGGTTAACCAAGCGGCGCTGGCCTGCGCCCCCCGCCCCCGCTAAAGCGACGCCCATGTTCTTTTCCTTCGTTGACGAGCTTCGCGCCGCCGGCATTTCGGCGTCGCTGAAGGAGCACCTTACTTTGCTCGAGGCGCTCAGGGCGGAGGTCATCGCCGCCAGCCCGGAGGAATTCTACTACCTCGCCCGCGCCACCTTCGTGAAGGACGAGGCGCTGCTTGACCGCTTCGACCAGGTGTTCGGCAAGGTCTTCAAGGGGTTGGAAACAAGCTACGGCCCGGAAGCGGTTCCAATCCCGGAGGAATGGCTCAGGAAAATCGCCGAGCAGTATCTGACCCCAGAGCAGATGGCCGAGGTGAAATCGCTCGGCTCCTGGGAAGAGATCATGGAGACGCTGAAGAAGCGGCTGGAGGAGCAGAAGGAGCGCCACCAGGGCGGCAACAAGTGGATCGGCACCGGCGGCACTTCGCCCTTCGGCCATGGCGGCTACAACCCCGAAGGCGTCCGCATCGGCGGCGAAGGCAAGCACGGCCGCGCGCTCAAGGTTTGGGACAAGCGCGAATTCAAGAACCTCGACAACGCCCAGGAACTCGGCACCCGCAACATCAAGGTCGCGCTTCGCCGCCTGCGCCGCTTCGCCCGCGAAGGCGCCGCGGACGAACTCGATATCGACGGCACGATCGATGGCACCGCGCGCAAGGGCTGGCTGGACATCCGCATGCGGCCCGAGCGCCACAATGCGGTGAAACTGCTCCTCTTCCTCGACGTCGGCGGTTCCATGGACCCGCACATCAAGGTCTGCGAGGAGCTGTTCTCCGCGGCCACGTCCGAGTTCAAGAACCTCGAATTCTTCTACTTCCACAATTGCCCTTACGAGAGCCTGTGGAAGGACAATCGCCGCCGCTTCTCCGAGCGCACGCCGACGTGGGACGTGCTCCACAAATTCGGCCACGACTACAAGCTCGTCTTCGTCGGTGACGCGTCGATGAGCCCTTACGAGATCAGCCATCCCGGCGGCTCGGTGGAGCATTATAACGAGGAAGCCGGCGCCACCTGGCTGCAGCGCCTCACCACCACCTACCCCAGCGCCGTGTGGCTCAACCCTACCGCCGAGCAATATTGGAATTACACCCAGTCCACCCAGATGGTCCGCCAGCTGATGAACGACCGCATGTACCCGCTCACCCTGAGCGGCCTCGACGAGGCGATGCGGACGCTCAGCCGCAAGAGCTGACATCTTGCGCCGTTCACGCCGCACTCTAAGCTGCCGCCGACCTTCAAGGAGCAAGCAATGGCCGACTCCATCTTCGTTCGCGTTCAGAACGTCCTTTCCGCGGCGGCGGACACCACCGTCTCCTTTGCCGAACGGGCAAGCGGCACCAGCCTGATGCGCGAGGCGATCCGCCAGGTCGCGCGCGCGGAAGACGAAGCTCGCGAGTGCATCGAGCGCGCCGACACCAAGCGCCTCCACGCCCAGCGTCGCCAGCAGACGCTCCGCGAGCAGGTCGAGACGCTCACCGAGCAGGCGCGCTACGCCCTTTCCAAGGACCGCCCTGACCTCGCCGAAGCCGCTGTCGCCCGGCAAATCGACTGTGAAGAGCAGGCAAAGCAGGCCGCAACCTCCGAGCGGGAGGCGGTAGAGCAAGCCGCGCGCCTGGCCGAAAGCCTGACGGCTCTCCGTGCGCGCAAGCTGGAGATGCAGAAGGAACTCGCCGCGTTCGAAGCCGCACAGGCCGAAGCGTCGGCGGGGAGCACGTCCGCCCGCGATCCGCTCCAGCGCAAGATGTCCCGCGCCGAAGCCTTGTTCGAGCGTGCCATCGGCGCCTCCGGCGGCGCCAGCCTCGGCTTTTCGCCCACCGGCGACGCGGCCCGCTTGGCCGAAGTGGAAGCGCTGCGCCGCGAAGACGCGATCGCCGAGCGCCTCGCCGCGCTGCGCGCCGGGTCGTCTCCTCAGTAGAGCAGGAACCGTCGCCGTTCCTCGGCCCAGGCTTGCTCGTCCGGCACCGTTAGCGCGTCGAGATCGCCGGCTTCCGCGCCCGCATCGTCCACCCACTCGCGCAGGCCCGGGCCGCCGTTGATCACGTCGATGGCAAGCTTGCCGAATTCATATTCGTAGGGGAAGTCGCGCCACAGCGGGTAGTCGGGGTAGAGCCGCCGGATCGCCTTGAACGCCGCCGCCTGCAGCCGCCACGGCTTAAACACCTGGTGGTCGTAGAACGCGCCCTCCGCATGGATGTGAAGGCCGCTGCACAGGGCGCCGACATGCTTGTGAAAGGTCGGCTCGAACCAGCAGGGCCGAAGTGCGCAGCCCTCAAGCCATTGCGGCGCAAGCCGCCGCATCTCGCGAAGCACGCCGTTGGCGTCGATGTCGGGCGCGCCGAACAGCTCCAGCGGCCGCGTGGTCCCTCGCCCTTCCGACAGGGTCGCACCCTCCAGCATCACCGTTCCGGCATAAGCGCGCGCCATGTTGAGGTTCGCGGCATTGGGGCTCGGGTTGATCCAGATGCGCTCCTCCGGCCAGCCGAAGCCCGGGCCCGCGTCGGGCTGGTAGCCTTCCATCTCGATCACCCGGTAATCGATGTCGAGCTTGAAGTGCTCGATGAACCAATGGCCGAGCTCGCCAAGCGTCAGCCCGTGCCGCATCGGAATCGGGCCCGCGCCGACGAAGCTCTCCCAGCCGGGCAGGAGCGTCAGCCCCTCGATCGGCCGCCCCGCCGGGTTGGGCCGGTCAAGCACCCACACCGTCTTCCCGTGCTGCGCGGCGGCTTCCAGCACGTAGAGAAGCGTCGTGATGAAGGTGTAGATCCGGCAGCCGACATCCTGAAGGTCGATCAGGATGGTGTCGAACGTTCCCATCGACTGCCCCGTCGGCCGGCGCACTTCGCCATAGAGGCTGAACACCGGAATGTTGTGATCGGGATCGGTGAAGTCGTCCGTCTCCACCATATTGTCCTGCTTGTCGCCGCGAAGCCCATGCTGCGGCCCGAAGGCGGCGGTGACGTTCAGCCCGGTCGCGGCGAGCGCGTCGAGGCTGTGCGTCAGGTCGCGCGTGACGGAGGCGGGATGGGCGAGAAGCGCCACGCGGCGGCCCTGGAGCGGCGCGCGCAGCGAGGCGTCTTCAAGCAGGCGATCGAGACCGGTTTTCATGGTTTCGCTGCTGCCTCCACTTCCAGCGCGAAGCAAGCATCGTTGTGGAAATCGGGCTCTCCCGGCCCATGAGCAAGCGCCCAGTAAGAGCGCCGCCCGCTCACTTCCTCGATAATTGCCGAGATGCCGAGCCGCGCCTTGCCCGGCGGCAGGAAGCCGAGGTCGAGGTCGATCGAGACGAGGTCCACCTCGGCCCAAGGCCAGGCGCTGATGCAGAAATCGAGCGGCGCCGCCAGCGTCTCCATCCCCGCCCGGTAGCCGCTCAGCCGGTAGGCCGCCCAGTCCGTGGACGGCGCGAAGTTGAACTCGAAATAAGCCTCGCCGCCCTCCGGCTTGAAGAACAATTCGAAGCAGGTCGTCTCCCACAGCCCGTCGGTGCGCAGCCCCTCGCGCCAAGGCTGCATCAGCACCGCGTCGCGCGGCTCGGCGCGGAAGTCGACGGAGATTTCCTCCCCGTCGATCCTCACATCGACCTCCAGGCTCGTCAGTCTGTCGGGCGGCGCATCGGGGTGGGGAACCAGCCGGTAGGTTTGCAAGCCATGACCTCCATGTTAGGCGCGTTGCACCATGACCGAATACCGATCCGAGCTCCTAAACCTGCTGTCCTCGCGCGGCTACATCCATCAGCTCACCGACGCCGAAGGGCTCGATGCCCTGGCGCTGAAGCAGATTGTGCCCGGCTACATCGGCTTCGATCCCACCGCGCCCTCGCTTCACGTCGGCAGCCTGGTGCAAATCATGATGCTCCGCCGCCTCCAGCAGGCCGGCCACAAGCCGATCGTTCTCATGGGCGGCGGCACCGGCAAGATCGGCGACCCCAGCTTCAAGGACGAAGCCAGGAAGCTGATGACGGACGAGACGATCGCCTCCAACGTTGCCTCGATCAAGCGCGTCTTCGAACGCTTCCTCACCTTCGGCCACGGCACAACCGACGCGGTGATGATGGACAATGCCGAGTGGCTCGACCGCTTGGAGTACATCCCGTTCCTGCGCGAAATCGGCCAGCATTTCTCGATCAACCGGATGCTGAGCTTCGACAGCGTCAAGCTCCGCCTCGACCGCGAACAATCCCTGTCGTTCCTCGAATTCAACTACATGATCCTCCAGGGCTACGACTTCCTGGAACTGTCGCGCCGCGCCGAGTGCCGGCTGCAGCTCGGCGGCTCTGACCAATGGGGCAATATCGTCAACGGCATCGAGCTGGCGCGTCGCGTCGACGGCACCCAGGTTTACGGCCTCACTACGCCGCTGCTCACCACAGCCGACGGCGGCAAGATGGGCAAAAGCGAACGCGGCGCCGTTTGGCTCAATGCCGACAGCCTCAGCCCATACGATTATTGGCAGTTCTGGCGAAACGCGCAGGACGCCGACGTTGGCCGCTTCCTGCGCTTGTTCACCGATCTGCCGCTGGACGAGATCGCCCGGTTGGAAGCGCTGCAAGGCGCCGAGATCAACGATGCGAAAAAGGTCCTCGCCGACCTCGCCACCGCCATGGCGCACGGCGGGGATGCCGCCCGCGAAGCCGCCGAAACCGCGCGGCGCACTTTTGAAGAAGGCGCGGGCGGCGAATCGCTGCCGACCTTGCGCGTCCAGGGCGAAGGCCTCGGCATTGTTCAGGCGCTGACCGTGCTCGGCTTCGCAGCCTCCAACGGCGAAGCGCGCCGCAAGATCGCCGAAGGGGCGGTGCGACTCAACAACGTCGTCATCTCCGATCCGGCCTTCGTGATCGTGCTGGAAGACGAGTCGCCGCTCCGCCTCAGCCTCGGAAAGAAGCGCCACGGCCTTCTCACCCGCTAAGGCTCATCCGCTTCGAAGCAGCCCCACCGCCGCGTCGCGCTCCATCAGGTAGAGTAGCACCCGCGCCGGTCGCCCGCGCTCGCCTTCCAAACCGCCGTCGCGGTCCACCAGCAGCCGCGCGTCGTCGCTCGCGGCGGGCACCAGCGCCTGGATCTGCTCGGGGCTCGCCAACCGGAACTGCGCTTCCCCCGATTGCTTCGTGCCGAGGATTTCCCCAGCGCCGCGCAGCCGCAGATCCTCCTCGGCGATGCGAAAGCCGTCATTGCTCTCCCGAAGCAAGGCAAGCCGCGCCCGCGCCGTCTCGCTCAGCGCATTGCCGCGCAGCAGCAGGCAAACGGAGCGCCCCTCCCCGCGCCCGACCCGCCCCCGCAACTGGTGGAGCTGGGCAAGCCCGAAACGGTCCGCCCCTTCCACGATCATCAGTGTCGCATTGGGCACGTCCAAGCCGACTTCGATTACGGTGGTAGCCACCAGCACCGCAATCTCCGCGCGCTGAAAGGCGGCCATCACGGCGTCCTTCTCCGGGCCCTTCATCCGCCCGTGGACCAGCCCGACCTTCTCCCCGAACCGCATGCGAAGCGCCTGCGCCCGCTCCTCCGCCGCGGCCTGGTCGGAGGCTTCGCTTTCCTCCACCAGCGGGCAAACCCAATAAGCCTGTCCGCCGCGCGCAATGTGCCGGGCAAGGCCGTCCGCCACCTCATCGAGCCGGTCGGACGACAGCACCCGCGTCTCAATCGGCTGACGCCCGGGCGGCATCTCGTCCAGCCGGGAGACGTCCATCTCGCCGTACTGCGTCAGGGTCAGCGTCCGCGGGATCGGCGTCGCCGTCATCACCAGCAGATGCGGCGGCCGCTCCGCCTTGGCGGCAAGCATCATGCGTTGCGCAACGCCGAAGCGGTGCTGCTCGTCCACCACCGCTAGCCCGAGCCGCTTGTACGCCACCTTCTCCTGGAAGATGGCGTGGGTGCCGATCAAAATGTCGATTGAGCCGTCCGCCAGGCCCATCAGCGTCGACTCGCGCACCCGCCCCTTGTCGCGTCCGGTGAGGATCGCCACCGTCACCGGTACCCCCGCCAACTGCCGCGACAGGGTTTCGAAATGCTGACGCGCCAGAATTTCCGTCGGCGCAAGCAACGCCGCCTGCGCCCCCGCCTCCACCGCGCTCAGCATCGCCATCAGCGCCACCAGGGTCTTGCCCGACCCCACGTCGCCCTGCAGCAGACGCAGCATCGGCACCTCCTGCTGCAAGTCGCCGTCGATCTCGGCGATCGCCCGGCTCTGCGCCCCGGTCGGCGCATAAGGCAGCTTCAGCGCGTCGCGCAGCCGCCCGTCGCCCTTGAGCGGCGTCCCCCGCCGCCGCCGCGACGACGCCCGCACCAGCATCAGCGCCAGCTGGTTAGCGAATACCTCGTCATAGGCCAACCGCTCCCGCGCCGCCCCTTGCGCCGGATCGGCATGGGCCTGAGACAATGCCTCCCGCCACCCCCGCCAGCCGCGCGAAGCAAGCAGGCTCGGCTCGATCCACTCGCCAAGCTCCGGCGCTCGGGCCAGAGCCTGCCCGGCAAAGTCGACCAAACGCCGCGAGGTAATCCCCTCGGACAAGGCATAAACCGGCTCCCGCTCCGGCAGATCGAGCGCTTGCGCAGGCTCCAGCACATGGTCCGGATGAACCATCTGAAGCTCCTGCCCGTACGTCTCCATCCGACCGGAGACGACCTTGAGCTGACCAAGCGGCAATTGCTTCTTCGCCCAGCCCGGATTGTTGAAGAATGTCAGCGTCAGGTAATTGCCCTCCCGGTCGGTGGCATAGACCCGGAACGGCCCCCTGCCCCCCGCCTGGCGGTAATCGACCGGCGTCACCAGCACCGTCACCACCTGCCCCGCGTCGGCGGCGTCCAGCACGTCCACACGCTTGCGGTCGACCCAAGACACCGGCAGGTGGAACAATACGTCTACCACCCGCTCCAGCCCAAGCCGCTTCAACGGCTTGGCCACGCCCGGCCCGATGCCTTTCAGCACCTCCACTTCGGCGAAGAGTGGGTTCAGAATGTCCGGACGCAAAAGCCTCTCCCGATGGGAGGCCCTAGTGTCACCAGCGCGGCGAGGGAAGCAAGAGTCCGCGCGCCGCGCCTTCCGCGCCCGGTCCGAGCGGCGGCATGCCTTCCACCGTTACGAAGCCGTTGATCCAGAAGCCGTCCAAAGCCGAGAGCAAGCCGATCCCGATCAGCAGCAGCGCCGATCCGGCGAACAGCGCCCCCGCCCGCTCCGGCCACCGCCCCGGCGTTGACGTCGGCATCAGCGCCAGCAGAACCAGCGGAAGCAGCGGCAGGAAATACCGCCCCTGCGTCCCCTGGATGTAATCGGCCGCATAAGGCGTGCCCGTCAGGTACAGCGCCGTCTCCACCAGCACCGCGCCTCCGGCAGCGAGCAGCAGCCACCACGCCCGAAGCCCGACGCCGGCGCGGGGCCCCTTCCCCGACGCAATCGCCGAGGCAAGCATCAATGCGGCAAGCGCGTAAGCGGAGAGCGGAAGCAGAAACGCATTCCACCCCGGCCGGCCGACGATCTGGAGGACGTAGACCGGAAACCGCTCGCTGAAGCTCTCCACCAGGATGCCTGCGTAGCGCAGCGGATCGCCGAGCAGCACGGCAAGCTGGTCGGCCATCGGCGCGGTGGTCGCCTGCTCACCGGTTTTGCGCGAAACGGTGGTGTAAAGCGCCGGCTCGCCGCCCGAATAGAGCATCCAGACCATAAAGGCGGCGGCACCGGCGACAGCGGCGGCGGCCAGGGTCCGGAAGTGCCGGTCGCGCAAGGTGCCGCCGAACCGCGCGCCCGCGAACACGACCGGCAGGTAGACGCCCTTTGCCAGGCCGAGGAACGGCGAGGCCGCAAGCAGCATCCAGCCTTTGCGATGCGCCGCATCACCGAAGCGCAAGGCAAGCGCCAGCCCGAGAAAAGCTGCGCCGTTGATCGACGCGTCCGCCGAGAGTGACCCGGCCTGAAAGGCGAATGTCGGAAGCGCAGCAACCGCAAGCAAAGCTGCCTTGCCCCACGGCAAGGCGGCTAGCGCGAGCCAAAGCAGAAGCAACGCCGTCGCCGCGTTCAACAGCCGGCCAAGATAAAAGCCGCCGATCCGCGGCAGCCCCACGGCCTCCGCCAGCGCGACGCCCGCCGCCTGCGGCAGGTAAAGAGTCGGCGAATAATTGGCGAGGTTGGGGAATTGCGCAAACACCCTCCCCTGCCGCGCCGCATCGTTCGCCCAGGAGCGACGCAGATCCTCCGGCCAGGCGCGGAACCGCACGCCTGCTTTCTCGCCCGGAAAATCGGTGATGCGAAGCTCCACCGCATCGCGCGGGAGTTCGGCGCCCACCTGGTCACCTTGCCGCTCCGCAAGCAGCCGCCCCTCCGAAAGAAGCACCGCTTTGTACCAATGCTGGTCCTCGTCCGGCGCCTGGAAGGGCGGCGTGATCAACGTGAACAGCAAGGTTGCGGCGCAAATCGCAGCGAATACGATCTTTTCCGCACGCGCGGCAAAGGCCGAAGCGCCGGCACGCGCCTGGCCTGCATGTCTTGCCCAGCTCAGATCCAATTCCACCCCCCGCTCCCAATCGAACGGCAGGCCTACCCCGCCGGTGGTGAACTTTGCGTATAAGGCACAAAGCCGTGCTTCAAACGGCGCCGGTTTGCACCTACATGGGCGCTCCACCCCTTTCAGCCGGCAGCGTTCACCCGCTGCGGGCCGTTTCCCTATGGAGTTTTCGTGGACGCCGATCCCCGCCTGAAACGCCTTCGCTTCCGTGCCTGGCACCGCGGCACCCGCGAAGCGGATCTGCTGATCGGCGGCTTTTTCGACGTTCACGCCGCGTCGTGGAGCGAAACCGAGAGGGATTGGTTCGAAGCTCTTCTGGAGGAACAGGACGTCGACATCATGGCCTGGGCGATCGGCGCCGCAGCCCCGCCGCCTGCCTGGGAAGGCGAAATGATGAACCGGCTCCGGCAGGTAAATTATATAAAGCACGCGAAATAAGTGACTGATCTCCAACGAATCCTGTCGGCGGACTCGCCGATCACCTTGGCCGGGGCGCCTGCCGGTTTCCTGCCCTGGCTGGCCGCCGATCTCGCGCGGGCGGCTAAGGGCCGCGCCGTGTTCATCGCCCCCGACGAAGCGGCGATGCGCCACATCGCCGACGCCGCCGCTTACTTCGCGCCCGAGATCGAAGTGCTGAGCTTCCCCGCCTGGGACTGCCTGCCCTACGACCGCTCCTCGCCTTCGCTCCGCTCCTCGTCCGAGCGCCTCGCCACGCTTCACGCGCTGCAGCGCAAGCGGGAAAAGCCGCAGCTCCTGGTCACCACCGTCAACGCCGCGACTCAGCGCACGCTTTCCCCGTTCCGCGTCCGCCAGCTCGTCGCCCGCTTGGCCCCCGGCGAGCGGATCGACCTGAAGCGCCTCACCAACCTCCTCTCCGCCAACGGCTACCACCGCACCGACACCGTCCAGGATGCGGGGGAGTTCGCCATTCGCGGCGGACTGGTCGATCTCTTCCCCGCCGGCGAGGAGCAGGGCCTTCGCCTCGATTTCTTCGGCGACGAGATCGAAAGCGTCCGCCGCTTCGACCCCGCCACCCAGCGCACGAGCGAGCGGCTCGAGGGCGGCTTCACCCTCCTCCCGGCTTCCGAGACCCTGCTCGAGGAAGACAGCATCAAGCGCTTCCGCTCGCGCTACCGGGAGAAGTTCGGCGCCACCGCGACGGGCGACCCGCTTTACCAGGCCGTGTCGGAAGGCCGCCGCCTGGCCGGCATCGATCACTGGCTGCCGATGTTCGAGGAACGGCTCGACACCCTCTTTGCCCACCTCCAGCCCGAAGACATCGTGGTGCGCGACGCGCACGACGCCGGCGCCGCCGACGCGCGCTTCGAGGCCATCGCCGATTACTACCAGAACCGAGTCCGCGCCCAGTCCAACGAGCCGGGCAGCTACCGGCCGCTCGAACCAAACACGCTCTACCTTTCCCGCGCGGAGTGGGACGCGATCATCGCCGATCGCCCACTCCACCTCGCCACTCCGTTCCACGAGCCCGATTCCAAGCGCGTCCTCGATCTCGGCGTCGACGGCGCCCGTGACTTCGCGCCGGAACGCTCGCAAAACGCCAACATCTACGAAGCGGTGGTCGCCCACGTCGCCGCCTTGCGCCGTGAGGGCAAGAAGGTCGTCCTTGCCAGCTACTCGGTCGGCGCCCGTGAGCGGCTGAAAGGCCTCCTCGCCGAGCACAAGCTTAACAAGACGGCGGAAGCGGACAATTGGCAGGAAGCGCAGGGGATCGCCGCCGGCAACACCGTCGCCCTCTCCGTCCTGCCGCTCGACCACGGCTTCACAACAAGCGACGTCGCGCTTCTCACCGAACAGGACATGCTGGGCGACCGCCTGGTCCGCCGCCGCAAGCGCCGCAAATCCGCCGACGCGTTCCTGAGTGAACTCGCCACCCTCAGCCCCGGCGACCTCGTCGTCCACGCCGATCACGGCATCGGCCGCTACGAGGGCCTGACGCAGATCCCGGTGGGCACAAGCCCGCACGATTGCGTCGCCCTGAGCTATGCCGGCGGCGATAAGCTCTACGTGCCGGTCGAGAATATCGACATCCTCTCCCGCTACGGCAGCGAGAATGAGGGCGTAACCCTCGACCGCCTCGGCGGCGAAGCCTGGCAGCGCCGCAAGTCGCGGATGAAGGAGCGAATCCGCGAGATTGCCGGGGAGCTCATCAAAACCGCGGCCGAACGCGCCACCCGCGGCGCCCCCGTCGCCGAGCCCGACACCGGCTTCGCCGCCTTCGTCGACCGGTTCCCTTATGAGGAAACGGAGGATCAGGAAAAAGCGATCGGCGACGTGGTCGACGATCTCGGCGCCGGCAAGCCGATGGACCGGCTGGTCTGCGGCGACGTCGGCTTCGGCAAGACCGAAGTTGCGCTCCGCGCCGCTTTCGTCGCTGCAATGGCCGGAATGCAGGTGGCGCTCGTTTGCCCGACCACCCTCCTCGCCCGCCAGCATTTCAACAACTTCAAGGAGCGCTTCCACGGCTTTCCGATCGAGATCGGCCGCCTCTCCCGCCTGGTGACGCCCAAGGAAGCCAAGGAAACCCGCGACCTGATCGAAGCCGGCAAGATCGACATCGTCATCGGCACCCACGCCATTCTTGCGAAGAGCGTCGCCTTCCGGAACCTCGGCCTCGTCATTGTCGACGAGGAACAGCGCTTCGGCGTCACCCACAAGGAGCGGCTGAAGGCGATGAAGGCGGACGTCCACGTTCTCACCCTCACCGCAACGCCGATCCCCCGGACCCTTCAGATGGCGATGTCGGGCCTTCGCGAACTCTCCGTGATCCAGACGCCGCCGGTCGACCGCCTCGCCGTCCGAACCTACGTCATGCCCTGGGACCCGGTGGTGATCCGCGAGGCCCTGCTTCGCGAACATTATCGCGGCGGCCAGACCTATTTCGTCGCCCCGCGCGTCGCCGACCTGCCCGACCTCGAGCAGTTCCTGCGCGACGAAGTGCCGGAAGTGACCTTCATCTCCGCCCACGGCCAGATGGCGCCAACCGAGGTCGAGGAGCGGATGTCCGCTTTCTACGACCGCAAATACGATGTGCTTTTGTCCACCACCATCGTCGAAAGCGGCCTCGACATCCCATCGGCCAATACCCTCATCGTCCACCGCGCCGACCGCTTCGGCTTGGCACAGCTCTACCAGCTTCGCGGCCGCGTCGGGCGCGCCAAGACCCGCGCTTATGCCTACATGACCACCCCGGCGAACCGGAACCTCACCGAAAGCGCCGACAAGCGCCTGCAGGTGCTCGCCAATCTCGACACGCTCGGTGCCGGCTTCCAGCTTGCGAGCCACGACCTCGACATCCGCGGCGCGGGCAACCTCCTGGGCGACGAGCAGTCCGGCCACATCAAGGAAGTCGGCTTCGAGCTTTACCAGTCGATGCTCGAAGACACGATCCTGGAGGCCAAGTCCGGCGGCAAGATGAAGCCGTCCGGCGAATTCTCGCCGCAGATCACCGTCGACGCGCCGATCATGATCCCCGAAGCCTATGTCCCCGATCTCGACCTGCGCATGGGCCTCTACCGCCGGATGAACGAGTTCGAGAGCGCCGCCGAACTCGAGCCCTTCGCCGCCGAACTGATCGACCGCTTCGGAAAGCTTCCGGGCGAGACGGACAACCTCCTCAAGGTCATCCAGATCAAGCTGAACTGCCGCCAAGCGCAGGTGGTGAAGCTCGACGTCGGCCCCAAGGGCGCGCTCGTCCACTTCCACAACAACACCTTTCCGGACCTGGAAGGCCTCATTTCCTACGTCCAGCGCCTGAAAGGCACGGCCAAGCTCCGCCCCGACAGCAAGCTGGTGATCACCCGCAACTGGCCCGATCCTGCCGCGCGCATCAACGGCGCGCTTCAGCTGTCGAAAGGCCTGGCGCGGATCCTCGGCTGAGGCTCAGTAGGCGAGATACGGCTCCCGGATCTCGCCCTCGTCCGGTCCGGCGTTAAGGCGGACGCGCAGCCACTCCGGGCCTCGCCCCTCCCCCGGCGCGCCCATCCGCCAGCGCGTCGCGATCAGGGCAAGGATGCGGCCGTCGGTTCGCGCACTTCCGCTGCTTCCGATCAGCTTCGTCTTCAGAATTCGCCCGTCGCCGGCCACCAACAGGCAGGCATGGAAAGGCTGTTCCAGTGGCGCGTAAGGATCGTACCCGGAGGGAAGCGGCGCTTGCGGAACGGCGCCGCCCGCTCGCGTCGAGCGGGGCTCGGGGCAGCTCTTACGGCGCGATCCCCCCCAGCCTGGGTCATCCACGAACGGCCGCCAGGTTTCGATCAGCTTAGTCGTGTCGCCACGCACTGACGGGTGAGGCGCATAGGCGCCGATGCTGGACCAGTAAGACGGCTCCGAGACATTCTCCATGACCGCGAACAGCAGCAGGTTGGCAATCAACGCGCCGCTTGAGCCGATGGAGAGTGCATCGCTGTCCATTCCGACAATGATACACTATTACATGCGGCGCGCAAGCGCTTAGCCGAGCGCCTTCTTGAGCAGTTCGTTGACCACCGCCGGGTTGCCCTTGCCTTGCATCGCCTTCATCGTCTGGCCGACGAAGAAGCCGAAGAGCTTGTCCTTGCCGCCGCGATATTCCGCAACCTTGTCCGCATTCGCGGCGAGCACCTCGGCGATGATCGCCTCGATCGCGCCGGTGTCGGAGGTCTGCTTCAGCCCCCGCTCCTCGACGATCGCGCCAGCGTCCTGGCCGGTCTCCAGCATGATCTCGAACACCTGCTTGGCAAGCGTGCCCGACAGCGTGCCGTCGGCGACCAGCGCAAGCAGCCCCGCCCCCTGCGCCGGGCTGACCGGGCTCTCGCCGATGTCCTTGCCCAATCGGTTGAGCGCCCCGAACAGGTCGGAGATCAGCCAGTTCGACGCCTGCTTGGCCGTCTCCGCCTCCGGCTTGCCGCTCAGCCGCGACGTCTCGGCCAGCAACGTCTCGAACCACCGTGCCGTCTCCACGTCGGCGGTCAGCACCGATGCATTGTAAGGCGAAAGCCCAAGCGCCTGCTCGTAGCGCCGCCGTTTCGCGTCCGGCAGCTCCGGCAGCGACTCGCGGCATTCGGTCAGGAAGTCTTCCGTCAGTTCCACCGGCAGCAAGTCCGGGTCGGGGAAGTAGCGGTAATCATGCGCTTCTTCCTTGGATCGAAGCGAGCGTGTCTCGTTCCGGTCCGGGTCCCACAGCCGCGTTTCCTGAACAATCGATCCGCCCGCCTCCAGCACGTCCACCTGCCGGCTCGCTTCATGCTCGATCACCGCCTGGATGAAGCGCACCGAATTGACGTTCTTGGTCTCCGTCCGTGTTCCGAACGCCTCGCCGGGCCTGCGCACCGAAACGTTGACGTCGGCCCGCATCGAGCCCTGCTCCATATTGCCGTCGCACGACCCGACATAGCGCAGGATCGCCCGGAGCTTGCGGATATAGGCCCCCGCTTCCTCCGGCGAGCGCATGTCCGGCTTGGACACGATCTCCATTAGCGCCACGCCGCAGCGATTGAGATCAACGTAAGAGAAGCTCGGATGCTGATCGTGCATCAGCTTGCCCGCATCCTGCTCAAGGTGGATGCGCTCCACCCCGATGCGGCGCGCGGAGCTCTCGTCCTTTTCGTCGAGCAGGATCTCGATCTCCCCCTCGCCGACGATCGGGTGGTAGAGCTGGCTAATCTGATAGCCCTGCGGCAGATCGGCGTAGAAGTAATTCTTCCGGTCGAAGCGCGACCAGGGATTGATTTGCGCCTCGATCGCCATGCCGGTGCGCACCGCCTGGCGAATGCACTCGACGTTCGGCACCGGCAGCATCCCCGGCATCGCCGCGTCGATCAGCGACACCTGGCTGTTCGGCTCCGCCCCGAAGTCAGTCGACGCGCCCGAGAATAGCTTCGCCTGCGACGTCACCTGCGCATGCACCTCAAGGCCGATCACGACCTCCCACTCGCCCGTGGCGCCCTGAATTCGATAGCTGCTCATGAAAGACACTCTATTGGAATTTTAGCATAACCGTAGACGGTCGCCCGATCCGGCGCATGGATTTCCACGTTCACGCAACCGTCCCAGTCTTGGTGACGACGTGACAAGATCAAACGCGCGCCTTCGTAAGGGTGACCTGCCCCGATCACCTGTCCGGTCAGTTCGTCTTCATTGCGCGAGAGATTCGCCTGGAACGGGGGAGGAGTCTCGATTCCGTCCTGTCCGTCGGTCCAACCCCAGCCATAGGTTGGCTGCACCGAGACTAGGTGGGATACCGTTACCACCAAGCCTCCGCGCGCGCGCTAAAGCCGGCGCGTTCTTCAAACGCCAAAGCCGCGTTCAGCACACTCTGCTCATCCAGCGCCCGGCCGATCAGCTGAAGCCCGAGCGGCAGCCCCTCGTGGTCCACGCCCGCAGGCACGCTAATCGCCGGAAGCCCGGCAAGGCTCGCCGGAACCGCGAACACGTCGTTCAGGTACATGGCGATCGGATCGTTCGACTTCTCGCCCAATCCGAACGCCGCGCTCGGCGCCGTCGGGGTCAGCAGCAGGTCAACCTCCTCGAACACGCGTTCAAAGTCGCGCGCGATCAGCGCCCGCACTTTTTGCGCCTGATTGAAATAGGCGTCGTAGAAGCCGGCCGACAGCACATAGGTGCCGATCATGATCCGCCGCTTCACCTCCGGCCCGAAGCCGGCCGCGCGGGTCGCTTCGTACATGTCCTGGAGGTTGCCCCCTTCCGGCGTCACCCGCCGCCCGTAGCGCACCCCATCATAGCGCGCGAGGTTGGACGACGCCTCGGCCGGCGCGATGATGTAGTAGGTCGGGAGCGCATACTTGGTATGCGGCAGCGAAACTTCCACGATCTCGGCGCCCGCATCGCGCATCCAGGCGATGCCCTGTTCCCAGACCCGGTCGATCTCCTCCGGCACGCCGTCGATGCGGTACTCCTTCGGAATGCCGATCCGCTTACCGCGAATGTCCGACGACAAAGCTGCTTCCCAGTTCGGCACCGGCAGGTTGAGCGACGTCGAATCCTTCGGATCGAACCCCGCCATCGCTTCCAGCATGATCGCGCAGTCGCGCACGTCGCGCGCCATCGGCCCGGCCTGATCGAGCGACGAAGCGAACGCCACCATCCCCCAGCGCGAGCATCGCCCATAGGTCGGCTTGATGCCCGTGATCCCCACAAACGCCGCCGGCTGGCGGATCGAGCCGCCCGTATCCGTCCCCGTCACGCCCGGCGCCAACCCAGCCGCAACCGCGGAGGCCGACCCGCCGGAGCTTCCGCCCGGCGTCAGCGCCGCATTGCCGCCGTCGTTGCGCCGCCACGGCGACAGCACCGGCCCGTAGGCGCTGGTCTCGTTGGAAGAGCCCATTGCGAACTCGTCCATGTTCAATTTGCCGAGCATCCCCGCCCCGGCCGCGAACAGATTGCCGCTCACCGTCGACTCGTAGACCGGCTCGAAACCGCCGAGGATGTGGCTACCGGCGCTGGTTTGGTAGCCCTTGGTCGCGAACAGGTCCTTGATGCCGAGCGGCACCCCTGACAGCGGCTTTAACTCGCCCGAAGCCCGCGCCGCATCGGCCGCGTCGGCGGCCGCAAGTGCATGGTCGGGCGTTTCGATCACGAACGCATTCAGCACCCGCGCCCGCTCAACGGCCGAGATAAAGCCTTCCGCCACTTGGCGCGCCGAAAAGGCGCCGTCGCGCACGCCGTCGCGAATCTGCGCGATGCCGAGGTTGGTGACGTCGCTCATTCGATCACCTTGGGCACTGCAAAGAAGCCGTGCTCGGCGACCGGTGCATTCTCCAGCACCGCGTCGCGAATGCCGCCGTCGGTCACCACGTCATCGCGCAGCCGAAGCGCATTAGGGATCACCGCCGTCATCGGCGCGATGCCGGACACATCCACCTCCTGCAGCTGCTCGACCCAGCCGAGGATGTTGTTGAGCTCGGGCGCGAGCGCCTCCGCCTCGGCATCGCTCACGGCAATGCGGGCAAGCTTCGCGATTTTGCGAACGGTTTCGGTGTCTACGGACATGGGTGCGGCGCTAGCATCCGTGCTGCGCTGCATCAAGGCGGGCCCTAGTCGAAGATTTCACCAACCGGCTTGCCGTCCACGAACACCTGCCGCTTGGCGACGGTGCGTACTTCCACCTTGCCGCTGGCCAGCACCTTGGGATCGTAGGTTTCCTCCCGCTCGGACCGGTCCACCCGCGCGCCGAGCTGCGCCCAGCGACCGTCCGCGCCCCGCTCGAAAACCGACGGCGTCGGCGCGCAGGTGTCGCACACCGCGCTCAGCAGCACCGCCTGCGTTGGGGCAAGGGGCACCACCCGGCAGCGGTCGTGCGGCCCGGCGCAGCGCCGGGTGCGGCTGATCGCCTGCAGCAGTTCGGGCGCAACGGCCGCGCCACCGTCGACATCCACCTTGGGCGGGGGCAGCACCGCAACTTCGGGATCGTAAAGGTCGTAGCGGTTCTCGGCCTTCAGCGCCTTCGATGCGAAGCTGCGGTACGCGCCGGCCCGGGCAAGCCGCTCCAGTGCCCGCCGTCCCGACGGCCCGAAATCATAGCGCAAGGCCGCCCAGTCGAACTTGTCGGGCGCAACCTTGCCGCTTTCCAGCCGCGACAGCTGATCGCGGGTCGAAACGGCGCCGAAGCTCACCAGCGGCAGGGCCAGGAACAGGGCAAGTAGGCAGACCCCCGCCACCAGCCGTACGTTGAAACTCCGCGCCTGCGCCATCCAGCCTTGGCGCCCGCGCACCAACGCAATCAGGTAAGCGACGGCAAAGGCCCCGGCGACAGCGACGAACACCGCCGCCCACAGCCGGTCCGGCGTGAAGCCATATTGGCCGATCCGCTTGGCCGTGGAGACCGCCGCCACCACCGCAAGCGGCAGCGCAACGGCGGCAAGCGCCATCGCCGCCCAGCGCAGCACCGGCGTCTTGGCTTCCTCCTCCGAACTGTTGCCCGACACCGCATTCACCAGCAGCACCGCGCCGCCGATGCAGGCGAGCAGGATCGGTGTGGTCGACTTGGTCTGCTCCCAAAGCGCGCCGAGCCCGGTGAAGGGCAGCGCCACGACGAAGAAGACGAGGCCGAGCGCCAGCAGCGGGGCCAGCACAGACAGGATCGCCCGCACCACCCGCTGCACCGTGTCCATGACCCCGTCCCGATCGCGCAGCAGGCCGACGGCAGCGCCCAAGGCCGCGCAGGCAAGCGTTGAAAGGAACCAGCTGCGCTGCATCAGCTCGCGCAGGAAATCGAGGCCGATCAGCGCAAACAATTCGCTGAGCAGAACCGTCATCAGCATCGTCGCGCCGACGAACGCCCCCGCCACCGCGCCGAGGATCAAGTTGGTCCAGGCATGGCCGTGCACCGCCGCCGGAGCAAACCGCGCCGCGCCGGCGTCTCGCGCCGCCTGGAACAAGGGTACGGCAACCACCGCAGCGGCGAGCGAAGCGGCGAAGTGCCAGCCTTCGTCCGATCCCCAATTATCGGGCGCGCCGTTCCAAAAGGCGACGAACCCCGCCACCGCGCCCGCGAAGACGGCGAACACCGCCGACCAATGCCAGCGCAGCCGCTCAAGTGAGAGCGCGAACACCATGCCCGATACGGCCAGGGCCGCCGCCAGCGCGATATCCATCGCCCGCTCCGGCCGATCGACCAGCTGCGAAAACGGCAAGCCGAAGGCTGCGCCGAGCAGCGCCAGGTACAAGGCCCGCGCCGGCCAGGGTGCGTGATCCACGCGCTCGCTCGTGCTTCCCGCCATTCGCTCGTTCCCCATGCCCGTCCCTTGCCTGATGCTACAACGCTTGCATCCTGTCATGCCATGCGCTTGTGCAGCCGTGATGCAGGCAAGGAGGATTTAGATGCTGGCGCGGCGGTTCCTGTGGGTGTTTGCGGGGCTGATCGTGCTCGTGCTTGCCGTGTTGCTGGTCTACCGCCTCTACGGAACCGAGCTGATCCGCTGGACCATGGTCCCGGGAAGCAAGTTCAAAGGCGGCGTCGCTCAGAAGAGTGAGGCTTACGCCAGCCCCGGCATGTGGATCGCCCGCCCGGATCTCCCTGATAATCCGGGCCTCTGGACTCCCCCCGGCGTCGCCCGCAGCGGCAAGGCGGAAGCCGCCTTGTTCTTCATCCACCCCACCTCCTACCTCGAAAAGACGCACTGGAACGCGCCGCTCGACGACAAGGATTCGCAGTGGCGGGCGCGGCTGTTCGTCAGGAGCCAGGCCAGCGTCTTCAACGACGTTGCCGAAATCTGGGCGCCGAAATACCGGCAGGCCACCTTTGGCGCCTTCCTTACCAGCCAGGACGATGCCCAAAAGGCCCTGGATTTCGCCTATCGCGACGTGCTCGCCGCCTTTGACCTGTTCATCGCCCAAGTGCCGAAGAACCGGCCGATCATCCTTGCCGGCCACAGCCAGGGCAGCCTTCACCTCACCCGCCTCCTCGCCGACCGTGTCGCCGGCACGCCGCTCGCCGAGCGCGTCGTCGCCGCTTACGCGATCGGCTGGCCGATCTCCGCCACCGCGGACCTGCCCGCGCTCGGCCTCCCCGCCTGCGAGACTCGCGACCAGGCCCGCTGCATCCTCTCCTGGCAAAGCTTCGGCGAACCGGCCGATCCGAAGCTGATCACCGACGTCTACGACGCCTCCAAAGGCCCCACCGGCATCCCCCGCGCCGGATCGCCGATGCTCTGCACCAACCCGCTCACCGGCGTCCGCAACGGCGAAGCGCCCGCAGAGGCCAGCCTTGGCACGCTGAAGCCGAATGCGGACCTCACCGCCGGCCAACTCAGCAAGCCCGGAGTCCCCGCCCGTTGCGACGTCCGTGGCCTGCTCCTAATCGGCGAGAACGCGCCCGATCTCGGCCCCTACGTGCTCCCCGGAAGCAACTACCACGTCTACGATTACGCCCTCTTCTGGGCCAACATCCGCGCCGACGCCGCCGCCCGCCTGGCCGCGTTCAACAGGTGATCACCACCAGCGCCCCCGAGTTCCGCGACGCGCTGCCGATGGGCGGGCGGCTGATGGGTCTCGACGTCGGCACCAAAACAATCGGCGTCGCTCTTTGCGATGCAGGCTGGACCATCGCCAGCCCGGCCCAGCTCCTCCACCGCGCCAAGTTCACCGCCGATCTCGCCGCCATCAAATCGCTCGCTACGGCGCAGGGGGTGAAAGGCGTCGTCATCGGCTTGCCCCTTAACCTCGACGGCACCGACAGCCCGCGCACCCAATCGACCCGCGCATTCGCCCGCAACGCCGCGCCGCTCGGCCTCCCCATCCTGCTCTGGGACGAGCGCTGGTCGACCCAGGCCGTCACCCGCACGCTCCTAGACGCCGACGCCTCCCGCGCCCGCCGCGCCGAACTGGTCGACAAAATGGCCGCCGCCTATATCCTCCAGGGCGCGATCGACGCGCTCACCATGGGATAAAGATGGCCGATTTCCCCCACCGCCACCTGCTCGGCATCGACGCGCTGTCGAAGGCCGACATCCTGTTCCTGCTCGACGAAGCGGAAGGCTGGGCGGCGTTCAACCGGCGTGCGCGCAAGATCGACGAGCGGCTCAAAGGCCTCACCCAGTTCAATGTCTTTTTCGAAAACAGCACGCGGACGCTCTTCTCCTTCGAAGTGGCGGGCAAACGGCTCGGCGCGACGGTGGCGAACTTCCACGTCGCCGGCTCCTCCGTGCATAAAGGCGAGAGCCTGATCGACACGGCCCTCACCCTCGACGCGATGCAGCCGGACGTGATCGTCGTCCGCCACTCGGAAACCGGCGCTCCGGCCGAGGTCGCCAGCGCGGTGAACTGCGCGGTGATCAACGCCGGCGACGGCACCGGTGAGCACCCGACCCAGGCTTTGCTCGACGCCCTCACCATGCGCCGCCGCAAGGGCCGTTTGGAAGGCCTCAAGGTCGCGATCTGCGGCGACATCCGCCACAGCCGGGTCGCCGGCTCCAACATGCGCCTCCTCCCGAAGCTCGGCGCCGAGCTTCGCGTCGTCGGCCCGCCTTCCCTGCTCCCCGACGACACCAACGGCATCCCCGCCTTCACCGACCTGGAAGAAGGAATAGCGGGCGCCGACGTGGTGATGATGCTGCGCATCCAGCGCGAGCGGATGGAAGCGGCGGTGGAAGGCTCGATTGGCGACTTTCACGCCCTCTACGGCCTCACCCGCGAACGGATGAAATCCGCCGCGCCCGACGCCATCGTCATGCATCCGGGGCCCATGAACCGCGGCGTGGAAATCACCGGCGATCTCGCCGACGACCCAGACCGCTCGGCGATCCTCGAACAGGTCGAAATGGGCGTCGCGGTGCGCATGGCGGTGCTCGACGTTCTGACCCGCACCTGCTGAGCATTTGCTGCGCCTATGCGGCGCGCAACAATGCGACGAACTGTGCGCTAATGCGCGGAACCGGTGCGCTTGCGGCTCGCTTAGCATGGGTTAATCTCAAGGGGGTTTGCTCATGTCCCAGGCCGCCGCACCCGTTCTCCTCGTCGAGGACGATCCCCTGCTTCTTCAAACCACCGCCGATCTCCTCACCGACAGCGGCTGCGACGTGCTCCGCGCCTGCAGCGCCAGCGAGGCGATGGCCCTCCTCGAGGCCGGCCCGGTCCCGCCGGTGGTGGTCACCGACGTCAATCTCGCCGACGGCTCGAGCGGCCTCGATCTTGCCAAAACGATCGCCGAACGCTGGCCGGAGACCCGGGTGCTGATCGTCTCCGGCGCCTGCCGCCCGCCCGCCTCCGATTACCCAAAGAACGCCCTGTTCTTCACCAAGCCCTACGCCACCGGCGCACTCGTCGCGATGGTGAAGGGCGAGAACTGGTAGCGGCACCCCTTCGCCCCTATCTGCACCCTTCAGCCGCGCCTCCCCGCGCGCCGCCCCCGATTCCAGGAGTCCGCTTTCATGATCCCCGCCCGCGCCTACGCCGTTCATTCGCCCGAAGACCGCTTCGCCCCTTTCTCCTTCGAGCGCCGCGACCCGCGTCCCGACGATGTGGTGATCGCAATCAAATATTGCGGCGTCTGCCACTCCGACCTCCACACCGCCCGCGGCGAATGGGCAGGGACCCGCTACCCCTGCGTCCCCGGCCACGAGATCGTCGGCGAAGTCACTGCGGTCGGCGACCAGGTGACCAAGTTCGCGGTCGGCGATCTCGCCGCCGTCGGCTGCCTGGTCGACAGCTGCAAATCCTGCGACTCCTGCAACGAGGGCCTTGAGCAATATTGCGAACGCGGCTTCACCGGCACCTATAACGGCCCCGAACAGGGCACCGGCGGCAACACCTATGGCGGCTATTCCGACCGAATCGTGGTGCGCGAGGATTTCTGCCTCAAGATCCGCCACGACGCCGGCGATCTCGCCGCCGTCGCGCCTTTGCTTTGCGCCGGAATCACCACCTGGTCGCCGCTCAAGCATTGGGGCGCGGGACCGGGCAAGACGGTCGGCATCGTCGGCATCGGCGGTTTGGGCCACATGGGCGTCAAGCTCGCCAAGGCCTTGGGCGCCCACGTCGTCGCCTTCACCACCTCGCCCTCCAAGGTCGAGGACGCGAAGGCGCTCGGCGCGGACGAAGTCGTCGTCTCCCGCGATCCGGAGGCGATGAAGGCGCAGACCGGCAAGCTCGACCTGATCATCAACACCGTCACCGTCGCCCACGATCTCGATGCCTATGTCAGCCTGCTCCGCCGCGACGGCGCCATGGTGATGCTGGGCGCCCCGCCGGAGCCGCACCCCACCCCCTCCACCGGCCTCCTCGTCTTCAAACGCCGCGCCATTGCGGGCTCCATCGTCGGCGGCATCGCGGAAACCCAGGAGATGCTCGATTTCTGCGCCGAGCGCGGCATCGTCTCCGAAGTGGAAACCATCCGCATGCAGGACATCGAAGACGCCTATGCTCGCATGCTGAAGAGCGACGTTAAATACCGCTTCTCCATCGACATGAGCAGCATGGACGGCTGACGTGCCTGTCCGGGAGCGGACACTTTGTCCGTTCCCGGACAGCCGCAGCGGTTTCAAATCAAGACTTGCCCCGCTTTGCAGAGGGCCGCACCACCTGCTACGTTTGTGGCACGGTTCGTGCTGTAATGCCCTGAGGGCGCCGGTTCATGCGCCGTGAGGGGACATCATGACTGCTTATTCCGCCGCCGGCCGCCTGCTGTTTGTATCGCTGCTCGCCGGCACCGCCGCGCCGCTTTGGGCGCAAGAGGCCGTGACCGGCGACGCCCCCGCCCCTGTCGCGCCGGATCCCGTTACGGTGGACGGCCCGCGCACCTACACCCCCGCCGACTTCGCCCGCTTCGCGCCCAAGAACGCGCTGGACATGCTTCGCCAGGTGCCCGGCTTCGTGATCAAGGAAGCCAGCCAGGAGCGCGGCCTCGGCCAGGCGACCGGTAACGTCCTGATCAACGGCCAGCGCATCTCCGGCAAGTCGAACGACGTCCTCACCGAACTCGGCCGAATCCCGTCCGGTAACGTCACCCGCATCGAGATCCTCGACGGCGCCACCCTCGACATCCCCGGCCTCTCCGGTCAGGTCGCCAACATCGTTGCGAAATCGGGCGGCGCGCTCAGCGGCCAGTTCGCCTGGGAGCCGAGCTTCCGCAAGTTCAACACCGACCCGGTCTTCACCCGCGCCAGCGCCTCGGTGAGCGGCAAGACCGGCGCTTTCGAATACACGCTCGGCATCCAGAACAACGCCAACCACAGCGGCGCGAGCGGCGGCACGATCATCTACAATCCGGACTATTCGGTACGCGAATATCGAGACGACCATTGGACCGGCGAGGTCGAAAACCCGCGGGTCAGCGGCCGCCTCACCTATGACGGCCCCGGCTCGTCCGTCGGCAACCTCAACGGCTCCTACCAACGGGTCTATCACGACTTTCTCGAGACCGGCTATCGTACCGGCAACCCCAACGTGCCCGATCGCCTCCGCCTCCTGGAGCAGACGGAAGGCGGCTTCGCTTACGAGATCGGCGGCGATTTCGAGTTCAAGCTCGGCCCCGGCCGCCTCAAGTTCATCGGCCTCAACAGCGTCGACCAGGTCCCCTCGGGTCAGGACCTGCGCACCAGCTTCGACGACGGCCGGCCCGATACCGGCCAGCGCTTCGCCCGCACCGGCAAGTCGAGCGAGCGCATCGCCCGCACCGAATATAAATGGAAAGGCGGCGGCGCCGACTGGCAGATCTCCGGCGAGGCCGCCTTCAACAGCCTCGACAACGTCTCCGAGCTGTTCGAGCTCCTCCCCAACGGCGACTACCAGGCGATCGATCTTGCCGGCGGCACCGCCCGCGTGGAGGAAGACCGCTACGAACTGATGGGCAGCTACGGCCGCACCCTTTCCCCCAAACTTTCCTTCCAACTCGCGGCGGGCGGCGAATATTCGAACCTGCGCCAGGCTGGCGCCGGCGGCCTCAGCCGCACCTTCTGGCGCCCCAAGGGGCAATTCTCCGCCGCCTGGAAGCCGAACAAGAAAACCGACGTCAACATCCGCCTGCAGCGCCGCGTCGGGCAATTGAGCTTCTACGACTTCCTCGCCACGGTGAACCTCGGCAACGAGAGCGGCAATGCCGGCAACCCCGATCTCGTGCCTTCGCAGACGTGGCACGCCGAAGTGGAAGCGATCCGCAACCTCGGCGCCTACGGCTCCACCACCTTCCGCGTCTACGGCCAGAAGATTGACGACATCATCGACACGATCCCGATCGGCGCAACCGGCGAATCGCCCGGCAATATCGCGAGCGCCAAGGTCTGGGGCGCCGAGTGGAAGACCACCTTCCAGTTCGATCCGATGGGCTGGAAAGGCGCCAAGCTCGACGCGCGCATCCAGATGCAGGGCAGCAGCCTCCGCGATCCCCTGACCGGCGAGGAGCGGCCGATCTCCAACACCCTCATTCGCCTCGGCACCCTGTCGCTGCGCCACGACATCCCGAACAGCGATTGGGCCTGGGGCGGCGCCATGACCTACGAATGGTACAACAAGAATTACCGGCTCACCGAGGTCGGCCGCCAGTGGGAAGGCCCGGTCTGGGCAAGTCTGTTCGTCGAGAACAAGGACGTGCTCGGCCTCACCGTCCGCGCCACCGTCGGCAACATTCTTGCCGCGCGCAGCTACTGGGACCGCACCGTCTATCAGGGCCGCCGCACCGGACCCGTCGCTTTCTACGAGCGCCGCGACCGGCTGATCGGGCCGCTGTTCAACTTCGCGATTCGCGGCAAGTTCTAGGAGGAAGCGCCCGCGGCGGCCCGCGCCTTCTCCGCTTCGGCGGCCAGAAAGCCCGGCTCGCGCTCCGGAACCATCCAGCGGCTCTCATAGATGTCGATCCGCTCGAACACGCCTTCGGTAAAATAAGGATCGGCGGCAAGGTGCGCGTCCAGCGCCGCCCGTTCGGCGAAGTTGAACACGAACAGGCTGCCGGTCATCCGCCCCTCCTCCAGCAGCGGCCCCGCGTAGATTACCGGCGCCTGGTTCTCCGCCACGAACTCGAGATGCGCCGCGCGATGCCGCATCCGCGCTTCGCTTCCGGCTTTGTCCTTGCCGATGACCACGAACGGCATCAGCTCGACCGCTCATGCGCGGCATCGACGTCGATCGCGCGCCCGGAATCTTCCTCCGGCTTGCCGGGCGTCGCCTCAGGCACATTGCTCGGCTCCGGCGGCTGTTCGAGATCGTTTTCGCGGTTCATGTCTCTTCCTCCACCTTATTCCGAAAGCACGAAGCCCTCGTCGGCTTCCACCATCGTCCGCGGATCGGGGAACAGCCGGTTGGCGATGTCCGCGACATGCCGCCCTTGGAAGCGCGCGCCCTCCAGCTCATTCGCGCTCGGCTGCCGCGACCCGTCGCCGCCGGCGATGGTGCTTGCGCCGTAAGGGGTACCGCCGGTGATCTCGCCGAGCGTCATCTGCCCCGCAAAGCTGTAGGGCAGCCCCACCGTCACCATCCCGAAGTGGAGGAGGTTGGTGTGGATCGCCATCAAGGTCGTCTCCTGCCCGCCATGCTGGGTGGCGGTGGAGGTGAAGGCGGATCCCACCTTGCCGTTCACCGCGCCGCGCGCCCAAAGGCCGCCGGTCTGGTCGAGGAAGTTCGCCATCTGGCTCGCCATCCGCCCGTAGCGGGTGCCGACGCCGATTATGATCGCGTCGTAGCGCGGAAGCTCGTCCACCGTCGCGACTTGATGCGGCTGATCGAGCAGGTAACCCGACGAACGCGCCACTTCCTCCGGCACCAGTTCCGGCACCCGGCGAATGTCGACCCGCGCACCGGTCGACGCAGCGCCTTCCGCCACCGCCTCGGCCATCTGGAGGATGTGGCCGTAGGTGCTGTGGTAAAGAACGAGAACTCTGCTCATGCGGTGGCTCCGGGTTATTTCTACCCAGCCAACGCGCCTGCGGCGTCGCGGTTGCCCGCGATCAGCGGCGATCAGCGGCTCCGGCCGGCGAAAACCTCCCGCCCGGCATAGCGCGCCATCGAGCCGAGCTCTTCCTCGATGCGGATCAACTGGTTGTACTTGGCCAGCCGGTCCGAGCGCGCAAGGCTGCCCGTCTTGATCTGCCCGCAATTGGTGGCGACGGCGAGATCGGCGATCGTCGTATCCTCCGTCTCGCCGGACCGGTGCGACATCACCGCCGTGTAGCGCGCGCGGTGCGCCATGTTCACGGCTTCCAGCGTCTCGGTCAGCGTGCCGATCTGGTTGACCTTGACCAGGATCGAATTGGCCAGCCCGCTTTCGATGCCCATCTTCAGGCGCTTCGGGTTGGTCACGAACAGATCGTCGCCGACCAGCTGCACCTTGTCGCCCAGCGCTTCCGTCAGCGCCTTCCAGCCTTCGAAGTCATCCTCGGCCATGCCGTCTTCGATCGACAGGATCGGGTAATCACGCACCAGGCCGGCGAGGTAGTCTGCGTTCTCGGCGGGGGAGAGAACCGTCCCCTCCCCTTCCATCCGGTAAGCACCGTCCTTGAAATACTCCGTCGCCGCGCAGTCCAGCGCCAGCACCACGTCGTCGCCCGGCGTATAGCCCGCTTCCTCCACCGAGCGCATGATGAAGTCCAATGCGTCGCGTGCCGACGCCAGGTTCGGCGCGAAACCGCCTTCGTCACCCACCGACGTGGACAAGCCGGCATCGTGGAGCCGCTTCTTCAGCGTGTGAAAGATCTCCGCGCCGCAGCGTACCGCCTCGGCGAGGCTGGCGGCGCCCACCGGCATTACCATGAATTCCTGGAAGTCGATCGGATTGTCGGCATGGGCGCCGCCGTTCAGGATGTTCATCATCGGCACCGGCAGCACCTGCGCTGAAACCCCGCCGACATAGCGGTACAGCGGCAGCCCCCGCGCATCCGCCGCCGCCTTCGCCACCGCTAGGCTGACGCCGAGGATCGCGTTGGCGCCGAGCCGCGCCTTGTTCTCCGTTCCGTCGAGGTCGATGAGCAGCGCGTCGATGTCGCCCTGGTCCTCCGCGTCCATGCCGATGATCGCGTCGCTGATCTCGCCGATCACCGAATCCACCGCTTGGCAGACGCCCTTGCCGAGATATTTGCCCTTGTCGCCGTCGCGCTTTTCCACCGCTTCGTGCGCGCCGGTGGAAGCGCCCGAAGGCACCGCCGCCCGCCCGGAGCTTCCGTCCTCCAGCAGCACGTCCACCTCCACCGTGGGATTGCCCCGGCTGTCGAGGATCTGGCGGGCATGGACGTCCAGGATTGCGGTCATTGTTACGGCCTCGTTTCGAACTATATCGTTGAAGCCGGGCTTATCGGCGGCGCGCGGGCGACGCAACTTTCCTTGCGCGGCGCCGGAACGACAGGCCCGCTTCACAGGTTTCGCCGATCAAGAAGCCAGTAAACCTTCACAGTGGAGTACGATCATGCCCCCTCAGAACGAACTGCCGGAAGGCACCGATCACATCATCAACGGCGCCATGGAAACCGGTGATACGGGCGGCGCAACCGGCGGCGGCGTAAGCGAAGGCAGCGCGCTGGTCGCAACCGGCGGCGGCGACGACACCGGCGGAACCACCGGCGGCGGCGCGTCGGACGGCGGTTCGTCCAGCGGCGGCTCCTCCTCGGGCGGCGGCGTCACCGAACAGTTGCGCAGCCAAGCGTATTCCCTCCGCGACCAGGGCGTCGACCGTGTCCGCGAATTCGCCACCGGCGGCAAGACCCGCGCCGGTGATGCGCTCGAGGAACTCTCCCGCGTCTTCGCCGACACCGCCGACACGATCGATGAGCGTCTCGGCCGCGATTATGGCGAATATGCTCGCAAGGCCGCCGACGCCGTCTCGGATTTCGCGGAAAGCCTCCGCAACAAGGAGGTCGATGACATCTATCAGGACGTCAGCAACGCCGTGCGCAAGAGCCCCGGCGTCGCCATCGGGGTCGCCGCGGTTGTCGGCTTCGCCCTCGCCCGCGTGGTCAAGGCCGGCCTCAGCGACGGCGGAACGTCCGGCGGCAACGGCAGCACCGGCTCGATCGGCGGCAACACCGGCAGCACGTCCGCCGGTTCGTCCACCGGCGGCACCGGCTCGACGGGAGCCTGATCTTGGACTCGCCCCGTGGAGCGCCGGAGGCGTCGATCGGCGACCTGTTCACCCGGCTGACGGAAGACGGCAAGGCGTTTGCGCGGGCGGAGGTCGGCCTGTACCGCGCAATCGCCCGCCGCCGGATCAGCAAGGCGGCGGGGGGAGCCATCGCCCTGGTCGTCGCCTTTCTGCTGCTCAACGCCGCCTTGATCACCCTTGTGATCAGCATCGCCGCCGCCATCGCGATCAAGCTCGGCCCGATCGCCGGCGGCGCGATCACCTTCGTCGCCATCGGGATCATCGCCTTCATTCTGGTGAAATGGGGCACGGCCAAGCTGTCCGCGCTTTCCGGCGACGAGGATGAGAAAGCGGCGCTTGCCGCGGGAGAACGGCTGGCATGAGCGCACCCGAAATCTTGTCTGCAAGGAAGCAGGCGGAGCTTGCCCGCCGCAACTTCCTGTCCACCGCCGGAGAGCTTCAGCGCCGCCTGAAGCCCTCCACCATCGCCAGCAACGCGTGGGAAGGCGTCACCGACAAGGCCGCCGACGTTGCCGACGGCGCGGTGGAAGCGGTCAAGTCCCGCCCGGTCGCAGCCTCGGCCGCGGTCGGCGCGCTGACCCTCTTCCTCGCCCGCCAGCCGATCCGCTCGGTCTTCTCCTGGCTTTTCACAAGAAAGCCTGACGCCAACCTAGTCACCACCCGTCTGGACAACACCGACGGCCAATTCGACATCACGGCGCCCATCGCCGAACGCACATCTGAAGGAGCATCCGCATGAGCACCACCGACAACCGCGCCACCACCAGTGCAAACAACAGCGGCGCCGGCGACAGCGGCGGCAGCGAAGGCACCGGCGGCCGCCTGAGCGGCGTCAAGCAGAGCGCCTCCGAAGCCTTTGAAAGCGCCCGCGAGCGCACCAGCTCCGCCTACCAGGCAGCCCGTGACGCCGCCGGCGGCGCAGTCGAAACGGTACGCGACACCGCCCGCAGCGCCGGCCGCCGCACCGCCGACGGGGTTGAAGCCAATCCGGTCGCGGCCGTCGTCGGCGGTCTCGCCCTCGGCGTCATTGCGGGCGCGCTTCTCCCGAAAACCAGCGCCGAGGAGAAGGCTTTGGGCTCGGCCGGACGCAAGGTCACCGACACCGCCCGCTCGGCGATCCAGGCCGCCAAGGACGCCGGCCGCCAGCAGATCGACGAGCTCGGCCTCAGCAAGGACGGCCTGCAGCGCAAGCTCGGCGAGTTTACCGACAAGGCCGCCGGCGCGGTCCGCAGTTCGGCCGGGGCGGCGACCAGCGCCGTTTCCAGTAAGGGCGGCAGCGGCGGCAGCAACGCCTAAAGGGAGTTCACGCCCCGGAAGCTTCTTGTTTTCCGGGGCGGCTCCTTTATCGCCACTCGCCATGAGCAAAATGCATCTCGTATTCGGCGGCCGGGTCAGCGACCCGCAAGGCCTCGACTTCAAGCCCGACACGATCGACGTCGTCGGCGTCTTCCCCGATTACGCCTCCGCCCTCGACGCCTGGCGGGCCAACGCCCAACGCACCGTCGACGACGCGGAAATGAAATACGTCGTCGTCCACCTCCACCGCCTCCTCGAGCCGGAACTCAAGTAAGGCGACGGCCAACCCGTATCCCAAACCCGCTCGTTTCAAGCGAAGTCGAGAAACTCCCACGAGGACTCAGTGCCACCGTCTCTCGACTTCGCTCGAGACGCACGGAAAGCAGGCGCTAAGCCTGGCCTCAGGCTCCCCGCCACCGCAGCAGAAGCAGCGGCCTGGCCAGCACCAGCCCGATCAAAAACCCGCCGATATGCGCGGCGATCGCCGTCTTCGGCCCGGTACTGAACGCGCCGGTGAACCCAATCAAAAGCTGCAGCCCCACCCAAGCCGCCGCCAACCACAATGCGTTCACCCAAAGCGCCAGCGTCCGGTTGGAAAGCTTCACCTTGTCGCGCTGAAACAGGATCGCATAAGCGCCGATCACCGCCGACACGGCCCCGCTGGCCCCGATCATCGGCGCCATGCTCCCCGGCTCCGCCGCCCACTGCCCGGCGGCCGCGGCATAGGCCCCCACAACGTACAGAAAGCCCAGCCCCTTGCCGCCGATCACCGGCTCCACCGGCCGGCCGCAGATCAACAGGAACATGAGGTTGAAGATGAGGTGCACGAACCCGCCGTGCAGCAAGGTGGCGCTAAGCGGCGTCAGCCACACCGGCAGCCCCGGCCAGATGCCGTTCTCAAGCCGCACCGGAATGAAGCCGCCGCGCACCGCGAGGTAATCGAGCGGCGCGGCGAGCGAAAACAGCCACGCCGCCGCCGTCACCCCGGCAATCGCAAGGGTCACCGGCGCCCGGCGGAAATCCTCGGGCGGCCTTATCGCCCGAACCTGGCTCAGATGAACTCGACCTTCTCGATCTCGTAATATTTGTCGCCCGACGGGGTGGACACTTCCACCTCGTCGCCGACGCTGCGCCCGATCAGCGCACGGCCCAACGGCGAATTGTAGGAGATTCGGCCGATCCGCGCGTCCGCCTCGGTCTGGCCGACGATCTGGTAAACGACCTTTTTGTCGTTTTCGTCGACGAGGTGCACGGTTGCCCCGAACACAGCCTTGTCGCCGGACAAGGTGGTGGGATCGATCACCATGGCGCGGCTCAGCCGGTCCTCGATGTCGGCGATGGTCGCCTCGACCTGGCCCTGGCGCTCCTTGGCGGCATGATATTCGGCGTTTTCGGAAAGATCGCCGTGGCCGCGCGCGATCTCGATCGCTTCGATGATCGAGGGGCGTTCCACAGTTTTCAGATGCCGCACTTCGGTCTGGAGGCGGTCATAGCCTTCCTGAAGCATCGGCGCCTTGTCTACCGTCGCCATATCAAACGCCTTTCGTCAAAACCTGTTCGAGGCCGCCCCTCTGTGAGCCGGCCGCTTGATCGCACTGGATGTGGGGATCACGTATCGGATGCGTGATAATAAGACTGGAGGCTTCGAACATCAAGGGAGCGCTCGCGAAGCACCCCAATCGCCCTGGTCACCGCCGCCGAAGAGGCCGCCGTCGTGAAGTAAGGCACCTTCGCCATCAGCGCCGATGCACGGATCGACGCGCTGTCCTTGTGGCTCTGCCAGCCTTCGGTGGTGTTGAAGACGATGTGCACTTCGCCGTCCTTGATCTTATCGACGATGTGCGGCCGCCCCTGTGCCACCTTGTTGACGTCGCCGACGTCGATCCCCTGCCCGCGCAAGTAGGCGGCGGTGCCGCTCGTCGCGATCACGTCGAAGCCGAACTCCG
Organism: Allosphingosinicella sp.; assembly: GCA_036554525.1. Classification (GTDB taxonomy): domain Bacteria; phylum Pseudomonadota; class Alphaproteobacteria; order Sphingomonadales; family Sphingomonadaceae; genus Allosphingosinicella. The sequence goes on from DATBNC010000026.1 coordinate 59,962, forward strand.
CCATCGCCCGCACCGCCGGCGCGATCAAAGTCTTGTCGCTGTCCTTCACCGACACGAACAAGGTGCCGGAGGTCGGCAGCAACGTCCCCGCCGCGATCTGCGACTTCAGGAACGCGGTCGCGAAATCCGCATCGATTCCAATCACTTCGCCGGTGGACTTCATTTCCGGTGACAAGACCGGATCGACCCCCGGGAAGCGCGCAAAGGGGAACACCGCTTCCTTGACCGCGATATGCGGCACGTCGCGCTTCAGCGGCAGGAAGTTCATCAGCGGCTCGCCCGCCATCACCCGCGCCGCGATCTTGGCAATCGGCGTTCCAATGGTTTTGGCAACGAACGGCACCGTCCGGCTCGCCCGCGGATTGACCTCGATCAGGTAGACCAGCCCGTCCTTGACCGCGAACTGTGCGTTCATCAGCCCGACAACGCCCAGCGCCAGCGCAAGCTTGCGCGCCTGCGCCTCGATCTCCGTCACGATCTCGGGCGCCAGGCTGTAGGGCGGCAGCGAGCAGGCGCTGTCGCCGGAATGGACCCCCGCTTCCTCGATATGCTGCATGACGCCGGCAATCGCGACATCCTTACCGTCGGAAATGGCGTCGACGTCCACCTCGATGGCGTCACGCAAATACTGGTCGATCAGCACCGGGCTGTCGCCCGACACCTGCACCGCCGTGACGATATAATCGTCGAGCTGCGCCGGCCCGTCGACGATCTCCATCGCCCGCCCGCCAAGCACGTAAGAGGGCCGAGTCAGCACCGGATAGCCGATCCGCTCCGCCACCGCGATCGCCTCCTCGCGGCTGCGGGCAATGCCGTTCTCCGGCTGCCGGAGCCCGAGCTTGTCAACAAGCGCAGCGAACCGCTCCCGGTCCTCGGCCAAGTCGATCGCGTCCGGCGAGGTGCCGAGGATCGGGATCCCCGCCTGCGCCAGCGCCGCGGCAAGCTTGAGCGGCGTCTGCCCGCCGAACTGCACGATCACGCCGACCAGCTCGCCCTTCTTCTGCTCGACGTGGAGGATCTCGAGCACGTCCTCGGCGGTCAGGGGCTCGAAATAGAGCCGGTCGGACGTATCGTAATCGGTGCTCACCGTTTCCGGATTGCAGTTGATCATGATCGTTTCAAATCCGGCGCCGCCTTCGTCCGATCCGAGCGCGTAGCAAGCGTGGCAGCAGCAATAATCGAACTCGATCCCCTGCCCGATCCGGTTCGGCCCGCCGCCCAGGATCACCACCTTGCGGCGGTCGGACGGATCGCTCTCGTCCTCCGCCTCGCCAAAGCTCGGCGCCTCGTAAGTCGAGTACATATAGGCGGTGCGTGCCTCGAACTCGGCGGCGCAGCTGTCGATGCGCTTGAACACCGGCCTGACGCCAAGCCTGTGGCGAAGCGCCCGCACTTCCTCCTCGCTCGTCGCCCCGGTCATCGCCTTCACCGCATCGTGGATCAGGCCATGGCTTCGTGCCGCCACCTTGCCCATTACGCGATCGCGAAGCCCCGCCGAGCGCACGGCAAGCTCCGCCAGGCGCTTGTCCGAAAAGCCCATCGCCTTCAGCCGCCGCATCGCGTCCGCGTCCTGCGGAAGCCCGTGCGTCTCGACGCCCCGCTCCGCCGCGACGATCTCCTCCAGCCGCTCCAGGAACCAGGGATCGAAGTGCGTGATCGCGTTGATTTCGGCCACGGTAAAGCCCTCGCGAAGCGCCTGCGCCGCGACCAGCAGCCGCTCGGGGGTCGGCCGGGCAAGCGCCGCCTCGATCTCCGCCCGCGGCGCGCCGTAAAGCGGCTTCACTCCATCGAGCCCACTCAGCCCCGTCTCCATCGACCGAAGCGCCTTTTGCAGGCTTTCATGGATCGACCGCCCGATCGCCATCGCCTCGCCCACCGACTTCATAGCGGTTGAGAGCAATGGGTCCGAACCCTTGAACTTTTCAAAGGTGAAACGGGGTATCTTGGTGACGACATAGTCGATCGTCGGTTCGAAACTCGCCGGCGTCGCGCCCGTAATATCGTTCTGGATCTCGTCCAGCGTGTAACCAACCGCCAGCTTCGCCGCGACCTTCGCGATCGGAAAGCCCGTCGCCTTCGACGCAAGCGCCGAAGACCGCGACACCCGCGGGTTCATTTCGATCACCACCAGCCGCCCGTCCTTCGGATTCACCGCGAACTGGACGTTGGAACCGCCTGTTTCGACACCGATTTCGCGCAAGCAAGCAATGCTCGCATTGCGCATGATCTGATATTCCTTGTCGCTCAGGGTCAGCGCCGGCGCGACGGTGATCGAGTCTCCCGTATGGATGCCCATCGGGTCGACATTCTCGATCGAGCAGATGATGATGGCGTTGTCGGCGCGGTCGCGCACCACCTCCATCTCATATTCCTTCCAGCCGAGCACCGATTCCTCGATCAGCACTTCGCTGGTCGGCGACGCCTCCAGCCCGCCGGTGACGATGGCGACGAACTCCTCGCGGTTATAGGCGATCCCGCCGCCGGTCCCGCCAAGCGTGAAGCTCGGCCGAATGATCGCCGGCAGCCCAACCATGTCGAGCCCCTGCAGCGCCTCCTCCAGGCTGTGCGCAATCTGCGAGCGTGGGCTCTCTAGCCCGATCTTCGACATGGCATCGCGGAACTGGAGCCGGTCCTCCGCTTTCTCGATCGCCGCCGCGTCCGCACCGATCATCTGCACGCCGAACTTCTCTAGCGTCCCGTCCTTGAACAGCGCCAATGCCGTGTTCAGCGCCGTCTGCCCGCCCATCGTCGGCAGCACCGCGTCCGGCCGTTCTTTCTCGATGATCTTGGCGACATATTCCGGCGTGATCGGCTCCACGTAAGTCGCATCCGCCAGCTCCGGATCGGTCATGATCGTCGCCGGGTTTGAATTGACCAATACGATCCGATAGCCTTCCGCCTTCAGCGCCTTGGCCGCCTGCGTCCCCGAATAATCAAACTCCGCCGCCTGCCCGATAACGATCGGGCCGGCGCCGATGATGAGAATGGAGGAAATGTCGGTACGCTTGGGCATCTATGCTACGCTCTGCCGGTAAAGCCCTCCCCCTGGAGGGGGAGGGTTGGGTGGGGGTGTACGGCGATGGCAAAAAAGAAACTGACGCCCGTAGCGCGAAAGCTCAGGCGCGAGATGACGGACGCCGAACGCCTCCTCTGGTCCCGCATCTGCGGCGAGCAGCTCGGCCGCAAGTTCGTCAGCCAGTTTCAGCTCGGTGGCGCCGTCGCAGACTTCGCCTGCCGAAGGGCGAAGCTGGTGATCGAACTCGACGGCGGGCAACACGCGCTTGCCAGACAAGCCGACGCCGAACGCACCCGCGTCATCGAAGCCCATGGCTACAAAGTCGTCCGCTTCTGGAACAGCGACGTCATGGAGAACCTCGACGGAGTGCTTGAGCCAATCCTGCAAGAACTCGACATAGCGTCTAACCGGTGAGCCCTCCCCCTGGAGGGGGAGGGTTGGGCGGGGGTGTGCGGCGTCAGAGAGTACCCCCCACCGCCGAGCCCCCTCACCCCAACCCTCTCCCCGCCGGGGAGAGGGAGCTATGGCGGCACCCGCCATCACCGCCGAAGCCCCTCAACAAACTTCCCGAACAAATACACGCTATCCTGCGGCCCCGGGCTCGCCTCCGGATGATATTGCACTGAGAAGGCCGGCCGGTCGGTCAGCTCCAGCCCCGCCAAACTCCCGTCGAACAGCGAGATGTGCGTCGCCCGCGCATTGGCCGGCAAAGTCTCCGCTTCCACCGCGAAGCCGTGGTTCATGCTGGTGATCTCCACCCGCCCGTCCTCCAGCCGCTTCACCGGATGATTGGCCCCACGGTGGCCCTGGTGCATCTTCACCGTCTTCGCGCCCACCGCCAGGCCGAGCAGCTGGTGGCCGAGGCAGATGCCGAACAGCGGCTTGTTGGTCTCCAGCAGCTGGCGGATCACCGGCACGGCATATTCGCCGGTCGCCGCCGGATCGCCCGGGCCGTTGGAAAGAAAGATGCCATCCGGCTTATGCGCCATCACCTCGTCGAACGTCGCGGTGGCCGGAAGCACCGTCACCCGAGCTCCCGCATCGGCGAGGTTGCGGAAGATATTGCGTTTGGAGCCGTAATCGATCGCAACGACGTGGGGTCTGGTGTCCTGCTCAGAGTCGGAGGTGCGCCCCTCGACTTCGCTCGGGACGAACGGCTGTTGTTGACTTGCACTGGCTCCGGCTGAACTAGGGGCCCCACCAACTTCGTTCGTCCCGAGCGAAGTCGAGGGGCGCCCACCATACCCCGTGCCAAGCCGCCAGAGTCCGCCTTCCCACCGGTACATCTGCAAACACGAAACCTCCTTGGCGAGGTCCATGCCCTCAAGCCCCGGCCAGTCCCGCGCCTGCGCAAGCAAAGCATCGACATCGAACACCCCATCCGCCCGATGCGCGATTACCCCGTTCGGCGCCCCCGCCTCCCGAATGCGCCGCGTCAAAGCCCGCGTATCCACCCCCGAAAGGCCGATGCGCCTGTTCGCCTTCATCCACGCATCGAAGCCCTGCACCGCGCGGAAGTTTGAAGGCGCGGTCACGTCCTGCCGCACCACGCAGCCAAGCGCCCAAGGATTGTCCGCCTCCAGATCCTCGTAATTGGCGCCGACATTGCCGATGTGCGGAAAGGTGAACGCAATGATCTGCCGCGCGTAGGAGGGATCGGTCATCACCTCCTGGTATCCCGTCATCGCGGTGTTGAAGCACACCTCGCCCACCGCTTCCCCTTCCGCGCCGAAGCCCCTGCCCCAGATCGCCGTCCCGTCCGCCAATACCAATACGCCGGTGGCCCCTTTAGGCGCAGGCGTGGTGTTGGCGTGGGCCATCCGGCGGGCACTCCTTGGTTGGAAAAACGGCGATGTCGCTAAGGCTCACCGGCTAGGGCCGGGCGCCCTTCCGGTCAATCCTGTTATATTTTCGTGCACCCGCTATCCTCCCGCCTTTCCACTGAACGGGGCCCCCATGATTCGCGACGACCTCAAGGCTGCGATGATCACCGCCATGAAGAGCGGCGACAAAGCCCGCACCGCGGCGATCCGCCTCATCCAGTCGGCGGTAAAGAACCGCGACATCGAACTGCGCACCGCCTCCGCCCCCGCCGACGACGACGCGATGGTGGTCGAAGTGCTCCAGAAAATGATCAAGCAGCGCCGCGAATCGATCGCCATGTACGAGGCTGGCGGCCGCCAGGAGCTGGCCGATCAGGAGAAAGCGGAAGTCGCCGTCATCGAAAGTTTCCTCCCCCGCCAGATGAGCGAGGACGAAGCGAAGGCGGCGATCGAGGCGATCGTGACGGAACTCGGCGCCGGCTCGGTGAAGGACATGGGCCGCGTGATGGCGGCGGTGAAGGAGCGGCATGCCAGCGAGATCGACATGAGCAAGGCCAGCGGCCTCGTGAAGGCGCGTCTCGGGTAGATTACACCGTACGTACCTAGGGACTCGTTCGTCCCGAGCGAAGTCGAGGGGCGCACCACCAAGGCCAATGCAGTTCTGGGTCTACATCCTCCGCTGCCAAGACGGCACCTACTACACCGGGCACACGGACGATCTAGAAAAACGCATGGCCCAGCATCACGAAGGGACCGGAGCGGACTGGACGATGCGGAGGCGCCCCGTCGAGCTGGTTTGGTGCGATTGGGCGGGCACCCGATACGAGGCTCTGGAGTTCGAGCGGCGCGTGAAGAACTGGTCCAAGGCGAAAAAGGAAGCGCTGATTGCAGGCGATTGGGGCCGTGTAGGGTATCTGGCAAAACCGCCTCATGAGCGCCCCTCGACTTCGCTCGGGACGAACGAGCTTGGGGGAGTGCCGTCAGCTAAGAAGAATCCTGCGGATGCTGACTCGTTCGTCCCGAGCGCAGTCGAGGGGCGCACCACAGGCTCCCGAGACCACCCATGACCCTCTCCCCCCAGTTCCTAGACGAGCTCCGCGCCCGCACCACCCTCTCCACCCTGGTGGGCAAAACGGTGAAGCTCCAAAAGGCAGGCCGCGAGTTCAAGGCGCCCTGCCCGTTCCACAACGAGAAGACGCCGAGCTTCTACGTCAACGACGAGAAGGGCTTCTACCATTGCTTCGGCTGTTCGGTGCACGGCGACGCGATCCGCTGGCTGACCGACCAGCGCGGCCTGCCGTTCATGGACGCGGTGAAGGAACTTGCCGACGCCGCCGGCCTCGAAGTCCCTGCCGCCGATCCGCGCTCGCAGCAACGGGCGGAGCAAGCCGCCGGCCTCTACGATGTCGTCCAAGCCGCGCAGAAGTGGTTCGAGGAACAGCTCGCCGGCATCGAAGGCGCCGAAGCGCGCGCCTACCTCGTCAAGCGCGGCATCTCCGACGCAACACGCCGCCGCTTCGGCTTCGGCTTCGCCCCTGACGGCCGCGGCAAGCTCCGCGCGGCGCTCAAGCACCTCGGCGACGACAAACTGATCGAGGCCGGTCTGCTCGGCGTGCCCGACGGCGGCCGCGAGCCCTATGACCGCTTCCGCGGCCGCCTCACCTACCCGATCCGCGACCGCCGCGGCCGGGTGATCGCGTTCAGCGCTCGAATCCTCGGCGCCGGTGAGCCTAAATATCTAAACTCCCCCGACACCCCCTTGTTCGACAAGGGCCGAAGCCTGTTCAACATCGACAAAGCCGGCCCCGCCAGCCGCCAAACCAACCGCGTGGTCATTGTCGAAGGCCAAATGGACGTCATCGCGCTCGACCAGGCCGGCATCGCCGAAGCGGTCGCGCCGCTCGGCACCGCGCTCACCGAGACGCAGCTCGAACTGCTCTGGAAACTCGCCCCCTCTCCCCTGCTCTGCTTCGACGGCGATTCCGCGGGCCAGAAGGCCGCGATCCGCGCCGCCTTGCGCGCCCTTCCCCATGTCGGCCCCGGCCGCTCGCTCTCCTTTGTCACCCTCCCCGCCGGCCAGGACCCCGACGACCTGATCCGCGCCAAGGGACGCGCCGCGCTCGAGGAGCTGCTCGCGGCGGCCGAACCCCTCGTCGAGCGCCTCTGGAAGCACGAGCTCACCGCCGAGCCTCTCGCCACCCCCGAACAACGCGCGGGCCTCCGCCGCCGCCTCACCGACCACGCCTCCGCAATCGCCGACCCGGACGTCCGCGACCAATACCGCATGGAGCTGCTGCGCCGCTTCAACGAACTCACCCGCCCCCCGCCGCGCGCGCCCTTACACCCCAATCGCCAGTGGCAGCCCGGCCGCGGCGGCTTCAAGGGCAAACCCAGGTTCGAGCCCTACCGCCCCGTCTCCGAAGGCGCGAAGGCCCTCGCCAGCGCCGGCCTCGACCCGCGATGGCTCCGCGCCGTGCTCGCCGGCCTGCTCCGCCACCCCCAGGTCGCCGCCGACCATTCCGAAGCCCTCGCCGCTCTCCCATTGGGCGATCCCGCCGCAGCGCGGCTGCGCGATGCGCTCCTCTCCGCCGCCCTCTTCCACGGCGCGCTTGATCAGGAGCGGCTTAATACCATATTGACCGAGGTTGGTGCCGCCCCTCTCGCGGAGGAGTTGCGCCAGGAACGAGGACTGGCTTTTTCCTTCACCCGCAAAGATGCCGACCCGGAACGCGCAATTCGCGATCTCGTTCTGGTCATCGACACTTTGGCGGCCCAGGCGGGACTAATCACCGCGCTGGACGCCGCAACCGAGCGGCTGAAGGAGCAAGGCGACGAAGCCGCATTCCAGGAGCAGCAACGGCTCCGGGAGGCGCGGGACGAAGCGGAAAGGCAGCTCGCCGCCCTCGTCGAGGGCGATGCGGGCTGAACAGGAACAAGGCGTTTAAATGGCGAAGACTCCCAACGGCGGCGACGGCGAAGACAAGCAGGACACCGGCGACGCGCCGCTGATCGACCTCAACGAAGCCTCGATCAAGAAGCTGCTCGCCCGCGCCAAGAAGCGCGGCGTCATCACCTATGACGAGCTCAACGAGGCCCTGCCCCAGGACCAGATGAACTCGGAGCAGATCGAGGACGTGATGAGCGCCTTGAACGACATGGGCGTCAACATCGTCGAATCGGACGAAGGCGACGACGACGACGGCGGCAAGGACGAGCCCGACGCGGAGGCCGAGGACGACGGCACCAGCGGCGAAAACGAACGCTTCATTGTCGAGAAAAAGAAAGAAACCGTCGATCGCACCGACGATCCGGTGCGCATGTACCTGCGCGAGATGGGCGCCGTTGAGCTCCTCAGCCGCGAGGGCGAAATCGCCATCGCCAAGCGCATCGAGGCCGGCCGCGACACCATGATCTGGGGCCTGTGCGAGTCGCCCATCACCTTTAACGCGATCATCGACTGGTCCGAAAACTTGAACCGCGGCGACATGCAGCTTCGCGAGATCCTCGATCTCGACGCCATGCTTTCCAAGGGCCCGACGCCCGAACAGGTCGCCGCGTCCGAAGAAGGCGAAGACGGCGAAATCTCCGAAGCCACCGCCGGCCCAGCCTTCAAGGAAGAAGAAGAAGTCGAGGAAGTAACGGAGGAAGAGGATGAGGACGGCAACGTCGTCCAGCGTCCCGCCCGCCCGGCCTTCGAGGAAGAGGATGAGGACAACACCCTCTCCCTCGCCCAGATGGAGGAGACGCTGAAGCCGCAGGCGCTCGAGCGCTTCGCCAAGATCACCGATCTCTACAAGCAATTCGCCAAGCTCCAGAACGCCCGCATGGACGCGATGGGCACCGGCGCCGCTTTCCCGAAGGCCAAGGAAACCCAATATCAGGACCTGCGCGACCAGCTCACCGCCGAGGTCGAAAGCGTCCAGTTCCACAACCAGAAGATCGAATATCTCGTCGATCAGCTCTACAGCTACAACCGCCGCTTAACGGCGCTTGGCGGCCAGATGCTGCGCCTCGCCGAGCGCCACAAGGTGCCGCGCAAAGCCTTTCTCGATGCCTATATGGGCCACGAGCTCGACGAAGGCTGGTCGGACCGCGTCTGCGGCCTCGACAAGAAGTGGAACGCCTTCTGCACCACCGAGAAAGCCGCAATCGAGCGCGTCCGCACCGAAATCGCCGACATCGCCGCTTCCACCGGCATGAGCCTCGCCGAATTCCGCCGGATCGTGAACCAGGTCCAGAAAGGCGAACGCGAAGCGCGCATCGCCAAGAAGGAAATGGTCGAGGCCAACCTGCGCCTCGTCATCTCCATCGCCAAGAAATACACCAACCGCGGCCTCCAGTTCCTGGACCTCATCCAGGAAGGCAATATCGGCCTGATGAAGGCGGTCGATAAATTCGAATATCGCCGCGGCTACAAATTCTCGACCTACGCCACCTGGTGGATCCGCCAGGCGATCACGCGCAGCATCGCCGACCAGGCGCGCACCATCCGTATTCCGGTGCACATGATCGAAACGATCAACAAACTGGTGCGGACGTCGCGGCAAATCCTCCACGAAATCGGCCGAGAACCCACCCCCGAAGAACTCGCCGAGCGCCTTTCCATGCCCTTGGAAAAGGTCCGCAAGGTGATGAAGATCGCCAAGGAACCGATCTCCCTCGAAACCCCCATCGGCGACGAAGAAGACAGCCACCTCGGCGATTTCATCGAGGACAAGAACGCGGTGATCCCGGTCGACGCAGCGATCCAGGCGAACTTGAAGGAAACCGTCACCCGCGTGCTGGCAAGCCTAACCCCCCGCGAAGAACGCGTCCTGCGCATGCGCTTCGGCATCGGCATGAACACCGACCACACGCTGGAGGAAGTTGGGCAGCAGTTCTCGGTGACGAGAGAGCGTATCCGGCAGATTGAAGCGAAGGCGCTACGGAAGCTGAAGCATCCGAGCCGGTCGCGAAAGATGCGGTCGTTCCTGGATCAGTGATGGAGGTTGGCGATGAGATTTCTCCCTCAAGCTGACCTTGCCTGAATACTTACTCAACTCAGAACCGTGGCTTCAGCAAGCGAACTTGTTTGGAGTGCGGACAGACTGATTGGAACCTGTCTGACGAACTTTACGTGCTGCCGGCATCAAGATTGGGACGAGCAATACCGGCGTTGACATGTCGATAGGGCAGCCAGTGTACCCCATAAGCTGCGCGAACTGCGGCTACACCCGTCTCTTTAATATCGTGCCGCTCGGCTACCCCGCCGGCATAGGGTGCGCGGCTAACTGAACTTAGTAGCGCGCGAGTGTGGAGGCTCGGGTCTCAGCCGGCCGCCCCGATCCTTCTTTGAAAGACAGTTATCGGCTCCGTTCCCTCGACGGCGCAAAGGCACCCACTGCTTCAATAGCTCGTCTAATCAGGAGCTGACGACGTCATATGCCTTGTGCGTCAACGGTGCATTCTGCGGCATCGCTTTCCGGCCCAGACGCGATACCAACCGAACCGCCGTTGAAGGAGGCTGTTGGAAGCGGCTCAACAGCCAATAATACTGCGTTTCTTTTGCCAGGTGCATCTAGCAACATACCAAGTTCTGTTGCAACAGGCAGATCCACACTCTCCTGCGTCATCCCTTCCAGCTGAAGACTCAAAATGTTCCGCTCTAAGCAGTAGGTTTCCCCGCAGAGGTAAACTGTGGTGCCCACTTGAAATTCCCCTACCATTGCGCCAATCGCCACAGTACCACTCCTCATGGACTCCGTGACCTTTCCGCGTTCGGTGACATGACCGTGTATCTTCAATGTCTGCAGGCCCACGAGTTGAACTCGCTCAGCCAGAGCCTCACACACTGTGTAAATGAAGTCGCAGAACTCAGTTAAGACATTAACGTGCAGAACATCGCTGATGTCGATGCTGCCATGAGCCGCGTCATTGCGGTATTTTATCAGCTCTGCCATCTGGCTCTCGGCTGACGCCGTGAGGCGATCATCGGCAGCAAAGAAGTTCCTCACCGCCCTGTGATTTTCGACCCAGGGGGCCACGCCGTCCACGCCGCAACTACTCATGAAGCGATGCAGCTCGGGAAGTCTCAAGTTTTGCTCCTGCATCAGGATGGCACGAGCCTCGAGCGCGTACTCGTTGCCCGTTAGGGCCCGGTTATAACCTTCAATCAGCTGGCCCAAATCTAAGTCGGCGAAGCGTGGGCCGTCCTTCTTATCCAGAACTTTCGCCATCCCGACTCGGTAAGATGAGCGGATAGACTCGGGAAGATCTTGGAACGGCAGCCTCCGCTGCAGCAGCTCTAGGTGCTCACGGACCATCTCGTGCGCGAACTGTTCATAGATCGCGTACAGCCGAGTCACAGCAGCACAGTGGTCGATAACACGCCATTCGAGACGGTCTGGCGCTGTGTGCGTTGAAGCTAGTTCTGAGTCGAAGCAAGGCACTCCCCGAGCACACTTCAGCGTCTGGTCGAAGACTGCGGTCCGAAATCGCTCGGATGTATGGACGTGCTTGTTCAGCGCTGTGATTGTCTCTTTAGTTCGCTGAAGATAAGCGTTATACATCAGTCAGGCCAAAACGGATGTTAGCATGCCTCGGTAAAGTTCAATCCTGTCCTTTATATCCTGTTTTGTATTGCCCCGGCCGGTAAATGTACCATCCGGATGAGCAGCAAAAAGTTTCTTAGTCGCCTCGATCACGTCGTATGACCGCTGCTTGAGAAGAAGGTCGTCCGAAAGGCGCTCAGACAGTCCGATCATCACTGCGTCTTGAAAAGCCCTATGAGGCTTCGAGTCCCACTTTTCCTGGGTCGCCAGATACGGCCGGAAAATAAGGTCCGAATAGATCTCGCGAGCGAGATGGAGCGTACGCTGATAAATATCCTTCAGTTGCGCAACGTCGTCATCTGAAAACTTCGTCGCTCGTCTCATATAAAGATCGAGGAAGCCCTGCATTCCACGTCTGTAATGATCCACGTGCCTGAGCGCAAAGAACCTCAGGGCAACCTCAGCATCTGCCATTTTCGCAAAAAATGGATCGGAGACAAGCTGGGAGTTGGTTTCGATCTCCCCCTGAACCCAGCGAGGCATCCCCCAAACCTCCCTGAATCCGTCAGACCGAGTAATCTCATGCAGCATATTGTTGAACGCACCCCGGTATAGGGCGTTTCTTATCTCCTGCCGTTCAAGCTTGATACCGCCAGTGTTGAGCCGATCAAACACCGTCTCTCGCAAAAGTGAAGCTTCCTCCTCGCTCTCTGTCGACTCCTTGAGAAGCACAATAGAGGTGATCGATCTGCGGTCGATGCCTGCACGGATTTTCTCTGGCAAGCTAAGATATGTGCGGCCGTTAAGTTCTGGCCAAGTTTCAAGGCCGCGCAACTTCAAGGTGTTGCCATAGAAGTCGCGAATAGCTGTTATTCTCTGCTGTCCATCCATGACCTCGTAAGAATTATAGTCCCGCTCATATAGGAAAACTGGCGGAACTGGAATATTCATGATAAATGACTCAATCAAGAGGCTCTGTGTCTTAGGGTCCCACCGAGGTCGCCTCTGGTAGAAAGGCCTGAGGTCCATGTAGCCTGGATCTTTTAGCTGATTGACGAAACCTGGCAGCTTCTCACGGTTAGACTCGATTACTATTCGACCTTCTCCACGGATGTACCGCTCGTTAATCGCCCGGTCGTCGGCACGCTCAGGCCTCTCCCCCGGATCATTGGCCCACATATCTATTTCAGTCGGTGCGAAAGGCATGTTTCTCAAGATCCTGTGAGGGTGAGTGTTAAGTTAGATTACTGCAGCGCGTTCGTCACCCAACTATTTATCGGAGCGAGGAGAGGGCCACCTTCTCATATGGCCCCGCTGTCCCTCATGGGTTTGAGAACCTCGAAAAGCGCAGTTAACCGGGATTTCATGATAGGATCTTCGGCGAGCGCTTCCGCGGCAGCTTTACGGTCTCGCTTCGAACCATGCGCTACGGGCAGGGGAAGTTCCTGGTTTTCGAAAGTCCCGGCATCCACCTGGACCAGCGCGTCCCCTTTTCCGAAGGCAAGCGCGGTTAGGATCGCTAGATCCAGCACGCGTGGAAGCGGCAGCTCCTCCGACTGACGGGACCATCTCTGCCCCGAATGGCGGACTACTTTTGCCGACAACTCGTCCCCGTCCCATTGCGACCAGCCCAAGGTTATAAACTGAGCGTCCGTATCCCCGGCGTACCATGGATCGAAGTCATAGTAAGGTACTACATAGACAGGCTTGTGGGCAATATGGTCAGGAAACTCAGAAAGCTGGGGCATGCGAATCACTCCGTTGGCGGCCTCGAAAAGAGCTATGTCCGATTCTTTGAATCATGTCAAACTACTAGATCTAGCTAAATCGAAAGGTCATTCTGCGTCGGACTGCGGCTCTCCTTCCAATGCCCTCTCCGACAACCGCCTGATCGCCTCGCTCTTCGACGGCTTCGGGTCCGGGTGCGCTTCGATCCAGGCTTGGAGCTTGACTTCGAGAGGCGCCGCGATGCGCACCCCGGTGAGCGGGGTCAGGGCGGTGGGCGGCGGGCCCTCGGTCTTTTTTGTTGCTCGGCTATTAACCCGCTCTTCAAGGGAGGCGCCCAATGACGCGCGGTCAGAATAAACTGTCGCGCCGCACGCTCTAGCCGGCGTGTGCCGTTTCCTCGTGCCGCTATTGCCGCCTCAGGCAATCTGCTCCGGTAAGCCCCGCCCGAACCAGCCCGCTCTCCACGGGAACGCGCGATCGCCGACAATTTGCCCAGGATTGAGCCGCGCACTTCGTCCAGCGTCCGCGGCCGCGGCTGCCACCCGCCGCGGCGGCGATGGCCGCCGGCCTCCGCGGCCGGCCGCTGACGATAGAGCTTCACGATCTCGATCGCGTCGTGCAGCGTCACCGGCGGCAGCAGCGCGCCGTCCGGCGGCGGCCGCCCTTCCAGCGCCGCTTCCGCCTGGGCGATTAAAAGTTGATCAAGCCGCGCCACCCCCTGCGCCCGCGCCGCGTCGCACTCCGCTTCGAACCGCGGATCCTCGCGGCGGTGAATAAAGATCGTCTGCCGCGAAAAACCGCACGCGTCCGCCGCCGCCGAATAGGTCGAACCGTTCGCCAGCACGTCGAGGAAGAGCGTTTTCGCCGCGTCGTTCCACCTTTTGCCGCTGGTCTGCCCGATCTGCGGCCCACGCGCCCCGGACGCCCGCAACACCCTCCCCGCCGGCGCCTTCGCCCGCTTGCCCTTCTCCGGCCCTGCACCCGTACCTTTCGCCATGACTCACATTCTCCTCTTGACCCTTGCCAGAGTAGAACATAACAGGTACAATGTAGGAAAGTTGTTTTTGCGGACATCGTGTAAGCTGTTGATACGGCTTGTATAATCACGTGTCCGGAGGCTGTGCGACTCGAACGAAGTCCTACGCTAAAGCCGCCAAGCGCAGCGACGCCGGCTGCGCCAGCAGCCGCCGGAGCAGCGCGAGAGACGGCGGAAGCCGGCCAGCGGGTCCGCTTCAGCGGAGCCCGTCTGACGTCACGGATTTACTCCCGTGACGGCTCGCCAGCGCAAGCGCCCCCTTTCAGATCATGCACTTGCATTCGCGGTCTTCGCGCTTATCCTCTGCAGCATGAACGCGCTTTCACCTTTAATGTCGGAATTCGAGACACTCGAAGAGGCCGAGGCGCATCTGCGCTGGCTTCAGGCGAAGGTGGCGGCGGCAAGGGCGGACGGCCGCCCCGATGTCGAACATGATGAAGCCATGGCCCGCACGCGCGCCATCATCCAGGCCAGGTCCGGCAGCGCCGAATGAAATTGGTCTGGCGCGCCGCTGCGCTCGACGATCTCCAAGCCATCATTTCTTACATAGCGGACAGGAACCCCGCCGCCGCGGCGCGCCTCAACGCCGAGATCGAAGGTTGCGCCGAAGTCCTGCGCAACCATCCCCTCTCCCACCGCCCCGGCCGCGTCGAAGGCACGCGCGAAGCGATCGTGCAACCAAACTACATCCTCATCTACGAGGTCGGGGTCGGCCTAGTGACCATCACCGCCGTCGTACACTCGCGGCAGCAATATCCGTAGGCGTGGACTTCCCGCGTCTTCAGAAGCTCCTGAGCATCTTCCGCACTATGCTCTAGGCGTCACTGTTGAGAACTCATGGCCCAGGCGAGTTGAGGGGTTTAACGGCCTCACTTGATTCTTCGGCAATTCCGCTTTCGACGTTCCCATTGCTCGGTGATCCAATGCTGCGATCTATGTCTTCTGGCGAAAACCCGAACGCTCGTGCTTCGAACAATGCACGGAGACCAAATTGTTCGATATCTAGTGGGTTCATGTTGTGTAGGAAGGCGTACCTCTCCAGCAACGGCTTGAACTTTTCCACGCCATTTCCAAACGCGCAGTTGAGGGCAATTAACAGCAGCTCCTGATCTGACATCTGAGCTCGTAGCAGTCGGACATTTTGATATGCAGGATCATTTTTGGTCATCGGTTCATCAGGCTCGGTCTCTGATAACTCCCGATCCGCATACGCAATAATGTGATAAGTGAATCGAAAAAGGTTGGGCAACCCATAGGTGCTATCGACGAAGTTTCGAAATATCTCAGGAGCTTCCTCCAAATCTCTCTGCTGAATCTCTGAAGCCACCCGGTCAATGACCGTCTGCCCGTGCCTCTCGATAGTTTCACGTCCTTTCGAGGTATGCACCCCTGTTGACATACGCACTCTATCAAGGACGTCATAACGCCGCTCCAACAGGTTTAGAAAAGAAGATGCCGCAGCCTGCCTTTCTAACTTACGCGTATCTTCTCGAGCAGATTGGTACGTTCGAAAAGCGTAGAAGGCAGCTACTGCAGCCATTCCTGCGCTGAAGACTCCAAATGAATCGCCGAGTTGTCCAGTATTTTCAAAGTCCCAATCCACACCAGTGGGGTTCCACCCATAGCCCGATCTCACCACGATGAAGCACCACAGAACCGCCATCGGCAAGACGACCGCCTGAACCCAATTTCGAAGAATCCATCGCCAGAGTTTCAAAAGATTTTCCCGGCTCACTTTTTCAACTCGACAGATACCACGACCTTTGCACGGTAGCACAGGTAGTGGCGTTTAAATTAGCGGGTGTCAGCTAAGTGCCTTCTCCAGCAACCGCCGCATAGCCTCCGACTTCGACGGCCTCGGCTCCGGCTGCGCCTCGATCCACGCATGGAGCTTCGCCTCAAGCTCCGGAGGCATGCGGAAGCCGCGCATCGGGTAGACGCCGGTAGGTGGGCGGCCTCGCGGTCTTTTCAGTTTATCAGCTATTGACCTGCCCCTGTTTTCAGTTTAGCTGTTAATCACCGAAGCGAGGCCCCTCCCCGGTTCGGCATCCGAAGCCGCAAACGCCTTGGCGAAGGAGGCGATCGATGGTTGCTGGCCAGCATAAGCTGTCGCGCCGCGCGCTGCTAGCCGGGGTTTGCGCCGTCCCGGCTGTGCCGCTGTTTGCTGAAGCCGCTCCGCCTCGTGACCCCGGCCACGAAGTGCGCTCAGCCGCCTGGGCCAAAGCCCTCGCACGCCTCCGCCGCGCCGAGGCGGAAATCTCCGCGCTTGCCCATTCGGACGATCAGGACGCCTATGACGAAGCTGTGGGACGGCAGAACGTGGCACTCGGCCGCCTGCTCAAGGCGCCCGCGCCCGATCTCGCCGCAATAGGCTTGAAGGTGGACCTGATCGCCGCGGAGCAAGCCTGGGAACTCACCTTCGGCAACGCCGCCTTCACTGCCCTACGCGAAGACGTCCGGCGGCTGAGCTGACCCGCAGCCTTACCCTCCCCCTGTCGCGCCAGCGTTAACCCTTCCCTTCCTTTGCGCCTTTGCGCCTTTGCGCCTTTGCGTGAACCATCGGGAGGCGGTGCCCGGCTCGGCGGCAGCTTTGTTCACGCCAAGGCGCCAAGGCGCAAAGAGGAGAAACGGTCCCCTTCCTTCGTCTTCGCGCCCTTCCTTCGCGCTCTTCGCGTCTTCGCGTGAAACAATAAGCGTCCGTGCCCTGCTCCTAAGCAGATCGTTTCACGCGAAGACGCGAAGGTCCGCGAAGAACGCGAAGAGACTTACGCTGGCGTATTTTCCCAAACTCAGCGCCAAATGTTGGTGCCGCCCGCTTTGCTTCGGCTTCGCCGATAAAGCCCCGCTCCCGCTAAACCCTTGCCAATCCTCGCTTCCGCAAAACTGGCACGCCTCATGCTCTGCGCTTCGCATGAGGGCACAGAAACCAGGTTCAGGGAGCCGGATCATGCAAGCACGTTCAACCAATCTCTTCCTCGCCGACGACACGATGTTCGGCGTCTGCCAGGGCCTCGGCGAGGATTTTGGGGTCAGCCCGACCCTTCTGCGCCTCGCCTTCGCGCTGGGCTTGTTCTGGGCCCCGGTGCTGGTGATCGGCGCCTACCTTGCGCTCGGCGCGGTGGTGCTGGTCTCGCGCCTCCTCGCCCCGGATCCGCGCATCGCGGCGCCCGCCGCCGAGGCTCCGGCCGAAGCGCCGGCGGAAGCGGAGGCCCACCCCCTCCCCCTCGCCGCCTGAAAAACCGCTCGCCCGCCCTCGCCCGCGAAAAAGCTAGGGCGGGTGAACGCGTCCCTAACGCGCCATAAACCTCGTCTTTACGCAGGTCATATAGAGGAAGCTTCTAAGGCGGCTCGCAAGACACGCGCAGCTTCGGGAGTTTGAACATGGCATCAGCATCGGTCGGCTTGGCGAAACGGGCGGCGCCCGCGCAATCCTTGCTCGCCTGCGTCGCCGCCCACGGCTCCGCCGGTCACGGCTGGCCGGGCGCCGCGGCCTCGCTGAGCGGCGAGCAGGCGGCGCGGGCCCTGGCCGACGTGGTGCACTTCCTCTGCGCGCTGCACGGCCGTTATCCCGGGGTGATCGATCATGCCGCCAACCGCATCGTCGATCCCGCCGCCCGCGCCTGGATCGCGCAGGCGACCTACGCCTTTGCCGGCGAGCGCGCTTACCTCGCCCGCTTGGCCGTCGCTGCCGGGCCGGTGCCGAGCACGCCCGGCGCCGCCTCCAGCGATTCGACCGCCCTTGCCCAGCGCCACGCGGTGGAGATGCTTGCCCAGTCCGAGCGCAACGGCTGCGCGCTTGGCGCGGCGATGGCGGTGGTGCTCGATTGGCCGGGGGTGCGGATCGCGCTCGACGCCGCCGCGCGCCGCTTCGGGGTGGACGTGCCGGCCTACCAGGCCGCCGACCGCGACGGCATCGCCGCGCTGGCCGATGGCTTTGCGCAGGAACCGGCGGCGCAGCGGGCGCTTCTGTTCGGGGCGGAGCAGATCCTGCTCCAGCATCGCGGCCTTTGGGACCTCTTGGAAGCCCGCCACGGCGCCCGGACCGCCGCCGCCGCTTAAGCCCGCGCGCCGCGAAGGGTTCGAAGCAGGCCCATGGCAAGCAGGATCGCGGCCCCGGCCAGCGACGCCCACAGCAGAGCGGAAGCCACCTCCTCGCTCCACTTCGGCCAGAGCAAGGCCACCGTCACCAGCGACCAGACCAGCGCAAGCAATGGCGGCCATCGGCCGTAATCGGTCACCCGGAAGGGATGAACGAAGTGCACCGGCGCGAAGGTGAACAGGGTGAAGAAGACCACCACCGCCGCCCCCACCACCGGCCCCGGCTGGCTGATGAAGAGGTAGAAGGCGACCACGTTCCAAAGCGATGGAAAGCCGCGGAAATAATTGTCCTCGGTCTTCATGTCGCGGCGGGTGAAGAGGTAGAGCGAGGAGAGCTGGATCAAAGCGGCGAGGGGCACGATCCACCCCTCCGGCACCAGCCCCGCCTTCCACAGCAAGATCGTCGGCACGAAGACGTAAGTCAGGTAATCGATCACCAGGTCGGCCGTATCCCCGTCGATCCGCGCCGCCTTGGTCTTGACGTGCGCCCAGCGCGCCAGCGTCCCGTCCACCCCGTCCACCGCAAGCCCGATCAGCAGCCACAGCAAACAAAGCCGGTAATCCCCCGCCTCGATCGCCATCACCGCCAGAAACGCGATCAGCGCCCCGGAGAAAGTGAAAGCATGCACCGCCCACGCGGCTAGTGCCGGCGGTCCTGCATTGGGTGCGGGTGCGGGTGCTTCGATGCTCATCACGGATTCGAACGGGCCGGGCGCGGAAGCGGTTCCGGAAGCTTGACAGGCGGGGAGCCGAAGCGTCTCCTCCCGCGCATGCTCCTCACCCTCCTCTTCCTCGCCGCCGCACCCGCGCAAGCCGCCCTTCCACCCTACGCGGAGTCGATCCGCTGCGCCGGCCTCGCCGAAGCTTCCACCCGCATCGGCCCGAAGAAGCCGACCGACGCCGCCTTCGACACCGCCCTCTATTGGGGCCTCGCCGCCTCGGAGGCCGCGCGCAAGAACGGGCTCCCTGCCGAGCGCTTCACCGCCGATCAGGTCGCCGCCGCCGACAAGGCCGAGGCCGAGCTTCGCGACCCCCGCTCCGACGCGCCGATGGAGCTTGCCTTCTGCATCGCCCGCGTGCCCAGGACCGCCGCGGATAGGAAAGGCGAGCGCGGCTAGGCTTCTTGCTCCGCTGACGCCCCTCCTCTATCGCGCTTCCCATGCGTTTTCAGGGCACTTCCAACTATGTCGCAACGGACGACCTCAAGGTCGCCGTCAACGCCGCCATTACGCTGCGCCGGCCCTTGCTGGTCAAGGGGGAGCCGGGGACGGGCAAGACTGTGCTTGCCCACGAAATCGCCGGTGCGATGGGGGCGCCGCTGATCGAGTGGCACGTCAAGTCGACCACTAAGGCGCACCAGGGGCTCTACGAATATGACGCGGTTGCGCGGCTTCGGGACGGCCAGTTGGGCGATCCGCGCGTCCACGACATTGGGAACTACATCCGCCGCGGCAAGCTGTGGGAGGCGTTCACGTCGCCCGTCCTCCCCGTGCTGCTGATCGACGAGATCGACAAGGCCGACATCGAATTCCCGAACGACCTGCTGCGCGAAATCGACCGTATGGAGTTCTATGTCTACGAGACCCGCGAGCTGATCAAGGCCAGGCACCGGCCGCTCGTCTTCATCACCTCCAACAACGAGAAGGAGCTGCCGGACGCATTCCTGCGCCGCTGCTTCTTCCACTACATCAAGTTCCCGGACGCCGAGACGATGAAGCGCATCGTCGACGTCCATTTCCCGCGCCTCAAGAAGGAGCTGCTGGCG
>DATBNC010000012.1:0-61105 GCA_036554525.1 Allosphingosinicella sp.
CATCGCGGGCCCCGTACCGAGCAGCACGAATTCCGGGGCGGGATCGAGCGCGAGCAGATCGGCGAGATGCTCCGGGGCCAGCTCGCCGATCGCCGGCGGGTCCCACTCCGTCGCGCTCGCGATGCTCGGGATCGCGATCTACATCTGGATACGGTTCGAATGGCAGTTCGGCGTGGGGGCGCTGGTGACCTTGGGCCACGACGTCGCCATGACGATGGGATTCTTCTCGCTCACCCAGTTGCAGTTCGACCTCAACGTCGTCGCGGCGATCCTCACCATCGTCGGCTATTCGCTGAACGACACGGTGGTGATCTACGACCGGATCCGCGAAAACCTGCGCAAATACCGCAAGATGGACATCGTGCCGCTGCTCAACCTCTCGCTCAACGAGACGCTGTCGCGCACCATGGTGACCTCCTTGTCGATCATGTTCGCGCTGCTCGCACTGCTGCTGATCGGCCCGGAAGTGATCTTCGGCCTCACCGCAGCGATCCTGCTCGGCATCTTCGTCGGCACCTATTCGTCGATCTACATCTCCTCGCCGATCCTGGTCTGGCTCGGGGTGAGCGGCGAAAGCTTCCTGTCGCGCAACTCGGCCGCGTCCGGCGCGGAGCGGGTGTCGAGCTACAACGAAGGCATCTGACGGTGCCGCGGGTCAGCCCGGAGGACCTGCCGCCCGGCCCGCTGGTTCAGGGTTTCTCCAACGGCGGCTTCTCGGTCAGCGGAGTTGTTTACCGCGGCCTGTTCCTGACGCCGGAGGAAGCGAGCGAATGGACGCCGCCCGCCTCGGTCGCCGAGCTGACGCTTGAGCATGTCGAGCCGCTTCTAGGCCTCTCCCCTCCGCCGGAATTCCTGCTGCTCGGCACCGGCGCCCGCATCGCCTTTCCGCCCCGCGCTTTCATTCGCGCGGTGGAGGCGAAGGGGCTCGGCGTCGAAGTCATGGACAGCCGCGCCGCCGCCCGCACCTGGGGACTGCTCCGGGGCGAGGAACGGTGGATTGTCGCGGCTTTGATGCCGTTCGCCTGAGCGGAAGGGGCGCACCCGCAGCCTAAGACTTAGCCACCCGCTCCAAATGCGCCTGAAGCTCCGCCGCATTGCGCTGCCAACTGAATCGCTCGGCCGCCGCGCGCGCAGCTTCCGGCGATGAAGGGGTGGCAAGAACTGCCCGCACCCCCTCCGCAATCCCTTCCGCACTTCGCGCCACCAGCCGTCCGGCTTCAGGCCGATCCACTACCTCCCGAGCCCCGCCCACGTCCGTGATCACCACCGGCGTTCCGCAGGCCAGGGCCTCCACCCAGACGTTGGCCAGCCCCTCCCGCTCCGACGGAAGCACCATCACGTCCGCCGCCGCAAGCAGCCCCGGAAGCTCCCCATGCGGCCGATTGCCGAGGAAGCGCACCCGCTTGCCTAGCGGGGCGGCCACTGCCTCCAGTCGCGCCCGCTCCGGCCCGTCGCCGACCAGGATCAGCGTGGCCTCAGGCAGTGCGTGCAGCGCCTCGATGACGAGCGCCTGACCTTTAAGCGGGATCAGCGCTCCCGCTGACACCAGCAGCGGCCCCCTCACGCCAAGCGCCGCCTTCGCCGCCGCGCGGTCCACCGGGCGGAACCGCTCCAGATCGACGCCGGTATAGTGAACCCGGATCTTCTCACCCGACATGCCGAGCGCTTCCATGTGCCTCTTCATCGCCCCGCTAACCGCGAGCAGCCCGCCCGCCTCCCGCGCCGCCTCGACCATCTGCCCGCGCACCGCCGGAACGCCGCCCCAATGGTGAATGTCGCTGCCCCGCGCCTTGACCGAGAACGGCACACCGAGCGCCCGCGACAAATGCATCGCCGCCACCCCGTCGGGCCAGAAGAATTCAGCGTCGATCACATCGAACGAAAAGCGCTCGCGAAGCGTCTTCAGCTGCGGCAGCATGGCCCGCGCCAGCGCCTTGCCGGCGCCGGCGGGCAGGCCCGGCAGCGTCCGAAAGGGCAGCCGGACAATCTCCACGCCGTTCCACCACCCGCTTTCCGCCCTCCGCCGTCCGGCAAAGTGCGGGTGCAGCGACAGCGGCCAGGGCGGCACACCGACGCCGCTGGCCACCACCACCTCCACGCCACCCCGCGCGGCAAGCGCCTGCGTCTGCCGCTCCACGAAGCCGCCGAATGTCGGCCGGTTCTGGTCCGGGTAAAGCGTCGAAAGGGTCAGCACGCGCAGCATCGACTCCGCACTAGCGCCTAACCATTAAACCGGCGTTCATCGCCGCTACGCTCCTACGGTTCCTATCGCGCTTGGCCTTCGCCAAAGCCTCCGCTAAGAAGCCATCCATGCTCCGCATTTCCAACCGCCCCGTCGCCGCCGCTCTGGTTCTCGTCCTCGTCTCGCCGCTTGCCGCTTGCGCAACCGGCGGCAAGAAGACGCGAGCCGATACCCAATATGTCGCGCGCGACGTGAACACCCTCTACAGCCTCGCCAAGAAGCGGCTCGATCAGCGCCGTTATGCCGAGGCGGCATTGATCTTCGACGAAGTCGAGCGCCAGCATCCTTATTCGATCTGGGCCCGCCGCGCGCAGCTGATGAGCGCCTTCAGCTATTACGCCGCCAAGGATTATACCAAGTCGACGGAAAGCGCCCGCCGCTTCCTCGCCATCCACCCCGGCAACCGCGACGCGCCATACGCCCACTATCTGATCGCGCTCAATTATTACGAGCAGATCGAGGATGTGGCGCGCGACCAGTCGATCACCCGCCAGGCGCTGGATTCGCTGAACGAGCTCGTCCGCCGCTACCCCAACACCCGCTACGCCTCGGACGCGCGGCTCAAGGTCGATTTGGTGCGCGATCACCTTGCCGGCAAGGAAATGGAAGTCGGCCGCTTCTATCAGCGCCGCGGCCAGTGGCTCGCGTCGGTTCAGCGCTTCCGCCAGGTGATCGACGAATATCAGACCACCAGCCACACGCCCGAAGCGCTGATGCGCCTTACCGAATCCTATCTCGCCCTCGGCATTCCCGAGCAGGCGCGGGCGTCGGCGGCGGTGCTTGGCGCCAATTACCCGAACACGAAGTGGTATGAGCGCGCCTACAGCCTGGTTCAAAAGAACGCTCCGGCGACGCCTGCCGCTTGATCTGACGAACGGCGCGGTGGCAAGGTCCCGGCCATGTTGACCGGGCTCTCCATCCGCGACGTCGTGCTGATCGAGAGCCTCGATCTCGAATTCGGCCCCGGCCTTGGCGTGCTCACTGGCGAAACCGGGGCCGGCAAGTCGATCCTGCTGGATTCGCTCGGACTCGCGCTCGGCGCCCGCGCCGACAGCGGTTTAGTTCGCGCCGGCCAGGGGCAGGCGGTGGTTGCGGTGACCTTCGATCTTCCGGGAGGGCATCCGGCCCACTCATTGCTTGCCGAGAACGGGCTGGAGGGCGAGCCGGGCGAGCCGCTGGTGATCCGGCGCATCGTCAAGGCGGACGGCGGCAGCCGCGCCCTTGTCAACGATCAGTCCGCCTCCGTCGCCCTGCTGCGCGAACTCGGCGCCATGCTGGTGGAAATCCACGGCCAGCACGACGATCGCGGCCTCCTGAACCCGCGCGGCCACCGCGCCTTGCTCGACACGTTCGGCCGCATCGACGCCGCCGACGCCGAAGCCGCCTTCCGCGCCTGGGGCGAAGCGGAAGCCGCGCTTGCCCGCACCCGCGAGGACCTGGATGTTGCCGCGCGGGACCGGGAATGGCTGGAACATAGCGTCGCCGAACTCGCCAAGCTCGCCGCCGAGCCAGGCGAGGAGGAGGCGCTAGCCGAATTGCGCGCCAACATGCAGAAGGGCGCGCGGCTTGCCGAGGATATCGGCGCGGTGACTGAGCTGCTCGATGGTTCGGACGGCGGTCTTTCGTTGCTGCGCCAGGCGGCGCGGCGGCTGGAGCGGATCGGCGGCGAGCATGACAAGCTCGGCGCGGCGCTTGAGGCGCTCGACCGCGCGCTGATCGAGGCGTCCGATGCCGAGGACCGGCTCGCCGAAGCCGCGGAAGCTTTATCCTATGATCCCGCCAGGTTGGACGAAGCGGAAACCCGGCTGTTCGACATCCGCGCGATCGCCCGCAAGCACCGCGTCGACCCCGACGCGCTTGCCGCCCTTGCCGAGGAACTCGCCGCCCGCCTCTCCGCGCTTCAGGCCGGCACCGAGGGCCTCGCCGCGCTGGAGCGCCGGGTGCGCGATTCCCGCGCCGCCTACGAAGCCGCCGCCCTTCGCCTCACCGAGCAGCGCAAGGCCGCGGCGCTCCGTCTCGACGCCTCGGTTGCGCGCGAGCTAGCGCCGCTGAAGCTCGACGCCGCCCGCTTCCGCACCGCCGTCGAGCCGCTTGGCGAGGGGCAGTGGACGGCGCGCGGCCGCGACCGCGTGGAGTTCGAAGTCTCCACCAACCCCGGCGCCCCCTTCGCGCCGCTCACCAAGATTGCCAGCGGCGGCGAATTGTCGCGCTTCATCCTCGCCTTAAAGGTCGCGCTTGCCGAAGAAGGCGGCGCCGGCACGATGATCTTCGACGAAATCGACCGCGGCGTCGGCGGCGCCGTGGCCTCTGCGATCGGCGAACGCCTCCACCGCCTCGCCGAGGGTGCGCAGCTCCTCGTCGTCACCCACTCACCCCAGGTCGCGGCAAGAGGCGCCCGCCACCTGCTCATCGAAAAAAGCCACCAAGGCACCGTCACCCGCACGGGCGTCCGGACGCTGGACGAAGCGCGAAGGCGGGAGGAAATCGCCCGGATGCTCTCAGGCGCGCAGGTCACCGACGAAGCGCGGGCGCAGGCGGTTCGCCTGCTTGAGGCGGCGTAGTCGTTGCGAATGACCGAAGCAGAAGCCGCTGCTGAGCTTGAGACGCTTGCCGCGCAAATTGCGCATCACAATCGGCTCTACCACACCGACGATGCGCCGGAGATCAGCGACGCGGACTATGACGCGCTGGTGCGCCGCAATCGTGAGCTGGAGGCGGCTTTCCCTCACCTGGTGCGGGAGGACTCGCCCTCCCGCCTCGTTGGCGCCGCGCCTGCCGCGCACCTGTCCAAGGTGCGCCACGCGCTGCCGATGCTTAGCCTGGAGAATGCGTTCAGCGACGAGGAAGTGATCGACTTCATTGCCCGCATCCGCCGCTTCCTGAGCCTGGCGAACGACGCGGAAGTGGCGCTTACCGCCGAGCCGAAGATCGACGGCCTTTCCTGCTCCTTGCGCTACGAGAAGGGCGCCCTCGTCCTCGCCGCCACCCGCGGCGACGGCACCACGGGTGAGGACGTGACGCTGAACGCGCGGACGATAGCGGACATCCCGCACAGCATCGAAGGTGCTCCGGAGATCTTCGAAATCCGCGGCGAGGTCTACATGTCCAAGGCGGACTTCGCGGCGCTCAACGCGCGGCTGCTCGCCGAAGCCGACGATCCGGAGAAAGCCCGCCAGTTCGCCAACCCGCGCAACGCGGCCGCCGGCTCGCTCCGCCAGAAGGATCCGGCGGTCACCGCCGCCCGGCCCTTGCGCTTCTACGCCCACGGCTGGGGCGAAGCCTCGGCGCTTCCCGGCGACACCCAGTACGACGTGATGCAGGCGATCGCCTCCTGGGGCATTCCGATTGCCGAGGATCTCCTGCGCAGCGCCGACCCGGCCGAGATCCTCGCCCACTACCGAAGTATTGAGCGCAAACGCGCGGACCTCGGCTTCGACATCGACGGCGTCGTCTACAAGGTCGACCGGCTCGATCTCCAGGCGCGCTTGGGCTTCGTTTCCCGCGCGCCGCGCTGGGCGCTTGCCCACAAATTCCCCGCCGAAAAGGCCGAGACGCTGCTGGAGGCGATCGACATCCAGGTCGGCCGCACCGGCAAGCTGACGCCGGTGGCGCGGCTCACGCCGGTCAGCGTCGGAGGGGTAACCGTCACCAACGCAACCCTCCACAATGCCGATGAAATCGCCCGCTTGGGCGTCCGCCCCGGCGACCGCGTCCGCATCCAGCGCGCCGGCGACGTCATCCCGCAGGTGCTCGAGAACCTCACGCCTGACGCGGACCTGCCGCCTTACGCCTTCCCCACGGCCTGCCCGCAATGCGGATCGGAAGCAGTGCGCGAGGAAGGCGAAGTGGATGTGCGCTGCACCGGCGGCCTGATCTGCCCGGCCCAGCGGGTGGAACGCCTCCGCCACTTCGTCTCGCGCCACGCGCTGGACATCGAAGGCCTCGGGATCACCAACATCGAAAGCTTCTTCCGCGACGGCCTAGTCCAATCCCCCGCCGACATCTTCACGCTGACGAAGGACGCTCTGCTCGCCCGCGAACGCTGGGCGGAGATTTCGGCGGCGAACCTGATCGCGGCAATCGATGCCAAGCGCCGCCCGCCGCTCGACCGC
This sequence comes from Allosphingosinicella sp., assembly GCA_036554525.1. GTDB lineage: Bacteria > Pseudomonadota > Alphaproteobacteria > Sphingomonadales > Sphingomonadaceae > Allosphingosinicella. Next base: position 6,355 of record DATBNC010000012.1, read on the forward strand.
TTCCTGTTCGCGCTCGGCATCCGGCACGTCGGCGAAGTCACCGCCCGCGATCTCGCCCGCCGCTACACGAGCTGGGCGGGCCTGCGCGCAATGATCGACGCGGCGCTGGAAACCAGACGTGGCATCGTCCCCGCGCTTGGCGAGGAGGAGCGCAAATACCTGCAGCGCCGCGACAAGGGGGTGGTCGCGGCCATCGAGACGCCCGGCATCGGCCCGGAAGTCGCCAACGCTCTGCTCGATTTCTTTGAGGAACCGCACAACCGCCAGGTGCTCGACGATCTTCAGGCGGCGGGGGTGGAGCCCGCAGACCTCGTCTGGAAAACCAAGGAATCCCCCGTCACCGGCAAGACCCTGGTGTTCACCGGAAGCCTGGAAACGCTCTCGCGCGACGAAGCCAAGGCGCAGGCGGAAAAGCTCGGTGCAAAGGTCGCAGGATCGGTGTCGGCCAAGACCGACCTGCTGATCGCGGGGCCGGGCGCGGGCTCGAAGCTCAAGAAGGCGCAGGACCTCGGCATCGAGGTGATCGACGAAGCGGCGTGGAACGCCCTCGTCGCGGGCGCTTCCTAGGCCGCCTTGCCGATCTTGCGGATCGCGCGATCGGTAAGCGCCGGTTCGTCCAGCGCTCCGAGTACGGCGAGGGTGCCGCCTTCCTCGCGGCGGCCGAGCAGGAGCACGAACTCCGCGTCGCTTCCGCCTTCGAAGGCGATGCTTGCGAAGCCCGGTACGCGGCGCAAAGCGGCGCGGGCGGCTTCGCCGGCGTCGGGCTGCGGCGCGGGCTTGCGCGCGCGGCGCTCGGCCTGGACGACGCCCTTGAGGCCGCCGTCGAAGCCCTCAAGATAATCGCGAAACGCGCCGACGGCGAGTTCCTGCCTGCGCGCCCAGCTAAGGGCCGACGCGAATTCGGTGAGCCGCGCTTTGTCGTAATCGACGCCGAAGATCAGCTTGGCGACCGCCGTCATCGGCGCCCGCGCCTGTGCCTTCACGCCGGCATCGTCCAGCAGTTCGCGATAATCGTCCGGCCGCGCTTCGGCGACCCGGGCGAAATCGTAGGCAAGGCCGAGCGCGCGGTACAAAGCGGCACGGCTTCGGCCGTCGGCGCCGCGCGCGGCTTCGGCGCATTCGCGGGCCGCGCAAAGGCGGTCGGCAAGCTCGGCATCTTCGCCGAGCGGGAGTTCGGGCGCGTCCCAATCGTCTTCGGCAACGACAACCGCGCCGGAACCCGGCTCCAGCGGTTCGGCGTTCGGACCGTCGGCCCAGACGGGGCTCGCTTCGGCTGGCGCCGGGGCGGCGGCAAGCGCGCGGCGGGCGTCGCGGGCGATGGAGTCGCTGACGTGGCTTTCGGCGATCTCCTTCCAGTTGATCACCCCGTAGATGAAGTCGATCTTTTCGCCCGAGGACGAGAAGGGCATCAGGATGCCGCGGTACATGGTGTTGCGCCCGCGCTGGCCGACGAACTCGGCTTCGAAGCCGATCGGCGCGCGGTTGGCGATGATCTGAAGGTAATGGTCGGTCAGCCGCGACAGCAGCGAGCGCTTAGGCACGTCGCTGATCCGCCGGATATCTCCCAGTAGATCACATTCCTCGCGAAGCGCCCGGCCAAGCCAGGACACTTTCGGATCGTCGCTGCCTTCGGTGAAATCGAGCAGCACGCTGTGCGGGCCGAAGTCGCCCATGGTCTGCGGGTTCAAGTCGCGGATCGAAGGGTAGGGGCGGCCGTCGAGCAGCGACACCCAATAATTATAGGCGCGCACGTGCATGCGGCGCTCGTCCACGCCGATTTCGGGCGGCGCTTCGATCGCGTCCTCCCCGTCGGCGGCGGAGCTGTAATCTAGCTCCTCGTCAAATCCGCGCACGCTGTCCATCGAGCCGATGCCCTTTTGCCCTTATCCAGAGGCAACACTGCACGCATTGTGGTTGAGAATCGGTTAAGCCTGTTCGGCAACCTCGGATCGCGGCGCTCCGGCTTGTCAGAGCCGCACCGCGCTGATAGACGCGCCCCTTCCCACGGGAAGGCCGCTTTAGCTCAGCTGGTAGAGCACATCATTCGTAATGATGGGGTCAGGTGTTCGAGTCACCTAAGCGGCACCACTCCCCGGCTCCCCATCAAAGTAACGCTCAAGGAACGGCTTAGGTCGTGGCCTCACCCTCCGGTCCTGCGGTGGGATGGGGGCTGATTGCGTATTCCTGCGGGGCAATACTCCAAAAAACCCGACTAGATCCGCAGCCTTCCGTAGCGGAACGCCGTCCGCTTTTTGCCTGCGGTGAACCGTTCATCGCAATGCAATGGAACAAAACTCACTTTTGTTTGACGCCGAAAATTCCGCATGCAAGAGAGCGACTTACGTCGTGCGGCACTGTGTCAAAGGCGATGTCGTAGCGGGGACGCGTGGTGGGGATGCGACGATTCACAGCTTCCGCCGCCGCGTGCCTGTTCTGCCTGACGTGCAGCGCGGCGTCGGGGTCCGCCGGCGCTCCGGCCGTCGCGCCTGCAAGGGCTGCCGACCGGCTTTCTCCGCCCGCTGCGCCCGCCTTGCTGTGGCAGGGCGCCCGGCGCATCGCCGTGCTTTGCCAAGTCTCAAGCCAGTCAGGCAATGATCCGGCTTTAGAGTCCGCTTTGTGCGAGCGTGTCCGCGCAATAACAGCGGCGGGCGCGCAACTCCCTGTTACTGTTGCGGCGGCCCCCGATGCGCAGGCGCTTGCGGCCGACACTGTCGTTCTGCTGGTGCATGCGAACGCTTTGAGAATAGGCGAACAGCGCCTCCTTGCTTTCACTATCCGCCCGTTCCGCAGTTCGGCGGGCGATGCGGCTGCACTGTTCGGGACGGCGCCGCGAGCCGAGCCTCTCAGCGCGGGCGGTTCAACGGGCAAGTCGCTGGATCGTGCGCTTCAGGCGGCGCTGGCGGACGTACTTCCCTGGGTGGCGAGCAGTTCACCCGGCGACTGATTCACAAAACGTTTAAACCAGGAAAACACAGCTTTTAGGAGGGCTACCGAATGTCTGGAACGCACGAACATACGCATGACGAATATGGCGAAGGTGTCCACGATCACGCGCAAACCTTTGACCCCACCGTCTACGACGACGCGCTCTACGCGTCGGCGGATCCGCTTGCGGGCACGACCGCTTTGAATGGCAAGCCGATCTGGTCGGCCGAGCAGGCCGCGACCTACCTGTTCCGCGCCCAGGCGGGCTACGGCACCGGCGGCAACATGGTCATGCCGACGGGCGGCGACATCAATGTCCTGACCTACGGCTTCCACACCAGCCAGCAGAGCCTGTTTGAAAACGGCTATGTCTACCGCGCGACCCCGACGTCCGCCGGCCTCACCGGTCTGACCGAATATTTCAACTTCAAACCGTTCACCGCGGCGCAGATGGACGCGACCCGCGAGGCGTTCCAATATTGGGATGACGTCGTATCGACCGAGTTCGTCGAGGTTAACATCAACCTCGCCGACGTCGCGCTGGCCAACTACACCAACCAGCCGGGCACTCAGGCCTATGCGCGCCTGCTCGCCAACACCGTCACGTCCAACCCGTACATCAACGCCCAGATCCGCGACATCGGTGGCGACGTGTGGGTGAACTTCAACACCGCGTCGAACTTCCAGCTCGACGAGGGCGGCTACGGCATGAACACCCTTGTGCACGAAATCGGCCACGGTTTCGGCATGCTCCACCCGGGCGATTACAACGCGTCGCCGGGCGTGTCCCTGAGCTATGCCGCGAACGCGGAATATTATCAGGATACGCGCAGCTACTCGATCCTGTCCTACTGGAATCCCCGCGACATCGGCGCTCGCGACTTCGACTTCTCGGTAATGAACATCGCTTACGGCGCAACGCCGATGGTGCATGACATCCTTGCCATGCAGCAGAAGTACGGCGCGGAAATGAACACCCGCACCGGCGATACCGTTTACGGTTTCAACTCCACGGCCGGGCGCGACGCGTTCGACTTCGTCAAAACCCCGGCGCCGATGATGGCGATCTGGGACGCCGGCGGGATCGATACGCTCGACGCTTCGGGCTACAAGACGAACCAGGTCATCAACCTGACGCCTGGCTCGCTGAGCAGCATCGGCGGCATCGTTGCCGAAGATTTCCCGACCTTCGAGCAGGTGAACGCCAACCGCGCGGCGGCCGGCATGGCCCCTGTGGCGCTGACAACCTACAATGCCAACAAAGCTGCCTTCATGAGCAACCCGGCGGTGATCGGCCGCCTCACCGACAATGTCGGCATCGCTTACGGCGCGATCATTGAAAACGCCAAGGGCGGCTCCGGCCATGACACGATGATCGGCAACGCCGCCGACAACGTGCTGACCGGCAACGGCGGCAACGATCTGATCGCGGCCGGCCTCGGCAACGACACGCTGGACGGCGGCGAAGGTAACGACGAGATGCTCGGCGGTGCCGGCAACGACACCTTCATCGTCGGTGAAGCAGGTGACATCGTCACCGAACTGGCGGGCGAAGGAACGGACACCGTCCGTGCTTCGATCGATTACGCGCTTGGCGCCAATGTCGAGAACCTCGTTCTCACCGGCTCGGCGCAGTCCGGAACGGGCAACGCGCTCGCCAACGTCATCACCGGCAACGATCTCGCCAACATCATCGACGGCGGCGCTGGCGCCGACCAGATGGCGGGCGGCGCGGGCGATGACCTCTATATCGTCGACAATGTCGGCGATTTGGTGATTGAGGGCAGCGGCGCTGGCAAGGACACGGTTCGCACCGGCCTTTCGAGCTACACGCTGGGCGCAAATGTCGAGAATCTGGAGCTTACCGGCAGCGCCCTTAACGGCACCGGCAACGGCCTCGACAACGTCCTCACCGGCAACGCGCTTTCGAACCGCCTCGACGGCGGCGCGGGCGCCGACCGGCTGATCGGCGGCGACGGGATGGATTACCTCACCGGCGGCGCCGGCGCGGACATCTTCGTCGGCGAGATCAACGCAACCAAGACGGCCACCAAGCTCGGCGGCATCTCGGTCGACGTTGTTCTCGACTTCGTCTCGGGCACCGACAAGATCGACCTGAGCGGCATCGACGCCAACACCGGCATCGCGGGCGACCAGGCGTTCAAGCTCGTCAAGAGCGCGAACCCGATGAACGCCGGCGAGATTTCGATCCGCAACTTCGGCAACGTCGAGGCGGCCGAGGCGGCGCTTGGCTTCGACATCGACGGTGTCGACGGCAAGAGCCCGTTCGACGGCCCGGTGCAGGTCGTGCTCGGCAACGTCGACGGCGGCGCGGTCGACTTCGCCATGGTGTTCTTCAAGACGCCGGACATCATCGGCTCCGACTTCGCCTTGTAAGGCCGGCACCGAACAGGATCAGGAGGCGTCCCCGGAAGCGATCCGGGGGCGCCTCTTTTTTTGTACGATGGCAGGACTGGCGCGCCTGCTTTGGCGCGTTATGACGCGCGAATGGACCCTGTTCGATCCTCCGCCGGCGCGCCGTTCACTGTGGCGGCCTTGTACCGCTTCGCGCCGATGCCCGACTGCGTGGCGCTGCGCGGCCCATTGGAAAGCTTGTGCCGCGCGCACGGCGTCCGCGGCACCCTGCTGCTCGCGCCCGAGGGGATCAACGGCACGGTCGCGGGTACGGCTGAGGGGCTCAGTGCGGTGCTGGAGTATATCCGGGCGCTGCCCGGGTGCGCGGATCTCGACGTCAAATTCTCCATCGCCGAGACGATGCCATTCTACCGGATGAAGGTTCGGGTGAAGCGCGAGATCGTCACCATGGGAGAGCCGGACATCGACCCGGCGGCGCATGCCGGCACCTATGTCGAGGCGACCGACTGGAACGCCCTGATCTCGGATCCGGACACGATCGTGATCGACACGCGCAATGCGTATGAGGTGTCCGCCGGCACCTTCGCCGGCGCGATCGATCCGCAGACGGAGAGCTTCCGCGACTTTCCCGCCTGGTTCCGGCGTGAGCGTGCGCGGCTGCTCGGCGAGGGCAAGCAGCCAAGGGTAGCGATGTTCTGCACCGGCGGCATCCGCTGCGAGAAATCCACCGCCTTTCTCAAGGCCGAGGGCGTGGAAGACGTCCGGCACTTGAAGGGCGGTATCCTCAAATATCTTGAGACGGTGCCGGAGGAGGAGAGCCTGTGGCGCGGCGAGTGCTTCGTGTTCGACGAGCGCGTCGCCGTCGGCCACGGCCTTGCGGCGGGCACGCACAGCCTGTGCCGCGCCTGCCGCCGCCCGCTGGGCCCGGAGCAGCGCGCCTCACCGCTCTACGAAGAAGGCGTGAGCTGCGCCGCCTGCCACGGCGAGCGCAGCGATGACCAGCGCGCCTCCTACCGCGAACGCGACCGCCAGGAGGCGCTCGCCGCCGCGCGGGGCGAGGCGCATGTCGGCGCGACGCAGCCGACGCGGAGCAACGAGCGCCTCGATTGAGCCGGCGCGCGATCCTGCTATGCTCCCTCCAGCAACAGGTTCGGGGGGACCAACGACATGGCGACACAGGCTCAAGGCGGCACCCGCATCGGGCGCGGCTTCATGGCGGACCAGGACTTTTTCACGCGCTTCACGATCGTGCTGGCGCTCTTCATCCTGTTCGGCTTCGTGCAATTCTCGCTTCGCGGCTTTGTCGATGTCCGCAACGCGCCTCTGATGACCCACCTGCACGGCGCGATCATGGTTGGCTGGCTCGGCCTTGCCGTTGCTCAGAACCTCCTCGTCCACCGCGCCCAGCTCGCCCTTCACCGCAAGCTCGGCTGGGCCGCCGCAATTCTCGTTTTCGCTATCGCGCTGATCGGCCCAATCGTCGGCGTCAGTGCTCTCGAAGGTCATCGTGGCCCGCCGTTCTTCTCCGCGCCTTATTTTCTGGCGCTTACCACCATCGAACCTTTGGTCTTCGCCGCCACCGTCGTCTGGGCGATTACCTTGCGCCGAAAGACCGAGTGGCACCGGCGGCTGATGCTCGGCTCGCTGGCTGTTCTGCTGGAGCCGGCGCTCGGCCGCTTACTGCCGATGCCGCTGATGGGGCCGTGGGGCTCCTGGACCATCGTCGCGCTTCAGCTCCTGACCTTGCTCCTGCTCGCGCGGCACGACCGCAAGGTGCTCGGCAAGGTGCACCCCGCGACGCTTAGCCTGTTCGGCATCGTTGTCGCCGCGCACTTGACGATCAGGCTGCTTTCCAGCCTGCCGTCCTTTATCGAACTCGCCGAGTCGATCGCCCGCTAGAGCGAAGAGGACGGCACCACCGCCTTGCGCAGCAGCCGGGCGCGCATGTCCTGCATGCCGATCGCTTGCACTGCGGCGGCCTTGTCCTCGGCGGTAAGCACGGCGGCGACGTGGCCGAGCGCCTGGCCGATGACATCGAACTGTTGAAGCGTCCTCAGGTAGCGGTGAAGCATGATCGGTTCGTCCGAAAGCTCCTCGCCGATCGTTTGCACCATGCGGCGAAGGTAGGCGACCTCCTCGGCAAGCCGCGCCTCGACATTCTCGACCGGGGCAGGGGGGCGGGCGACATCCTCCGTCGGCACCTTGGCGACGAATCCAGCGCGGATATCGGCCTGAAGCGCATCGATCCGCGCCTGGCCGCCTTGCGCGCGAACCGCCGCCGCCGTTCCGCTGATCCAATCCGGGACCGCCACCGCCTCGGCGAAGCGGATGCCGCACCGGCCGGGCGACGACCAGACAACCTCGGCCTCCACCCGCAGATCGGCCCGGGCCAGAATCAGCCGCGCTCCGGCGGCCGGAAGCACGGTGCCTTCCAGCATCGCGCCCGATGCCGACATGTTGCGGATGCGTACGGCACGCTCGAAACGGTCGCCGATTATCTGCGCGGTGAGCAGCACCTTGGTGCGCGGGTCCCTCACCGCGGGCGGTGGCGCAGCCTCCGCGATCGCCATTGCGCCGCTCATCGCGGCCCCGCCGCACAAGCGGCTTCGCGGCACATCGTCTCGACTTGAGCAGACCGGACCACGAAAACCCCCACAAGAGCGTCAAGCGGGCGTTATCCCGCGAGAGGGGAGGTTCGCAGCCTTTGGTTAACAACCGGTTTGCCATGCCCCCGTAGTTGCACCGGAACAGCCCCCGCTCCGCCTCCATCCGCCAAACGCCACCGTCTGGCGCTCACGCTTTTTTTTGTCGGAACAGTCGCGACTCCGCCTTGTTGAGCCGCCCGAGCGGGGATCACCGAACAGTGGAGTGCGTACATGACCCAGAACATCGTATCGGCCGTATTTGACAGCCATTCGGAAGCCGAAGCTGCGGTAAGCGAGCTTCGCCAGGCGGGGGTTAGCGACAGCGCCCTTTCCGTTATCGCGCGCCAGGACAGCGGCAGCGGCAATTACGGCGGTGCGGACACGCACGAAGCAAAGGAAAAGGGTGAAGGCCTGATCAAGGGCGCGCTCGCGGGCGGCGGCGTCGGCGCGCTGCTCGGCATTGCCGCGCTTGCCATTCCGGGCGTCGGCCCGCTCGCCGCGGCCGGCGCGATCGCCGCCTCCGCGGTTCCCGAAGCAGCGGCAATCGGCGCGGGCGCGGGCGCGCTTGCCGGCGGCCTCAGCGGCCTCTTGAAGAAGCACGGCGTCAGTGACGAAGATGCCGGCTATTATGAAAACCGCATTGGCGAAGGCGGCGTGTTCGTCTCCGTCGACACCACGACGTCGGGCATCACCGGCGAAGCGGCGCAGGAAATCCTGTTCCGCGCCGGCGGCCACAGCGCTTCGCGCGCCAAGGCGTCCGCGGTTCTCTAAGCCACGCACAAGCAAGGGAGGGCGCTTCGGTTCAGTCCGGAGCGCCCTTTCTGCTGCGCGGAAAAGAAACAAGCGAATACCGTGTCTGCACGGTATTGGCGGGCAAAGCCCTTTTCATCACTGTCGCCTTATTCAGTAACTCTCTGGTTCTGAATACCACTTACGGGTCCGGCGCCTCACCCCCACTGAGCCGCCGGGCCCGTTTTTTATCGGCCGAACGCTCACGGCTTCAGGGCCATTGACGCGGGCGGCGGGCGGTTTAGCGTCGCCGCCATGACCATCCCCATCCTGTTCGATTACTGGCGCTCCTCGGCAAGCTACCGGGTCCGCATCGCGTTGAACCTGAAGGGCGTTGCCTTCCAAAGCGTCGGCGTCGACCTCGCCGCCGGCGCGCAGGCGGAGGAGGCGTACCGCGCCCGCAACCCGCAAGGCCTCGTGCCGATGCTGGAGGTAGGCGCACTGCGCCTCACGCAAAGCCTCGCCATCATCGGCTGGCTCGACGCGGCCTATCCCGATCCGCCGCTCCTGCCCGCTGATCCGGCGGAGGCAGCGCACGTCCAGGCGATGGCGCTGACGATCGCTTGCGACATCCACCCGCTCAACAACCTGCGCGTCCTGAAACACCTCACCGGCCCGCTTGGGCTGGAAGACACGGCCAAGGAGGCGTGGATCGCCCGCTGGATCGGCGACGGCTTCGCCGCGCTCCAGGCCATGGCCGCACCGCGCGCCGGCCGCTTCCTGTTCGGGGATGCGCCCACGCTGGCGGACATCTGCCTGGTACCGCAGATCTACAACGCGCGCAGGTTCGAAGTGCCGCTCGACAATTATCCGACGTTGCTCCGCGCCGATGCGGAAGCAGCCGCGCTTCCGGCCTTCGCCGCGGCGCATCCCGACGCTATAGCGGCCGCAACGGCTTAAGAGGAGACGGGCATGGGCAGGGTGGATGCGATCGGCAACGGCATGGCGCAGCTTTCGCCGCTCTCTTGCGTGGAGATCCCGTCGCTCCAGGGCCTCGTCCCGGACGAGGAATGGAAGGTCCGCGTCGATCTCGCCGCCGCGTATCGCCTGGTGGCTTATTATGGGTGGGACGACCTTATCTTCACCCACCTCTCGGCGCGCATCCCGGGACCCGAGCACCATTTCCTGCTGAACCCCTACAACCTCATGTTCGAGGAAGTGACCGCCTCCAGCCTGGTGAAGGTGGATACGACGGGCAACCCGGTCGGGCCGTCTCCTTTCATCACCAACCCAGCCGGCTTCACCATCCATTCCGCGATCCACATGGCCCGCGCCGACGCCTACGCGGTGATCCACCTCCACACGCCGCACGGCCAGGCGGTCTCCGCCCATGGCGAGGGGCTGTTGCCCCTTACCCAGACGGCGATGCTGGTGCGCGAGGATGTTGCCTACCACGATTATGAAGGCGTCGCGGTGGACCTCGACGAGCGTGAGCGGATCGTCGCTGACCTTGGCGACAAGGGCGCGATGCTGCTTCGCAACCATGGCACGCTTGCCGTCGGCGAAACGGTCGGCGAGGCGTTCCTCAAAATCTACTTTCTGGAACGCGCCTGCGAGGCGCAGATCCTTGCTTTGTCGGCGGGGGAGGGCAACCTCAACAACCCGCCCCAAGGCTCGCCGGAGGTCACCGCCCAGCAAGGCAGAATGGGCCTGAAGCTCGCCGCCGGTGCGCTCGCCTGGCCGGCACTTCTGCGCAAGGCGTACCGCCTCGACCCAAGCTTCGCGACCTAGTCACGGTCCGGCGCGCCGAGCGGGAAGAGGGGACGGAACTCGCGCGCTTCTTCCACCGCACGCGCGAAGCTCGGCCGGGCGAGCAGGCGCGCGCGATAGGCTTTGAGGCCCGGATAAGCTTCGCCGATCGGGTGCGTCCAATCGGCGTAGAACAGGGACGGCGCCGCCGCGCAGTCTGCCATCGTGAAATCCGCACCCGCTGCCCATTCGCGGCCGGCGAGCTCCGTCTCGAGCCAGGCGTAGGAGCGTTCGAGCTTCTCCACCGCCGTGGTCATGCCCTCCGTCCGCTTCACAGGGTCGCCGGTCAGCGCGCCGTCCACCGCGTGCTGCATCGCGTTCATCACGTGGAGGTCGAAGAAGCGGTCCAGAAACCGCACCTCCAGCGCCGCCGCCGGATCGTCCGGAAGCAGGCGCACGGGGCCGGGGTGGTAAAGCTGGAGATATTCGATGATGATGCTTGTCTCGGCGACGGTGCGCTCACCGTCGGCGAGCACCGGGAACTTGGCGATCGGCCAGCGCCGGAGCCACTCGGCGCGATGCTCCGGCTCCGGCCAGACGCCGCGGAACGCGAACGGCGTCTCGTTCTCGTAAAGCGCGATCAGCACCTTTTGCGTGTAGGAAGAGAATGGGTGGCCGTAGAGCGCGAGCATCAATCGTCTCCTGCGCCGCCCCTGGTTGAGAGGCGGATCAGCCCCTGTACCAGTCCCGCTTCAGCCGCGTCGAGGCCACGAAATAGAGGAGGGCGCTCAGGAGATAAAAGCCGAGGCCGTAGAGGATCGAATATTGCAGCGCGTCCTCGCCGTGGGCGGCCTTCATCGTGTCGGACATGAAGCCCAAAAAGAAGATGCCGAAGCCGATGCCGATGAGGTTGTTGATGAACAGGAAGCTCGCCGAGGCGGTGGCGCGCATGTTGGGCGGCACGATGTGCTGCACGGCGGCGATCACAGGGCCGAGCCAGGCGAGCGCGAGCATCTGGCCGATCGCGAACAGCACCCAGGCGACTTCGAGCGAGGCGAACAGGCCGAAGGCGAAGCAGGGGGCGGCGATCAGGAAGCAGACCGCAGGCACCAAAGCATAGGCCCCCGGATTGGCCTGCCCGGTGCGGTCGCCGATCCAGCCGCCCAGCCAGGTCCCCGCGACGCCGCCGACCAGGACGATCGACCCATAATAATAAGAGACTTCGATCAGCTCGAGATCGAAGCTTCGGGAGAAGAAGCTCGGCAGCCAGAAGATCAGGCCGTAGCCGAGAATCGAGCCCGAGGCGGCGCCGAAGGAGAGGAGCCAGAAGCTCGGCGTCCGCGCAAGCGTCGCGGCGACGGTACCGAAGGGCGGCGCGGGCTCGCTCGCGCTGCCGTCGGCGCTGTCGAAGCCGCCGCGCACCGGTTCCTTGATGAAAAGCTTGACCAACAAGGCGGTCGGAAGCCCGGCCAAGCCGACGATGATGAAGGCCGAGCGCCAGTCGAGGTGGGAGGCGATCCAGCCGCCGAAGAACACGCCCAACGCCGACCCAATCGGAATGCCGAGCGAGAAGAGCGCAAGCGCCCGCGCCCGCCGTTCCTTCGGGAAGTAGTCCGAAATCAGCGCGTAGGACGGCGCTACGCCGCCCGCTTCGCCGATCCCGACGCCCATCCGCGCCAGGAACAGGTGCCAGAAATTTTGGGCCAGCCCGCAGACCGCGGTGAACGCGCTCCACAAGGCGATCGAGAAAGCGATGATGTTTACCCGGCTCTTACGGTCGGCGAGCCACGCCACCGGAATTGCGATGCCGGAATAAAAGAGCGCAAAGGCGATGCCGCCCATCAGGCTGAGCTGCGTATCGCTTAGCTGAAGCTCGGCTTTGATCGGCACCGCGAGGACGCCGATGATCTGCCGGTCGATGAAGTTGAAGATATAGGCGAGGAGCAGGATCGCCAGCACCCGGCCGCCGCCGGCCGTTCCCGATCCCCTGTTCCCGCTCCTCGCCATAGTCACCCCTTTAGAACTTGAAACCGAGGCTTAGGAAGACCTGCCGCGGATTGCCGTAGAAGGCGGTTGCGACGCCTTCCACGCCAAGCGACGGCGCAATGCCCGGCTGGCCGAACACCGCCGATGCCGGAGCGACGGACTTCACCGGCGCGCCCGTTACCGGGTTCACCGTCAGGAATTGATAGCCCGAGGTGATATACTGCTTGTCGAGCAGGTTCTTGCCGTGGAGGCCGATCGTGTAGCGATCGTCCGGGCTGTTCCACACCAGGCTGGCGTCGAGCAGGGCATAGCCCTTCTGATCCAGGAACGGGCTCGGCGTTTCGAATTGAAAGGTCTTGCTCCGGTAGGAGAGGGTCGTCAAAGCGGTGAAGTCGCCGCCGGCAAGCTTGGTGGAATAATCGAGCGTGCCCGACAGCGTCCACTTCGGCGTGTTCTGGATGCGGCGGAAATTGGCTACGTCCACCGGCTTGGCCGCACCCGGCGACGGATTGCCGTTGGCGTCGAAGTTCGCGACATTGGTGATGAACTCGTCATATTGCGCGTCGAGATAGCCGAGCGTGCCGGTGAAGTTGACGCGCGAACCGTCTCCGCCCCGGTAGAGGTTGGCGACGGCCTCGATTTCCAGGCCCTTGAAGCTAGCGGCACCGGCATTGGTGGTGACGCCGACAAAGGTCGGAATGTTATTGATCACCGCGCCGACCGAGCCCGGAACCTGCACGTCCTTATAGTCGGCGTAGAAGCCGGCGATGGCGAGGCGCAGGCGGCGGTCGAACAATGACGCCTTGTAGCCGAGTTCGTAGCTGTCGACGGTTTCCGGTTCGAACAGGAAGTAGTCGAAGATCTCGGCGGCTTCGCGGGTGCCGTTGCCGTTCAGGTCAGGCGCCTGGGTGGAGACGCCGCGCGGATCGAAGCCGCCGCCCTTGAAGCCCTTGGAATAGCTTGCGTAAAAGGTGTGGTCTTCGGTCGGCTTGAAGCTCACCGAGGCGCGCGGGGTGAACTGCTTGAAGGTCTTCTCGCCGGTGAAGTTCGACGTCAGCGCGCCAAGCAGCGTGCCGTTGCCGCCAAGCGCCGGCGACGGGCCGTTCAGATAGTTGCCGCGCTGCACGAATCCGCGCCGCTCGTCATGGGTGTAGCGGCCGCCGAGCGAGATCGCGAACTGCTCGGTGAGGTCGAAGGTGAAGTCGGCAAAGGCAGCCCAGGTCTTGGTATCCACTTCGCCCACCGTCGCGGCGGTCAGCCCCGGGAGGAAGATGGGGGAGGTGGTGGCGAGCACCACGTCGAACACGTTCCCGGCATTGGCGTCGAGATAATAAAGGCCTGCGACGCCGTTCAGGCGGTCGCTTTCGTAAAGGATCTGGAATTCGTTGGAAAACTGCTTGTTGCGGTAGATAGCCGGCACGTCGACGTCGGCGGCCGGCAGCGAGTCGAAGTCGATCGGCGCGAAGCTCTTGTCCTGGCGGTAGGCAGTGATGTTCTTGAGCGTGATCGCGTCGCTGACCTTGAGCTCGGCGCGGATGGCGCCGCCATAGGCCTCGATCTCCTGCTTGGGAGAATTGAGGCCGGCGCGGGTGTCGTAGACGTCGTCCAGCACCGGCGCGCCGCTCACCAGGCCTGGGATCAGGCGGTGGCCGTTGCGGGGATCGGAATTGTCCTTGGTGTAGTCGCCGGAGATGCGGATAAAGAGCGCCGAGCTCGGCTCGAGCTCAACCGTGCCGCGGGCCGCCCAGATGTCGCGGTTGTAATTGTCGAGGCCGTTGTTGAGATTTTCGCCGAAGCCGTCGCGGCTGAGGCGCGCGGCCGACGCACCGATGCGGACGACATCCCCCACCGGCACGCTGCCGCTGACGATCAGATCGGCCTGCTTGTAGGTGCCGAGGTTGGCGCGGACGCGGAGCGAGGGATCCTCGTCAAGGCGGCGGGTGACGTATTTGATCGCGCCGCCGATCGTGTTGCGGCCGTAAAGCGTACCCTGCGGGCCGCGCAGCACTTCGATCCGCTCAACGTCGTAGATGTCGAGCACAGCCGCCTGCGGACGGTTCAGGTAGACGTCGTCGAGGTAGAGGCCGACGCCCGCTTCGAAGCCGGCAACCGGATCCTGCTGGCCGACGCCGCGGATGAAGGCGGTCAGCGTAGTGTTGGTGCCGCGCGAGGTTTCCAGCGTGACGTTCGGCGTGGTGTCGGAAATGTCGGTCAGATCGATCGCGCCCTGCCGCTCCAGCGCTTCGCCGCTATAGGCGGTGACGGCGATCGGCACGTCCTGCAGGCTTTCCGCGCGGCGGCGGGCGGTGACGACGATCTCGTCTCCCTGCGTGGTGCCTTCGTCTTGCGAGGCATCGTTGGCTGCGGCGGCCTGCTGCTCCTCGGAGACGGCGGTGCCGGCGGGCTGGCCTTCGGCGCCGCTGGTTTGCGCGAAAGCGGGGGCGGCGAGAAGCGCGGCAAGAGCGGTGCCGATCCGGAAGGCGGTAAGGGTCGGGGTGCGTCGCATGGTGGCTACTCCTGGTTCAGGCGTTTTGGGGTTGGTGAACAGGCGGCAGGCTTGCCGCGAAGTCGTGAAGAAGGGCGTTGAAGCGCTCGGGCTCTTCGAGGTGCGGCGCATGGCCGGACGAAGCGAAGGGCACCGCGCGCGCTTTGGGCAGAGCGCGGGCGATATGGTCGGCGGTGGCGGGGCTGTAGAGCTGGCTGTGAAGGCCGTGGACGACCACTGTCGGCTGCTCGATACCCGGCAGAGCGGCGCGCGAATCCTCCTGCACCAGCGAGGCCCAGATCGCCGCGATTGCTGCGCCGTCGTTAGCGGCGAATTCGCGGCCGGCCCAAGCGGCGAGGGGGAGAAGCTCTTCGCGCACCGGCTGGGCGAAGATCGCCGACCCGGCGGCAATTGCGAAAGCTTCGAAGTCTTCGCGCATGGCCTGGCGGCGGGCGTCGCACATGTCGGGCGACAGGCCGAGCGTCCAACCTTCGCCGTTCAGCACCTTGGGCGTCATGTCGACAACCACCGCGCCGGCGAAACGGCGGCCGCTTGCCCCGGAGAGAAGCCGCCACAGGATCGACGCGCCCAGCGACCAGCCGATGCCGATCGCGTCGTGGAGATCAAGGTGGTCGAGGAGCTCGGCAACGTCACCGGCAAGTGTTTCTACATCAAGGCCGCTGCCGTCGCCGCGCGATTCGCCATGGCCGCGCAGGTCGATGGCGATCAGGCGGAAATTGTCGGCAAGCGCCTCCTGCTTGGGGAAAAAGCCGCCATGCGCCATCATTCCGTGCAGAAGCACGATCGGGCGACCTGCGCCCCGGTCGCGAAACGCAATGCGCGTCCCGTCACGGGCGGTGAAATGCGGCAAGCTTGAAATCCTCCCCCGCCGGTCCTGTCTTCAGGATCGCGGCACCGGCGCATCTTCACCCGCAATGAAACGTGAGTCAAGGTTCAACTTGATAAGCGGTTCATGTATCTAAAAGACAGATGAGGCAGCGCATCCAAAACCATGGGCGCAGGCCACAAAACTACTCGGCAGCCGGGGCTACCTCGTTCCCAAAGAAGGCGAGTTGGACTCCCGTAACCCTGATCGCATGGAGCAGGCAGGTCATGACTTCCGCCTCCCGCATGTTCGGCTCCATGCTGCGCTCCAGCCAGTCCATGTTGAGCGTCACCAGGCCATATGCGGCGCGAAGTGCCCCTTTCGCCTGCGGTCCGCAGACACCTTCGAGGCGGAGGGCAAGGGCTGCGTCAACGCGTCTTACCTCTGCTCTGGACGGAAGCTTGCTTAACAATCCGCGCTTCGCCAGCCAACGTTCCGCCTGTTGCTGCGAAAGCGCTGCGGTCCGCGGGTCACGAAGCTTTTCGTACCGCGGCTGAAGGTCGGCGGGCAGTTCAAGCGCGTAGAAGCTGACCGCCTTGTCCGCGCAGGCGAGGGTCTCGTCGGACACCGGAGCAGCAACCGTGAGCGTCAGCACCTCTTGCTGCAATTCCTCGTCGTAGCGGATCGACGCGCCGGGCAGGCCGCATGCCGCCAGCTGTTCAACGGCAGCTTGGGGCGTGATCCGCTCAAACATCTGCTCGGCAGGGTCGGCCAGGAAGGCGAGAATCTGAAGGGCCCCGAGAGAGAGCATAAGGATACTCTGCGCGTCCGAATGGACGGTGGCAACGGCCGCCGCGGCGTAGCGCTACCTCCTCAGGCGGCGAAGCCCTTCACGAACTCCGCGGTGGAGGCCTTGAACCGCGCCATCTGCTCATCGACCAGGCCGAAATTACGAGTCAGGCCGTCGATCTCGCTCGCCACGTTCTCCGTTTCCTCGCGGATCGCGGCGATGGTGGAGGACATGGAATCGGCGGCCATTGCGGTTTCGTCGACGGCGGCGGTGATCATGGTCACCGTTTGCGCCTGAGTCTCCATGGCCTCGCGAATGCGTGCGGCGGAGCTTTGCACTTCCTCCACCGTGCGGCGGATCGAGCCGTTGGCGTCCAAGGTAGAGCGGGTCGCCTGCTGGATGGCCGAGATCTTGCCGGCGATGTCGTCGGTCGCCCGCGCCGTCTGGTTGGCGAGCGATTTCACTTCCTGCGCCACCACCGCGAAACCCCGCCCCGCATCGCCCGCGCGCGCCGCTTCGATGGTGGCGTTAAGTGCGAGGAGGTTGGTCTGGCCCGCAATGTCGCGGATCAGGCCCAGGATCGATTCAATGGCGCGGACTTGCGCCGAAAGTGCTTCGCTGACGCCGACGGCGTCAGCCGCCTGCTCGCCCGCCTTGGTGGCGACTCCGGCGGCGACTTCCACTTCGCCGCGCGCATCCTCGATCGCGCGGATCAGGCCGGCGGCGGTGAGCGCCGCCTCGCGCATGGCGAGGGCGGATTGCTCGGCCGCCGCGGCGACTTCGCTGGTCTTGCCGAGGACGCCGCGCGCCGCCGCCGACGCGTCCGACGCCTGGGCGCGCAGCAACTGGCTGTCGGAGGCGGTGCGTTCGGCGGAGGTGACGATGTCCGCGTTGAACTGCGCGCCTCGCGCGGCGCGGCGGTCGCGCTCCGCCTGGATGCGCAGATCGTCATGGTGGGCTGCGAAGATGTCGGTCTCCAGCATCGCCGAGCGGAGCAGCGCCTTCGACATCCGCGCCGCGCGGGCCGGCTCCTCGGCCATTCCTTCAGTGATGATGTCGTGCGCTTCCTCAGCCGCGGCCGACGCCGCCGCCAGGATGGCGCTCAGCGGCACCTTGGCCTGCATCGCAGCCGCGACATATTCGCGCGACAAAGCGATCCAGCGCGGGTTCTGCACCCGGTCGTAGCGCATCTGGAGATAAGGCAGCACCCGCTCGGCGAGTTCTTCCAATTTCTCGCCGGTGATCGGCCGCGCGCCGGGCGTCGCCGCCGCGTACTGCGTCCAGAAGCGGCGGCCGATGCGTAAGCCCTGCGCGTTGGCGAGTGTCCAGAAGTCGCGGCAATCCTGAGCGACCGCTTCGTCGATCCCGAACATAGCGAGCTTTGCCTCGATATCCACGCTGCCGCTTTTGGCCGTCATACAAGCTCCCTTCGATCCCGCCTTCGGAACTAGCGCGGCAATGGTTAAGAAGCTGTTAGGCATCGCCTCGGGCCGTACCCTCCGGCGCGGCAAGTCTTGCAACCTCGGCGGCAGGGCCTAAAAGCGCCGCCAACAGGAGCCTTCATGCACCGCAACCCGTCCCGCCCCTTGTCCCCGCACCTTTCCATCTGGAAATGGGGGCCGCACATGCTGGTCTCGATCCTTCACCGGGTGACCGGCGGCGGGCTGACGGTGGTGGGATCGATCGCTCTGGTATGGTGGCTGGTCGCCGCGGCGAGCGGCGCCGAAGCGTACGAGACCTTTCAAAGCTGGGCGACGAGCTGGATCGGAATCGTCGTCGGTGTCGGCCTGTCCTGGGCCTTTTTCCAGCACACCGTGTCGGGCCTTCGCCACCTGGTGATGGACATCGGCGCCGGTTTCGAGCTGCGCACCAACAAATTCTGGGCGAACATGACGATCGTCATCTCGCTGCTTCTCACCGCTTTGTTCTGGTTCCTGATCGTGGTGGCAAAGGGATGACCATGGAAACCCCAATTGCCCGTGTCCGCGGCCTCGGCTCGGCGAAGTCAGGCGCCCATCATTGGTGGCTTGAGCGGCTGACCTCCGTCGCCTTGCTGGTGCTGTTCGTCTGGTTTATCGCCTCGGTGCTTCGCCTGCCGGACCTTTCCTACGGCACGGTGCGCGAATGGCTCGCCGACCCGCTTGCGGCGGTTCCGATGCTGCTGCTCGTTGCCGTCAGCTTCTGGCACGGCAAAATGGGCATGCAGGTGGTGATCGAGGATTATGTCCACGAAGCCGGCAGCAAGGCCTTTGCCATTACCCTGCTGAACTTCTTTACAGTGGCGGGCGCTGGCCTCGCCGTCTTCGCGATCCTAAAGATCGCCTTCAGCGTGACCACGGGGACGCCGGCACCCGGCGCCTAAGGCTTCAGGCCGCCTTCGGCACCAGCACCAAGGTTCGGCCTTCCACGCGCCACGACTCGAGCTTCGACAGGAAGTTCATCCCGATCACGTCCATTTCGCCGATCGACGGCGCGACGATGATCTTCAGGTCGCGCGCGGTGATCGGGCCGAGCTTCAGCGTCTTCACCGTTCCCGTTTCCGCCTTGGTGACGCCGTTCGCCGTGCGCAGCAGGATCGGCGCAAGGCCGGTGCTCGCTTCGATCTTGGCAAGCCCCGCGGTGGTGTCCGAAATCGTCGTCATCGTCGCGCCGCTGTCGATCAGCATCCGCCGCTCAACCCCGTTGAGCTTCGCGCGCGCCCAGAAATGCCCGTCGGCGCTCATCCGGATCCGCACCTCGCGGCCGACCACTTCCTGGCTGTCCAGGCCCAGCTTGCCCATGATCCCGGCCAGCTGCGGCTGATAAGGCGCCTGCTGCATGACGATAAAGAGAAAGAACCCCAGCAACGCCAGCGACACGCCGAACCGCACCACCCGCCCCACGTAGGGGATGCGCGAAATCAGCATCAGGAGCAACGCCGCGCCCAGCGCATAAAGCGCCATCTGCTGCCATTCGGGGGAGATGCTGATCGGCATAAGGCGTGGCGCTTTCCTTGGGCTGAGCCTTATCTAGTGCGGGTGCGGCCCGAGTGGGAGTGGTGGCCGCCGTCCACCCTTGCATCGCCCCGCCCAAAGCCTAAAAGCGCGCCCAACGTTTTCACGCGGGCGCGTCCCTCCGTCGGGCCCCCGCAAAGTACCACTTTGTGGGGATTTCTTAATGGCCACCACTCCCTCCGCCTACAAGATCATCGACCATGCCTACGACGTCGTCGTCGTCGGCGCCGGCGGCTCCGGGCTTCGCGCCACCATGGGCGCGGCGGAGAAGGGGCTGAAGACGGCGTGCATCACCAAGGTCTTCCCGACCCGCTCCCACACCGTCGCGGCCCAGGGCGGGATCGCGGCCAGCCTCGGCAACATGGGCGCGGATCACTGGACCTGGCACATGTACGACACCGTCAAGGGGTCCGACTGGCTCGGCGATCAGGACGCGATCGAATATCTCTGCCGCGAGGCGCCCGCCGCCGTTTACGAACTCGAGCATTTCGGTGTGCCGTTCTCCCGCACCGCCGAGGGCCGCATCTACCAGCGCGCGTTCGGCGGCATGATGCAGAATATGGGCGCGGGTCCGCCCGCCCAGCGCACCTGCGCGGCCGCCGACCGGACCGGCCACGCAATGCTCCACGCGCTCTACCAGCAGAGCCTGAAGTACGACGCCGATTTCCACATCGAATATTTCGCGCTCGACCTGATCATGGAAGGCGGCGAGTGCCGGGGGGTCATCGCGCTTTGCCTGGAGGACGGGACGATCCACCGTTTCCGCGCCCACGCCGTGGTGCTCGCCACCGGCGGCTACGGGCGCGCATACTTTACCGCGACGTCCGCTCACACCTGCACCGGCGACGGCAACGCCATGGTGCTTCGCGCGGGCCTGCCCTTGCAGGACATGGAGTTCGTCCAGTTCCACCCGACCGGCATTTACGGCGCGGGCGTGCTGATCACCGAGGGCGCGCGCGGTGAGGGCGGCTACCTGACCAACTCCGAAGGCGAGCGCTTCATGGAGCGCTATGCGCCGTCCGCCAAGGACCTCGCCAGCCGCGACGTCGTCGCCCGCTCGATGGCGATGGAGATCCGCGAGGGCCGCGGCGTCGGCAAGGAGAAGGACCATATTTACCTTCACCTCGACCATATCGACGCCAACATCCTCGCCGAACGCCTTCCCGGCATCACCGAAACCGGCAAGGTGTTCGCCGGCGTCGACCTGACCCGCCAGCCGCTCCCGGTGGTGCCAACCGTGCACTACAATATGGGCGGCATTCCCACGAACTTTCACGGCGAGGTCGTCACCCTTCGCGACGGCAATCCGGACAGCGTCGTCCCCGGCCTGTTCGCGGTCGGCGAGGCGGCCTGCGTCTCCGTTCACGGGGCGAACCGCTTGGGCTCTAACAGCCTGATCGATCTCGTCGTCTTCGGCCGCGCCGTCGGCCACCGCGTCGGCGACATCATCAAGCCAGGCACCGCCCTTCCGCCGCTGCCCAAGGGCTCGGAGGAGATGGCGGTCTCCCGCCTCGACCATTTCCGCTTCGCCAAGGGCGGCAGCCCGACCAGCGTGGTGCGCAACCGCATGCAGCGCACCATGCAGGCCGACTGCGCCGTGTTCCGCGCCGAGGAAACGCTCGCCGAGGGCGTGAAGCGGATCGACGAGGTCTACCGGCAGATGGCCGACATCGACGTCACCGATCGCAGCCTGATCTGGAACACCGATCTCGTCGAGACGATGGAGCTCGACAACCTCATCGGCCAGGCGGTGGTGACAATGCACAGCGCCGCCAACCGAAAGGAAAGCCGCGGCGCGCACATGCACGAGGACTACCCCAACCGCGACGACGTCAACTGGCTCAAGCACACGATCAGCTGGTTCGACGGCTGGGGCGGCAAGGGCGGCGGCGTTAAGATCGACTACCGCCCGGTCCACGAATACACGCTCACCGACGAGATCGACTACATCCAGCCCAAGGCGCGGGTTTATTGAAGACGAGCGGTCTCAGCCGCTCACCGCCTCCAGCGCTTCGCGCACGCGGCCCATGTCGGCGGCGAAGCTTCGGTGGAGGGCGCTGTCGTCGAAGGCGGCGCGTTCCGTCACCATCGGCATCGACAAGCCGATACGAAGGGTCGCGCCCCACACGCCGTCGGCCCGCTTGACGCATTTTACCGGCTGACCGAGGCGGACGCCGTAGCCAAGCAGCTCCTTGTGCCACCGCGCGGCGTCGTTGAACGTGGCGCCGCCGCCCATGCCTGACAGATCCAGCGTCGAAAGCGTGCGCATTTCCACCGGGTGATTGTCGGCGGTTTCCTTCTGGCCGAGCGGGTAGGGGGCGACTCGGCGGGCGGCGGTCTTCTCGATGATGTTGTCGCGCACCGCCTGGTGAAAGGCGAGGATCACGCGGGTGACCTCGGCCAGGCTAAGCTGCTGGAAGCGTTCGAGCTCGAACAGGGACGCCTCCAGCCGAAGCAGCAGGCCGGGGTTGGCGCTGTTCTCCAGCGCCTCACGTCCGCGCGCGGCTTCCGGCCACTCGGCGCGCCGGAACACGGTGGCGAGGCCCGGCGCGAGCGGCGCCATGGCCTGCACGGCGCCCGCGGGCAGGACCGCGAAGCCGCTGAACGGCGGCCCGCCCATGAACTTGGAGCCGGTAATGAACACGATCGCGCCGCGCGACAGGTACTCGGCGATGGCTGGCGACGTGATCCGCGCCTGGCAGGCGTCGACCACGAAGGTGATCGCTTGTCCATGCCGCTCGCGCAGCCGGTCCATGTCGCCGAGCGACGGCAGGATCAGGCCAGTCTTGGAACCATGCACGGCGTGAACAAGCACGTGCCGCCCTTGCGCCACCGCCGCCCTGGCCGCTTCGTCCATTGCTTGGGCGATGTCGCGCGACGGGCGGGCGCGGCCTTCGCCGTCTCGCACGGGGATGTCGATCATCTCGACATGGGTGTCGCCCATCCCCGGCACCGGCTGGCCCGGCGTCACCGCCACGTCGAGCGCGGTCTCATTGGCGAAATAGCGGCCGTAAGCGGAGTGGATGCAGCCACTCCCCACTTCGTCGGCGCCGAGCAGGATGTTGTGGGTGCCGCCCGCGCCGCGCCCGGCGACGCAGGCGAGGGCGACATATTCGAGGTCGGTGCCCGACGGCGCGAATACGATGCCGGCGTCCGCGGGCAGCGAGTAAGCCCTGCGGATGCGGCCGCGCAGGCCCTCCAGCCGGGTGCCGTACTCTTCGCCGCTCAGCTCCCCGCCGATCTCCGCCAGCACCCGCTCAGCGTGGGCGTAAGCGGCGGGGGAGATGTCGTTTGCAGTCGAGGAGGCATAAGCCAAAACCTCGCTCGGGCGGGGCGCGGAGAGGTAGCGGTTGAGGCCGCTTGCCGTGTCGAGCACGATCCGCGCGTCGCCACCGCAAGTCATCACCGCCGCCGCGTCGCGCTCGATCCTTCGCACCCGTTTCCCCGATCTGTGTGTTGGAACCTGTTACCCGGCACTTGGCGGCGGACCAAGGCGGGATTATGACGCCCCGCCGGCGCCGTTCCATGTGCGCCCCTTAGCGTAAGGCTGCGCCCGTTGTTCGATCAGATCACCCCGACCACCATTTCCGCCGAAGCACGCGAGCGCCTGCGCATCCTGTTCATCGCCAAGCACGCCCTCTGGGACGGCGGCCTTCACCCGGAGGACGGCAACCATGCGCCCTACCATGTCGAGGTCCGCGACATCCTGAAGGGCCTTGGCCTCAACGTCAGCCTCGCCAACCGGTACGACGCCTTGTTCGAGAAGCCGGACGTCGACTTCGTCTTTCCGCTGCTTAACCGCGGCGGCTTTCTGAACAGCGAAATGATGCTGCCCTTGCTCTGCACCCGGGCGGGCATTCCCTTCCTTGGCGCATCGCCGATCCTGCGCGGCATGGCCGACGACAAGCACCTGACTAAAATGGCCGCCCACGCCCGCGGCATTCCGACGGCGCCCTGGGCGATCTACCGCCGCGGCGCGCCGGTGGAGCAGGCGCGCTGCCCAACCGGCGACCGGCTGGTGATCAAGCCCAACGCGTCGTCGGCAAGCTGGGGCGTGCAGGACGCGACCGACTGGGCGGGCGCCGAAGCGGCCATCGCCAACATCCACAGCCAGGGGCACGATGCGATCGTCGAGCCGTTTCTCAACGGCAGCGACGTCGAAGTGCCGGTGATCACGCTCGCCGGCGCGCCGACCGTGATGCCGATGATGCTCTTCGAACAGGCCGATCCCAGCCACCTGCGCACCTATTACGAGAAGCGCGACTTGGTCGACCGGGCGCAGAAATATCAGCTGGTGCCGTTCGAGGATCCCGAATGGATGCCGGTCATCGCCGATTATACCCGCCGCCTCGCTGAGGAATTCCGGCCTTTCGACTACGGCCGCTTCGAATTCCGGCTCGATCGCGAAGGCGGCAAGGTTCAGTTCCTGGAGGTCAACCTTCAGGCCAATCTGTGGTCGCAAAAGGTGTTCGGCCGCTCCGCCGCGCTTGCCGGCCTGAGCCAGGCGCAGCTGATCGAGACGATTTTGGCCGAAAGCCTGATCAACAATGGGCTGATCGGCGCGGAGGACGTGCGTGCCGGCTGACGCCGCCGCCAGGCCCTTCACCGTCATCGTTCTTGCCGCCCAGCGCGACGGCAAGCTCGATCCGATGGCGGCGGAAGCCGGCGTGTCGCACAAATGCCTGGTGCCAATCGTCGGCCGCCCGCTGCTTGAGTATGTGCTTGAGGCGCTGGTCGCTGTCCCCGGGCTCGAGCGCATCCGGATTTGCATCGAGCCCCAAGCCGTCGAGGCCGTGCGCACGGTGCGCGGCGCCTCCGGAGAACTCGGGGTGCCGGTCGACTACGTGCCCTCCGCCCGCACCATCACCGAAAGCGCCTACGCGTCGGCGGAAGGCGTCAACGGCCCCATCGTGATCACCACCGGCGACAATGTGAACCTGACGCCCGGAGCGGTGCAGGCGATGCTTGATGCGCTTGCCGGCGGCGCCGACGCAGCCCTTGCCATGGCGCCGCGCGAGGCGGTGCTTGCCGCCCATCCCGAAGGGCAGCGCCGCTTCTACGAATTCCGCGACGGCGGCTATTCCAACTGCAACCTCTACGCGATGGCCGGCCGCCAGGCGCTGAAGATGGCGGACACCTTCCGCGAAGGCGGCCAATTCGCCAAGAACCGCAAGCGCCTGGTGCGCATCATCGGCCCGTTCAACATCCTGCTCTTCGTGCTCCGGGCGTTGCCCATTCACGCGGCGATGAAGCGGCTGTCGCGGCGCTTCGGCGCCCGGCTGGTGGCGGTGGTGCTGCAGGACGGCGCCCATGCCGTCGATGTCGACAATCCCCGCACCTACAAGATCGCCGAGACCATTTTGCTGAAGAAAGAAAAGCTTCGGGCACGTTAGCGGGCCTTTCCGGGCCTTTCCCGCCGCGCTTTCAATCGCTATCTGCCCAGGCAGACGAGGATAAACAGACACCATGGCCGAATTCGCGCTCCCCAAGAACAGCAAGATCAAAGGCCGCGGGCAGGACCATCGCGCCCCCGCCGGCGCGGCGCGGGTGAAGCGCTTCAAAATCTACCGCTACGATCCGGAAACCGGCGAGAACCCGCGCTACGACACGTTTGAGCTCGACCTCGACGACACCGGCCCGATGGTTCTCGACGCGCTGCTCAAGATCAAAAGCGAGGTCGATCCGACGCTCACGTTCCGCCGGTCGTGCCGCGAGGGCATTTGCGGTTCGTGCTCGATGAACATCAACGGGCGCAACGGCCTCGCCTGCACCACCGCGATCGAGGATTATAAGGGCGAAGTCCGCCTCACGCCCCTGCCGCACATGGACGTGGTGAAGGATTTGGTGCCCGATTTCACCCACTTCTTCGCGCAGTACGCATCGATCGAGCCGTGGCTGAAGACCAAGACGCCAGACCCCTCGGGCCGCGAGCGGCTGCAGTCGCCGGAGGACCGCGCCAAGCTGGACGGCCTCTACGAGTGCATCCTGTGCGCCTGCTGCTCTTCCTCCTGCCCGAGCTATTGGTGGAATAGCGACCGCTTCCTCGGCCCGGCAATCCTCTTGCAGGCCTTCCGCTGGCTCGCCGACAGCCGCGACGAACTGACCGGCGAGCGGCTCGACGAGCTGGAAGATCCTTTCCGACTCTACCGCTGCCACACCATCATGAACTGCGCCAACGTTTGTCCGAAGGGTTTGAACCCCGCCAAGGCGATCGCGGAGACGAAGAAGTTGCTGGTGGAGCGGGCGGTTTGATCCACCCGTCGCTCCAGCGAAGGCTGGAGCCTATGCTGACTCAGTATGGATGCCAGCCTTCGCTGGCATGACGAGAAATGGCCGAACGCAAGCTCCACCCCCTCATCACCCACGAACCGGATCCAACTCACCCGGGCTGGTGGACGTGGGACGTGGGGGAGCGTCCGCCGGGGGCCGAGCGCTACAATGCGACTCTGGGCAAGCTCCTCGTTCGGCTCGAAGGCGAGGGACGGGCGCGGTGCCGGATGTTCCCGGACATGCTGCAAAGCAATCTCGGCGACGTCACCCATGGCGGCGCGATCCTGACCTTTATCGACATGGCAATGTTCGCCGGCGGCCATGCGGCGGGCTGCGACATCGGGCCCGCCGTGACTCAGGACCTCGCCTGCCAATTCCTCTCCGCCGCCAGGCTCGGTCTGCCGCTCGACTGCGCGGTGGAGGTGCTTCGGGAGAGCAAGCGCCTGGTCTCGCTCCGCGGCCTGTGCGAGCAGGATGGGGAGATCGTCGCTTCCTGGACGGGGACGCTGCGCAAGCTGAGCGCCAAGTGAGCGCCGTCGCGGCGCGCTACGCGGAGCTGCTCAGCGCTGGCGAGCTTCGCGCCGATGCCGATCAGGAAAAGGCAGTGGCGGTGCTCGATCGGCTCGCCGCCCAGCTCGCTGCCAAGAAGCCGAAGCGCGGCCTCCTCGCGCGCCTCACCGGTAGCGCCGCTTTAGCTGCTCCACGAGGTATCTACATGTGGGGCGGGGTCGGGCGCGGCAAATCGATGCTGATGGACCTGGCCTATTGCGCAATCCCGGCCGAGCCGAAGCGCCGAGTCCACTTCCACGAATTCATGATCGAAGTGCACGCCCGCCTCCGCGCCGAGCGGGCCAAGGAGCAGGGCGATCCGATTCCCCCGGTTGCCCGGGCGATCGCGGCGGAGGCGCGCCTCCTCGCCTTTGACGAGATGGTGATCAACAACAGCGCCGACGCGATGATCCTGTCGCGCCTGTTCGCACAGCTGCTGGGCTACGGCGTCACCGTGATCACCACCTCCAACCGCCCGCCGCGCGACCTCTACCTTGGCGGCCTCAACCGCGAGCTGTTCCTGCCGTTCATCGACCTCATCGAGCGCGAGCTGGATGTGGTGCCGCTGAACGGCCCCACCGATTACCGCCTCCAGCGCCTCGGCGGCTACCCGACCTGGTATGTGCCCAACGGCGCGCAAGCGACCGCGGCACTCTCCGCCGCCTTTTTCCGCCTCACCGACTACCCGCCGGAGGACCGGGAGAATGTCCCCTCCGAGGACATCGACCTCGGCGGCGGCCGCATCCTTCATGTCCCCAAGGCGCTGAAAGGCGTAGCCGTTTTCTCCTTCAAGCGGCTCTGCGGAGAAGCGCGGGGCGCGGCGGACTACCTGGCGATCGCCCGCCGCTACCATTCGGTGATCGTTGTCGGCATCCCTCGCATGGGGCCGGAGAACCGCAACGAGGCGGCGCGCTTCGTGACGCTGATCGACGCTTTATACGAGCACAAGGTCAAGCTCCTCGCCGCCGCCGACGCCGAGCCGAACCAGCTCTACGAAGACGGCGACGGCGCCTTTGAGTTCGAACGCACCGCCTCTCGCCTGATGGAAATGCAGTCGCAGGACTACCTCGCCGCCGGCCACGGCGCCGACGATTGACGGCACGCCGGAGCCGGTCCAGCTTCGCGCCGACCTCTTCGATGGAGCCTCACCTCATGCGCCTCGCTCTCGCCCTCGCTCTTGGCCTCTTGTCCACCACCGCCTTCGCCGCCGATCCCGCGCCCGACCGCTGGCACGCCAAGGCCCGCGAGCTCCTCGCCCGCTCGGTGGAATTCAAGACGGTAGCAGGCGCCGGGCAGGTACCGGCCCAGGCGCAATACCTTGCCGACCAGTTCAAGGCCGCCGGCTGGGCGGACGCCGACATTCACGTCATCCCCTACGAAGCGACGCAGACCAACCAGACGGCGGCCCTGGTCGTCCGCTGGCCCGCCGCCCGCAAGACAGCCAAGAAGCCGATCCTGCTGATGGCCCACATGGACGTCGTGCCCGCCCTTAGAGAGGACTGGTCGGTGGAGCCCTTCACCCTCACCGAGCAGGACGGCTATCTTTATGGCCGGGGCACCAGCGACAACAAGCTTGGCGTGGTCGCCGTCACCACCGCTCTGCTCCGCCTCAAGGCGCAAGGATTCAAGCCATCGCGCGACATCGTTCTCCTGTTCACCGGCGACGAGGAGACGACCGGCGTCGGCGCTCGCTTCGGCGCCACCGAATGGCGCAAGTGGACCGATGCCGAATATGCGCTCAACTCGGACGGCGGCGGCGGTGGGTTCGGCAAGGGCGGCCGCTCGCTCGGCTTCACCATGCAAACGGCCGAAAAGACCTATTCCATGTACAGCTTCACCGTCCGCAACCGCGGCGGCCACAGCTCCAAGCCCCGCGCCGACAACGCCATCTACAAGCTTGCCGACGTGCTGAAGCGGCTGGAAAGCTACCGCTTCGAGCCTGCGCTGAACGAAACCACCCGCGCCTACTTCACCGCCCGCGAGAAAACGGAGAAGGGCCCATTGGGCGATGCAATGCGCCGTTGGCTCGCCAACCCCGCGGATGGCGCGGCCGCGGACTTCATCGAAGCCGACGAAGGCGAGGTCGGCCTCACCCGCACCCGCTGCGTCGCGACGCGGCTGGAGGGCGGCCACGCCGACAACGCGCTTCCCCAGCTTGCCCGCGCGACCGTGAACTGCCGGATCATGCCCGGCACCGAGCCTGCCGCGATCCGCTACGAGCTCGAGCGGGTGGTCGGCGACCCGGAGGTCAAGGTGGAGCGCACCGACGATCAGGCGATGTCGCTCGCCTCGCCGCTCCGCCCCGACGTGCTCGCCGCCTTCACGGCCGCCGTCCACCGCCGCCACCCAGGCGCGCCGATCATGCCGGAAATGAGCACCGGCGCCAGCGACGCCCGCCCGTTCCGGGTCGCCGGGATGCCGGTCTACGGCGTCGACGGCGGCTGGGGCGTCGTCCCCGACGATCTGCGCGCCCACGGCAAGGACGAGCGCATCCCGGTGAAGGCACTCGGCGACGACGTCGATCATTGGGTGGACCTGCTCACCGCCCTTGCCGGCAAGTAGCGTACAGATTCCCGCCGCCTGACGGTTGCCCCCTCCGGACTTCGGGTTTAAGCGGACGCCACATCTGGCGGCGTCCTGCCGCCGACCCCGCTTGTCTGACCAAAGAAAGGCTGGAGCAGCCCCATGGCTCGTAAGAAAATCGCGCTGATCGGCGCCGGCATGATCGGCGGAACCCTGGCCCACCTGGCCGCCATCCGCGAACTGGGCGACATCGTCCTCGTCGACGTCGCCGAAGGCATTCCGCAGGGCAAGGCGCTCGATCTCGCCCAGGCGGGCCCGGTCGAAGGCTTCGACGCGAAGCTCACCGGCACCAACGATTATGCCGACATTGCCGGCGCCGACGTCTGCATCGTCACCGCCGGCGTGGCCCGCAAGCCGGGCATGAGCCGCGACGACCTGCTCGGCATCAACTTGAAGGTCATGAAGGCGGTCGGCGAGGGCATCAAGGCGCACGCGCCGGACAGCTTCGTGATCTGCGTCACCAACCCGCTCGACGCGATGGTCTGGGCGCTGCGTGAGTTCTCCGGGCTTCCGCACGAGCGTGTTGTCGGTATGGCCGGCGTGCTGGACTCGGCGCGCTTCCGCCACTTCCTCGCCGACGAATTCAAGGTCTCGGTGGAGGACGTCACGGCCTTCGTGCTCGGCGGCCACGGCGATACCATGGTGCCGGTGGTGGAATATTCCACCGTCGCCGGCATTCCGATCCCCGATCTCATCAAGATGGGCTGGTCCAGCCAGGAAAAGATCGACGCCATCGTGCAGCGCACCCGCTCGGGCGGCGGCGAGATCGTCGGCCTGCTCAAGACCGGCTCCGCTTTCTACGCTCCCGCGACCAGCGCGCTCGAAATGGCCGAAGCTTTCTTGAAGGACAAGAAGCGCGTCCTCCCCGCTGCCGCCAACCTTACCGGCCAGTACGGGCAGAACGATCTGTACGTCGGGGTGCCGGTGGTGATCGGCGCGGGCGGGGTCGAGCGGATCGTCGAGATCGAGCTCAACGAAAGCGCCAAGGCGAACTTCCAGGTCTCGGTCGACGCGGTCAAGGAACTGGTTGAAGCCTGCAAGGCGATCGACGGCTCGCTCGCCTGATGCCGTTCCGCGCCGCTCTTCGGGAGCCGGTTGCGACCCCTTTCGGAGGATTTTGAATGTCGATTCTCGTTAACGCGAACACCAAGGTCATCACCCAAGGGATGACCGGCAACACCGGCACCTTCCACACCGAACAGGCGCTTGCCTACGGCACCAAGATGGTCGGCGGCGTCACGCCGGGCAAAGGCGGCACCACCCACATCGGCCTGCCGGTGTTCAACTCGGTTCACGAAGCGGTCGAGAAAACCGGCGCCGACGCGTCGGTGATCTACGTGCCGCCGAAGTTCGCCGCAGCCTCCATCCTGGAAGCGATCGACGCCGAAGTGCCGCTGATCGTCGCTATCACGGAGGGCATTCCGGTGCTCGATATGGTGAAGGTGAAGCGCGCGCTGGAAGGCTCCAAGTCGCGGCTGATCGGCCCGAACTGCCCGGGCGTGCTGACGCCGGGTGAGTGCAAGATCGGCATCATGCCCGGCAGCATCTTCAAAAAGGGTTCGGTCGGCGTCGTCAGCCGTTCGGGCACGCTGACCTATGAAGCGGTGTTCCAGACCACCAACGCCGGGCTCGGCCAGACCACGGCGGTCGGCATCGGCGGCGATCCGGTGAACGGCACCAACTTCATCGACGTGCTGGAGCTGTTCCTGGCTGACGATGAAACCACCTCCATCATCATGATCGGCGAAATCGGCGGCTCGGCCGAAGAAGACGCCGCCCAGTTCCTCGCCGACGAAGCGAAGAAGGGCCGCTCCAAGCCCACCGTCGGCTTCATCGCCGGCCGCACCGCGCCTCCGGGCCGGCGCATGGGCCATGCCGGCGCGATTGTCTCGGGCGGCAAGGGCGGGGCCGAAGACAAGATCGCCGCCATGGAAGAGGCTGGAATTCGCGTCTCCCCGAGCCCATCTGAGCTCGGCAAGACCCTTGTCGCGCTTCTGAACGGCTGACGAGGGAGAGCCGGAGCGCCTTCGGGCGTTACCCACCGGCTGACCTGACACCAACGAGGCGGACACGTGGACAACTTCGACGGCGAGCGCGAGCAGGGCCCAAGCTGGGCGCGGGACAATTGGCCCGTGGTCGAGCTCGACCCGGTCAATGCCGGGCTCGATCCGACGCTGATGGCGATCGCCGGGCCGGTCACCAAGGCCGCCAAGGCCGATGCCAAGGCGGCGGGTAAGACGGACGCGGAGGTCGAGCA
Source organism: Allosphingosinicella sp. (assembly GCA_036554525.1). GTDB lineage: Bacteria > Pseudomonadota > Alphaproteobacteria > Sphingomonadales > Sphingomonadaceae > Allosphingosinicella. The sequence continues at coordinate 37,518 of DATBNC010000012.1, forward strand.
GGCGGCGCAGGATTCGATCCGCGCGATGATGCTTATCCGCACCTACCGGGTGCGCGGGCACCTTGCCGCCGACTTGGATCCCCTGGGCCTCAGCCAGCGCGAACTGCCGGCCGATCTGACGCCGGAATTCCACGGCTTCGACGCCGCCTCCTTTGACCGCAAGGTGTTCCTGGGCGGAACGCTTGGCCTGCAGTCGGCGACGGTTCGCGAACTGGTTGAGGTCCTCCGCGCCAACTATTGCGGCAAGATCGGCCTCGAATACATGCACATCAACGATCTGGAGGAGCGCCGCTTCCTTCAGGATCGGCTTGAAGGGCGCGACGCCGAGATCAAGTTCACCCCCGAAGGCAAGCAGGCGATTCTGTCCAAGGTGATCGAGGGCGAGCAGTGGGAGAAATTCCTCGCCCGCAAATATGTCGGCACCAAGCGCTTCGGCCTTGACGGCGGCGAATCGATGATCCCGGCGCTTGAAGCTGTGATCAAATATGGCGGCCAGTACGGCGTTCAGGAGATCGTTTTCGGAATGGCCCATCGCGGCCGGCTGAACGTCCTCGCCAACGTCATGGCCAAGCCCTACCGCGCGATCTTCTCCGAATTTGCCGGCGGATCGGCCAATCCGGAAGATGTCGGCGGCTCCGGCGACGTCAAATACCACCTCGGCACTTCGTCCGACCGCGAGTTCGAGGGCGTGAAGGTCCACCTCTCTTTGCTCCCCAACCCGTCGCACCTGGAAGCGGTGAACCCGGTGGTGCTCGGCAAGGCGCGGGCAAGCCAGACGGCGCGCGGCGACAAGCACGGCGGCCAGGTCCTTCCCGTCCTCCTGCACGGCGACGCGGCGTTCGCGGGGCAGGGGATCGTGGCCGAGATCTTGGCCTTCTCCGACCTCCCCGGCTACGGCACCGGCGGCACCATCCACTTCATCATCAACAACCAAGTCGGCTTCACCACCTCGCCGCAATTCGCGCGCTCGTCCCCTTACCCGTCGGACATCGCGAAGATGGTCCAGGCGCCGATCCTGCACGTCAACGGCGACGATCCCGAAGCGGTGACCTTCGCCTGCAAGCTCGCCATCGAATACCGGCAGGAGCATAAGCGCGACATCGTCATCGACATGTGGTGCTACCGCCGCTTCGGGCACAATGAAGGGGACGAGCCGAGCTTCACCCAGCCGCTGATGTATTCGGAAATCCGCACCCACCCGCCGATCAGCGACATTTATGGAGCACGGCTGGTGGCGGAGGGCATTGTCGACCGCGCCTGGATCGACGCGCGCATCGCCGAATTCACCGCCTGCCTGGAGAATGAGTTCGAGGCGGCCAAGACCTACCTCCCCAACAAGGCGGACTGGTTCGAAGGCCGCTGGCAGGGCCTCGGCCGCCCCGACACGCCGGAGACCGGCCGCCGCAACGCGGACACCGGGCTCGACGAAGCGCAGGTGGCCGATCTCGGCCGCATCCTCACCACCGTTCCCGAAGGCCTCACCGTCCACAAGACGCTGCAGCGCATCGTCGATGCCCGCCGCGCGATGTTCGACACCGGCGCCGGCTTCGACTGGGCAACGGCCGAAGCGCTCGCCTTCGCCGGGCTGGTGCGCGAGAAATATAATGTCCGCCTCTCCGGCCAGGACAGCGGCCGCGGCACCTTTTCTCACCGCCACAGCGTCTGGGTCGATCAAACCGACGGCCGCAAGTACATCCCGCTCGCCGAAGTCGGCCCCGGCACCTTCGAAGTCCGCGACAGCCCGCTCTCCGAGTTCGGCGTCCTCGGCTTCGAGTACGGCTATGCCCTGTCCGATCCGCACACGCTTGTGCTGTGGGAAGCGCAGTTCGGCGATTTCGCCAACGGCGCGCAGGTGATCATCGATCAGTTCATCTCGTCCGGCGAATCCAAATGGCTCCGCGCTAACGGGCTCGTGATGCTTCTCCCGCACGGTTATGAAGGGCAGGGCCCCGAGCACAGCTCCGCGCGGCCGGAGCGCTATCTTCAGCTCTGCGCCGAAGACAATATGCAGGTCGCGAACTGCACCACGCCGGCCAATTATTTCCACATTCTGCGCCGCCAGATGCACCGCGAGTTCCGCAAACCGCTGATCATCATGACGCCGAAGTCGCTGCTTCGGCACAAATCGGCGGTGTCGAGCCTCGCCGATTTCACCGGCGACAGCCACTTCCAGCGCATCATCTCCGATCCCTCCGCTCCGCGCGACGAGGAGGTGAAGCGCCTGGTCCTGTGCACCGGCAAGGTCGCCTACGAGCTCCTGGAAGCGCGCGACACGGCCGGGGACCGCAACACCGCGGTGGTGCGCGTCGAGCAGCTTTATCCTTTCCCCGACGAGCCTCTGGTGGCGCGCCTCAAGCGCATGACCAATTTGGAAGAAGTCGTCTGGGCCCAGGAAGAGCCGAAGAACCAGGGCTATTGGACCTTTGTCGAAGCACGGATCGAGCAGTGCCTGATGCAGGCCGGAGTCCGGCCCCAGCGGCCTACCTACGCAGGGCGCGTGGCCTCCGCGTCACCGGCTACGGGCCTTGCCAAGCGGCACGCGGCGGAGCAGGCGGCCTTGATCGCCGACGCGCTCGGCCATAGCGATACCGCAGTGCAGCGCGCAGCTGAGTAAGGACTTAAAGATGGCGACCGAAGTTACCGTCCCCACGCTCGGGGAATCGATCACCGAAGCGACGCTCGGCCAGTGGCTCAAGAAGCCCGGCGATGCGGTTGCGGTCGATGAGCCGATCGCCAGCCTGGAAACCGACAAGGTTGCGGTGGAAGTGCCCTCGCCAGTCGCCGGCACGATGGGCGAGCAGCTCGTCGCCGAGGGTGACACGGTCGCCGTCGGCGCGCTGATCGCCCGGGTTGAAAGCGGCGCATCCGGGGCCGCCGCGGCCGCGCCCGCAGCACCTGCCGCCGCCGCTCCGGCAGCCACCCCTCCCGCCGCGACCCCGGTGAACCCGATCGGCCCCGGCGAGAATGTCGAAGTCCGTGCCGATGACGCAGGCGAAGAAGCGGACGGCGGCAGCCTGACGCTCTCCCCCTCCGTGCGCCGCCTTGTATTGGAATTCGGCCTCGACCCGTCCAAGATCCGCGGCACCGGCAAGGACGGTCGCCTGACCAAGGACGACGTGCTGAACGCCGCCCGCAGCCAGCCCGCTGCCGCGCCTGAACAGCCCGCCGCCCAGCCGGCTCCGCCGCCGCAGGCCGCACCCGCCGCTTCCGGCGAGCGCCGTGAAGAGCGCGTGCGCATGACGCGCCTCCGCCAAACGGTCGCCCGCCGCCTCAAGGAAGCGCAGAATACCGCGGCCCTGCTCACCACCTTCAACGACGTCGACATGACGGCGGTGATGGAAGCGCGCAGTCGCTACAAGGATCTGTTCGAAAAGAAGCACGGCATCCGCTTGGGCTTCATGGGCTTCTTCGTGAAGGCCGCCTGCCTTGCGTTGCGCGATATCCCCGCAGTCAATGCCTACATCGAAGGCGACGAGATCGTCTTCCACGACTACGTGGACGTTTCCGTCGCCGTCTCAGCGCCGAACGGCCTCGTCGTCCCCGTCATCCGCAACGCGCACGCCATGAGCTTCGCCGAGATCGAGAAAACCATCGCCGACTTCGGCAAGCGCGCCAAGGAAGGCAGCCTGAGCATGGCCGACATGGCTGGCGGCACCTTCACCGTCTCCAACGGCGGCGTGTTCGGCTCCCTGATCTCCACCCCCATCATCAACCCGCCGCAGTCGGCCGTGCTCGGCATGCACCGCATCGAGGAGCGGCCGGTGGTCCGAAACGGCCAGATCGTCGCCCGCCCGATGATGTACCTCGCCCTTTCCTACGACCACCGCCTGGTCGACGGCCGCGAAGCCGTCACCTTCCTTGTGCGGATGAAGGAAGCGCTGGAAGACCCGACCCGCCTCCTGATCGACCTTTAGGATCACCATCATGGCAGACACCAACTTCGACGTAATCGTGATCGGCGCCGGCCCCGGCGGCTATGTCGCGGCCATCCGCGCGGCGCAGCTTGGGCTGAAGACCGCCTGCGTCGAAAGCCGGGAAACTTTGGGCGGCACCTGCCTCAACGTCGGCTGCATTCCGTCCAAGGCGTTGCTCCACGCCTCCGAACTGTTCGAGCAAGCCGCGCACGGCACGCTCGCCAAGTGGGGCGTGAAGGTCGGCGCCGTCGAGCTCGACCTCGACGCCATGCACGCCGGCCGCCGCGAAGCCGTCGGCGGGCTTACCAAGGGCATCGAATTCCTGTTCAAGAAGAACAAGGTCACCTGGCTCAAGGGCCACGCCAAGTTCACCGGCGCGAACAGCCTCGACGTCGCGGGCGAGACCTACACCGCCAAGAACATCGTGATCGCCACCGGATCGTCGGTCACCCCGCTCCCCGGCGTCGAGATCGACCAGAGCCGCGTCGTCGACTCCACCGGCGCGCTCGAGCTTCCGCAGGTGCCCGAGCATCTCGTCGTGATCGGCGGCGGAGTCATCGGGCTCGAGCTCGGCTCGGTCTGGAAGCGCCTCGGCGCGCGCGTCACCGTGGTCGAATATCTCGACCAAATCCTGCCTGGCATGGACGGCGAGGTCCGCAAGGAATCGGCCAAGATCTTCAAGAAGCAGGGCTTCGAGCTGATGACCGGCACCAAGGTGACCGGCGTCCGCAACGAAGGCGAAGGCGTGGTCGTCACCGTCGAGCCTGCTCAGGGCGGCGAGGCCAAGATCATCGAAGCGGACGTGGTGCTCGTCGCCATCGGCCGCCGCCCGAACACCGACGGCCTCGGCCTTGATGTCGCCGGCGTGCAGCTCAACAATCGCGGCCAGATCGAGATCGACCACGATTTCCGCACCAACGTTTCCGGCATCTACGCGATTGGCGACGTCTGCCCCGGTCCGATGCTCGCCCACAAGGCGGAGGACGAAGGCGTCGCGGTCGCCGAAATCCTCGCCGGTCAGGTCGGTATCATCAACCACGATGTCATCCCCGGCGTGGTCTACACCCACCCGGAAATCGCCTCGGTCGGCCTCACCGAGGAAGACGCCCGCGCCCGCGGCGAGGTCAAGGTCGGCAAGTTCCCGATGATGGCCAACAGCCGCGCCAAGACGAACCGCGACACGGACGGCTTCGTGAAGATCATCGCCGACGCCCGCACCGACCGCGTGCTCGGCGTCCACATCATCGCAAGCCTCGCCGGCACCATGATCGCCCAGGCTGCGCAGGCGATGGAATTCGGCGCTACGAGCGAAGACATCGCCTACACCTGCCACGCCCACCCGACCCATTCGGAAGCGGTCAAGGAAGCGGCGATGGCGGTGACGGGTCAGGCCATCCATATCTAAATGGCAGGCCAGCGGGTGCGTTGGATTGCATCGCCTGCGAAAGCGGCTACTTCTGCTTGAGCAAGGGGGGTGCGAATGAGAATCGGGATAGTGGCTGCCGCTGCCGCCGCCGCAGCCGCCGCCGCAGCCGCCGCGGTCTCCGCCGCCGCGGCTCCCGAGCAGGCGAAGTGGAACATCGACTACGAAGACTCCAATTGCGCTCTTTACCAGCTTGAAGGAGGCGCAAGAACCGGGCTGGCCTTCAAGCGGACGCCGGGCAACGGAGCGACCATGATCAACCTTGCCGGGCCTGACTGGCGCAAGGTTTCCCCGAAGCGTGCACAGGGCATGACCATCTCCGTGGACCCGGGAGGCGATCTGGGAGGGGAAACATTCTTTTCTCCGGGGAGGACTTCTCAGGGGCCGGTGCTTGCGCTCGCGGTTCCGGAACCCGCCTTTCTAGACCGCCTCGCCAAGGCCGCCAGCCTTACGCTTCGCGAGAATAAGCAGCCGGCACGCACCTTTATCCTACAGGACATAAACAAGGCAGTCGCTGCGCTTCGCGATTGCGAAGCGGACGGCATGCGGCGTTGGGGCATCGATCCGGCCGCATGGTTTGCCTTGCGGTCGCCTCCGCAACCGGTTGTCACCCCGGCGTCGGTTGTCAGCGATACCGATTACCCGCTCGATGCGGTGCGTAACGAATTTTCTGGCAAGGTAGTCGTTCGCCTGACGGTTGATGCCACGGGCCGGGCGGTAAAATGCACGGCGGTGGGAACAAGCGGCCACGAGATCCTCGATCAGCAAACCTGTGCGATCTTCTTGCGGCGTCTGAAATTCCAGCCGGCGGTGAACGCATCGTGCCAGGCGGTTCCTGCCCATTACGTTACAGTGCTCTCCTGGCTTCTGCCGATCTGACCGTGCGATGACTGCGACCCCGGGCACCCCCCGTCCCAGGGGTATCCGCAACCAGCTGCGCCGTTGGCACATCTGGCTCGGCTGGATCGTCGCCATACCGTTCCTGCTCTGGACGGTGAGCGGCGTCGTGATGGTGCTGAAGCCGATCGAGGAGGTGCGGGGCGAGGGACTGCTTAGTGAGGCGCCGACGCTCCCCTTCGGGCTCAAGCCGGTGCCGCCGGCGATTGGTCCGCGCAAGGTGGCGGCGCTGAAGCTCGAAGCGCGCGCCGAGGGGCCGCGCTGGATCGTCACCTACGCCGACGGCGCCGCCCGCTTGGCCGATGCGACCACGGGCCGGCTGCTCCCCCCGCTCACCGCCGCTGACGCCGCCCGCGCGGTGGAGGCGCGCTACGCCGGGGAGGCAAAGCTCGGGGCGGTGGACCGGATCGACGGCGCCAACCCGCCGAGCGATTTTCGGCGCCCCCTCGACGCCTGGCGGGTGTCGATGAGCGACGGCACCCGCTTCTACGTCCACGCCGCGACTGGCGAGATCGTCGCCAAGCGCACCGGCTGGTGGCGGATCTACGACTTCATGTTCGGCCTCCATATCATGGACGTCCAGACGCGCGAGGACAGCCACAACCCGCTGGTGATCGGCTTCGGAATCGTCTCGATGGTCACCACCGTCCTCGCCATCGTGCTTTTGCCGCTAACGATCCGGCGGCGGCGCAAGAAAGCCGCACCGGCGCCCGGCGAACGATGATAGGGGGCGCCATGGCCCCCGCCGCGCTCGTCCCCGTTCTCGATCCCCTGCTCGCTTACCTCGACTGGGCGGGCGTCGCCGTGTTCGCCTTGTCCGGAGCCCTTGTCGCCGCCGCCAAGCGCCAGACGCTCGTCACCTTCATCTTCTTCGCCATCGTCACCGGCGTAGGCGGCGGCACCGCCCGCGACCTGCTGATCGGCGCGCCGGTCTTCTGGATCCACCAGAACGAGACGATGCTGATCTGCGTCGCCGCGGCCTTGATCGTCTGGCTGGTGCCGGTGCGGGTCTGGCCCGCCCGCGCGCTCCTATGGCTCGATGCCTTGGGCCTCGCCGCTTACGCCACCTACGGCGCCGCCAAGGGTTTGAGCTACGGCGTCGCGCCGATTCCGGCCATCGGCATGGGCGTGCTCACCGCCTGCCTCGGCGGCATCATCCGCGACGTTCTCGCCGGCGAACCGTCGATCCTGATGCGCTCGGAGCTTTACGTCACCGCCGCGGCTCTCTCCTCCGCGGTCGCCGTTGCGCTGATCAGCCTCGGCCTGGCCGACATGGCAGCCGGCACACTCGCGGCAGCCGGGGGCTTCGCGCTTCGCGGCGGCGCGATCGCTTGGGGCTGGTCGCTCCCCGCCTACCGCCGGCTCTAGGCGCCGAGCAGCTTCAGGAGCAGACCCGCGAACCGCCCGCTTGGCCCGCGCGAAGGCGTCGCGGCGGAGGCCGGGCATTCCAGGCAGCGCGCCTGTACCGATCCGATCGAAAGCATCCGCTCGGCGTCCGCGGCGGCGCGAAGCATCATCTGGCGCTGGCCCATCGCGATCCGGCCGAACACGTCGGTCGACGCCTCTTCCTCTTCCTCGCCGCTCGCCATCGCCAGCAGGATCTCGTCGAAGAAGCTCGGCTCGCGCTCAAGCCACACCGCCTTGACGGCGCCGCCCTCCAGCTTGGCAAGGCGGCCCGCTTCGGCGATCGCTTCGTCCAGCCCGCCGAACGCATCGACTAGGCCGAGCTGCCGCGCGGTTCCGCCCGCCCAGATCCGGCCCTGCGCAATCTCATGCACCCTAGCGACCGGCATTTTGCGCTGCTGCGCAACCAAAGCGAGGAAGCGCCGGTAGGTATTCTCGACGCCGGCCTGGAGGAGCTTGTCCGCTTCCGGTGACGGCCCGCGCAGCAGGTCAGGTTCGCCGGACAGCGGCGTGGTCTTCACCCCGTCGGCGCCTACTCCAAGCTTGGCAAGACTGCCCTCGAAGCTCGGCAGTATGCCGAACACGCCGATCGATCCGGTAATCGTGGACGGCTCGGCGTAGATCTTGTCGCTGGCCATCGCTACCCAATAGCCGCCGGACGCGGCGAGGTTGCCCATAGAGACGACGACGGGGATGCCGCGCTGCTTGGCGGCAAGCACCGCCTGGCGGATGCGCTCGGACGCCAAGGCTGACCCGCCCGGCGAGTCGACGCGCAGCACCAGCGCCTTCAAGTTGCGCTCGCGAAGGCCCTTCTCCAGCGCTTTGACGATGGTCTCGGCGCCCGCCGTGCCCGGCCCGGCTTCGCCGTCGACGATTTCGCCGGCAACGGTGAGGATGCCGATCGAGCCCGGCTCCTCCGTCGCGGGGTAAGCGGCGATCCAGTCGTCATAGTCGATCGCGCGGAAGCTGCCCGCCACTTCGTCGTAGCGCCGCCCGCCGATCTCGGCGAGCCGGCGGCCGAACGCTTCCCGGTCGCCGATCTTGTCCACCAGGCCGAGCGAAAGCGCCGCCTTGGCCATATCGCCGCCCGTTGCAGCGATCCGGCCCGCCGGATCGGCGACATAGGCGGCAAGCTGCGCCTTCGGCCGCGCCTTGCGCACCTCGTCCTGCCACGCTGCCCACATCGTCCCGTAGACGCCGCTCAGCGCTTCGCGGGCTTCGGGCGACATGTCGGTGCGGGTGAACGGCTCCACCGCCGCCTTGAAGCTTCCGACGCGGTAGACGTTGGCGGTAACGCCGAGCTTGTCCATCAGCCCTTTGAAGTAAAGGTTGGCGCCGCCTGGGCCGGTGACCAGCACCCCGCCCATCGGGTTCACCCAGATTTCGTTGGCCTGCGCCGCGAGAAGATAGGCGTCGTCGTCATAGGCAGTGGCGTAAGCCAGCACCGGCTTGCCCGCCCGCTTCACTTCGGCAAGTGCGTCGCTCGCGGCGCCGATCGCCGCCTGGCCTCCGCCCGCGAAGATGTCGAGATCGAGCGCAACCGCCTTCACTCGCTCGTCCGACGCGGCAAGGCGCAGCGAATGCACCACGTCGCGCAGCCGGTATTCGCGCGGGCCCGAGGAGCCGGAGAGGACATCGGTGGCGCTCGCCTGCGCCGGCTGTTCCACGATCGGCCCGTTGAGGCGGAGGTGGAGAACGCCGCTGTCGCCGGCGCCGATCGTCGGCTGCGCGCTCATCGCGCTGAACAGCAACGCAAAGAACAGCAGCATCAGGATAAGCACCAGCCCGTCCTTGACCCCAACCAGCAGCTTCCAAACCTTGCCCGCGAACCGCATGGGTGTTCTTCCCGTTTTCTAAGCTTTGCGCTGGGCTAGCCGCTCTCTCCGCGCCGCGCAACGCGCCTGCAAAAATTCGCGTCCGCTGCCTTGACCGGAGATGAACCCGCCCTAAATCAGCGGCTCTGGCACTCACTGGGGGTGAGTGCTAACACAGGTTCAATCCACTGCGGTCTGCCGCACCTCAACCCGGGGGCAAGCAGCCGCGCAAAAGAAGAGGTGACGTGCATGAGTTTTCGTCCGCTCCACGACCGGGTGCTGGTCCGCCGCATCGAGGCTGAAGCCAAAACGGCCGGCGGGATCATCATCCCCGACACCGCCAAGGAAAAGCCGCAGGAAGGCGAAGTGATCTCCGTCGGCTCCGGCACCAAGGCCGAAGACGGCTCGGTGACCCCGCTCGACGTCAAGGCCGGCGATCGCATCCTGTTCGGCAAATGGTCGGGCACGGAGGTCCGCCTCAACGGCGAAGACCTTCTGATCATGAAGGAAAGCGACATCCTCGGGATCGTCGGCTGAGCCTCACCGCGCTGACTCCCGTGGTCAGTGCGAACATTCGGAACATTCAAACTGAAAGGTAAGCCAAGATGGCAGCCAAAGACGTACGCTTTTCTCGCGACGCCCGTGAGCGGATCCTCCGCGGCGTCGACATCCTCGCCGATGCGGTGAAGGTGACCCTCGGCCCCAAGGGCCGCAACGTCGTAATCGACAAGAGCTTCGGCGCGCCGCGCATCACCAAGGACGGCGTCACCGTCGCCAAGGAGATCGAGCTAAAGGACAAGTTCGAGAATATGGGCGCGCAGATGCTGCGCGAAGTCGCTTCCAAGACGAACGACCTCGCCGGCGACGGCACCACCACCGCAACGGTTCTGGCCCAGTCGATCGTTCGCGAAGGCATGAAGTCGGTCGCGGCCGGAATGAACCCGATGGACCTGAAGCGCGGCATCGACATCGCGGTCACCGCGGTTGTCGCTGACCTCAAGGCACGCTCCAAGCCCGTCTCCGGCTCCAACGAAATCGCCCAGGTCGGCATCATCTCCGCCAACGGCGACACCGTTGTCGGCGAAAAGATCGCCGAAGCGATGGAAAAGGTCGGCAAGGAAGGCGTGATCACCGTCGAGGAAGCCAAGGGTCTAGAGTTCGAACTCGACGTCGTCGAAGGCATGCAGTTCGACCGCGGCTACCTGTCGCCGTACTTCATCACCAACCCGGAGAAGATGTCGGTCGAGCTTCAGGACCCCTACATCCTGATCCACGAAAAGAAGCTGTCGAATCTGCAGGCGATGCTTCCGATCCTGGAAGCCGTTGTTCAGTCGGGTCGTCCGCTGCTCATCATCGCCGAGGACATCGAAGGCGAGGCGCTTGCCACGCTCGTCGTCAACAAGCTGCGCGGCGGCCTCAAGGTCGCGGCCGTGAAGGCGCCGGGCTTCGGCGATCGCCGCAAGGCGATGCTGGAAGACATCGCGATCCTCACCGCCGGTGAGATGATCTCGGAAGATCTCGGCATCAAGCTCGAGACGGTCACCGTCGGCATGCTCGGCCAGGCCAAGCGCGTCACCATCGACAAGGACAACACCACCATCGTCGATGGCGCCGGCACCCGCGACCGGATCGAAGCCCGCGTCGGCGCGATCCGGCAGCAGATCGAGAACACCACCAGCGATTACGACAAGGAGAAGCTCCAGGAGCGCCTTGCCAAGCTCGCCGGCGGCGTTGCCGTGATCAAGGTTGGCGGTTCTTCCGAAGTCGAGGTCAAGGAGCGCAAGGACCGCGTCGACGACGCTCTCCACGCGACCCGCGCCGCGGTTGAGGAAGGCATCGTCCCCGGCGGCGGTACCGCGCTTCTGTACGCCACCAAGGCCCTTGCCGGCCTTACCGGCCAAAACGACGATCAGACCCGCGGCATCGATATCGTTCGCAAGGCGATCATCGCTCCTGTGCGCCAGATCGCTGAGAACGCCGGCCATGACGGCGCGGTGATTTCGGGCAAGCTGCTCGAGAGCGAAGACCAGACGCTTGGCTTCAATGCCCAGACCGAAGTGTACGAGAACCTGGTCCAGGCCGGCGTGATCGACCCGACCAAGGTTGTCCGCACCGCCCTCCAGGACGCGGCTTCGGTCGCAGGCCTGCTGATCACCACCGAAGCGGCGATCAGCGACGCTCCGGAAGACAAGTCGGCCGGCGGCGGCATGCCGGGCGGCATGGGCGGCGGCATGGGCGGCATGGGCGGCATGGACTTTTAAGTCCAAGCCACCACGTTCAGACGCAAAGAAGGGCCGGGGAGGAAACTCTCCGGCCCTTTCTTTTTGCTCACGCGGCCTTGGGCTTGCCCAGCTTAAAAAGCTTGGGCGTGGCAAGCTCCGCCGCCGCGTCTGCTTCGAGCGGCCGCGCAAGCAAGAACCCTTGGCCGTCCCGGCAACCGAATTCGCGCAGCAACGTGCGCTGCTCCTCCGTCTCGATATGCTCGGCGACGCAGGGGAGGCCGAGCGAGCTGCACAGGTCCACCACGCCCTTAAGCAACCGCCGGCTGCGCAGCGACACGGTGGCGTCCACGGTCAGGGAGCCGTCCAACTTGATGCCGTCGAACTGCATCTCTCGCAGGTAGGAAATGGACGCGTGGCCGGCGCCGAAGTCGTCGAGCACGATCCGCGCGCCGGCGCTGCGCAGCGCCTTGAGATTTTCCCGCGCGACCGTGAAATCAACCAACAGCGCCGTCTCCGTCACTTCCACCTGCAAGCGGTGCGGGCTCATGCCCGTCGCGCGGAGGATTGCCAGAATGCGCTGGGCCGAGCCCTCGGTGCAGAGCTGCACCGCGCTTAGGTTAAAGGAGAGCCGCACCGTCTCCGCCCAGCGCCCCGCCTCAACGGCGGCCTGCGCGAGAAGGGTGTCGGACAATTCCTTGATCACGTTGATCTGCTCGGCCGCGGGGATGAACTCCGACGGCGAAATACTGCCGAGCTCCGGATGCTGCCAGCGGGCGAGCGCTTCGAACGCACGCAGCTCTCCGGTCGTGAGGTCCTGGATCGGCTGGTAGACCAAGCCGATCTGCGCCTGCGTCTCCGGGTGGCGAAGCGCCTGCTCGATCTGGTTCCGGCGGCGGTGGGTCTCGTCCATCTCCGCCGAATAGACCGCAACGCCGGAGCGCCCGGTCTCCTTGGCGCGGTAGAGGGCGGTGTCGGCGCGGATCAGCGCTTCGGTGGCGTTGCAATCGGCCGCCGACACCAGGCTGATGCCGCAGCAGCCGGAAATGCGGAACTCGCGCCCGTCCACCCGAAACGGCTCGGCGAGCACGCCGCACACCTTCTGCGCCGCCGCCTCGCCGGCGCACGCGCTTTGCGCCTCAGGCAAGAGCAAAGCGAACTCATCCCCGCCGGTGCGGGCGATCAGCGCGCCTGCGCCGCCCGCTTTCTTCAGGCGAACGCCGACTTCCTCGAGCACCGCATCGCCGGTGGCGTGGCCGAAGGTGTCGTTGATCGGCTTGAACCCGTCCAGGTCCACGACGGCCAGCGCGAAGCTGCCGCCGCTGCGCTGGAGGGCGGCGGCGCGGCGGGTCAGCGCGCGCAGGAAGGCGCGGCGGTTGGCGAGGCCGGTCAGCGGGTCGGTGTCGGCGATCAGCTTCGCCTTGGTCTTCTCTGCCTTGGCCTGCCGCTCCGCCCGGCGCGCCCGCTCGCGCTCCGCGGCGATGGCGGAACGGGATTCGACCAGCTGGCAGAAGCTGCGGTTGTGCAGCGCAAGGAGCTGCAGGATCAAAAGAATGACCAGACCGGTGCTCACCCCCATGCCGACATGCGCCACCTGCCCGGACAGGATCAGCCGTATGGCGAGCGGCAGCCCGAGGAGAAGCAGCGGAAGCCGCGCGGCGGAGGGGAAGCTCGACAGGCCGTAAGCGCAGCCGATGGCCGCCACCGTACCGAACATCACGACATGGCCGTCGTGATCGGCATTGGCGCCCTTCAGCAAAGCCAGCGCCCAGACCGAGAAGCCGACGGAGACCAGGAACGCGAAGCACCAGGTCTTCCGCATCTCGCGCAGGATCCGCTCGGCGGAAAGGATGCGGTGGCGTCCGCGAATCCAGTGAACGAGCCGGGTCACCACCACCGCAAGCAGAATGGTGGACGGGCTGATCAGGTCTTCGAAACGGCCGCCGGTGGCGAGATACAGGCCGAGATAATTAGCAAGGGCGACGGTGTAGAGCAGCGGCACCTGGCGCTGCAGAACGCGGTACCGTTCCTCCAGCAATGCGCGGCCCACCGGCGTTTCCGCTTCGCCGATGTCGACAAGATTCGGTATTCGATCAAAAACCCACCCCATGCGCAAGGTGGTAGGCCGCACAGGTTAATGCGCGGTTTTTAGCGCGCCAGTGGAAGTTCGCGCTGGTCGGGATCGAACAGCTGCCAGCCGTGGGGCCCAAGCTTTTCAAGCGGCCGAAAGCGCGCCTTGTAAGCCATGCGCTGCGAGTTCTCGACCCAATAGCCGAGGTAGACGTAGGGCAGACCCGCCTTGCCGGCGCGCACGATGTGATCGAGGATGATGTAGGTGCCAAGGCCCGGGCGGAGCGGATCGTCCGGCTCGAAGAAGCTGTAGATCATCGACAGGCCGTCCGCCTGCTGGTCGGTCAGGCAGGCGCCGACCAGCCGGCCTTGCTTCCCGTCCACCGACGGTTCGCGATATTCAATCACGTATGTCTTGACGGGGCTCTGCTCCACCATGTCGGCGAAGTCGCTTTCGTCCATGCCGACCATCCCGCCGTCCGGGTGGCGGCGCTTCAGGTACCGGCGGAGCAGTTCATATTGCTCTTCGGTGGCCCAGGGCTTGCAGGCGGTGACTTCCAGATCCGCATGGCGGCGAATCATCTTGCGCTGGGTGGCGTTGGCCTGAAACTCGGAGGCCACGACCCGCACCGAGACGCAGGCGGCGCAATCGAGACAGGAGGGGCGGTAGGCGACCGCCTGGCTGCGCCGGAAGCCGATCCGGCCCAGTGCGTCGTTCAAGTCGCCCGCATGGCTTCCGCTCAGCTCCGTAAACACCTTCCGCTCCGTTTTGCCCGGCAGATAGGGGCAGGGGGAGGGGCTGGTGACGAAGAAACGGGGAAAGCGAAACGGTGCGCTCAATGGAACTCCGCGGGTTAGGGGGCATGGTTGCCGGAATCTGTATGCGGCCTCCGGGACGGGTTGGAAAGACGCCTGCCTCGCAAAAACGGCGTTAACCCTTTCCCGTTCCAGCGCGGGACGCAGCGTCAGTGAATCTCTACGGGATGGACGTTGAAGCCGCTCTTTTCGAGCTCTGCGACCAGCGCCTGGAGCTGCTCGGCATCGCGCGCCTCGCACTCGACGTCGATGAACGCGTCCTTCGCGGGAAGCGCGGTGAAAACGCGCTGGTGGTAGATTTCGATCACGTTGACGCCGAACTGGTGGAACAGCTTAACCACCGCAAGCAGCGCGCCGGGCCGGTCCTGAAGCTGGATGCGGAGCCGCGCCATCCGGCCGGAGCGGGCAAGATCGCGAAGCAGTACGGTTGCAAGCAGCCGCGTGTCGATATTGCCGCCGGAGAGGACGAGCCCGACCGTGCGCCCGCGGAAGCGGTCGGGGTAGCGCAGCAGAGCGCCGAGGCCGGTCGCTCCAGCGCCTTCCGCCACCGTTTTCTCGATCTGCAGGTAGAGGCTGACCGCAGTTTCGATATCCCGCTCCGGCACCAGCAGGATTTCGTCGACCAGCTCTTTCAGGATCGAAGCGGTGGTCTCGCCCGGCTGCTTGACGGCGATCCCTTCCGCGATCGTGTCGCCGGCCGAGGGAAGGTCGTTGCCGCTGATCCGGCAGTACATGCTCGGGTAAAGCTGCGCCTGGCAGCCCACTACCTCTACATCGGGGCGAAGCGCCTTGGTTGCCGTCGCCATGCCCGAGAGCAGCCCGCCGCCGCCGATCGGCACAAGCAACGTGTCGATGTCGGGTGCGTCCTCCAGCATCTCCAGCGCAACGGTGCCCTGGCCGGCGATGATCTCCGGATCGTCGAACGGGTGAACGAAGGTAAGGCCGCGCTCCCCCTCCAGCCGCCGCGCCTCCGTATAGGCTTCGTCGAACGTCTCGCCGTGGAGGACAATGGTCGCGCCATGGCCTTCCGTCTGCATCACTTTGATAGCGGGCGTGGGCACCGGCATCACAATGGTAACGGGGACACCGAGCCGGCGGCCGTGATAGGCCAGCGCCTGCGCATGGTTACCGGCGGACGCGGCGATCACGCCCCGCTTGCGCGTCGCTTCCGCCATCAGCAGCAATTTGTTGAGCGCGCCCCGCTCCTTGTAGGCGGCGGTGAACTGGAGGTTCTCGAACTTCACGTACACCGTCGCACCGGTCACTTGCGACAAAGTGCGGCTGAGCATGGTGGGGGTACGTACCACCGCGCCTTCGATCCGCCGGGCCGCCGCTTCGATGTCGGCAAGGGAGACGGGCAGGGTGGGCTTCGGATCGGTGGCCATCGCCGCCGCGTCTAGACCATCTGGCTTAAGGGCGAAACAAGGCTTATCGCGAAGCCCATGTTCCTCAAAAAGCTGGTCGCGGCCCTTGCCGCTCTCTCCCTCGCCGCTCCCGCCGCCGCCGATGTGCTGGTGGACAATGTCAACGGCTACACGCTGAATGCCGAAGGGCGGCTGACGCGGTTCAGCGCCATGCTGGTCGGCGACGACGGCCGGGTGCAGCGCCTTTACCAGAAGGGCGAGAAGAAAGCGGAGCGCACCAGGTTCCGCTTCGACGGCAAGGGGCGCACCTTGCTGCCCGGCCTGATCGACGCGCACGGCCACGTCATGGGCCTCGGCTTCAACGCGCTTCAGCTCGATCTATCGGACACGACGAGCCTCCAGGAAGCGCAGGCCAAGATCGCCGCTTATGCCGCAGCCAACCCGACGCCACGCTGGATCGTTGGACGCGGCTGGAACCAGGAACGCTGGGGCCTCGGCCGCTTCCCCACCGCCGCCGATCTCGATTCGGTGGTCAAGGACCGTCCCATCTGGCTCGAGCGGGTCGACGGCCATGCCGGCTGGGCGAACAGCCTGGCGATGAAGGAAGCGGGCATCACCGCAAAGACGGCGGCGCCCCCCGGCGGCAAGATCGAAAAAGGCGCCGGCGGGCAGCCGAGCGGCATCTTCGTCGACGCCGCCTCCAGCTTGATCGACAAGGTCGTGCCGGCGCCGCTGCCCCGCATCCGCGACGCCGCCTTCGCCCGCGCGCAGGAGATCATGCTCGCCAACGGCCTCACCGCCGTCGCGGACATGGGTACCGCCACAGAGGATTGGCTCGCGATCCGCCGTGCCGGCGACGCGGGCGCGCTCAAGGTGCGGATCATGTCTTACGCCGCCGGCCTCGAGCCGCTGCTCCAGGTGGCCGGCACCGGCCCGACGCCATGGCTCTACAACAGCCGGCTCCGGATGGGCGGCGTCAAGCTCTACAGCGACGGCGCTCTTGGTTCGCGCGGCGCCTGGCTGAAGCAGCCGTACAAGGACAGCCCGCGCGAGCGGGGCTTGAGTTTCCTCGGCGAAACCGAGCTGATGAACCTGATGAGCCGGGCGGCGATGGATGGGTTTCAGGTCGCGGTTCACGCGATCGGCGACGCGGCCAACGCGCAATTGCTGACCGCAATCGATGAAATGGCGCAGACCTACAGAGGCGACCGGCGCTGGCGGGTGGAGCATGCCCAGATCGTCGACCCCGCCGATCTGCCGCGGTTCGCGCGCAACGGCACCATCGCCTCGATGCAGCCGGTTCATCAGACCAGCGACTGGAAGATGGCGGAAGCGCGGCTTGGGATGGAGCGGCTCGGAGGCTCCTACGCCTGGCGCTCGATGCTTGCGGGGGGCGTGCCGCTGGCGTTCGGATCGGACTTCCCGGTGGAGCATCCCAATCCCTTCCACGGCCTCGCCGCCGCGGTCAGCCGGGAGGATCCGAACGGCCAGCCGCCGGGCGGCTGGATGCCCGAGCAGAAGCTCAGCCTCGAGCAGGCGCTTCGAGGCTTCACCGTGGCGGCGGCGCATGCCGGCTTCGCCGAAGACCGGATCGGCACGCTGGAGCGCGGCAAATTCGCGGACTTCATCCTGGTCGACCGCGACATCTTCGCCGGCGCCACGCCCCAGCAGATCCGCGAGACGAAGGTGCTGGAGACTTGGGTGGCGGGCGAAAAGGCTTGGCCGACGCGGTAATCCTTTAGGGGGCCAATCCCGTTATCCGACCCACCGTGAGTATCTGCGGCAGGACATCAGCCGGCCTGCCAGGCGCATACCAGAGGTAGAGCGGGACGCCCGAGCGGCCGTGACTTTCGAGGAAGCGGCCGATCGCCGCATCGCCGCGCGTCCAGTCCCCGACCAGCACCGTCGCGCCGTGGGCTTTGAGCGCTTCGGCCACTTCGGCGCGCTCGAGCACGGCCTTTTCGTTGACCTTGCAGGTCAGGCACCAGTCGGCCGTGAAGTAGACGAAGACCGGCTTTCCCTCCGCCCGAAGCGCTGCAAGGCGGGCCGCGCTGAACGGCTGCGCATCGAGCGCCCCCGCCGAGGCCGCAACAGGCGGAACGGCGGCCGGGACGAAGGCGAGCGCGGCCGCGACGGCGAGGGCGGCGGGCACGAGCGGAAGCCAGCGGTGGCGGCGCCCCGCCCACCACAAGGCGAGCGCAAGCACCAGCGTCGCGGCGACGGCAATGAGGAGCCCCGCACCGCCCACCTGCCGCTCGAAAATCCAAAGAAGGCCGAGCGCGGTCAGGAACATCGGCACGGAGAGGATGTGGCGGAGCCGCGCCATCCACGGGCCCGGTTTCGGCAACCGGCGGCGAAGTGCCGGGATGAAGCCTAGGAGCAGAAAGGGGAGGGCCAAGCCCAGCCCGAGGCCCGCGAAGATCGCCAGCGCCGCCGCTTCGGGAAGCACCAGCGCTGCGCCGAGCGCCGCCCCCATGAACGGGCCGGTGCACGGTGTCGCGACAAAGGCGGCAAGTGCGCCGGTCCAGAAGGCGCCGGCGCTGCCGCCTTGCTCGGTGAGCCGTTCGCCGCGCCCGAAGCTCGGAAGCTCGAACAGACCGGCAAGGCTGAGCGCGATGGCGGTGACGAGCAGCAGCAGGAACAGGATCACCCGCGGCTCCTGGAGCTGGAACGCCCAGCCGACCGCGTCGCCGCCCGCCCGAAGCGCCAGCAGCACCGCGCCCAGCGCCAGGCACACGCCGACTACGCCCGCCGTGTAGGCAATCGCTTCCCGCCGCGCGCCGCGCTCGTCCCCGCCGGCGCGGGCGAGGCTGAGCGCTTTCAAGCTAAGGATCGGGAACACGCACGGCATGATGTTGAGCAACAGCCCGCCAAGCAGCGCTCCGCCAAGCGCAAGCAGGATTGCTCTGCTGCCCGGCGCGACGCGCGGTGCTGAGGCCATCGGCTCTCCGGCTGACGGAACAGGGCCCGGCGAGGCGGTAAGCGACAGGCCGCGCCCGTTGCCGAGGTCAATGATGCCCTCGACCGCTTGCGGCGCCGGCGCGTCTGCCGGCACCGGCACTTCGGCGACGAGCAGGTCGCCCGAACGGCTGAAGCTCTGCACCGCGCTGTGGTCGAGAATGCCTGTCGAGGCAGGGTAGAAATAGGGCTCGCCGACTTCCACCGCCTCCGGCACCGGAATCCCGATGCGGAGGAGGGTCCCCTTGCGCTCGAACCTAGCGGGGCTGCCAAGCGGCTTCGGCAGCGCCTCACGCCAGCGGTCGAACTCCGCGCGTGCTTCCGGCGGTGCCGCGCCCACCGGCAGGTCCAGTGCTAGGTCCGCGCTCTCACGAACGCAGAGCTGGTCGGTGCAGACAAGGTAGTCGATCCTGCCCCTGAGCGGCAGAGTCCCGACCGATCTGGCGGGCACCGTCACCTCCGTCAGCAGCGCGTACAGACCTTCATAAACGTAGTTCATCAGCCCAGCGACGGTCAGCCGCTTCGGCACCGGATAGCGCAGCGGCGCGATCGTGACTCCTGTGGGAAGGCGCCACTCGACGCCGCTCTCGAAACCCGCATCGCCTGGATTCTTCCAGTATCCGTGCCAGCCCGGCTTCGGCGTCATCCGCACCGCAAGCGCGACCCTGCCGCCCCGCGCCGGCGCCGGGCCTTCCGCCACCAGCTCTACCCGCATCGCCTTTTCGCCGGGCGCGAGAAGCTGCGCCTCTGCCGGGGTGGCAAAGGCGAACAGCGTCAGGAAAAGGAGCAGCATACGGGTCATCCGCGCCGCATATAGCATCGCCGCGCCGAAGCGCGACGGGTTGGCGGCGTCAGCGTTTCTCGTATCGGGCGATGCGCGGGCCGAGCCGGTTGGTGGCGATCCGCGTCACCTCGCCGCTCCAGTCGGCGACAAAGGCGGTGCCCTTGTCCATGCCGGGCGCGAGGCTTGCGTCATTATGCTCGATCACCAGCCCGTCCGAACGGTTGTTGCGGCCTTCCCCAGCCACCGCGATCAGCGCAGAGTAATTCTCCTTGTCCTTGCCTTGGACAAAGACGTTCCGGGCGATTGTGCCGATCGCGCCGGTGGACAGATCGATCATGTAGTTGGTGGTGCGGCCCGCCGTGTCGTCGAAGCTGGAGTCGGTGACTTCCACATTCGCCGCCCGCGTCTTCACATAGTGCCCGCCGCGCCCGCGTTCGAAGCGGGTTCGGCGGACGGAGAGGCTGCCGCCGCCATATTCGCCGATATAGATGCTGTGTGCGCAGGCGAGGCCCCGGTCGCAGCGGCCGAGGCCGGAGAAGGTCGAACGCTCGACAACGATCGCGCCGCCATTCTCGCTATTGGCGGAGAGGATGCCGCTTTCCGAATCGCGGAACAGGCTTTCGCGCACGGTAAGCGCGCCTTGCTCGAGCCGGATGCCGGCGCCGTTCGCGTCGGGAACGGTGATGCCCTGGAAGATCAGGCCCTCGATTGTCGCCGAGCGGCCGGAGAGCACCAGCGCCGCTTTTCCTTCGCAGGCCACGCCGTCGAAGATCGCGGTACCGGGCTGGGCGGCGGCGAAGGTGACTTCACCCGCCCGCTGCGCCGCGCATTGGCGATGGCGGCCCGCCGGGATGAGGATCGTGCCGCGGCCCGCGCCGATTGCGTCCACCGCTTGCTGAAGGGTGGCGAAGCTTTGGCCGCTCTCCTTGACGGTGAAGGCGGGCGTGCCGGTTTGCGCGAGCAGGGGCGCGGCGGCGGCGAGGACGAGGAGCGCGAGCGGGAGTCTCATGCCCTCCGCTTGACGTAGCGCGCGGGCGAGGTCGAGGGGAGAAGGTGGTTAACCGCCGGCCGTGCCTTGGTGGGACGGGCGAGAGTGCACAGCTAAAGAAAACCGTTCGTCACGAGCGAAGTCGAGAGACCCCGGCACCGACTCCTCGTGTGCGTCTCTCGACTTCGCTCGAGACGAACGGATTTGTGGCTAGCGCAAACCTCTAGTCGAGGTTGGGCCTCAGCCACCGCTCCGCCTGCTCCACGCTCACCCCGCGGCGGGCGGCATAGTCTTCCAGCTGGTCGCGACCAATACGCGCTACGCCGAAATACTGCGCGTCGCGGTGGCCGAAGTAGAAGCCGGAGACGGCCGAGGTCGGCCACATCGCGAAGCTTTCGGTGAGCGTCACACCCGCCGGATCGCCGCCGAGCATGGCGAACAAATCCGGCTTCAGGCTGTGGTCCGGGCATGCCGGGTAGCCGGGGGCCGGGCGGATGCCGGTATAGCTTTCGCGGATTAGGTCCTGGTTAGTGAGATGCTCGTCGGCATAGCCCCAGACGCTGCCGCGCACGTGGGCGTGAAGCGTTTCGGCAAGGCTTTCCGCCAGGCGATCGGCCAGCGCCTTAAGCAGGATGTCCGAATAATCGTCATTCTCCGCCTTAAAGCGGGCGAGGTGCGGCTCGAGGCCGTGGATGCCGACCGCGAAGCCGCCGATCCAATCCTCGCCGTCCGGATCGATGAAGTCGGCGAGGCACATATTGGCGCGGCCCTCACGCTTCTTCACCTGCTGGCGAAGGAAGGGGATGAGGGTCCAGTCGTTGCCGGCGAGGACCAGCACGTCGTCGCCTTCACGCTTGCAGCGCCACAGGCCGACGGTGGCGCGGGGCACCAGCCAATGTTCGGCGATGATGCGGTCGAGCATCGCCTGGGCGTCGTTGAACAAGGAAGTGGCGCTTTCGCCGACGATCTCGTCGGTAAGTATGGCAGGATAATTGCCAGCCAACTCCCAAGCGCGGAAGAAGGGGGTCCAGTCGATCGCAGCGCGCAGCTCCCGGATCGGCCAATCGTTGAAGTGGTGGACGCCTGGACGCTGGGGCGCGGGCGGCTTGCCTTCCGGGTCGAAAGGGAAGGCGTTGGCGCGGGCGGCTTCGAGCGGCGCAAGCTCCGAGTGGCCGCGGCCGGCTCGCTGAAGGCGCAACGCTTCGTACTCCTCTCGGGTCTTGGCAACGAGCGGGTCGCGCTGGGTCTCGGAGACAAGGCTGGAGGCGACGCCGACGGCGCGGCTGGCGTCGAGGACGTGGAGGACGGGCCCCTCGTAAGCCGGCTCAATGCGGACCGCGGTGTGGACCTTGCTGGTCGTTGCTCCGCCGATCAGCAGCGGGAGGGTGAAGCCCTCGCGCTGCATCTCAGCGGCCACTGTTACCATCTCGTCCAGCGAGGGGGTGATGAGGCCGGAAAGGCCGATCATGTCCGCCTGGTTCTCATTGGCGGCACGGAGAATGTCTTGCCAGGGCACCATGACGCCGAGATCGATCACTTCGAAGCCGTTGCACTGCAGAACGACGCCCACGATGTTCTTGCCGATATCGTGAACGTCGCCTTTGACGGTGGCCATCACCACCTTGCCCTTGCCCTGGGTGGCGCCGGATTTCTCTTTCTCCGCCTCGATAAACGGGATGAGGTGGGCGACGGCTTTCTTCATGACGCGGGCGGATTTCACCACCTGCGGCAGGAACATCTTGCCCGAGCCGAACAGGTCGCCGACGACGTTCATCCCGCCCATCAGCGGGCCTTCGATCACTTCGATCGGGCGGCCGCCGCGCGCGGCGATCTCGGCGCGCAGCTCCTCGGTGTCGGCCTCGACGTGCGCGTCGATGCCCTTGACCAGCGCGTGCGTGATGCGCTCACCGACCGGCAGGGACCGCCACTCGTCGCTGACCGCTTCGACCTTCTTGCCGTCGCCGGCGAACTCGGTGGCGATCTCCAGCAGGCGTTCCGCGGCGTCCGGGCGGCGGTTGAGGATCACGTCCTCGATGCGCTCGCGCAGCAGCGGCGGCACCTCGTCGTAGACCTCGAGGGCGCCGGCGTTGACGATGCCCATGTCCATGCCCGCAGCGATGGCGTGGAAGAGGAACACCGCGTGGATGGCCTCGCGCACCGGGTTGTTGCCGCGGAAGGAGAACGACACGTTGGAGACGCCGCCGGAGACCAGCGCGCCGGGCAGGTTCTGCTTGATCCAGCGGGTGGCCTCGATGAAGTCCAGCCCGTAGCGGGCGTGCTCCTCGATGCCCGTGGCGACGGCGAAGACGTTCGGGTCGAAGATGACGTCCTCGGCGGGGAACCCGACGTCGCGGGTCAACACGTCGTAGGCCCGCCGGCAGATCTGCGTCCGCCGCTCGAGGCTGTCGGCCTGGCCGTCCTCGTCGAAGGCCATGACGACGACCGCGGCCCCGTACTTGCGGCACAGCCGGGCCTCGCGGACGAACTTCTCCTCGCCCTCCTTGAGGGAGATCGAGTTGACGATCGCCTTGCCCTGCACGTTCTTCAGGCCAGCCTCGATCACGTCCCACTTCGACGAGTCGATCATCGTCGGCACCCGGCAGATGTCGGGTTCACTGGCGATCAGCTTGGTGAAGCGGTCCATCGCCTGGACGCCGTCGATCATCCCCTCGTCCATGTTGACGTCGATGACCTGGGCACCGGCCTCGACCTGCTGGCGGGCGACCGCCAGGGCGGTGGTGTAGTCGCCGGCCTTGATCAGGTTGCGGAAGCGGGCGGAGCCGGTGATGTTCGTCCGCTCGCCGACGTTGACGAACAGGGAGTCCTCGGTGACCGTCAGCGGCTCGAGCCCGGAGAGGCGCAGTGCCGGCGTGACCTCGGCCGGCGTGCGGGGCGCCATGCCCTCGACCCGTGCCGCGATCGCGGCGATGTGCGCGG
>DATBNC010000023.1:0-293025 GCA_036554525.1 Allosphingosinicella sp.
CAGCCCGTTCGCGCGTCTCGGCCGACAGCGTAAGCTGTTCGCTCATATGCATGTCTCCAAAATCTTGGGTTGCTCAAAATGCCCGCGCTCACGCCTCCAGGGATGACCATGAACGGGGAAGCGGCGCCTGTAGCCGAGGGGTGTTGATAAGGCAAGGAGGAGGGGAGGGTGGTGCGCCTAAGCCCCTCCCCTTCAGGGGAGGGGTTGGGGAGGGGCATGTCCCGCGGCGTCGACTGGAATTTTACTCCGCACCCCAGCCCCTCAAAGGAGAGGGCACTTATTGAACCCGCTTCGCCTTATGCCCGTGCTTCTTCAGAAAGGCCTGCACCTTGTCCGGGCCGGCAAGGTGCCCCGCGCCGACCGCGACGAACACCGTCCCCGGCTGGTCCATGCGCTTGTCCAGCCAGTCAGCCCAGCGCGCGTTGCGCCGGGTCAGCAGCACCTGGCGAAGCGCCGGCGTTAGATTCTGTTCATCGGAAAACGCGCGGTCCATCGCCGCCTCGTCGCCCTTGGACCATGCTTCCAGCATCGCCTTGAACTGCTTGGCCGCCGCATCGGAGGGCTCGAGCACGCCCTCGAGGAACTCCCGCTGCTCGGATTCCGGCATGGTGTCGAAGAAGCCCAATTGCTCCTCGATCGTTTCCAGCCCGCGCACCGGCTTGCCGCTCTTCTTCCACCCTTCGGTGAGCGTCGTCTCCACGCCCGAGGCCGGATCGAGCCCAAGCCGCTTGAACGTCACGCCAAGCAGCGGCAGCGCCCCCGCCCAGGTCTCCAGCCGGTCGAACACCGCCGCCGGGTAGCCGCTCTCGGCGATCATTGCGTCCAGCGCCGCGCGCTTCGCTTCCGGCACACGCTCGCGGAACGGCGGCAAACCGGGCGAGATGCCGAGCTTGGTCATCGCCTGCGCGGATGCCACCGGATCGCCGACATTGGCGATTTCCAGCACCAGCTCGTCCGCCGCCGCAAGCGCCTTGTCGAATGCCGGCGTCCGCCAGGTCTTGCCCTCCGGAAGGAGGTGGATGGTGCCGAACAGGTAGATGGTGGTGTCGGCATCCGACACCTTCCAAAGCGCCGGCCGCGGCGCCCCCGCTTTGGCATCAACCGCAGGCGCGGCGCACCCGGCCATTGCAAGCGCAAGCGCCGCCGTTGCCCACAAAGTCTTCATCCGCTTCATCGCCATGTTCAATCCACCCGTTTCGCTTCGAGCCCGCGCTCGGCAAGCATCTTCTGTACCGATTGCGGACCGGCCAGGTGCGCCGCGCCGACCGCGAACAGCACCGTTCCCGGCTTCTCCAGCCGCGCCTTCAGCCACTCCGTCCACGCCGCGTTGCGCTTCACCACCAGCCCTTCGAACAAGGCCGGCGGGAATTCCGCCATGTCGCGCTCGTAAGCCTCCTCATAGCGCCCTTGCGCCCAAAGGTCGTCGCTTTCCGTACCTTCCTCCGCTTCGGCATCGTCGCCCTTCGCCGGGATGGCCGCTTCGAGCAGCAGGTTCACCTGCTCCGCTTCGGACAGCGCGCTGAACGCCTCCAGCCCCGCCTGCGGCGTTTCCACGGCGGAGATTGGCTTGCCGGCATCGCGGAACTGCTTTTCCAGCGAGTCCTCGACGCCGGGCGCATCCTTCAGGTCATCGACGCCCCAGCCCTTCATCTCCTGCGCGAAGCCAAGCATGATCGCGACCATCCAGGTGCGCATCATCGCCAGATCCTGCGGACGCACGTCGCTGCGCTTGAAGGCCTTAGCGACGGCCTTGCGATGTTTCGCCGGCACCCGCTCGAGCACCGGCACCGGCTTCTCCATCAGTACCAACTCAAGGGAGGCGGCGTCGATCTCGGCTTCCGGGTCATCGATGGTTTCGATCACAAGCTCGTCCGCCTCCGCCGCCGCTTTGTCGACCGCCGCCGAGCGCCACTGAAAGCCCGGCGCAAGCATGTGCGTCGTCCCGAACAGGTAGATCTTGGTATCCTCATCGGCGAGCAGCCACAGCCCGGGCTTCGGCTGGTAGGCTTGCACCACCGCCGCGGGCGCATCCGCTTTCTTCGCCGCCAGCGCCGGCTGCGCCCCAAGCAACGCCGCCGGAAGGAGCCACAACCCACTCAAACTCAACCGTCTTACAACCACCGCCACGTACTCCGAATCCTGCCCATTCCCGATGTGGAGCCTGCCCCGCCGCGGGTCAATCGCGCCGCCGCCGCCTTGACCGGCGAGGGGCCTTGCGCCAAGGCGGCGCCTTCCTTTGTGCAGGTGCGAAGCAGCAACAAACCGTGGACACCAAGAGCCCGCCAAGCTTCCAGTCGCTGATCCTCACGCTCCACGATTATTGGAGCAAGCAGGGCTGCGTCATCCTCCAGCCCTACGACGTGGAAATGGGCGCCGGCACCTTTCATCCGGCCACCGCGCTTAGGAGCCTCGGCCCCAATCACTGGAAGGCCGCCTACGTCCAGCCCTGCCGCCGCCCCACCGACGGCCGCTACGGCGAGAACCCGAACCGGCTCCAGCATTATTACCAATATCAGGTCATCCTGAAGCCGAGCCCGCCCGATCTCCAGGCGCTTTACCTGGGCTCCCTCGCCGCCATCGGCATCGATTTCACCCAACACGACATCCGCTTCGTCGAGGACGATTGGGAAAGCCCGACGCTCGGCGCCTGGGGCCTCGGCTGGGAGGTCTGGTGCGACGGCATGGAAGTCACCCAGTTCACTTACTTCCAGCAGGTCGGCGGCTACGACTGCAAGCCGGTCGCGGGCGAGCTCACCTATGGGCTCGAGCGGCTCGCCATGTACATCCAGGGGGTCGACAGCGTCTACGACCTCCAGTTCAACGACCACAATGTAACCTATGGCGACGTCTTCCACGCCAACGAGGTCGAGCAGAGCACCTATAATTTCGAGCTCGCCAACACCGAAACCCTGTTCCGCTGGTTCAAGGACGCGGCCGAGGAAAACGCCCGCTGCATTGAAGCCAAGCTCCCGCTCCCCGCCTACGATCAGGCGATCAAGGCCAGCCACATCTTCAACCTGCTGCAGGCGAGGGGCGTGATCTCGGTGGCCGAGCGCCAAGCCTATATCGGGAGAGTGCGCGACCTCGCGAAGGGCGCCTGCCAGGCCTGGATGGAGAAGAACGGGTGGGCAGCGTGAGAAGGGGTTCACGCAAAGGCGCAAAGGCGCAAAGGCGCACTCTTCTCTTCTCCGCGCGCAGCGCCTTCACACCTGACGTGCGGATGGCAAGTGCGTCAGCCGCACTGCTGAAACCCCTTTGCGCCTTTGCGCCTTTGCGTGAAACCATAGCTGCCGTTGCGCTACGCGCGGGCGTTTGAGGGTAGAATGACCGACTTCCTCCTCGAACTCCTGTCCGAAGAAATCCCCGCGCGGATGCAGTCCAAGGCCTCGGCCGATCTCGCGCGGCTGTTCGAAGCCGAGCTCGCCAAGTCCGGCCTCGCGGCCGCCGCCATCGAAACCTTCGCCACCCCCCGCCGCCTGGCGCTGATTGCCCGCGATCTTCCCGCCCAAACCGCCGCCGTGCAGGAAGAAACCAAGGGCCCGCGCGCCTCCGCGCCCCCACAGGCGCTTGAAGGCTTCCTCCGCAAGACCGGCCTGACCCAGGATCAGCTGGTCGAACGCGACGATGTCTGGTTCGCGGTCGTCGACAAACCCGGCCGCGCCACCGCCGACGTGCTCGCCGAAGCCATCCCCGCCATCATCCGCGCCTTTCCCTGGCCGAAATCGATGCGCTGGGGCGAGGCCTCCGCCTCCACCGAATCCTTACGCTGGGTCCGCCCGCTGCAAGGCATCGTCGCGCTCTTGGGCGAGGAGATCGTAGACTTCGAGATCGCCGGCATCCGCTGCGGCGCCGCCACCGTCGGCCACCGCTTCCACCACCCCGGCATCATCACCATCGGCAGCGCGGCGGACTATGCCGAAAAGCTGCGCGCCTGCCACGTCATCGTCGATGCGCGAGAGCGGCAGCAGATCATCCGCAACGCCGCCGGCCTCGCCGCCGAAGCCTGCGGGCTGCACCTGGTCGAGGACGAAGGCCTGATCGCCGAAAATGCCGGCCTCACCGAATGGCCGGTGCCGCTCCTCGGCCGCTTCGACCGCGCCTTTCTCGACGTGCCCCGCGAGGTGATCCAGCTCACCATGCGCACCAACCAGAAATATTTTGCGCTCACCGACGGGGAGGGCGCGCTCGCCCCCAACTTCCTCTGCACCGCCAACATCGCCCCGGCCGACGGCGGCGCAGCGATCGTCGCCGGCAACGAAAAGGTGCTGGCGGCAAGATTGTCGGACGCGAAGTTCTTCTGGGAGGGGGACCTCAAGATCCCGCTCGAAGACCAGGCAAAGAAGCTCGAACAAATCGTCTTCCACGAGAAGCTGGGCACCGTCGCCGACAAGGTCGACCGCGTCGCCAAGTTGGCGCGCTGGCTGGTGGAAGAGGGCATCGTAACCTCAAAGCCCCTCCCCTTCAGGGGAGGGGTTGGGGAGGGGAATATGATCCCGTCCCTTACCTCGGAAGCCGGCACAGCCGACAAGCCCCTCCCCAACCCCTCCCCTGAAGGGGAGGGGCTAGATCTCGCCGCCCTCGCCGAACGCGCGGCGCGCCTCTGCAAGGCCGATCTCGTCACCGGCATGGTCGGCGAATTTCCCGAGCTCCAGGGCCTGATCGGCGGCTACCTCGCCCGCGCCCAAGGCGAAGACCCCCAAGTCGCCGACGCCATCCGCGACCACTACAAACCAGTCGGGCAAGGC
Source organism: Allosphingosinicella sp. (assembly GCA_036554525.1). Taxonomy (GTDB): domain Bacteria; phylum Pseudomonadota; class Alphaproteobacteria; order Sphingomonadales; family Sphingomonadaceae; genus Allosphingosinicella. The sequence goes on from DATBNC010000023.1 coordinate 4,746, forward strand.
GACGAAGTCCCCACCGCCCCTGTGACCGTGGCGGTGAGCTTGGCGGACAAGCTGGATACGCTCGTGGGTTTCTTTGCAGTCGGCGAAGCGCCGTCCGGCTCCAGGGATCCATTCGCGCTACGGCGGGCCGCTATCTCAGCTATCGGACTGGCGTTGAAGAATCGCCTCCGGTTCAATCTCGATATCTTAGTACTAAATGCCTGTCTAAGCTACGCCACGAACATCGTTGAAGCCGAAAAGTCGAAAGATGAACGTTTCAAGAGAATCATGGAAGACTTTTGGCCAAAGTTTCCGGCCGGAGCGGCAGATAGCAAAGTCTATACAGACAACTTAAAAGAACATAACTATGAACTCTATCAGATGTTCTTGGAAAAGGTGTTGCCCGTCCTGGAACGTGCAAAAAAATTTCTAACTCCCAAAGACACCGCAGCGAAATCCCTCGACTTCTTCGCCGACCGCCTCAAGGTCCAGCAACGCGAAGCCGGGGTCCGCCACGACCTGATCGACGCCGTCTTCGCGCTTGGCGGGGAGGACGATCTCGTCCGTCTGCTCGCCCGTGTCCGTGCGCTCCAGTCCTTCGTCGAAACACCCGAAGGGCGCGATCTCCTCGCCGGCTACAAGCGCGCCGCCAACATCCTCAAGAAGGAGGATTGGTCCGGTGCGGCGCCGAAAACACTTTCCTACACGCCCTCCGATGAGGAAGCTGCCCTGATCGCCGCCCTCGACTCGGCCGAACCGCGCGCCCGCGCCGCGGTGGAGGCCGAGGATTTCGAGGGTGCGATGGCCGCGCTGGCGAGCCTGCGCGGTCCCGTGGACGCATTTTTCGAGAAGGTGACGGTGAATGACCCCGATCCCGCCAAGCGCGAAGCCCGACTGGGCCTCCTCGCCCGCGTCCGCGACGCCGTTCACGCAGTGGCCGATTTCTCGCGCATCGAGGGCTGAGGGGGGAGGGGGACCTCCGCGAAACCGTGTGACTCTTGTGACATTCACGTCCTCCGGCGCACCATGCCCGTGCGCGATTGCTGCACTGCGGAAACCTTTCAGCGGCGGAATGTTTATCGCTCGAGCGCCAGCCGGATCACCTCTTCAAGGACACTGAACTTTATGCACGACCGCGACCTTTGGGACCTTTCAAATGTCCGGTGCAGGGGCCGAAAGGCATGAGCCGGTACGTCTACCGCTTCGGCGGCGGGGTCTCCGATGGTGGTGACGGAGATAAGAACCTCCTCGGCGGCAAAGGCGCGAACCTCGCCGAGATGGCATCCATCGGCCTACCGGTTCCGCCCGGCTTCACCATCTCCACCCCCGTCTGCGCGCTGTACTACGCCGAAGGGGAAAGCTTCCCCGACAGCCTGCGCGCCGAAGTCGCGAACGGCATCGCCCACATCGAAGCCGTCACCGGCAAGAGCTTCGGCGACGCAGCCGATCCCCTGCTCGTCTCCGTCCGCTCCGGCGCGCGCGTGTCCATGCCCGGCATGATGGACACGGTGCTGAACCTCGGCCTCAACGACGAAACGGTGCAGGGCCTCGCCGCCGTCTCGGGCGACCCGCGCTTCGCCTGGGACAGCTACCGCCGCTTCATCCAGATGTATGCCGACGTCGTGCTGGGCGTCGACCATGGCCGCTTCGAGGACGCGCTAGAGATTGCGAAGGAGGATAAAGGCGTCCACCTCGACACCGATCTCGAAGCCGACGACTGGCGGCGGCTGACGAGCGTCTACAAGCAGATCGTCGAGGAAGAGCTCGGCCGCCCGTTTCCTGCCGATGTCCACGACCAGCTCTGGGGCGCGGTCGGCGCGGTGTTCGGCTCCTGGCAGTCGGATCGCGCCAAGGTTTACCGGCGCCTCAACTCCATCCCCGGCGACTGGGGCACCGCTGTCAACGTCCAGGCGATGGTGTTCGGCAACATGGGCGAAACCTCCGCCACCGGCGTCGCCTTCACCCGCAACCCCTCCACCGGCGAGCGGCTCTATTACGGCGAATATCTGATCAATGCCCAGGGCGAAGATGTCGTCGCCGGCATCCGAACGCCTCAATATCTCACCCTCGCCGCGCGCGAAGCGGCGGGCGCCAAGGCGGCGTCGATGGAAGAGGCAATGCCGCAAGTTTACGGCGAACTCGCCCGCGTCTTCGACCTCCTCGAAGCGCATTATCGCGACATGCAGGACATCGAGTTCACCGTCGAGCGCGGTAAGCTCTGGATGCTGCAGACGCGGAGCGGCAAACGCACCGCCAAAGCGGCTTTGCGCATCGCCGTCGACATGGCGAACGAGGGCCTGATCACCCAGGAAGAAGCCGTCCTCCGCGTCGACCCTTCCGCACTCGACCAGCTCCTCCACCCGACGCTCGACCCAAAGGCCGAGCGCCACGTCATCGCCAAGGGCCTTCCCGCCTCGCCCGGCGCGGCCTCGGGCGCCGCGGTGTTCGACGCCGAAACCGCCGAAAAGCGCGCGGCCCTCGGCGAAAAGGTGATCCTCGTCCGCGTCGAGACCTCGCCGGAGGATATCGGGGGCATGCACGCGGCGCAGGGCATCCTCACCGCGCGCGGCGGCATGACGAGCCACGCCGCGGTGGTCGCGCGTGGCATGGGCCGCCCCTGCGTCTCCGGCGCGGGCTCCGTCTCCATCGACTACCAGGCCAGGCTGATGCGCGTCGGCGCGAACGAGGTGCGGGAAGGGGAAACCGTCACCATCGACGGCTCCACCGGCGAAGTGATGCTCGGCGAAGTGGCCACCGTTCAGCCTGAACTGGTCGGCGATTTCGGCACCTTGATGGAATGGGCCGACCGCTCACGCCGCCTGCGCATACGCACCAACGCCGAAACGCCGCTCGACTGCAGCACCGCCCGCGAATTCGGCGCGGAGGGTATTGGCCTCTGCCGTACGGAACACATGTTCTTCGACGCCGGCCGGATCACCAGCGTCCGCCAGATGATCCTTGCCGAAGACGAAGCCGGGCGCCGCGCCGCCTTGCTCAAGCTGCTCCCCGAACAGCGCGGCGATTTCGAGGAGATCTTCCGGATCATGGCGGGCCTTCCCGTCACCATCCGACTGCTCGATCCGCCGCTGCACGAATTCCTGCCGCACTCGGAAGCCGATTTCGCTGACGTCGCCGCGGCGGCCGGCGCGTCGGTGGAGACGCTGAAGCGGCGGGTAACCGAGCTTCACGAGTTCAACCCGATGCTCGGCCACCGCGGCTGCCGGCTCGGCATCACCTATCCCGAAATCTACGAAATGCAGGCCCGCGCGATCTTCGAGGCGGCGGTGACGGTGGCGGAGGAGAGCGGCGCCGCGCCGATTCCCGAAGTGATGGTCCCGCTGGTCGGTACCCGCGCCGAACTGGCCATCATCCGAGCGCTGATCGACCGCGTGGCGCAGGAGGTCTTCGCCGAACGTGGCGGCACGGTGGAGTATCTCGTCGGCACGATGATCGAGCTTCCGCGCGCCGCCTTGATGGCCGGCGAAATCGCCGAGGAGGCCGAGTTCTTCAGCTTCGGCACCAACGATCTCACCCAGACCACATTGGGCGTCAGCCGCGATGACGCCGCCCGCTTCCTCTCAATCTACGTCGAGAAAGGGATCTTCGAGCGCGACCCGTTCGTGTCGATCGACGAAGCCGGCGTCGGCCAGCTCATCGCGCTGGCTGCCGAGCGGGGCAGGGCAACCAAGCCCGGCCTCAAACTCGGCATCTGCGGCGAACATGGCGGCGATCCCACCAGCATCGCCTTCTGCGAGAAAACCGGCTTGGACTACGTCTCCGCCTCCCCCTACCGCGTACCCATCGCCCGCCTCGCGGCGGCCCAGGCGGCCTTGCGGAAGAGGTAGAACTTAAAGCCCCTCCCCTTCAGGGGAGGGGTTGGGGGAGGGGAATGTCAGATGAGGCAGCTCCGGCGCTCGATAAGCGCACACTGCCCCTGCCCAAACCCCTCCCTGAAGGGAAGGCTTAAGAAGTCGGCTCTTTGAACGTGTCAGCAGATCAAAGCGGCCCCGGCCCGCGGTCGTCGTTCGGGTGGCGGCGAACATCGTCCGGGTGGCGGCGGTCGCCGTCAGAATGGCGAAGGCTATCCTCCGGATGCCGCCGCGCCTCATCCCGCGCCGCGGAGTGCCTGAGCGAGTCCATCTCCGTGCTCCGCCCCCGCAGCGTCTCATGCTCCTTCTCGAGCACCTCGCGCCGCCGTACTTCCTCCAGCCGAAGCTTATGCTCTTCCTTGTAGCGGCGCTTCCACTTGCCGCCGGCCATCAGCGCCATGCCGATCACCAGGCCGAGCAGGAGGACAAGGGCGTAGATCACCCACTCATTGTAATTGGTCGCCACGGCGCCTTCTCCCTTGCGGTTCGGTGCCGAAACAATGGGCGAGGGGGCGGGATGTTCCTCCCCCTCGCATTCCTTACATCGCGAAGTTGTCGGCGATCGAGCAGGCTGCCGGGCCCAGGATGACGATGAACAGCACCGGCAGAATGAAAAGGATCAGCGGCACGGTCATGATTGCCGGCAGGCGCGCGGCCTTTTCCTCGGCGCGCATCATCCGCTCGTTGCGGAACTCGGCCGACAGGACGCGAAGCGCGCTGGCGAGCGGCGTGCCGTATTTCTCCGTCTGAATCATGGTGGTGACGACGCCGCGAAGCGCATCGAGATCAACGCGCGAGGCGAGGTTCTCGAACGCCATCCGCCGATCGGTCAGGAAGCCCAGTTCGATCGAGGTCAGCGCGAACTCGTCGCCAAGCTCCGGATAGGCTTTGCCCAGTTCCCGCGCGACGCGGTTGAAGGCGGCGTCCACCGTGAGGCCGGCTTCGGCGCAGATGACGAGAAGATCGAGCGCGTCCGGCAGACCCTTGCGAACCGCGTGGGTGCGCTTGGTGATCTTGTTCTTGAGCCACAGATCGGGCGCTTTGTAGCCGCCGAGCACCGTGGTCGCGACGAGGGCATAGCGCTTGAACTCGCCCCAATCCGGAAACCATTCAAGGAAGTAGACGCCGGCGACCGCGATCGATCCCAGCACCACCGGCATCACCAGCCGGGCGAGGATCACGACGAAGGCGAGATCCTTGGACCGGATACCGGCCTGCATCAGGCGCTTCTGGGCCTTTTCGACCTGCTCGTCCTGGAGCATCTTCAACGAACCGAGCAAGGTGCGGACCTTGTCGCCGACCTCGTTCTTGTTGGTGATGTTGCGGCGCCGCTTGCTCGACGACGCGACGATGCCGGCCTTTAATTGCTCGCGCCGGTCGTTCAGTGCCCGCACGCGCTTGGCCATCGGGTCCTTGACCGTGGTGGCGGCGTAGATGGCGAGGAGGACGGCGAAGGTGGCGACCGCGGCGAGGAAAGTCGCCACCATCACTACGTCGATGCCCATGATCGTCGGTCCGGCTGGAGGTGCCATGTCGCGTATCGCCCCTTAAATCTCGAAGTCGATCATCTTGGCCATGATGAACACACCAATGCCCATCCACACCAAGCCGCCACCGCCGGCGATCATCAGCCGCTGATCCTGAAAGAACTTCAGCATATATTCCTGGTTGATCATCCAGATCAGCCCGAACACGATGAAGGGCAGGGCGCCGACGATCCACGCGGACGCCTTCGACTCCGACGACATTGCGCGGATCTTGAGCTTCATCTGCGCGCGCTTCCTGAGCACGTCCGACAGGTTGCCGAGCGTTTCCGCCAGGTTGCCGCCGGTCTCCCGCTGGATCGCAAGCGTGATCACGAAGAACTGGATTTCAGGCGTGCCGAGTCGGTCGGCGGTTTCCTGAAGCGCGGCTTCCATCGTCCGCCCGATCTTCATCTTGTCGCTGACCGCGCGGAATTCGTCCGAGATCGGCCCCTGGATCTCCTCGCCGACGACCGCCAGCGTTTCGCTGATCGGAAGGCCGGAGCGCAGGCCGCGCACCATCAGGTCGATCGCGTCCGGGAAGCGGGCGGTGAACTTGGCCACGCGCCGCTTGATCATCTTGGTGATCACCTTGTGCGGCAGGCCGACGCCGATGAACAAGGCGATGAAGACGCTGAGCAGCACCGGCGTACCGCGCGAAAGCAGCCCGGCGAAGACGAGGCTCGCAAGTCCGAAACAGGCAAGCGCATATTGCGGAAGCGTGATCGAACGGCCGGTCTGCTGCAGGCGCTTCTTGAGCAAGGCGGGCTTGGGGATGAAGCGCTGCGCCCACTCCTCTGCCTTGGTGTCCTGGCGCGTCTGCAGGATGCGCTTGAGCTGCGCCTGCGTCGCCATTTCGTTCGAGCGGCTGTGGCGCTCGCGGACGCTCTCCAGCCGCCGGTTCGAAGCCTTGGCAGCCGAAGGGCCGGCAAAGGCAAAGAACATCAGGCCCAGCACGCCGAGCATTCCCGCCATCATCAGCAGCATTGGTAGGCTCTCGACCATTGTTCCTCAGTCCTCGTCTAAGCGGCGTCTTCAGCTGTGGGTCAGGCCGGTTCGGGCTTGGCCGCCTTCGGCTTCTTGGCGAGCATGGTCTTGAGGTTGAACTTCTCGAGCAGCGATCCGCCGGACGGCTTCGCCGTGGCCGCAGCTCCGCCTTCGCCGCCTTCCACAGTCGCTACCGTTGCGGCGACGAGCTGGTTCAAGGGACCGCTAATCTTCGCGCCCGTCGCCACCTTGGCGAACGGCTGGCCGAGTTTGGCGGCCTGCGCCGCCGCCTTCGGCTCGAGCGGGATGACGATGTCGACCTTGCGTTCGATCGACACCTCGAAATCCTTACGGCTGATTTCCTGGACGCCGTTGGCGACCCGGTTGGCAACCACGATTACCGTGGCCTGCGGGGCGTTCTGCTTGAGCCAGCTCAGCACCCGGATCGCGTCGCGGGTGGCGGCGAGGGTGAACTCGACCACCACGATTGCGGCGTGCACGTCCTGAACCAGATGCGGGTGCTGAACCAGCATGGTCCGTGGCAGATCGAGAACCGTTGCTTCGAACGCGTTGCGGATCTCGTCCTGCAGCTGGAAATAGGCCGAACCGTCGTTCAGCATCGGCTGGTTGAGCGGCGCTTCCGCCGACAACACGCACAGCTTCTCGTTGGCGCGAACCATGGCGCGTTCAATGAACAAACCGTCGATCCGGCTCGGATTCTCTATCGCGTCGGTAAGGCCGCGGCCCGGCTCCAGGTCGAGTGACAGAGCGCCCGTCCCGAAGTGAACGTCGAGGTCGAGCAAGGCGGTCGAGCGGCCGCCTTTGTCGCCCATCAGCCAGGCGAGCGAAGTGGCGACGGTGGAGGCCCCGACGCCGCCGCGGACGCCGATCACGGCGGCCATGACGTGCGGCTTCTCGGTGGTCTGCTCGCTGACGCGTGGACCAGAGACGATCAGCTGGGCATGCGCAAACGAATCGCGCAGCTGGTCCGGCGTGAACGGCTTCAGCAGGTAATCCTGGATGCCGGACGCGATCAGGTCGCGGTACAGGCGAACGTCGTTCACCTGCCCGGCAGCGATCACCACCGTGCCCGGCTCGCACACTTCCGCGAGCGCGTTGATGTCGTTGAGCGGGTCACCCGATTCCGACAAGTCCACGAACAGGATTGTCGGGCTCGCCGAGACCGAGAGGGTCTGGATCGCGTTGCGAAGACCGCCGCGATTGACCTTTTCCGGCGCCCAGCCATGCTCAACGGCAATCGGACGCAGCAGTTCGGCGGTCGATTCGTCACACACGAAGGCGGCGAAGGGATCGCGCAGGGCAGCGCCGGCGCGTCCGGGCTGAAACGGTGCGTTCATTACTTGCCCCCCTTCGTAACAGTGTCCTTGAGGCCACCGGCGCCGGTCGGAACCGCCGAGCGGTAGGCGCGGATCGCCTTCGACGCGGTGGTCGCATCGCCGACGACGCTGCCCTCCTGGCCGAGCACCAGATCGTTGGGATCGGCGATCATCGCGGCAAGGTTGGAATTCACCGCGCAGCCATAGTTGGAGGACGTCTTGCTCGGGCCGTCCGAGCGTTCCCAGTTCGGGCAGTTCGGAACGGACGCTTCGGTGCGGCTTATGATTACCCGAACGGTTCCGGCCTGCACCGCGCCCGCCGTCAGCGGTGCGCCGGGGCTGACCATCATACCGTAATCGGATGCAATGCGGGCCACGTCGGAACGCGCCTCGGCGCCGTCATAGCCGGTGTCGACATAGAGACGGTCGCCGTAGCTCAGTTGAAGCGACTGCAGCCAATCCTGGAGCCGTTCGCGCTCCCCCTGGCCAAGGCCGTTGCTTTGGCTGGCGAGGTCGATCGCGAAGTCGGTGCGCTGCACCACCGGCTGGTTGGTGGAATACATGCTGCGGTTGGCATCGGCGCGCTGCGCCTGGGCGCCGGTTGCGCAGAGCCCGGCGGCCATGGCCAGTGCGAAGGGGAGGGTGTTGGTCCGGAACATGGCGGATCTTTCCTTTCGAGCAGGCGCGGTCATTAGAAGCTGAACCCGGGCGCGGCGGCGGTCTGCTCGGGCTTCACCGCGCGCTGTTCGGCGCGCTTGGTGGGTGCCGGAGCGGCAGGCGTGCGGGGCGCTTCGTAGGACGAGAGTGCCGGCACCGACGTCGGCGCGGCCATGGTCGGCCCGGGCCGCGCTTCGCCGGTGCGGTTCTGCTCCGCCCGGTCGAGGAGAACACGGTTCACCGTATTGCTGGAACGGATGCCGTCGGTCGGCAGCGCGATCTGCGACGCGTTGACCGGCTTCACCAGGTACGGCGTCACCACGATCACCAGCTCCGTCTCATTGCGGCGGAAGCTGTTGGACCGGAACAAGGAGCCGAGGATCGGCAGATCGCCCAGGAACGGTGCCTTGTCGGTGGAGGCCGAACTGCTGTTGCGCAGCAGGCCGCCGATCATGAAGCTCTGGCCGGAGCCCAGTTCCACCGTGGTTTCGGTGCGGCGGGTGGTCAGCGACGGAATGGAGAAGCCGCCGACGACGATGGCGCCTTCCTTGGAAAGCTCCGACACTTCCGGGCGAACCCGCATGGAGATGCGGCCGCCTTCCAACACGGTCGGCGTGAAGGCGAGGCTGACGCCATATTCCTTGAACTCGATGGTCGTGCCGTTGAGGCCCGATGCAAGCGGGATCGGGAATTCGCCGCCGGCGAGGAAGCTTGCGGTCTCGCCCGACAAAGCGGTGAGGCTCGGCTCCGCAAGCGTGCGGACCCGGCCATCGTTTTCGGCCAGATCTAGCGCGCTCAGGATGTCCACGCCGAGCAGCTTGCCGGCCATGTTGATGGCGGTGCCGCTGCCCGGGCGGTTGAAGGTATATTCGGTGCCGACCACCGCCGGGTTTCCGGTACGGGGGTCAATGATCGAATCCGACACGATGTCCTTGATCCCGCCGACGTTGCGGCCGTTCGACACGCCGAACAGGAAGCCGCCGGTCTGGTCGCGGGTGAGCAGGTTGACGCCGATCTCACGAACCAGCGAGCGGCTGACTTCGGCGATCTTGACGTGCAGCATCACCTGCAGCGGCGTCGCGGTCTTGAGACGGTTCACCGGCATGATCTTGAGGGCGGCGGTGGGGGAGGAGGTGTCCATGCCGGGGTTCAGGGCAGCGCGCACGAGCTGTTCGGCCTGGGCGCTGTCCGCGGGGGACTGAACCGTGCCGTTCATGACGGCGATCTGGCCGACATGGGTGACGGTGATGTTGGCATCCGGCATCGCGGCGCGAAGCATTGCGTCGATCGAGCTGATGTTCTGGCTGACCCGGACGTTGGCGCCGTAGACCACCGAACCGTCGGCGGCCGTTGCGATAATCGTCGCTTCGCCCGGCTCCTTGCCGAACAGGCCGATCTGGCGCGGGCTGGTGACGTTGACGTCGGCCGTCGAGGGGTTGGAGGTCCAGACATCCACCACGTTGCGCGGCAGGTTGATGAGCTGGCCTTCGCCGATCGACAGGAGAACCTGCTTGGTCGGCTTGTAGGTGCCGGTCGCCGCCGCGCTTTGAGCGAAGGCCGGGGCCGGCGCGACCGCGCCGAGGCTTGCCGTCAGAACCGCGGCAATCGCGGTGCCCAGAGCGGCGCGAGCTGAATGGGTGCGCTTCGTCATCTTACTTGGCTCCGACCGGAACGAGGGTGACACTGTTGCCGCGAGCGACACGGACCTGAGGTCCCTTCGGCGCGGCATCGGCTACGGGGGCGGCGGCTGCGGCAGTCTTCGCACCGCCCAATACTCCGGCGAGCGCACCGATGGCGCTTGCCGCCGGGTCCGCGGCCGGCGCTGCGGCGGCCCGCGAGGGCACGCTGCTGCGCTGGAAGCGGGACACGTCCGAACCGACCGTGTAGGTGGTCTTGGTATCGATCGGCTTGTTGGCGATGGCGAGCAGCATGCGCTTCTCGGCCTTCGGATCGGTCCCTTCGGGCACCGTCACTTCGCCGGACGCAATCGCCTGTTCGAGCTCCGCATTGTTGTCGGCGAGCGAGCGCAGCGACAAGGTGAGCTGACCGATGGTTTGCGCAACCGCGATCTTTTCGGCGATCTTCGGCGTCGCTTCCAAGGTCACGGTGGAGACGTTCTGGACGACCGGCTTGCCGTCCTCGCCATTAGCGCTCATCCGCTGATCGGTGGCAAGCACCCGGGCGTTGCGGATGATCGTCTCGGAAGCCTTGAGGGGCTGGCCCTCGCCGCCGCCGGCGACAGTCTGGGTAAGAACGATGTCGACGCGGTCGCCGGGGAACACGAAGCCGGCGACGCCGCTGGTCGCGGAGACCGAGACGGTGACTGCGCGCATGCCCGGACCAAGCGCCGCGGCAAGGAAGCCGCGCTCACCCGGCTTGATCAGCGAGCCCTGGGTCAGCGGCTGGCCGGCGGTGATCTCGTTGCGAACCACCGTGCCGATCAGATCGGCCGGGTTCACGCCCTTCTGGCCCTTCATGAAATACGCCGGCTGGACGAGGCCTTCAGGCCATTTCTGGAAGCGGAGCGCTTCCGCGTCGATGATGGTGCCGACGGGCAGGGAGCGGGTCGCAACCAGCACTTCCGGTCCGGCGGGAACCACGGGGGTGGCCGAGGCTTGCGGCGCCGAGGCCCCGCTGAACATGTTCTTGGCCATCACCGCGGTGACTGCTGCCACCATCAGTGCGCCAATCAACAGCACCAGCTTTTTTACATCCATGACGCCAGTCACCTTCTGCCCGCGTTCTAATCAGGCCTAAACATCAGCCAAAATGGTTAAGGAACCGTTCGCCGATCAGCCAAAGGCCGGCAAAAGCGATTGCAATTCCGTACGGTATCTCGGGGTTCCCGGCCTGCTTCAGCATCCGGTGCGGGATCAGCAGGGCGATCGTCAGCACACCGCCCGCAATCGACATGATGACAATCAGCTGCAGCACCGCCATCGGAGGCAGCCAGAGCGAAACCGCGAACAGCATCTTGACGTCGCCGCCGCCCATCTGCCCGATCTGAAAGGCCAGGAAAAAGACGAGCAGCACCGCGAACGCGATGCCGATCTGCCAGGCAACGTCCGGCCAAAGGGACAGGCCGCTCACCCACCAGAAGGGGATGGCGCCAAGCGCGATCGCGCCGTTCAGCCAGTTGGAGATGGTGCGGCTACGCCAATCGCCGACCGCCGCGACGAGCAAAGCCGCCGCGAGCAAAGCGATAAGAAACCAGGAAAAGCCCCCTTGCATGGCTAACAGCTACTAGACGGGCTTGCTTTAGAAACCGTAACCGCGGGAGCGATGAAGCCACAGACATTCGATCGCCGAACAATCCCGGCAGGCGCGGCGATAGCGCCGTGGCGCGCGCCCGACGGCTGGATGTACCGCCGCATGCAGTGGCCGCAGCTTGACCCGGCAAAGGCGCGGGGCAGCATCCTGTTCGCCGGCGGGCGGGGCGATTTCATCGAGAAGTATCTGGAAGTGCAGAACCACTGGCACGGAGGCGGCTGGAACGTCTCGACCTTCGACTGGCGCAGCCAGGGCGGATCGCGCGGGGACATAGAAGGCGGCCACCTCGACAGCCTCGATCCCTTGGTCGACGACCTTGCCGCGTTGATTGCCGATTGGGTGGCGGAAGGACCCGGGCCGCACGTGGTGATCGGCCATTCAATGGGCGGCCATGTCGTGCTTCGAACCCTTGCCGAGCGGTCGCCGAAGGTCGACGCCGCGGTGCTGGTCGCGCCGATGGTGATGATCAACACCGCGCCTTTGCCCTCCTTCGCGGCCGCCGCGACCGCGCAGACGATGACGGCGCTCGGCTTCGGCAAGGTCGCGGCGTGGAGCAACGGGGACACGCCGAGCCCGTCCGGCTCCTCGCGCCGGGCGATCCTCACCGGCTGCCGCACGCGCTATGAGGACGAGACCTGGTGGTGGAAGCGCCAGCCCGGCTTCGATCTTGGCGTGCCGAGCTGGGGCTGGCTCAACGGAGCCTACCGCTCCTGCGCACACCTGAACGACGCGGCGCTCGGCAAGATCGCGGTGCCGGTGCTGTTCGTCGCGACCGAGAAAGATCGGCTGGTCAGCGCCCCCGAAATCCGCCGCGCCGCCGCCGCGATTCCGGGCGCCGAGCTGCTGATGTTCGAGGATTCGGCTCACGAAATCCTGCGCGAGATCGACCCAATCCGGCTGAAAGCCTTTGCGCGTATCGACAGCTTCCTCGAGGCGCGGGCGGCGCGGTGAGCCGCAAGGTAGACATCGCGGTCGTTGGCGCGGGCATGGCCGGCGCAAGCCTCGCGGCCGAGATCGGCGGCCGCGCTTCCGTGATGCTCCTCGAGCGCGAGGACCAGCCCGGCTACCACAGCACCGGCCGCTCCGCCGCTTTCTGGTCGGAAAGCTATGGCGGCCCCGCCGTCCAGCCGCTGACAAGCGCCTCCGGCCGCTTCTTGCGCGAAGGCGGCTTCCTCAGCCCGCGCGGCGGCCTGCACATCGCGGGGGAGGAGGGGCAAGGGGCGCTCGATGCCTTGGCTGGTGAGCTGGGCGGCGCGCTGGAACTGAGGCCCGTCGGCAGCGAGACTTTGGCCGATCTCGTCCCCGGTCTGCGCCCGCACTTCGACCGTGCTCTGTTCGAGCCGACCTGCGCCGACATCGACGTTGCCGCCCTCCATGCGCATTACCTGAAAACGGCGCGGCGGGCGGGGGCCGAGTTGCTGACGGGTGCCGAGTTGCTGAGCGCGAAGCGTGAGGGCGCGGTGTGGCACCTCGAAACGGCGGCCGGCGACGTAGAGGCCGAGGTGCTCGTCAACGCCGCCGGCGCCTGGGCCGATCCGGTGGCGCGGCTTGCCGGCGTCCAGCCGCTCGGCATCCGCGCCTTTCGCCGAACCATGGTCCAGCTGCGCACCGATCCACCCGCTCCCGCCGACCTCCCACTGGTAATCGATGCGCTCGGGCGCTTCTACTTCAAGCCCGAAGCGGGCGGGCGTCTGTGGCTAAGCCCGCATGACGAGACCGTCTGCGACCCCTGCGACTGCGCACCGGAGGAACTGGACGTGGCGCTGGCGATCGACCGCCTGGAAAAAGCGGTGACCTGGAAGGTGGAGCGGGTCGAGCGAAGCTGGGCAGGTCTCCGAAGCTTCGCGCCTGACCGGGTCCCGATTTACGGCTTCGCCCAAGGCCGCCGCGACTTCTTCTGGTTCGCGGGGCAGGGCGGCTTCGGCATCCAAACCGCCCCGGCCGCGGCAAGGCTAGGGGCGGCGCTGCTTCTTGGGCAGCAATCCGACCTTGATCCGGCTCCATATCAAGCTGGGCGCTTCTAAGACTTCCCCGTCTCAAGCGGACACCTCCGTTCGTCTCGAGCGAAGTCGAGAGACCCTGCACAGAGGTCGGGGGCGCCTCTCGACTTCGCTCGAGGTGAACGGATCAAGAGTTTGGCAAAAGCCTCATTGGCCTGGAGGTGACGGAGCAGGAGTTTGGCGAAAGCCTCATTGGCCTGGAGGTGACGGAGCAGGAGTTTGGCGAAAAGCCTCCTTAGCGCTTCGGCCTCACAAACTGCGCCGCCGCGTCGCATGCCAACTTATCGGCGCGTTCGTTTTCAGGGTGCCCGGCATGGCCTTTGACCCACTTCCACTCGATCTGGTGGGTGCGCACCGCCTCGAGCAGTTCCTGCCAAAGCTCGGCATTCTTCACCGGCTTCCTGTCGGCGGTTTTCCAGCCGTTTTTCTGCCAGCCGTGGATCCACTTGGTGATGCCGTCCTTCAGGTAGTTGCTGTCGGTCCACAAGGTGACCGTGCAGGGCCGCTTCAGCGCCTGGAGGGCGCGGATCGCCGCCATCATCTCCATGCGGTTGTTGGTGGTGAGCGGTTCGCCGCCCGAAAATTCCTTCTCGTGCGCGCCGGAGCGGACGATTGCGCCCCAGCCGCCGGGGCCCGGATTGCCCTTGCAGGCGCCGTCCGTGAAGATCTGAACTTCGGTCACGGTGGTGTCAGGCGGCTTCTTCGAGCCCGCGGGGGAGCTTGAACACCATCCGCTCGACCGCGCCGTCGCGCTCCGTCTCCGTGACGTCGAAGTGCAAAGCGAGGAAGTCCACCACCTCGCGCACCAGGGTCTCCGGCGCCGAGGCGCCGGCGGTGATGCCGAGGATGTGGACGCCCTCCAGCCAAGCCAGATCGATGTCGGTCGCGCGGCCGATCAGCTGCGCGCGAACGCCTTCCCGCTCGGCGACTTCAACGAGGCGAAGCGAGTTCGAGCTCTTCGGCGAGCCGATCACCAGCATCGCGTCGCATTCCCCGGTCATCTCTTTCACCGCATTCTGGCGGTTGGAGGTGGCGTAGCAGATGTCCTCGCCGCGCGGCGCCCGGATCGAGGGGAAGCGGCTGTGCAGCAGCTCCACGATCTCACGCGTGTCGTCGACCGAGAGGGTGGTCTGGGTGAGGAAAGCAAGGTTTTCCGGGTCGGCGGGAAGCACGGTTCGCGCATCGTCAGCGGTTTCGATGAGCGTCATCCGCCCTTCCGGCACCTGACCGAACGTACCGATCACTTCGGGGTGGCCGGCATGGCCGATGAACAGGATATGCCGCCCGGCTTCCACCAGCCGCTCGGCCTGGCGGTGGACCTTGGAAACCAGCGGGCAGGTCGCGTCGAGATAATCGAGGCCGCGTTCTTCCGCCTTGGCCGGCACCGCCTTGGGCACGCCGTGCGCGGAAAACACCACCGGCACCCCGTCCGGCACCTGATCCAGCTCGGCCACAAAGATCGCGCCTTTGGCCTTCAGGCTGTCGACGACATATTTGTTGTGCACGATTTCGTGGCGGACGTAGACCGGCGCGCCGTAGCGTTCCAGGGCAAGCTCGACGATGCGGATGGCGCGGTCTACCCCTGCGCAAAAGCCGCGCGGCGCCGCGATCAGCAGGGAGAGTGGGCGTCGGAATTCGGGCATGGCTTTGTCTCTATGAGGTTGAGGCCGCCGCGTCTACCGGAGCGGGCATACGGCGTTGCTTGCCTCCGGCGAGCCTGCTTCCTATGATCCGCGCCGCCCGCCCCGGGGAAAATGAGGATCCAAAGCCTGTGTTCAAGTCCAAAGCGGCGCTTGCCGTGCTTCTTCCGCTGACCCTCCTTGGCTGCGCCGGCGACGGCCAACTCACCGCCACCGGCATCACCGTCACCCGTTCCGCCTGCCCGGCCGTGGCGATCCCCGCCGCAACCGGCGACGTGACCCTGTTCAGCCCGGAAAATGCGCGCACCGCCGACGCGATCGACGTCGTTGCGCACATTACCAACCTGCGCACCACCTGCGACGAATCGGGCGACAACATCATCGCTACGGTGAACTTCGACATCCGCGCCCAGCGCCGCGACGGCCGCGGCGCGCGCGAAGTCGTGGTCCCCTATTTCGGCACGGTTGTGCAGGGCGGCACCAGCGTCATTTCCAAAAGTATCAGCAATGCCGGCCTGCGCTTCGCCGACGGCGAGCTTCGAACAAGCACCACCGGCCAGGCGACCGCCTCGGTGAGCCGCGCCGC
Source organism: Allosphingosinicella sp. (assembly GCA_036554525.1). GTDB lineage: Bacteria > Pseudomonadota > Alphaproteobacteria > Sphingomonadales > Sphingomonadaceae > Allosphingosinicella. The sequence continues at coordinate 20,594 of DATBNC010000023.1, forward strand.
CGCGACCCTGCCGGAGGATATCCGCAAGCAGATCACCCGCGAGCGTAAGCCGGGCGACGCAGACGCGGCGGTGGATCCCTTGTCCGATCCGGCGGTGCGCGAGGCGGTTCGCGCGGCGAGCTTCGAGCTGCTGGTCGGCTTTCAGCTTACCCAGGAACAGCTCGCTTATAACGCGACGCGCTAAGCCGCGTTGACTCGGGCTGGGGGACGCTTCAGAGCGTCCTCCGTCGCCGGCCTTCGGGCTGGTGTTCGCGCGGGAGAGCGCAGTCGGTTTTCGGATCGTCGGCCGCCGAAGGAGCAACCGCCCCGGAATCTCTCAGGCACAAGGGACCGCGCGGGCAAAGACACTCTGGAAAGCGAGTTCGGGCAACCGAGCTCCACCGAAGGGGTAACCCGCGCCGTCTCGGCCGCCCGGGGAAAGCTCTCAGGTTTCAGTGACAGAGGGGGAGAGTTTGCAACCTGCCGGGCACCCGTCCGCGTGGAGAGCGACGCCCCGGAGACTGAAAACATGACCGACGCAGCCGCCACCCTTCCCCTGAACGATTGGCACATTGGCCGCGGCGCGCGGATGGTGCCGTTCGCCGGCTACTCGATGCCGATCCAATATGAAGGCATTATCGCCGAGCATAAGTGGACTCGCGAATCGGCCGGCTTGTTCGACGTCAGCCACATGGGCCAGCTGCTGATCACCGGCGACGATCTGGACGCGGCGCTGGAGGCGATTCTCCCCGCCGACCTGTCGCTCTTGAAGGACGGGCGGCTGCGTTACTCGCTGCTGCTCAACGATCGCGGCGGCATTGTCGACGACCTGATGGTGACGCGGCGCGAGGACCATTTCTACATGGTGGTGAATGGCGCCACCAAGGCGGGCGACATCGAGGTGCTTCGCGCGCGGCTGCCGGATACGGTGGGGCTCGATCACCTCACGTCGCAGGCGCTTCTGGCGCTTCAGGGGCCGAAGGCGGTGGACGCGCTTGCCAGGCTCGCGCCTGGGGTGGCGGAGCTGACCTTCATGACCGGCGACGCGTTCGAGCTGGGTGGCATGGCCGCTTGGATCAGCCGCTCGGGCTATACCGGCGAGGACGGATTCGAGATTTCGGTGGCGTCCGAAGATGCGGTGGCGGTTGCAGAGCTTCTCGCCGCGCAGCCGGAAGTGAAGCCGATCGGCCTTGGCGCCCGCGATTCGCTGCGGCTCGAGGCCGGCCTGCCGCTTTACGGGCACGACCTCGACGAGGAGATCACGCCGGTGGAGGCGGACTTGTCCTTCGCCATTTCCAAGCGCCGCAAGGCGGAGGGCGGCTTTCCGGGTGCCGAGCGCATCCAGGCGGAACTGGCGCAGGGCACGATCCGCCGCCGCGTCGGGCTCGCCGTCGAAGGCCGCCAGCCGGTGCGCGAGGGCGCGATGGTGGTCGACGGCGAAGGCAATGAAGTCGGCAAGGTGACCAGCGGCGGCTTTTCGCCCATCCTCGAAGCGCCGATCGCCATGGCCTATGTTCCGGCCGCGAGCGCCGAGGCCGGCAGCGCCGTCACCCTCGCCCAGCGGGGCAAGCTTTACCAGGCGAAGGTCGTGCCGATGCCCTTCGTTCCCCATCACTATGTCCGCAAGGGAGCCGCGAAATGACCGTTCATTACACCGAGGAACATGAGTGGATCCGCGTCGAGGGCGACAGCGCCACCGTAGGGATCACGAACTTCGCGCAGGGCCAGCTCGGCGACATCGTGTTCGTTGAGCTCCCCACTGAGGGCCAGCAGGTCACCAAGGGCGGCGAGGCGGCCGTGGTGGAGTCGGTCAAGGCCGCGTCGGACGTGTACGCGCCGGTGACGGGCGAAGTGACTGAGGCGAATGCGGCGCTCACCGACGATCCGTCGCTGGTCAACACCGACCCGGAAGGGGAGGGCTGGTTCTTCCGCCTCCGCCTTTCCGACACGTCGGAGCTCGACGGGCTGATGGACGCCGACGCGTACAAAGCTTTCTGCGAGAATCAGTGAGCCTCAACCCGTCCTCGCGCTGGTCGCCCGGCGATTACGCGTCCAACGCGGCATTCGTGCCGGCGCTGGGCGCGGCGGCGCTGGAGTTGCTCGCCCCGCAACCGGGCGAGTTCATCGTCGATCTGGGCTGCGGCGACGGCGTTCTGACCCGGCGGATCATGGCGGCGGGCGCCCGCGTCATCGGCCTCGATGCCTCGCCGGAAATGGTGGAAGCGGCGCGGGGGCGGGGCGTGGATGCTTTCGTCGCCGACGCGCAGGCGCTCGACCTTGAAGGCCAGGCGGCTCGCTTCGGCCACTTCGATGCGGCTTTCTCCAACGCGGCGCTTCACTGGATGCTCGATCCCGACGCGGTGGCCGCAGGGGTGTTCGGGCTCCTCAAGCCAGGCGGGCGCTTCGTCGGCGAGATGGGCGGGCAGGGCAATATCGCTGCGCTGCGCAGCGGCATCCGCCAGGAGCTCATCGCCCGCGGCTACCCTGTGCCGGCGGAAGACCCGCAATGGTATCCAAGCGTGGAGGAGTTCCTGCGCCTCTATGCTTGCGCCGGCTTTATCGACATCCGCGCCCACCTGATCCCGCGCCCCACGCCGCTTCCCACGGGAGTCGCCGGCTGGGTGAAGACCTTCCGCAACGGCTGGCTGGAGGTTGCGGGCGTCGCGGAAGGCGACCGTCCCGGCGTTGCCGCCGCCGTTCAGGCGCGGCTTCAACCGCAGCTGCAAGGCGCGGACGGAAGCTGGACCGCCGATTACGTCCGCCTGCGCTTCTCCATGCGCAAACCCGATTAGATTCTGAGTTCAACCTCGAAGCTCCACGCCCCGGAGCAAGAAGGAAGCTGACAACCATGCGTTACCTACCCCTTGCAGAAGCAGACCGGCGCGAGATGCTGCGCGTCGTCGGCGCGGCGTCCGTTGAAGACCTGTTCGTCGACGTGCCGGAAGCGGCGCGGCTCGCCGCCAAGGTCGATGGCCTCCCAGACCATGCAAGCGAGCTTTCGGTGGAGCGCCAGCTCTCCGCCATGGCACGGCGCAACCTGTCGGCCGGCGAAGCGCCCTTCTTCCTAGGCTGCGGCGCCTACAAGCACCACATCCCCGCTTCGGTGGATCACCTAATCCAGCGCGGCGAGTTCCTGACCAGCTACACGCCCTACCAGCCGGAAATCGCGCAAGGGACGCTTCAGGCGTTGTTCGAATTCCAGACCCAGGTTGCGCGCCTCTACGGCTGCGACGTCGCCAACGCATCGATGTACGACGGCTCCACCGCCTGCTGGGAAGCGATCGGCATGGCGCGCCGCATCACCCGCCGCACCAAAGCGGTGCTCTCTGGCGGCCTCCATCCGCATTATGTCTCCGTCGCAAAAACGATGGCCAAGTTCACCGGCGACACGCTTGAGACCTCCGTCCCGCAGCTTGGGCCGGAGCCGGACACCGCCGCCCTGCTCGAATCGATCGACAAGGAGACGAGCTGCGTCGTCGTTCAGTATCCCGACATTCTCGGCCGCATCGGCGACCTCTCCGAACTCGCCGAGCGCGCCCACGCCGCCGGCGCGTTGCTGATCGCGGTGGTGACGGAGCCGGTCGCGCTTGGCCTCATCAAGGCGCCGGGCGAGATGGGCGCGGACATCGTCGTCGGCGAGGGCCAGTCGATCGGCGTCGGGCTGAACTTCGGCGGGCCGTATGTGGGCCTGTTCGCAACCCGCGATAAATATGTCCGCCAGATGCCCGGGCGCTTGGCAGGTGAAACGGTGGATGCGGAAGGCAAGCGCGGCTTCGTTCTGACGCTCTCCACCCGAGAGCAGCACATCCGCCGCGAGAAGGCGACGTCCAACATCTGCACCAACTCGGGGCTGTGCGCGCTCGCTTTCTCCATCCACATGACCTTGCTCGGCGAGACCGGTCTTCGCAGTCTCGCCGAACTCAACCACGCCCGCGCCGTCCGCGCCGCGGATCGGCTGGCGCAGCTGCCGGGGGTTGAGCTGGTCAGCGACACATTCTTCAACGAATTCACGCTTCGCCTGCCGCAGGAAGCGCGGCCGGTGGTGCGCACCCTTGCCGAGCGTGGCATCCTGGGGGGCGTGTCGCTAGGCCGCCTCTATCCGGACGAGGAAGCGCTTGCGAACGGCCTTGTCGTCGCCGTCACCGAAATTTGTACCGATGAAGATGTCGAGGCGCTTGCCGGCGCGCTCGAGGAGATCCTGGCATGAGCATGAACCGTGAAGGCCGCCCAACCCGCCCCGAAGCCGGCGAGACCGACTTGGTCGAAACCTGGACCGGCAACCGCGCCCTGATGCTCGAAGAAGCTCTGCTCTTTGAAATGGGTGAGGAAGGCGGCACCGGCGTCGACATCGAAGCGGCGCCCAAGGTGGAAAGCCGTATCGGCGGCCTCACCCGCAACAAGCCGATCGGCCTGCCGGGCCTTTCCGAGCCGCAGACGGTGCGTCACTACACCCGCCTCAGCCGGCAGAATTACGCGATCGATCTCGGCCTGTTCCCGCTCGGATCGTGCACCATGAAGCACAATCCGCGGCTGTGCGAAAAGATGGCGCGGCTGCCCGGCTTCGCCGACATCCACCCGCTTGCCCCCGCCGACACGGTGCAGGGCGCGCTGCAGCTGATCGCCGAACTTGGCGGCTGGCTGGTCAAGCTCACCGGCATGCATTCCGTCGCGATGAGCCCCAAGGCCGGCGCGCACGGCGAGCTTTGCGGCCTGCTCGCCATCCGCGCGGCTTTGGAAGCGCGCGGCGATGCGCGCGAGGTCGTGCTGGTTCCGGAAAGCGCCCACGGCACCAATCCGGCAACCGCCGCCTTCGTCGGCTACCGGGTGGAGAGCATCCCCGCCAACCATCGTGGCCGTGTAGACTTCGACGCTTTGAAGGCCCGGCTTGGGCCGGACGTCGCGGCGGTGATGATCACCAACCCCAACACGTGCGGCCTGTTCGAGCCGGACATGCTGGACATCTCCGAAGCGGTCCACGCGGCCGGCGGCCTGGTCTATTGCGACGGCGCCAACTTCAACGCCATCGTCGGCCGAGTCCGCCCCGGCGATCTCGGCATCGATGCGATGCACATCAACCTCCACAAGACCTTCTCCACCCCGCATGGCGGTGGCGGTCCCGGCTCCGGACCGGTGGTGTTTTCGGAAGCACTCACCCCCTTCGCGCCGCTTCCCTTCGTCGAGAAGCAGGGCGACACCTATGCACTGATCGAGGAAGAGACCGCGGGCGAGCATCACGGACAAAGCTTCGGCCGGATGACCGCCTTCCACGGACAGATGGGCATGTTCACGCGGGCCCTGGCCTACATTTTGAGCCATGGCGCCGACGGCCTTCGTCAGGTGTCGGGCGATGCGGTCTTGAACGCCAACTACATCCTGCGCAGCCTGGAGGACGTACTCGACGCGCCGTTCGGTGAAAGCGGCCCGTGCATGCACGAAGCCTTGTTCAGCGATAAGGATTTCGCCGGCGGCCTGTCGACGCTCGATCTCGCCAAGGGGCTGATTGACGAAGGCTTCCACCCGATGACCATGTATTTCCCGCTGGTCGTCCACGGCGCGATGCTGATCGAGCCGACCGAGACCGAATCCAAGGCGGCGCTCGACCAGTTCATCGGCGCTTTGCGTTCGGTGGCGGAGCGCGCAAAAGCGGGCGACCAGTCGCTGAAGGCCGCGCCCATTTACGCGCCGCGCCGCCGCCTCGACGAGACGCTTGCGGCGAGGAAGCCGGTGCTGGTCTGGAAGGAACCGGCGCAGGCCGAAGCCGCCGAGTAAGCGGAACCTGCGGCGCGGCCCGAGCGGAGCCGCGCCGGATTCCCTTACTGCTTGGCGGCCCGCTTCTGCTCCAGCGTCGCCGGCGCCGGGATGATCGGCGACAGCTTGGCGATGGCATCCTCCGCCGGGATGAACAGGTCCGCCGGGAATCCCTTCTCGCCGCGATTGCCGGTGCGGAACCATGCCGCCACGAGGTTGTCGGTGAGGAGCGGGCTGAACACGAAGCCTTCGTGGCCGCGCGACTTCGCGATCAAGGCGGCGTGCAAGACGTAGCCGTCCATCGCCGCCAAGGGATCGACGAACGGCAGGAACAAGGTCTCCATCTTGTACTTGGACGGAGTCTTGGTCTTCAGGATGATCTTCGACTTGTCGGCGCGCCACACGTTCTTGGACAGCGCTTCATAGCCGTTCGCCGGGCGCAGGCCGGGCGCAAGCGCGAAGAGCGTCTTGTTGTCGCTGTCCTTGGCAAGCAAGGCAGCGCGCGCGGTCTCCGCCTGCTCCTTCCAGAGCTGCTCGGGCGTCTTTGAAAGCCCGCCGATCAGCTCGTCCGCCGCCGCGCCCTGGCGCAGGCGGCGGTTCACTTCCATGACGCTGCCGAGCGATACCCCGACCCATTGCGAGCGCGCGGAGAAGAGGCGTCGCGCCGTTTTCGAGTCGCCGCCGCGCGCCGTTTCGAGGATGTCGTAAAGGTCGAGCAGCTCGACATATTGCGACAGGTCGGTCTCCGGCTTGCCCTCCGACTTGCGCTTTTCGGCATTGGCCCGTGCCGCCTTGGCGCGCTCGGCCGCGGCTTCGAAGTTGCCGGCGAGCGCATGCGCGAGCGCTGCCCCCGCCATGCCGATCGAGCTGTTCAGTTCCGGCGAATTCTCGACATCGAATTCGACATAGGCGTCGCGCAGCCGCGCCGAATCGGTGAAGCGGCCGGCGAGATCCAGCCGGTCGGCGCGGTGGAGGAGGGCATTCGGGATCAGCCGGCCCTGCCATTCGAGAAGGCGGTCTTCCTCCGCGCTCGGGGCGGGTAGGAGCGGTGCGTAGGTCGGTGTGCTGAACAGCGGGAAGACCGAATATTCCAGCACGTCCGCCCCGCGCAAGCTCGCCGCGCGCGCTTCTTCGGCTCGGCCCATGCGGACCAAAGCGGCGCTTTCGATTAGGTCAAATGCGCGGCCGCGGGAGCGAGCGAAATAAGGGTTAGCGGTGAGCCCCGCCGCCTTCGCCTCGCGCCGTGCCATCGCAACGTCATCGAGCGCGGCCTGGTAGTTCTTGGCTTCAATCTGGTGCAACGCGCGGCCGAAGATGAGGCCAAGGCGGCGGCTGGAATTACCTTCGGGGCTGTCGCCGGTGAGCAGCGAGTTGCAGGCCGCAACGCCCGCTTCGCCGAACTTGCGCTTGGACGCATCGGGCGCTTCGGGCGCGGGCGCGAACAGGCCGAGCAGGGTGACGGCGCCAATCAGGCGCGCGGCCGTCTCTCCACTGGTGACGTTGTTCGGCTGCCCGTCACACTGGACGTAAGCCGAGCCCGGCTTCTCGGGCGCGGCGGCATAAGCGATGCTGCCGCTCATCGGCGCGGCGAGAACCAAGGCCAGCGCGCTTGCGCCGGCACGGTTGAATATTGATTTCACGAACTGTCCCCCTCTGCGTTTGTGCGAATTATTCGACCGGCTTGCGGTCGCCCCGTTCCGGCGGCGGCGCATCGGCCGCGAGAACCGGTTGCGGCTCCTCCCACGTGCCGGGTTCGGCGTAGGCGACGTCCTCTTCCGCGGCGTCGCCGCCGCCGAAGAAGCGCCGCTTGATCCAGGTGCCGAGGCCGCCGAACAGGGCGATGATCAGGATGATGAACTTCTTGCCGAAGCCGAGAAGGATGGCGAGCAGCCCCAGCTTCTTCGCCGCCGCCACGCCCACGCCCGCCGCGATCAGGCCGGCGACGCCATAATCCGCCTTCTTGTCGGTGCCCGGCTGGTAATCGGCGTAGCGCGCGCCGGTGTTGAAGGACGCGACGCTTGCGAACTTCGCCGCCGCATCGCGGGTTTCGGCGAGCTTCGACATGCCGGTCAGCATGTTGAGGCTGAGCACGCCGCGGCGGCCGAGCAGGCGCACGTCGTAGTTCAGCGTGTTTTCGGCCTGATCGGCGAACTGGATGTTCTGCGCCCAAACCACCGAGTGGGTCCTGGGATCGTAGACCGGCTGCTGCGCCCACCCGACGAGGTGCTGAGCCGGGTAGCCGCCGCTCGCGCGTTGCTGGTTGATCTCCTCCTCGCCCGACTGCATCTGCTCGAGGAGCTCGGCATAATCCGTCGACTGCGCATCCTCGTCGCTGACATAGCCGGACGCCTCGTAGGTCACGACGGCGGCCCAAGTGTCGTCCAGGAAGGTTTTGCCCGCCGGAAACACCAGGCCGAGCGTATTGGTCGCGACGTCCGGCGGATTGCCCCACGCTTCGACCAGCACCTTTTTCGCCTCGGCGGCGGGCAGGAAATAATAATCCTTGCCGAGGTGGAGGACGGCATCCGCCTCGGCGATACGGACGTCGCCGGTCTGCGGATGCAGGTCCTTTGCAATCGCCTCGATCTGCTTGATCCGCGCGGCTTGCTCCGGCGTCGGTGCTTGCGCATGAACGGGCGCGGCAAGCAAAGCCGCGGCGAGCGAAAGGATCAGCTTCGTAAGATGGTTCATATCTGCCCCCAGGTCCCCGCCGCCAAGCTGGCACAGCCGCGGGCATTCGCGCCAGCGAAAAAGAAAGGAAAAGCAGAGTGAAGCGCCACGCTCCAGCCACCGAACGCAACCGCGGGGCGATCGCCGCCGTCCTTCGCGAGGTGCTGCCGGAGCGGGGAACCTTGTTGGAGATCGCCGCGGGCACCGGCGAGCATGCGGCCTATCTGGCGCCCTTGTTCCCGAACCTGCTGTGGCAGCCGAGCGATCCCGATCCTGACGCGCTGACGTCGATCGAGGCGTGGCAGGCGGATGCGGGTGCCACCAATCTCCTGCCGCCTGTGTTCCTCGACGCTGCGGCCGCGACGTGGCCGCTCGACCGGACGGACGCGGTGTTGTGCATCAACATGGTGCACATCAGCCCATGGGCGGCGACGCAGGGACTAATGCGCGGGGCGGGGCGGCTGTTGCCCAAGGGGGCGCCGCTTATCCTCTACGGTCCCTACCGGCGCGAAGGGGTGCCGACGGCGCCGAGCAACGAGGCGTTCGACCAGTCGCTCAAGGCGCGCAATCCGGAGTGGGGGCTTCGTGACCTGGAGGCGGTGCGGGCGGAGGCGGAAGGGCAGGGGCTCGGGTTGGAGCGGCTTTACGAGATGCCCGCCAACAATCTTGTGGTCGTTTTTCGCAAAGCCTGAGCCTTAGCTGTCGTTGAAGCGGGGCAGATTCGCCTGCTCCGGCTTGTCGCTGTCGCGCACCCGGGTGACGCCGGAACCGTCGCCCACTTCCTCATGAATTTCGTCGCGGGCGCCGATGTCGCGCTGCAGGTTGCCGCCGTGGGAGCCGCCGAAGGCGGGGCCGCCTTCGGCCGCTTCGGTGATGTCCTTGTCGTCGGTGAGGCGGGCGGTTTCAGCGCGATCTGCGCCGCGGTCGTTGCGGTCGGTCATGAACACTCTCCTTTACGGAGAGATCAATGCGGGCGCGTCGGGGTCGTTCCTTCGGCCAGCCGCAGAAGAAGCAGCGTCCATAGCGCTCCAAGGGTCCAGCCGCCGAGGACATCGCTGGGCCAGTGGACGCCGAGCAGCGGGCGGGTTGCGCCGACCAGGAAGGCGAAAAGGAGGCCGAGGGGGAGGGCGAGGCCGCGATGCTTCCCAGGTGCCAGGAGCAAGGCGGCGCCGAGGCCGAGCGTCATTGCGTTGGTGGCGTGGCCGCTTGGGAAGGAGAGGGTGTAGACGAAATCGAGCTGGCCGGCGGGATCGGGACGGGCTCGGCCGAAAAGTAATTTGAGCAGGGTGACCAGCAGCCGCTCAGAGAGGAGCAGGCCGACGAGAAGCAAGGCGGCGCGGGTGCGGCGGCGCCAGAGCAGCCACACGGCCGCGGCGCCGCCCAGCGGCAGATAGGCCCACCAGTCGCCGAGGCGGGTGACGAGCCGTGCGGCGGGGACGAGGCCGGGGGACTGCATCGCGGCGAGCAGCGACCGGTCGAGCGCATTCTCCTGCCCGCCAAACGCGAGTGCCAGGGCGAACAAGGAGGCAAGGGCGCCGATCAACAGCGCAAAAGAAAAGGCCGACAGCCGCGTCATGGGACGCACGCTGTCGGCCAGAAGGGAGATCTTTGTCCAGTGTTCCTGCGCCACGTGGGTGGGGCGCGGGAACTGGAGAAGGGTTAGGCAGCTGCCTTGCGGCGGCGGCCGGCGAAGAGGCCAACTGCCGCGAGGGCGAAGAGGCCGAGGCCGGCCGGCGCCGGAACCGGGGTGCCGCCGGTCGAACCGGTGGAGCCGGTCGAGGTGGTCGGCGTACGGTTGAGGTTCACCGCGTAGAAGCTTTCCGGACCGCCGGCGATGCCGGAGATGGTGGTCTCGAGCGCAATGCGCACGTCGCCGAAATTGCCCAGGCCGAAGACGGTGGAGTTGAGGTATGCCTGCTGCTCCTCGTCGACCGCGAGCAGGAAGCCCGCAACGCCGTTGCCGGCTTCGGTGGGATCAAAGGTCATGTTCCCGTCGACCGCTGCGATAAGCGCGTCGCCGAGGAAGAACTTCAAGGTCACGTCGTCGATGCTGACGGCGTTGCCGCCGGGCTCGGTGGCGTTGAAGATCAGGCCGATATCCTCGGCGCCGTTCCAGCCGAGTTCGCCGATGGTCGGCGTGTCGTACTTGTTGCCTTCGCGCATCGGGTTCACTTCGTCGCCACCCTCGTTGGTGACGCCGTTGCCCTTGAAGACCTGACCGTCGCTGATGCAGTTCGACGAACCAACGCTGGTCTGGCCGCCGCTGACGCCGACGCAAGCCGATTCGGTGCCGTCGGCGCGGGGGCCGCGCTCCTGCGTGGTGAGCAGACGCGGCTCGTTACCGAAGCCGGTGCCGGTGTCGTAGATGGTCGAATCGTAGACGATGCTGGCCGAAGCCACCTGCGGAGCGGCGAACGCGCAAGCGGCGATCGCTCCTGCGAGAAGGCGGCGGCGAATCACGCTGCTGCGAATGGACATTGCGGTCTCTCCCTGTTTGCGCCGCCCCAAACGAAAGGTCGCTTGGGTAGCTTCTGGAGCCGGAATAACCCACGAAATGCGGGATTACACCGGGGGTAGGCACCGGTTTCTACCGCTGTCCCACTACGGGCCACATGCCTCCCGAAGGTCTAAGATAAGGTAAGCGGAGGCCCGTTTGCGTTCAAATAAGCGGCGGGCCATTCGGCGTTTGGAAAACCTATGTTAGCTTAGCCTTCGACGCTGGGGAGCGGGGACCACATGGAATCGAATCGACGTTATTACGAACGCCGCGCGGCCGAAGAGCTGCGCGCCGCGGCGCGGGCGATCACGCCCGAAGCGCGGGAACGCCGCCGCGCGCTTGCCGACCTGTTCGCAAGCAAGGCGGCCGAATGCGTGGGCGGCGCGGCGGTACCGTTGGCCGCGCAGACACTGGTCGCCGCCGCGGCCTGACCGCTTTCCCTCAGCCCTGTTCCCAGCCGCCGCCGAGCGCGAGGAACAGGGCGACGAGGTTGTTGGACAGCTGCGATTCGGACGCGGCAAGCGTCGCTTCGATCTGCGACAGCGACCGCTCCGCCTCCAACACGATCTGAAAACTCTCCCGGCCTGCGCGGTAGCGAAGCCGCGCCACCCGCGCCGCTTCGTTGCTTGCCGAGCGGGCGCGCCGAAGCGCCGCGACCCGGTCTAGCTCGCTTGCGTAGCGGGTCAGCGCGCTTTCGGTTTCCTCCAGCGCGCCGAGCCAGGTGCCGTCGAAGCGGGCAAGCGCGCCTTGCGCGCCCGCTTCCGCCTGGGCGATGCGGGCCCGGGCGAGCCGCGTGTTGGGGAAGCTCCAGCTGATCAACGGCCCAAGGCTGAAGCGGAAGCCGTCGCCCGACACCAGGCTGCCAAGCGAGCTTGCCGTGGAGCCGATCGAGCCGCCCAGGCTGATGTCCGGGTAGAGATCGGCGGTCGCCACGCCGATCCGGGCGGTGGCGGCGGCAAGCTGCCGCTCGGCCGCGCGGATGTCCGGTCGCCGGGCGAGCAGCCCCGCGCCGCTGCCGACGGGAATCGGCATCGCCAAAGCGGGCGGCGTGGCGCAGGCGCCCACCTCGCGCGGGAATTCGGCAGGGGGGCGGCCGGTGAGCACAGAGAGTCGGTACAAGGCGGTCTGCCGGTCAGCCTCCAGAGTCGGAATGGCGGCGCGCGTCTGCTCGAGCTGCGCGCCGGCCTGCCCGGTCTCAAGCGCCGTGCCGCGTCCGCCGACCTGAAGCCGCCGGGTGAGATCGAAGGTCTGCTCCTGAATGCGCACGCTCTCCTGCGCCACGGCAAGCTGCCGCCCCGCGCTGCATGCGTCCACGTAGGCCCGCGCGGTTTCGGCGGCGACGGTGATGCGGGCGAGGTCGAAAGCAGCCTGCACCGCTTCCACGTCCGCTCGGCTCGCCTCCGTGGCACGGCGGAGGCGGCCGAACAGATCGAGCTGGTAGCCGACATCGAAGCCCGCGTCGAAGCTCGCGCCGGTGCCGCCGGCTTGGCCCGAGTCGCCATAGCCGGCCCCGCCCGACACAGTGGTCGAGGGCAAACGGTTGCCGCGCACTTCGCGAAGCACCGCCCGCGCCTGCTGGAGGTTCGCGGCGGCGACGCGCAAGTCCGTATTGGCGGCAAGCGCCTGCTCGATCAGCCGGTCAAGCAGCGGATCCCGAAACAGGCTCCACCAGCGGCCCGGCGGCTCGTCGCCGGTGAAGGCCGGGGAGGCGGCGGCGCTTGCAAACGGCGCGGCGGCGCTCGGCTCGACGCTCGCCGGGCTCGGCGCCTGGTAGTCCGGCCCGACGGTGGTGCAGGCGGCGAGCGCCAGCGCGGAGATTGCGGGCAGCAGGAAGCGGGCGGTCATTGCGGTTCCTCGCTGGAGTAGGGATCGTGCGCCGGGGCGCCGTAGGAGGTCGAGTAGACCGTCTCCTTCGGCCGTTTCTTGGGCAGGAAGCGGCCGAGGCTGCGGCTCACCACGTAGAAAATCGGCGTGAAGATCAGGCCGAAGACGGTCACGCCCAACATGCCGAAGCTCACGGCGGTGCCAAGCGCCTGCCGCATCTCCGCGCCGGGCCCGACAGCGATTGCGAGCGGAATAACGCCGAAGATGAAGGCGAAGCTGGTCATCAGGATCGGGCGCAGGCGCGAGCGGGCGGCGGAGACGGCCGCCTCGATGGGGGTCATGCCCTGCTCCTCCTCCGCCTGCTTGGCGAACTCCACGATCAGGATCGCGTTCTTGGCAGCAAGCGCAACCAGCACGACGAGGCCGACCTGCGTCAGGATGTTGTTGTCCTGCCCTCTCAGGGCGACGCCGACGAGCGCGGCGAGGATGCACATCGGCACGATCAGGATCACGGCAAGCGGAAGCGTAAGCGCTTCGTACTGCGCGGCGAGCACCAGGAAGACGAACAACACGGCGAGGAGGAAGATCATCGCCGAACTGCTGCCTGCCGCCTGCTCCTGAAGCGCCAAGCCGGTCCATTCGGTGCTGAAACCCGCCGGCAGCGTCTTCGCGGCCAATCCTTCCATCACCTTTAGCGCTTCGCCCGATGACACGCCCGGCGCCGCCTGGCCTTGAAGCTCGACGGCGGGGAAGAGGTTGTAGCGCACCACCCGGGACGGCCCGGCATCGTTGCGCAAGGTGGCGACGGAGGCGAGCGGCACCATCGATCCGCTCGCCGAGCGGACCTGGAGGCGGCCGATGTCGGACAGGTCGTCACGCGCCGTCGGCTCGGCCTGCGCGGTCACCCGGAAGGTGCGGCCGAGCAGGTTGAAGTCGTTGACGTAGGTCGAGCCCAAATAGGTGCCGAGCGCCTCGTAGACCTGCGCCGGCTGTACGCCCAGCAACTGCGCCCGGTCGCGATCGACATCGGCTTCGATGCGCGGCGAGCCCGTGTTGAACAAGGAGAAGACCTGCGCCACCCGCGGCTCCTGCGCCGCCGCGCCCATCATCGCGCCGGTGAGCCCTTCCAGAGCGCCATAGCCTGCGCCGGAGCGGTCCTGGATCATCATGGTGAAGCCGTTGCCGGTGCCGAGGCCCGGCACGGCCGGCGGCGCGATAAAGAAGACGTTGGCGCCCTGGATCGCGCCCGCGATTTTGCCGGTCAGCGCCTGCGACAATTCCGTCGCCGACTGGCCCTTGTCGCCGCGGTCCGCCCAGTCGGCCAGCCGAATGAACATGGTGCCGGAGTTCGAGGCCTGCGAGAAGCTTGCGCCGTCGAGGCCGGCGAAGGTGGCGCCGTCCACCACGCCCGGCGTTGCCCGGGCGATCTTGTAGACATCGTTCAACACGGCGCTGGTTCGTTCGAGCGAAGAGCCCGGGGGAAGCTGAACGACGCCGATCAGCACGCCCTGGTCCTGCTCCGGAATGAAGCCGGTGGGCGTCGCCATCAGCCGCCAGCCGGTCAGCGCCAGCAGGCCCGCATAGATGACCAGCATGATCGTCGACTTGCGCACCAGGCTGCCGGTGACGTGGCCGTAGCGATCGGACAGCCAGTCGAAGCCGGCGTTGAACTTGGCCGCGCCCTTGCGCACCAGCCGCATCGGACCCCTTCCGCCCTCAGCCGCATGCTCGACGTGCGGCTTAAGCAGCAGGGCGGCGAGGGCAGGTGAGAGGGTGAGCGAGACGACCAGGGAGATCAGGGATGCCGACGCGATGGTGACGGCGAACTGGCGGTAGAAGATGCCCGGAATGCCGGCCACGAACGCGGTCGGAATGAACACGGCGGTCAGCACCAGTCCGATAGCGATCAGCGCCCCGGAGACTTCGCGCATCGTCCGGTGCGCCGCCTCCCGGGGGGTAAGGCCGTTGCGGACATGCTTCTCCACCGCTTCCACCACCACGATCGCGTCGTCGACGACGATGCCGACGGCGAGCACAAGCGCGAACAGCGACAGCGAGTTGATCGAGAAGCCGAGCGCAAGCTGCACCGCAAAGGTGCCGACCAACGCCACCGGGATTGCAATGATCGGGATCACCGCGGCCCGCCAGGTTTGCAAGAAAATCAGGATCACGATCACCACCAGGACGATGGCTTCGAGCAGGGTCTCCTGCACCGCTTCGACGGAGGCGGCGACATATTCCGTGGGGTTGTAGGGGATCGAATAAACGATGCCGGGGGGGAAGTCCTTGGATGCCGCCTTCACTTCGTCCAGCACCAGATCGGCGGCGTCGAGGGCGTTGGATCCGGGCTGCTGGATGATCGCCAGCGCAACGCCGCGCCGTCCGCCGAACGAGCCTTGGATGCCATATTCCTGGCTGCCGAGCTCGACCCGGCCGATGTCGCGCACCCGGGTGATCGCGCCGGCCGGATCGGTCTTGATGACGACGTCGGCGAACTGCGCCGGGTCGTTGAGGCGCCCCTGCACCTGCACCGGAAGCTCAAAGGCCGGATTGCCCTGCGCATAAGGCGGCTGGCCAATGGCGCCGCCCGCGACCTGGACGTTCTGGCTGCGAAGCGCGGTGACGATCTCCCCGGCCGTCAGGTTGCGGGCCGCGGCGCGGTCCGGGTCGATCCAGATCCGCATCGCATAATTGCCGCCGCCGAACACCTGCACGCCGCCGACGCCTTCGAGGCGGAGCAAGCGGTCGCGCAGCCGCGAATTGGCGTAATTGCCGATATAATCGATGTCGAGATTGGGGTCGGTGGACGTCAGCGCCACAATCATCAGGAAGCCCGACGACTGCTTGGCAACGGTGACGCCAACCTGACGGACCTGCTCGGGCAACCGCGGCTCGGCGAGCGCGACCCGGTTCTGGACGAGCACCTGCGCGGCATCGAGATCGGTACCGGGCTTGAAGGTAACGGTGATCCCCGCCTGGCCCGACGAGGTCGAGGAGGAGGTCATGTACAGCATGCCCTCGACGCCGTTCACTTCCTGCTCGATCGGCGCAGCGACGGTCTCGGCCATCGTCTCCGCCGAGGCGCCGGGATAGAAAGCGTTGATGCTGATCGTCGGCGGCGCGATCTCCGGATATTGCGAGAGCGAGAGCTGCGGATAGGCGAAGGCGCCGATCAGCGTGATGAAGATCGCGATCACCGATGCAAAGATCGGCCGCTCGATAAAGAAGCGCGAGATGTTCATGTTTTTCTCAGCGGCCCGAGACGGGGAGGGCGACCGAGGACGGCGCGGACGGTTCAGGGCGTGCCGCGGGCTCCGGCCCCTGCACGACGGGGATCCGACCCGGCTTGGGCACGACCTTCTGGCCCGGGCGGGCGCGCTGGACGCCGTCGATGATCACTCGCTCATTGGGGGCAAGGCCGCTTCGGACGACGCGCAGGTTTCCGACCAACGGGCCGAGTTCCACCGGTCGTGCGATCACCGTGCCGTCGCGGCCGACGGCGTAGACGACCCGGCGGGCGGCGTCGGTGACGATCGCCGTGTCGGGGACGAGCAAGGCGACATAAGGCTGGGAGGCGGAAAGGCGCATGTGGCCGAACATGCCGGGCTTCAGGAAGCCGGTGGGGTTGGGCACGATGGCGCGGGCGCGAACGGTGCCGGCGCCGCTGTTCACAACCGTGTCGATGAAGTCCAAGGTGCCGGCGTGGACGTAGGTTGCCTCGTCGCCAAGGCGGATGCGTACCGCGCTGCCGCTGCGCCCGCCGCCGCCCTGGCGCTGGTATTTCAGGAGAAGTGCTTCCGAGCCTTCGAAGGCGAAGTGCAGCGGGTTGGTGGAGACGATGGTGGTCAGCACCGTCTGATCGGCGGTGACGCTATTGCCCTGGTCGACACGGCGTTCGGAGATCTGGCCGGAAATCGGCGCTGTCACGCGCGTGAAGCCGACGGAAAGCTGCTGGGCGCGGATCGCGGCGCGGGCGGCGGCGACATCCGCCTCACCGGTGCGCACCCCGGCCTGGCGCTGCTCGACTTCCTCGAGGCTCGCTGCCTTCTGCGCGGCTAGGGCGCGGGAGCGGGCGAGTTCCGTGCGGGCGTTAGCAAGCGTCGCCTGGGCGCGGGCGAGCTGGGCCTCAGCCTGGGCAAGCGCGGCCTGCGACTGGCGCGCGTCGATGGTGAAAAGAAGCTGACCGGCGCGGACATATTGGCCGTCGCGGAAGTGCACGCCTTGGAGGTAGCCGGTCGCGCGGGGCTTTACCTCGACGCTTTGCACCGCTTCGAAGCGGCCGACGAAATCGTCCCAGTCGACCACCTGCTGCTGGATCGGCACCGCAACGGTGACCGGCATCGGCGGCGGCGGGCCGGCTTTCTCCTCGGCTCCCCCCGAACAGGCGGCAAGGCCGAGCGCGAGAAGAAGCGGGAGCATCCCGCGGCGGCGGACCGGCTTGGTGATCGGCATTGATTGGCTTTCGAACGGGCAAGCGAGTTTGAAACTCGCGCCGCTCCCCCACGAGGCGGCGATGGGGCAGGTAGAAAGCCGTTCAGCTCAAGTCAACGGGCGTGGACATATAAAGTCAACAATTGTTGATCGGTGCCTCCGCGCCGTCTACGAAAGGTGCCATGTCCCCTCGCGTCAAAAATGCCGCCGCCACGCGCGAAGCGATGCTCGCCTCGGCCGGCCGGCGCTTTCTTCAGGAAAGCTACGAGAATGTCGGCTTGCGCGACATTGCTGGGGACGCGGGCGTCGATGTCGCCTTGGTGTCCCGCTATTTCGGCTCGAAAGAAGGGCTATTCCGCGAGGTGCTTCGCGGGTCGAAGGGCGAGTGGCTCGACGCCGGCGTCACCCGCGAGACGCTTCCCGCCTGGCTGACCTGCCTCGCGACGCGGGTGCACCGCCAGGAGGACGACCGACAGGATCTTGAGCGGCTGCTGCTGATCCTGCGCTCCGCGTCGTCGCCCAAGGCGGCGCGCATCGTCCACGACAGCTTCCGCGAGAACGTGCTGACCCCGGTCGCGAACCTGATCGACGGCGAGGACCCGGAAATGCGCGCGAGCCTGGCGCTCAGCCTGCTGATCGGCTCCACCATTTTGCGCACCATCATGGAAGTGGACGCTTTCTCCACTTGCGACGTGGCCCCTGTGCGCGAGCGGATGCTGTCCTTGTTCAAGTCCGCGCTTGCGCAAGCGCCCCGCGGCGAAGCTGCTTGATGCGGTTGGAATGGTGAGCCCTGCTGGGTTCGAACCAGCGACCTACTGATTAAAAGTCAGTTGCTCTACCGACTGAGCTAAGGGCCCCCTTGGGTGCGGCGCCTGCCCTAGGAGGGCCCGGCGGTTCGGTCAACCGGGTGGCGGGCGCGAAGCCGGTGGAGGAGCTGGCGCACGGTTGCGCCGGTCAGCGGGTCGCGCCAGACGGGCGCAATCTCGGCGAGCGGGCGGAGGACGAAATCGCGGGTCCGGTATGCGGGGTGGGGCACGACGAGACCCCCGCTTTCCCACGCCCCTCCTGACCAGAGCAGGATATCGAGATCGAGCACGCGCGGCCCCCAGCGGCGACCGGGGCGGCGGCCGAAGCGACGTTCGATGCTCTTCAGTTCGCCAAGCAGCTCCGGCGGGTCCAGACTGCATTCCAGCAACGCTGCGGCATTGGCGAAAGCGCGGCCCGCACCGCCAACGGCGTGAGTCAGGTGGGTTTTCGACACGGCGACGATCTGCAGGCCCGCCGCCGTCATTTCGGCCAACGCAGCGGCGATCACCGCCGACGGCGCGCCGTGGCGGCCATGCCGCCGGTTGCTGCCGAGCGCCACCGCATAGCTTGTTTTCCCCATCCCCCGCCGCCTACACCGAGCCCATGTTCCCCGAAAGCCCTACGAGCCCGGTGCCCAACATTGAGCCGCCGCGCGACTGCCCGCTCTGCCCGCGCCTTGTGACGTTTCGGGAGGCGCTGCGGGTCCAGCATCCGGAATGGTGGAACGCGCCGGTGCACTGCTTCGGCGATCCGGACGCCTGGCTTGCAATCGTCGGCCTGGCTCCCGGAATGCACGGCGCGAACCGCACCGGACGGCCCTTCACCGGCGATTTCGCGGGCGTCCTGCTCTACGAAACATTGCTCAAATTCGGCCTCGCCACCGGCCGGTTCGAGGAGCGCGCGGACGACAGCCTGCGCCTCAGGGGCGCGGCGATCGTCAACGCCGTCCGCTGCCTGCCGCCGCAGAACAAGCCGACGCCGCAGGAAATCGCCACCTGCCGCCCTTATTACAGCCTCGCCCTCGACCGCCTTAAAAACGCCCGCGTGATCGTTGCCTTGGGCCAGATCGCCCACCAGACGATCATCCGCACCGCCGGCGGCAAACTTTCGGCGTATAAGTTCGGCCACCTGGCGGAGCATGAGCTGCCGGACGGCCGCTTGCTGATCGATAGCTACCACTGCTCCCGCTACAACCAGAACACCAACCGCGTTACGCCTGCGATGTTCGAAGACGTCTTCGCAAGAGCGCTGGAACTCCGCCCACCTTCATCGGGCGTTCAGGGGCTGCCCCTGACACCGCAACGGTGAACACAGACCGTCTCCTGCTCGCCGCCGCTCTGCTCGGCACCGCGTTCCCCGCCGCAGCGCAGGAGGCGCTTCCCGAGCGCACCACCACGGCCATCGTCTACGGCAGCGAGGCCTGTCCAAAGGCGGAAGGGGACGAGGTCGTGGTATGCGCCCGCAGGCCTGAACGCGAGCGCTACCGCATCCCCAAGGAGCTGCGCCACAAGGGCGACCCGCTCAGCGAGACGGCGTGGAGTTCGCGCAACGAACTGCTGGAGGACGCGGCTCGGGCCGGGCGGCCCGGGAGCTGCTCACCGGTCGGCACCTACGGCATGACCGGCTGCCAGAGCCAGCTGGTCGATCAGTGGTATAGGGAACGGCGCGGCAAGCGCTGAGCGTCGCCTACAGGTCCTGCGCGAGCCGGCCGTAGAGGTCCGGCCGCCGATCCCGGAAGAAGCCGAATGCCGCGCGGTGGGCCTTGGCTTCGGCCAAGTTAAGGCTCGCGGTGATCACACCCGTTTCCGTTGCGCCGAACTCCGCCAGAATATCCCCGCGCTGGTCGCAGATGAAGCTGTGGCCGTAGAAGCGCTGATCGCCTTCGGTACCGATGCGGTTGGCGGCGACCACCGGCACGACGTTCGAGACGGCGTGGCCGATCATCGCCCGGCGCCACATCCGGCTGGTGTCGAGATCCGGATCGTGCGGCTCCGTGCCGATCGCGGTTGGAAAAAGGAGGATCTCGGCCCCGTCGAGCATCAGCGCGCGTGCGGTTTCCGGATACCATTGGTCCCAACACACAGCGGGCCCGACCTTGCCGAAGGGCGTTCGGAAGGTTTTGAAGCCGGTGTTGCCTGGGCGGAAGTAGAATTTCTCCGAATAGCCTGGCCCGTCGGGGATGTGGCTCTTGCGGTAAACGCCCATCACGGCGCCCTGGTCGTCGATCATCGCGAGGCTGTTATAATGGTGATGCCCTTCCGCCTCGAAGAAGCTGGTCGGAACGTAGACCTGGAGCTCGGCGGCAAGCTTCTGCATGGCGAGCACGGCGGGGTGCTCGTCGGCCGGCAACGCGCGGGTGAAATGCCCCTCGTCCTGGGTGCGGCAGAAATAACGGCCTTCGAACAATTCGGGCGGAAGGATCAGCTTCGCGCCCTTGGACGCCGCCTCGCGCACCAGTTCGGAAACGGCGCGGATATTCTCCTGCACGTCGTCGGTGAATGCGAGCTGGAGGGCGGCGACTGTGATCTCGGTCATTGGGGCATCTGCTGGCTGATACAATGAAAGGAACCGCCGCCGGTGAGGACGTGGTCGGCGCGGAGGCCGGTGGCGGTTCGGCCGGGGAAAAGTTTGCCGATCGCTTCCACGGCAGAGTCGTCATTTGGAGCGCCGTAGAGGGGAACCACCACCGCGGCATTGCCGATGTAGAAGTTCATATAGGAAGCCGGCACGATCTCGCCATCGCGCTCGACCAGGCCGGGCGAGGGGAGGGGGACCACATCGACGCCGAACGCCTCCGCGCGGCGGCGCGCGTCTTCGAAGATCGCGGCGTTGGGATCGTCCGCGCCTGCCGCCACAGGGATCGCAAGCCGGTTCTCACCGACGAAGCGGGCGAGGTTATCGACATGCCCGTCCGTGTGGTCGTTGAGCAGGCCCTCGCCGAGCCACAGGACGCGCTCGGCGCCGAGGTCTTCCCGGAGGCGCGCTTCGATCTGTTCGCGCGTCAATCCGGGGTTGCGGTTCGGGTTGAGCAGGCATTGTTCGGTGGTGACGAACAGGCCGGTGCCGTCCGTGTCGATCGCGCCGCCCTCCAGCACCCACGGGTGCTGCACCGGCTCAAGCGCCGCCGTCTCCGCCAGGCGCAGGCCGATCGTGTCGTCGCCCTCCAGATCGTACTTCCCGCCCCAGCCGTTGAACAGGAAACTCTTGGGTTCAACGTCGGCGCCGCGACGCAGGATGATCGGGCCGGTGTCGCGGAGCCAGATGTCGCCGAACATCTCCTGCACCACCGTTGCAAAAGGGGCCGCCTCCTTTGCCGCGCGCGCCGAGGCCGGATCGGCGGCGACAAGGCGCACCCCCTCGCCGCGTCCTTCGGCATGCACCGCGCGGGCAAAGGCGATCACTTCCTCACGCCCGGCGGCGAGGTCCTCCTGCCAGAGGTCCTCGTGGCTCGGAAAGCCGATCCACACCCAACGATGTTCGGCCCACTCGGCGGGCTGGCGCAAAGTCATTGGCCGGTGGTGCTCCCGCCGGCGCGGCTGCGGTCGCGAATAGAGCGGAATTCGTCGCCTTCGCGCCAGTTCGGCCAAGCGGTGGACATGGCAAGCTCGCGGCCGATCATCCAGTAGATCTGAAGGTCGCGGATCGCGCCGTCCCAGTTCCAGCCTGAATCATATTCGTCGCTCGGCTGATGGTAGCGGTTCTTGCGGTAATCCTGCGAGGCCGCCGCGCCCGCCGCAAGGCCGCCATTGACCAGATCCTCGCCGCCCTCGGCATACAGCATCGGCACGCCCCCTCGCGCGAGGCTGAAATGGTCGGAGCGGTAATAATAGCCGGCCTGCGGGCTCGGCTCGTTCTTGACCTCCAGCCCGAAGCGGTTGGTGGCGCGGAGCATATAATCCTCGATCTCCGACTTGCCCTTGCCGATAACCACGAAGTCGCGCGTGTTGCCGGTGACGTTGAGGCCATCCATGTTGACGCCGCCCACGGTGGTCGCGAGCGGGTAGACCGGGTTCTCCGCATAATATTTGGAGCCGAGCAGGCCGGATTCCTCGCCCGTCACCGCAAGGAAAATGATCGAACGCTCGGGGTTGCCGCGCTTGGCATGCGCCTGGGCGAGGGCGATCAGGCCGGCGGTGCCGGTGGCGTTGTCGAGCGCGCCGTTGCAGATGTCGTCGCCGCTCGCATCCGCGTCGCAGCGGCCGAGATGGTCCCAATGGGCGGTGTAGATGACGTACTCGTTGGGCCGCTTGGCTCCGGGCAGGATGCCGATGACGTTGCGCGACGCCTGCCGCTTGATCTGGTTGGAGAGGCTCAGCGACGCGCGGGTTTTGAGCGGCACCGCCTTGAAGCCCTGCCGCTTGGCGGCGGCGGAAAGGGCGGTGAGGTCCTGGCCGGAGGCGGCAAGCACCCGGCGCGCGGCGTCGTTGGTCAGCCAGCCGATCACCTTGGACTGGTCCATGTGGCCGGCGGGATCGTCCATATTATATTGAGGGCCGGTCCAGGAGGACTGCACTACGTTCCACCCGTAGGCGGCCGGATCGGTGTCGTGAACGATCAGCGCGCCGGCCGCGCCCTGCCTGGCCGCTTCCTCATATTTGTAGGTCCAGCGGCCGTAATAGGTCATCGCCTTGCCGTTGAACGGACCTTCAAGGCCGCTGCTCTGCCAATCCGGATCGTTGACCAGGATCACCACCGTTTTGCCGCGCACATCGACGCCGGCATAATCGTTCCAGCCGCGCTCCGGCGCGTTGATGCCGTAGCCCACGAAGACCATCTCGCTGTTTGCCAGGTCAACGCGGGGCTGGACCTGATAGCTGTTGGCGACGAAGTCGGTGCGGTGAGCGAGGGTGATCGGCGCGGCGCCGCCGGAGACGGTCAAGGTGCTCGGCGTGGACGTCATCTCGACCAGCGGCACGTTCTGGAACCAGCTGCCCTTGTTGCCCGGCTGAAGCCCGGCCTTTTTGAACTGGTCGGCAAGGAAGGCGACCGTCTTCTCCTCGCCCTTCGTGGTCGGCGCCCGCCCTTCGAAAGCGTCGGAGGAGAGAGTCTGCGTCGCGGTGGTCAGCGTCGCCAAGGAGATCGGCGGGCCGTCATAGGCCAAAGCGGAGCGGTCGGTGCGCGGGGTCGTGGCGCAGCCGGCGACGAGACAGGCGGCAGCGGCCGCAAGCGTGAGACGAGCAAGCATGGTCCGTTTTCTCTCCTCAGCCGCCCTCGCCGCGCCTATTGCAGCATGCGCCGGGCGACGCAAGAAGCCGCGCCCCAATGAAGAAGGGCGGCTCCTTGCGGAACCGCCCCTCGTTCGTTGCCGTGGCTGGGAAGCCGATTAGCGCGAGTAGAACTCGACAACCAGGTTCGGCTCCATGCGCACCGGGTAGGGTACTTCGTCCAGCGTCGGGACGCGGTTGAAGGTCGCCTTGGTGGCGCCGTCCGGAACCACATATTCGGGAATTTCGCGCTCGGCGAGACCCTGCGCTTCCAGCACCAGCGCCATCTCCTGCGCCTTGGGACCGAGCTCGATCACGTCGCCGACATTCACCCGGCGCGACGCGATGTTGCACTTCACGCCGTTGACGCGGATGTGGCCGTGGCTGACGATCTGGCGCGCGGACCAGATGGTCGGCGCGAACTTGGCGCGGTAGACGATCATGTCGAGGCGGCGCTCGAGCAGGCCGATCAGGTTCTGGCCGGTGTCGCCCTTCATCCGGGCGGCTTCGGTGTAGGTGCGCTTGAACTGCTTTTCGGTGACGTCGCCGTAATAGCCCTTCAGCTTCTGCTTGGCGCGCAGCTGGATGCCGAAGTCCGACATCTTGCCCTTGCGGCGCTGGCCGTGCTGACCAGGACCATATTCACGCTTGTTGACCGGGCTCTTGGGACGTCCGAAGACGTTCTCGCCCATGCGGCGGTCGAGCTTGTACTTGGCGCTTGAGCGCTTCGACATCATTCACTCCAATTTGCTGTGCCCTGGTGGGCGGGACGTCCCGGACCTGCACCGCATGGCCTGAAAACCATGCGCGGCCACCGCTTCACCGGGTTGCGGAGCCAATTGCGAAGGGCGCACATGGCCGCAGAGGCGTTTCAAGTCAACCTCGACAGCCGCTTATCCGCCGCTTAAGCGCCCGTTCCATGACCGAAAGAGTGAAGCCTGCCGACTGCCGGACCATGGCCGAAGTCCGCCACGGCGTCGATAGCCTGGATGAACAGATCGTCGCCCTGATCGGCGAACGCTTCCGCTACATGGACGCGGCGGCGCGGATCAAGCCGGCGCGCGAGGCGGTGCGGGACGAGGGACGCAAGGCCGAGGTGCTGCGCAACGTGGCGAGACATGCCGAGGGCGCGAACGTGCCGCTGGAGGTCGCGGCGGAGCTGTACGAGCGGCTGGTGGAAGCGTCGATCGCCTACGAGTTCGTCAGGTTCGACGAACGGCCGCGCTGACGCGGGTGGGTGATGGCGCGGATCATGCCGCGGAGCGCCCGGATCTCCCGCGACGACCAACCCGGCTTAGTGAGGATCGTGCGGATCGAGTGAAGCGTGGTGACGGTGCGGTCCGCCGGGAAGAAGTAGCCGACCTCGTCCAACGCTTCGTTCACCTGGCCGATCAGCCCTTCGAGATCGCCATGCGGCGCGCGGGGCTCCTGCGGCTCGCCCTCGGTGGGGATCACCACCGCGCCTTGCTTCGACCATTCGTAAGCGACGAGGATCACCGCCTGGGCGAGGTTCAGCGAGCGGAACTCCGGGTTGATCGGCACGGTGAGGATCTTCTGCGCAATCGCCACCTCGTCCGTCTCCAGCCCCGAGCGCTCGGCGCCGAAAAGGATGGCGGTGGGTTCCGGCAGCGCCCGGATCTCCCGCGCCGCTTCCTCGGGAGTCACCACCGGCACCACCAGCCCTCGCTTGCGCACGGTGGTGGCGTAAACATGGGCGCAGTCCGCCACGGCCTCGGCCACGCTGTCGAACACCCGCGCATTCTGAAGCACCACGTCCGCGCCTGAGGCGGCGGGCCCGGCGGCCGGGTTCGGCCAGCCATCGCGAGGGGAAACCAGACGCAGGTCGGTAAGCCCGAAGTTCAGCATCGCCCGCGCCGCTTTGCCGATATTTTCACCGAGTTGGGGACGGACGAGGACAACCGCCGGTGCGGGAGCAATCACGCCTGTCCCGCCTCGCTGACGCTGCCGGCGAACTCCTCAAAGTCGCGGGCTTCGCGGAAGTCTTTGTAGACGCTTGCAAAGCGGATGTAGGCGACCGGGTCGAGCGCCTTCAAGCCGTCCATCACCATGCCGCCGATGCGGGCGCTGTCGATCTCGCTTTCGCCGCTGGTCTCCACCTGCCGCTGGATGGAGGACACCAAGCGGTCGAGACGTTCCTGCGGCACGCTCCGCTTACGGCAGGCGATGGCGATGGAGCGCTCAAGCTTCGTGCGCTCGAACGGTTCGCGGCGGCTGCCCGATTTCACCACGGTGAGTTCGCGAAGCTGGATGCGCTCAAAAGTCGTGAAGCGTGCGCCGCAATCCTCGCATTGGCGGCGGCGGCGGATGGAGGAGCCATCCTCGCTTGGGCGGCTGTCCTTCACCTGACTGTTTTCGTGGGAGCAAAAGGGGCAGCGCACTAGATGTCCTGATAGATTGGGAAGCGCTTGCAGAGCGCGCGGACGCGGGTGCGGACGGCCTGTTCGACTTCGCCGTTACCCTCGTGGCCGCTGTCGCGGAGGCCCTCCAGCACATCGGCGATCATGTCGCCAATCTCGCGGAACTCGGCCGTGCCGAAGCCGCGCGTGGTGCCGGCGGGGGAGCCGACGCGGATGCCGCTGGTCTTGACGGGCGGCAGCGGGTCGAACGGGATACCGTTCTTGTTGCAGGTGATCGACGCCCGCTCCAACGCTTCGTCGGCATCGCGGCCCGTGATGCCAAGCGGGGTGACGTCGACCAGCGCAAGGTGGGTGTCGGTGCCGCCGGCGATCAGGTCCGCGCCGCGTTCCTGAAGGCGGCCGGCAAGCGCCTGGGCGTTGGCGATCACCGCCTTGGCGTAGCTCTTAAAGCCGGGCTGCAGCGCTTCGCCGAACGCAACGGCCTTGCCGGCGATAACGTGCATCAGCGGACCGCCCTGAAGGCCCGGGAAGACGGCCGAGTTGATCTTCTTCGCGATCGCTTCGTCGTTCGTCATCACCATGCCGCCGCGTGGGCCGCGCAAGGTTTTGTGGGTGGTGGTGGTGACGACATGGGCGTGGGCGAAAGGGGAGGGGTGCTCGCCCGCCGCGACCAGGCCTGCGAAATGCGCCATGTCCACCATGAAGATCGCGCCCACTTCATCCGCGATCGCGCGGAAGCGGGCAAAATCGATGTGGCGCGGATAAGCCGAGCCGCCGGCGATGATCAGCCGCGGGTTGTGCTCCTTGGCGTGCGCCTCGACCTGGTCGAAATCGATGAGGTGGTCTTCCTTGCGGACGCCGTATTGGATGGCGTTGAACCACTTGCCCGACATAGCCGGCTTGGCGCCGTGGGTGAGGTGGCCGCCGGCATCGAGACTCATGCCGAGGATGGTGTCGCCCGGCTTGGTCAGCGCGAGCATGACGGCGCCGTTGGCTTGGGCGCCCGAATGCGGCTGTACGTTGGCGAAGCCGCAGCCGAACAGCTGCTTTGCCCGCTCTATCGCCAGCGTCTCGACGGCGTCCGACGGCGCGCAGCCCTGGTAGTAGCGCTTGCCCGGATAGCCTTCGGCGTACTTGTTGGTCAGCACCGATCCCTGCGCTTCCAGCACGGCGCGGGACACGATATTCTCCGACGCGATCAGCTCGATCTGGTTCTGCTGGCGGTCGAGCTCGGCGGCGATGGCTTCGGCGACCGCGCTGTCGGCGGCGGCAAGGCGCTCGCTGAAGAAGCCGTCGTGCCGGATGTCGGACGTATCATTGGCGGGACGGCTGCTCATGCGGGCTGCTCCTGGGCATCGAAGTTCGGGTGGGAAAGCTTGTCGACGCGAACCTCGTGGCGGCCGCCGGAGAAGGGCGCTGAAAGGAACTGGTCCAGGCAGTCGCGCGCGGTCTCGATGCCGATGATCCGCGCGCCCATGGCAAGCACGTTGGCGTCGTTATGGGTGCGCGCCAGCCGGGCGGAGAGGCCGTCGGAAACAAGCGCGCAGCGGCAGGCCGGGTGGCGGTTCACGGCGATGGAGATGCCGATGCCCGAGCCGCACAGCGCTACCCCACGCTGCGCCTCTCCCCCGGCAATCGCGCGTGCGATGCGGTAGCCGTAATCCGGATAGTCGACGCTGTCAGTTGAGGTGGTGCCCAGGTCGAGCGGCTCGAAGCCGCGCTCCCGCAGATGCTCGACGAGCTGCGCCTTCATCTCAAAAGCGGCATGATCGGAAACAATGGCGATACGCTCGGCCACGTGCGCTGAACTCCGGCGGGGTGAGCGCATTACCTAGGGGAGGAGGCGCCGATATGCCACCCGATATTGCGCCTCAAGCCGCTTCGCGCAGTTCCAGCCGGTCCCAAATCTCGAGCAGGGCGCCGGTGAGTTCGCGCATCATCTCTTCGCTGTGGCTTGGGCCCGGGGTGAAGCGGAGGCGCTCGGTGCCGCGGGGGACGGTGGGGTAATTGATGGGCTGCACGTAGACGCCGTATTCGGCGAGTAGGATATCGCTAATCCGCTTCGCCTTAATCGGGCAGCCGACCATCAGCGGAACGATGTGGGTGGTCGATGCCATTACCGGCAGTCCGGCATCGTCGAACATCGTTTTCAGCATGGCGGCCGCGGCCTGCTGGCCCTCGCGCTCGGCGGAGGAGGCCTTGAGGTGCTTCACGCTGGCCAGCGCGCCGGCGACAAGGACCGGCGACAGCGAGGTGGTGAAGATGAAGCCGGGGGCGTAGCTCCGCACCACATCAATGATGTTGCGGTCGGCCGCGATATAGCCGCCCATCACGCCGAACGCCTTGCCGAGCGTGCCTTCGACGATGGTGAGGCGGTGGGCGAGCCCGTCCCGCTCCGAAATGCCGCCGCCGCGCGCGCCGTACATGCCGACGGCGTGGACCTCGTCGAGATAGGTCAGGGCATTGTAGCGGTCGGCGAGGTCGCAGATCTGAGCGATCGGCGCGACATCGCCGTCCATGGAATAGACGCTCTCGAAGGCGATCAGCTTCGGCACGTCCGCCTCGGCTTCGGCGAGAAGCTCTTCAAGGTGGGCAAGATCGTTGTGCCGGAAGACGCGCTTCTCGCAGCCCGAATTGCGGATGCCGGCGATCATCGACGCGTGGTTCAGTTCGTCCGAGAAAATTACGCAGCCGGGCAGCAGCTTGCCGAGCGTGGCGAGCGTCGCTTCGTTGGAAATGTAGCCGGAGGTGAACAGCAAGGCCGATTCCTTGCCGTGCAGATCGGCGAGTTCGGCTTCGAGTTCGACATGGTAGTGCGTGTTGCCGCCGATGTTGCGGGTGCCGCCGGAGCCGGCGCCGACGTCGTGGAGGGCTTCCTCCATGGCCGCGATCACGTCCGGATGCTGGCCCATCGCCAGGTAATCGTTGGAGCACCAGACGGTGATCGGCTTGGGCCCATTATGGCCGGCGAAGCAGCGCGCGTTAGGGAAGGCGCCCTTGTTTCGCAGGATGTCGATGAACACGCGGTAGCGCCCTTCGGCATGAAGCCGGTCGATCGCTTGCGCAAAAATCCGCTGATAGTCCAAAGCCGTTCCCCGGAGTCCCGCTTGGCCTATAGCCGATCGGCCAAGCCTTACGCCAGATGCGGCGCGCTCATAGACCCAAGCCCGGCGAGTGTCACCACCCGCGACAGCCCGAAGCGGGCAAGGCCGGCGCGATAGGCGTCGATGTTCGTGTCGCGTGCCGTGAAGACCGCCATTCCTTCAGCCGGAGCGTCCGGCCAGGTGCGGCCGCGAAGCAGCCACGCGGTGCGGCGGGCGATGCCTTCCTTGCCGTCCACGAAGCGTACCGGCCGGGGGGATGCCGCGGCAAGCTCCTCCTCGACCAACGGGAAATGCGTGCAGGCCAGAACCACCGTGTCGATTTCCTCCCCACCGGGCTGGTCGAACAAGGCCTGCAGGATGCGGCGAAAGACCTGGGGGTCGGTGGCGTCGCCGCGAAGCTTCGCCTCGGCAAGGTCGACCAGTTCCGCCGAGCCGTAGCGGACCACCGTACAGTCGGTGGCGTGCTGCTCGGCGAGCCGGTCGACATAAGGCTGGCGCACCGTCGCTTCGGTGCCGAGGACTCCGATGGTGCGGGTCTTCGACAAAGCGGCCGCGGGCTTGATCGCGGGAACGGTGCCGACCACCGGCAGATCGAGCGCGAAGCGCACTGCGTCGAGCGCGATGGTGGAGGCCGTGTTGCAGGCGATAACCACCAGCTCCGGGTCGAAGCGCTCCGCGAGCCGCCCGAGCAAGGCCGGCACACGGGCCTCGATCTCGACCGCTGTGCGGGTGCCGTAGGGGTAGCCGGCGCTGTCGGCGGCGTAGACAATCGGTGCGTTGGGCAGAAGCGCGCGGATCGGGCCGAGTACCGAGAGCCCGCCTATGCCGGAATCGAAGACAAGCAGGGGGCGGGGCGCGGTCACAGCCGCCGCTTTACCCGCCGCAGCCCGGCCGGCAAGCAGCGAAATCTTCGCGCGTTGATGCAAATCGATTGCGCGGCTTCCGCCATTTGCTAGGTTCGGCGCGGCTTTCCGGGGGGAACTCGTGACAACAGAGACGATGGCGGGGCCATTGCTGGCATTGCTGCTCGCCTACCTGCTCGGGTCGATTCCGTTCGGCGTTCTGCTGACCCGGCTGAGCGGCGCCGGCGATTTGCGGACCATCGGCTCCGGCAATATCGGCGCCACCAACGTGCTTCGCACCGGCCGCAAGGGTCTCGCTGCGGCGACCCTGATCCTCGACGGTGCCAAGGGAACGGCGGCGGTGATCCTGTGCGAGCGGCTGTTTCCGGGCACTGCCGGCCTTGCCGCAATCTTTGCGCTGCTCGGCCATCTGTTCCCGGTGTGGTTGAAGTTTGTCGGCGGCAAGGGCGTAGCGACCCTGTTCGGCATCCTGATCGGCTTTTCCGTCATCGGCGAGCTGCACTGGGCGGGGCCAGGGGCCTATGCGGTCGTTTGGATCGGCTTGCTGGTCTTGATCCGCTATTCCTCCGTGGCCGGAATGGCCGCAGCCTTCGTCAGTCCCGTGGCGGCAGCGGTTCTCGGTCGCTTCGACCTAGCCCTGCTGTTCCTCGGCCTCGGCCTGCTCGTGATCTGGAAGCATCGCGGCAACTTGGACCGCTTGCTGTCGGGGACCGAGCCTAAGGTGGGCGCAAGCCGCAATGGCTGACACGGGCGCGAGCGAAGACCAGATCGCCCGGCTGCGGCTGATCCGGTCCGAGAATATCGGGCCGGTCACCTATTTCCAGCTCCTCGCCCGCTTCGGCTCCGCCGCTGCGGCGATGTCCGCCATCCCCGATCTCGCCGCGCGCGGCGGCGGCCGGGCGCCCAAGCTCGCCAGCCGGGCTGCGATTGAGCGCGAAGTGGAGGAAGTGGCGCGGCTCGGCGCGCGTTACCTGTTCCTGGGCCAGGGGCTCTACCCGCCTTTGCTCGCCGAGATCGAGACCGCGCCGCCGGCGCTAATTGTAAAAGGCCACCTCACCTTGCTCGACAAGACGGCGGTGGCGGTAGTCGGCGCGCGCAACGCGTCCGCCGCCGCCTGCCGCTTTGCGCGTCAGCTCGCCACCGGCCTTGGCGAGGCGGGGGCAAGCGTAGTTTCCGGCCTCGCCCGGGGCATCGACAGCGCGGCCCATGACGGATCGCTCGAGGCCGGCACGATCGCCATCGTCGCGGGCGGGATCGACGTCGTCTACCCGCCGGAGAACCAGGCGCGGCAGCAGGCGATTGCCGAGCGCGGGCTGCTGGTGGCCGAGCAGCCGCCCGGCGTCGAGCCGCGCGCCCGCCACTTTCCGTCCCGCAACCGGATCATCGCCGGCCTGGCGCACGGCACGGTGGTGGTGGAAGCGGCGCCGCGCTCCGGCTCTCTGATCACAGCCCGCTTCGCCGCCGATTTCGGCCGGGAAGTGATGGCGGTGCCCGGCTCCCCGCTCGATCCACGCGCGCAGGGCTGCAACCAGCTAATCCGCGACGGCGCGACCCTGATCCAGAACGCGGACGACGTGATGGAAGCGATCAACCCGCTGCGCATCCGCCCCTTCCGCACCCCCGACCGCAGCTATGCGGCGCCCGAAGCAACGGCCGACGCCGACGAAAGCGCCCGCCGCACGGTTGCCGACCTGCTCAACGGAACCCCGGTGCCGGTGGACGAAATCATCCGCCAGTCGGGCCTCCCGCCGGCAGTGGTGCATACCATACTGCTCGAACTGGAACTTGCCGGACGCCTTGAGCGGCATGCGGGAGGCAAGGCAAGCCTCGTCGGCTAAGCCTATCCGAAGCGGCGCAAGATGGCCGCTTGACGGGCCTACTCTGGGGTCACCACCCTATGCGCGTACGTGTAAGGACCCTTCCGCCCCATGAAACTCGTTGTCGTCGAATCGCCCGCCAAGGCCAAAACCATCGAGAAGTATCTCGGCAGCGGTTACCGCGTGCTGGCCTCCTACGGCCACGTCCGCGATTTGCCGCCCAAGGACGGTTCGGTGAACCCGGACGAGGGTTTCTCGATGGAATGGGAAACCTACGCGGACAAGGCGCGGCAGCTGAAAGCGATCACCGACGAGGCGAAGAAGGCGACGTCGCTGATCCTCGCAACCGATCCCGATCGTGAGGGCGAGGCGATCAGCTGGCACGTCCAGGAGGTATTACGGAAGCGCAAGGCGCTGCCGGCGGACGTGGAGCGGGTCACCTTCAACGCGATCACCAAGGCAACGGTGCTGGAAGCGATGCAGCACCCGCGCGCGCTCGATGAGGATCTGATCGACGCCTACCGCGCCCGCCGCGCGCTGGATTACCTGGTCGGCTTCACTCTCTCGCCGGTGCTGTGGCGCAAGCTGCCCGGTGCCAAGTCGGCGGGGCGGGTGCAGTCGGTCGCGCTTCGCCTGGTGGTGGACCGGGAGCGCGAGATCGAGCTGTTCCGGGCGCAGGAATATTGGAGCGTCGCCGCCTTGATGGAGGCGGACGGGACGGAGTTCCTCGCCCGTCTGGTGCGCCTCAAGGGTGAGAAGGTGGACAAGCTCAGCCTCGGCGATGCTGGGTCCGCCGAAGCGGCCAAGGCGACGGTTGAGGCCGGCCGCTTCTCCGTGGCAAGCGTTGAGGCCAAAGAGCTTCGCCGCAACCCGCCGCCGCCGTTCACCACATCGACGCTTCAGCAGGAAGCGGCGCGCAAGCTCGGTTTTTCCGCGAGCCACACTATGCGCGTGGCGCAGGGGCTCTACGAAGACGGCACCATCACCTACATGCGGACCGACGGCGTGCAGATGGCGCCGGAGGCAGTGTCGGCGGCGCGCAAGGCGGTCGCGAACCGCTTCGACGCCGGCTACGTACCCGACAAGCCGCGCCACTACGAATCCAAGGCCAAGAACGCCCAGGAAGCGCACGAGGCGATCCGCCCGACCGACTTCTCCAAGGACCGCGCCGGATCGGGCGATCACGCGCGCCTTTACGACCTGATCTGGAAGCGGGCTCTTGCCAGCCAGATGGCCTCCGCGCGGCTCGAGCGGACTACCGCCGAGCTCACCGACGGCACGGGCCAGACGGCGTTGCGCGCGACCGGCCAAGTGGTGCTCTTCCCCGGCTTCCTCGCTTTGTACGAGGAAGGCCGCGACGACGAAGGCGACGAGGACAGCCGCCGCCTGCCGCGCCTCAAGGAAGGCGATGCGCCGGCCAAGAAGAAGGTCATCGCCGAGCAGCATTTCACCCAGCCGCCGCCCCGTTATTCGGAAGCGTCGCTGGTCAAGAAGATGGAAGAGCTCGGCATCGGCCGCCCGTCCACTTACGCCGCGACTCTGCAGACGCTGAAGGACCGCGGCTACACGCGGGTGGAGAAGAACCGCTTCATTCCGGAAGAAAGCGGCCGGCTGCTCACCGCCTTCCTTGAGCGCTTCTTCGAACGCTATGTGTCCTTCGATTTTACCGCGCATTTGGAAGACGAGCTCGACGACATTTCGGGCGGCCGGGCGGAGTGGCAGAAGGTGCTCGAGGCCTTTTGGCGCGACTTCAAGCCGAAGACCGCCGAGATCATGGAGCAGAAGCCGTCGGAGATCACCGTTGCGCTGGACGAGTTCCTGTCGCCCTGGCTGTTTCCGGACAAAGGTGACGGCTCCGACGCGCGGGGCTGCCCCGCGTGCGGCGATGGCCGTCTCGCGCTTCGCGGCGGCCGCTTCGGCGCGTTCGTCGCCTGCTCGAATTACCCCGAGTGCAAATTCACCCGCCGCTTCGGCCAGGGCGGCGACGAAGCGGGCGCCGACGCAGGCCCGGAAATCCTCGGCCAGCATCCCGAGACGGGGCAGGACATCAGCCGCAAGAGCGGCCGCTTCGGACCCTACATCGAGATGGGCGAAGGCAAAGAGGCGAAGCGGGCGTCCATTCCCAAGGACGCGGGCGAGCTTGATCTCGACCTCGCAGTCCGGCTCCTGTCGCTGCCGAGGACGATCGGTGCGCACCCGGAGACCGGCGAAATTATCACCGCGTCGATAGGGCGTTACGGGCCGTACCTCGCGCACAATGGCAAGTATGCGAAGCTCTCCTCAACCGCCGACGTGTTCGAAACGGGCATGAACGCGGCGGTAGTGAAGCTTGCCGAGGCCGCGGCTGGTGGAGGCCGCGGTCGAGGCGCGGCGCGCGAGCCGCTCAAGATCCTCGGTGCCCACCCGCGCACCGAGCTGGAGATCAAGCTGATGGAAGGGCGCTTCGGCCCGTACGTCACCGACGGCACCACCAACGCCACTTTGCCGAAGTCCATCGAACCAGACGGTCTGACCTTGGAAGAGGCCGCGCAGCTGATCGACGACCGCGCGGCAAAGGGTGGTCCCGTCAAAAAAGGCCGCAAGCCCGCAAAAAAGGCGCCGGCGAAGAAGGCGGCGGCCGACAAGCCCGCTGCGGCGAAGAAGCCGGCGGCCAAGAAAAAAGCGCCTGCCAAAAAGGCTCCGGCCAAGCCGAAGGGCTGATGGGGAACGTCTGGACCCTTGGCCGCGCCAGCGGGATCGGCGTCACTGCCACCCTCCTGGCGCTGCTCCTTTGGCCGTTCCTGGCGAAGAGTGAGCAGGCGCTGCTTTGGCCCTTCGCGGCCGGTGCGGCGGTGGCGGGGCTGTGCGGCTTGTCCGTGCTTTTGATCACCGCCTTCGACATGGTGACCCGCCGCCGCGGCCGGCGCATGCGGCCGGTGCGCGGCTTCGACATCGCTCTCGGGCTTGGGCTGGTCCTGCTCAGCCTGGCGCAATTGCAAAGCGCGGCGGGGCAGCTCCCCGCTTAGGCGCTTCGGCAGCCCGAGCAGGCGGGATCCTTGACGATCCGGATCGAGCGCATGGCGGGCTTTAGGCCATCGACGATGTGGATGCGTCCCGTTGCTTCGTCGCCGAAGCCGACGATCTGACGAACCGCCTCCAGCGCCGCGAAGCTTCCGGCGATGCCCGCAATGGCGCCGAGCACGCCGAGCTCCGAGCATGTGTCGCAATCCTCGGCGTCGAAGGCATCGCCGACGAAGCAGCGGTAGCAGGGCTTGTCCGCCTCCCAGCCGCGAAAGGTGCCGACCTGCGCCTGGAACTGGCCGATAGCCGCGGAGACCAGCGGAACGCGGGCGCGGGTGAGGAAGTCCGAGACCAGCAGCCGGGTGGCGAAATTGTCGCTTCCGTCGAGCACCAGGTCGGCGCTGCCGAGCAGGGGCTCGACAGAGGCCGGGGTCACGCGTTCCTCCACCGCCTCCACCCGCACGTGCGGGTTGAGGCGCTTGACGGCCTCTGCCGCGACGGCCGCCTTGGAGCGGCCGACGTCGCCTGTTCCGAACAGGATTTGGCGCTGTAGGTTGTCGAGGCTGACTGTGTCGTCGTCAATGATCCGCAACCCGCCGACCCCGGCTGCTGCGAGATACTGGATGGCCGGCGAACCGATGCCGCCCGCGCCGATCACCGCGACGGTGGCGGATCGCAGCTTGTTCTGCCCCGCGCCGCCGATCTCCTTCAGGACGATGTGGCGGGCGTAGCGGTCCAGTTCCTCGTCGCTGAGGCTCACCGGCCGGTGGAGCCGAACCCGCCGGTGCCCCGCGCGGTGCCGTCCAGTTCCTCCACCTCGGTGAGCGACGCAAGAAGCACGGGCGCCGGCACGAGCTGCGCGATGCGTTCCCCGCGGACCACCTCGAAAGGCTCCGAGCCGAGGTTGGCGAGAATCACCCTCACTTCGCCGCGATAGTCGCTGTCGATCGTGCCCGGCGTGTTGAGGCAGGTGATGCCGTTCTTGAGCGCCAGCCCGGAACGCGGCCGCACCTGCACTTCATGCCCCTCAGGAATGGCGATGGCGAACCCGGTGGCGACGGCATGGCGCGCGCCCGGCGCAAGGGTGAGGCTCTCGGCGGCAACGACATCCATTCCGGCCGCGCCCGCGGTTGCGTAGGAAGGCAGCGGCAGGCCCTCGCCGTGCGGAAGCCGCTTCAAGGCGATGTCGATCATGATCCTTTTGTCTCCCCCAGCGCGTGGGCAATGCGGGCGGCGAGCCGCCGCGCGACCTCCATCTTCGGCGCCTCGTCCCACTCTTCGGTGGTGGCGCGCGTGACTAGATGAACCCGGTTTCGATCCCCACCCATTACGTCGCCTGAAACATCGTTTGCCACGATCCAGTCGCAACCCTTACGGGCAAGCTTGTCGCGGGCGTTGGCGATCACATCGTCCGTTTCCGCCGCGAAGCCGACCAGCAGCTGCGGCCGCTCCGGGTGCGCGGCAAGCGTGGCGAGGATGTCCGGGTTCTCGGTCCAACGAAGCTGTGGCGGGCCGGCGGCTTTCTTGAGCTTGGATGGCGCCGCCTCCACACCCCAATCCGCGACCGCGGCGACCAATATCGCGGCATCGGCGGGGAGGGCGGCCTCCACCGCTTGGGCCATCTCGCGGGCGGTCTCGACGTTCAACCGCGTGACCCCTGTCGGGGTCTGCTCGGCTACTGGACCGGCGACCAAGGTGACCCGGGCACCGAGCTCGGCAAGCGCCTGCGCAATGGCGAAGCCCTGCTTGCCTGAGGAGCGGTTGGCGATCACCCGCACAGGATCGATTGGCTCGTGCGTCGGCCCTGCCGTGACAATGACGTGCCTGCCGGAAAGCGGCCCCGGCTCGCGCAGCTCGGCCGCGATCGCCGCCGCAATGGCTTCAGGCTCCGGGAGACGTCCCGGCCCATACTCGCCGCACGCCATCTCCCCCTCGTCGGGCTCGATGATCGTCACACCGTCCGCGCGCAACCGCTCGACGTTCCGCTCCGTCGTCGCGTGCTGCCACATGCGCACGTTCATGGCCGGCACGGCGAGCACCGGCTTGTCGGTGGCGACAAGGAGAGTAGTGGCGAGATCGTCGGCTATTCCAGTCGCCATCTTGGCGAGGAGGTCGGCGGTGGCGGGGCAAACGACAACCAGATCCGCCTGGCGGGAGAGCTGGATATGCCCCATCTCCACCTCGTCCTTGAGGTCCCACAGGCTGGTATGCACGGGCTGCTCGGACAGCGCCGCAAGCGTCATCGGCGTCACGAACTGCGCGCCGCCTGCGGTCAGCACGCAGCGCACTGTGCCGCCCGCCTTTCGGATCAGCCGGATCAGCTCGCACGTTTTGTAAGCGGCAATTCCGCCGCCGACGATCAGAAGGATCGATTTGCCCCGCACGGCCTTAGAATAAGAGCAGTGTCGCCGCCGCGCCAGCGGCCGCCGCCAGTATCGCGGTAGCGGTGTAGCGAAGCCCGTGCCGCGGCTGCACCACCACCACGTCGGGAAGCGGCGGATCGGGCGGGGCGGCACCGGGGGCGGGGTAATAATGGTCAATCCGGCGTATGAGCTCGGGGATCATCGCAAAGGTGCGGAAGTCGGTCACCAGCCGGTCGGCGAGCGCCGCTTCCGGGCCCAGTTCGCCGCGCATCCAGTCGCGCAGAAAGGGCTCGGCCGCTTCCCACATGTTGATGTCCGGATCGAGCGCGTGGGCGACGCCTTCCTCCATCACCATCGTCTTCTGAAGGAGCAGGAGATGCGGCTGGGTCGGCATTTCGAAGTCGCGGGTGATGGTGAACAGCCCGTCCAGCATCTGGCCGATGGAGATGTCCTTCACCGGCAGGCCGCGGATCGGCTCGCCGACTGCCCTCAGCGCGGTGGCGAACTCGTCGACATTGTGGTGGGCCGGCACGTACTGCGCCTCGAAATGGATTTCCGCGACGCGGCGGTAATTGCCGGTGAGGAGGCCGTAGAGGATTTCGGCAAGCCAGCGCCGCGCCTGCCGGTCGATCCGGCCCATGATCCCGAAGTCGATCGCGGCGAGGCGGCCGTCGGGAAGCGCAAAGAGATTTCCCTGGTGAAGATCCGCATGGAAGAAGCCGTCGATCACCGACTGGCGAAGGAAAGCGCGCACCAGGATCGACGCCAGCGAGCGCAGGTCGTGCCCGGCTTCGACCAGGGCATCGCGGTCGGTGAGCTTGATGCCGTCGATCCATTCCAGCGTCATCACCCGCCGCGAGGTGCGGGTCCAATCGATGGCCGGGACGTAGAAGCCGCTTTCGGCAACCAGGTTCTCGCGAAGCTCGGACGCGGAAGCGGCTTCGCGCCGCAAGTCGAGCTCGCGGGCGGTCCATTGCTTGAAATGAGCGATAACGGCGCGTGGGCGAAGGCGGGTGACCTCGCCGCCCATCCGTTCCATCCGCGTCGCCGCCCATTGATAGGTGTCGAGGGCGCGGGCGAAATCCTCCTCGATGTTCGGGCGCAGCACCTTGACCGCGACGAGGTGGCCGTCGGTGGTGATGGCGCGGTGCACCTGCGCGATGGACGCGGCGCCGACCGGTTCGGGATCGATCTCGCGGAACACGTCTTCCAGCGGCTTTTCGAGACCCTGCTCAATCGCGGCGCGGACCTGCTCGAACGGCGCGGCGGGGAGATTGTCCTGGAGGAGTTGGAGGTCGTGCGCGGCCTTTGCGCCGACCAGGTCTGGCCGGGTGGCGAGCGCCTGGCCGAACTTGATCGCCGCGGGCCCGAGCTCAACGAACGCTTCGCCATAGCGTGGCTGAACGGGGACGCGCGCGCCGAAGCGGAGGATCCGGGCCGCCCTGCGTACTAACGGGGGCGTGTTCGGGTCGCGCTCGATCCCGCGCAAGGCACCGTGGCGGGCAAGCACGCGGCCCCACTTCCAGAGGCGCCAGATGTGAACGGCGGCGTGGGTCAATTCAGATCTTCCAGCCGGAATGGATGGCCACAAGGCCGCCAAGGATCGGCTCGGCCTTCGTCTGCACGAAGCCGGCCTTTTCGATCATCGCCCGGAACTCGTTCATCGGCGGAAAGCGGCGGATCGATTCGACGAGGTAGCGGTAGCTCTCTTCATCCTGCGCCACCGCCTTCCCGAGCTTGGGCACGACGTGGAGCGAGTAAGCATCGTAAACCTGCGCGAAGCCGGGCCAGGTGGTGGTGGAAAATTCGAGGCAGAAGAAGCGGCCGCCGACCTTCAGCACCCGGTGGGCTTCCTCCAGCGCCTTTTGGACGTGCGTGACGTTCCGGATGCCGAAGGCGATGGTGTAAGCATCGAAGCTTCGGTCCAGGAATTCCAGCTCCTCAGCATTTTGGTGAGACCAGATCAGGCCCTCGATATTCTGCTTCGCGGCCCGCTCCCTGCCGACGTCGAGCATTTCACGGCTGATGTCCGCAACCGTGATCCGCGCCCCGCGGCGCGCCAAG
Organism: Allosphingosinicella sp.; assembly: GCA_036554525.1. Taxonomy (GTDB): domain Bacteria; phylum Pseudomonadota; class Alphaproteobacteria; order Sphingomonadales; family Sphingomonadaceae; genus Allosphingosinicella. The sequence continues at coordinate 59,343 of DATBNC010000023.1, forward strand.
CGAAAGGCGATGTCGCCGGTGCCGCCGGCCATGTCGAGGATGTGCTCGCCCCGGCGCGGCGCGACGCGGCGGACGAACATGTCCTTCCACGGCCGGTGCAGCCCGCCCGACATGACGTCGTTCATCAGGTCGTAGCGCGAGGCGACGCGGGAGAAGACCGAGCCGACGCGGCGCGTCTTCTCGTCGGGGGCGACATCTTCGAAGCCGAAAGAAACCTTGTCCATCGCGCTCGCCTCTAGCAGGGGTTTCCGCTCCTGTGCATCCGCCATCTTTGAGCCTTTTGCCCCATGCCTGAACTGCCCGAAGTCGAAACAACGGTGCGCGGACTTGTTCCGGTGCTGGAGGGGAGGCGCCTCACCAACGTGGAGGTGCGCCGCGCCGACCTCCGCCGGGCGTTCCCGATCGACTTGCGGCAGCGGCTGACGGGCGCGCGAGTTACCGGCCTTTCGCGCCGCGCCAAATACGGGTTAATCGACACCGACCGCGGCGACACGCTGATCTTCCACCTCGGCATGTCGGGTCGATGGCGGGTCGATCCGGAAGAGCTGGGCGCGCACGACCATTTTGTGCTGGACACGGAGGAAGGGCGGCAGCTTGCGCTCAACGACCCACGACGCTTCGGATCGGTGGATCTGGTGCCCACCGAGGAACTGACCGAGCACGAACCCTTCCGGAAGATGGGGCCGGAGCCGCTCGGCGAAGAATTCAATGCCGCGGCCCTGCAAAGGGCACTGAAAGGGCGCGCGGCACCGATCAAGGCGATGCTGCTCGACCAGCGAATCGTCGCCGGCCTCGGCAACATCTATGTCTGCGAGGCGCTGCACATGGCGGGGATCGCGCCGTCGCGCGCGGCGGGGCGAATATCGCTGATGCGGCTGGAGCGCCTGGTTGAGGCGGTGAAGGCGGTGCTTCTGTCGGCGATCGAGGCGGGCGGCTCCACCTTGCGCGATTATGCCCGGCCGGACGGCGAACTCGGCTATTTCTCCAAGCAGTTCCTGGTCTACGGGCGGGAAGGGGAGGCCTGTGCTTGCGGGGGCTTGGTTCAGCGGGACGTGCACTCCGGCCGGTCGACCTTTTTCTGCCCTCGGTGCCAGCGCTCCTGAGTTGACCTTCGCGCCCCCGTTGCGTAGAGGGCTGCTCGAGCGGGTGCGGTTCGGTTGACCGCGCCCTTTTCATTTCGAAATAAGAGGCACTCCGAGATGGCGAACACGCCGCAAGCAAAGAAACGCATCCGCCGCAACGACCGCCGCGCCGCCATCAACGGCGCACGCGTCAGCCGCATCCGCACCTACGTGAAGCAGGTCGAAGCGGCGATCGAAGCCGGCGACAAGGCGATGGCGCTTGCCGCGATCAGCAAGGTTCAGCCGGAACTGGCGCGCGGCGTGTCCAAGGGCGTCGTTCACAAGAACACCGCCTCCCGCAAGTTTTCGCGCCTCACCAAGCGGATCGCCGCGCTCGCCTGAATCAGGCATTCGGCATTGTTGATCAGTGTTAACCCGTCGGGGCTTGCCCCGGCGGGTTTTTCGCGTGTCATCGACCTTTCTCAAAAAACCCAGCGATTCCCGCGATTCGCGGCAGGTGCGGGGCAGAAACCGGAGTTTTCTGCCGTTTCTGCAGAATTCCGCAGAAAACCTACTGTCAAACACTTTAATAGACGCGCTGAAATTTTAAGCCCTTGATCGGTTCGCGAACCCGTCCTTAAAAAGGCGGCTCCGGCGGGGCGAATCTCCTGTCGGACGCAAACAGCACGAGAGACTTTGCGAATCGGTGCCGCCGGGGGGCCTTGCCGTGCGCGGGAAAGCTTTGCGCTGAGACTATAAGAACAAGGCCCGGTATTCGGCCAAAAAAGAGGGGGATGCGTTGGTGTCTCAAAAGCCGTTCAAGGGGGAAGCGTTCGCGGCTCCCGGCCAGGCTGATCCGCTCCAGGCCGCCTGGGAGTCGATCCGCGCCGGCCTGCGCCGCGATTGCGGTGCCCGCACCTTCGACGGCTGGCTGCGTCCGATCGGCCTCGGCCAGTTCGACACCGAAACCGGAACCCTGCGACTCGAGCTCCCGTCCCAGTTCATGGCCGATTGGGTGCAGACCCATTTCGCCGAGCGCCTCGCCCTTGCCTGGGGCCAGCATTATCCCGCCGTGCTTCAGATCCAGATCGGCGTCGGCGCCGCCGCCCCGCGCACCGCCGCCCTTGTCGAAATCCCGGCACCGCCCGCCGCCGAAGAGCCGTCGTCGGTCGGCGAGGGGCTTTACGCGGTGGCCTTGGAGCCGCGTTACCGGTTTGAGAACTTCGTGGTCGGCAAAGCGAACGAGGTTGCGTTCAACGCCGCGCGGACGCTTGCGACGGCCGAGAACGTCGTCTTCAACCCGCTCTTCCTCCATGGCGGAACCGGGCGGGGCAAAACCCACCTGCTTCACGCCATCGGCCACGAATTCCACCGGCTGCGCCCGCGGGCGCGGATCATCTACATGTCGGCCGAAAAGTTCATGGTCGAGTTCGTCGCCGCGCTTCGCGCGAACGACACCATCCAGTTCAAGCAGCAGCTTCGCGCCGCCGACCTGCTGATGATCGACGACGTGCAGTTCATCGCCGGCAAGGAATCGACTCAGGAAGAATTCTTCCACACCATGAACGAGATCATCTCGGCCGGACGGCGGCTGGTGATCAGTTCTGACCGTGCGCCGCAGGATCTCGACGGCATCGAGCCGCGCATCCTGTCGCGCCTGTCCTGGGGCCTCGTCGCCGACATCAACCAGGCCGATCTCGAACTTCGCTTGAACATCATCCTGAAGAAGCTCGAAGCGCTTCCGGACGTTCAGGTGCCGGAAGAAGTGGTGATGTTCCTCGCCAAAAGGATCAGCTCCAACGTCCGCGAGCTCGAAGGCGCGCTAAACCGGATCGCGGCTTACGCGGCGATGCAGAATCGGCCGATCGACCTCGATTTTGTCACCGAAGTGCTCGCCTCGACCTTGCGCGCCAACCAGCGGCGAATCTCCATCGACGAGATCCAGACCCGTGTCTCCGAGCATTTCCGCATCCGCAAGGCGGAGATGACCTCGGCCCGCCGCTCGCGCGAAGTCGCCCGCCCGCGCCAGGTCGCCATGTACCTGTCGAAGCAGCTGACGCCGCGCAGCCTGCCGGAGATCGGCCGCCGCTTCGGCGGGCGCGATCATACCACGGTGATCCACGCCGTTCGCCAGATCGAGAAATTGCGCGCGCAGGATCCGGAGCTCGACTCCGACATCCGGCTGCTTACCCGCCAGCTCGAAGGCTGAGCCGGGAGGCGTGCCGGCCAATCCGGTCGTAGCCCTTGCGATCCTTGCCGCGCTGATCAGCGGCGCCTGCGCGGCGCTGCAGACGCCGACCAACGCGATGCTGTCGCGGGCGGTGAACTCCCCGGTCAACGCGGCTTTGGTAAGCTTCGCCGTCGGGACGATCGCGTTGCTGATCTTCGCGCTTGCGCTCGGCGTTCGGCCGAACGCCGCGGCGATGCGGGCGCTTCCGCCGCAAGCCTGGGTGGGAGGCCTGTACGGTGCCTTCTTCGTCGCCGCCGCCGCGTTCGCCGCGCCGCGAATCGGCCTTGCCTACTTCATCGCCCTGCTGATTGCCGGGCAGCTCGGCATGGCGCTGCTCCTCGATCAGTTCGGCGCCTTGGGCCTGGAGAGGCGACCGATCGATGCCGGCCGCCTCCTTGGTGCCGCGGCGATCCTCGCCGGCGTGCTGCTGATCCGCCGCTAGGGGCGCCGGGGCCAGCCAGCGCCACCCTCCTTCACTTCCAGCTCGGCCCTTGGATGTCGTACCCGGCGGCTTGGAGGCGGTCGAGGATGGCATCCTTGCCCGCCAGCGTCCTTAGGCTCAGCACCGCCAGAGTGACCTTCGGCTCGGCCAGAAGCGCCGTGAGTTCCGACGTCAGATCCGGCCCGGCGTTGGAGATCAGCTCGGCTGGCCAGCATTGCTCATGGGTCGCCTGCGCGGGTGAATTGAGCACGTCCTGCACCCGCCGGCTTGCCCAGGCATCCGAACGCGCCTGCACGGCCGCGGGGCCTGCTTCCGCAAGGGAAATGGAGGCCTGGAGGCACGGCAGGTGGTCGGCCGGCGTGGAGGCGAACAGGTCCTTCACGAGCGGCTTCGCCTTCGATCGGGGGATCGGCACCATGTTGAGCTTATACTTGCTCACGGCCCGGCGGACGTACATCGCCGCCGACTGGCCGAAATCGATGTCGCCTTTCGCCCGGTCCTGAAGGTCCCGCGACAGATGGAGCGGGTGGCGCCGGTCATAGTCGCTGCGCGCCATCTTGCGCGCCGACAAAGCCGCGAGGCGGGTCATGTCCGACGGGCTTGCAAAATGGCTGAGGCTTTGCGCCTTGGGCAGGCTGCCCATGGCGTTGTATTTCGCGATCCAGCCGATTGCCGAGAACAAGGAGGCAGTGAAGCCCTGCATCTCCGGGAACCAGACCCGGTCGGCCCTGCGCAGCGTTTCCGTTAGCGCCACCGGGTCCCACTTGGTTGTCTTGGAAACACCCTCGATCGTGCCAACCAGCACCAACGTGGTCGTGTCGCTGCGCACCGTCCACATCGGAACGCCGCTTTTGCGGCCGGTAACGACGATTTCCTCGACCTGATCTTCATTGCCGGTTTGCGCCGTCTGCGCCTCGGCCGTCACCGCGACGCACAGCGCCAGCGCGGCCGCACCGGCCGCCCATCCAAATTTCCGCATCATTCCTCCCTTGAACCCCTAATCCCCTGCCGAGCCAGGCTCGGCCCCGGCCGGTGAACGCCCGTTGAACGCCCATACAAAAAGGGAGAACCGGCCACCCGGTCCTCCCTTCTTTGTCTCTAAACCGGCCGAAAGTACCACTTTCGGACGATAAGTTTTACCGGTCGCGCGGCGGCGGCGGAACGGTGATCCGCACCTGCTCGCCCGAATTGCCCGGGAAACCGGTGAACATCGCTTCAACGAGGTTGGGGACCAGAGTCCTCAGATCGTCGGTGCGCGAACGGGCGCGAGCCGTGCCTTCGAACACTGACTGGTTGTCGGCGGCGCGGCGGATGTCGAGGTCGAGGAAGCTGGTGTAGACGGTGTAGACGTCGATATCCTCATAGCCGCCGCCGAACGGCGAGTACCAAAGCGGGTCGTTCCAGCCGTAATAAAAGGGGCTGCGGCGCCCGTAATAGCCGCCGAAGCGCGAGAAGCGCGGGCGGTACGGACCCCAGGCGCCCCAGCCGAAGCGGGAGAAGCCGGGGCGCGAGACGACCTGCTGCTTGCCGTCGTCGACACCGTAATCGACCGCAACGACCAAGGTGGCGGCGGAGCGCGACGGCGCTTCGCTATAGCCCTGGGCGAGGAGGTGCCGCCGGACGAGTTCGGCATATTGCGAGAATTCGAGGCCGCCGCGGTCTTCCGGATCGGCGGATTCGATAACAAAGCTCTGGCCTTGCGGCGCGGGCATTGCCTGGTAGCGCGACACCTGCGCCGGGAAGCCGGTGGCGCAGGCGCTGAGCGCGAGCAGCGCGGCGGGGGCGGCAAGCTTCAGGATCTTCTTGGACAGGGACATCGGTACGCAGCCTTTCGAAAAAGGGAGAATAGTCAGCTATATAGACGCTGTTCCCGATTCCACCAAGCCGCTGAACGGTTGCTGAAGAAAGACGAATTGTGCGCGCGTGCGAGGGGCCGTCAGCCCCTCCGCCTCAGCCCCACCGCCTCGTAGGCCGCGCCGAGCGTCGGCTTCGCGATCGCCGCTGCTTTGTCCGCCCCGCGCTCCAAGATCGAGTCGAGCTCGGCAGGATCGCCGCGCAGCGCATCGAGTCGGCTCTTGATCGGTCGCATCGTCTCGACCAGCAGATCGGCGAGTGCCGGCTTGAACGCACCGAAGCCCTGGCTGGCGAAGCGCGACAGCACCGCCTGCGCGGGCTCGTCGGTAAGCACCGAATAGATGGTGACGAGGTTGCGCGCTTCGGCGCGGCCGGCGAGGCCGTCCATGTTTTCCGGCAGCGGCTCGGCGTCCGTCTTTGCCTTGCGGATCTTCTGCACGATCAGATCGGTATCGTCGGTCAGGTTGATCCGGCTCATGTCCGACGGGTCGGATTTCGACATCTTGGCGCTGCCATCGCGCAGGCTCATGATCCGCGCGCCTTCCGCCGCGATCTGAGGCTCGGGGAGCGCGAAGATCTCGCGATAGTCGGTGTTGAACTTGGTGGCGATGTCGCGGATCAGCTCGATATGCTGCTTCTGGTCCTCGCCGACGGGCACATGGCTCGCCTGGTAGAGCAAAACGTCGGCGGCCTGCAGCACCGGGTAGGCGTAAAGGCCGACGCTTGAGCCTTCGCGGTTCTTGCCGGCCTTGTCCTTGAACTGGGTCATCCGATTGAGCCAGCCGATGCGGGCCGTGCAGTTCAGAATCCACGCCATTTCGGGGTGCGCCGGCACCCGGGCGTGGTTGAACAAGACCGACTTTCCCTCATCGATCCCGCAGGCGATCAACGCCGCCGCCATTTCGCGCACGTTGGCGGCAAGCTCGGCGGGGTCGTTATAGACCGTGATTGCGTGGAGATCGGCGAGAAAGAAGAAGCATTCCGCCTCCTCCTGCATCTGCACCCAGCGCTTGATGGCGCCGAGATAGTTGCCGAGGTGAAGGTTGCCGGTCGGCTGGATGCCGGAGACGACCCGGGTTACCGGGGCAGGGGCTTCAGGCGGCATTCTTGGCAGGCCTTTCGCGGCGAAGCAGGCTCTTAAAGGCGGCCTTGTCGACGCCGCCGATAAACCACACGATTGGGAAATAGATGGCCATGCCGGCGCCGACGATGGCGCCGACCGCGACGAGCCGCTGGAGCGCGTCACCGGTGAACCAGTCGGCGAGCAGCCAGCGTAAGGCGAGCAGCGCCGCAACCATCGCGGCGCCGGCGACGAGCTGTCGCAAGATGCGGCTCGCGAGCCACTTCTCGACATAGAAGTGGCCGCGGCGGTGGAGAATGACGTAGAGGATGATGCAGTTGAGCCAGCTTGCGATGGCGATCGCCGCGGCGAGGCCGCCGATGCCGAAGGGCGGGATCAGCACGAAGTTCAGGACGACGTTGGCGATCAGCACAACCGCGGCGGTCTTAACGGGGGTCGCGGTGTCCTGGCGCGAATAGAAGCCCGGGGTCAGCACCTTGACCAGCACGTAAGCGGGCAGACCGAGAACGATGATGCTGAGCACCAAAGCGGTCAGCCGTACGTCCTCGGCGGTGAACTCGCCGCCCTGGAAGATCGCGCCGATCAGCGGCTCGGCCGAGACGCAGAGGGCAAGCGCGGCGGGGAGGCAGAGCAGCATGGCAAGGCCTGCCGCTTCGCCTTGGACGCGCGCCGCTTCTCCTGGCTGGTTTGCGCCGACAAATCGGCTGACCTGCGGAAGGATGGCGGTGCCCAGCGCGGCGCCGATCACGCCCAGCGGAAGCTGGTTCAGACGGTCGGCATAATTGAACCAGCTCAATGCGCCGGTGCCGATCCGGGCGAGGAAAAACGTGTCGATGAAAGCGCTGATCTGGTAGACGCCGGCGCCGAGGGTGGCGGGGATCACGACCCGCACAAACTGCCGAACGCCCGGAGTCATCTTGGGCCGGCCGAGGCGCAGCGACACGCCGGCGCGGCGGCACGAGACTATCAGCAGGAGGAGCTGGATCACGCCGCCAATGGTGACGCCGATGGCCAGCGCAGTCGCGGTGACCGCGCCGCCTTCCGGCATGATCAGCATCGCGGCAAGCATTGCGAGGTTGAGCAACGTCGGCGCAAAGGCGGCGGCGGTGAAGCGCGTGAGGCTGTTGAGGATGCCGGAGAAGAGCGAGACGAGGCTGATCAGCAGAAGGTACGGGAAGGTGATGCGGGTGAGGAAGGTCGCAAGCGCAAGCTTCTCGCCTTCGTAGCCCGAGATCGCCGCCACGAAGAGCGGCATGATGATCTCGAACAGCAGCGTGAAGAGGATCAAAGTCGGCACGAAGACCGCAAGCACCTCTTCCGAAAACTTCTTAGCCTCCGCTTCGCCTTCCGGGCCATGGTAGCGCTGGCTGAACAAGGGCACGAAGCCCGCCGAAAAGGCGCCTTCGCCGAACAAGCGGCGGAAGGTGTTGGGCAGGCGGAAGGCGACAAAAAAGGCATCGGCGGCCGCGCTTGCGCCCATAATGCGCGACATCAGCATTTCGCGCGCGAAACCGGCCACGCGGCTCACCATGGTGAGCCCGCCGATGGTGCCCATCGCTTTTAAAAGGTTCATCGCGCCTGTTCCGGCCGCCCGCCGTTCGCGATCAGGCCTGGCCGCCCGTGTCGCTTGCGGTGAGGCCGCCCTGGTCCGCCAGCTGCTGCGCCGCGCGCTGCATGTAGAGGCCCCCGAAATCGATGGGGTCGAGAAGCAGCGGCGGGAAGCCGCCGTTGATCACCGCCTGCGCCACGATCTGGCGAACGAAGGGGAACAGGATGCGCGGCGCTTCGGCGAGCAGGAAGGGCTGCACCTGTTCTTCCGGCACGTTGCGCATGCCGACGAGGCCGGCATAGAGGATCTCGAGCGCAAAGGCGGTCTGGCCCTCGGTGCGGGCGCGGACGTCGACCTTCAGCGTGACTTCGTGAACGCCTTCGCCGACCAGAGCCGCGCCGATGTCGAAACCGACGTCGATCTGCGGCTGGCCCTGCCACTGGTAAACGGCCGGCGCGTTCGGGTTCTCGAACGACATGTCCTTCACATATTGCGAAATGATGCCAACTTCCGGGCCGTTGTCGGCGCCGTTGGTCTGCTGCTCCGCTGCGCCCGCCGCGCCTGCTTCTTCGGCCATCTTTTGGTCTTTCAAGTCTAATGGGTGGAGGGGGCCGAACCGGGGTGCGGCCGCTCGGCGAAGCGGGTAGCAGGGGCGGCAAGGCGGCGCAACAGAAGGTGCCGGGGGCGTGGCAGTGGCTCGGGCCTCGGAACCCGCGCGCCATTTGAAACCTTGGGTCCACGCGCCTATGTAAGGCGCTGGCTTGGCGGAGACTGCAGTGACTGAAATTGTGCTTTTGGCGATGGTGGCCCTGTTCGTCGGCCTGCGCCTCTACTCTGTCCTCGGCCGTCGCACCGGCGCCGAGCAGCAGCCGATCCTGCGCCCCGCCGAAACCGGCACCGCCGCCGAGCCCGTCGCCGCCACGCCCGAAATGGTCGCCGAGCGGCCCGAGGCGAGCGGCATGGCGTTCGAGGACGCGGCCGCGAACGGCATCCGCGCCATCGTCACCGCCGATCCGGTTTTCGATGTTGCCCGCTTCGTGGAAGGCGCTCAGGCCGCTTACCGCATGATCCTGGAAGCCTTTTGGCGCGGCGACCGCGAAGAACTGCGCCAGTTCGCGGCAAGCGAAGTGTACGCGTCATTCGAAGCCGCGATTGCCGAGCGGGAGGCAGCCGGGCACCGCCTCGACAACCGCCTGATCATGATCGAACGGGCGGTGATTCAGGACGCGCGCTTGGTCGGCCGCGTAGCCGAGATCGACATGCGCTTCGATGCGGACATCTCCGCCGTTACCCGCGATGCGGACGGTCAGGTGATTGCCGGCACATTAACTGACGCGGTGCCGACCCACGACGTCTGGACCTTCCGCCGCACCGTCGGCAGCAGCGATCCGAACTGGCTGCTGGTGGAAACCGACGAAGCCTGAGCCGTCGCTTTCGCATTAATCGTTTTCCTACACGATAGGGTGGCGGCTATCCTGCGCCGATGCGGGGTAGCGAATCATCTGAAGCATCGATCGTCGCGGGGCCTGACGGCCTCAGACTGACGGGCGGGAGCGCCCGGCCGCGTTTTGCTCGAGTTCGTGAACTTCATGAACTTTCCCTCGGCGCAATCCTACTTTTGGGCCTCGCCAGCTGCGCGCCAAAAATCGTCCCGCCTGCCGCGACTGCGCCGCCTGCCGCACCGGCCGCGCCTGCTGCGACTCCGGCTCCGCAGCCGCCGGGGCCGCAGACGGCCGTGGAAGCCGGCGTTCGCGCAGGACCTGCATTGTCGGGCGTGACCGTGGAGCAGGCGGACCGGGCGTACAAAGCCTTCAAGATCAGCTGTCCCGCTTTAACCAAGCGTCCGGACGTAAGCGGGCTGACAAGGCCCGAGGATTGGATCCCGCTCTGCCAGCAGTTCGACGCGATGGTACAGCCGCGAGACGCTTACCTTCGCTGGTTCAGGGATAATTTCGAACTGATCGAAGTCGGCGACGGCAAGGCGTTCGCCACCGGCTATTTCGAGCCGGAAATCAAGGGCTGTCGAACGCCGCAGCCTGGCTGCGACGTGCCTGTGTACCGGAAGCCGCCGGATCTCGTGGAAGTCGACGCGGCCACCGCCGCGGCCGCAGGCACGCCGCGCCGGGGTCGGCTCGAGAATGGCGTGGTCGTGCCTTATTATGAGCGCTCCGAAATCGAGAACGGTGCGCTTGCCGGGCGTGGGCTCGAGCTTGCATTTGCGGCCGACGCGATCGAGTTCTTCTTTCTGCAGATCCAGGGCTCGGGCCGGCTTCGGCTGCCCGACGGCGGCGTGATGCGCATTGGCTATGCCGGGCAGAACGGCCGCGAATATCTCGCCATTGGCCGGCTGATGCGTGAGAAGGGCCTGCTCCAGCCCGGCGGCACCAGCATGCAGCACATCGTCGCCTGGCTTCGCGCCAATCCGGACGAGGGACGCGCGATCATGCAGGCGAACAAGAGCTACATCTTCTTTCAGGAACTGACCGGCCCGGGTCCGCTCGGGGCGCTGGGTCTGCCGGTGACCGGACGGGCAACCGTCGCGGCCGACGTCAAGTTCGTGCCGCTGGGCGCGCCGGTTCTGCTCGAGATGGATCGGCCGGAAGCAAGCGGTCTTTGGGTGGCGCAGGACACGGGCGGCGCGATCAAGGGCTCTAACCGCTTCGACACTTTTTGGGGCGCCGGTGAGGAAGCCGCGCGCATCGCCGGCGGCATGCAAGGCAAGGGCCGCGCCTGGATCCTTGTGCCCAAGGGCACGCTCGCGCGTCTCAATGCCGCCGCGCCGACTCAGCCCTGAAGAGGCGCAGCTTTGGGGCAAGGTGGTCGCAAGCGTTAACCCGCTCCGTGCCCAGCCCAACCCGCTTTCGCCCAAGCTGCCCAAAGAGGCGCCGGCACCACCGGCAAAGGTGAAGCGGGCCGTCGCCGCGGCGCCCCGGCCGGCGCCTCCGCCACCGCCCAAGCCGAAGCCGACGCCCGGTACCACACTCGATGCCACCTGGGACCGGCGCCTGTCGCGCGGTCTGGTTTCGCCTGATTACGTGCTCGACCTCCACGGCCACAACCTCTCCACCGCTTACGACCTGCTCGACAGCCGCCTGGAGTTCGCGCTTGCCGCCGAGGCCCGCCTCCTTCTCCTCGTCACCGGCAAGCCGCCGGGCGAAGAGCGGCCGGTGAAGCGTGGGGCAATCCGCGCGGCGGTCGGCGACTGGCTCGCCGCGTCGCGCCATGCCGGGCAGATCGCCGCCGTCCGCAACGCCCACCCCCGCCACGGCGGCGCCGGCGCGCTCTACATCGTCCTTCGCCGCCGCCGCTGATCGGCCTTCCCCCATCCGCTCTGATACCATTTGGTAAGAGGCGCGGCTGTATACCGGGCGCTCGCGGTGCCTGGGGGAGGCGCCCTTTCCCGAAGCGGGTGGTGACAAGGAAGCAATGCGCGCGACCTGGATCAAGATCAGCAACGGCTTGCTCTCGCTGCTCGCGGGCGCGGCGGCGTTTATCTTCACCCTGCTCGGCTTTCTGCTGCTCGGCGAGATCGACCAGCAGGTCGTCGCCTCGCTCTTCATCGGCTTGTTCGCATTGATGGTCGTCCGGCTCGCCGCCGAGCGGCCGAACAGCGGCCAGGCACGGGCGACGGCGGCGTTGATCGATCGGCTGCTTCAGGTGCGGCGCGGCGACCTGAGCTCTCCGGCGCCTGCCGTGGTGCGCAACGAAATGCCGGCCTTGGCCTCCGCCGTCGACTGCCTGTTCGAGCAGGTGCGCTCCAGCCTCGACAATTTCCGCACCATGGCGATGTACGATCCGGTCACCGCGCTTCCCAACCGAATCCACTTCCGGCGTGAGGCGGACCGGATCCTGAAGGCGCGCGGGGAGGGCGACTGCACCGCCTTGCTGTTCATCGACCTCGACGGCTTCAAGGAGGTCAACGACCGCCTCGGCCATGCCGAGGGCGACCAGATGCTGGTCATGGTCGCCAACCGGCTGCGCGTGGTTGTGAAGGCCGAAGCCGATCCGCTCGCGCCCCCGCCTTTGCTTGCGCGGCTGGCCGGCGACGAGTTCACCATCCTCCTCCCCAACGTCGGCAGCGCGGCGGAGGCCGAGCGGATCGCGGCGCGCGCGCTTGCGGCGCTGGCCGAACCGTTCACCAGCCTTGGCCACCTGTCCAGCATCGGCGCGTCGATCGGCGTTGCGATCTGCCCCGATCATTATCACGACCTCGCCTCGCTGATGCGGGCGGCAGACCTTGCCATGTACAGCGCGAAGTCGAGCGGCAGAGCGCGCGTCTGCCTCTACCATCCCGAGCTTGCCTTCGCTTCGGAGCAGCGCGCCGCCTTTCAGGCAGGCCTCCGCCACGCCATCGACAGCGACGAGCTGCGTCTCGTCTTCCAGCCGCGCTTGTGCCTGCGCAGCGGCGCGATCGTTGCGGGCGACGCAAGCCTCAGCTGGACTCGGCCGAATGGGGAGACGTTGACGACGGCGGCGCTGCAGCGTGCCGCAGAGGAGACGGGTCTCGAACAGCGCCTGTCCGCCTGGACCTTGCGCTCGACGCTCGCCGCCTACAGTCGCTGGCAGGCCGCCGGACTGGCACAGCGCTTGTGCATCCGCCTGACGCCGGGCCAGCTCGAGCGCGCCGATTTCGCTGAACCTTTGTTCGCGATGCTCGCCGGCGAGCAGATGCGCCACGCGCTGCTGGAGCTGGAGCTTCCGGCCGAGTCGCTGGCGCTGGTCCGCCCGCATGTTCGCGATCAGCTCGAGGCGCTTCGCCGCCTCGGCGTATCGGTGGCGATCGGCAATTTCGGCGCCGCCGGCACCGAGCTTGCGCCGCTTATCGGTCTTGCGGTGGACCGGGTGAAGCTTGCGCCGTCGCTCACCGCCGAGATTGACCGGGACGCGCGGGCGCGGACGTTGCTGTCCTCGATCCTTCACCTTGCCCACGGCCTCGGCTGGGAAGCGGTTGCCATGGGCGTGCACCGGCAGGAGCAGATCGAAGTGCTCCGCGCCGCCGGCTGCGAAGCGATGCAGGGCTTCTTCGCCGCCGATCCAATGGAGGAGGAGGCGTTCGTCGCCTGGATCGCAGCGCAGGATTGCGCCGCCAGCCTGGCGCAAGCCTCCTAGGCGACCGCGGCGCGCACGATCCGGGCGTAGATGCGGGCGAGCGCCCGGATATCCTTCACCGCCGCCGCTTCGTCGAGCTTGTGCATGGTGGCGTTCGGAAGGCCGAAATCGACCACCGGGCAGAGCGCGATCAGAAAGCGGCCGTCCGATGTGCCGCCGCTGGTGGACAGGGTGGGGACGATCCCCGTCTCCGCATGGATCGCCTCCGTGATCAATTTATAGAGGCGGCCCGACGGGGTCAGGAACGCCTCGCCGGAAATTTTCGCTTCCACCGTCGCGCCTGGAACGACCGCCTCCACCGTGCTCCGGACGAGGGCGACCAGGTCCTCACCTTTGTGGAGGTCGTTGAAGCGGATGTTCAGTTGCGCCGTGGCGGTGCCGGGGATGATGTTGGTGGCGCTGGTCGGAGTCGAGACGGCGGTGAATTCGAGGTTCGAAGGCTGAAAGGCCTCGGTGCCGTTGTCGAGGTGGAGCGCGTCGAGCTCGGCTAGGACCTGCGCGAGCTTCGGCACCGGATTGTCGGCTCGGTGCGGGTAAGCGACATGGCCCTGCTGGCCGGGGACGGTGATCCACATATTCACCGTTCCGCGTCGGCCGATCTTCACGACATCGCCTAGCCGCGCTTCTGACGTAGGCTCTCCGATCAGGATCATGTCCGGCCGCATACCGCGCGCCGCCATCCAGTCCATGATTGCGCGGGTGCCGTGGATCGCCGGGCCTTCCTCGTCCCCGGTGACGAGCAGGCTGAGCGTTCCGGCGTGCCCAACTGTTTCGGCGCACGCGGAAACGAAGGCGGCGATCCCGCCTTTCATGTCCACCGCACCCCGGCCGTAGAGCAAGCCGCCCCGCACTTCCGGCTTGAACGGGTCGCCGGTCCAGCCTTCGCCCGGCGGCACCACGTCGACGTGGCCGGCGAAGGCGAAATGCGGGGCACCGCTGCCACGCGTTGCGACCATGTTCTCCACCGGGCCCTCGGGCGCTTCACCGCTCAGGAAGCGGTGCACCTCGAAGCCCAGCGGGAGAAGCGCCTGCTCCAGCACGTCGAATACGCCGGCGCTTTGCGGCGTGACGCTTGGGCACGCGATGAGATCGGCGGCGAGCTGGACGGGGTCGATTGCGCTGGTCATCGTGGCTGGCCTAGCAAGGGGGGAGCAGCTTCACCAGCGGGAGACGGGGATATGCCGAAGCTTGACCTTGGCGGCCTGGAGGCCAGCAACCGCACCGGCTACCCGCCGCCCTACAACGAGCCGATGACCAAACGCTGGCAGCGGCGGATTAGCGCGGCGGCGGAGCTCCAGGACTTCGGCGCCAACCATGTGACGCTGGAGCCCGGCGGCATCTCCAGCCAGCGCCACTGGCATGAGGATGAGGACGAGCTCGTCATCATGCTTTCGGGCGAGGCGGTGCTGCTCGAGGAGAAGGAAGAGTCGGTGCTCCGCGCCGGTGACGTCGCTGCCTTTCCCAAGGGCGTTGCGAGCGGCCACCACCTCGTCAACCGAAGCGACACGGACTGCGTCTTCGTGGCGATCGGCAAGCCGGCGCTGGGCCACTGCCACTATCCCGACATCGACCTCCACATCCACGGCGCGAGCGGCGGCTTCACCCGCAAGGATGGGACGCCTTACTGAGTAGGCGGCGCTTCGTATTTTTCGATTACCCAAGGTTCCTCCTGCGCCGCCTCCATCCATTCCTGCACCCAGGGGTGGTGGAGCATCGCTTCCATGTACGCGGCGGCGAAGCGGGGGACGGGAACGCCGTAGGTGACGAAGCGGGTGATCACCGGTGCAAACATGATGTCCACCGCGCCGAAGGTGCCGAACAGATACGGCCCGCCGCCGCCGTGACGCGCCCGAGCCTGCGCCCAGATTTCGAAGATGCGGGCAAGCTCGGCCTGCACATTCTCGGACGGCGCCTTGGGTTCGAAGCGGGTGCGCAGGTTCATCGGATATTCGCGGCGCAGATTGTCGTAGCTCGAGTGCATCTCCGCCGCCATCGACCGCGCCATGCCGCGCGCCGCGTCGTCTTCGGGCCAGAAGCGGCTGCGGTCGGTGCGGTCGGCGAGCCATTCGACGATGGCGAGGCTGTCCCAGATCACCGCCTTGCCGTCCCAGAGGATGGGCACCTTGCCGCCCGACGGGGCGAATTCCTGCCCCTCGCGCGCCAGGTCCCACTCCTCGCCGAACATCGGCACGGTGATTTCCTCGAACGGCAGTCCGGACTGCTTCACCGCAAGCCAGCCGCGAAGCGACCAGGAGGAATAAGCCTTGTTGCCGATAATGAGCTTGAGCATCTTCTGTCTGGTCCTTGCCGCCTGGTTGTGGAGCCCGCGAGCGGCGCTTCGGTTCCACGGCCGCGCCCCCTCTGCGAAATCGTAGGGCAAAGAAAAAGGCCGCCGCCCGGGTGGGGCAGCAGCCTTCTGTCTTTTCCTCCCGGCTGGGAGAAGCAGCTTAGGCTTCGGCGGTGTCGCCGTCGTCGTTGCTGCTGCCGCCGGCATCGCCTTCCGGCGCGTCGGTCCGGATCTCGCCCGGTTCGGCGTTGGGATCAAAGTCCTCGGTGAAGCCGGCGCTGTCCTTTTCGAACATGTCGGCCATCACGTCAACGCCCTGCGCCTGAAGCTCGGCCTCTTCAGGCGAGCGTGCGACGTTGACGCGGATGGTGACGGACACTTCCGGGTGAAGCGCGATCTTCACGTCCTGCAGGCCGATCGACTTGATCGGCTTGTTGAGAACGATCTGGTTCTTGGCGATCTTGTGGCCGTCGGCCTCAAGCGCTTCGGCGAGATCGCGAGCCGAAACCGAGCCGTAAAGCTGGCCGGTGTTCGACGCCTGGCGGATCAGCTGAACGGTGACGCCGTCGATGCCCGACGAGTCCTTCTCAGCCGCGGCGCGGCGTTCGGCGTTCTGGCTTTCGATGCGCTCGCGATTGGCTTCAAAGACCTTGCGGTTCGACTCGTTGGCGCGGAGCGCCTTGCCGTTGGGGAGCAGGAAGTTACGGGCAAAGCCGTTCTTCACCGTCACCACGTCGCCGATGGCGCCGAGCTTCTCGATACGTTCGAGCAGAATGACATCCATTGCTCGCGCTCCTTACTTAACGACGTAGGGGAGAAGGCCGAGATGGCGGGCGCGCTTGATCGCGGTGGCCAGCTCGCGCTGCTTCTTGCCGGAAACGGCGGTGATGCGGCTCGGGACGATCTTGCCGCGCTCGGACACGAATCCCTGCAGCAGACGAACGTCCTTGTAGTCGATCCGGGGAGCGTCCTTGCCCGAGAAGGGGCAGCTCTTGCGGCGGCGGAAAAATGGGCGTGCCATGATGCTGTCCTTTCTGTTTTTACGCTTCGGCGAAGTCGGCGCGGGGCGCGCGATCCGGACGGTCGCCGCGATCTTCGCGATCACGGCGGGGGCCGCGATCGCCGCGGTCGCCGCGGTCGCCACGATCGCCGCGGCCGTCACGGCTGTCGCGCTCGTTGCGGCGCATCATCGCGGAGGGGCCCTCTTCATGCGCGTCGACGCGAACGGTCATGTAGCGGATCACATCTTCGTTGATCTGGGTCTGGCGCTCGAGCTCGGCGACAACGGTGGTCGGCGCTTCGAAATCGATGGCGACGTAATGCGCCTTGCGGTTCTTGGCGATGCGGTAGGCGATGGAGCGTAGGCCCCACGTCTCGGTCTTGGTGACCTTGCCGCCATTGCCTTCGATGATGTCGGTGGCGGTTTGCGCCAGCGCGTCTACCTGGGCTTGAGCCAGGTCCTGACGCGCGAGAAATACATGCTCATAGAGCGGCATGTGTCGCGTTCCTTATCTTGGCCGATCGCTGACGCCCGCCCAATGCGAAACGCCCCTCCGGCTATCGTCTTTAAGTAAAAGGGGCTGGAAAGCGCGTGCGCCTTCCGCCCCGTGGCGCTCCCATGGCGGAATGCCCTTCGAAAAGCAACCCTCCCTTGCCTACCGCACCGCCATTGCCCTAGCAGCCGCGCCAACAGGAGAAACCAGATGCGCGCATTCATCTTTCCGGGGCAGGGGAGCCAATCGGTCGGCATGGGCAAGGCGCTTGCCGAAGCGAGCCCCGTCGCCCGGGAGCTGTTTCAAGAGGTCGACGAGGCGCTGAAGCAAAACCTGTCGCGGCTGATGGCGGAAGGGCCGATCGAGGAGCTGACGCTGACGGAGAACGCCCAGCCGGCGATCATGGCCAATGCGCTGGCGACGCTGCGGACCGCAGGCATCGAGGTGCGAGGCAAGGCGGACTTCGTCGCCGGCCACAGCCTCGGCGAATATACCGCGCTGGCGGCGGCGGGATCCTTCGACGTCGCAACCGCGGCACGGCTCCTGAAGCTGCGCGGGCTTGCAATGCAGCAGGCCGTGCCGGTGGGGCATGGGGCAATGGCCGCACTGCTCGGCGCAAGCATCGAGACTGCCCAGGCGGTCGCCGACGAAGCGGCGCAGGGCGAAGTCTGCACGGTCGCCAACGACAACGACCCGAGCCAGGTGGTCATCTCCGGCCACCGCGGCGCAATCGAGCGGGCGCTGGAGATCGCCAAGCTCAAGGGCGCCAAGCGCGCGCTGCTGCTGCCCGTTTCCGCGCCCTTCCACTCGCCGCTGATGGAGCCCGCAGCGCGGGCAATGGAGCAGGCGCTTGCCGATGCGGCGCTCTCCAGCCCGGCGGTGCCGGTTTACGCCAACGTCACCGCCGCCCCGGTTAGCGACGCAGCCGAAATCCGCCGCCTGCTGGTGGAGCAAGTCACCGGCATGGTCCGCTGGCGCGAAAGCGTCGCGGCTATGGCGGAAGCGGGGGTCACCCACTTCGTAGAATTCGGCGGCAAGGTTCTCGGCCCGATGGTGAAGCGCATCGCCCCCGACGCGACGGTAACAAGCGTCGTAACGATGGACGACATCGACGCGCTGGTGAAGGAGATTTGATGATGTTCGACCTTTCAGGAATGACTGCCCTCGTAACCGGCGCCTCTGGTGGGATCGGTTCGGCGATTGCCCGGGCGCTTGCCGCGCAGGGGGCGCGGCTTGCGGTTTCGGGGTCGAACGAGGCGAAGCTGGAGGGGTTTCGTGGCGAACTCGGCGGCGATCATGTTGCGCTTGCCGCCAACCTGTCCGATGCCGCGGCCGTGGATGGATTGGTGCCGCGGGCAGTGGAAGCGCTGGGCAAGATCGACATCCTGATCAACAATGCCGGCGTCACGCGCGATAACCTCGCCATGCGGATGAAGGACGAGGAGTGGAGCGACGTCATCCGCATCAACCTTGAAGCCGCGTTCCGCCTGTCGCGTGCGGCGTTGAAGCCGATGATGCGCGCGAAGCACGGCCGCATCATCTCGATCACCTCCGTGGTCGGCGCGACCGGCAATCCTGGCCAGGCGAACTACGCCGCGTCAAAGGCGGGGATCGTCGGAATGTCGAAGGCGCTCGCCCAGGAAGTGGCGAGCCGCAACATCACGGTGAACTGCATTGCGCCGGGGTTCATCCGATCGGCGATGACCGACGCGCTGCCCGATGCGCAGAGAGACAGCCTAATGGGCCGCATTCCCGCTGGACGGCTTGGCGAGGGGAACGACATCGCCGCCGCGGCGGTTTACCTTGCGAGCCGCGAAGCCGCTTACGTAACGGGCCAGACCCTGCACGTGAACGGCGGCATGGCCATGCTCTGATCCGGCCGGGTACGGGCCGAAACACCACGCCACTTGCCAGCCCCATCGGGGAGCGGCTAGGGCAATTTCAAACAAAGCCTAGGGAAGGGTAGAATATGAGCGAGACCGCCGATCGGGTGAAGAAAATCGTCGTCGAGCATCTTGGCGTCGAAGCTGAGAAGGTCACCGAAGAAGCCAGCTTCATCGACGATCTGGGCGCGGACAGCCTCGACATCGTCGAGCTCGTCATGGCGTTCGAAGAAGAATTCGGCGTGGAAATTCCGGACGATGCCGCCGAGAAGATCACGACCGTCAACGACGCGATCCAGTTCATCGATTCGAACAAGGCCTAAGCCCCTCGGGCTTCTCCGGCCGGTATGGTCGGGCCGCTTTTCACGAAACGGCTCCCCGTCCATGCCGGGGAGCCGTTTTGACTTAAAGGAACCGGAGTTTCGCACATGCGCCGTGTTGTCGTAACCGGTCTCGGAATGGTGTCCCCGCTTGGGGGCGATGTCGAGACGAGCTGGAAGAACATCCTTGCGTCGAAGAGTGGCGCCGGCCGCATCACGCGCTTCGATCCGACCGATTATGCCTGCCAGATCGCCTGCGAGGTGAAGCCGCCGGAGCATGAATACGGGTTCGACCCGTCGCCGCGCGTCGATCACAAGATCCAGCGCCAGGTCGATCCCTTCATCATCGACGGCCTCGATGCCGCCGGCCAGGCGCTTGAAGATGCCGGCTTGACCGAGATGAGCGAGGAGCAGCGCTACCGCGTCGGCGTGTCGATTGGGTCCGGCATCGGCGGCCTTCCCGGCATCGAGAAGGAAAGCATCGTTCTTCACGAAAAGGGCCCCCGCCGGGTGAGCCCGCACTTCGTGCACGGAAGGCTGATCAACCTCATCTCCGGCCAAGTTTCGATCAAATACGGCCTGATGGGTCCGAACCACGCGGTGGTGACCGCCTGCTCCACCGGCGCCCATTCGATCGGCGACGCGGCGCGGATGATCATGCTAGACGATGCCGACATCATGGTCGCGGGCGGCGCCGAAAGCGCGCTTTGCCCGCTCGGCATCGCCGGCTTCTCGCAGGCCCGCGCGCTTTCTACGCGCAACGACGCGCCGGAGAAAGCCAGCCGGCCCTATGACGTCGACCGCGACGGCTTTGTTATGGGCGAAGGCGCGGGCGTGGTGATCCTTGAGGAATATGAGCACGCCAAGGCGCGCGGCGCGAAGATCTACGGCGAAGTCGTCGGCTACGGCATGTCGGGAGACGCCTACCACGTCACCGCACCGCACCCGGAAGGCGCTGGCGGGTTCCGGGCGATGCAGGTGGCGATGAAGCGCTCCGGTCTTGCCTTGAGCGATATCGATTATATTAACGCCCACGGCACCTCGACACCGCTTGGTGACGAGCTGGAGCTGGGCGCGGTCCGCCGCTTGTTCGGCGATGCGGTCGGCAGCCTGTCGATGAGCTCGACCAAGTCGGCGATTGGCCACTTGCTCGGCGGCGCCGGCGCGGTGGAGGCGATCTTCTGCATCCTCGCCATGCGCGATCAGATCGTGCCGCCGACGCTGAACCTCGACAATCCGAGCGAAGGGACGTTGGGCGTCGATCTCGTGCCGCACGTGCCCAAGGAGCGGAAGGTGAAGGCGGTGCTGAACAACAGCTTCGGCTTCGGCGGCACCAACGCAAGTCTCGTGTTCCAGGCGGTTTGATCCGCGCATGAAGAAGCTGCTCGCGCTCGGCGTCGTTCTCGCCGCGCTTGCCGCGGTCGGCTTGTGGTTCATCCAGGGCTGGAGCGGCGCCGGGCCGGCGGCCAAGCCGACGCCGGTGGTGATCGCCGCCGGGTCGAGCATGATCAAGGCGGCCGAGACGCTTGAGAAAGCGGGCGTGATTGCGTCCGCCGAGCGCTTCATCTTCCAGGCCAAGCTGTTCGGCGGCGGCACCATCAAGGCCGGGGAATATGAGTTCCCCGCCCACGCCAGCCATTCGCAGGTGCTCGCCATCCTGCAAAGCGGCAAGGGGCTGCAGCGGATGGTGACGGTACCGGAGGGCATGCCTTCGGTGCTGGTCCATGAGCGGCTGATGCGGGCGCAGGCGCTGACCGGCAATGTGCTCGTTCCCGCCGAAGGGTCGATCCTGCCCGACAGCTACAGCTATGAGCGCGGCGAGACTCGCGCGGCGGTGCTGGCGCGGATGCAGGCGGCGATGACGAAGACGCTGGCCGAGCTGTGGCCGAAGCGCGGCGCTTCGACGGTGGTCAAATCGCCCGCCGAAGCGGTGATCCTTGCCTCCATCGTCGAAAAGGAAACCGGCAAGGCGGCCGAGCGGCCGATGATCGCGGGCGTCTATTCGAACCGGGTGCGGATCGGGATGAAGCTCGATGCCGATCCGACGGTGATCTACCCGATCACCAAGGGCCGCCCGCTCGGCCGGCGCATCCTGCGCTCCGAGCTTCAGGCGGACAACGGCTACAACACCTATGCCAAGGCCGGGCTGCCGGCGGGGCCGATCGCCAATCCGGGGAAGGAGTCGATCGCGGCGGTGCTCAACCCGGCGCAGACGCAGGCGCTCTACTTCGTCGCTGACGGCACAGGCGGGCACATCTTCGCAAACACGCTGGCCGAGCATAATGCCAACGTCCGGAAATGGTATGCCCTGCGCCGCGCCCGCGGCGAGATGTAGCTAGGCCAACCAGCCGCGCTTGCGGGCGTGGACGGCGAGCCAGAGCAGCAGCGCCGCGACGACGAGGATGGTGACTGGCAGAGCGGGTCCGCCATGCGCCTCCAGGTTGCCGCTTGCGAACAGGATCCAGCCTTCCAGCACCGCAAGCCCAGCAAGCGAGAGCGCAAGCATGCGGACTGCCGAGCCCTTGCGCAGCAGCAGGATCACGCTGCCGACCAGGCCGGCGAGAACGCCGATGGCGAAGGCGATGTAGAGCCAGTCGGGCATGGCTTGGGCGGCGGCGCGCTGGGCGTCTGAGAGGCGGCGAGGGTGTCGCCGAACAGGCCGGTGGTGGTGAGATATTGGAAGACGCCGAACGCGTTCCAGAGGATTGCGAGCACTGCGACGATTCGGAACCAAGCCGGCGGAGCGGCGGGTGCGTGTGTAGCCATCAATCATCCCGCCTTGGAAGAGGAAAGATGATCGTTACGCCCCGGAAACGCAAGTCAACTGAGGCGGCGGCGCTCCAGGCCTTCGGGGCTGCCGGTGGGGTGGGCGCAGGCGAAGGGTTCGACGGCTACCTTGCCGCCTTCGTGGCTGACTTGAATGGCCATGCGGTCGTCAACCATGAGGCCGACATGGTCGTCGCAGAAGAGGAGGTCGCCGCGGACCAGCGGTGCGTCGGCGGCGAGCGGATCGCCCAGGCTGCGCTGATCGGCGACGTCGCGGGGGCAGCGGATGCCGCAGAGCTGGAGCGAGAGCTGGACCAGTCCCGAGCAATCGATGCCGTGGGCGGTGCGGCCGCCGCGAAGGTAAGGCGCACCGAGCAGACGCTGCGCGACCGCCACCGGATCTGTTTCGAACTCGCCGATCGGGCGGAGGTACGAGAGAGGGACGCAGCCGCCTTCGATCTGAAGCATCGCGCCGCGCGCCTCGCCGTGGAGGCGGGCGCCCATCGGCAGGTGGGCGATCGGCGTGGAGAGCGGATCGCCGCAGGTCTGCACTGGCGCGCTCGCTTCGCAGACGATGTGGGTCGGCTCGAGCGGATCGGCAAGCTCGATCGCTTCGACGTAGCCGACGCGGTGGTCGAGCAGGCAATAGCCCCAGGCCCAGCCGGCGGTGATGTCCAGCACGGCGAAACGCTCTCCGGGAAGGAGCTGCGAAATCGGCTCGGAACTGTCGGACGCTTCGCTGAACAGGCCGGCCGGCATCATGCCGCAGGCGCGGATCAGCGGGCGGGCGTAATGCGGGGCGAAGAGGACGCCCGCCAAACCGACGTCCGCAATGTCGCGGCGGTAGGCGTTGAGTCGGGCATCGAGAACAACGGACGGGCCGTCGAGCGAGAAACGCTCAGGCCGGGCGCGCTCAATGCTGGAGGAGGATTCCGCGTTCCTTGGGCGCGCGGCGGCCGTTGCCGTCCTGCTGCTGCTCGATATTGCGTTCGAAGCGCTCAAGGAAATCCTGTCCTATGCTGGTCTTGGCGACGAATACGTTGCGGCGATCCGCCTCGTCGCGCACCCGGCGCAGATAGCCGAGCGTGCCCAAGGTATTCAAGGCGCGCGTGATCACCGGCTTCGAAACTCCAAGCGTTGCGGCGAGGCCGCGCACCGTATGGGGTCCGGGGGTAAGGTAAACGATCAGCATCAACGCCATCTGGCGGTTGGTGAGATCCGGCTGGCCTGAGCGGACATATCCGATCAGCGTTTGCATCCAGCTCCCGAGCGAGCGCTCCGCCACTGGTTTTCTCCAAATCCGAGCCGCTTTCCCTTGGTGAGTCAGCGGTCTGTTTCGGTCGTACAACCAGTCAGAACAGCTTTCGTTTCGTTTACCTTTACGAATTCAACGCAAGGACGCGGCAACTCGTCAGCCGCCGTAGCGGGAGGCGAGCATTGCCCAGGCCGCGCGAAGGCCAAGCGCGTCGCCACCCCTTGGCCGCCCAGGTCGGGAGGCGGATCGCCAGGCGAAGGTGTCGAAATGCGCCCAGGGCACACCGGCCGGCACGAAGCGGCGGAGGAAAAGGGCGGCGGTGACAGCGCCGGCCATTGGCGCGTCCGAAACGTTGCCGAGATCGGCGATGTCGGACGCGAGCATCTCGTCATAGCCATCCCAAAGCGGCATCCGCCACGCCGGATCCGCGGTGGCGGTGCCGGCGTCGAGCAGGTCCTGGGCAAGGGCATCGTCGTTGGCGAACAGGGCCGGGAGGTCGGCACCCAGCGCGACACGGGCTGCACCGGTCAGGGTCGCGAAGTCGAGGATCAGCTCGGGCTCGCCTTCACCCGCCTTGGTGAGCGCATCGCCGAGGATCAGGCGGCCTTCCGCGTCGGTGTTGCCGACTTCGACGCTGAGGCCCTTGCGGCTTTTCAGCACGTCGCCGGGGCGGAAGGCGGCACCGGAGACGGCGTTTTCGACGGCCGGGATGAGGAGGTGGAGGCGGACGGGCAGCCGGCTCTTCATGATCAGCAAGGCGAGCGCGAGTGCGTGGGCCGCGCCGCCCATATCTTTTTTCATCAGCCGCATGCCGGCCGACGGCTTGATGTCGAGCCCGCCCGTGTCGAACACGACGCCCTTGCCGACGATGGCGACCCGCGAATGGTCCGAATAACCCCACTCGAGCTGTATCAACCGCGGCGCGCGGGCGGGGATCGCCGCCTGGCCGACCGCGGCGATCATTGGGTAGGCTTCCTCCAATTCGCGCCCGGAGATGACGGAGATGGTGGCGCCGGATTCGGTGGCGATGGCGCGCGCGGCCTCTTCGAGCTCCGCAGGGCCAAGATCGCCCGCGGGCGTGTTAACAAGGTCGCGGACCAGATTGGTGGCGCGGGCCAGAAGCAGGGTCTCGTCGATCCGCGCGGGCTCCGGCGTCAGCAGGATGCGCGGGCCCTTCTTGGTCTTGGGCGCCTTGTAGCGGTCGAAGCTGTATTGGCCGAGCAGCCAGCCCAGCGCGGCTGCACCCGGCGCGGCACCTGCCAGGCGGTATTTGCCCTCGGGCACAGTCTCCGCTGCCTTGGCAAGGCACCAGGGGGTGAGTTCGGTCCCATTCGCAACGCCGACAGCCGCCGACCACTGGCCTTTGTCGCCGGGTAGGATCGCGATCTGCGCCGCCTCGCCGCGAAACCCCTGCGCTTCCGATGCCGTGCGCACCTGCACCGGCTGCGCCTTCAGCCAGGCTTCAAGGCCCTGATTGTCGACCAGATGAAGATCGATGGCGGCCTCGCCGCGGTCCGGCTGGAGGAGATCGGTCATGCGGAAATGGGAACTCCGAAAAGATCGTGTTCGTCGGCGTCCTCGATAAGGACGCGCAGGATGTCGCCGGGCTGGGCGTTGCCCGCGTCCCGGAGGTGGACTTCGCCGTCGATTTCGGGCGCGTCGGCGTAGGAGCGGCCGGTGGCGCCGCCTTCGTCGTCGGCGAGGTCGATCAGCACGTCGATCTCGCGGCCGACCTTGGCGGCGAGCTTGTCGGCCGAGATGCGGGCGGTGAGCTCCATCAGGCGGCTGTAGCGCTCTTCCTTGACCTCTTCCGGCACCACGCCCGGTAGGCTGTTGGCGGCGGCGCCGGTCACCGGCTCGAAGCGGAAGGCGCCGACGCGGTCGAGCTTCGCTTCGGTGAGCCACTGCATCAGATATTCGAAGTCCGCTTCGGTCTCGCCGGGAAAGCCGACGACGAAGGAGGAGCGGATGGCGATGTCCGGGCAGATTTCGCGCCAGGCGTGGATGCGCTGAAGCACCTTGGCTTCGTTGGCCGGGCGCTTCATCGCCTTCAGAACCGACGGCGCGGCATGCTGGAAGGGGATGTCGAGGTAGGGGAGGACGAGCCCTTCCGCCATCAGCGGGATGACCTGATCGACGTGCGGATAGGGGTAGACGTAATGGAGGCGGACCCACGCGCCGAGCTTGCCGAGTTCGCGGGCGAGATCGGTCATGTGGGCGCGGACCGGGGCGCCCTTCCAGCTCCACTCGCTGTGGCGCATGTCGACGCCGTAGGCGGAGGTGTCCTGGCTGATGACCAGCAGCTCTTTCGTACCGGCGGCGACGAGCTTTTCGGCTTCGCGAAGAATCGCGTCGGGGCGGCGGCTGACGAGATCGCCGCGGATCGAGGGAATGATGCAGAAGGAGCAGCGGTGGTTGCAGCCTTCGGAAATCTTCAGATAGCTGTAATGGCGCGGCGTCAGCTTGAGGCCGCTTTCCGGCACCAGGTTCAGATACGCCGAAGGCGGCATCGGCGCAGCGACGTGAACGGCGCCGACGACCTGTTCGTACTGATGCGGGCCGGTGACGGCGAGCACTTCGGGGAACTTCGCGCGGATCGTTTCCGCTTCGTTGCCCATGCAGCCGGTGACGATGACGCGGCCGTTCTCAGCGATCGCTTCGCCGATCGCGGCGAGGCTTTCCTCCTTGGCGGAATCGAGGAAGCCGCAGGTGTTGACCAGCACCACGTCCGCCTGATCGTAATCGGGCGAGAGCTGGTAGCCGTCCGAGCGCAGCTTGGTGAGGATCCGTTCGGAATCGACCAGCGCCTTGGGGCAGCCGAGCGACACCATGCCGACCTTGGGCGGGGAGGGGAGCGTGATTGTCATGGGAGGGCGCTACATAGGCCTAAGCAGCGGATTTTCCTAGGGGGCGCCGGCGGAAGGTCACAAGAGTCGCGCAAGTGCGTGGGTCCGCTGGTCACCGCAGGAAATCCAGCCGGCCTTCGAGCCTCAGTCGGGCGCGGAGGACGTTGAACAGCGCGCGTCC
Source organism: Allosphingosinicella sp. (assembly GCA_036554525.1). Classification (GTDB taxonomy): domain Bacteria; phylum Pseudomonadota; class Alphaproteobacteria; order Sphingomonadales; family Sphingomonadaceae; genus Allosphingosinicella. The sequence continues at coordinate 85,700 of DATBNC010000023.1, forward strand.
GTCCACTTCCCGCCGCCAGCCGACCTGCTTTCCGTCGATCATGCGTGGCACCAGAGTGCCCGTAAGCGGCCGTAGCTCGATATCGGGCCGCGGCGCGGCGAACGCGGCGTCCCATGCTGCGGCGAAAGAGGTCGCGCCCGGGCGTTCGCGGAGCCGGTAAGCGGTCTCGCGGGCCATGCCGACCGCGGCGGCCGCTTTGGCGATGCAGCGGGTTTCTCGAAGGGCGGTGATGAATGCGCGCTGTCGCTCGGGCGTCCAGCCGTGCCGGCGGGCGCGCAGCGGCACCGGGGTGAATGCGGGTAGGTCCAAGCCGTCCATCCTAAGTCTTTGGCCGAAGCGGCATCGTGTAAGAAAATCGTTTTTGTGCCTGGTGCTGGAAAGCGTTTCTCGACCTCGCTCGAATTGAGCGTGTTTGGGGAGCGGCGCGCAGACGCTTCGGGGTGCGCCCCTCGACGTCGCTCGGGACGAACGAGTCTCTGGCGAGTGGAGCGCTCTCCCTGACTTAGGCCACGCTCTCCCGCGGTGAGGTGGGGAGGATCTCGACGATGCAGTCGCCGGGCATGAGCGATTGGGCTTCGGGCTCCCAGAAGCCGTAGGGGGTGCCGTTGCGGTATATGCGGACGCCGAGGCCTTTGGCGAGGGCGGAGAGGGGCTGGCCGCATTCTTCCTCGCGCACCGTCCGTTCGGCGAGCTGGACCTGGCCGCTGCTGGAGGCGAGATCGGCGAGATAGTCGGAAATGTGCAGCCCCTGGGTGGAGCCGGCGAGGAGGAGGCCGGCGAAGCTCACCGGGTTGATTACCGTCGTTGCGCCGGCCTGGCGGGCGAGCAGTTCGTTGTCTTCGTTGCGGACCGCGATGCTGATCGGAAGCTCGGGCGCGAGGTGGCGCGCTGTCAGTGTGATCAGGATGGAGGTGTCGTCGCGCCCCGCGGTGACGATCATCGCCTTGGCATCGGTGATGCGCACCGCTTGAAGCGTTTTGTCACGGGTGGCGTCGGCATCGACAATCGCGCAGCCGAGGGACTCCGCGCGCTCCAGCGCTTCCTCGCTTGCGTCGATGACGACAATGTCCTGCGCCGGCGTGCCGCGGGCGATGAGCTCGTCCACCGTTTCCGAGCCGCTGGTGCCGAAGCCGGCGACGATTACGTGGCCGCGCAATTCCCTTTGAAGCCGTCTCATTCGCCATTTGTCCCAAGTGCGCCTGAACACGAAAGTGTAGGCGGTGCCGATGAAGATAAGCACGAAGAAGATGCGGATGGGGGTTACGATCAGCGCGTCGAACATCCGCGCTTCGGTGCTGATCGGAACGATGTCGCCATAGCCCGTCGTCGTGATGCTGATCATCGTGAAATAAAGGACGTCGGAGAAGCTGATCACGCCGTCGTGGGTGTCCTTCAAGCCGTCGCGCTCGAGCCAGTGGACGGCGAGGGTGAGGATGAGGAGGCCAACGACGAGGCTCGCGCGCCAGCCGAGCTGCGCCCAGATCGGTAACGGGCTCTTGCGCCTGAGCGTGACGTCGTCGGGGCCGCGCCAGCGCCTCGGCATCAGGCGAACAGTCCGGAAAGGCGGCCGAGCGACGGTTCGTGGGTGAGATCGAGGTGGAGCGGCGTCACCGCGACGTAGCCGTCGGCGATCGCCTCCAGGTCGGTGACGTGACCGGGGGTCTGCACCGTGGGGCCGAGCGCGAACCAGAAATAATCGTAGCCGCGCGGATCGGTGCGCTTGTCGAGCTTGAGGCGGCCATAGTCGCGGAAGCCCTGGCGGACGGCGCGGATGCCTTTGACTTCGGCAGGAGGCAAGGCCGGGAAGTTGATGTTGAGGAGGGTGCCCCGCTCCATCGGCTGGGCGAGGAGGGGGGCGAGGGTGCGTTCCGCCCAGGCTTCGGCAGCGGCGAAGGGGACCTGGTCGCCCATGCCGGCGCGGGCATAGGCTTGGCTGAGCGCAATGGCGGGAATGCCGGCGAGCGCGCCTTCCATGGCGGCGGAGACGGTGCCGGAGTAAGTGGCGTCCTCGCCGAGGTTTGCGCCGCGGTTGATGCCGGAGAGGATGAGGTCCGGCCGGGCATCCTTCATGACGTGGGCGATGGCTATCATCACCGCGTCGGTGGGGGTGCCGGTGACGGCGAAGCGGCGCTCGCCCAGTTGGCGGAGGCGCAGGGGGCGGGTGAGGGTGAGGCTGTGGCCGGCGCCCGATTGCTCCTCGGTAGGCGCAACCACCCAGATGTCGTCGGAAAAGCGGCGGGCGACCTCTTCCAGCAGCTTGAGGCCGCGGGCGTTCACCCCGTCGTCGTTGGTGAGGAGGATGCGCATCTACGCTTGGCTATGCGGCGCGTGGGTGCGGGAGGCAAGCCTGCGAAACCATCAGCGGCGCGGAGGCGTTGGCAGGGGGAAGCATAAGGAGACAAAAATGCAGGTTCCCCACAATACGATCGTGGTCGTCGCCGATGGCAAGAAGATGCTCTTCCTGCGCAACGAGGGCGATAGCGAATTTCCCAAGCTGGAAGTGGAGGGCAAGCGCGAGCAGGAGGATCTGTCGGATCAGGAGATGAGCACGGACAAGGCCGGCCGGACGTTCGATGCCTCGGGCGGGGCCGGCCGAAGCGCCTATGAGGAGACCGATTTCCACCAGCTGGAGGAAGACCGCTTCGCGCATGAAACGGCGGACATGCTGAAGAAGCGGGCGCTCAACAACGAGTTCGAGCAGCTGATCATTGTTGCCCCGCCGCGCACGCTCGGCGAGCTCAGGAAGCACTACCACAAGGAAGTGGAAAAGCGGCTCGCCGGCGAGGTCGCCAAGGACCTGACCGGCCACCCGGTCGCAGAAATCGAGAAGATCCTGCTCGCCCAGTAAGCGGGCGCCCCAAACGAGAAAGGCCGCGCAGGGGGTTTCCGGCGCGGCCTTTTCTGTGTGCGCGTGAGGCGCGGCGCTTAGGCCTGGGTGCGGCCCAGGCGACGGCGGGCGACAAGCGCCGCGGCCGCTGCGCCGAACAACAGGATCATCGGCGGTGCCGGCACCGGGGTTCCGCCCGTCGAGGTGGTGGTGTTCCCCGTTGAGGTGTTGGTGCCGCTGCTGGTGCTCGTGCTGGTCGTGGTGCTGTTGTTGTTATTGTTGTTGTTCTGGTTCCAGTTGTTATTGTTGTTCTGGTTCCAATTGTTGTTGTTGTTCGTGTTGGTATTCGTATTCGTGTTGTTGCTGGTCTGGTTCTGATTCTGGTTTTGGCTTTGGTTGTTGCTGTTGTTGTTGGTGTTGTCGACATTGACGTCCACACCGCTCGACGTGGAGCTGGATGTCGAGCTCGACGTCGAAACGTTGCCGCTCGAGGTGGAGACGTTGCCGCTGGAGGTGGACACGCTGCCGGTCGAGGTCGAGACGTTGACGTTGCCGCTGGACGTGGAAATCGTGGCGCCGCCGGTGGAGCTGGAGGTTGAGCTGCCGCCGCTGGAGGTCGAGGTCGAGCTTCCGCCGCTGGTGGTGGAAACGCCGCCGGTGGAGGTGCTGGTCGACGCGGTGAAGATCGCGTTGCCGCCGCCGCCGCCGCCGAAGAAGCCGCCGGAGAAGAAGCCGCCGCCGAAGCCGAAGCCGCCGCCACCGCCGCCGCCGACGACTACCGCGGGCGCTCCGCCGCCGCCGCCGCCCGCAAAGGCCTCGCTGGGGGGAAGCGGGGGAAGGGGCATCGCGCCGCCCGGATAGGTCACGGTGCGCGTCGTGGTGGTGGTGCCGGGATGGCGCACCACGCAGGAGGTGCGGGCAATCCGCTTGACCCGCTTGGCGCGGACCTTGGATTTAACGCGGGCGGTGGGACGCGCCTTCAGCGTCTTCGCCTTCGCGCTTTTGATGATCGCCGGCCGCTCGGGCGGGTTGTTCACCACTTGCACGGCGCCGCCGCCAAGGATCGCACCGCCGCAGGTGCAGGCGCACAATTTCGCCAAGGCCATCTTTACCGACATATCACGCACCCTTTTTCCAATCTTGGGTGAAACCGCCGGCAATGCAGCGAAGCATTAGCGGACCCACCGGGCTATTGCCGACAGATGCAAAGGATTGGTTTAAGCGCAAGGGCGTTAACCATGTTGTTGCACGGATTTGCCCTCTTCACGGGCCCCTCATGAACTTCCGTCCCAATAGGAGACAAAGGCGATCGAGCGGTGAACGAAAAGGCGGTCCGACTTTGCGGCTACTATGGTTAACGGCTGGTGGATGCGGACCCGATTCGCGGCTTCCGACGACCCCGCCGAATTGGTTATCCTGAACGGCCCCTGGTCCGCCCTTGACGAAAAAGCGGTGGATAAGATTTTTCACGGCGTTTTGAGTGGCTTGTTTACCCCCTTTGCCGGGCGTATAGGCGCGAATGGGGCAAGTGCCGACGATTCCCGGACCAACACGGGAGCGGCACCGGCGGGTAAGCGGACCGGCTTCGGTTCGCGGAGAGAGGTGGAGGGGTTTATGGCTACGGCTGTTAGTGGGATTTACGACCAGAACTATGCGGGAAGCTCAGGCGCGGCTTTGTACCGCCCGAGCGCCAACGAAGAGTTCATGAATGCATCGCAGCTCGCTTATTTCAGGCAGAAGCTGCTCAATTGGAAGGATGAGATCCTTCGCGAGTCCGAAGAGACTATGGCGCAGCTCAAGAGCGGCCCCATTCGCGAAGCGGACCTGACCGACCGCGCGTCGAGCGAGACGGATTGGGGTATCGAGCTTCGCACCCGCGACCGGCAGCGCAAGCTCATCTCCAAGATCGATTCCGCGCTTCGCCGCATCGAAAGCGGCGACTACGGCTATTGCGAAGTGACCGGCGAGCCGATCGCCATCGCCCGCCTCGAAGCCCGCCCGATCGCCACGATGACGGTGGAAGCCCAGGAACGGCACGAACGCAACGAGCGCATCTCCAGGGACGACTGAACCGGATCGGCTCCAAGTGGTACTTGGAGCCGGTTTTGGTTTGGCTCACGCGTACGCTCGCCCGCACCTGACCCGTTCGTCCCGAGCGAAGTCGAGGGGCGGGGTTCGGCATTCGATCAGTCTAGGGGAAGGTGCAGGCCGCGGCCTGTGCACAGGTGCCCTGCACGTGTGCAGCGGGTGCGCCCTTCCACTTCGCTCGGGACGAACGGATTCTGTGAGGGCGCGAGGCGCGAAGATCGCCCCGCCTCGAACAAAAAGGGCGGCTCGGAAGCCGCCCTTCTTTGCGTCAGTGGAGGCCTACGATGGCTTCCTTGACCCGCAATTTCTCTTTCTTGAGCCGGGCGAGGGTGGCCGTATCCGGGCAGGGTCGATGCTCTTCGTCGAAAATGCGCGCTTCGATGTCAGCGTGCTTCGTTTCCAATGCCGAGATATGCGCCTGTTGCATGCCCGTCTCCTTTGCTGCGGTTGGCGAAATCAAGATGAACCCTTGTTGCGGCGCTGTCTCCTGGCGCTCGACCGTTTACCCGATATATGCGACGGTCCGTTGTTGCCGCAGTTTAGTGGGATCGGCGGCAATTGGGTAGAGGATCGGGCGCGCAAGTGGACAAGGGATGACACCCAACGAAGCCTTTGCCTCGGCGCGGCTCGTGCAGATGCGCACCGAGCATCGCGATCTCGATTCGGCGATCGAGGCGCTGCGCGCCACCGCCGCGCCGGACCAGCTGCAGATCGCCCGGCTGAAGAAGCGCAAATTGCGGCTGCGCGACGAGATCGCCTTGCTCGAAGACCAGTTGATCCCGGACATCATTGCCTGACGGCCCTTCGAGGGGCGTCCCGCCATTCACCTTCTTTCCCCGTTCCTTGGGCGGCGCGGCTGTGGCATCTCGTCGGCATGGCCCAAAACAATGCGCAAGTGCAGCTTACCCCGCGGGTGGTGGGATCGCTTTACACGGAGGCGATGGTGCTCGCCGACGAGGCGCGCTCTTATTTCGACCGGCTTGGGCGGGAGGAGCGGGACGGGCTCGATCCGGCGCTCCGGGTCGGCTTTTCCTGCGAGTCGCTGAAGGTCACGACCCGGCTGATGCACATCATCGCCTGGCTGCTGACCCAGCGCGCGGTGGAAGCGGGCGAGCTCAGCCCGGCGCAAGCGCGCGGTTCGTCGCGACGCTTGGGCGATGAGCCGGAGAGCGATCTTTCCATCCTCGACAAGCTCCCGGAAAGCGCCCGCGCACTGGTTGCCGCAAGCCGCGACCTCTTCGCCCGCTGCCGACGGCTGGACGAAGTGGGGCCGGAGATCGCGCCGCAGCCGAGCCCGGCGCGAAGCCTCCTGAGCCGGCTCGAACGTTCGTTCTAACGTCGAATTGCGCTAAAGCGGGCAGATGAAGCCTTATTCCTTCTTCTACGGGCCGCGGGTCAACTCCGGTCCTGGCACCGCCGAGCGGCTGGCGGAACTGCTTCCGCCGGGGCCTTGCCTGTTCGTCACCGACGCGCAGATCCGAGCCCTTGGGCTTGCCGAGGCGCCGCTGGCTGCTTTGGCGGGAGCAGGCGTCGAGGTGCGGGTGTTCGACACGGTGGAGGCGGATCCTTCCCGCGCGACCTTGATGGCGGCGGTGGCGGCGGGGGAGGGGTGCGCGAGTGTGGTCGGCTTCGGCGGCGGGAGCCCAATGGATGTCGCGAAGCTTGCCGCGTATCTCCTGGGCTCGGGCGACGATCTCGACGTGATCTGGGGCGTCGGTAATGCACGTGGTCAACGCCTGCCGCTGGCGCTGGTGCCGACCACCGCCGGCACGGGTTCGGAAGCCACGCCGGTCAGCATCATCACCGTCGGCGACAGCGAGAAGAAGGGCGTGTCGAGCGCTGCTTTGGTCGCCGACTGGGCGGTACTCGACGCGCAACTGACGGTGGGGCTTCCAAAGGGCGTCACCGCCGCCACCGGCATCGACGCGATGGTGCATGCTATCGAGGCCTATACGTCGGCGCGGCTTAAAAATCCGATGTCGGACATGCTTGCGAAGGAAGCGCTTCGCTTGCTCGCCGGGAACATCGACCGCGTCTGCGAAGCGCCGGACGATCTCGATGCGCGCGGTGCGATGCTGCTTGGAGCGCACCTTGCGGGGGTGGCATTCGCCAACGCGCCGGTGGCGGGGGTGCATGCGCTTGCCTATCCGCTTGGCGGGCATTTTCATGTGCCGCACGGGGTGTCCAACGCGCTGATGCTGGGGCCGGTGCTGAACCACAATATGGAAGCAGCGCGCGCGCTGTACGCGGAGCTCGGCACCTTGCTCGATCCGGCGCTGGAGCGGGAGGGGACGCAGGCGCAGGCGCAGGGCTTCGTTGCGGCGATGGACTCCATCTGCCGCCGCGCGGGCGTGCCGCTTCGGCTGAGCGAGGTGGGGGTGACGCCTGAGCATCTCGATCTGCTCGCCTCAGAAGCGATGAAGCAGGAGCGCTTGCTGGTGAACAATCCGTGCGCGATCACACTGGCCGACGCGCGGCGGCTTTACGAGCTGGCGCTGTGAGCCGGGCGACACTGCTCGGCCGCGAGGCGTACGCCGTGTGGCGGGAAATCGGCACGCGCTGGGCGGACAACGACGCCTACGGGCACGTCAACAACACGGTCTATTACCAGTGGTTCGACACGGCGGTGAACGCTTGGCTGATCGAAGCGGGGCTGCTCGACGTCGCGGCGGGCGATCCGATCGGTTTGGTGGTGGAGACGGGCTGCCGCTACGCCGCACCTTTGTCTTATCCCGAGCCGGTGGAGATCGGGCTCAAGGTCGAGCAGCTCGGCCGCTCAAGCGTGCGCTACCGGCTTGGCGTTTTCGCCAAGGGCGGGTCGCACGCGGCGGCGGAGGGGCATTTCGTCCACGTCTATGTCGGTCGGGAGAGCCGCCGGCCGGTTGAGCTTCCGGAGGCGTGGCGGGCGCTGCTGGAGACGCTGACCTAGGCGCCGAGCGCCGCCTCGGCCTGCGCCACGTCGATCGCGGCTTCGCGGAAGCGCGCGAGGACAGGAGCAAGCGCGGAAGCATCGGCCGAGCGGGCGGCTTCCTCAACCGACCGGGCACGCTCCGACAGCCGCATCAGGCCGAGCATTCCGGCTGAACTGACGATCTTATGCGCGCCCGCGATCAGCTCGTCCGAGCCGCCCGGAGCGTCCGTGCCTTGCGCCACCCGCTCGACCAAAGCCGCCAGCGTTTCGAGGTGCACGGCGAGCCGCTCGGGCGGAAGCATGGCCTTGACGTCGGCGAAGGTGCCGGCATCGAAGGCCGGTGCTTCCTCCTGCACCGCGGGCTGCGCCTCCACGCGGCGGCGCCCGGCGAGCGCGGACGTTATCGCGGCGTGGAGCTCCGCTTGCCGAACCGGCTTGGCGACATGGCCGTTCATGCCCGCGCTGAAGAATTCGCGAACCTGCTCCGGCATCACGTTCGCGGTCATTGCGACGATCGGCACCTCGGCTGCCGCGCCGCCCAGTTCGCGGATGCGCCTCGTGGCGGTTATGCCGTCCATTTTGGGCATCTGTATGTCCATCAGGATAAGGTCGTACTCGCGCTCGCTGACCGCCTTCACCGCGGCAAGTCCGTCCGGGGCGACTTCGACGCGGTGGCCCATTCGGCCGATCATCGCCTTGGCCAGTTCCTGGTTCATCGGCAGATCCTCGGCAAGGAGGATCGACGCGCCGCCCGCGCCGTCGGTGCGGGCCGGTTCGCGCAGCAATTCGGGCGCTTCGGCGCGGGGGAGGGTGACGCAGAACCAAAAGGAGGAGCCGCTGCCTTCCTTGCTGTGAAAGCCGATCTCGCCGCCCATCAGCTCGACCAATCGCTTGGTGATGGTGAGGCCGAGGCCGGTGCCGCCGAAGCGGCGGGTGATCGAGGCGTCGGCTTGCGAGAAGGGCTTGAAGAGGTTCTTTTGGTTGTCGGCGCCGATGCCGACGCCGGTATCTGTAACGGTGAAGCGAAGCAGCTCCCGGTCCCCTTCCTCGCGCTCCTTGCGCACGGTCATCGCGATCAGGCCGTGGGCGGTGAACTTCACCGCGTTGTTGAGGAGGTTGAGCACCACCTGGCGAAGCCGCGTCTCGTCGCCGAGGAAGTAGGGGGAGAGGCAGGGATCAACCTCGACGCGCAGCTCCAAGCCCTTGGTCTCAGCGGTGCCGCGGACGATGGAGACGCTGTTATCGATCAGGGTTTCAAGCGAGAAGGGCTCCGGCGCGAGCTCGATCCGGCCGGCCTCGATCTTGGAGAAATCGAGGGCGTCGTTGACGACGGTGAGGAGCATGGTTCCGGCGCCCTGGATCAGCTCCACCTGGCGCCGCTGGGCGGACTGGATGGCGGGGTCGGTGAGCAGGAGGTCGGCGAAGCCGATGACGCTGTTCAGGGGCGTGCGGATTTCGTGGCTCATCATCGCCAGGAAGTCGCTTTTGGCCCGGGTTGCGCTTTCCGCCCGGCGCCGCGCATCGGCGAGCTGGCGCGCCCAGGTGCGGGCAGGGCGGACGACGACGAACCAGGCCAAGCCGATGAGCAGAAGGCCGACCATGCTGGTGACGAAGTTGATCGTCAGGTAGCGGTTGCTCTCGCGGCGCGTGGCATCGACATAGCCGCGGCTTCGGCCTTCGATATCTAGGAGGTTGCGGCGGTAGCCGCGGACCAATTCGCCGTAGCGGCCTTGCCCCAACAATTGCTCCGCCTCGGCGCGGCGGTCGCTGACCGCGAGATCAAGCGCGCCATATTCGATTGCGGAGATTTCGCGTTCGGCGGCGTCGACGGCGATGAAGGTGGCGCGGTTCTCGGGGAGCTGGATGGCTTTTTGAAGCTCGCTCAGCGTTCGGCGCAGTTCCGGCTGAATCTTGCCGTAGCGTTCGGCATATTGCTCGTCGCCGGTGGCGATCGCCATGCGCGCCGAAAGCTCCAGCAGCTCGCTTTGGTGCTGGAGGCGCTCGGCGGCCATCAGCACCTTGATTTGCGAATTGGTGATGGTCCGGATGCGCTGCCCAACGATCCAGGTGGTCGCGGCGGAGGCCAAGGCGATCAGCACCATGGCGGCGATGCCGACGATCACGGCGCGCATCGGGAAGGCGGGAACGGTTCGTTCGGAGGTCACGTCGTCTTGAAACCTTTGCGAGTCATCGTTCCCCAGCCCTGCTGCTTGCGCAGGAACTGCCACCAGCCGCGCAGGCGCCAAAGGTTGGCAAGCTGCCGGTAGCCGAAATTTTCGGCCACGGCGACCGCGGTAAGCACGGCAAGATCGCGTGCCTTGGGAAAGCGGCGAAGCTCGGCTTCCTCAAGGATCAGGGTGGCGACGCTGACGAAGATGCCGAAGGTGAAGGTGATGGCGAGAAAGGCCAAGAGGTAGTCGAAGGCGAGCAGCCCCGCGCCCCAGAGGAGAGGCACGAGGAAGTAGCCGATCACCTCCACCACCGGGCCGAGCACGTCGACGACGAGGACATGACCCATGCCGAGAAAGCCGATCCGGCCGTAGCGCGGGTTGAAGAGCATCACCTTGTGCCGGAAGAACGTCTCAAGCGCGCCGCGCTGCCAGCGGGCGCGCTGGCGGCCGAGAATAACCAAGCTTTCCGGCACTTCGGTCCAGCAGACCGGTTCGGGGATGAAGTCGATGCGGTAATCCTGCTTGCGCTCGCGAAACAGGCGATGGAGCTTGATCACCAGCTCCATGTCCTCGCCAACGGTGCCGTGGCTGTAGCCGCCGACTTCGATCACCGGCTCCCGCTTGAACAGGCCGAAGGCGCCGGAGATTACGGTCAAGGACTGCATGGCGCTGAGCGCAAGCCGGGCCATCAGGAACGCGCGCAGATATTCGACGATCTGGACCAGCGCGAGGAAGTTGCGCGGCAGGCGGATGTCGAGCACCTGGCCCGTCTCGATACGGCTGCCGTTGGCGATGCGGATCGTGCCGCCGACCGCCGCGGTTTTCACCGGCTCCTCGACGAATGGGCGAACGGCGCGGAGCAGGGCGTCGGATTCGAGCAGCGAGTCGGCGTCGATCGAGCAGAAGAGCGGCGCGCGGGCGACGTTGATCCCGGCGTTGAGCGCGTCCGATTTGCCGCCATTCTCTTTATCCACCACCAGCAAGCGCGGGAGGCGCGGGCTGGCGTAAAGGCCGCGGATCGGATTGTGCTTCACCGCGAGGTCGTGGAAGCGCTCCACCTTCTCCAGGCCGAAGTGGCCGACCACCGTGTCGAGCGTCTTGTCCTTCGAACCGTCGTTGACCACGATCACTTCGAAGTCCGGATAATGAAGCGCGAGCAGCGAGGTGACGCTTTCGACGATGGTCACTTCCTCGTTGAACGCGGGGGCGAGGACGGCGATTGCGGGGGCTTCGTCGGCATAGCGGCGCCAAAGCAGGGAGGCGCGGGAGATCGGCGGGCGGCGGCCGAGCGCGGCGCCGGCGAAGGCGAGCTGGACGACGTAGAAGAAGGTCTGGAGGAGGCCGGTGGCAATCACCAGCATGGCAATCCAGCCGGCGCCCCATATCGCCCAGTCCTGCGCCTCCGTCACGCGATGCCCCGCTCGGCCATGGTCAGGCGCGCGGCGGAGCGGCCGGGCTCGGGCGAATGGCGGGCGGCCTGGCGGAGCAGGGCGGCGCCCTCTTCGCCCATCCGGGCAAGCGCTTCACCGGCGCGGAAGCGCACCCACCAGACCTTGTCGGCGAGCAGTTCGCGAAGGTGGGCGCCGAGGCCGGAGAGGCCGATCCGCCCGGCCGTTTCGGCGGCGGCGGCGCGCACTTCCCAATTGGCGCTGCCAAGGCCCCTTTTCACCGCGCGCTCCCCCGCCGGATGGGCAAAGGCGCCGAGCGCGCGCAGGTAGCGGGGGAGGGCAGGATCGTCGCTTTCGCTGCTTACCGCCAGGCTGGTGATCAGCGGCACCAAAGCATAATCGGCGGAGGAGGAGAGCGCCTCGATCGCCGAAGCCTTGGCGGCGCCGGGCACGTCCTTGTCGAGGATCAGCCCCTTGATCTCCTGCGGCCGGCGCGCGGCGATGTCGCGGAACAGGCCGACTGTGAGCAGCGAATTTTCGCGGGTGCCGATGCCGAGCAGTTGAACCAGCTCACGCGCCGGCGGTGCTCGGTCGAGCGCGGCGAGCGACAAGGCGGCGGCGAGGCGGACGTCTGAGCTTCGGTCGCGCAAGGCGGCGAGGAGGCGCTCGACGGTTTTCTCGTCCGGGAATTCGGCCAAGGCTTCGGCGGCGGCGAGGCGGACTCGCGGCGAGCCGGAATTGAGGTGGTGGCGAAGGCGTTCGGGGACGCCGAGGCGGGTTGCGGTTTCAACGAAGCGGTCGCGGTCGCTGCCGCGCACCATCTGGATGAGCTCGACGAGAAGGGTCGCCAACAGGTCGCCGCGCCCGCCCGAGCGGAGTTTGCCCTGAGAGCGGCTGCCGAGCAGCAGCGGCACGAGCCGCCTCTTTTCCTGCTCCCGCGCCTGGCCGGTCCAGCCGAGCACGAGGCGGGCGAGGAGCAGCGAAAACATGATCAGCAGCGCGACCGACGCGATTCCCAGGGACAGGAACCACAAGGCCGCAAGGCCGCTCAAAAGCGCCAGCCGAGGCCGAGGCCGATCTGCAGCCGATCCGATCCCTGCTCCCGATCCTCATGGGCGAGCGAAAGCCGGAGGGTACGGCGGTCGTCGACATCGAAAGACATGCCGCCGAACAGGGAGAAGGTGTCGACCACCACGCCTTCACTAACGTCCGGCGCGTCGGCGACTCCGGCGAACAGGCGGAGGCGGTCGGTGGCCATGTAGTCGCCGCGGCCGAGCCAGCCGCTGCGCCGGGTGCCGTTTTCGTCGAAGATGTTGATCCAGCGCGCGGTCGCCCAGGCGCGGCCGCCGGCGAAATATTGCTCGAGGCCAGGTGTCACCGTCTGAATGTCGCCCGACTGAAATCGTGCCTGCCGCGCGTCAATTGTAAGGGCGGTGGGATTAGCGCCGCCGCGCAGTCGGAGCGTACCGCCCCCGCCGATCTGCCATTCCGGGCGGAAGTCGGCGCCGGGTGTTGCACCCGCAAGCAGGTAGAAGCCGTGGCCGCCGGCCAGGCGCCGGTCGATGCGAAGTTCGCCGTAGGTGTCGGTGCGGCCGAAGCGGCGGGAGACTTCGAGCGCGGCGCCGACCGCCGTCGCGGGGGTGATCTGGTAGCGCAGTTGCGCCGCACCTTCCCGCCAGTCCGGCTGGGCATTGCCTTCCAGCGCAGAGTAGCTGCCGTCGAGATTGAGCTGCCACCTGTATTCGGGCGCGTCTCCTCCCGCCAGCGCGGCGCGCAGATCTGCCGCGTCGCGATTGGCGGGGTTCACCGGCTCCAGCAGCGTCCGCGCACCAGCGATGTCGCCACGCCGCTGCGCCACCCGGGCGAGGCCGATGCGGGCGTCGTCATAGGCTGGCGCGATCTCAAGGGTGCGCCGGAACGACGCCTCGGCGCCTTCCAGATCGCCCTCGGCAAGCAAAGCAAGGCCAAGCTGCAGGTGCGCATCCGCATTGGCGGGTTCGCCTGCCAGCACCTGCCGAAGCAAGGCGATCGCGTGTGCATTGTCCCCCGCCTGCCGCGCCGCCACTGCCTGGTCGTAAGCGCCGGCCGGGGCAGGGCTCTCCGGCGCCGCCGCCGCAATCAGCGAAACGGCGAGGAGGCCGAGCAGCGGCCGCTTCACTGGCCCGTCCGGCCAAGCAACCGGGCGAGCCGCGCCACCAGTTCCTCGGGGATGAAGGGCTTCACCAGATAATCGTTGGCGCCGAGTTCCAGCGCGGTGACGATGTCCTGCTCCTGCTTGCGTGCCGTCAGCATGATCACGGGAATGTCGGCGAGCGTTGCATCCTCGCGGATCTTGCGAAGCACTTCATAGCCGTCGATCACCGGCATCATTGCGTCGAGCAGGATCGCGTCCGGTCGCATCTCCCCAAGCCGCCGCAGCGCCTTGCCGCCGTCCTCGGCGACGACCACTTCGTAGCCGCGGCTTTCCAGCCGGTATTGAAGCAGATCGACGAGCAGGGGATCGTCGTCGCAGACCAGGATCTTCTTGGGTTCGCTCACGCCGGCACTCAGCCTCCAAATAACAATGCATGCGGTAGCAGCAAAGGGTTACCGTCCTCACTCCGGAGTTAAACCGGCGAGCGCCGCGCGGTTCCGTCTTTGCGGCGCGCTGCGGCGCCGGCCGCACCCCCAAACGACAAGTGCCCGGGCATCGCTGCCCGGGCACCCGCGTGACGATTTCTCGTCATCCCCCTTGAGATGTTCCGGCCCGCGCATTTTCCCACCTCGCTTGGGAAAACGGGGCCGAAGCCTCCCCGAACCAGGGCTGTTGCCGCCGTGTTCGTGCCTTTCGGTTAAGCGAGGGTTGCCGGATTGTCACGGCACTTCCAGAGACTTGTGGCAAAAACCTCATGCCCTGTGTCGGCTCGGCCACAGGGGCATGAAGCCGCCTTGTCCCCTCCCCGGTTGCCTAAGCGAGGGGCCACCCTTAGAGGCATTGGCACCTCGCCCCAACCGGACTGCCACACCCGATGCGCCTTTCCCGCTACTTCCTGCCCGTCACCAAGGAAACGCCGTCGGACGCCCAGATCGTCAGCCACAAGCTGATGCTGCGCGCCGGCCTTGTGCGCCAAACTGCCGCCGGCATTTACGCCTGGCTGCCGCTGGGCCTCAAGGTGCTGAACAAGATCGCCGCGGTGGTGCGCGAAGAGCAGGATCGCGCGGGCGCCGTTGAGCTGCTGATGCCGACGGTGCAGTCCGCCGATCTTTGGCGCCAGTCGGGCCGCTACGATGCCTATGGGCCGGAGATGCTTCGCTTCCAGGACCGGCACGAGCGGGAAATGCTGTTCGGCCCAACCAACGAGGAGATGATCACCGCCATCTTCCGCGATGCCGCCAAGAGCTACCGTGACCTGCCGCGCACCCTCTACCATATCCAGTGGAAGTTCCGCGACGAAGTACGCCCGCGTTTCGGCGTGATGCGCGGACGCGAGTTTTTGATGAAGGACGCCTACAGCTTCGACATTGACGAGGCCGGCCTTCGGGCGAGCTACGAAGCGATGTTCGTCGCCTACCTGCGCACCTTTGCGCGGCTTGGGCTGCAGGCGGTGCCGGTGCGGGCGCCGACCGGACCGATCGGCGGCAATCTGTCTCACGAATTTCACATCCTCGCCGACACGGGCGAAAGCGCGATCTTCTACGATGGCGCGCTTGAGGATGTAACTCGGGACGAACTACTTTCGGCGGACGCCTCCACCATTGCCAAGCTCACCGGCCTCTACGCAATGGAGGAAGAGGAGCATGCCAAGGTCGCGGATTGCCCGGTGCCGGCCGAGCGGCTGCGCTCGCGCCGCGGCATCGAGGTCGGTCACATCTTCGCCTTCGGCACCAAGTACAGCGCGGCGATGAACATGCAGGTGCAGACAAAGGACGGCGGCCAGGTTCACCCGCAGATGGGCAGTTACGGCATCGGCGTTTCCCGCCTGATGGGGGCGATCATCGAGGCGAGCCACGACGAAGCGGGCATCGTCTGGCCGGAAAGCGTCGCGCCCTTCACCGTCGGCCTGATCAACATGCGCGCCGACCACCAAGGCTGCGCGGCGGCTTCCGACGATCTCTACCAGCGCCTCACGCAAGCGGGCGTGGACACGCTCTACGACGACCGCGACGAACGCGGCGGCGCCAAGTTCGCGACCATGGACCTGATCGGCTTGCCCTGGCAGCTGATCGTCGGGCCCAAGGGCGTCGAGCGCGGCGTGGTCGAGCTCAAGCGCCGCGCCACCGGCGAGCGCGAAGAACTCTCCATCGAAAGCGCGCTCGCGAGGCTCACGTCATGATCCTCAACCGCTACGAACGGATGATTGCCAAACGCTATCTGCTTCCGGGCAAGGGCGAGGGCTTCATCTTTCTGGTCGCCTCGATCAGCCTGGTCGCGGTCGCGCTTGGGGTTGCCGCCTTGATCGTGGTGATGAGCGTGATGAACGGCTTCCGGGCCGAGCTGTTCGACAAGATCGTCGGCCTCAATGGTCACGCGGTGGTGCAGGGCTATGGCGGGCGGCTGGAGAATTGGCAGCAGATCGTCGCCCAGGCGCGCAAGACGCCGGGCGTCACCGAAGCGGTGCCGCTGATCGAGCAGCCGTTGATGGCGAGCTATTCCGGGCGCGTCGAAGGCGTGCTGGTGCGCGGCATGCAGCGCAAGGACATCCTGTCCAACAAGACCCTGCAGGGGAAGGTCCATTCGGGCGCGCTCGAGCGGCTCCAGCCGGGTTCCAATACGGTGGCGATCGGCGCCCGCTTGGCGGAAGCGCTGGGCGCACGGGTGGGAGGCGAAATCAGCCTAATCAGCCCGGAAGGCCGCACGACGCCGTTCGGCACGGTGCCGCGCATCGTCTCCTACACCGTCGCCGCGATCTTCGAAGTCGGCGTTTACGATTACGACAAGGCGTTCGTGATCATGCCGATCGAGGATGCGCAGACACTGCTGATGCTCGGCGACGCGGTCGGCATGGTGGAGGTGCAGACGGTGGACGCCGACAAGGTCTCCGACATCCTGGCGCCGCTCTCGGCGACGGTAAGCGGGCAGGGGGTGATCGCCGACTGGCGCAGCCTCAACAGCTCGCTTTTCGAAGCGCTTCAGGTGGAGCGTGTGGCGATGTTCGTGGTGCTGTCGATCATCATCCTGGTCGCGGTGTTCAACATCCTGTCGTCCCTGATCATGCTGGTCCGCGCCAAGACCCGCGACATCGCGATCCTGCGCACCATGGGCGCGTCGCGGCAGGCGATGATGAAGATCTTCATGACGGTAGGCGTCAGCATCGGCTCGCTCGGCATCCTGCTCGGCCTGATCCTCGGCGCGATCTTCCTCTTCTTCCGCCAGTCGGTGGTGAACTTCATCCAGTTCGTCACCGGGCAGAACCTTTGGGATCCTTCGATCCGGTTCCTGACCGAGCTGCCGTCCAAGACCGACCCGGTTGAGGTGATCGCAATCGCCTCGCTCGCCTTGCTGTTTAGCTTCCTCGCCACCCTCTACCCGGCGTGGAAGGCGGCGAGCACCGACCCCGTACAGGTGCTGCGTTATGAGTGAAGTTCTCGCCGTTTCCGGCCTCCAGCGCAGCTTCCGCCAGGGGGACGTGACCATTCACGTTCTCCGCGGGGTGAACCTTCACGTTGCGAAGGGCGAGATCGTGGCGCTGCTTGGGCCTTCCGGGTCGGGCAAGTCGACCTTGCTTCAGGCAGTCGGGTTGCTGGAAGGCGGCTTCGAAGGCTCGATCCGCATTGCCGGCGAAGAAGCGTCGAAGCTCGACAATGACGGGCGCACGCGTCTGCGCCGAGAGTCGCTCGGTTTCGTCTACCAGTTCCACCACCTGCTGCCGGACTTCAACGCGGCGGAGAACGTCATCCTGCCGCAGCTCATCCACGGCGGCACGCGCGAGGCGGCGCAGCAGCGGGCGGATACATTGCTTTCGGCGCTCGGCCTCGGCCAGCGGCTGACCCACCGGCCAAGCCAGCTTTCCGGCGGCGAGCAGCAGCGCGTTGCCGTTGCCCGCGCGCTCGCCAACCGCCCGGCGCTGGTGCTTGCCGACGAGCCCACTGGCAACCTCGACGAAGCAACGGCCGACATCGTGTTCAGCGAGTTCCTCAATCTCGTCCGGGAAGAAGGGAGCGCCGCTTTGGTCGCAACGCACAATGAACGCATCGCCGCCAAGATGGACCGGGTGCTTCGCCTCCACGAGGGCGTGCTCGGATAAGCCCGCGTGGAACCCGCGCCCCTGCAAGGACATTAGGGCGGGCAGTGGGTGTTCCAGGAAGGCGTGCGATGATCGGCAAGGCGTGGAAATTGGCGGTGGCCGCGGCGCTGCTCGCCTCCCTTCCCGCATGCGACTGGATGAAGAAGCCCAAGCCCGCCGCCGAGAAGACGGAGAAGGAGCTGGCGGTTGAACGCAGCGAGCGCATCCGCAAGGCCTGCGCGTCCGACGCCACCTACGATCGCTTGAAGGAACTGGTGTTCGATGAGGCGGCCCGCATCCGCAATTCCGATCCGCGCAATCTCGATCCGCTTGCCGCCGCGGCGGTGGTGCGGATGGAACAGCCGCTGGTGAAGAGCCGCGACGAGGATCTGAACGTCACCGTCTGCACTGGCCGCTTCATTCTCGAGCTTCCGCCCGGCGCCGAGAATGCCTTCGACGGCAAGCGGCGCTTGGACGCGGAGGTGGAATACGCCGCCCAGGCGGCGGCGGACGGCAGCGGCTTGGTCTACCAGATGGATGGGGCGGAGCCGATCATCTACCGCCTCGCGACCTTCGGCCTCAGCGGCCAGGCGCTGGCG
Source organism: Allosphingosinicella sp. (assembly GCA_036554525.1). GTDB lineage: Bacteria > Pseudomonadota > Alphaproteobacteria > Sphingomonadales > Sphingomonadaceae > Allosphingosinicella. The sequence continues at coordinate 103,887 of DATBNC010000023.1, forward strand.
CGGGTGGTGGAAATTCCGCAGGCGAGCGCGCCGCCTTCCGCGCCGCCCGAGATGGTGCTGATGGAGCCCGTTGCGCCGGCGCCTGCACCGGCGCAGAAGGAAGCGCCAGAGCCCAAGGCCGCTCCGCCCGCCAATACGCCGCCGCCGGTGGTTCTGAAGCCCCGCGATCCCGTTCCGGCGAAGCAGGCGCAGGCGGCTCCCGCGCCGGCTCCTCGGGCAGCGACGAAGCCGAGCTTCAACTGCCGCTACGGCCGTTCGCGCAGCGAGAAGATGGTCTGCGCCTCGCCGGGCCTTGCGGCCGCCGACCGGCAGATGTCGTCCATCTATTATGCCGCCATGGCGAGCGGGGACCCGGGAACCCGCAGCCACCTGCGCCGCAGCCGCGATGCCTTTCTCGCGCGGCGCGAACGGTGCGGAAGCGAGGCCTGCGTTGCTGCCGCCTACAACAGCCGGATCGCCGAAATCCGGAGCATCGCGCGCGGCGAGTAACCCCGCGGTTCGAAAGCTGTGGATTAAGACGAAGCGGTGCGTTGCATCGCAAGGCCAGCCGCCCATAATGGCTTCATGGCCGCGCCGTATGTCCCTCTTCGCATCTTCTCCTGCTACACGATGCTGGAAGGCGCGATCGAGCCCAAGGCGATCGCCAAGCACGCGAAAAAGCTCGATTTTCCCGCCGCTGCGCTGACCGACAAGAACGGCCTCTATGCCGCCATGCCGTTCACCGACGCGGCGATGGCCGAGGGCGTGCAGCCGATCATCGGCACCATGCTCGCCGTCGCCCGACCGGGGGCGAGTGGCGGGCAGGCGGCACTCGACTGGATCGCGCTCTATGCACAGAACGCCGCCGGCTACGACAACCTCTGCACGCTCGTCTCGGCCGCGCATCTCGACCGGCCGATCGAGGAGCCGGCGCACGTCTCCTTCGACTTTCTCGCCGGCCGCACCGACGGCCTGATCGCGCTCACCGCGGGCGGGGAAGGGGCGCTCGCGCGGTTGTTCGCAGAGGAGCAGGAAACGGCGGCGCTCGACATCCTCGACCGGCTGCAGGCGCTGTTCCCCAATCGCCTCTACATCGAACTCTGCCGGCGCGGCGATGCAGTGGAGGAGCGGGCGGAGCCGCGGCTGATCGAGCTCGCCTACCAGCGCGACCTTCCGCTCGTCGCGACCAACCCGGCCCGTTACGCCGACGCCCATTTCCACGCTGCGCACGACGCGATGCTGTGCATCGCCCAATCGAGCCAGATCGATCGCGACGACCGCGAACGCTCCTCGCCCGAAGCGTGGATCAAGCCGGCGGTGGAGATGCGGCGGCTGTTCCAGGACCTGCCCGAAGCAATCGAGAACACGGCCGTCATCGCCCGTCGCTGCGCATTCGGCGCGCCCAAGCGCAAGCCGATCCTGCCGAGCATCGCCGGCGATTTGGAAGGCGAAGCGGCCCAGCTTCGCGCCGACGCGCGGGCAGGTCTGGAAGCACGGCTCGCCAAATATGACGGGCTGGGCGAAGAACAGCTTAAAGCCTATTTCGACCGGCTCGAGTACGAAGTCGACATCATCGTCGGCATGGGCTTCCCAGGCTACTTTCTGATCGTTGCCGACTTCATCAAATGGGCCAAGGACAATGACATCCCCGTCGGCCCGGGCCGCGGTTCGGGCGCGGGCTCGGTGGTCGCCTGGTCGCTGACTATCACCGATCTCGATCCGATCCGCCTGGGGCTGCTGTTCGAGCGTTTCCTCAATCCGGAACGCGTGTCGATGCCCGACTTCGACATCGATTTTTGCGAAACCCGGCGCGGCGAAGTGATCCGCTACGTGCAGGGCCGCTACGGCGCGGACAAGGTCGCGCAGATCATCACCTTCGGTAAGCTGAAGGCGCGCGCGGTGCTGAAGGACACCGGCCGCGTGCTGCAGATGTCCTACGGCCAGGTGGACCGGCTCGCCAAGCTGATCCCCAACTTGCCCGCCGATCCGTGGACGTTGGAGCGGGCGCTGAACGGCGTCTCCGAACTCGCCGCCGAGTATAAGAACGACCCGCAGGTCCGGCGCCTGATCGACCTCGCGATGAAGCTCGAAGGCCTGCCGCGCCACAGCTCCACCCACGCGGCGGGTGTAGTGATCGGCGACCGGCGCCTGGACGCGCTGGTGCCGCTCTACCGCGATCCGCGATCCGACATGCCGGTGACGCAGTTCGACATGAAATATGTCGAGGCCGCGGGGCTGGTGAAGTTCGACTTTCTGGGGCTCAAGACCCTGTCGGTGCTGCAGAAAGCGGTGCAGTTCATCGCCGAGGCTGGCCACCAGGTCGATCTCGACGCGCTCGATTGGGGCGACGAGGAAGTCTACAAATTGCTCCAGCGCGGCGACACGGTGGGCGTGTTCCAGCTCGAATCCGAAGGCATGCGGCGTACGCTCGCGGCAGTGAAGCCGACCAATTTCGAAGACATCATCGCACTCGTCTCGCTCTACCGGCCGGGCCCGATGGACAATATTCCGATGTTCGGCGCCCGCAAGAACGGCCGCGAGCCGATCGAATACCCGCATCCTCTGCTGGAGAACGTGCTGAAGGAAACCTACGGCATCTTCGTCTACCAGGAACAGGTGATGGAAGCCGCGCGGGTGCTTGCCGGCTACAGCCTCGGCGAGGCCGATCTCTTGCGCCGCGCCATGGGCAAGAAGATCCAGGCGGAGATGGACGCGCAGCGCGAGCGCTTCGTCACCGGCTGCGCCGCAAACGACATTGCCCGCCCGAAGGCGAACGAATTGTTCGACTTGATCGACAAATTCGCGGGCTACGGCTTCAACAAAAGCCACGCCGCGGCCTACGCGTTAGTCGCCTACCAAACCGCGTGGGTGAAGGCGCATTACCCGCTGGAATTCTACGCGGCGTCCATGTGCTTCGACATGCACCAGACCGACAAGCTGGCCATCTTCATCGACGACATGCGGCGCATGGACCCGCCGGTGCCGTGCCTCGCGCCGTGCATCAACGCCAGTGAGGCGGAATTCGCGGTGGAGCGTCAGGCGGACGGCGCGGCGGGGGTGCGTTATGCTTTGGGTGCGCTCAAGGGCGTCGGCGAGAAAGCGATGGAGCAGCTTGTCGATGAGCGCCGCGCCAACGGCCGCTTCAAGACGCTTGAGGACTTCTCCGAACGTGTCGATCCGCGCCTCCTCAACCGGCGCCAGCTCGAAAGCCTCGCCGCCGGCGGCGCTTTTGACGGCATTGCGCCAAACCGCTCCGCCGTGTTCGCCGCCGCCGAGACGATCCTTGCCCACGCGGCAAGCGCCGCCGACGCACGCACCAGCGGGCAAGGCGGGCTGTTCGGGGGCGAAAGCAATGTCGTTCCGATCCGGATGCCGGTCGTCGCCGCCTGGTCGATGGCGGAAAGCATGGCGGCCGAGAAGGAAGCGTTCGGCTTCTATTTCTCCGCCCATCCGGTCGACCGCTATCGCCACATCGCCATCGCGCACGGCGCGCGCAGCTTCGCGGATCTCGGCTCGATGCCCGCGCCTGCCGAGGGCGGCCGCACCGGCGCGGTGATGGCGGCGCTGATCGAGGAAGCGCGCTGGCGCACCTCGGCGCGCGGGCGGCGCTACCTGATGGCGACGATGTCCGATCCCACCGGCCAGTTCATCGCCACCGTGTTCGACGACGATGCGGCGGGAAAGGTCGAGGAAGCGGCAAAGGCGGGAAGCTGCGCGCTGCTGACGGTGGAGCTCGACCGCCGCCCGGGTGAGGAAACGCCGCGGGTGACGGTGAAGGCGGTGCAGCCGCTCGAGGGACTTTCGAAACGCACGCGCCTTCAGCTCGAGATCGAAGTGGAGGACGCCGAAGTGCTTCCCCGCTTGGCCCAGATGCTGTCGGCGGAACGCGGCGGCAATGGCGAGCTCCGCCTGCGCGCGCCGGTGGAGAGTGGGCGAGCCGACGTGATCCTCGGCCGCGACTTCAAACTGGATGCGGAGCTCGCCGCCCGGCTGGAGCGGCTGCCTGGAGTGACCGCCGTCGCGCTTTCGGTGGCCTCGGCGGGGGCCTCTGCGCCCCGGCTTGCGCTCGTTTCCTGAAGCCATAGACTGCGCCCTTCAACACGGAGGGTTTATGTTTGGTGGAATGCAGGATTGGCCGCTCCGGATTCCGCGCATCCTGGACCACGCCGCGCGCGAACACAGCACGCGCGAGCTGGTGTCGCTGTGGGCGGATCGGAGCGTCACCCGCACGAATTGGGCCGGTATCAAGCGCGACTCCCTGAAGCTTGCGCAGGCGCTTGAGCGGCTCGGCATCGGCAAGGGCGACCGGGTTGCCACGCTTGCCATGAACCACAGCCGCCACGTCGTCGCCTGGTACGGCACGATCGGCATGGGCGGGGTGATCCACACGATCAATCCGCGTTTGTTCGACGATCAGCTGGTCTACATCGCCAACCATGCCGAAGACCGGGTGCTGTTCTACGATCGCGCCTTTGCGCCGATCGTGGAGCGGCTGAAGCCCCACTGGACCAGCATCGAGCATTATATCTGCTTCGATTCCGCGCCCGGCGAGCACGGCTTCGAAGATCTCATCGCAGCGGAGAGCGGCGACTATCAGTGGGTGGAAGGCGACGAGCGCGACCCTGCCATGCTTTGCTACACCAGCGGCACCACCGGCAATCCGAAGGGCGTGCTCTACGAGCATCGCTCCACCGTGCTGCACGCTTTTGCCGAGGTGAGCCGCGACGTGTTCGATCTGTCGGCGCGGGCCGTGGTGCTGCCGATCGTGCCGATGTTCCATGCCGCCGCCTGGGGGCTGCCGTTCGCCACGGCGATGGTCGGCGGGAAGATGGTCTTCTCCGCCGATTATACGCCGCAGGTGATGTGCGATCTGATGCGGAACGAAGGCGTCACCCACAGCGCCGGCGTGCCCACCGTCTGGCTGGCTTTGATGGGCTATGTCGACTCAAGCCAGGCCGATCTCGGCACCCTGTCGCTGATCCACATCGGCGGCGCCGCCGCACCCCGGGCGATGATCGAGTGGTTCCGGAACAAGGGCATCCGCGTCGGCCACGCCTGGGGCATGACGGAGATGTCCCCGCTCGGCACCTCCGGCGCGCCGCTCGCCAACTGGGACTCGATGAGCAACGAGGAGCAGATTGCCTATAGCTGCATGCAGGGCCGGGTGCCGTTCGGCGTGGAGCTTCGCACGATGGACGACGAGGGCAATGTCCTGCCGCGCGACGGCCGCGCTTCCGGTCGCCTGCAGGCGCGCGGGCCGTGGGTGATCAAGCAATATTATGGCGACGAAGGCGGGCCGTGCGTCGACGCGCATGGGTGGTTCGACACGGGCGACGTCGCCATCCTCCACGCCAACGGCGCGATGCAGATCACCGACCGCTCCAAGGACGTGATTAAGTCGGGCGGCGAATGGATTAGCTCGATCGAGCTCGAAAATGCCGCCGTCGGGTGCCCAGGCGTCGCCGAAGCGGCGGCGGTCGGGGTCGCGCACCCAAAGTGGGACGAGCGGCCGCTCCTTCTGGTGGTGCGCAAGGCAGGCGCGGAGGTGACGGTGGCGCAGATCCTGGAGCACCTGTCGAAGCACGTCGCGAAGTGGTGGCTGCCGGACGAGGTGCTGTTCGTGGAGAGCCTGCCCCACACGGCGACCGGCAAGCTGCTCAAGACGGCGTTGAGGGAGCAGTACAAGGACTACCGCCTGGAGAGTGCTGCCTAGTTCCTCCCGCGCGAAGCGTGAGGAGGGGAACCACCCAAAGGGTGGTGGAGGGGTACTAGCGCAGGCCTCGGCAGTTACCCCTCCACCATGCTTCGCATGGTTCCCCTCCCCATCCTCGATGGGGAGGAACTACAGCAGCCGCAGCTGCGGGCCTTGCGGGGGCACGAACAGGTCGCACCTTAGCGGCTGTTTTTCGCGGTTGAGGCCGTGCTTTCTTGCCGCCGCTTCGAGGCGCACGCGCATCAGGTCCGCCCAGGGGCCGAAGCCACGGAGGCGGCTGTACCAGTTGGGGTCGTTGTCCTTGCCGCCGCGCATATCGCGGATGATGTTCATCACCTTGTCGGCGCGGTCGGGGAAATGCTCGTCCAGCCAGGCGCGAAACAAGGGCGCCACTTCGTGCGGCAGGCGCACGGGCAGGAAGAACACGCCGCGCGCGCCGGCTTCCGCCGCGGCTTCGGTGATGGCTTCAATCTCATGGTCGGTAATCCCCGGCACCACCGGGGCGATCGCCACCGTCACCGGCACGCCGGCGCCGCTCAGCGCCTTCACCGCCGCCAAGCGCTTGCGGCTTGAGGGCGCGCGGGGCTCCAGCGTTCGGGAAACGGAGGGCTGAAGCGAGGTCACCGACATGGCAACGGAGGCGAGGCCCTCCGCCGCCATTCGGGAGACGATGTCGATATCGCGCGCGACACGGTCGGACTTGGTGGTGATGGTGAAGGGATGCTTGGTTTCGGCGAGCACTTCCAGGATGCTTCGCGTGATCCGCCACTTGCCTTCGATCGGCTGAAAGGGATCGGTGTTGGTGCCGAGCGCGATCGGGCGGACGGTGTAGCCGGGCTTGGCGAGTTCGGCGCGGAGCAGCTTGGCGGCGTCCGGCTTGGCGAACAGCTTGGTCTCGAAATCCAGGCCAGGGGACAAATCGTGATAGGCGTGAGTCGGGCGGGCGAAGCAATAAATGCAGCCATGCTCGCAGCCGCGATAGGGGTTGATCGAACGGTCGAAGCCGATGTCGGGCGAGGTGTTGCGCGTGATGATCGACTTCGGCTTCTCCACCGTTACCGTGGTGCGAAGCGGCGGCGCTTCGCCGTCGATGTCGCGGCGCGCGTCCAGCCAGTCGCCATCGGCCTCGCGGGTCGGGAGGTTGAAGCGGGTCGGCACCCGGTTCTCGGGCGCGCCGCGGCCGTGCTGGACGTCGGGGCGACTCATGCCGAGCGCTATCGCGCAGGCACGGGAACAAAGCAAGAACTAGATCAGTCGCTCCCCTGCGGCACGCGGACCGCCGCAGCGCCCGGAAGGCCGGGGAAGCGGGGCCACATCCCCTGGACGAGCGCGGCCCGCGTGGCGCCCGCCTTGCCGCTCACTTCCTCATAGACCCAGTAGTTGCGAAGGATGATCGGGATGTAGCCCCGGGTTTCCCAATACGGCAGCGACTCGATGTAAAGGAGCGGATCGCCGCGATCGATGCCGCGCCCGTTCCAGTCGCCGATCGGCCCCGGACCGGCATTGTAGGCGGCAATCACCTTGGGGAGGAGGCCGCCGGTTGCGGGAAGATCACGCAGATACTCGATATAGCTTTGGCCATATTCGAGGTTGAAGCCGGGCTGGTTGAGCTGCTCCCGGTTGTAGGTGGTCCCGCCCCAGCGGGCGACGTCGCCGGCGGTGCCGGGCCGCACTTGCATCAAGCCGACGGCGCCGGCGGGGCTGATCACTTCGGTGCGAAAGTTCGACTCCTGAAGGGCGTGGGCAAAGACCAGGGACTGATCGACCCGCCAGCCGCGCACGGGCTTCCAGTCGGGACGGGGGTAGCGCGCCGCCGGGTTCACCGACGATCCGCGCGGGGCATTGTGGGCGAGGTAGAATTGGGTGGAGGCGAGGTTCAGATCGGCGGCGAGGTGGAGAAGGGCGTTGTGGTCGGCGGTGCCGCCGATCCGCGCCTGGTGCCGCAGATACTGGTCCGCCAGCGCCGGCTCGCCGATCTCCAGCAGGGAGATTGCGGTGCGGACATTGGGCTTGCGGATGACGCTCTGCCACTCCGCGTCGCGAAAATCGTGGAAGCCGGCAAAGTCGCGCGCCTTGATGCCAAGCGCCTTGGCGGCGAGCATTCCGTAGAAGGTTTCCTTCATCCGGGCTGCGCTGCGGAGGTGCCCCTGCACCCGTTCGGGCCGGCCGCATTTCGTTTCCGCGCGCGCCGCCCAGTAGAAGCCGGCGGCGCTCAGCTCCACATCGGCCGAGCGCGCGCCGACGGTGTTGAACGTGTCGGCGGCGGCGCGGCAATCCTCCATCCTCCAGGCAGCAAGGCCCGATGTCCAGGCGCCGTGCAGCGCCCATTCGCCGCTTCCGGCGCGGGCGAGGTCCGATACACGCCGCGCGTCGGCGTTGGAGCCGATCAGATAGTAAGACCAACCAATGCGCTGCTGGAATTCGGTACGCGCCTCCGGGGTGAGTTGATCCCCATACTGGAGCAGCAGCGCTTCCGCTTCCGCCGGTCGATCCTCGATGATCAGCGGCGAGACGAGCTTTTCGAGCGCGGGCGCTGCGAGGTCGCCCTTCGTCGCCTGCGCGCGTGAACGGCGCGGCTGGCCGCCCTGCCAGACCAGCGACTGCGCGGCGGGCAGCGGCGGAAGTTCGATGGCACCCCGCGTTTGGGCCAAGCGGGCGAGCTGATCGGCCTTCGGCGCTTCCGGCGCGGCGGCGACCAGCTTAAGCAACGGCTCGAGCTCCACCTTCGGCGAATCCTTGGCGAGGTAGAGTTCGGTGTAAGCGGCGTTCTTGAGCGGTCCCTCCGGTGCAAGCGCGAGCTTGGTCGAGGCACCAAGCCAGTCGCTTGCCTCGATCGCCGAGAACACCTCTCGCCACGCCGTCCTCTCGGCCGCGTTAAGCAGGGTCGGAACCGCATTGCGTGGCGCTGCGGGTTCCGCGCTTTCAGCCAAGGCCGCTGACGGAAGCGAAAGCGCGGCAGCGAGGAGGAGCGCGCGCAAACTCGTCATGCTTTCAGTTCCTCGATCAGCATCTGGAGGTCGGCCCAGGCGAATTTCTTGTGGGCCGGGTGGCTGAGCAGATGGGCGGGCGACAGCGTCACCAGCGCCTTCACCGGCCCCGCCTGGGTCGCGATTTCGTGCCAGCGCCCACGCGCCTGCGCCATCGGCAGGCCGAGCAGGGCCTTTGAGCAAGCATCGCCGAGCAGAAGCACCGCTCTCGGCCCGGCAAGGCCGACATGGTGACGCGCGAGGGTGGCGCAGTTTTTCGCGGAGTCCGTTGCAAATCGCCCGTCCGGCGAGCGCAGGCAAGACAGTGCGGCGAGGTAGATCGAGTTCCGGTCGCGGCCGATGGCGGCAAGCATTCGTTCGAACAGGCGCCCGGACTCACCCGAGATCAACGTGCCGGTGCCGCAGTCCTCCGCCGTCGGCATGTCGGCCAGGATCATCAGCCCCGAAGCCGGATCGCCCGAGGGGCAGACGCGCGCGGCGGCGGGGGCGGCGAAGGGGAGCGACGCGCTGTCCTTCAGCCACGCCTGGAACAGGTTGAGCTGATCCGGTGGCAGATCCTCAGGCGCGGGTGCCGCCGGCGCGGGGGCAGGGGCCTTTGCGCGCCCCGCCGGAGCAGGCGCCTCCGCTAGCACAGCTTCCGCCTTGGGCTGCGGGCGCAACCAGTTGCGCGGTTCTTCGTCGATTAAAGTATCGACGCCCGCATCGGCCCACCAGGAAAGGGCGCTTGCCGCCGCCTCCGGTGTCAGTGGATCGTATCCCCGCTCCATTCACAGCCACTGGAAGGCGGTGCGGGCAGGCTGGTCAACCGCAAAATAGCCTCCTATCTGCAAAACGTTGGCTGCCTGCGACGATTTGCGCAGCGCGGCGCCCGATGGAGAAGCGAATGTCCGAACGCGAGTCGATGGCTTATGACGTGGTGATCGTCGGCGCCGGCCCGGCCGGGCTCGCCGCCTCGATCCGCCTGAAGCAGCTCGCCGAGGAAGCGGGGCGCGAGCTGAGCGTCTGCATCCTGGAAAAGGGCTCGGAAGTGGGCGCACATATTCTGTCGGGCGCGGTGGTCGACCCGCGGGCGATGGACGAGCTTCTGCCCAATTGGCGCGACATGGACAGCCCGCTTACCGTGCCGGTGACGGAGAACCACCATTGGGTGCTCACCCGCACCAAGAAATACGGCATGCCGCATCTGCTGATGCCGCCGTTCATGAACAACAAGGGCACGTTCACCGTCAGCCTCGGCAACCTGTGCCGCTGGCTTGCCGGGCAGGCGGAGGCGCTTGGCGTTGAGATCTTCCCCGGCTTCGCGGCCGCCGAAGTGCTGTTCAACGACGACGGCTCGGTGAAGGGCGTCGCGACCGGCGACATGGGCGTCGCCCGCGACGGCACCCACAAGCCCGATTACCAGCCGGGCATGGAGCTTCACGGCCGCTACACCTTCTTCGCCGAAGGCGCGCGCGGGCACCTCACCAAGGAGGTGAAGCGCATCTTCGAGCTGGATAAGGATAGCGAGCCGCAAGTATACGGGATCGGCCTGAAAGAGCTTTGGGACATCCAGCCCGACAAGCACGAGCCCGGCCGCGTGATTCACACGCAAGGCTGGCCGCTCGATGACGCTTGGGGCGGCGGCTTCATCTACCACCAGGATGCGGGGCAGGTGGCCATCGGCTTCGTGGTCGCCTTGAACTATCGCAACCCGTATTTGTCGCCGTTTGAGGAATTCCAGCGCTGGAAGCAGCACCCCGAAATCCGCGCGATCCTTGAAGGCGGCAAGCGCGTCTCCTACGGCGCCCGCGCGATCAACGAAGGCGGCTACCAGGCCATTCCCAAGCTCGCTTTCCCCGGCGGCGCGCTGATCGGCTGCTCGGCCGGCTTCGTGAACGTGCCCCGGATCAAGGGCAGCCACACGGCAATGAAGTCCGGAATGCTCGCCGCCGAAGCCGCCTTCGAAGCGATTGGCGCGGAACGGTCCAACGACAGCCTAGACGCTTATGACACGGCGCTTCACGCGAGCTGGGTCGCCGACGAACTGAAGACGGTGCGCAATGTCGAGCCGATGGTTGCGAAGTTCGGCGGCACGGCGGGAACGATGCTTGCCGGCGCCGACATGTGGATGCGCACGCTCAAGATCGGCCTGCCGTTCACCATGAAGCACCACAAGGACAATGAAAGCCTGTGGCGCCGCGACCTGGTGAAGCCGATCGCTTATCCCAAGCCGGACGGCGTGATCAGCTTCGACAAGCTTTCGTCCGTGTTCCTGTCCAACACCAACCATGAGGAAGACCAGCCGGTTCACCTGACACTCAAGGATGCGTCGATACCGACTCGGGTGAACCTGCCGGAATTTGCCGGGCCGGAGCAGCGTTACTGCCCGGCGGGCGTTTACGAATATGTGGAGGAAGCCGGCAGGCCGCGCCTTCAGATCAACGCGCAAAACTGTGTCCACTGCAAGACGTGCGACATCAAGGACCCGACCCAGAACATCAATTGGGTGGTTCCCGAAGGCGGAGGAGGCCCGAATTACCCGAACATGTAGGTCGCTGCTTGGGGCTCTCCTTGTGGGCGCTGCGCTGCTCCCGGCGGCAGGCGCCTCGGCGAGCGTCGAAGCGCCGTCAGCCTTTTCGGATTTCGCAAGCGCCTATGCCGCTGACAGCTTCGGCGCGCCCGAAGAGGCCGCGCGCCGCTACGCTGCCGCGCTTGCACTTTCTCCCGACAACCCCGTGCTTGCCGCCGCCGCCTTCCGGCAGGCGTTCACCATCGGCGACAAGGCGCTCGCGGTCCGCGCCGCCCGCGCCCTGCAAGCCTCCGGCAAGCTGGCACCGGACGGGCGGCTCGTCCTCTTTGGCGACGCGGTTGGGAGGAGCGACTGGAAGACGGCCACGCTCCAGCTCGACCAGCTTCGCAAAGACCCGGTTTTCTCCCACCTGACGCCGATGCTCGACGCCTGGGTGCGGGTGGGGTCGAAAAAAGGCGATCCGCTCGCGCCGATCGCCGCGCTCACCGACAATCCTTTCGCCGCAGGCTACGCCTCCGAGCACCGGCCGTTCCTGCTGCTGGCGAAGGGGCGCACCAGGGAGGGACTCGCTGCTTTGACCGCTCTTCAGGAAGCCCGGCCTTTGCCCGCGCGCATGGCCATCGCCGCCGCCGGTCAGCTGGCGCGGCAGGGACAAAAAGCGGAAGCCTTGGCGCTGCTCGAAGGCCAGGCGCCGGCGCTGGTCGCCGCCCGCGCGCGGCTTCAATCCGGCAAGCGGCTGCGCGCGGGCATGGCAACCGCGCCGGAGGGCATCTCGGAGCTGCTGCTACGCCTCGCCGCCGACGCCTCCGCGGCCGAAGCGCCGGAATTCGCGCTCACCCTGTCGCGCACCGCCACCTTTCTCGCGCCGGGCAATGCCGCGCCCTGGCTGATCACCGCGGAGTTGCTTGCCGCCCAGAGCCGCTACCCGGCCGCGCTTGCCGCGCTTCGCCACGTGCCGTCGGAAGACGCGCTGTTCGCCGATACGGCCGACCTTCGCCTGCGCATCCTGAGCAGCAGCGGCGAACGGGACGCCGCAATCACTGAGGCGCGAGCGCTGGTCGCCGCGCAGCCCCGGTCGGTGCAGGGCTGGACCCGGCTCGCCGATCTGCTCAGCGCCGGAAAAGCGCATGGCGAGGCAAGCGAAGCTTATGGCAAGGCGCTCGATCTCGTCCGTGGCGGCGCGAGGGCCGCGCAGCCCGAATGGACCTTGTGGCTGCTGCGCGGTGGTGCGCTGACCCAAGCGGGGCAATGGGCGGAAGGAAAAGCGGCGCTCCAGCAGGCGCAGAAGCTGGCGCCGGATCGCGCGGTGGTGCTGAACTACCTGGGTTACTCGCAGCTCGAACGGCGCGAGAACCTGGCGGAGGCGGAGCGGCTGATCCGCGAGGCGAGCAAGCTCCAGCCGGACGATCCGTCGATCACCGACTCCCTCGGCTGGGCGCATTATGTGCGGGGCGATTACCCGAAGGCGGTCGAGCTTTTGGAGCGTGCCGCGCGCGGCCAGCCCGCCGACGCCGCGATCAACGAGCATTTGGGCGACGCTTATTACAGCGCCGGCCGCCGCTTCGAGGCGCGCTACGCCTGGCAGGCGGCGCTGACCTATGCCGAAGGGGACGCCGCCGCGCGGCTCCAGGCGAAGATCGACACCGGCTTGAAGCCGAGCCTCGCCGCGCCCTGATGGAAGAGGTTGCGCGGGCCAAGATCAACCTGGCGCTGCACGTGCGGGGGCGGGAGCCGGATGGGTACCACCGGCTGGAGACGGTGTTCGCCTTTGCCGAGCACGGGGACGTGCTTCGGGTGGCGCCCGAAGCCGAACTCAGCCTCACAATAGAGGGGCCGTTTGCCACCGGGCTTTCGGCGGGGGAGGACAATCTCGTCGTCCGCGCGGCGCGGGCGCTTCAGGCGCGTTTCGGGGTGGAAGCGGGGGCGGCGCTGGTGCTCGACAAGCGTCTGCCGATTGCATCCGGGATCGGAGGCGGATCGGCCGATGCGGCGGCGGCCTTGCGGCTGCTGAACCGCTTCTGGAGCTTGGATGCTGACGAAGGGGCGCTGCTGGAGCTTGCCGCACCGCTTGGCGCCGACGTCCCCGCCTGCCTGCTGGCGCGAACCTGCGTCGGCACCGGCAGGGGCGACGCGCTTCGGCCTTACGAGAGCGGGCTGGAGGGAGCGCCGCTGCTGCTCGTCAACCCGCTCGTGCCGGTCTCCACCGCCGACGTCTTCCGCCGCTGGGGCGGGGTCGATGGTGGGCCGCCGTCGGACCTCCGCGCAGCCCGCAACGACCTTCAGGCGCCGGCGATAGAAGTCGCGCCGGTGATTTCCGACGTGCTCGCCGCCCTCGGCGGTCTCCAAGGCACAACCCTCGTCCGCATGTCCGGCTCGGGCGCAACCTGCTTCGCTTTGTTCGAGAACGAGGCCGCGCGGGACGCCGGCGCTGCCGCCATGCGCGCCGCCCAGCCAAGCTGGTGGCTGCTCGAGTCCCGTATTGGCTGACCCACCCGTCCCGCTCCGGCACGGTTCGCGGGCCCGTTAACCACTGCACCCCGCGGCTCTGCGTCGTGGCACGGTCCTTGCTGCAGGATGAACGACGAGTCGAAGCTTGGGGGCAGCTCCTTGTGGACATTCGCCCGAGGTCCCGCGCTCGGCCAAGCCGCCGCGGCGCCCCGGACAGTTGAGCCGGCCGCTCGGGGATGAGCGGCCGGCTCCTTTTCTTTGGGGACAAGCGCGTCGCGGCGCGCCATGAAGCGGCCATGTTCGACCTTCGCCTCCACGACGGCATCGCCCGCCTGATCCTCCGCCGTCCCGACGCCCGCAATGCCATTCCCGCCGATCAGTGGCGGCCGCTCGGCGCCCTTGCCCGTGGCGCGGCCGCAGAAGGCGCCCGCCTGCTGATCCTGGAAGGGGAGGGCAAGGCCTTCTGCGCAGGCGCCGACCTCAAGGATTTCGAGCGAATGCACGGCGATCTCGCCGCCGCGGCCGAGTTCCGGGAGGCGATGCGCGAGGGCATCGAAGCGGTGGCCGGTCTGACGATCCCGACGGTCGCCGCGATCCATGGTCCCTGCTTTGGCGCGGGCGTCGCGCTGGCGATGGCCTGCGACCTGCGTTTTACTGGCAGCGGCGCGAGCTTCGCGATCACGCCGGCCAAATATGGCATCTCCTACCCGCAGGAGGATGTCGCCCGGCTCGTTGCCCTGGTCGGGCGGGGGCAGGCGGCGCGGCTTCTTTTGGGCGCGGGCACGATCGACGCGGCGGAGGCGCTGCGCATCGGCCTCGCCGATCTGCCGCTGGACCAGCTCGACACCTTCGTCGGCGTAATGGCGCGTAACAGCGCCGCAAGTCTTGCAACGCTGAAGCGCGGCATCGCCTTGGCGGCGGCGGGGGTGGTGCGGGACGAGACGCAGGACAACCGCTTCGACGCGCTGATCGCCGGCGACGAACTCGCCGCGGCGCTGGCGGCGCTGCGCCACCGGCGCTAAGCGGGAGCCATGAAGCGCGCGCTCCCCATTCTCGTCCTTCTCTCCGCCTGCGGCGATGCCGACGAAACGCCGAAGGACGTCCTCGCCTCCGCTCCTGAGGGCGCCGAGCGGGTGGAGTGTGCGGTTGGCGGCGCCGGCGCCTTCGAGCCGGTGTGTGTGCTCGACCGTGCGCAATCGCCGGACGGGCTGACGCTCACCATTCGGGCGCCGAGCGGAAGCTTTCGCCGGTTCCTTGTCACAAGCGATGGGCGCGGCGTGATCGCGGCGGACGGGGTGGAGCAGGCGAAGGTGACGCCTGTCGGCGCCGACCGCATCGAGGTCGCGATTGGCGGCGACCGTTACCGCCTTCCTGCCACGATCAGGAAGTGACTGGGCGCCCGATCCTGACGGCAAGCGAGATGCGCCGCGCCGAGCAAGCGGCGATGGCGCTGGGAACGGATGCCGGGACGCTGATGGAGCGCGCCGGCCGCGCCGCGGCGGAGGCGATCCGGCTCTTCGCCGGACCTGTTCCGGCGCTGGTCCTGTGCGGCTTCGGCAACAATGGCGGCGACGGTTACGTAATCGCCCGTGCCCTGCGCGAGGCCGGGGTCACGGTGCGCGTCGCGGCTTTGAGCGAGCCTAAAACGCCGGCAGCTTTGGCCGCCCGGCAGGCATGGAACGGCCCGGTCGAAGCTTTTGCCGAAGCGCGGCCCTCGCACCTGCTGGTCGACGCACTCTTCGGCACCGGCCTTTGTCGGGCCCTGGACGAAGCGGTGGCATGCAAGCTGAGCGATCTGGCCGCCGCCGCGCGTGTGAAGGTGGCGGTGGACCTGCCGAGCGGGGCCGCCACCGACGACGGCTCCCTCCTTTCCCAAGTGCCGTGTTTCGACCTGACAATCACCTTCGCGGCGATGAAGCCCTGCCACCTGCTCCAGCCTGCAGCGTCGTTGATGGGGCGCATCGTCGTCGCCGACGTCGGCGTGACAGCCGAGAGCGCGCTTACCCGCATCGTTCGTCCCCGTCTGGGCACCCCCGGCCCGGCGGACCATAAATATAGCCGCGGCTATGTCGCCGTTCTTGCGGGGGAGATGCCCGGCGCGGCGGCACTTACCGCTTCCGGAGCCCTGCGGGCCGGCGCGGGCTACGTGAGGCTGGTAGGGAAGGCCGGTTCCCCGCACCTTTTGAACGCAATCGTCGTGGATAACGGCGAGGCAGAGGCGGTGCTCACCGATAGCAGGATCGGCGCGGCGGCTGTTGGTCCCGGCCTTGGACGCGGCGCCTCCGCAAGCAAGCTGCTCGAGACGGCGCTCACCGCCGATGTCCCGCTTGTCCTCGACGCCGATGCACTGGCTGTCGCGGGCGAGGAAGGCCCGGCGCTGTTCCGCCGTGCTCGCCACACGCCGATACTGACGCCGCACGCGGGTGAGTTTGCTCGGCTGTTCGGCACCCTATCCGGGAGCAAGCTCGAACAGGCACGGCAGGCCACGCAAGCAAGCGGTTCGGTCGTCGTCTACAAAGGCGCGGACACGGTGGTCGCGGCACCGGACGGGCGAGCCGCCATTGCGGAGAGCGCAAGCCACTGGCTCGCCACCGCCGGCACCGGCGACGTGCTCACCGGCGTCATCGCCGCCATGCGCGCGTCCGGGCTCCACGCGTTCGAAGCCGCCTGCGCCGGGGTCTGGCTTCACGGCCGCGCTGCAACGCTTGCCGGACCAGCGCTGATCGCCGACGATCTCCTCCTTCACCTCCGCCAAGCGACCGCCGAATGTCTGTAACCGAACCCATCGTCCGCCTCGCCGCCCGCGGCGACGGCGTCACCGCCAGCGGCCGCTTCTTTCCGCTTACCGCGCCGGGCGATCTCGTGCTGCCCGACGGCAGCGTCGAGCCCGGCCCGCACCGCCGCAAACCACCCTGCCGCCACTTCCCCGAATGCGGCGGCTGCCAGGTTCAGCAAATCGACGACGAGTCGTTCGCGACGTTCCTGCGCGAGCGGATCGCCGGCGCGCTTACCGCGCAGGGCCTCGACGTGCCGGACATCCTGCCCGCGCACATATCGCCGCCGAACAGCCGCCGCCGCGCGTCGCTGAAGGCTGAGCGGCGCGGCAAGCAGGTGCTCCTCGGCTTCCACGCGGAAGGCAGTCACCGCATCATCGACATGCACGAATGTCACATCCTGCGGCCGGAACTGTTCATGCTGGTGCCGCTGCTCCGGCGCCTGCTCGGCACCATGATGGGCCCACGTGCAAGCGGCGGGGTGCGGATGACGCTGGCCGACCAGGGCGTCGACCTGACGCTCGACCGGGTCGAGGCGGACGGCCTCGCCGCGGCGGAAGCGCTGTCCGACTTCGCGCAGGCGAACCGCGTCGCGCGGCTCAGCATCGACGACGGCTATGGCGCCCAAGCCCGGTGGGAGCCGGAGCCGGTGACGATCAGGCTCGGCGGCGTCCCGGTGCCGCTGCCGGAAAACGCCTTCCTTCAAGCCACCGCGGACGGCGAAGCGGCGCTTGTGGCGGCGGTGCGCGAGGCGGTCGGCGGCGCAGGCGTGGTCGCCGATCTGTTTGCCGGCCTCGGCACATTTGCGCTCGCGCTGGAGGGGCGGGTGCTTGCCGTCGAAGGCGCGCGCGACGCGGTGCTTGCCCTCAAGGCCGCAGCGGCGCGTTCCCAGCGCCAGCTCTTCGTTGATCACCGAGACCTCTTCCGCCGCCCGCTGATCGAGAGCGAATTGAACCGCTTCGAAGCCATCGTCCTCGATCCGCCACGCGCCGGCGCCAAGGAGCAGATCCCGCACCTCGCCCGCTCAACCGTGCCGCGGATCGCCTACGTCTCCTGCAACCCGGCGACCTTCGCCCGCGACGCCAAGGCGCTCGTCGACGGCGGGTACGGGCTCGACTGGGTCAAACCGGTCGGCCAGTTCCGCTGGTCCACCCATGTCGAACTGGTCGGCGCCTTTTCGCGTCAGGCGTGATGGAGGAGGTGGATCGCCGCGTGCAGGGTCAGCGCCACGAGGCATAAGGACGCGGCGCTGAACAAGAGGAAGCGGGTGCGCACCACGTTGGTGATTGCGTGCACCAGGCTGTGGGCGACGCGAATCGCGACATAGGCCCAGGCGAAATACAGGTTGATGCCGTGCCCGTCGCCGAGCAGCGCAAGGGTCAGTGCGATGGCATAGAACAACGTCGGCTGTTCCATCAGGTGGTTGTAATTGTGCGCCTTCCACTGGACGTGGTCCTCGACCACCCCGTCCAGCGCGCCCGGCCTGCTGCCGACCCGGCCCTTGAGGCTGATCCCCTTGCGCCGCATCGCCGGGAAGCGGGTGGCGTACATCCACGCCATCACGATCAACGTCCAGGCGACCAAAGCCACCACCGGCGCGAGTATCGGACTGGATTCCATGAAAACACCTCCCCCAAATGACGGCGGAGGGTGCTTCATCACGAGGCCCGCCGCAAGCGGAGCCCGTCGCTTGACTTACGTACGCGTGGGGAGCCTGTTCGGATCTCACAACCGGGGGATGTAAAATGATCAGGATCGGCTCTGCCGCCGCCATTTTGACGATCGGCTTCGCGGCGGCGCAGCCATGCGCGGCGGCGGAAGACATTCGCGATTCTGCCATGCGGGAGCGGCATGCCTCGGCCTTCGGCGGCTTAAGCCTGCGGGTGCCGTTCGGCGGTTCTCAGGCTGGCAAGCCGTCGGCGCGCCTGCAATTCGCCGCAGCCTCGACGACTCGCGATCCACGCTCCGGCTCGACATCGACCCGCCGCGCGGACGGTCTCGAGATTGTGGCAGGCGATGGGGGCAAGCCGGCGCTTCACTTAAGCGGGCGAAGCACTGCCGAAATGAAGTCGCAGCTCGGGATGAGCAAGTCGACCACCACCATAATCGTCGTGGGCGGCGTGGTTCTTCTGCTTCTGGTGGTGCTTGCCGCGTCGCAGGTGCCGCCGCAGCCGGACTTCGACGACTGACCAACGAAAAACACCTCCCCGGTTGATCCGGAGGAGGTGCTTTCCCTGGTGTAAAGCTCTCCCTTAGCCGAACAGCTTGGCGAAGCCGCGCTTGGCGCGGTCGCGCCAGTGGCCGCGGTGGTAGGCATCCGACGCGATCAGCGGGAGAACGGTAGTCGCTTCGGCGAACACCATCTGCTCCATCGCGGTCGAAACCTTGCCCCACGACGCCGCTTCCTGAAGCGTCGAGGAGGAGCAGGCGCCGTCGCGCACGTCGGCGACGGTGATCTGCACCGCATATTTATGCACCTCGACGTCGTCGTGGCCGAGGATCTCGGCGCAGACCACGGTGTCCTGGGTGAAGTTCTTCGGCACGCCGCCGCCGATCATGAGGAGGCCCGTCGTGCCCGCCTCGATCTTGAGCATGGTGAGCTCGCGGAAGTCGGCAATAGCGTCGAGCACCATGTAGGGCTTGCCTTCCTTCATCCGGTCGACCTGGTGCTTGACGAGGCCGAAGCCGGCCGAGCTGTCGACGAACGCCGGGCAGAAGATCGGCACGTCATGTTCGTAAGCGAGCTTGACCAGGCTGTTCTCCTTTTTGCCGTTCGTCATCAGCCACTTGCCCAGCTCCTTGATGAACTCGCGCGAAGAATAAGGTCGCGCTTCCAGGCTGTTGGCGATGTCGCCAATCGTGTGATCGGTTTCCTGCAGCTTCTCTTCATCGATATAGGTGTCGTAGATCCGGTCGATGTAGAGCGAGCGAAGCGTGTCGTCGTCGGGGATCTCGAGCGCCTGGTAGTGCTTGTGGCCGAGGGCTTCGAAGAAATCCATGTCGACGATGGTGGCGCCCGTGGCGACGATCGCGTCCACCATGTTGTTGCGCACCAGCTCGGCGTACAAGTCCATGCAGCCGCCGGCCGAGGTCGAGCCGGCGACCACCAGGATCACCGAACAATCGGGATCGGCCAGCATGGTGTTGTAGAGCTCGGCGGCGCGGCCAGTGTCGCGGCTCGAAAAGCTCATCTTCTTCATCGCATCGACGATCGGGCGCGCGTCGAAGCTGGTGATGTCGATATGCTCCACCACGTTGGCGAGAAGTTCGGCCTTGCGGGTGTCGTTGATCTTGGTTTCGCTGTTCACTGTTTTCTCCAATATCCGCGACGCACCGGGGTGAGCCGGGTCCTTCGGAAACTTTGCACAACAAAGGTGAGGCACGGGACCCGGGCTCCCGAAGGCCACGCAGGTCCCGTTCCCCTTACAAAGACGCGGCTTGCCTAGAGCTTAACCACGTTGTTCACGGCGGCCTCGCCGGCATCGTCGCCGTAGAGGGTCGCCATGGGTTCGTCGGCGACGATCACCTTGGCGGTGACTCCGAAGCCGTTGAAGCCGGTCCGCATCGCGCAGCCATAGGCCCCGAGCATTCCGATTTCGATATAATCGCCGGTTCCGACATCGGCCGGCAGGTGGAACGGCCCCGCCATGTGGTCGAGATCGTCGCAGGTTGGACCGTAGAAGCTGAACGGCATGTCGCGCGTCTCGCTATCTTCGTCCCGAACCAGCTTCACCGGAAAGCGCCAGCCAATATGCGCCGCGTCGAACAGGGCGCCATAAGCACCGTCGTTGATGTAGAGCTGATCGCCGCGGCGCTTTTCCACGCGCACCAGCACACTTGCATATTCCGCGCAAAGCGCACGGCCCGGCTCGCACCACAGTTCGGCGGAGTAGGAGATCGGCAGGCTTTCGAAGGCCTTCGCGATCACCTCGAAATAGGCTTCCAGAGCAGGCGGCTCCATGCCGGGGTAGACGGACGGGAAGCCGCCCCCGACATCGACGATGTCCACCGTTACCGCCGCTTCGACAATGGCGGCGCGGACGCGCTCCATCGCTTCGGCATAAGCGGACGGGCTCATCGCCTGGCTTCCGACATGGAAGCAGATGCCGAGCGCATCCGCCGCCTGGCGGGCCGCGAACAGCAGATCCTTCATTTCGCCGGGCTCCGCGCCGAACTTCGACGCCAGGCTGAGCTTGGCGTGATCGGAGGAGACGCGGATCCGGACGCACAGGTTGAGGTCTTCCGCCTCACCCGTGGCGCGGACGATCTTTTCGAGCTCGTCCATGGTGTCGAGCGAGAAGGTGCGCACGCCGAGCACATAGGCCTCGGCGATCGCTTCCTCGGCTTTCACCGGGTGCATGAAGCAAAGCTGCGCTTCCGGCAGCGTGTCGGCAACCAGCCGCACTTCGGCGAGCGAGGCGACGTCGTAATGCGTCACACCGCTGTCCCAAAGGATGCGGAGGAGCTCCGGCGACGGGTTCGCCTTTACCGCATAAAGCGAGCGGCCCGGAAACTTCTCGACGAAGAAGCGGGCGGCGCGCCGGGCGGCGTGCGGACGAAGCAACGTAACCGGCTGAACCGGGGACGATTTTGCGATCTCGGCAACGGAAAGGCTGCCGGACGGGGCGACAGCTAGCCCCAGCGCGCTATGGTGCGTGTGCAATTCAAGGGACCTCCAACGGGGTAGTGGCGACAAAGGCTGCCTTGCGGTTATTGGAAGTCCCCATGGGGCAGCGGCGCGTGATATATTGGCCGCTTTCCCCTGTGTAAAGAGATGCTTTTTCCCCAAAGAACTCAGAGACTTGCGTGACAGAGAGAATGCCAACGCCAGAGGGTGTTTCCCGTGCGGCGAAGCGTGTCGCCCCCTACGTGACTCGCACGCCGCTCCTGCCGCTCGATTGGGAGGGTGGGCGCGTGTGGATTAAGGCGGAGTGTCTGCAGGTTGGCGGAAGCTTCAAATTGCGCGGTGCGTTCAACCGCTTGCTGCAGATGAGCGAGGCGGAGCGGGCGCGCGGGGTCGTCGCTTTCTCGTCGGGGAATCACGCGCAGGGCATCGCCATCGCGGCACGGCGGCTCGGCATCGCCGCGACGATCGTGATGCCGGCCGACGCGCCGGCGGTGAAGCGCGACGCGACGGCGGCCGCAGGGGCGCGGATCGTGGCATACGACCGTGCCACCGAGAGCCGCGAGGAGATCGGCGCGCGCTTGGCGGCCCAGCAGGGCGCGGTGCTGGTACCGTCATTTGATGATGTCCACGTGATCGAAGGGCAGGGCAGCGTCGGCGTCGAGATCCGCGAGCAGCTCGGCGGTGCGCCGGACAAGGTTCTGGTGCCCTGCGGGGGCGGCGGCCTGTCCGGCGGGATCGCGCTTGCACTGCCCGAAGCGGAGGTGATTGCGGTGGAGCCGCAAGGCTGGGACGACATGGCCGCGTCGCTCGCCGCAGGGATGCCCGTGCCGGTGCGCGAGCCGGCGCCGCCGACACGCTGCGATTCGCTCCAAACCAAGCTCGTCTCGCCGCTGACGCTCGGCGCGCTGAAGGCGAACGGCGCGCGGGCGCTTGCCGTGTCGGAAGAGGAGGTCGCCCGCGCCATGGCTTTTGCCGCGCGGCACCTGCGGTTGGTGGTAGAGCCGGGCGGCGCGGTTGCGCTCGCGGCTTTGCTGGCGGGAAAGGCCGGAGCGGTCAGCGAGCGGACGGTGATCGTGCTCTCGGGCGGCAATGTCGATCCGGCGACCTATGCCGCGATACTAGCCGCTCAGGCGGCGGAGGCTTTGCCTGCGTAGTTGGACGAGGCACCGCGGCCACGCGAAACCGCCTCGACCTGCCGCGCGATTGACTCGAGCTCCAGCGCAAGGGTGCGAAGCTCCACCGCATAAGCGTCGGCGTCTGCACCGGGACGCGCAAGGCTCGCCGCGTCGAGCAGCGAATCGAGCATCATCGACAGGCTCGGCAGGATCGCGGCCTCGATCCGCTCCAGCGCCTCTTCCAGGCTCTTCTCGATGTCCGGCTCCGCCATGGCCGCACCGTACAGCGAACATGGTTTACGCCTGGTAAAAACAAGCGGCTTTTTTCCTGGCGGCGACGCGGGCAAGAGGGAAACATGCAGATCATCGCCAGCGCCGCTTTGTCCCTAGCCGTCCTCGCCACCTTCGCGCTGCTCGCCGGCGGCCTCTATTTGCTGATCGCGAAGAGGAACCGCAAACAAGGCCCCCTGATGCTCCTCGCCGCAGCCGTACTGATCGGCAACGTGCTCGTCTGGACGATCTGAGAAGCGGCTATTTGGGGGAGGGTGGTGGACGCACTAGGGCTCGAACCTAGGACCCGCTGATTAAGAGTTCGCAACGCAACCAATAAAACCAATCACTTAGCTGCATCCGGGCATTGAAATTGCTACAACACACCACCGGGCTATACCTTGGCCTTCAACACAGTTTTGGCCACAGCGGCATGGCTTCAGCCAACGCATGATCGCTTTGTCGATGTGCTTCACGAATAACGCGAGCACGGGATTGTGTGGCTCGGAAGCAGTCGTCCGGTTGACTCGGATTCGTGCACGAGCGCGCCAGCGAGGTTTTCCCGCCGCAAACGAGGGTGAGAGCCGGGTGGTTTATCTTCGTTCCCGGATCTCGAACCATCCTGTGATTAAGATTCGCGTCTAGCCGGGCAACCGGACGCGAGCCGGGCGGGTGCCCCTTTGGGTGTGAACGACCCCGCGTCCCCTGAGGTGCATACCGCCTGTCCTTGTTTCTATCGCGCCTTGATGCCGGAACATATTGATCGGCAGTTAAACCAGCGGATATTTTAGGTTGTCTTTGATATCTAATGCTGCGAACATGGATCGTCTCGCTCCATCTTAGGGGGGTGTGTCGTGAGAGCATTTGTCCTCGGACTTCTCCTGCTGGCCACGAGTTGCGCAGGCACCACTTTCAGACGTATCGCTTCCGAGTCGGACGATCTCACGGCGGACGGAATTCGCTATTACGAGTCAGCACCATTCCTACTAGTCTACACGGACGGAAAGGGTGGGCTCAGAAGCGAAATCAAGTTTCTTCCCGATACTACGACGAAGCGGTCAGTTGATCCCTTCGCGGTGCTGGCGCAGAATGAGTCGACGCTTACGTTCACAAACGGCGTACTTTCGCAAAGCAAAACCGTAATAGACGAGACGCCTGTCCCAAAAGCCATCATATCGGCGCTAGAGAAGGTAGCGGCTGCTGCCATTGCTGCGGCTAATGCGCCGGGTGACCCTCCGACTCAAACCGATCTTCCCTTGCCACGGCTCTATCGGATCCTGATTACAAAGGACGCCGTTACCCTCGAAGGTGGCAAGGTCTTCAGTTCCGAAGGTGTCGAGATCGACACGATTCGCGCGACGATCAGCCAGCCGGGTAGCTCAAGCCAAGGCGATGGCGGCGCCGCGGATGAATCCGAGGGCGAGGGCAAGAAGGGGGGTGGAAGGTGAGCCGACGACTTGCATCGGTCCTACTCGTCTTCCTCCTCAGCGGCTGCGCGACGTACCTCGACAGCATGAAGGACGATGGGACGGGCGACGGCTTGCGCTACTCGCTCCCGGCGCCCTTCCTCGTCGTCACGCCCAAGCCGGACGGGACGCTCGAGACGACAGTGGTCATGCTGCCGGATCCGGACGCCACTTATACTATCCGGACAAGGTCGGTCGTCTCAGCGTACACCCTAGACGTTCAGCTCGAAAATCAGATGCTGAAATCCGTCAGCTTCAACAGCAAATCCGATGCAGTCGCAGCGGCGGCTGCCGAATCCGCCGGTAATCTGGCAGCGGACCGAATCCAGACAATCCAGAAGGCAGAGGAGGAGGCAGCCAAGGCCGACGCGGATGCCGCGAAGGCGTTAGCGGATGCCCAGGTTGATGTGGACACCGCTCAGGCCAAGCTCACGTTGATCGAAGAAGCAGTAACCAACGGTAAGGCCGATGAGAAGGAATTGTTGGCTGCCCGAATCGAACTGGAGCAAGCGAAGGTGAAGCGCGATGCCTTGAAGCGTGCGCAGCCGGCACAGCGGAATACTAGCGCGAACTCGGCTGCCGCCAATGCACCGCAGCAAAGCCGGGCGGCACCCGATGCGACTGCCGCCGGACCTATGCTGTTTCGAATTGTTCCGGATGGCAAGGGCGTCAAGCTTGTCGCCGTGAGAGGCCCCACCGTCTTCACGACCTCGGCCGCTGCAACCATCGCCGCCCCGCCAGGCTTCAGTCCGGCAGGAACTCACACGCTTCGACCGGACCAGTCTGGTGACCTCAAGCTCGAGCTGAATTATAATCGCACGGTCACACGCCTAGTATCAGCCCAGCTGTTCAAGCAAACCGACCCTTCCACCGAGTTAGCTAATCGTCGACCCACCGTCACGGTCGCTCCGGACGCGGCAGGAGCGAAGTTCGCAATAACGTTCGATCGAGCGACAGAGGCCGGCGATTATATCCTATTGCTTACGTTCGAGCGCACGGGCGGAGCCACCGATCAACCACAGGTTTACGTCAAGATAGTTCGATGATTGAACTCGGCTGCATGCTTGCGCGCATGGGGGGCTTCCCGCTCCCGGCCTTCCTCGATCATGGAGCTGAAGTCCTAAAGAATGTCTTTTGGAAGGAGTCCGGGCAGGACATCGCTCTCTCGATTGATCCATCCCATCTCAACCCGCCGCTGGAGCCAGGTGTCGGCGACTATGCCGCGCTCGATCTACACCATGCGGCTTGGTTGGTGACTCACAACCCGCCGCCGCCGCAGCGGTCCCACCGCATCGCGGTGCTCTATGCCAATCTCTACGCCCCCCACCATGGCGTGCTGGGGATGATGTTTGACCGTGGATTCGCCACTTGGGACGATCCTAACGATCACCCCGCGCTCACCGGCTCCCCTCGCGAGGCGTGCGCAATATTCTTGCAAGCCGTCGTCAACCTACGCGGACCGGGTCCTGCCGCCGCTCAGGAGGCCCTGTTCACGACAATTCACGAAATGGGTCACCTCTTCAACTTGCAGCACACTCCAAGCAACATAGCGCCCAACTTCATGGCTACCAGCTTGCCGACCGCGCCTTATCCACCGCCAGCGTATAAGTTCATTCCGCCACACCGAGCCCAGCTCAATCACTGTTCCTCCTCCCCCTATGTCTGGCCCGGTGGTGCGAAATTTGAGGACACCGGTGATTGGCAGGGTGCGGCTATGAAGCCGTCGCAGGGCCGAAGTACTTTCGGAGCGCAGTTGTTGATCTCAATGGCTAGGCACGAATTCTGGAAATTCGAGCCAGTCGAGCTGGTCGTCGAGGTCAGCATCGTTCCTGGCGTGAAACAATCGGTCCTGGTGCCGGACGCGCTCGATCCCGGTTACGAGGCCTTCAGGATTTGGCTGGAATCGCCGACGGGCGAACGTCGTCGCTATCGCTCACCGAGGCACTACTGCTCGTCACCAGGTCGGCGCAGGATCGCTCCGGGGCGTTCGCTGAAACGCGACATCAGCATCTTTGGAGAGGCCGGGGGATACACTTTCCGCGCCAGCGGAATCTGGCGGATCTTCGCGGAGTTCGATGTCGGCGACGGAAGCACGCTTCGCTCCAACTCTCTTGAAGTGTTCGTCAAACCGCGGATGAACACGGAGGGGTATCAACGGGCCGCCGCGCGGATGACTGCTAGAACCAGTGCAGCCTTGCTCTACCACCGTCTGGTCAGACCGGACTTGGCTACCGGTGAGTTGCTCCTCTGCCAGCTCGACGATCCATGTCCAACGATCCCTAAGGGCGGCATCGAATACGCTCTCGGGAGGGCGCTCTCGTGCCGAACGGACAAGGGCGGCGTCTCACCTCTCTTAGAAGATGGGTTGGAGCTGCTGCGACGTGCCCGCGATCGAACGGATATCGGCGAGGTGCAGCGTCGCCACGCGGATGAGATCGTCGATGGTCGCGGCGCGCGCTCAAAGGTTCATCGAGGCAAGCGGCACGCCATGAGCTGGTAACCCGGTCAATCGTCAGCGTTTAGGTAATATGTGGAGGTTCCGAGGTCTGGTCCAGGAGGCCGGACGCCGCTTCGCCCTATGCGAGGCTAAATGCTCGTTGGGGCATAGTGCGGCATGTAACGCTCGTCCGGCGCCCTCCAAGCGCGGAAGAAATCCAGGGGATCCTGGGTGCCGAGAAAGCCGCGGGCCAGGGCAAGCCGTTCGAGCATATGCCGCCTGTCGGGCTCCGAAAGGTTCTGGGCTTTCTGCTCCACTCCCGCCAGGAACCGCTCGATGCTCATCACGTCCGACCAGCGCTCGATGACTTGCCGGAGCTCGGCCTTACTGTCGAGGATCGATTGTTCGACTCGCCTGCGATCCTCCTCGCGCCTCCGTAACTCTTGCTCAGCCGCCCACTCCCGGCGGCGAATCTGCGCTTGCCAGTGGGCCTCTTCCAGCTTTGCCACGAGGTCCGGCGCTGCGTTCTCGATTGCTTCGACGATGCTCCTGATCTGCCCTCGGAGGGAAACGGATTTGGTTTCCTGCCACTGCTTCGACCAGCTCACCTGCCCATAAGGCGAATAGGCGACGATCCGCATCCGCCCGGAGGGGAGATCGCGGGTCGTCGTGAAGCTGTGGTCAACATAGTAACGGCCGCGCGGGGGTACATACTCGCTTTCGCGAACGTACTTGCCGTTCACATAGCGCAGCGTCACATTCTCCGACATCTCGACAACCGCAAGGCCGATGGCGACGGTGCCGACGTAGACGACTGTCGGGCGGTAGGGGGTCCATAGCCCACTATATTCCCAGCGGTTGCGCGCCTTCGTGGCGAACTCGCGCTCGTCGACCTGTTCATGACTGAACTGCGCCTCGGCGGACGCCAAAACAACGCGATAGCCAATCGATTCGAACGCGTTGAAGAGATCGTTGGCCAGTTCAAGCGCCTTTTCGAGGCCGGCGCGTGAGGCGGTAACGTTTACGAGCAGCTTCTTATACGGCTTGAGATAGGCTCCGTCATCGACAGGTCTGCTGTTCTCGAAGTGCCCTCTCGCGCCGCGGATGAGGCCGTGGACCTGATTGCGGGCGATGCGAACCTTCTTCTCGGGCTTGCGGCGCGCCGGCGCCGTGGGCCTGGGTTCAGCCGGATGCTCGCCCTCCTTGCTCCACGAGATCGGGTCGCCGGGCTGCGGCGGCGGCAAGGGCAGCTGCGGCGAGGATTTGCCGTGCGCGAGCTTGGCCCAGTGCCCGCGCTCCGGTCGGGGCACGTTCAGCAGGCTGCAGATTCTCGCGAGATAGCTGCCGGACACATCGAACCGTTCGGCTATCTTTGTCATCGGTTCGGACCAGACCAGCCGGTAGAGTTCGTCCCGCGAAACCATTGCCGGCTCTCCAGACTAATCTTCTTGAACCCCTGAGCCTCTTACCGTCGGACATGGAGCGGCAGGCTTCCCTCGGAATTCGGCGCTCTTCTCCAGCCGCTGGCGGGTGCCTCGCGCGCGCCCCAGCGATCGACCTTGCGGCAGGTCACGGATCGCGGTGAGGGGGCGGCTTGGAGTAAAGGATCAACACGCCGTCGGGCCGACGCTCCAGCTGGAGGCTGAAGGCCGCGGCCAGGCCCTCCGCGAACGCGTCAGCATCGCCGGCGCGGAATGCCCCCGTGATCCGCAACGCGCCGATGGATGGGCCGGCGAGGCGTATCCGCCCGCCGCTGTGGCGGTTTGCCTCGGCGACAGCGTCTGCCAGCTTTGTATCGTCGAACAGGAGCATGGCCGGCGCCGCCGGCGCAGGTTTGCGAGCCATTGCCGACGTAGAAGGAGCGGCCAGGTGGGGCGTCCCGACGACAATCTGCTGTCCGGGTTTGAGGCGGGTGATCCGGGTCCGGCGATCGGAGCCGCCGGACCCTGTTGGGTAGGAGACGTCCACCGATCCCTCGATCAGCGACACGATCGTCCTTCCGTGCGCCAGCCGAACGTCGAACACGGTTCCGTGCGCCGTCACGAGCGCTTCGCCGGCCGCGACCCGGAAAGGTCTCGGCTCGTGGGAGACGGAGAAGCGGCCCGTGCCGCCCCTGAGCGTGATCAGGCGTACGGTATCGGTCAGCGCGGCATCGGCTGAAGCTCCGCGTCCGAGGAGCATCTTCGATCCGTCGGCCAGATTCACGAGCCGCGTGCTCCTATCGCCCGACGCGTAACTGCCAACGCCGCGCCCCGGCCGGAGTTCCGGCGGCACATAAGCGCTAGCGAGGAACAGAACGGCGATAGCCGCCGCCACGACCGCACCGGCGAGAGCGTAGCTGACAGGAAGCCTCCTGCGGCGCAGCTCCGGCAGGCTGCGGCTGCGGGCCATCGGGCTGTCATGGAGATGCCGTCCTTCTCCGAGGCTGACGAGGGCCTCCTCATAGGCCAGCCGGTTGGCCGGCTTCCGACGCCATTGCTCGAAACCGGGCCGATGCTGCTCCGCATCCCCTCCGTGCATCCGCGACACCCACAGGGCTGCGTCGTCGTCGAGCCGCTCCTGAGCGCTTTTAAAGGGCCATGGCACGGCCGGTCAGCCCCGGCGCCGCGAGCGGGTGATCTGGGCAATGGCCTTTCCCATGTGCTTCTCGACGCCCTTCACCGAAAGGCCCGTGCGTTCGGCGATCTCAGCATAGCTCATCCCGTCCAGGCGGTGCGCCATGAATATCTCCCGCGTAATCGGCCGCAGCTTTAGCATGGCGGCTTCCACTCGGCGTAGCATATCTCTCGATTCCAGGTGCTTCTGCTGGTCCGCGCCCGGCAGCGATTGTTCGTCAACTGTCACATGCCTGTCCGACTGGTGCGTGGCTGCGGTCCTTGCACGATCGCGCAAAAGGTTCGTCGCCATGCGGCTTAGATAGGCTTCCGGCCGTTCGAGCCGAAGCTTTCCGCCGGCCCCGAGGCGAGCGAGCCGGAGGAACAGCTCGTGGACCAGGTCGTGCGCCTCGTCGCGGCTCGATGTCTTGCGCGCCATCGTGCGCAGCAGCCTCGGCGACTGGCTCCTGTAGAGGGAGTCGAGGCACAAGGACTCGGCGAGCGGCTCGTGACTGCTGCCGGGAAGCCTTGCCGGGTCCGACACCGATCAGCTCCCGAGGTCCGACGCCGCGATGGCGCATCGGCGTGAATCCAAAAGTCGGTCGTTAGCCACCCACACCTCCTCGTTGGAGGCGGCCGGCGGAGAGCCGGGTGTTGAGAACAAGCTTGGACTTGCGCCGCCGCCTTTAACCGCAAGCGGTCTGGACATGCGCGTCGGCCACCCGGCTGAAAGCCGGTATCACAAGCGAGGTTCTCACGCCTCGGCGCCGGCTCGCGGCGCGGGTGCCAGGATAGACTCGGTGGCGCGGAGCGCAAGAGTCCTCCGGCACGGACACGCCTTTTCGCGACCCTGCGGCCTCATCGCGAGAGGCGTTGGCCGAGGATGATCGCACGTGGGCGCGGCTCCACGGCTCAAACGACAAGCTCGCTGGAAATTTCCGGGGGGGAGTCGACGCTCGTCCCGTCAGGTCCCGCGTACGGCGCTTCAAAACAACGCGCCGGCAAGGGGGAAGGAATGCTTCACAATCTTCATACCGCGCTTCTTGCGAGCGCCTCGATCGCCGCCACCGCCTACGCTGCGCCCGCAGGTGCGCAGCTTCCCGGCGAGGTGATCTATTCGATCCCTGCGCAGGATCTCTCCAGGTCGCTGCGAGAAGTGTCCCTGAAGTCCGGCCGCAACATCATCGCGCCGGCGGACCTGGTGCAGGGCCGTCAGGCGCCGGCGATCTCGGGGCCGTTCACCGCGGAAGGGGCGGTCGGCATGCTGCTGACCGGAAGCGGGCTCGAGGCGCGGGCGGTCGGCGACTCACTGGTCATTGTCGTGGCTCCCGCGCCGGCCGTCGCCGGAAACGAGGCTCAGCCCGAACGCGACTCGGATACGATCGTGGTGACGGGGACGCACGTGCGCGGCGCCGCGCCGACCTCTCCGACACTGACTATCTCCAGGGAGGAAATCGACCGAACCGGGGCTGCGTCCGTGGCGCAGCTGATGCGCAAGGTTCCCCAGAATTTCGAAGGCGGCATCAATCAGGAGAATTTCCGCGTGACCGGCGCGGGCGCCGACGTCACCGAGCACGGCGCCGGGGTGAACCTGCGGGGGCTTGGGCAGCGGGCTACACTGGTGCTGGTCAACGGGCGCCGCCTGGCGCCAAGCGGAGCGGGCTCTTTCGTCGATGTCTCGCTCATTCCGATCACAGCCGTCGACAGGGTGGAGATCCTGCTCGACGGTGCGTCGGCCGTTTACGGCTCCGACGCCGTGGGCGGGGTCGTGAACTTCATCCTCAGGAGCAAGTTCGAAGGTTTCGAGACCTCCCTGCAGGCGGGAACGACAACCGAGGGCGGCGGAACCCAGCTGACCGCGAGCGCGACAGCCGGCCATGCCTGGAAGACCGGGCACGCGATGCTTTCGTACGAGTTCCACCGGGAGCAGCCGATCCTGACGGGCGAGCGCGACTATACCATAAACATGCCGGGGCAGGACGCGCTGTTTCCGGCGGAGCGCCGGCACAGCCTCTTCGGCGTCGTCGGTCAGAGCCTGGCCCCGGGGCTGAACCTGGAAGTGACGGGGTCCTATGCCGACCGGCACACTGAGCGCTCCTACTTCTTTGCCGGCGTCGACATCCCGGTCAATGCGGCGGCGCACGCGCGCTCGACCGGCCTCACCGGGAGCCTGACCTATGATCTGGGCGGCTCCTGGCTCGCGGAAGTGACCGGAGGCTATTTCCTGTCGAAGACGCACCAGCGGCAGGAGCAGCCGGGCGGGCAGGGCCTCGTCAACCTGTTCGACACACGCAACGCACTGCTCGATTTCGGGCTGAAGGCCGACGGCAGCCTGTTCAGCCTTCCGGGCGGCCCGCTGAAGGTGGCGTTCGGCGCCCAGTCCCGGCGCGAGGAATATCGCGACCTGTTCACGACGGTGGGCGCGCCGCAGGTCAGGACGGGCGCCCGCAATGTCCGCGCCCTGTTCGCAGAGGCCTATCTGCCGATCTTCTCGTCCGCGAATCGCCTGCCCGGCCTCGAGCGGCTCGTCGTGACGGCAGCGGCCCGCTACGAGCATTATGAGGAACTGGGCTGGAGCTTCAATCCGAAGCTCGGGCTGTTATGGTCGCCCGTCGCCGGCCTCACCGTCCGGGGCTCCTACGATACGTCCTTCCGGGCGCCGCTCCTGTCCGAGCAGGGAGGCTTCTACAACGCCTTCTATTTCCCCGCGGCGCTCCTCTATCTCAACCCTGCCCAGGCCCCTTCGGGAGACACCGCTCTCGCTACGGCGGGCAGCAACCCGGGAATTCGGCCGGAGCGGTCGAGGACCTGGACGCTCGGCGCCGAGTTCCGGCCGCGCGGCGTGCCGGGCCTCTCGCTCAGCGCCAACTATTATGCGATCCGCTTCTCGAACCGGATTGCGCTACCCACCTCTCAGATTGTGGTCGTCGGCAATCCCGCCTTCGAGCCGATCATCACCCGCCTCCCGACACTGCAGCAGGTCACCGCCATCGTCGGCGGCGCCGCGTCGGTGCGAGACTTCTCCGGGCCGGGCTTCACCAACGGAGGCGCAACGCCATCGGCCGTAGACATCATCGTCGATGCCCGGATCAACAACACCGCCGTCACGACGACGCGAGGGATCGACCTCGAGGGCCGGTACGACTTCTCTCTCGCCGCCAGCCGCTTCTCGCTCCAGCTCAATGCGAACCACATCCTCTCGTTCGACGATCAGCTGACGCGGGCGAGCCCGGTCATTCCCACGCTCGACACGCCATACCACCCCGTCGGCTGGCGCGCGCGCGGCGGCGCCTCCTGGTCGCTCGGCGGCTGGAGCGCGAACGCCTTCATCAACCATGTCGCCGCCTATCACGACAATCGCACGAACACGGTCGTGCCGGTCGACTCCTTCACCACCGTGGACGCCGGGCTGAGCTACGCGGTTGCGGCGGACTCCGGGACGAGCTGGCTTCGGGGCAGCCAGATCTCGCTCAACGTCCAGAACCTGTTCGACACACCCCCGCCGCGGCTGCTGCCCGACCCCGGCTCGACGCGCGGCGTCGGCTACGATCCCGTGAACGCGTCGGGCCGCGGGCGATTCATCTCGATCCAGCTTCGGAAGAGCTGGTGATGCGGAGGCGTAGAAAGCGGGTCCGGCTAGCTCTGTCGTCGGTAATCCTGATCCCGCTGGGCGCGCCGGAGGCGCTGCATGGCCGCGAGCCGGGTGCGACGGTTCGTGAGCTGGTCGAGATCGCGGACATCTCCGGACTGGCGGCTTCGCCTGATGGGCGGTCGGTGGCATTCCGCACCGATCGCGCCCAGATCGACCGCAACAGCTATGCTCTGGAATGGCGAACGGCCGATGTGGCCAATGGTCAGATCCGGGAACTCGGCGGCGGCGGCGAGCCGATCTACCGCAACCCCGGCCTTCTCCAGACGGAGACGCCGTCCTGGTCCCCGGACGGGAAGCACCTCTTCTACCGCGCCCTGATCGATGGTCGCATCGGCATCTGGCGGGCGGCGTCGGACGGCTCGTCGGCAGCGCCCGTCGTGGCCGGGGATGCGGACGTGGAGAGCGTGGACGCGGAATCGGGAGGGACCGCGCTGTTCTACAATGTGGGTCCTTCGCGCGACGAGATCGTCCGCGCCGAGCGGCGCGAATATGACGCGGGGATATTGGTCGACCAGCACGTCGACCTTGCCCAAAATTTGTTCAGGGGCGGCTGGATCAACGGCCGGCTTGCCAGCCAGCGGATGGTCGGCCGCTGGTTCGAACGAAGCGATCTCCTGGCGAAGGCGCCGCGGCGACGCCATCGCCTGGACCTTTCGACCCTCGCCGAGGTCGAGGTCGCAGTCCCTCCGCCCGCGCCGGCATCCACCCGCCTTCCCGAAGCGCCGGCGGTGCGCGCGGTATCGCGGACGGGGGATGTCGCGAGCGCGTCCTGGGACGGCACCTCAGGCCGCCTCCTCCTTCGGCGCCGGGGTAGCGGCGCCGCGATAAGCTGCGAGGCGGCTGCCTGCAGCGGGCAGCGAATTGCCGCGCTCGCCTGGCGCCCGAGGCGGGATGAGCTGCTTATCACGTCGGAAGATGCGCACCACGCCCAGTCGCTCTATCTGTGGCGCCCGTCGGCTGGAGTTCCGCGCCTGCTTGCTTCCTCGGACGGCCTCCTGAACGGCGGCCGGGATCCCGATACGCCCTGTGCGCTCACAGAGGATGCAGCCGTCTGCGTTGCAGCAAGCGCAGCCTCGCCGCCTTTGCTTGAGCGGATCGCATTCGACAGCGGGGCCCGCACCGTGCTGTTCGATCCCAATGCCCGAATACGGGGGCAGGACGGGCCGATCGTCGAGCATTTGAGCTGGCGGGTGCCGGGAGGGCGGCAGTTCACGGGTGTTCTGATGCTGCCGCGGGCAACACAGGCCGCGCGGCGGCTGCCGCTGTTCCTGACCTTCTACCGCTGCGAAGGATTCCTTCGGGGCGGCGTCGGCGACGAATGGCCCCTTCAGACGCTCGTTGGAGCAGGCTTTGCCGCCGCCTGCGTCAACGCAGCGCCGATAGTAGGCAAATACGACCCGGTCGACGCCTACGACGAGGCGCTGGCGGCCCTTCAGGCCCTGGTGGAGCGTCTCGACGGTCGCAACATCATCGACCGCCGCCGGGTTGCGATGGGCGGCCTGAGCTTCGGCAGCGAGGTGACCATGTGGGTCGCCACCCATTCGGATCTGCTCGCCGCGGCTTCCATCTCTTCGACGCAGCTGGAACCGGCTTATTACTGGTTCAACGCCGTGCGAGGCCGCGATCAGCCGCAAAAGATCAGGGAGGCTTGGGGGCTCGGGCCTCCCGACCAGACGGCTGCCCGGTGGCAGCGCGTGTCTTCGGCGCTCAACGTCTCGCGGATCAAGGCGCCTTTGTTGATGCAGCTTCCCGAGCAGGAGGCGCGCTATGTGATCGAGCTCTACGCGCGGCTCACCAATACAACCACCCCGACGGAGCTTTACGCCTTTCCCGACGAGGCGCACGTGAAGCTGCAGCCCAGGCACAAGCTGGCGGTCTATCAGCGAAACCTCGACTGGTTCCGCTTCTGGCTGCAGGATTATGTCGATCCGGACCCGGAAAAGGCGGAGCAATATCACAGGTGGCGCGCCCTTTCCGAGCGTCGAAAGACTGCGCCGGCGTCCCCCATTGGAGGGGCGGCCCTTCCCGCCGCGCCCTCACCGACGCCATGAGCGAAGCCAAAGCTCAACTGCCGCCAGCTCGAATATCCTGAAATAGCGCTGGTCTTGAGGTTCCCCGGGCGCCGCGAGGTAGAGCTCCACCGATTGTCGGTCGAGCAATCCCATCGCTTCGAGCCTACCCCCCGACAGGAGGTCCAGCAGATGCGGGCGGTTGGCGGCGAAAGCCTTCAGAAACACGCTCTCGAGCCGACCTTTCGAGCGCCGGTTAAGGATCTCCGGCGGGAGTAGCGGCGCGAAGGCCGAACGGGCGACGGCGCGATCGCGGCCCTCTCGGGTCCACATCCACGTGGGTACGCGCAGGCACAGCTCGAGCAGGGGCTGAGCGAGCAACGGGTGGACGAACCATGCGTCGCTTTCCCAGTTCGGCGCATCAAGGAAGTGCCGGACGTGAAGGATCGCCCTTACATGCTCGCGTTTGCCGACCGGGGTGCCGCGAGGCGCTTCCAGCCAGGGGTGCCCGTCGCAGCGGATGTCCGCCGCGTCCGCGCCAAGGAAGTCGAGCTCTCGTGGCCAGTATGGCGGGCGGGGCGGCCGGTTCAGCTTCCGACCTGCGAAGCGGGCTGCGGTCCAGAGCGTGCAGTTGCAGATTTCCGACAGGTCGCGAAGCGTCGCGATTCCCTGGCGAATGCCGAGTGCCCGCCACGCGTCGAGCGCGGGGGCGGCGGTGGTGAGGAAGCAGAAGACATTGTCGCCCCCGGCCCCGGTAACAAACGTATCGATGCCTTTGTCCCGGCCGTAACGCGCGAACGCGCGGTGAAGGGGCTGGAGCGCGGGGCTCGGCCCCGGCCGAAGGGAAGGGGCCGCTCGGGGCGACAGGTCAAGCGGCCCTTCCGCCGCGCCTATCTCATCGAGAGGGACCTCAGCCGCTTCAGCGACCTGTCGTGCGTAAGGACGTTCGTCGCCATCCGGCGAGGAGGTGGCGAAGGTGACCGAGCAGAAGTCGGCACCGCCGCGGCTCAGCGACATGGCAACGATCGAGGAATCGAGGCCCCCCGATAGCTCGAGGGCGGTTCTTCCCGCCGAACCCGCGTGCCTCGGAACCACTGAAAGCACTTCCGCTCGGAGGGCGGCGGCCGCAGCGTCGAAGCTTTGAAACGCGTCGTCGCGGTTTGCATAAGCCCAGGGCGTCCAGGCCTGATCGATTGCGGCCGTTCCGTCTGAGTCGGTGCGGCGTTCTCCTGGCAGCAGCTCGCGGACCGCGGCGATACCGGTTCTGGCAGAGCGCAGAAACGGAAAGGCGACCGCCTGAGCGACGAAGCCGGGATCGGGTTCAGCGTCCACCAGCGCGCTCATGCCGGAAGTGTCGAAATCGCAGGCGTAGAGGTGCATCTCCCCCGAGCGGGAATGATAGGCCGGGATCGAACCGGATGGATCGCGCAGGACGAGGTGCCGGCCCGGTCCCAGGCTTAGGAAAAGCAGGTATCGGCCCCAATAATTCTCGAGCAGGACGTCGCCTTTAGTCCTCGAAATCCTGTCCGCGAGGTCGTCCGAGATTCCTTCGACCGGCGAATGGGTGCGCCGGTTGAACAGCGAGCCCAGGAGGGAGCCGGCATGACCGGGCAGCGTGAGCAGCGGCAAGGACTGGTGCGCCCATATCCTGAGACCTGGCGCGCGGAGCCGCTGGGCAAGATCCAGGCAGGGCGCTCGCCCGGCTCGCGTGCGCTGTCGAATCGTGTCGAGCGCGCGGTCGGGCCCGAAAGCCGCGAGATAGCGGGGCCGCATCAGACCACCAGCACGGGCACGAACTCGCGGACACGGTCCGAGGCGTCGTTGAGGATGGTGGCTTCGGTCTGGAGCCAGCAATGCGCCGCGAAGGGGTCGAGCTTCACGCCGAAGACCAGGTTCGGGAACGTCTTTCGCCGCGCCAAATATCGGGCAAGCGCGAGGGAATCGGAAAGGCAGTTCGGTGCAAGCGGGACGTACCGGCGGGCGCCGAGGAAGGCCTGGGCCAGACCTTCCACCTGCTCCGGCCTGCGGCAGGCACCGGCCACTGCCTTGCGGCCCGTCAGCACGGTGATCATGCCGGCAAGTCCGCCGCTACGCAGCCGGCGCCGGACGCCGGTCAGGGTCACAAAGATTTCCGCGGCGGCGAGGATGTTCGGCCCGCTGCGCGACACTCCATCCACGGCGCTTCGCTGGGGAATCGAGGAAGGGGCCGAGGCGATCGCGGCGCCATCGCCGGTTGCCCGGATGAGTCCGAGCTTGAGGAGCTTTGCCACGACCGGGGATGACCGGTCTTTGATCGCTCCATCGCGCGCCAGCGCGAGAAACCGGTCGTTGCTCGCCGGGTCGAGTGCGAAATAGCGGTCCCGGATGAGGTCCAGGAACACCGCGCGCCCCCCGACCTCGCAGTAGCTCACTCCGTCCGACAATCTGCAGAAGCTCATGACTTGCCTTTGTCGCAGGGCGCGCGGGTCGCCCCGCGCGCCGGCGAGATCAGTCGCGGATGATCCCGGCCTTTGGAATGAAGCCGGTCAGCTCGATCTCGCCCCAGGGGCCACCGCGCGTGTCGACGCTCGCCGTGCCAAGCTCGACGAGCGCTTCGGGGGTTTCGTTTTTCGCTTTCATGGTCTTCTCCTGACGCTGCTCAGTGTCGCAGCCGAAGAAAACTAGGCGTGGGCTAAGCCGGTACGAAGCTAATACGGTGCTTATAAGCGGATTGTTTCTGAAGCCGATCGCCGGGTCGCAATGCGGCTGGAGCGGCGAGCTTTTTGCATCTGTCCGTGCGCCGCACGGTGCGAAGCCGCCGCGCCAGCCGCGGGCGCGTCAGTCGTCGCTCATGCCGGCGTGGAGGCGATAGTCGCTGCCCTCCATGACGGTGCCGCCGGCGCCCTGGGTGTCCCAGGTGGCGCTGCCGAGCTCGATGATGGCGGCGGGTTCGTTATCGTGGATCATGTCGCTTCTCCTGGCGCTGCGGGCTTGCAGCGGGGCGAAGGCTAAAGGAGCCGGGACCCTATAAGGAGCTTATACGGCGGCTATATCCGCTTTGTTTGAAAGGGGAGATCCGCCGGCTTCACGGCAAGGGCTGCAAGAGGTCGAGAAGTGCTGAAACCCGCCGTGCGCGGGCGCGATGGTAGGCCGAGAGAAGGCGCCGCAGGCCCGGCAGATCGACCTGGATGAACGCACTCTCCAGGGCCCCCAGCTCCTCCGCCGCATTCGCGAAAAGCGCCGGTTCCGCCTGTCGGACGGCACGAAGACGATCACTCAGGGCGCCGATCGCGCGTTGATGCTCTGCGCTGGGCGAAAGGCTCGCAATGCCTGCGAACAGGCGGTTCGCTGCGAGGGCGAGCTGCGCCGCATCGCCGCCGGCGGCGGAGACGTCGATCACGTCCTGTGTCTTCGCCGGCGTGTTCCGACCGGATCGGCATGCCATGAGCAGCAGCTGGAGATTCCATGCGTAGAGGTCCCGCAGCGCCGCCTCCGTGAGGAGTGGCGCGCGGAAGCCGTCATTACGGGGCGCCTGAACCAGACGCTCGCCGACGAGGCGGTGCAGAGCGTCACGGACGGGGGTGATGCTGGAGTTCAGTTCCTCCGACAGCACAGCGGGCTCAAGCTGCTCGCCCGGCCGAAAGCGGCCGGATCCGAGCTCCTCCTTGAGCGTCAGATAGACGCGCTCGAAGGTTGCCCCGGGGCTCACGCGCTCGTCCCCCGCCTGGTGCTCACGCCGCCGTCCGCGTCTGATCGGCAAGAAAATCCGCGAGCATCGCCGCCTGGTCCGGCCGGAGCGCGTCGGACGCAGGCTCTTGCTCGTCCGGCTCGTCGCGAAGCAGAACGGACGGGCAACGTCCCTCGTAATTGCCCAGGTTCGGGCGGTGCTGCTGGTAGCCCACGAGCGCCGCCAACTCCGGCGAGAAGCGGCGGGCGACCTCCGGTGGATAGGCCAGCCACTGATTTTCGTAAGGCTTGAGCCATCCGAGGCAGTAGCTGACGATGGCGCCGCGGCGGACGTCGTCGGTGCGATTGCCGCCGGCGCCGTGCAGGGTCGAGCCGAGGAACAGGAGGGCCGAGCCGGGAGCGATCTCGGCCGGGAATTCGGAAGCCGGGATCGCGGGGTCGAGCGCTTTCGGCCCATGGCTCTCCGGCCAGACCAGCGTGGCGCCGTTTTCCCTTGTGTAGGGGGTGAACGGCCACATCACGTTCACCAGATACTCGACCTCGCCGACGGCGCCGCGCCACATGTCCTGGTCGCGGTGGGGCAGCTGCGGAAGCGCGCCGGGGTGGAGGGCGATGGCCTGGGTAAGGTTGAGCTGGATGGTGTCGCACCAGGGCGAGAGGATCCGCGCGACGATGCCCGTGACGAGCGGGTTCATGACCAGGCTTTCGGCGTGGCACGAGCGCGTGAGCAGGCGGCCGAACCTCTTGGTGCGCTCTCCGTAGAAGCCGCCGCGGCAGAAGGGCGTGCGCTCGAAATCCGCCGTCAGGTCGCGGTCGAGGGCGGCGATCGTCCTGGGCAGAAGATCCGGGATGACGCAAAATCCGTCGACGAGCAGCTGCTCGGTCCGGCGATTGATGGTGCGGCTGAGTTGGGTTCGGTCCAGCATCTTTCTTTCCTTCCAGCAGTCTTCAGGCCGCCTCGAGCTCTTGCGCGAGTTCGAGGGCGACGGGCGTATGGATGCCGTTCCGGGCGAGCAGCCCGGGGGTTTCCGGCGAAATATCGATGTGGAGCGCTCCGATCGTTCTTGTGCCGAGCCGGCGCGGAATGCCGAGCGGGCGGCAGCGCCAGCCGAATGCGAGGATCTGCTGCAGCCACCCGATCTCGGCGACGCCGGTATAGGTGGATATGCCGCGCGCGAGGGCGAACTCGACCAGCGCCGTCACCAGCCGGTTGCGGGTCTGGAGCCGCTGCGCGGACGACTGGTTGCGCCCGAGGCAGAAGCGCGTGATCTCGAGGATGTCCGGAGCGGATGGCGGCGCCTCGGCGCAGAGTTCCGGAAAGAGGGTGCCCAGGATGTGGGGGCGGCGGGTCTCGAGCAATCGTGCCGAGCCGAGGTGCTCGCCCTGCTCGTCTGTAACGATGAGGTAGACGGCATGCTCGTCGTCGAACTGGTCGATCTCGTAGCGGCCTTCGAGAACCGGCACGTCCCATTTGAGCAGGTCGACGAACACGCGCTTGCGCGCCTCGAACATCGATCGGAGGGCGCGATTGTCGAGTGACCGGTGCGGCCGCTCCACGACGAGGATCATGGGATAGCTCCTGTTTTGACAGGACCGCTATCGCCGGGCCGGGGCCGGCCCCGCTATTCCAAGAAATGGGGGGGTCAGCGTCTCAGGATGTCGACGAAGCTGATGCTGCCGTCGAACAGCGCATGGACGGTAAGCTGGGTGCGCTTGGCCACTCCATAGCGTTCGCGGGCATGCCGAAGGTGCTCGATGACGGTGTCGTGGCGCACGCCGAGGATGCGCGCAATCTCCCAGTCCGTCTTGCCGCGCGACGCCCAGACGACGCAGTCCCGCTGGCGGTCGGTGAGCTGGGGCAATTGCGCGAGGCCGCGGTCGCGCATCTTCGCAAGGCCGCGCGCGGCCTCGAAGGCGAATGCGCCGACCAGCTGGGCCGAAGCCAGGTTCTCGGGCCGGAGCGGCGCCCCTGCGCGGGTGGCGAAGGAGCAGGAGCCGTTGACTTCGCCCGGAACGTGGGCCGGGACAGTGAACCCGTCGCCGATGCCCCGCGTGCCCGCTTCTTCGAGAACGATGCGGTCCCGGCGCGTCAGCTGGATCATCCCCGGCAGCTTCGACCAGGCGAATCCCACGGTCGTGAGCTGGCTGGCGCGGTGAACCGGGTCGGAGCGCCCGAGCTCCTGTTCCTCGAAATAATCCTCCCATCCGCCCGGATAATTGTGGAGGCGGATCGCCGGCTGGGGCGCGTTGCGCATGTCGAGATGGTGCGTCAGCGCGAAATAGGAGAAGCCCATTTCCCTCGAGACCTCCGCGAGAGCATCGTGGAGATCGGCCTCGCATCCAACTGCAGCCACGTCCCTGACAAAAGCGTCAATCCTGTCGAACATCCTCCATTGCGGCGCACCGCACGATCACATGGGGCGT
This sequence comes from Allosphingosinicella sp., assembly GCA_036554525.1. Taxonomy (GTDB): domain Bacteria; phylum Pseudomonadota; class Alphaproteobacteria; order Sphingomonadales; family Sphingomonadaceae; genus Allosphingosinicella. The sequence continues at coordinate 144,557 of DATBNC010000023.1, forward strand.
TCCAAGTGCGCCTGGTCCACGTGCCGCCCTTCTGAGCCCGGGAAGCGGGGTCTCAATCCCGCCGCACGGGCACCTCAACCACGTCCAATCCTCAACCGCTCCCATCGGCGGCCAAGGCCGTCGGTTTCACACAGAAATCTATAAAAAACGCATACGGCTCCGCGAAAACCAGCGATTTCGAATTCGGCTCCACTTATAGACGAACTCGCAACCAATCCCTGATTATAATTCGATTATAACAGGTAGGGCGGAACTATTCGGATGTGCGCTAGGAAAGGGACTTCGCTGTCAATCGCGTCGGCTTTTCGCAGGCATCCGCGAGGCGCTCGCGCAGCCGGGATGGTCGCTGCATGCCGTTCTCGCGCCTGATCGACCAGTTTGAGGCCAAGGCGAGCCTTTGTTCGTCGGACGACGAGTTGCGGCGCCTGCTCGAGGATGTGAGCCGCGAGCTTGGCTTTCAGTTCTTCGCGCTTCTCCACCATGTGAGCCTGCGCACCCCGTCCCCGGGCCTGGTACGGATCGACAACTATCCCGCCGGATGGGTGGAGGAGCTGGTCTCGAGGCAGCTTACGGCCGACGATCCGGTCCACCTTGCGAGCGGCCGAACAAATATCGGCTTCGCCTGGTCGGAGCTTGGCGGCCTCGTCCCCATGTCGTCCCGCCACCGGCATATCCTGCGGCAAAGCCGGCGCTTCGGGCTGGGGGAGGGGTTCACGATACCGGCGAACGTTCCGGGAGAGCCGGGTGGATCCTGCTCGTTCGCGCTTCGGGTCGGCCTGGAACTGCCGCTCCAGCGCCTGATGTGCGCCGAGCTCGTTGGGGCGCACGCCTTCCGGGCGGCGCGGCGGATCCACAATTATCCAGCCGCCGGCCTCCACCCCCACCTCAACCGCCGGGAGCGCGAGGTCCTTCATCTGCTCGCCGCGGGTAAGACGGACTGGGAGATCGCGAAGATCCTCGGCATCAGCGTCGAGACCACGCACCAATATGTGAAGCGGGCGCGCGCTGCCTACGACGTCGTCAGCCGAACCCAGCTGGTGGTGCACGGCCTTAGAGACGCCTGGATCAGCTTCGACGATGCGATTCCCCCAGGTGGGGGAATGGCTTAGCGCGCCGCCTCAGGCCTAGCTTCTCCCCATGAACAGGGAGAAGCCTATGCCGAGCCCTCGACCTCCGGACCGCGTCCGCCGGCGCCGCCCAAGGCGGCGGTCAGGCTGAGGGCGCGCATTGCTCGGCCGTTCCGTCGATGCCATCGCCTCCGCAGGCTTGGTCGGACTGGCGGGCGGAGGGCGATTATGCCTCGCTCCTGGAGGCGGACCGGACCGCCTTCGCCTGGGAATGGCTGCGCCGTACGCACGATTATCGGCGCGAGTGGGAGAAGGCGCGGCCATTCGCCGGCGAGGCGGAACGGGAGGCGCGGGCACGGATGTGGGGCCTCCACCGGCTCGAGGATCCGGCGCTGCCCGTGCCGCTGGCGCGTCCGCTCTGGCGGCGGGAGCTGTTCCCGTTCGTGCTGATCGCCACCGCGGAACCGGAAGGGGAAGCACGCGACCGGCTCGATCTCTCGCAATTCAGGGGCCGCGCGACAATCCACGCATCGCTGGACGGGGAGGAACATCTGCTCCTGTCGGACGGCCTGCGCAGCATTCGCGTCGATATCGTCTCGGGCACACTCAGGGGAGGCGCGGCGCGCCTCAGCTATCGCCTTCGGGGTCTCTTAGCCGCGGATGCGCCGCTCCTTGTGCTGAGGCGCCTGCTGGCCTTCTGCCGCACCGGCCGCTTTTCTCCGGCGCTCCATCGCCGGGAGCCCCGAGCCGCGCGGTGGATCATGACCCTGCGCGCATATGACGCTCTCACGGCCGGCGCCAGCCAGCGGGAAATCGCCGAAGCCTTGCTCAGCCGGGACGCCGCCCTCAGCCGGTGGCGTGTCGCCGCGCCGAGCCTGCGCTCGCGCGTCCAGCGCCTGGTCAGGACGGCGCGGGAAATGGGTGACGGGGGGTATCTCGAATATCTTCGATGAGACGGCTCCGGCCTTCACCTGGAGCTGCAGATCACCTTCTTTTCGCTGCCGCACAGGCTGCACGTCCCGCTGGTACGTTCGAACCCAGAAGTGCCGGCGAGCTCTCGGGTCTTGTGGTTGGCGTGCTGGCGGACCGTCAGGCCGAGCCTCGAGGAGATGCAATCGTCGCAGACCGGATCCCGGGCGAGCCTCGTCACGAAGTTTCGTACGGTTTCCAGAACTGTTATCCCGATGCGGCTCCCGAGGCTGAAGGCGTCGCGGACCTTAAGCCTGCCGGGGGATTACCGCAAAGCCGCTTCGCGGGACCGCTCAGGAGCGTGAAGACAGCCGAGCATGCCGGGATCGGAAGGTGAAGTGCGACTCTACTTGCTCCACTTCCTGCCAATTCTAAGCAATTGTTCGGCGGCATTCGCGGGGCACTACCGATGGCACAGGAAAACGGCCCTGTTCGACCTGTCCCGATCGCGCAGCTCGAGGACGTCATGGGGTGCATTCCGGCCGGCATGGCGGATCTTGGCTTCGAGCAGCTGCACGTGCTGTTCCTGGATCGCGAGAACCGGCTGCTCGCCGGCGACACCGTCGCACGAGGAACCGTGGACGAGGTGGCATTGCCCCTGCGATCGATCGTGCATCGCGCGTTGGATGTCGGAGCCTCGGCGGTGATCCTCGTTCACAACCATCCGAGCGGCAACCCGGCGCCGAGCCAGGGAGACATCGAGGCGACGCGGCAGCTCGTCACGGTCTGCCGCCCCTTGGACATTGCACTGCTCGACCATGTCATTCTGGCGGCGGGCGGTACGACGAGCCTGCGGGGGCTCGGGCTCGTGTGAGCCTGTCGCTTCGAAGAAGCCTCACTATTACGGGTAGACTTGCAGCGCCGAAGTGGATGGACCCTCCGCCGCAGCCGTTCCTTGGTCCGGGTCCTCGTGGCTTACGCCGTCTCGCGACGCCGCATCCAGGGGTCGGGGGTTCGCTCCATCCGGATCAGTTCGTCCGGAAAGCACCGGCCCTGAAAAGCCATGACGTCGTCCAGCGAGCCGCGGAGCCAGACGTCGTAATCCCCTTCGTGGAGCAGGACCGGCATGCGGTCGTGGACCGGCCGGACGGCCTCGTTGCAGTCGGTCATCAGCCCCGAATAGACCGGCCCCCACTCCGGACTGTCCTTCCAGAGGCCCGCCCAGGCGAATATCGCCCGGTCGTGGATGCCGAACCAGGTGCGGGTCTTCGAGCCCTTCTCGCCCTCGGCCTCGCAAAATCCGGTAAGGGGGATGATGCAGCGATGCTCCGGTTTCGGCGCCACGAACCGCCACATGAAGCTGGTGAGGTCGGCGATGTTGTTGACGGGTTTCGCCTTGATCGGCTGCCCGGTCTTCTTGCTCTTCATCGCCAGCGGGAAGCCCCAGGTCATCGACTGGACGATCCGCCGGTCCTCGTCCTCCCGCACGACCATGCCGTGGCCGCCTGGGTAGACGTCGCCCTCGGCCGCGTTGAAATTGATCGGTATATGAGCCCGGAAGTGCGACGCCACCTCGGCCGCGCTCACCTTCGTCGTGTAGAGGTTGCACATCGCGCCAGGATAGCAGAGCCGGAGTCGACCGCAACGAGGAGCGCGGAACGAGAGTTCTGTCGGTTCGCGCTCCCAGGTTCGGGCCTCACCGCCTTCGGCGAAGTTCGCGCTTCCATTCGCTCTGGCTCGGCATCGGCAGCGAGCGATCGTTCGGCGCCTCGTGGACCAGCTCGAGAGCCGGGCCGGACCTGTCGCAGACGCGGCAGCGGAAACGCCCCGGCACCTGCCTCAGACCATCGTCGAAGCCCTTGCGCCGGAAATGGTGCCAGATCGCGGCCGCCGGGAAGATCCGGGCCCGCCGGCAGCCGCGGCAGGTGAGGCGCACCGAGTAGCCGTGCGCGCAGGCATCGAACAGGTCCCTGACCGGATTGGCCGATTTGCGCCGCTCGCCCTCTCTCCCCATGCTCCCGTCCGCCGAATCGCTTGCGGTTGTTCTATGTCTGTTCCAGAGGCCGAGTCCATGTCGATGTTCCGGGAGCAACTGTTGATGAGGGCGCTGGCAGCCCTTTGCGAGATTGCGGACGAGTGCCCCAGGACCCCGGCCTCCCGAAACCTCAGCCTCAGGTTTATCCTCGCCTACACGTTCGTGGCCGCGGGCGCGGATCCCAAGCTCAAATGGATCTGGAACAGCTTCTGGGAGAATGCGACGGCCCCGCGCGACCCGATGGCGCCGATGGACGATTATCTGCGCGGCACGGCGGCGCGCAGCGCGCTCAACGGCATTTGCCGGGAGGTGGGCTATGCTCCCGACCACCAACTCATCGAGGCCCTGCGCGCCGAACGGCAGGTCCGCTCCCACGGCACCAAACGGCGCGAACCCCCGCTCCATGCCAATGACGAGCCGAGGGGAGGGGACGCGGCCTGATTGCGATACGGCGGCTCGCCTGCAGCCGCCCGTCTATTTGTCGTGCGCGGCGCTATCGGATAGACGAGACCGCTGAAATTACCAGCGAGCGGAGACAAAGCATGGCTCAAGCCAAGAGAGCGGCCTGGCCATCGCAGAATACGACCGACCCAGCACCCGACTGGTATGTTCAAATCGCCTTCCGAAACGCTCTGCGGCGGGTCGTGTGCGTCCTGAACAGCCGGGATCCATTCACGGCCTGTCGCAGGATCAAGCTTTCGGGCACCGACGCCGCCATCGCCGCCGCATTCGAGAAAGCGGGTCTCGACGCCCAGCTCATCCAGTTCAACGTGGAGGGATACGATCAGTTCGCCCGAAGCGACGAGCATCATGCCGAGCACCATTTCTATGCGAACGTCGGCTTCGAGCGCCGGCAGAACCGGCGTGTCGCCGTCTTCAAGGTGCCGCGCGTGTTCCTCGACTGGGGCTACCAGAATTTGCGCCGGCCGGCGCCGGACCCGCTCCTGGCCGCCGACTTCCCGGACGGCCAGTCCGATCCCGACTACGTCGCGCACTGCGCCACCAACTATCTGGTCAAGAACTTCTGGCACAATTTCGTGCACGCCGAGATCCAGGGCATCAACCAGGGCAATTACGGGCGCTTCCGGGGCTTGGCGCGGGAGGATTCCGACTTCCAGGCCGACCACGTCGCGAACCTGCTGACGCTCCGGAGCTACGGGGTCGACCTCCTCTACAGGGGCATGGGCAGCGACCAGCGCACCAACCGCGTCAACGCCATCTTCATCCGCAACCGCTGCAACCAGGTCTTCGCGATGCGCGCGCGCCACCGCCGCGCAGACGCTGAGGCGGCGAGCGACGACGACCGCTGGTCGGAGCTCGAATGGCGCTTCTGCCGCGGGGTTGCGAACAGGGTCAGCATCGCGCTGCTCGCGCACCATCTGGCGGTCCCTTCGCTGCGGATATTCCTCGGCGGCGAGGCCAATCAATCGACGCAGCGGGGCACGCGCTGGCGTCATGGCAACGTTCTCGCCGAAGTTGCCGGCCGGCGGATGGCGACTCCCCACCCGGCCTACGTCCCCGACGACGAGTGGCGGGCCTTCAGTTCGGGTGCCGTCATCAGCCGGGAACGCCAGGGCGACATCCGTCGCAAGAGGGCGGAACGGGAGGATGAGGTCGCGACCTGGATTCGCGGCGAATATCGCCAGATCGTGTCGACGAGCGAAGCCCTTCGCGAAAGCATCGGCGGCGAGCTGGAAGCGCTGGGGGCAAGGATCGGCGTTACCCTCGTTTGAAGAAGGGGCCGGCCGCGGGCTCACGTAGGATTGTCCTCAGCTGACGGGGATTGCCTCGAGCCTGGACAGAAGTCGCGCGCCCTCCAGGGCTCGCCTCAGGCTTGCATCGCCTACGTGGGCGTAGATGGCGGTGGTGGCGATGTTCTCGTGCCCGAGCAGGCGTTGGAGGAACCTCAGATCGACACCGTCCTCGAGAAGCAGGGTAGCGCACGTGTGCCGAAGCATGTGCGGGGTCACCTTGCGTGCCACGCCGGCCGCGATCGCAAAGCGCGCGAGCTCCCGGCGCACCGATTGCGTCGACCATGGTCCTGTCGACGGGGCGAACAGCGCTGGAGCCTCCGCCCTTTGGCTGAGGCGGGAGATGAGCGCACGCAGCCGGTCATCGACGACGAAGACGCAGCGTTCGCGCCGGCCCTTGCCGCGGACTCTAAGTGCACCGGACTCGGGATCGAAGTCGGCCGGGCGCAGGCCGACCAGCTCGCTTACCCTCAGGCCGACGGAGACGAGGAGCAGCACGGCTGCCGGAAAGGATTGCTGCGAAAGCGGCTTCCGGCGCTCGCAGCAGGCTTGCCTGGCGGCCGTCGTCAGGCGTCCGGCGTCGGCGCGGGACAGCGCGCGGGGCAGGGAGCGGGGCCGGGGAAGATGCATTTCGACATCTGCGAAGGGGGACCGCTCGATCGTGCCGGAGCGCACGAGATCGCGATAGAAGCCGCGCAGGCAGGCCATCCGCCGACGCATGGTGCGCGGAGCCGCGAGGCGCTCGTCGGCCAAATGAGCGGCATAGGCCACCAAGGTTTCTGACCGACTCGGGCAAAGATCTCGCGACCTCAGAAAAATGTCGAAGTCGCGCAGATCGGATTGATAGGCCCTCAGCGTGTGCTCGGATGGAGCCCGCATTGCCCTGAAACGCCTCACGTAGGCAGCCGTACTCGCGGCAGTCACCAGCAATGCTCTTCTCCCGAATTCCGTTTGGAGCCGCAGGGCTCGTCCGAAATGTCCATATCGGAGATACTTTTCCGAGTTCTTTCCGGTTTCCACTCGACGGATTACGCGATAGGTTCGTGCCAAGGGCGAAGGATAATCAGGAATTATCGACCGCCGCGGCGACTGGAGGATCGGTGCCCCCCTTAACGGTTTCCATCATCGTTCCAATTCTCCAGCAAGCGTCGATCCTGTCGATGTTCATCGCCAGCCTTCGCGCCACGCTGCCCCCGGGGCCGCAACTGATCTTCATCGACGATGGGTGCAACGGCGATGCGCGCGAGGTGGTTGAGCGCGGTTGCGCCGATCTGTCGGCCAGCTTCGACGTCATCCTCATCCGACACGCGAGGCCGCTGGGGGACGGGCGGTCGTGCAACGAGGCGCTCGCCCGCGCCACTGGCGAAATTGTGATCCGGCTGGAGAGCGACGCCGTCCTCGAGGGGGAGTGGGTCGATGCCCTCTGCGCGCCCTTTTCGGACCGGTCCGTCTCGGCGGTGGCCGGGGTGCTTCTCTACCCGCAATCGGGCGGCATCAACCATGCCGGTCTCACTTTCTATGGGATGGTGGGCCGGCACACCTTCCTCAACGCCACGATCGACGCTTTGCCTAAAGAGCCGTTCGCGGTGCAGAGCATGACCTTCGGATTCGGTGCCTTCCGTGCCGTCTCGGTCCGCGATGCGGGCGGCTTCGACGAGCATTATCATCAGGCCTATGACGACCTCGACTTGGCCTTGAGGCTCGGCCAGCACGGACGATTGCTCGTCACTCCGGCCGCGCGCGCCTATCACTGGGAACTCAGCTCCGGTCCGCACCGCACTGCCGCCCAGAAGCGCAACCTGGCGGTATTCTGGAGCCGCTGGGGCGAATCGATCACCGAGGATCTGTGGCGCTACCTCGAGGGCCCTCTCCGCAAGGCGGTGCTCGACTTGCCGGCGGCGGAGCGCGACCTAGCCGGAATCGACCTGCACAGCGACCGGGTCAGCGCCCCACGCTTCTGGGAGGAGGCGGAATCCCGTTGCGGGATGGCGGTCAAGGACCGGCTTCAGCTTGCCCATCGCGCCGCGGGCAACGGTCCGATCGCTTTGCCTCTAGTTCTCGGCGCCGAGGGCTTCGACGACCCGCGCTGCCTTGTCTTCCTCGTCGACAATTTCGTCCGACTGCGTGGGAACCATTATTTCTTCGAGCGGAGACGGCGGAACGGCGCCGAGGACATCATCGTCGATTTCCATGGCAACGTCGTGCAGGCGCAGCGGCTCTTGCCGAGCGCGTGGCCCGGGGAGAAGCTGCGCTGACGGGCACCGCGCCCTTCTGCAGCACGAGTGGCAAGCTTCCTCTGGTCGGGGTTGCCGATGGCGGGCCCGACCTCTGGCTTCGCGGCGAAGGCGCGCGTTTCTGGGATAGGACGGGAAGGGTGTGGCTCGATTTTGACCTCTGCCTGGGATCGGTGGTCTGGGGCCACGGCCGTGAGGAGATCGTCGCCGCCGTCAGCCGAGCGCCAGCCGGGGCGTCGACCGTTCCTTCGATCATCGAGGCAGAAGCTGCGCAGACGTTGCTCTCGCGGCTCGACCGATACGAAGCCGTGCGCTTCTTCAAGACGGGCGCCGATAGTTGCGCCGTCGCGATTCGGCTGGCGCGCCAGGCGACTGGCCGCGACCTGGTGCTGAGCGACGGCTATCATGGCTGGCATGACTGGTCGATCGCAGGAGCATATTCCGAGGCACCGGAGCCGCTGGGAATACCCGACGCGGTGGCCAGGCTCACCGTTACACTGGATCCGTCGCTCGGCCCGCAGGCCGCCCTGGCCGTGCTGAACGACGTCGGCCGCGGTCTCGCGGCCCTGGTGGTGAGGCCCGAGGCATGGCCGGCCAGGGCGTTGCAGGAGCTAATCGAGAGGGCCCGGCAGCTCGGCGCGGTGTCCATTTGCGACGAGGTGACCTCGCACCTCAAATATTCGCGCCTCGGCAGCGCCGCCGAACGCCGCGCCAAGCCCGACATGATCTGCATCGGCAAAGGCCTTGCCAACGGCATGCCCGTTACCGCCCTGCTTGGACCTTCGGCCCTGATCGATCGGATCGAGGCGGCGAGAATCAGCTCGACCAATTGGAGTGAAACCTGGAGCCTGGCGGGCTTGATCGCGGCGGAGGCGTTGCTCGCCGGCGCGCCGGTCTGGCCCTCATGGCGCAACGAGCTGGCGGAGGTGGTCGCCGCTCTCTCCCGAGTGGTCGAGGAATTTGCTCTGGGCGGAGAATTCGCTCTGGTCGCCCATCCGGGCTTCTTCTCGATCGAGCGGCCGGGACGATCGTTCCGGACCGACCCGTTTCGGCGGCATGTCGCCTCCGAACTCGGGCAGCGCGGCCTGTACACTCGCGGCTGGTTTCACGGCAGCGACGCCCACTGCCCCGAGGACTGGGACCGGCTCAAAGAGGCGTTGAGCGGAGCCTTGGCTGCCTGGTGCGGCCGCTAGCCGCCTGCTCAGCCCATCAGGAAAATGTCGGTCGGACCATGGCGGACATGAAGGATTTGGAACGGCTCGCCGGCCCGGCTCAGCGTCGCTGGGCGCGCGTTCCAGTCAGCCAGCCAGAATGGCGCGTTGTCACCGTCTATCTCGGCGATGACGCTGTCGAGCCGGGCATCGCCGCCGCACAACCTGCGCGCTTGTTCGAGCGGCAGCCGGATCGTCCGGGCCCAGGCGCCGCATTTGCCGCCGTCGACATGCTGAAGCGAATCAGCAAGCAGTTGCCCCGCATAGCGGGCATGACCATTTTCACTGGACGCGCCGTCGGCAGCGGCGGCCGCGGACGCATAGGCCAGATGGGCCTTCCATCGAACACGCAGGTTCCTGCACCGTGCCGCACTGGCCATCGCTTCGCCGAACAGCGGCTTGGCGCGGGCTGGAGAACCCAACGCGATCTCGCAGGCGCCGGCCGTGAGCCATCCCAGAGCCTCCGCGTAAATGGAGGGCCGCCCGGTCTTCAGGAAGGCCATGAGTTCCTCCTGGATCGCCGCGATTGCTTGATCCTCCTCCGCTAGGACCAGGCGTGCGATGTTGCGCTGGACCCGGGCGTAATCGTTGCTTGGGTCGCAGGCATCGCCCAGTTGTTCCAGCAGGGCGACGGCACGGTCGAGCAGCCGAAGGCCGCGGCGGGGATAACGGAAGGCCATCGACATGCCGACTTCGTTGGAGAAGAGCAACTCCCGCTCGCCCCCCGGATCGTGTTTTAACGCCGATCGCAGCGCGCGATATTGGTGGCGGATACCCTCGTTCAGGCGCCCCGAGAACCAGAGTAGCACCCCGAGTCGGTTTTCGAGCAGCTCGCGGGTCGCGATCCCCATGGCCCGATCGCTCTCACATCCCACGTCGGCGAGTGCACGGAGTCCTTGGCGAACGCAGTCGATCCCCTCTCGCATCCTGTGGACGTCGCCAAGCATGTTCCCCGCCCTGTAGGCCAGCTGGGCGGTCTCCATCGAATGTCCCTGGCCCAATTCGCCGAGGTCTCGCTGAGCCCGCTCGACCACCTGCAGCGCTTCTTCCCAATTGCCGTACACGACCAGTGTGTCTGCCAGCATACAGGCCAGGACGAAGCGGCGCTGCCAGTCCAGAACATGCTTGGGCAGGTCGAGCAGTTCGCGGCAGAGCGCGACGACCGCCTGCGGCTCGTTGCCGTGTCGCATCAGCACCGCCTCAAGATCGCCGGCGACGACCCTGAGGTCGGATTCGGGAGCCAGCTGCGCAAGGCGACTGGCGGCTACCGCCCGTTCGGGCGGCTGCGCCGCCGCCGGCGACAGCCGCGCCAACGCCGCTCGGCGTAAACGCTCGCCGCGTTCCGACCGCCAGCCGACCCGGCGAAACGCTTCGCGATAGGCCTCGTGGAGGAACTCGAATTCCCGCACTTCACCTTCGCGAACCTTTGCCACCCGCCAATGAGACAGGGTCGCGAGCAGCCGCGCGTCGCTGAACGCATTGGTGATGGCCCCGAACAGGTCGGGATCCGTCCTCAACCCGATCTCGGCGCAGATCTTCAGAAGAGCGACGATTTCGTCGTTTCCAGCCTCCTGATTGATGAACTCGACCCGAGCGGCGATGAGGTCGACCAGCGAACTCGGCGGCCGGACGGGCGGATCGAAGACGGCCGAGCCGTCCGGCTCGATGCGCAGCCATTGGTTGTCGACCAGCAGGCGGACGTGTTCGATGATCTGCATCGGGTTGCCGAGCGATGACTTCAGCACATGATCGACGATCTTCCGCTGAACCGAGCCATCGCTAAGCCGGCGGCCCGCTAGCGCGGCGATCAACTCCTCGAGAAAATGCCGGCTATCCTCGTTGGACCAGGGGTGCATGTCGAGCCGCGTATGGGTCTGGCTGGATTCATAGAGGCGGCGCCAGGCCTCCGTGGTGAGATCACTGTCGGAGCGGCTTTCGATCATCTCGCCTTCGCGGCCCTCGAGGATCAGGAGCACTCCATTCGGCAATTGCCGCTCGACCGCGGCGAGCCGGTGCATCACCTCGATAATTACGTCGATCTCGAACCCGTCGGTCCAGTGCATGTTCGATAGGTGAAGCGCGATCGGGCCGTCGCGAAGCCTCGCGATGATCGCCGTCAGCAGGATGAAGGCCGCTGCCTCGGCGCCGGCGTCGGCGCCCTTGCCGTCGATGGCGGCGAGACCCGCCTTCAGAGCGACGCTGCCCTCGCCGACGAAGCGCCCCAACCAGTCCAGGACGGCGGCCGCGCTATCCGCGCGCCTCGGGTCGGCGGGCGAGGGATGGGGAAAGGCAAGGCCGTTCAGGCAATCCCGGAGAAATCGGCCGCCGCTGGCGCGCTGTGTATCATGGTCGACCCGGACCAGCGACCACAGGGTGGAACCGCCTATGCCGGCATAGGGGTCCAGGCGGTTGAACAATTCGTCGACCATCCGCGACTTCCCGATACCGCCCGGGCCGAGCACCGCCACGACCTCGACGCCGCGGGTGGCGACGCTCCTGGTGAGCCGGTCGAGCGCCCCCTGCGAGCCGGCATTGGGTCGGTGCAGAAACCGGACGTAGCGGCCCGAGGGATCGGGGGCGATGTCGATCGTGCCCAGCGGTCGGGTGAGGATGGGCCGCTGCAAACCGGGGGTGCCGCTGGCAAGGAAGATGTCCAGCTCGCCGAGCGGCAGGATTCCCGTGCTTCGCGCCCTCAACCGAAGCGATAATTGCGCTCGGCCATGATCATTGATCGGCACCAGCGCGGGCCTGTCCGGTCCCGACAGCAGCGCCAGCGGCCGAACGAGATCCACGTCAGCCGCCGGTCGAAGCCGCACGGCCAGCTTCTGGCCGGGATAGGACGCGGCCACCCGAATCGCAATCGTCAGCTCGAGATCCGCGCCAACCACCATGCGGCCGGTCGGCGGGCCCACCTCAAGCTCGACTTGCGGCACCCGCCACTCGGCGGCCAGCAGCTGCAAATGGCCGAGCAGCGCCGCGAACTCGGTATCGCTGTAGGCCGGACGAAGGACCTCGAAGCGTTCCTGGCCGAACTGGGCCCACAGCCAGACCAGGTCGGCGGCGTTGATCACGTTGATCGGAACGCCCGGAAATACCAGCTCGGCGAATTCCGGTGCTTTCATCGTATAGCGCGCAATCCCTCCGCCTTCGGCGCTGAACACGAACAGCAGCTGGGAGACGGTGATTCCCTCGCGGCGGACCCGGCGCCGCAGCGTTGCCAGAGTCGTATCGAACGCCTCATCCCTGAGTTCCGCCCTGCGCTTAACTTGACCGACGATCGTATAGCGGAAGATGATGTCGCCGCTGCGCATGTGCAGGTTGATCGACCTGGTCAGCCCGAGAAAGTCGATGCCGCCGTCGCCGTGCATCTGGGTCGCCGACCATTCCACTTCCGGGCACAGCTCGGCGAGCGTGTCGACGACGAGGATTTCAAGCGGCTGCACTTCCTTGTGGCCGAGCTTGGACAGATCGACCTGGCGCAATCGAAAGGCCGACGCCGGGTGGCCCTTCGCGGTCATCATTTTCCAAAAATGTCGCGCTGCCGCCGCTCGCGCCCCGGCCTTGCCCACTTGCACCTCGCCCACGGGAGCGTCCCGCTGCCCCGATAATTCCTGATTATCAATCAGGTCGTGCCAGCTAGGCCGATCACGGGATGGGGTAGGGCTACGCTCTCGCCAACTGCCTGACGAGCTCTGCGACTTCGAAACGGTGGCCGCTGGGGGCGCGGCGCCGGTCGTGATCCGCGGCTGCCTGGGCATCGATGGCGCGTGCTGGCGGCGAACCCTCAGCCGCCGATGCTCCAAGAGGAGAGGCTGCGGTGCTGCCGGCGCGGCTGCCGGCGCGCCCTCCTGACGCCGCCCAGCCTCCATCCCCGGAGAGACACGATGACTTCCGACACACACGGTCTCGATCACGCGCGGCGCATCGAAGAAGCGGTCGCCAACCTGCCGCGAATACAGCGCGAGATCTTCATGGCTCACACGCTGGACGGAATGTCGTTTGAAGAGATTGCCGGCCGAACGGGGCGTTCCACGACCAAGGTCGAGCGCCACATGGCGAAAGCGCTCTCCAAGCTGACCAAGCAATTGCGACGAGGGCGCAAGCTCAGCTGGTGGGAGCGGTGGTTCTGAGTACTCGCCCGCCGGGTCCGATGCTATGACGCCGGGATGAGGGACGAGATCGCCAGCGAGCGGGCACTTAATCGACACGGAATACCGTTGTGCCTGCACGTTCCCATCGCCGCGCGCGACGAGGCGGCGATCGAAAGCTATGTCGGGCCGATAGTGGCGGCGCTCTCCCGCGGGCCGCGACGGCGAGCCCTCCTCGTCAGCGCGTTCCCGCCGCTCCCGGCGGAGGCGTGCTATCCGATTTTCGAGCATCCCCACGCGGCCGTGCTCCACCGGCCGCTCCAGGTCTGGGTCCATATCGGCTTCACCCGTTACCGGGAGGCCTATCGGCGGGCTTTTCCCGAGGAGCCGCTGGGAGACGCGGTGCTCAGCCATGCCATGAACCGCCAGATCGCGGCGCTGAAGGGGTTCGACTTCGTCCGGATCACGCCGACTTCGAGAGGCGCCGATTCGAGCAGCGGGTTTGCGGAGGGCTGGGAGAAGGTGCTCCACGCCGACCCTTATCAGGCGGAGGCAAACCGCCGCCGGGGGACCTTTGTGGAGTATGCCGACATAACCGACCTCATGCTGATGCTGGACATGAAGCTCGGCGGCGGCGTCATGGACGCCGTGAACGAGGGTCAGAATCTGGTGAAGCCGCGCGGGTGAGCCGGAATCCGCGATACCCTAGCCTCGGCTGCAACCGAGTGACGCGGTCTTCGAAGATGAGAACGCATGTTGAACGGACGGGTGGCGGCGCTAAAGCGAAGCGGTGACCTATTCGCCGCTCACTCCGCCGGTCGACAGCACCCAGGCTCCGCCAATGCACGAGATGGACTGGCAGCGCCTGGAGCGGCTTACGGTCGATCTGTTTGGCTACGAGCCGGACATCGCGACAAGCGACGATCACGGGACCACCGGCCAGACGGATCACGGGGTCGACGTCATTGCGAGGCGCCGGGGAAACGACGGGGAGGAGGTCGCTTCCTGTAAGAAGACCGACGAAATAGACGCCGCCGATTTAATAAAGTGGTCGGGCGATTTCCTCAAGCATTGGACAGCGAACTGGTCAAAGCGCGACATTCGCAGGTTCGTGCTCGCGACAACAGCTCGGAACACGGGCGACCGTCATATCCAGAATCAGGTCACAGCCGAGCGAGCACGCTTCCAGGCGTTGGGCGTCGAATACGAGCTGTGGGGTCCAAAGCAGTTCGTTCACAAGCTTAGGCCTCACCGATCCATTGCGGTCCGCTACGTCGGAGAACCCTGGGCAGAGATTATCTGCGGACCAGCGGCCGGCTTCAGCATGCAGAGCGCTCCAGTCGGCGGCGTGCTCTCGGCCGCCGTCGTCGCACAGTTGGGGGAGCTTCAGTCGACCCTGTCCGGTCAGATCGCCAAACGGGCGGAATCCGCGCTGAACGATTTGCGATCGGGCCGGGTCGAAGCTGTTGGCCCTCTGATAGATGAGCTTCGCGAGCCGTCTGTTTGGAACAACCTGCAGCCGGAGGCCCAGGCGAAAATCCTTCGGCTGGCGGCGTCATTGAGCATCAGAAGCGGAAGGCTCGTTGAGGCGGAGGCATTCGCTACCGAGGCCGACGCGATTCACCCTGCGGAGGAACCGCGGATCGCTGCTCACCTGGCATTGGAGCGCGACGGAGTAGACGCGGCGATCCAGGTCCTGGGGGAGCCGATCTCGCTGGCTGGCAAGCAGCTTCTCGGTAGCCTGCTGTTGATGAAAGGCGAGGTCGAATCGCTTGCCCTGACCGTTGAGGAACTGGAATCTGAAGATGCCGACGACCCGGAAACGCTTCGCCTCTCGGCCTATTTGAAGCTTTGCCGAAACGACCGAGGCAGCGCGCTTGATCAGGTTCGCCGCGCCGAAGCGCTGGCCGGTGAATGGACCGCGGTCATGCAGGCCGGGGTAATCATACGCTACGCTCAAGCCTTGTCGCCGGCTGTGGGGCGAGAATGGCTCTTCTTCCCGAATCCACTCGAAATCTCACTGGTGAAGCAGGATGACGCCGTACAGCCATTGCTCGCCCAGGCTCTCGAACTAACGGATCGGCTGGAGGCGACTGGAGCGCCGAATACGGATGCTTCCCTGTGGCGGCTCGCCATTTTGGCCAACCGGAGAGACGGCGTCGCCGAAGCTTCCGATTACGCGCGCGCTCTTCTGGCCAATGACCTGGGGCAACCGACCGTCATCGGCTGGTGCCTGACGCGGCGATTGGACGTCGATCTCCTTCCAAGCCTGGCGTTCCTGAAGGACCAGTATCGCGGCGGCGTCGATGTCTACGATGCGCGAATCCTGGGTCTCGCCTTGACGGTGCTTGAGGAGGAAAATGTCGCAGCCCGGTTTCTGCGTGAGCATCTCGCGATCCAGCCGGAGGCGACGCGCCGTGAGGCTGAACTGTGGATCTCCCGTCTTGAGGGCCGAGCTGGTTCGGGTACCGAAGATGCCGTGCCGGATGCGCTCCGAACAGCACAGTCGACCGGCAACTGGCTTCCCATATCGCAGCTGCTTCAGCAGGCGTTTGTCACGACGCCGCCAGTTCCCACCGCGCTGATGTTGGTGCAGGCGATAGCGGATTTCGGCCGTTGGGGGATGCTCGACGGCTTTGTGGACCGTATTTTGGAGTTCGACACGGCGGCCGCCGTCCGCGTGGCCGCTTTCGCGGCTTCGAATTTGGGGGAACCGGCGAGGGCGCTTAGTATCATCGAGGAAAACGCCGCTCGATTCGGTGAGGCGTTGCCCGCGGACCTTCGCCGTCTCCGCGCGGACTCGTTGTTGCGGCTGGGTGACGTTCAGGCCGCCCTCCGGGAAGTGGACGCCGTCACCAACGTCACCGGTCATCCTGCCGACCGGCTCTTCCGCGCCGAGCTTATGGTCAGGATCGGCGACCTGCGCAGCAGTGTGCCCGCCGTCCGGGAGGCGCTTCGGGCGGGGGCATTGAGGCCGGCTCACGCGCTTCGCTGGGCCCAGATCCTGCAGGATGAGGAACCGGATCTATCACGTCAGCTCTGGCGCCACGCGATCGCCGAGGGGCTGGGAGACCGCCTGGCCGTGGCCGCCATGGATCAGGCGTTCCAGCTCGGGCTCGATAACGAGGTCGCGGCGCTCATGCCCACCGTCCATGCCCGGGCGGCGGCGGGTTCAGCCGATGTCAGGATGGTGGGTCTCGATGAACTTGCGGAGTTGGTCTCCGACTCTCGGCGCGCGGCCGCCGAGACTGAGGAGCTGTATCTGAAGGGGGCAATCCCGGCGCATCTGTTCGCTCGAGGCAAAGCGGCTGCGTTTCTGGCGCTCTATCTCGGCCAGCGTGAAGGCGAGGATGGTCGTCTCTTGCTGCGCCTCATCCGACATGGTGCGCGGCCAAGGGAGATGCTTTTCGACCAGCCGTGGAGCGATTGGATCATCCATCTCGACATCTCGGGACTGCTCGAGGCCAGTCGGCAGGGGCTCCTCGATATCCTTGAGCGTCATCCAAGCCCCATTCGTATATCGCCGCGGGTGCCCGCCTTGCTGATGGAGATGCAGCGGGGCGCCCATGCGACCCAGCGAAGCCGCGTTGAAGCGACGCAGCAGATATGGGACCGGATCGCAGATGGCGCGCTCGGCGTGGCCGTCCAGGCGCCGCCAGACGCCATGCGCGTTTCGATCGGGGGTGATGAGGGCGAGGATTATCACGATGTGCGGGCACTGATCACGGGCCTCGGCCACCGCGGGTTGCTTTCGGCGCCGGAGGTCGAGGAAAAGCTGAGGCAGGCGGGCGGCGAGGCCTCGCCGGATCCCCTAAACCTGGACGCTGTTGCGAGGCTTCGCTGCGATCTTGGCAGCTTGGAGCAGCTCGCCACGCTCGACCTTTTGGGGACCGTGCTCTCGAACTTCGATGTTACGACGGACGAAGCATCACGCTCCGCAGTCAAGCTGGAGCTCGACTCCAATGCTGAGCAGGATCGTCTCGCGTCGCTTGCCGGCGCCTTGAGGCAGCGCGTCGCCGACGGCATTCGGAGCGGAGTTTACCAACTCCTCCCGCCAAAGGACGATCACGACGACGAAGACCCAGGCGAGGACGTTGAAGAGGGCAATCTGCTGATCGGTGAGCTGCGCGACCTGCTTGCGGCCGAAAGCGTGGCGGGCGGCGTGGTCTGGATCGATGATCGCATGGTGACGGGTTATCCGCGGACCAACACGATGCCCATCATCGGTGTTCTGGAAGTGCTCCATGAGCTTGGCCGGCAGGGCATTCTCGATCCTGGGGCGCTTCGCTCGAAGGTGGAGGATTTGCGGCGCTCGGGAGCTGCCCTGATCCCGTTCAGCCTCGAGGAAGTCCTGGTCCCGCTGCTGGCCGCCTCCGTTTCAAACGATCGTCTGATCGAGACGGGATCGCTCAAAGTCATTCGCCGGAGTCTTGCCGCCGCAGGACGAATCGAGCGTCACTTGAAGATTGGAGATGGGGAGGAAGGGCCACGCGACCGGCCGGATGAAATCGAATATCCCAGATCGGTGATGCGTCTTCTGGCCGACGCGCTTCAAGCCGCGTGGACGCGCCCCACCTTCGACGTTCGCGATTGCAACGCGCGCTCCGACTGGTTGTGGTCGAGCATTCGCTCGACCCAGGTCAATCGCGTGATCCCCGCCGATGATCCCCAGGCGGGTCAGGATCAGTTCGAGGTAATGCAGATCGCCCATTGCCTGGACAAGGCCCTCGACATTGGCGGCACCCGGGACGAGGCGAAGGGCCGCCGCCTCGCTTACCTCCACTGGGTATGGGAGCGGGTGATCCGGCAGAAGGCGGCCGTCGACGCCACCTTCGTGCCGCGGCTCGCCGAGTATCTGGGCGGATTTTACCGAGCCTTGCTGACCCAAAACCGGCCCGGAACCTCCGATCGGGACCGCAGGATGCTGGACCGGCTGCTTCTGCTGAGGATTCAGCGGCTTCCCGAACCCGTCCGCGACAAGGTCTTTCGGGCTCCCTATTTCCGCGGATTTGTTACGACCCGCGAGGGTCTAACGGTCGGATCGGTACGCTTCGATCCCGTCCGCTTCTGGAAAGCTGCGCGCACGGCGGTGCGCTACGGCTCAGCGCGCCTGCGCACGGTTTCGGGCAAGAAGGTGAGGGTTCGTCGCGACGGATCCGGGCTCCTGTTCACAGGAGCCATTCGCGCTCGCCTCGACGAGGATTTGCTGGGCGTTGTCGCTGCGGCTGGCAGCCGTAGGGTCGAGATCCTCGACCGTTATCTCGCGGGCCTCGACTTGAATCCCGCTGCCCGAAACTCGGTTCGCGCGGAGGCGTTGGCCGCCTTCGAGCCGCACGTGCTCGCCCGGTGTCTCGTGAAGGCGCGGGAGGATTCGCCGTCCGGCCGCTACGAGCAGATCGCCGACAAGCTTGCGCAGCGTAGATCGTTCGATTCGACGCTCCTGCACCCGCTCTCGACCGAAACGCTCCTTCATTATCTGCAGCTCGATACGCCGGATGCAGCTCCGGTTGACGTTGGCGCGGCATTCGGCCGCCTTGCGTCGGTCCTCCCTCCCGCCGACGCGCTTCGTCGGCTCTGGGGCATTCCTGTTTCGATTGCGCCCGACCAGTTCGGTCGCATGGACACTGCGGAACTGGAAGGTCTGGCCGCCTCGGCTCGCACACCGGTCGCGATCGCTCAGCTGGCTGCCGAGCTGCGCAGGCGGCAAGGAGACACCCCCCTCGTCGCGGGTCTGGTCGAACGGCTCCTGAGCGTCATCGGGGATTACGGCCGGTTGCTCGTGTCGCTTCTGCGATGGGTGGAGAAGGTCTTCAATCGGAGCGACGGGTGGCGTCAGGCCGGCGCGGCGACGAAGCTCGCCCTCATATGGTCCCACAGCGATCGGCTTCTCGATCTGATAATTGCATCGCGTTCCGCGATACCGGAGCTTGTCGCCTTCTTCGATGAGGAGGCGCCGCCGGTCAGCGCTCCCGACCTCCTGGTGTCGCGCGGGCTTCAGGCGGATCAGGCGGCCCCATCGCTGATCTCGCCCGCGGCACTGCTCTATCATTGCCTGGGGGAAGTCTTCCGGTCCGATGACGTCGACGATCGCATGACTGAAGAGGCCATTGCCCGAGTGCACGCCCTGTTGGTGACGAGCGTTGGTGATGTCCTCACGCCAGATGTGTCGCTGATCATGCGGCGTTCGGACGGCCGGGATGCAATGGGAAGTTTCCTGCGAAAGCGTCCGGTGGGGTTGCTCAGCGAGAATCTCGATCCCGAGCAGACGCGTAATGTGTTGGTTGATGGAGCCCTCGACGCGATTGAGGCGGGGGGAGAAAGTGCCTTAGCCGCCTGGCCGCAGCTCGCTGCGTTTGCCACGGGCGGCCTGTCGGAAACCCAGCAGGCCCGATTTGCAGCTGTCGTGCCGGATCTCGACTTGTGGGGGCTGGCCATGGCTCATGACGAGCCGCAGCTGTTGCGGTGGCGTGCGGTCCTCGCTCCGATGCTGGTCAGCGATGCGCCATGGGTTTCGCGCGCCATCGTCGAATTGGCCGATAAGTGCCATCGTCACTTCTCTCGGCGTTTCCCCCCTGTGGGAGAGGAAACGAGGGGAACTGCGGCCGAAGCCTTGGCCGAGCTGATCGAGATTTCGGCCCTGGCTGCGGGAGCGGCCGTTGCCGGAGAGGAACTCGAGACCTTCTGCAATCTTCTTGCGGCGGTCGTGTCGCGCTGGCCCGAAGCAGCGGTTCAGCTCCGCACGGTGGCCGATAATCTGCTCGCGGTTACTCCGGCAGGGCGGGCCGTCCCTCTGTGGGAGTTGTACCTACTCCTTCGCAGCTACGATTAGCCGCCGCGAGGTTCGATGGAAGGGACAGCAAAAGGGGCGTCCAAGTGCCCGGACTGGTCCCGAGCCCCGCGCTCTTTGCGCTTCAGCGGCGCTGATAAACTGCAAGGCACATCATCCTCGCTAGGCTCTAATTTCCGGGGTCGCGCTTTTCGAGCCTCTGCCCCCGGGCCTACTTCGGCAAGTCCATAGCGACCGGAGGGGGCGCGGTGCCCGCTCGGCGCAACGAGGATTTCATGGACGACGATATCGCCCGCGCGGCCAGGGCCAAGAAGGGGAGCCCGTTCCTCTCGACCGAGCAGGCCGCATTCTATCTCGGCCTGAGCGCCCGCAAGCTGCAGGCGATGCGAGCCAGTGGAACGGGGCCCGGCTTCCGTCGCCACAGCCGCTACGTCCGCTACCATATCGACGATCTCGACTCCTGGTCGAGGGGCGTCACGGAAGCGGCCGATGCCTGAAGCGCGGAACCTGCCGCTCCGTCGCTGGGGCGAGGAAATGCGCCGTAGCCGGAGGGTGCGGCGCGAGCAGCGCTGGCGGTCGGCCGCCACGGCGATAGCGGCGCTAACCGTCTCGGCGCTTGTCGTCACGATCTTCTGGCGCCCGAGGCCGCTGCTGGTCTGGAATGCCAGCGCGAGCATGCCGGTCGGCCTATACGCGGTGGCGCCCCCGATCGAAGTCCGCGCTGGCGAGATGGTGATCGCCCGAATTCCCGAACAGGCGCGGTCTCTTGCGGCGGATCGAGGCTACCTCCCCTTGAACGTCGCGCTGGTGAAGCGGGTCGGGGCAGCGCGCGGGGACCGGGTCTGCGCCGTCGGCGAGGCCATCTGGGTCAACGGACGGCACGTCGCGGCCCGCCGTGAGGCCGACGGGCGAGGACGTCGGATGCCCTGGTGGACCGACTGCAGGGACCTGGGCGACGGGGAATATCTCCTGCTGACGGAGAACGCGCTGTCGTTCGACGGCCGCTATTTCGGGATCACGAGGAAAGAGGATTTGCTCGGAAGGGCGGTGCTGCTGTGGGCGCGCTGAAATACCTCGGCATCGCCGCACTCCTCCTCTCCGCGAACCCGGCCCGCGCGCAGTCGGTGGACCGCTGGAGCCGTTATATCGAAGAGGCGTCCGTTCGCTTCTCGCTGCCGCAGGAATGGATACGGCGCGTGATGCGCGCCGAAAGCGGCGGACGGACGCGCTTGGGCGGCCGGCCGATCGAAAGCCGGGTGGGAGCGATGGGGCTGATGCAGCTGATGCCGGGCACCTGGCGCGATATGCGGGCTGCCTTGGGCCTCGGCGCCGATCCGCACGACGCGCGCGACAACATCCTCGCCGGCACAGCCTATCTGCGGCTGATGTACGACCGGTTCGGCTACCCCGGACTGTTCGCGGCTTACAATGCCGGACCGGCCCGCTTCGAGCGCCACCTGGTGAGCGGCCGAAGCCTTCCCGCGGAGACCGTGGCCTATGTGGCGAGCGTCGCTGGAGCCGTGCCTGCGGCAGGCGAGCCGCCCCGAACGGCGACGGCCCAGCCGCCCGTTTCGCCGTCCTTGTTCGCGCTCAGGGCGGTCCAGGCGCCGCAGCCGGTGCCGCCTTATTCCCGGCCCATGCCCGAGGCTTCGGCCTCCTTGTTCGTGCGCCTGAGCGTCTCGCCCCGCTGAGCGGTCGGCGGCACCGGCCTCCGGAGGAGAGGCGGCGGGAGACTCGCGGCGGCGGGACTGGCAATTGCAGGAGACGGTCAATGGCGTGCGGCGGAGCTCGGTTGAGCGTCAATCACGAGGGGCGGGCCCTGGTCGAGCGGCTTGGCGGACACTGGACTTCGAACGGCGGCATGTGCCGCTGCCCGGCACATGCCGACCGCACCCCCTCGCTCAGCGTCCGGCCGGGCCGCTCCCGTCTGCTCTTCCATTGCTTCGCCGGATGCGCAGCGGAAGACATCCTGCGTGCGCTCGCCCTCTATGGCTCGATTGAGCCGGCCGCGCCTTTCACCACGGCGTCATGGGGTGCCGAGCGTGGCGCGGGAACAGGCTCAGCCGCGCTCCGCCTCTGGGCAGGGGCCCGCGGCCTCGCCGCCAGTCCGGCTGAAACCTATCTGCGCGGGCGCGGGCTCGATGCAAGCTCGCCCGAGCTTCGCTTCCACCCGCGGACGCCCCACGGGCCGAAGCCGCTGACGCGCTTCAGGCCTGCTCTTATCGCGGCTGTCCGGGACGAAGCGGGCGTCGTCGCTGTGCACCGAACCTTTCTCAGCCCGCGCGGGCGCCGGGGTCCGCATCGTCCGCAGGACAAATGCGGGCTCGGTCCGTTCGGGCGCGGCGCGGTCCGGCTCGGCGCCGCCGCGCCTAGGCTCGGGCTCGCGGAAGGGATAGAAACCGCGCTCTCCGCCTCCGCCTTGTTCCAGCTTCCGTGTTGGGCCGTGCTCGGCTGCGAGCGCTTCGCCCTCGTCGCGCTGCCGACGGAAGTGAGGGAGCTGCTCCTCTTTCTCGACAACGACGCCGGCGGCCGGCGGGGCGAAGCCCTCGCGCGGGAATCCTTCACGGACCTCGTGTCGATCGCAGCTCACTATCCGGAGCGGGCGGGGGCGGACTGGAACGACGTGCTTCGCGCCCGCCTGTCCGGGCCGGAGGGCCGATAGAGGGGAGGCGGCGGCCGGGGGCCGACCCGGGACGGCGATGATGCGGTCCGCGGGCCGGAGACACGCCATGGCCACCCAGCTTTCCCCGATCGACACCCCTCCGCCCCATCTCGCGGTCGCCCGCGCCCTGCTTGCAGATTTGCGCTGCGGGGCGGCGGTGGACCGGGACCGGCTTCGCCGGCTGTTCGAGAGCGAGACGGGACGCACAGACGCGTCCGGCGCATGGTCGATGCGCCAGGCCTATGACGCGCTCGAGCTTGCCCAAATCCTGTTCCTGCTGGAGCCCGATTGCCCGCTGCTGGAGGGAACAGCCGAGCAGATCCTTGCCAGGCTGCAGGCCTTCGTCGCCCGGCTGCCGGTACAAAGCTACCGGTCCGAGGGACAGGTCGCGCTCCAGCAATTCTCGACGCCGCTGACGCTGGCCTTCCTTGTGGGAAAGGCCGCGCAGGCACGCCTCGGCGATCTCGTCCTGGAACCCTCCGCCGGCAACGACCTCCTCGCCTGGCCCGCCGCGCGCGCCGGTGCCCGGCTTTCGCTGAATGAACTGGACCCGGACCGCCGGGCCAGCCTTTCCGACGCGTTTTCCGGCGCCCAAGTCACGGGGCATGACGCGGAGCTGATCGACGATCTGCTCGCCGCCGGGGTCCGACCCGACCTCGTTCTCATGAACCCGCCGTTCGCGCGCAGCGACGGGCGCGGGGAAGACAGCCATGCCGCCGCGCGGCAGATGGGCTCGGCGCTGGCGCGGCTCGCCCCCGGCGGACGGCTCGTCGCCATCATGCCCGAAAGCTTCAGCGAAACGGGATCGGGACGTCATCTACGGGCAAGAGCCGATCGCCAGGCATCTCTGCGTCTCGACCTGCTGATCCCCCGGGGCGCCTTCGCCAGGCAGGGCACAGGCGTCGCCGTTCGGCTGGTCGTCTACGACAAGGTGCCGGCGGACGAACTGGCCGCCATCCGGGGGTGGATCGACGGTCTGGAGGCGCTTCTCCGCCGTATCGACGAGCTTCCCGACAGGGCACCCGCCCCAGGATCTTCGGGCGGCGGCGTAGCGACGGCGGCCGCCACCTCCCTGTTCCGCCGCTCCCCCACGTCGGTTCGTCCCGCATCCCCCGTTCCACCGCCGCGAGGGCGTGCCGATCCGGCGGCGCCGCTCGCCATGGCCATTCTCGAAGATCCGGCGCCCACGGCGGACCAAGTTGGCATCTATCTACCCTATCGCCCCAGCCGGGTGGCGATCGCGGGCGCTCGGCCCCATCCCACGCCGCTCGTCGAGTCGCTCGCGATGGGATCGATCGCGGCCCCCAAGCCCTGCCATGTCCCGCGGCTGCCCGGAAGACTGGTCGAAGAGGGACTTCTCTCCGAGGCGCAGCTCGAGACCCTCGTCTATGCCGGATCGGCGTTCGAGCAGGACCTGCCGGGCCGCTTCGTCCCGGCCAATGAAGGCTGCGACCTCGAACCGGCGGGCGGCTCGGGCACGGCCTACCGGACCGGCTATTTCCTCGGTGATGGCACCGGCGCGGGCAAAGGCCGGCAGGTGGCGGGCGTCATCCTCGACCAGTGGCTGCGCGGTAACTGCCGCCACGTCTGGATCAGCAAGAACGAGACCCTCCTCGAGGATGCGCGGCGGGACTGGTCGGCGCTCGGCGGTCTCCCGCTCGACATCCAGCCGCTGTCGCAGTGGAAGCTGGGCGCGGCCGTCGCGATGGATGCGGGCATCCTGTTCGTCACCTACCCGACGCTTCGCTCGGGCCGCGGCGACACGACGCGGCTCCGGCAGATCGTCGAGTGGGCGGGAGAGGGATTTGAAGGCGTGATCGCCTTCGATGAAGCCCATGCGATGGCGAATGCCGCCGGCGGCGAGGGCAGCCGGGGCAAGGTGAAGGGATCGGAGCAGGGGATCTCGGGGCTGAGGCTCCAAAACCTGCTGCCGCGCGCCCGCATCCTCTATGCCTCGGCGACGGGGGCATCCGACGTCAACAACCTCGCTTATGCAAGCCGTCTCGGCCTGTGGGGGCCTGAGACCGCCTTCGCCGACAGAAATCAGTTCGTCGGTGCCATTCGCCAGGGCGGGATCGCCGCCATGGAGCTGGTCGCGCGCGACCTCAAGGCGCTCGGGCTCTACACGGCGCGGGCGCTCTCCTTCGCCGGCGTCGAATATGACGTGCTCGAGCATGCGCTGACGGCAGGGCAGGTCGAAGTCTATGACGCTTATGCCGCCGCCTGGGCGATCATTCATTCGAACCTGGAGGCGGCGCTCGAGGCGACGCGCGTGATCGACGGCGCCACGGGTGCGACCCTCAACGCCAACGCCAAGTCCGCCGCCCTGTCGCGCTTCGAGGGGACGAAGCAGCGCTTCTTCGGCCAGCTGCTCCTGTCGATGAAGCTTCCAAGCTTGCTGCCGGCGATCGAGGCTGACGTCGCGGCCGGCCAGGCCGTGGTCGTGCAGCTCGTCTCGACGGCCGAAGCGATGCTCGGCCGGCGCCTCGCCGATCTCGATCCGGCCGAACTGGAGGCGCTCGGCATCGACCTGTCGCCGCGCGAATATGTTGTCGACTATCTGCAGGCCGCCTTTCCCACACGCCAGATGCGCGTGTTCACGGATGCGGAAGGTAATGTGCGTTCCGAGCCGCTTTCCGACGAGGAGGGCAGGCCGGTCCATTGCCAGGCCGCGATCCGTGCCCGCGATGCGCTGGTCGAGCAGCTTTGCGCCCTGCCGCCGATCGGCACCGCACTGGACAGCCTCATCGAGCGGTTCGGAACCGCCGGGATCGCGGAAGTGACCGGACGCACGCGGCGGCTCGTTGGCGGTCCGGATGGGCGACAGAAGCTGGAGCGCCGGACGCCCCGGTCCAATCTCCACGAGACCGACGCGTTCATGCGCGGCGACAAGCGGATCCTCGTCTTTTCCGACGCGGGCGGCACCGGCCGTAGCTACCATGCCTGCCTTGGCGCCCGTAACCGGGCGCGGCGGGTCCATTATCTGCTCGAGCCGGGCTGGCGCGCCGATGCGGCGATCCAGGGGCTCGGGCGGACGCACCGCACTCGACAGGCGTCGGCGCCGCTGTTCCGGCCGGTGACCACGGATGTTCGCGGGGAGCGGCGCTTCATCTCGACGATAGCGCGGCGGCTGGACTCGCTGGGCGCGCTTACCCGCGGCCAGCGCCAGACCGGCGGGCAGAACCTGTTCGACCCGGCCGACAATCTGGAGAGCGGCTATGCGAAGGACGCCCTCATCGGCTGGTATCATCTCCTCTATGCCGGCAAGCTCGGGTCCGTCAGCTTCAGCCGATTTCAGGAGCTTACCGGGCTGAAGCTCGAAGGCGAGGGAGGAAGCCTTCGTGAGGATCTCCCGCCGATCCAGCGCTGGCTCAATCGCCTGCTGGCGCTTCGCATCGCGCTCCAGAATGCGATCTTCGACGAGTTTCTCGGTCTCGTCGAAGCGCGGGTTTCTGCGGCGCGCGAGGCGGGAACGCTCGACCTCGGCGTCGAAACCGTCCCGGTGGACAGCTTCGAGATCGTGGACGACCGAATCGTCCGCACAGACCCCCGCTCCGGCGCCACGACCCACCTGCTGCGCGTCGAGCTCGCCAGGCGGCTGCGGCCGATGAGCCTCGAGCGGCTGGAAGTGCTTCGGGCGTCACGCACCGACGTGGTACCGATGCTGAACGCTCGGTCCGGCAAGCCGGCGCTGCGGATCAACGCTCGCAGCCTCATGTCGGAAGACGGTTTGCCGATCGCGCGGTACGAGCTGATCAGGCCGCTCAAGCGCGAATATCTCCAGCGCGACCTCCTCGACGAGACCAGTTGGGAGTGCGTCTCATTGGAACGCTTCGAGGAGGCGTGGAGGCGCGAAGCGGAGAAAGCGGCGAGCGTTTTGCGTCGCGAGACGCTGCACCTCGCGACCGGCCTGCTTCTGCCGGTCTGGGACAAGCTTCCCGGCGATTTCGTCCAGGTCGTGCGCATCGCCGCAGAGGACGGCCGGTCGCTGCTCGGGCGGGAAATCCCGTCGGTTCACCTGAGCGAGCTCGGCACGGCGCTCGGGATCGAAATAACGCTCGACCTGCCCCCCGAAGAGCTTGCCGCGACCGTTCTGCGGACCGGGAGGGCGCTCCCGGTTCAGGGGCCGGAGGCGCTCACCCTGAAGCGCTCGCTGGTCAACGGCAGTCAGCGCCTGGAGCTCACCGGCTTTTCCGCCGCGCGGCTCGCCTGGTACAAGGCGCAGGGCTGCTTCACCGAGATCATCCGCTACCAGACGCGGCTGTTCGTGCCGGTGAACCAGGCCGCGAACATTCTCGAGCGCGTCACGGACGGTGCGGCGTAGGCACTGGCGAGAACTGTGGGGGCAGGATCGCGAGAGGGGAGGGAGCGGGGGCCGGGTGAGCGACGGGTGCGGAAAGGCCGCGCCGGCTCTCATCCGGAGACCTTCGATGATCAGGACCATTCCTCTCAACAAGCTCGTGCCCAGCCCGCGCAACGTGCGGCGGGCGACCGACGAGCAGGCGGACCTTCAGCTTAAGGCCGACATCGAGGCCCGCGGCCTGCTTCAGAATCTGGTGGTGACGAACGCGGGCAAGCCGCGCGGCAGCTTCGCTGTCGAAGCCGGCGCCCGCCGACTGCGTGCGCTTCAGCGCCTGGCCGATGAAGGCAAGCTCGCCAGCACCCATGAGGTGTGTTGCCTCGTGCTGGAAAGCGGCAGCGCCGCCCAGGAGGCGAGTCTTGCCGAGAACTTCCAGCGGCTGAGCATGAACCCGGCCGACGAATGCGTCGCTTTCCGGCAGCTGATCGAGCAGGGGTCGGATATCGACGGCATCGCCCGCCGCTTCGGCCTCACGGTCCGCTTCGTCGAAGGGCGCCTGCGGCTGGCGGGGCTGGCACCGGTGGTGTTCGAGGCGCTGGGCGCCGGCGAGATCAGCCTGGACGTTGCCAAGGCCTATGCGGCGACGCCGGACCATGAACGTCAGGCCTACGTGTTCGAGCAGATGAGCCGGGGCTATGGCGCCGCCCATCCCGACAGCATCCGGCGGATGATGACCCAGGCGACCGTCAGCGCCACCGACCGCCGGGCGCTCTTCCTGGGCGAGGAAGCCTATGTGGCGGCCGGCGGCCGCATCGAGCGGGACCTGTTCACTGAGGAGGCCGGGGCGCGCTGGCTGGACATCGCCATTCTTGAGCGGCTTGCCTGCGAAAAAATGGAGGCGGTGGCAGCCCAGGCTGCTTCGGAGCTGGGCTTCGGCTTCGTGCGTCCGACCCTCGACAGCTGGATCGGCCACTCGCAGACCGCCGGGCTCAGGCGCGTCCCCCTTGAACCGACGCCGCTCACCGACGAGGAAGCCGCCAGCGTCGACTCCCTCGAAGGGGAAATCGAGGAACTGGTCGGGTCGCTCGAGCAGGAGGAGACGGACGAGCCGGCGCGGGAGCAGGCCGAGGCGAAAATCCGTGAGCTCGGCAGCCGGATCGAGACGATCGTCAGCAAGCCCCCTGTGGTCGACCCGGCGCTGAAGCCGAGCGTCGGCGCCTTCCTCATGCTCGACGATTCCGGCCGGCCAAGGCTCGACTCCAATGTTTACACGGCGCTGCCGGAAAGCGACGAGTCCTCCTCGAACGGCGATGACGACAGCGTTTCGTCCGAAGTCGGGGAGAAGCCGGAGAAGGGGACCGGGCTGTCGCAGCGGCTCGTCGACGAGCTCGCCATGCAGCGGCGGGACATCCTTGCGGTTCATATTGCCGCCGACCCTGGCCTCGCACTGGATCTCGCCATCTTCCTGATGATCGACCGCGAAGCCGGCTATTCGAGCGAGAAGAGCGGATCGTCGCTCGTCGCGATGCCGCCCGCCAATCCCGTGCTCGACTTCAAGACGCCCGAGGCGCCGGCGGCGATCGCGCGCGCCGAAGCCGCCGAGGGGCTCGACCGCAGCTGGGTGGAAGGCAAGACCCGGGCGGAGCGCTTCGACAGCTTCCGCGCGCTGGGGGAGGAGGCCCGCGCCGCCTGGCTCGGCCATGCCGTGGCCAGGACGCTCGAGGCGAGCCTGCATCTTCCCGGGTCCCGCGCCTGCGCGTTCCACGACCATCTCGGGCGATTGCTGGGCATCGACGTCGCCAGCTGGTGGCGGCCGACGGGCGCCAACTATTTCGACCGGGTGCCCAGGGCGATGACGCTCGCCGCGCTCGAGCAGGTTGGCGGGCCTAGCCTCGCCACCCGCTACGCCAAGGCGAAGAAGGCCGAGCTCGCCCAGTCGTGCGAGCGGATCTTCTCCGGAGATTTCATCGCCGAGGTTGAGGTCAAGGAAGCCGCGCTCGCCTGGGTGCCGGAGGCGATGCGCTTCGGTTCGGTGTCGGAAATCGAAGCCGAAACGGAGACGAGTGTCTCCACTTCGGATGATGTGCTCCGCGGCGACGAGGGGGAGGGGAGCCAGCCCATCGTCAAGGGGATCGAAGAAGCGGCCTGACGTCTCCCGGGCCCTTCTTCACGGGCGGCTCCTTCTCTGGAGCCGCCCGCATTGCCTCCTCGCCACCGGCTGGGGGCGGCGTTCCGGAATTAGTCCAAAAGTGGCCACAGGGATTGCTCAACGGGAAATGCAAGCACTCCCCACTCACCGCCGCGATCGACCCCGACCAACGTGCCTAGCTGAGGTGCCTCACTGAACAGTCGGCCATCACCCGTTCCGGACGGGCGGCGACGCTTCACAGGAGATTGGCGACCATGGCGCAACGGCCGGAACGGATCGCCGCCCGGATTCCTCGCCGCCTCCAACCCGTGCCGAGGAAGGAGCTATGTCATGCGCAACGAAATCGAACACGGCTATATCGAATAGGGTTACCGTTTGCCCGAGGGTCTGACCTGGGAGCGGGTCGACGCCCTCCGCACCCGTTGGGGCGTGAACCCGCTTCTCGTGCCCGAGACGGTGGGGGGCGGCTGCGTCGGCTGGGGCGTCCCGTTCGTCGACGGCAAGCCGATGAAGCATCCGTGAGGATCAGCACACCGCCGTTCAAGCGGGCTGCTTCGGCGAGTTCGTCGGGGCGGGAAGGCCGGTGCGCAGGCGTGTCCGTCGGTTGCGGACGTGAAGCCGCAGGGCACCGCGCTTCGCTCGCCGCCGGACCCGCCCGTGGCATGGCGGCGCCAGGAGCAGCGCCGGCGAGGCCGGCCGCGGTCCTCGGTCGACACCGCGATGCTGGCGGGGAAGGCTTGAGCCGGTGGTGGTCGGCCTCTGCGTTCGACTCCCCCGATCCGGCGCGAGAGGGCCCTGACCCGGCGCCGCTGGTCCGCAACCCGCCGGCCTGCGGCCCGTGTTGCCCCGCCAGGCGGGGCTGCCCGCGCAAGCCTTGTCCGGAGGTTTCCCGCGCGTGCCGCGCGGTGCGGATCAGGCGGCGTTGCCGGGTCTTGCGGGCTCCCGTCGCCGGATCGGCCGGCGTCGCCACGACGGGAGACACATGATGCACACCACTCTTGCCGCCCAGCTCGCACAGTTCGAGCTCGGCCATCTCAAAGTCGAGCGGATCGGGTCCGCCGCCGCCTCGGAGCTGCCCGACCCGGAAGCGGTCGATCAGACGCTCTCAGCGATCTGGTCGGACCTCTTCGCTCTTTTCCCGGAGACGGCGCTCGAGGACGATGCCGAGGAGCTTGCCTGGGGCATCGTCAACCTCTTCCATCGCGCGGCGACGAAGCGCAGCGGGCAGATCGACCGTGCGACGGATGAAATACGCTGCCTGATCGCCTCGGCGGACGGTTCCGAAATCCATACGACCGAGCTCGAGGCCCAGATCACCCGGGCGCGTGCCGCCGAGGTGGCCATGCTGGGTTTGGAAAGCTTCCGCGAGGTCGCGGCAGCGCTCTACACCAACGAGACCGGCCACTCCTGGAGGCCGGCCGGTGGTTCGCGGCTCAACCATTCGTCCAATCTGACGTCCGCGATTGTCGAGGGCCGCGAGTTCCTCAGGGCGCGCAGGGAGGCACGCCTGACCGCTGCGATGCCCCAGGGAACGCCTGTGGTTTTCGCCGGCGGTCGTCTCTCTTTCGCCCGCGCCGAAGATGCCAAGGCGTTCGCGACCGGCGTCTGGGACACGCTCGACAAGGTGCGCGAGCGCGTCGCCGACATGGTTCTCGTCCATGGCGGGGACGGCAAGGGCAGCGACCGACTGGCCGCTTCCTGGGCCGAGCGCCGCAAGGTCGCTCAGATCGCCTTCGGCCTCGACAGCCGACTTGGCCCACGCGCCGGCTTCAAGCGCAACGAGCAGATGCTCTCGCTCAAGCCGCGCTACCTCGTCGCGTTCGCCGGCAACGGCGTCCTCGAGCGGCTCGTCATTCAGGCGAAGGAGCAGGGCATTGCCGTCGTGGATCGCCGGGGACCGCTCGGTACCAATCCTAAGGGCGCGGCTCGGCTTGCCGCCGCGGCGGCTTAGCCGCCATCGGCTGGATCGGCTCCGCCGGTCCAGCCGACCTTGCCAGTATCCTTGCATCGGCAGTATTTCGCGAGAGCCGCCTCGCGCGGCCGCGGCGCCGGGACCCGGAAGGCCATCGTCGCAAGGCTTGGCGCATGCCCACAAGCATGTTCTCACCTCCGACCATGGCGCCGCGTTACTCGACGGGGCACGGACGGCGGCTTGCATTGACTGAAAGAAACGGGAACCACGCTCGAATGCGATCTGAGATCGATCATCTTCCCGAGGTGCAGCAGGACGAGCTTTCGCGCGTCGTGCGCATCCTGATGGCCGAGTTCGAGGAGGTCACTTCGCGTGCCACCCAGCCGTGGCGCCGGAACGGCAAGATCTACAAGATCGTCCTGTTCGGAAGCTACGCCAGGAACGACTGGGTCGACGAGCCCGAGAACGGCTACCAGTCCGATTTCGACCTGCTGATCGTGGTGAGCCATCGCGATCTCACCGATATCGCCGATTATTGGTATGTTGCCGAGGACAAGATCCTGAGGGATGCGGCGATCGCCCGCCCGGTCAACATCATCGTCCATGCCATCGACGAGGTGAACCAGGCTCTGAAGCGCGGGGAGTATTTCTGGGTCGATATCGTTCGCGACGGCGTCGCTCTCTACGAGCTGCCGCAGCACGAGCTGGCAACCCCAATGCCCGCCTTACCGCATGACGCTCTACAAACTGCTGAGGACTATTTCGCTGCGCAGCTTACGTCATCGAACAATTGGCTCAGCACGGCAGCTTGGTCGCTGCAACAAGGGGGCGACCGTGATTGGCGCAACAAGGCTGCCTTTGCACTCCATCAGGCGACCGAGACTGCTTACGCTTGCTTTCTCCTGGTCCGGACCCTGTACTCCCCTCGCTCTCACAACATCAAGTTCCTGCGGTCGTTGGCAGAGGACAACGAGCCGCGGTTGATCGAGGCATGGCCCCGTTCGACGAAGCTTGAGCGTCGACGTTTCGAGCTGCTGAAGCGAGCCTATGTAGAGGCGCGCTATTCGGCGAGCTACGCCATTGAGACGGCAGATCTCGACGCGTTGACGTCCTCGGTTCGGCGCCTGCGCGACATCGTTGAAGAGGTCTCGTGTGAGCGGTTGGACCATTTGCGGGCTGCGGCCGGGGCCAGCGAGGGGTCGACGCCGCTGGCTTGAACGCGGGTAAGGTGAACCCGGATAGCCTGCAATCCGACGACGAAATCCGGTCACTCAGTCTCCTGGCAAGCAGCGCCCAGACCACACCCATCTCCTTTCTCAGCCCTGTGGCGCGGCGGCGGCGGTTCGCAACCCGCGGCCCTGCGGCCCGTGTTGCCCTTCGGGCTGCCCGCGCCGGCCTTGGGCCGGGGTTCCCCTTCGGCTGCGCCTGCGGTGCGCTCCGCCGCTTCCTCCGCGCCTTTCTCCGGGCTGTCGACGGGGTGGTCCCGGCGACGGTTTCAGGAGACGCAACATGACCAACATCGTCCTTCTCGTCGGCAATCTGGGCGCCGACCCGGAGCTCCGCTCCGCCAACAATGGCACCGACATCGCGAGCTTCAGCCTCGGCACCAGCCGCCCGAAGCGCGACAGCGAGGGCAAGATCTACAAGGATGCGAGCGGCTTCACCGCCAAGGACACCGAATGGCACCGGGTGACCTGCTTCAACGGGCTCGGCCGGATCATGGCCCAGCATGCCGCGAAGGGGATGCTCGTCTCCGTCCGGGGTCGCCTGCACTACACCCGCTGGACCGACCGGGACGGCATCGAGCGCTACGGCTCCGAGATCATCGCCGACGACGTCCAGTTCCTCAGCCGGGCCCGCCAGAACGGCGCTGCCGGCGGCGCCGAGCCGCAGAGCGACCTGGACGATGACGTGCCCTTCTGAGGGCATCGATCGCCCTGGCGGCTGCGGCCGCCGGGGCTTTTCCGTGTCTTGAGTGGTGACGGCGACCCGCCGAACACCTCTGGGATCGCTGCACTTTTGGGGCGGGAGGAGAGGCTGCGGGGGTGGGGGATCGTCTCGTAGAGGCCCATTATGGCGGGCGGCGGAGCGGCCCTCAAGGATGCGCGGTCCCCCCAATTTGCTTCGCAAATCGGCTCCCCCACGCCCCGCTTCGCGGTGCCTTCGGCATCCCTGACCGCCGCTCCGCCGCCCGCGCCTGAAGCGCCGTCTTCAAGTCGAAGACGATGCTGAGGAGGCGATCATGAACATGATTTCTGCAATTTCAGATTGCGGGTGCGACGCTCTTGTGGAGGGCCTTCGGGCAGAGTTCGGGGCGGTTCTGGCGGAGCGGATCGTCGAAGCTGAAGCGGTCGACTTCCTGTGGGAGGGCCGGGTCAGAGAGCGCTATCTCGGGGAGCATGTTGCGGCTTTTGCCGACGAAGAGACGCCTGAGGACATCTCGCGAATTGCGGTTCTGAGCGTGATCGACGGTCGCTGGTACACGGGATTGTGCCTGGTTGATGCTGAGGGCGACGCCATCGAGCTGCTCTGGAAGCGCGAATTGGGGAGCCGGAATGAGGCGGAAATAGCGCTCGAACGGGCGCGCTGAGCGATCATCCAAGTGACGAAACGGGAGCGGCGCGGCCAGCGTCGCTCCCGTTTTTCGTTGATCCGAACCGGCGGCCCGGCGCCGCTCAAGCCAGCATTCTACATCGTAAGGCCGCAGCAACGCTGGTGCCGAGCCTCAGCTTACCGCGGCCGGGCGTCGGCCGCGGCCACCTGCGGCCTTTGCGGCGCGCCCCTTCTGACCCAGGCCGATCTTCTTCGCCATGTCGCGGCGTGCGGTGGAATAGTTCTCCGCCACCATCGGATAGTCCGGCTTCAGGTTGTAGCGTTGCCGGTACTCGGCGGGCGTGAGACCATGCCTCGAAAGGTGCCGCTTCAGGGTCTTGTAAGGCTTGCCGTCGATCATCGAGAGGATGTGATCCTTCGACGCCAGAGACTTGCGAGCCGTTACCGCAGGAGTGAATTCTTCGGCAGGGGCGACCTCTTGCTCAGGCTCAGGGCTGACCGAAGATGCTGCCGAAAGTTCGGTCACCGTTGCGTGCATGGTGCGAAGGAACTGGGGCACATCATCGGCCTGGACGCGGTTGTTCTGGTTACCGAGCCAGGCGATCGTCAGCTCCGTCGCGAGCTCCACGGCATTCAAGGTCTGCTCCTCGGACACTTCATTCTCCTGCAATGCTGATCTGTCGAAGCCCCTAATCTCGGCCTGCTGCAAACACCAGAAGAGATGCGACGCTGCCGTCAGCAAGACTACTAAGCGCTGTTGAAGGTGCGGGAGAGTCTCTGCCCGGGCGCTCCTGATCTGCCGGCAAATCGTTTTCTCAGGCGTGGTCATCGACCTAAAAGGTGCCAAGGACAGAAGGGGGCAGGGGAGGGCAAGATTAAAGCAGTGCCTCCCTAAGGCCCTGAATGTGGCGTCTGCACATCGTTTTTTGTGGAGGCATGCACGGGCGAATGCCTCCATGCACTCCAGAAGTGGCGGTTTTCTGCGGCGCGTTGTGGAGGACCTTGAAGGCTGTCCCCAGCCTCGCCTCATATCCATGCGATGGCGCAGGAAGACGACTTCGAGCTCTGGCTCGGCCGGATCGGCGATCGCGGTCGCGGGAGCGGCAAGAGATTTGCGAACCGTATTCGACAGGCGGCGCAGTTCGCCGGCGGATTGAAGACGCGTGGCGGCGCTCGAAAGTTCGACGGGAGCCGCATCGGCCGCGGTGCCGGTGCCGGGCGCGTGCTTTCGAGCGGGCCGAGGTACAGAGGTCGCACGGCGCGCCGCGTGGTGGTGAAGGCCAGCATCGTGAAGCTGGGCCGGAAGGGGCTCGCACGAGCGACGGCCCACATGCGCTACCTGCAGCGCGACGGGACAACGCGGGAGGGAGAGCGCGGCGTGCTCTACTCGGAGCGGGAGGATCGGGCAGACGGCAAGGCCTTCGTGGCCAAGGGCGAGGGAGACCGCCACCAATTCCGGTTCATCGTCGCGCCGGAAGACGGCTCAGAATATGAGGACCTGAAGCCGCTCGTCCGGCGCTTCATGGCCCAGGCGGAGAAGGACCTCGGAACGAAGCTCGACTGGGTGGGGGTCGACCACTTCAACACGGGGCACCCTCACAGCCACGTCATCGTCCGCGGGAAGGACGACCGGGGCAAGGACCTGATCATCGCTCGCGAGTATCTGACGCAGGGGCTGCGCGAGCGCGCGGCCGAGCTGGTCAATCTGGACCTGGGGCCACAGACCGAGCGGGAGATCCTTCGCTCGGAATTGCGGGAGGTGGAGCAGGAGCGTCTGACCGGCATCGATCGGCGGCTGATCCGGTCGATCGACGCGGAGGGGCTGGTCGATCCGCGGCGCGGGAGGTGGCTCGAGCAGGACCTGCGCACGGCACGGCTGCGGACACTCGGCGGCATGGGCCTGGCGAGCGAGCAACGCGGCGGCCGGTGGAGGCTCGATCCTGAGCTGGAGACGACGCTGCGGGAGATGGGCCGGCGCGGCGACATCGTGCGGACCATGAACCACGCGCTCAAGGTGGCGATGCAGCCGCGAGCGCCGCAGGACCAGGCGATCTACGATCCGGATGCACCGGATGCACGGCCTGTGGTCGGCCGGCTTGTCGCGTCGGGTCTGGCGGACGAGCATGCCGATCGCCGGTTCCTCATCGTCGATGGGGTGGATGGGCACACCCACTATGTGGATGTCGGGACGAACGTGCTCGATGCGCGACAGGGCGCAATCGTTCAGATCGAGCCTCGGCAGGCGGGCGTGCGGGAGGTGGATCGAACGGTTGCGGCCGTCGCCGGCGCCAGCAAGGGCTGGTACAGCGTCGAGCTTCATCAGTTCCGCGACCCCACGGTGACCGAGCCGTTCGCCACCGCGCATATCCGCCGGCTGGAGGCGCTTCGCCGCAGCGGCCTTCCTGTCGAGCGGGAAGTCGATGGCTACTGGCAAATCCCTCCGGATCACCTGGAGCGGCTCGAGGCGCACGAGCGGCGGCTCCGCGCGCGGATGCCCGTCAGTGTCGCGCTCCTCAGCGGTGACCGGCTTGATCTTCTGCCCGAGCGTGACGGAGCCACCTGGCTCGACCGCGAGATCATTGCTGAGAAGCCGGTGGAGCTCGGGCGAGGGTTCGGGGCAGAGGTTCGGAAGGCGATCGACCGCCGCCTGCAGTGGCTTGCGGCTCAGCGGCTGATCGATCTCGAGCGGGAGGATTACCGCTTCAGGTCCGATCTGGTGGATCGGCTGGAGCGGAGGGAGCTCAGCGCCGCCGCGGCGAAGATTGGCCGGGAGAGCGGGCGAGCCTTTCGTCAGCACGAGATCGGCGATCACGTGCAGGGAATTTGCCGCGGGCCGGTCCAGGTCGGCGACCGAAAGTTTGCGCTGGTCGAGCACTCGCTTGAGTTCAGCCTGGTGCCGTGGCGACCGGTGTTGGAGCGGCAGATCGGCCGGGAGATATCCGGAGTCGTTCGCGGGGGCGGGATCAGCTGGACGATCGGCCGCGAGCGGAGCGGACCTAGCATCGGCATGTGAGCCGGCGGAACGTGCGGTGCTCGGGCCTTGGGTGCGGCGAAGGCGCTGTTCGGCCCGACGCGGCTCGGCTCCATACTGGCGCTGCCATGAAGACCTTCAAGACCCGCCACCAATTCTATCTGCCGGACGATCTGTCGGAGGCTCTCGATCGGCTCTGCGCATCGTCCGGCTCGTCGAAGACGGCCGTGCTGACCGAGGGGCTGAAGGCCGTGCTAGAGCGGCGGGCCGGGCACGAGCTGGACCAGAGGTTCGGAGTACGCCTGGACCGGATGAGCCGCGGCCAGGAGCGGCTCGAGAACAAGGTGGACCTATTGGCCGAAGCGTTCGGCACATTCGTCCACCATCAGCTGACGATGGTCGCCCACCAGCCGCCCTTTGATGACGAGACGCGACAGCTCGGGCTCAAGCGATACCAGGCGTTTATCGATCTGGTAGGGCGCCGGCTCGCGTCGGACTCGAAGCTGCGCCTAGGGGCGGCGGTCGGCAGCCAAGGCGATTAGCAAGTCACCGTCCGGGCGTAAGTTTGTCGCCGCGAATGAGCGTCCGCTTTCGGGTGACGAGCCAGCAGTTTTGACCGTTGGAGAATGCGCTTAGCGGTCCCTGGGGCCGACGTGCCTCCGGCTCCGCGGGAGGTAGGCGAACATTGTTGCCCAAGCGCATGATTTTCGCCCGGGAAATGTCGGGCCGATCTACGCGACCCCACATTCGTCCCCACGCGCAGCACCGGCTTGAATGGGACTGACTTCTCGCTTGTGGGAGCACTGAGCGGCGCCTAATGCCGCGAGCCCGCGTCGATCCGGTTTAAACGAGACCCTCAGCCCGATTGGTTTGCACCGCTCACGCTCCCAGTCCTTCGACCTGTCCGCTCATCTGGCCGGGGACGGAACCGCGGCGCTTTGCGTGCTCACGATCCTTCGTGGGATGCAATCCACGGACATTGCGGCCAGCCATGGCCTTCGGGGGTCGTTGCGTATGGGGCTTCCCGAAGCGAGAAGGAGACATGAGCGACATCTCGACGAACCGTTCGATTCGCCTGCAGCAGTTCCGGGCGACTGCGAGACGGATCCTCAAGGACGCGAGCAGCCGCTGGGGCACCGCCGACCGGGTCCGTGATCTGGCAAGGGCGATGGAGCAGGCCTATGCCGCCGGGTCAGCGAATACTGGCCGGCCAGAGGAGGATCCCGCTTCGGCCGGCCACGTGCGCTGGGTCGCGATTCCGCGCCGCTCGCAGGACGTGCTCCAGGACATTGCTCACGTAGTCCGCACGCATGCCAACGATATCCGTTCCGGCGAGATCATCGCCGCCATCGAGGGGGCCGGAGAGACGAGCCCTCGCGGCGATCGCGCCCGCTTCGCGCTGTGGCGCATCGACGGGGAACTTATGCGCAGGATCGAGGGCGGGACAGCTCGCGAGTGGGCGTCCAGTTCGGTATCGGCGCTGGTCCGCCTAGGGATTTTCAAGGTCTTCGAGCTCCACGACCCGGACATTCGGATGACCTCGCTCACGGCGTTGGGTCTTGCCACCATCGAAGCGGCGGTGGCGGACAGAAGCATCTATGTGCTCGAGTAGGCTACGGTGCGCCCCAAGGACGACGTGCCACCGGCGCTCTGACGGAAACTCAGGGGATGATCATCGTGATGCTTGCTAGGCCCACCGCTCTCGAGGAACTGCTTCCGGACGACTTCTCGAAAACGCTGCTCGCCGGGGGGCTCGCGGTGCTGGGCTCGGACAACCCGATACGCGCGCACCTGTTCGCGGCGGCGCTGCGGGAGGCGGTGGGTCACCTGCTACACAGCCTCGCACCGGACGAGGATCTAACACAGGCGGTCTGGTTCAAAAAAGAAGCGGACCGGCCCACCCGCCGCCAGCGGATGACGTACTCGATCCAGGGCGGCATTGCCGATGAAATGGTCGAGAAACTCGGCATCGACGCCACTAACATGCACAGGGACGCGGGACGCGTCATAGCGGAACTCAACAAGCGAACGCACGTGAGGCCGAACACGCTGCTGACTGACTCGGAGGAGATCGATGCCTTCGCCCGTGACGTGGTCGACGCCGTGATCGACTTCCTCCACGCCATCCGCGACATGCGCGGCGCGGTCGCAGAGGCGGTAGTGCACAATGCCAGCATGCCTGTGTTCGCGTCGTTCGTCCAGGAATCGAACGACATGATCGACCTTCTCTCCACCCACTCCTTCGTGGAGCAGGTGGACGTCACCGAGGTGCGCGTGCTCGGCATCGGCCTTTGCGAGATCGAGTATGAGGCCGAGGGCATCGTGTACGTTGAACTCAACTACGGCTCGGGTTCGGACCGAGCCCGCGGAGAGGGAGCGACGATGCGGGACGAATATCCGTTCAAGTGCCGCATGACCGGCGCGGTGTCCGACCTCAGCGACATCCATGACGTGTCTGAGATGGAAGTCGACACCTCTTCGTTCTATGAGTGATCGCGATTTGGGAGCCACGCGACGGCATGCGTCAGCCGCTTTTCTAGGGATCGCCGTTACCACCCATCTCGTGCCCCGGCTCAGTGAGATCGAAGTGCGCCGCAGCAACTTCGGTCAGCGCGTCCGCTCGGGCCGCCAAGCCGTCGATTCGAGCGTAGGGCAAGATCATCGGATTGTGGGTGACGACGGGGAAACCCGGAGACCACAAGGTGGTGGAAGGCGCCGATCACGAGGCGGCCCTTCAGAACATCCTCCGGTTACGCTCCTTCGTCAGCGCCCGCGCCGAGGGGCCAGCCTGCGCTCGCCCAGCCTCGCCCGCTTCACCTGCACATCCGCGAGGCGCTGCAGCTCGGTGAAGCCGAAGCCGGGATCCCGTCCGAGCAGGAAAGTCGAGGCGTAGTGGTCGATTAAAGCCTGAGATGGCTCCAGCGCGGTCTTGACCTTCCGGCGCGCGTCGCCGAGCTGCGCCGTCGTCGGCTCAGTGATCCGCTCCTTCGCGAGAACCGCGGTGACCATCCTCTCCCTCCGCGCACGCGCCTCGGCGCCTACGCAGTTCCCGGCGATGTAAACGGCGAGCGCCTCGGCCATGACGGCCTTGCAGAGGAACAGGCGCAGGTCGGGCTTCAGCACCTTCGCGTAGGCAGCCGTGATGTCCCCAGTCTCGAACACCTCCCGGTAGAAGGGCGTCGTGCGCTCCTCCAGCACGCCCACGCTGATCTCGCTCTCCGGCGCGATGGTTAGGTAGTAGGGGGTCGGAAGCGACAGCCTCAATTCCCTCGACATGTGCAGCCCGAAGCAGACCCCGAAGACGCAGCAGAGGTTGTTGCGGGTGGCGGAGTTCAACATGCGCAGCGCGTCGACCAACTCGCCCCATGCGAGGTATTCGCCGCTCGGTCTGAGTGCCAGGCCGTGCTCGGCCGATCCGTGGCAGTCGAAGTGCAGGATGGGACGCAGTCCGCGGCCAGCATCGTCTGTCACGACCGACAGCGCACTCAACAATCCGGCGCGATCACCGACAGCCACCTCCTCAAAGCGCATGTCCGCCGCGGTAGCGAGCGGTGCCAAGTCCTCCACCATCCGACGCGACGGGCCCCGCTCCCCCTCGTCGAGCGACGTGATCCAAATCACGCTGTTCACCTGAAGCGTGTCGCCGAGCGTCAATCCATCCATGGACCCAAGGTGGGATTGCAAGGGGCTGTCCGGAAGAGCAGGCATGACGACCGCGAGATGCGGGGCTCCCAGCGACTGCCACGGCGCAGGCCTCGCTAGTCAGCCCGACCGCCTCGCGGCGACCCCCTCGACGAAGTCGGCGATCAGTTCTCCCAAGGCCGGGTCATGAGCGCCGAGGCGGCGTGCTGCTAGCTCCAGCCTCTCGGCAATGCGCTGAGCGCGCGACTCGGCCGCACGACGCTCGGTTACTCCCATTGAGGAATATTCCACTACTCTCCTGACACCGTCGCTCATGCGTCCGAAGTCGCAACGAATAATCTTTGCCACGCGGCTCTGGGTCAGCCCCGTCGCCAGCGCAATGCGTACCTGCGTAGGCCGAGGACGTTCCGCGAGCATCTGCCGGATCGCCGTGCGCGCGGCGGTGACTTCCGCTTCGATTTCGGCCATAGTTCACTTCCTACAGGAATATTCCTGCTCTATAATGGTGTGCATGACGGCAATCAAACGCAAGCTCAGAGTGGTGGAACTCTACGCCGGCACGGGGCGCAGCGTAGAGCCGTACCGCGGCCGCCCCGAATTCGAGGTGGCGTTGCTAGCGGACATCAGCCACAAGGCGCGCGACGCATACCTCGCCAACCACAAGGCGAGCCCCTACGCGCTGATCGACCTGGAGAAGGCGTCCGCCGCGCGAATCGAGCGCGAGGCGGGCGGCCGCGTCGACGTTCTGCTCGGGTGCCCGCCGTGCCAGGGGTTCAGCGAGAGCGGCCGACGGCGGGCGGATGACCCGCGAAACGACCACATCGTCAAGTTCGCACGCACGGTTCGGACCCTGAGGCCGCTCGCCTTCGCTATGGAGAACGTCCCGCTGGCCGCTGTGTCCGACCAGTTCCAGACGTTCCGCGAGATCGTTGAGGCGGCTGGATACGAAATGGCAGCCGCGGTGCTGAACGCGGCGGAGTATGGCAGCGCCCAGGCGCGGCAGCGACTGGTGGTCGTCGGCCGACGCGGTCGCGGAAGCGGACTCGCCGTCACGCTGCCGTCGCCGACCCACGCGCCCATCGGCGATTATTTCGACTACGCGCTGGGCAAGGTGCGGGCGGCCGAGGAGAGGGACGACGCGCTCTTGGGCACGACGTCGAGCGCGCGCCGCGCGGCGACCATCCTCCCGCAACGGTTCCACAGGTACAGCGAGACCGTGCTGCCCACGCCCACGGTGTCGGACATCATCGGCGGATTGCCCGAAGCTGGATCGGCGCGCGGCGTGAAGATCGCGCACGTCGCGTTCTCGCATGGCGAAGCGATACTCGCGCAGATGGGGACAGTGCCCGAGGGCGGCCAGCTGGACACGAACGGCCGGTACCACGGCGCGGCCTACGGCCGGCTACACGCTGACGGGCTGGCCAAGACGCTGACCCGCTACTTCTCCAACGCTGGAAGTGGGCGATTCTGGCATCCAACCGAGAATCGGTCGCTAACGGTGCGCGAGGCGGCGCGTTTGCAGGGGTTTGAGGACGACTTCGCATTCCCCGGCGGCGCCGCCGAGGCAAACACCTGGATGATCGGGAACGCCTTGGACAAGGCGCTGTCCGACGTGAGCTTCGAGGCCGTACACAGGATGCTGTAACACGAAGTTCACAACGCCTCTTGCTTCTACTAACACTAACGCCTACGTTGTTAGCTCAACAAGGCGGAGGTGTCACCGTGTCTGAGGTCGTCGAACTCGTCCCTGCGAACTTCTCGCAAGCGGAGGATCGCCGTCCTCCAGAGCGATTCACCCCCGTCGGCTCGGTGGTCCAGACCGACGGCGGGCCGTCATTCCAGAACATCAGCGTCCTGATGCATCCCAACCACGAGGTGCGTCCCGGCGAGTTCCTCGGGGTCTGGCACGGACGCCGCGGCAACGACGACCTGCTGACTGTCCTGCAGGTCGAGGACTGTATCGAGGTGAACCCGAACGAGACGGCGGTGCTGGCGCATACGCGGCGCGCGCTCGACCTCGGCCCTGCGATCGCCCACGAGGCCACCTCCACCCGGGTGTTCCGCGTCGCTAAGTGCAAGACTGTCGAGGATTTGCGGATCGACGGAACGATCGGCGCGGATGCGGCGAGCGCGCCCGAGATGCTCTGCCGCGCGGCTGATCCGGTTGTCCGCCTGCCCGACGATCTCGTCACCGCCGCGCTGGGCGGCCTCGACCACCCCGACAAGGGGCTGAGCCTGGGGACGCTGCTCGGCACAACGTCGCCAATCACGCTTAGCCCGGACATCCTCCAGCTTCACATCGGCGTCTTCGGAAACCCCGGCAAGGGCAAGAGCTACGCCTCCGGCACGATCATTGAGGAGATGGCGCAGTGGGACGTCCCCGGCATCATCCTCGACGTGAACGGAGAGATGGTCGAGGCCGTGAAGGCCCTCGGGGGCGAGGTCATCTCGCTGCCTGACACGAGCCGCTTTGGTCTCGCACTCCACAACATTACTGGCCGCGAACTCATGTCGATCGCTCCGCAGGTCGATCCGAAGACTCTCTACGCGGAGCTGATCGAGATCTCTCACGACGCCGTGCGCGGCCGGGTCAAGCCTGGCGAGTCGATGACGCTGGACGACGTCATCGCGGAAGCCGACATCCAGGGTTCCCGCTCCGGCTCCAAGTCAGTGACGATCAACGCCGCTAAGGCGAAAGTCGGTTCGCTCAAGAGCAACCCGCTCATCGGCGAAGCCTTCCCGTTTGTGGAGGAACTAGCCGAAAAGCGCCTGATCTGCCTGGATTGCCGACGCCTGCAGCTGCCGCAGACCCGCCTCGTCGCCGCAGCGGCGGCACGCGAGATCCAGAACTACGGGCGCCGCTGCGCGCGGCTAACCGAGGAGGGCAAGGCAACGCCGGACGAGGCGTCGTGGCTCGCCGTACTCTTCGTCGACGAGGCGCACACCGTCGTTCCGGAAGCCGAGAACTCGGTCTCTACCAACGTCCTGCGCGAACTCGCCCGAATGGGCCGCCACAGTCGCACCGGCCTGATCCTGGCCAGCCAGTCGCCGGCCGATCTCGACGCCAGCATCCTGAAGCGCATGCAAACTCGCTTTATCTTCGCACTGGAGCGGGACCAGCTGAAGTCGATCGGCGGGGTTCGCTCCGACCTCGGCGACGAGCTCGTCGACGGTCTCCCGAAGCTCGGGCGCGGCATCTGCGCGGTGAGCGGCAACGGCGACCAGATCCGCCACGGGTTTCTGATGAGGGTGCGCGAGCGCCGCACGCCTGTCGGCGGAGGCACGCCGCCGGTCTTCGCGACCCGCACCAAGAAGCGGTTAGCGGAGGCCTGAGCGATGGATGGTCCCGCAAA
The DNA here is from genome assembly GCA_036554525.1 of Allosphingosinicella sp. GTDB lineage: Bacteria > Pseudomonadota > Alphaproteobacteria > Sphingomonadales > Sphingomonadaceae > Allosphingosinicella. Next base: position 188,181 of record DATBNC010000023.1, read on the forward strand.
GCGCCAGCTCTTCATCGAGATGGCGAGCCGACCCGAGGGGACGACGGCCAACGACGTGCACGCCGCCGCCGTCGCGGCCGGCGCTAGTGACACGATCGAGGCCTTCCACAACCTGGGGCGGCGACTCGCCCACGGCGGTCGCTTGGTGGTAGACGACGACGGTCCGCGAAAGGTCTTCCACGCCAAGGACGACCGCGACGGCGCGTGGATTGACGAGGACTACCTCCAGTCGATGGTGGACGCCGAGCGCCCAATGCAGTCGCTGGCGGTGCTACGCGAGGCCTCGCGCCAGCTCCGCACGATCCCCGCCGAGGCTTGGCGGGCCGCCGCCGAGCTCCTGCGCCGGCAGGATGCGCGTGCGACAGCAGTCGCTGCGATCACGGCTTACGCGGGCGATCTCTCCGACAACCTCGAGGAACTCGCCCGCCTTATGGCCGACACGGCGGGGAACGACCCGGCGGAGACGCAACGCATCAAACGGCGCTGCGAGGGACGGATCGAGATGCTGACCGCCATGTGCCGCAACGGCCTTGGCCTCAGCCGCGACGCGATCCAGATTCCGAATACTCCCGAGGCCGGAATGCGGCACATCGCCACGCACGGCCGCGACCTCGTCAACGCCGCGCTGCTGGCCGACGAAATCTCTCGGCGCGTTGAGGACGGTCCGCTAATCATGAGCGTGAACCAGCCGGAACCCGACGTCCGGATGATCGTCGCCGGTGTCGATGGATCGACGCAGGGCGGGCTGCTCTCGATAGACGGGACTGCGGGCGATTTCGCGTTCGGCGCGCCGCCGCAGATCAACCTGAACACCGCTGCCGCCGTGCTCAACCGCAAGCTGCTGCGCGACGGCGTCGAGACCGACGTCTTCCTGCGCCTGCCGAGCGCCCCCGAAGACATCCAGCGGCGCGAGAATATCTATACCATCATGTCGCCGATGTTCTACCCGGACCTGTCACCGGCCGAGTACATGCACTCGGCCTGGAACGCGATGGACGTACTCGAGAGCCGGGCGGCCCGCCGCGCCCTGGATATCTGGACGACGCCGAATCGCGCTAGCACGGCGGGCGACATCGAGGTCAACCCGGCGGACGTGGTCATACGCGACGGCACCGTGGTGCCGAACGACCGTGACCCCAGCCACTACGCGCAGGCGGACTCCTATGGCCGCATCGTGCGCGAGATGGTCCAGCTCTCCTGGGAGATGGCGCAGAAGGTCCGGGACGACGGGCACACGGTGGCCGGTGCGGTCAAGAACAGCCGGGTTCGCGTCGTCGGACCCATCATCAACTGGATCATCTGCCAGGTGTCGGGTACCCCTGGAACCTCACTGACCAGTTGGGCGCTCGACGAGATGAACGCGATCCCCGACCAGCAGCTCCTTTCGCGCCTGCTCTCCCACGCCGATCGCCAGAAGAATTCATGGAACCGCACCGCCGTTTTTATGCGGCCGTTCCACGCGACCACGCCCGCTTTTTCGCTCTACTACGAGCGCAATCCGGAAAAGGCGCCGGCCCGCGACATCCAGAGCCGCATCGAGACGGCGGCGGCGACGCCGCCCGAGAAGCGGTCGAGCGACCAGCACGGCTGGGCGGAGATTCGGGTCCCGAACCCCTATGCGCAGATGCTCGATAACGTGTGGTTCGCCGGCTTTTACGCCACCCCCGGCGTCGCGCTAGGCAAGGGCCAGGCGCTGCCCCGCCTGGAACTACTCATCAACGCTCCAACCGGGGAGAAAAGGGGGTTCGCTGACGTCGTCGCGGTGCACCGCGATCGCCTCCTGACGGCACTCGCCACCACCGGCTTCTCCGTCTCGCAGGATCACGACATGTTCGGAGGCGCCGGCATGATCGACTTCGTGCCCACCATGCTACAGCGTGCGCACGAGACCGTCACCGGCTTCGCCCGCGACATGAAGATGCGCGCGGGCGAATACCTTGACCGGCTGCTGGCACGCGAAATCGGCGTTCGCCGCAAGCAAAACGTCCGCGTCCGACCATGGAAGCCGGAGGAGCTCAAGGCGTGGCGCGATCGCATGGATACCAGCCGTCAGGGCGATGCGAACCAGCGCCGCATAGCTTGACGGTCGGGCATGACCTACAGAATAGCCACCCAGCTCGAAAGCCGAAGTCGCGGTTTCCACCATTCTGCGGCGAGTTGACCCGCCCATGTTATCTGCTGGCCTTTCATAAGGGCGAGGGGCCGCACGAACCGCGGAAGACGAGGAGCGGCGCGGTGAAGCAGCCCTGAGATGGAGGTCGGCGCCGCTTAGCTGCGGTGCTTGCGGAGTTGCTCGCCGAGGTCAGCAACCGCCGACGCGATGGGCCACGTAAGTCCCACGCGTGTCCACCCTCTTTGACCGCCGCTCTCATCGTTGCATAAGCCCACCTATGAACCTCCAAACGCGTCGCCAGATGCTCCAGCGGCTGAGCCGGGCCATCGGCCTGATCGGAACCGACTTCGAACATTTCGGGGGCAAGTTCCTCGACCATCTGCTGCGGACCCGGCTTGAGCATAGCGGGCTCAACGACTTTGGCTTCCCGGTCAGCCGGGTGGTCGACAGCGTCAGCGACGACGGCAAGGTTGTCGCCCAGTACGGCGCCCATGAAGGCTATTTTGCAGGCTCGATGAGCAAGGCGAGCGGGGACATCGATCACACCCTAAAGCATCATCCCAATGCCGAAACCATCTTCCTTTTCGCGGATGAACCGGGTCGCCCAATTCGCATTGCTGAATTTAGGAAGAGGATGCTCGGCGAGCCTAGGATGCAGGGCAAGGCATTGCGGGTGTGGGGCGCCAACCGGATCGCCGGCTGGATCCTGCGCCACCTCCTGACCAACGACACCGCTGTCGACGAGCTGGCAGTTTTTCTGCCCGAGCTTGCGCGCATCCGCGATGAGTTCGCCCGTGACCGGCTCTTCCTCGACCTGTCGCCGCGGCACCGGCCGAGGCCGGCCCTGTCCGAGGAGATCGGGCGCCGATTGCGAGCAGACCCCTGCCTCGTCATTTCCGGTCTTGGCGGCGCCGGCAAGTCGGAGACGGCGGCGGCGTTCGGCCGGGACGCGGCTGCCTCCTACCAAATGAAGATCTGGCTCCACCGCGAGGACTTTCGGGGCGTGCAGGACCTCCAGGCCCTGCCGCTGGTGCGCGGCGGCGAGAAGCGCAACGTCGCCAATCTTCTCAGGACCCGGGCCTGTCTCCTGGTGGTCGACGATCCGGACGCCCCCTTCGAGCCTGAGGCAATGGCGGCGCTGTGCGGCGAGGGATCGCATGTCATCGTGACGGCGCGCGAGCGGATGCGGGGAGACTTTCCGCTCCCGGCGCTGCTGGAAGCCGAGGCCCGCGCAATGCTCGAAGCAGGCGTGCGGGAGCCGTGCCCGGACGCGGTCTTCGCCAAGATCTGGCAGACGGTCGGCGGTCACCCGCTGACGCTCTCGGTCATGAATGCCGCGGCCCTGGATGGGTTCAGCTGGTCCGACCTCGAGCAGGATTGCGAAGTGGTGGGGGAACTCGACGACCGGCGGCAGCGGCTCGCCGATCGGCTGCTCGGGCGATACCACGACCTGCTGTTCAGCGAATTGTCGGTCTTCGAGTGGCTGCAGCGGGCGGACGTGGATGCCACCCTCATCAAGAGCCTGATCAGGCCGGTGGGCATCCGCAAGCTCGCCGACCGAGCCTTGACGGCGGCCGACCGCCCGACCTCCGTCCGGCTTCACGACCTGGTGTTCGCGACGCTGCCCAGCCTTCACTGGTGGACGAACGCACGCCGGGCCGAGTTCGACGACCAGCTGGAGCGATATTGCCGCGAGGTCTGGGACAGCAATGATGTGCGCCTCTGGTCGGCTGCCAACAGCACGTGCGAGCGGCTGCTCGCCATTATCTCCCAAGGAGATCGACGCCCGTCGCTGTTGCTCGCGTCACTGACGATCCTCGACTTTCACCAGCCCATGCCCTTTGATCTTGGTGATCCGATCGCCCACGCGGGAGCTTGGGCGGCGGCTGGCGCAGCGGTTGATCCGCTGGAAGTGCGCTTGGCGATCGAGCTGTTCGAGTGGACTTATCTCAACCTCAAGGAGCGCGATCCTGCCGCCGCCCCTGCCTGGGCGGTCCGCGGTCTTTCCCTGTTCGACGATCTCGCCGGGCTTCCCGGCTTGAGTCCGCGACAGGCTGCCGAAATCCGGCATCACCGGGGTAAGGCTCTCGCCTGGGCTGGACGTTTCGGCGAGGCGCGGGCAGAATTCGAGGCGGTGATGGCCAGCGGGGAGCCGCTCGAGGCCACCCGGCTGCAGCTGCTGCGTGCCTACAAGGCGGACAGGGACTTCGAGCAAGCTGTGGACTTCGGTGATGCGGTGATCGCCGCGGCCGAACGAGGCGACGACATTTCGGCGACCGTGCTGCTGGGCGTCCTCGAGTCCATGCCCTGGCGCGATCCTTACGCCCGCACCAAGGTGCTCCGGCCGCGGGAACGTTTCATCGTTAAGACCATCATCGACCATGCCCTGCTTGGCTACAACCAGGCCTACCAGGCGCTGGCCACCGTCGCCCGCTACTGGTCCACGGAAGCACCGGCGGTGCTGACCAAGGTGCTCGCCGCCATTCCGGCCCCCGATATCACCCAGTTCCGAACCGACCGGGAACGGAGCGAGATGGCCGACATCCTGCTTGAAGCCGGGCGCAGCCAGGCGTCGCCGGAACGGGAAGCAACCTTTGCGCGCGCGCTATCCTTCTTCGATAGCGCCTCCACGCTGTCGGACTTCTTCGCCCAGCGGCGGGCCGAACTGCTGATTGAGATGGGCCGGGCAGGGGAAGCGGAGGCCATACTACAAGCCCGGCCCGACCTCGAGGAGATGGGCTATGTTCAGCGCCTCCTTGCCAACGCGCTCCTACAGCTTGGCCGATCTGCGGAGGCGCGGCCTTGGATCGACCGGGCGCTCAAAGACTCAAGGTGCCAGTCGCACTATCATGAGTTCTTCAAGCTCCGGTTCCACATCCGGAAGGCTCAAGGTGATGAGGATGCGATCGAGGATCTGCGACATGCCTGCGATCTTTCGGCCGAAGGAGCGGTTAAGGAGGAATGGTGCGCGCTCCTGGCAGCCGAAGGAGCGAGCTTGGGATAGCGCTGAGCCGGCCAGTTCAAGGCAGTCGAGCGCGCCTCCGCAAAGTCCGCTCTCGTGCATTTGCCGCAATAATGCGACCGTCCGCTTTCGGCCGAATGCCGCCGTCGAGTCCGACGCCTCATCCCACTCGGTGCCACGAGCGGTCACGATATCCCGCTCGCCTGTTACCTATGCGTTACCTGGCGCAAATTTAGGTAACAAAAAAACGGCGGAAAACTGGCGCGCCCGGCAGGATTCGAACCTGCGACCCCAAGCTTAGAAGGCTCGTGGCAGATCGGCCTCAGGCGGCACGATCAAAGCTCGTCACCTCACTGCGACCGGAGGTATCTCTGCAGGTCATGGTCAGCTTCTTCCGGTCAGCCGAAATTGCGGAGCTGCATTTGAAGATGTCTCCACCCGAGTTCATATCGAACGATACGCTGCGAGGGCCTTGGATCGTGAGTCCAGATACCGGGAAGGACATTGATGAGCTTGAAAAGGAACCATCCACCTTGAGTGCGAGGGCTCTTCCGGGTTCCGAGAATACAGCCCGAATGATGTCCGGGCCCTGCCGGTTCTCCCAAGTGCCAGGGAAAAAGGTCTTCTTGCCATCGAAGCTGTCAGCAAGATCAAGCCAGAACCGGTAGTCTGCAGGGCTATCATGCTGAGACAGCGCCTCGAGCTGACAAAACTGCTTCAACTGGCTTCTAAAGATCGAGTTGATGTTTGCTGAAGCCTCACCCAGTGATGCATAGTCTGTTGTTGCGATTTCAATCGTTGTGACCGAGTCAGCGCCTCCAAGCAGCGGAACGAAGGGTACGAACCCAAGGATCACATTCGAAATGACGATGCGCTGGTTTGCATCAGTAACATGCTCCTTGAGCTCACGATACTTTTCTGCTGTGCGCTTTGAAAGTTGAACCTTCTCCGCAGCTGCTGGTGGCGTCGCTAGAAGGGCAGCGCCGATCAGTAGCAGCGAGAAACTCCAAAAGCTCTTCACAGGGCTGTCCCCAACCGGCTGGTGCTGTGAAATGATCATAGTCGCTCACCGTCTGCGAGCAAGGGCCTTCGAGGATGGCGGATCCTCGATCAGCGCCGCCAATAAAGGATGCGGTGGCGTCCACGACCAGATTTTCAGGATCCGTCGTCCGGCGGTGCGTTTCCCTCCTTTTTGTCTGGCTGTTCCGGAACAAGCGCAGCGAGCCACGCCTCCTCGCTCTCTGGAATGCGCATCCTGAAGGGGATGGTTGGAGGTCGGTCGAGCGTGATCTTTCCATTTATGACAACCTCCGAGGGCCATGCAACCAGCGCGTCTAGTTCGGGAGCGACGCGCAGGAGCGCATCTCGGAACGGCTCGGCCCATTCCGACGCGGGTTCGTCGGGATGGACGATCGAAAGCGCCTCATGCAGCAGTGCTGCGACCAGCGGAGCGCGGCCAGGCAGAGACAGCGTCGTCGACAGACCATTGGCTTGCCAGACGATCGCGAGCGAAACATGTTCGAGCGTGCCGCTCTCGGCTTCGCGGTCCAACGCTTCAGCGAGTGCGCCGCATACCTCCACCCAGTCCTTGCGATTGGGCGGCGAGCCGGGAAGCGCAATCCGAGCGAGGTTGGCGCTTGGAAGCTCGGCGGTGAGCAATCCAGTTTTCTCGCGGTCAGCCCAACTGGTCATCAGCTCGCCGAGCGATCCGGGGCCGATCTCGGCATAGGGCAATGCGGCCTCGTCGCGGCGCATTTGCTGGTCCGCGACGACACGAATCGTGGACGGCGGGGGCAGGTCCGCCAGCGTGAGCCCGATATAGGCGCTCAGATCCGGGAGCCGCGCCGGCCCGCGTTCGTCGTCGCTGGGCGGCGGCACGAAATTGCCTTCCATTTCGGCGCCCAAATATTCCGGTATCAGCCGGTTGCCGCGGAAGAAGTCAGAGAACACGCGTTTCCAGTCGGCCGTGGGGATCGCACCGTCGAGGCGGAAGAGCTTGGTGTATGCGGCGTGCTTGCCGGCGCGATCGATCCGGAAGCCGATCCGTTCGAGATAGGCCTCGCTGTCATAGGCGCGAATCGCGCCGTCGAAATGTGAGATGCAGCCTTCCGCCATGTGGAATTCGGCGTGCGCGTAGCGGCAGTCGAACGCGTCCGCGGCAAGGCCGGGGCTGGGGGCGTCGATCAGCTCCTCGACCTCGAGAGTGCGGACCTGGAACGCGCCGCCTTCAGCATCGCGGCGATCCTCAGGCGGCTTCCACCACACCTGTGTTTTGTCGATCTGCGAATAGATCCGCTCAGGATCGTCGTTCTTATGCTCGGTGACGCCCGACGGAATTTTGCCGAGATCCTCATCGAATTTTGGCCCGCCCCAATATTCAAGCTCGATCACGTGCGAGACGCTATCCGGCACCCCGATCAGGTCTGGATCGAGTCGTAGCCGGGCCTGGGCCTTCGAGGTCGCCGCAGCGGCGTCGAAGCTGCGCAGCACATAGGCGTTGAGACTATTGGCGCGCGAGAGACTGCGCCGGAAATAGGGGTGCGCGAACAGGAGCAGATCCTGCCTCGGTTCGTGAAAGACGCCCGGTTCAACTTGGCGGGTGCGTGCGAGCAGCGCGCTATAATCGACGAGTCCGTCCTTATCCACGAGCTAGCTTTCGAGCGAGAAAAACGCGGGAAGCAGGGTTGCTGCAAGATTGGGCGCGACCGCCCCGCTCGCCTCGCCATGCCAAAGCGTGGCCGTCTCGCCCGGCCATTTTGCAAGCAGCCCTTCTAGCGCCTCAAGATGCGGCTCGGCCTGGACTCTGCAGTAATTTTGCCGAAATGCCCGGATCAGGTTGTGAACCTGCGCACTTTCGTCCTCGGATTCCGGGATCCAGAATCGCCCCACCTGGCGGGACTTGTCGGGGGCAATGTAGATCCCATGAGGGACGCTCCAGCCGACTGGTCGGCATTGGTCATGCGCCATGCTGCTCGGCGCTCCGGCCGGCAGGCCCGCCTTGATGCAGGCGTCGAGATGGGTCTCGATGGCAGACACGAGCGTCGATAGCGGCATGATCATGTTTTGCCGATTGAGTTCGTCCGTGACGAATATGGCTTCTCCGGAGCGCATGAGCCTCTTTTAGACGGCCCCGCCATTCGCCTCCAGCGGCGATCGCCAGCCTCCAGCGGTGATCGCCATAAGCCTTCCTAGCGAAATCCTACCCGACGAGCGTTCCATTCGCCTTCGGTCGTATCACCCCCTGGCGGTTCGCACTTCAGCCACTGCTGAGTAGTCCCAGATTGTTTGACTCATCCCACTCAATCCGATGCTGCGCATGGGGACGAATGTGGGGGCGCACAGATCACCAGGAGGGTTTTCCGGATCGAATCAGCAACTTCGCAGCGATGTTCGGCGACCTCCCGCGAAACCAGCGGGTAGTGGTGATGAGCGACACACTGCAGCGGCCGCTATGTGCCACTCTCGACTTGGCGGCCGGCAGTCGCGTCCTCTCGTTGATCCGTTTGGGTAGGCCGCGGCTACTGAATTGGCTATCGGCGGTCTGTGTACAAGTTCCGCATGCAGGGCGGGTGCGGCCTTCCCGGAGGCGAGTATGCTCAAGATTGACACGTCATTGCTGGACACCTCCCGCGGCGACTTGCTCGCCGCGACCAGGTTCAACGCGGTTTTGAACGCGCACGGACTCTATGACGGTCTTCGCTTCGTTGTCCGGCTCTCCCCGCGCGTCCACGAACTTGTCGCTAGTCTGCCCAACGGGATCGCCTCACAGGGCGACGTGAGCTTCGAGCAGATCCAGGCCTTCTCGACTTATCTCCACGAGACGATCCATTGGTGGCAGCATGCCGGCAGCACTTGCGGGCTGATGCTGAGTCTCAGCTATCCCGCGCAGACGCATGCCAACCTCAATCATCTGAAGACCTTCCTCCAATTGGTCGGTCCGGTAAAATCGGTCATGGCCTGGGCTGAAGCGCATCCGGGGGAAAGCCAACCGGGATCCGCGAACGCGATCGCCAACATCATTATCAACAATCAGTTCGACATTGAGGCCTACCGTAGCCTCGCGACCAATCCGGAACGCGCGCAGGCGCTAGTCGACCACAGAATGTTTGAGAGTGTCGGCCATTCCTACGATATCGCTCTGTCCAATAGCGTCTTCGCGCTGGCAAGCACGTTCGACCGCGATTTGGCGTTCGTGCCTGATCCCCGGGTCTGGAAGGACGAGCTGCAAAAGCTTACCGAAGCCAAGGTGCAGGGCTATTACTACGGCTCGCCGATCGAGCTCTCGCCGATTGGCGCCTATCACATCTTTGAGGGACAGGCGCGCTTCGGCCAACTCCAGTATCTGCACTTCGCGACCGGTGGGCGCTTCGACTGGGCTGAGGCGCAGGAGGCGGGCATGATGACGCCGATCTATACCGCCGCCTTCGAGGCCTTCCTGACGATCACTAGTCTGCCGCGCCCGGCCACCGTGGATCACCCTGTCGTGGGACTGTTCCTGCTCATCTGCGACATTGCCGCCAACCCGGGGGAGGCGTTCCCATTTTCGGTGCCTTTTCCGGAGATGTTCGTGAGCGATGTCGACCCGGGCATGCGCTTCGTGCTGCTGTGTCTGGTCATTGAGCGGCAGTGTCCCGAGACTGCCGCGCTGATCACGCGCTACGACGCGGCCGAATATGCGCATGTGAGCACGACATTGTGCGAAGCCATGAAGACCTTCTCCCCGCTGCGGATTGCCGGCGAGATCAATCGCTGGGTGTCGGAAGGAGAAGGCTTTCGCCGGTGTCTCGAGCAGCACGATCTCGGGAAGGCTGACCTAGTCAACCTTCCGCTGCAGGTGCTATTCGGGCAGTTCGCCTCTTTTTCCCGCGACAAGGCTCGCAGGCCACATATCCTCTGCTGGCCCGGGGCAAACATGGCTGGCGCGGGCGTGACCGACGAAGCGGCTGGTGTCTTCTCGCGACAGTCACCGTTGTTCGTTGATCGGTCCGACGACATGACGATCGTGCCTGTGGTTCGGATGGGCAGGAGCGAGGCCGCTGTCATGGAGACGTTCCAGGATTTCTACGGCGGCTTCTCGCTCTACGATCTCACTCGCCAGTGGATCGCCGAGGACGGCCCGTTCCGCTACGACTACAGCTGGTTGCAACCGGAAGGCACCCCAGACCTCATGAAGAGTTGGGCGAGCCGCCAGTTCGAGAATACCTACGGCGTGTCGCCCGATCAATTCGAGCTGCTGTCCTGAGCCAATCAGCGCCTGTGGAGGCGCGTCGTCCCCGCGGCCCCGAACAGGTGAACGCTCACGCGTTAGCACCGAACCGGTGGTGGCGTTTGTGGGTCCTGTCCGGTCACGTCATCTGGTCTGGACGTCAACTGAATGTTCCTTGCGACTTCATCGGTTAGATGAACGAAGGTCCGCATTCCGCAGATGGCCCTCGAAGGTGCCAGTGCGCTGCCAGCCAACAGCAGCCGCCTCGGCTTTGAGATCGTCTGAAGGGGTGCCGCTAGATGTCACCCTTTCCCGACCGCTTGTTACCTATGCGTTACCTGGCGCGAATCTAGGTAACAGAAAAACGGCTGAAAACTGGCGCGCCCGGCAGGATCCGAACCTGCGACCCCAAGCTTGGAAGTTATGGCAACGCTGACTGTTCTTGGCCTCAGGGGCGAGCAGATTTGCGTCAACATCTAGAAGCGGCAGCGCTCCACATTCTCCGGGAATGTAGTATTGGCATGGACCGGAAGGGGAAAGGCTGTGGGATTTCGCCGCTCGATACGTGGAACGATGCAGACTCAGGTGCTGCTCGAGGCGCGGCGCCGATGCTGCGCCTGCTTCGGGCTCTTCAATGATCTCACCCTAAAGAAAGGCCAGATCAGCCACGTCGACGGCAACCCGTGCAACAATAAAGCTAGTAATCTCGCGTTTCTTTGTTTGGACCATCACGACGAGCTAGATAGCCGGACCAGTCAGAGCAAGGGATTAACTCCACAGGAAATCCGGGCGTTCAAAGGCGAGCTTGCGGAAAGGGTGCGATCGATGAACGCTTCAGCAGAATCGGTGATTCCTGCGGCGACACCGCAACAGCGTGTCGCGGATGCCCTATCCGACAATCCTGCCGCGGCACGGCTCCTTCGGTTGTTCGGGACCCCCGTGCTCCCGCCTCGGCCCGAGATCTCGGCATTCGGACGATGGAGGCGCCGCTTCGTTTGGGAAGCGGAATCTCGGCTGAGGCTGGGCTTGTTCCTGCCCGACCTACGCTTAGCCTTTTGGACGGGCGATGGCGTCTGGAATTTCTATCATGCCACGGAGAATAAGGTTTCTGAGCGCGTCCTAATCGACACTTCGGAAGACAAGGCACGAAAGGCTGAATGGCTGGCGGCTAAGGGGTCCGTGAGAGTTTACGCCCGCGAGAATGGAAATGTGGCAGTGTGGGAGTACCAGTTCCCCGATGATGACGTCAAAGTCTCGGAGACACCTCCACTGGTGGGGCACGGCGCTCGACCGGTGGCAGCGGAGTTCGACGTGAACTCCGATCGCTTCGCTTCAGCGGATCTCGATGGTGAGGTCATTCTATGGGACTGGCCCTCGCGTTCGGTGTTGGGCAGAATGCATAGCGTTATAAGCGGTATCTCGAGCCTCTCGCACTATCCTGACCCATTGGTTGCGCGCCTAGTTGCCAACAACACGCACGGCGAATTCGAGGTGCTCGACTTTGGAAACGCTACTTCACTTGGGCGCGGAAAACTGACCATCAAAGGCGCTGGCGCCAGTGCGTGGCATGCCGCCGATCTTGCCTATATTGTGGGGGCGGATGAGTTCGGCCGACAGGACGTGGTAAGTTCCGCGTCGTTCGAACCCATAGATAAGGCACAGTGGTTCGGCGTTTTTGTCGGCAACTGCGTTTCTGAACACCAGCGCGTGAACGCGTTTAAGAACGCCACTGGCCAAGTTTGGCTGTTTGAGCGGGAAGGGGGCGAGACGGGGGAGTACACCATGTTGGACATCGTTCCCCCGAGTGATGCCAGGGTCACCTCAATGGCTGTTTCGCCGGATGGTAGATTCTTCGCGACCGCGCTCGACAAGCGCGTGCTGAATGTGTGGGAGAGGATCCCGGAGGGTGAGACCTAGAAAACCACCACGCCGGCGAATCCCATTCGGCGCGAGGAGAGTTCAACTCGTCCCATATCGCTCGCTACCTAGTCTGCTACCTTTTTGTTTTCGGCAGGAGGAGAGGGGGCTGCTAAGTGCTTGAAAAGGTGGTGGACGCACTAGGGCTCGAGGACCCGCTGATTAAGAGCCGGTTACAACCGGGATGGTGCGCCACTCGCGAAGCGTTGCAACATCTCTTCACAATCGGAAACACGTGCGGTGCTGCCGAGCCGGCGGAACATCTCGCGCGCTTCGTGAACCAGTGACTTGGCACGCACAGGGTCATCTTTCCACACTTGATCACCCTCATTGGCGAGCCAGATCGCCTGGTGGTAGTTATCGCCGAGGGAAGCCGCAACATCGCCGGCAGCGCGAAAATGGGCGATGGCGCTCTCGCTATTCCCCATTCGCGAGTACAGAACGCCCTTGTTGCCCAGTGTGCGGCCTTCACTGCGCTTGTCGCCTTCGTCCCGCGCGATGTCCAATGCCCGGTCGTAGTCACGGAGAGCGCGGCGCCAGCGGCGGGTGCCGCCGAGCGACTTCCTAATGATCGCGGAGTTGCCGATGCAGATTCCGGCTAGATGAGGAGACCCGATCTTCCATGCTAACGTCTCGGCCTTTCGATAATATCTGAGGGCCCGATCCAAGCGCCCCTGGTCTCCAGCGAGAACCCCGAGCTCAATTAGTGCGGCTGTCTCGAGTGTAACGGAAGAGAACCTTCGGGCGGCTCTCAGAACGGCCAGCGCGATCCTCTTTGCTTCGGTCGTATTCCCGATGTCGCGATGACACTTGGCCTCGGTCAACAAGATTTCGGCTCGGCCGCCAGCAGTGGGCGCCAGCGGCGCCGCGCGCCGAAAATGGGGCAGCGCGGCTTTTGGAAGGGCGGCGTTCCTAAGGAGAGAGCCCATCGCTAAGTGGCGGAATGCCTGCGCATGCCGTTGGCGCCCATCGCTCAGCCAGCGATCTACGAACTTCATCCATCGCGCGGACCGCCGGACCGGGCGGATGGAACCGCCTTCGGAAAGCGCTTCGATGAGGACATCCGTATCACACTCGGCGAGTTGGCCATGCAAAGCTGCGAACGGCCCTGCCCGCGGGTGGCCGCGCAGGGAGCTGATGCGCACAGAGGTGCCCAAGTCGGTCGTGTGCGCAACAAGAATTATTGGTTTCTCAGCCCCTGCCAAACGTTCGAGAGCGGGGTTGACGTCGAAGCGGTCGGAGCCGCTGTATCCCACCACGATGGTCATTTCACTGGCTTGTTCAGTTAATGCCTTTCGTAGAGCCGCTTCGCGAGCAGCGACGCCCCGCTGATGAGCGACACGCCGAATAGTAATGCCTAAACTTGCTATGTCGTGGGCGCTGCCATGGATCTTTATGATCGGCACAGGTTTAGCAGCGGGGGCCCAACTCGCTAGATCAGCCTCGCTCCATAGACACGTATAAGGCAGACTTGACTCAGCTAGAGCTGCTTCGAAACATAAATCAAAATTTGTGGTGACGATCGCGGTGAGAAGGTCCCGCGCAGCGAGTTGGGCGCACAGGAGGTGGAAACCGCAAGGTTCGCCGTCTCCAAACATTTCGAACAGCGGCTCTGCGCCTGAAACCTCTGCAAGGGCTTGGACGAAAAGCTCAAAGGGGACGCCGCGGCTTTCCAAAGCCGTCCTGTCGCGATCAGACATGTTCAGTCGCCGGAGAATATATCGCGTCAGATCGTTTACGAGCGGCAGGCCAGACCCATAGGATATTCCAGCGCCCGCGAAGGCAACGAATCGTCGCCCACGCAACTCTGCAGCGAAGTCTCCTACTTTGGTGATGCGCAGAGGATTATTCACGAGACTCACGATGCACGTTCCACGTCACCCGACGCATACAAGCGGACTCGCATATCATTGGGTCGCTCTTCAGTATTGTGTCACACTCTCAGCTGAAGCGCCAGAAGTAGTATTTCTCAGTTGCGAGCGCGCGCGTATATTCTGACGCTATGTCAACGATGGCCCTAGGAGTGGTCGCTATGAGGAACGAAACGCATAGTTTGCGAAGCTTCGAGGCAGCATTTGGTGCAGCACGATCCGCAATCAGGGCTGCCGCATTGGGTGTGATGCTCGCGTTGAGCGGCTGTGCTGCTTATCACACTATCCCGCCAGCCGGGTACAGCGCGGTCGAGCCCAGGCATCAGGTAATGAGGGTCGCGTTCGATATGTTCGGCGAACCTTATCCCGTTTCACGCGATGCCAATGACACGACCTTCCCGCCGCAGCAGCGCAGGAGTAGCAATACTGCATTCAGTGTGAGATCGCACTACAGGCGCCTTGGGAGGCCGTATGAGCCCGAGGCGATCTTGGATGCTTGGGCTGCCGAGATACGCGCTTCGCTCTCAGCAAGACCGGGCGGCAGGGTCGTCTTCCTGATCAAAGGCTTCAATAACAGCTCCGGTGGCCTAACGGATGACTACGCGGCCACTCGCGATCGGATCGCCTCGCTCGGCGGCACGGACCACCTGATCTTCATCGAAGTGCTATGGGATGCATTCTACCGGGGGCGCGGAACCGCACCTCTTCCTCTCGCGTACTTTGCCGATTCCATCACATCGTCACTTCTAGCGGGAACATGCGGGCTGCGCCCGTTGCTTGGTCGACTGCCGGAAGGGACGAATGTCACTCTTATCACCCACAGCCGCGGCGGAGCCATAGCCTTGGCCGCTTTCACCAAGGCGAACATCTATGCTCCCCGGCAGTGCCCGGTTCCACCTGTACCGTCACAGCTCGGCAATGTCCGCGCCGTGGCATTCGCGCCGGCTCTAGGGGATGGAATCATCAGACGCGATGATAACGGCGACGGCCGAGCGGAGCTTGCCGCCGATCTTTTCGACCAGTTGGATCGACTGTACGTCGGCTTCAATCCACGCGATCCAGCAACGGCCAAACGGTATTTCGGCGTGAGCATCGGCGCTAGGCGGGGCGGGGACACCCGGCTTGCATCCGATCGAGCTTATTTGGCCGAAGTCGAGGGGCAGTCCGCCGGTCGCATGCAACACGTCGAGTTCAGCCATCCAAGCCACCCCCTCCAGAATTATTTGCGGAACGAGGCGCTCACGCGCTGCCTGCTGTGGGCGGGGCAGATCATCGAAGAGCGGCCTGCCGACTGCGGTCTCGCCCGGTGAAGCATTGACCGCGGCTTGGACTGGCTGGAGGTTACGATCTTCGTTGTTCCAGAGGCCACGGAGCTTCTCGCGGCGCCAAACGGCGAGCTGTGTAAACGCGCCTAGCGTTCAGCCATAGAGGTAGACGGAATAAGCTCCCGTCCTCCTATGGTGGTCGCCGGGCGGATATGCGGCGGACGGCAAGGCCTCTTGCGCCAATTCCGGCAGCACGTGGCTCACATGTATCCGGGGGGACGAGCCCGAGCCGCCGTCTATGAACATGTGAAGCCCGGAACTACCGCCGCGTGCATCTGCAGGTTCGCCCTGCCAACCTTTCCTGCGTCAGGGAAGCTCTGTGAGCACGCCTAGTGAGAGCGGAGACTGCGGCTCCGGGGCAGCTGAGAGGGTCGGCTGCCAGACTATGGCAGCGTGGCAGACGGATGCAGAAGCTGGATCCAGAACTGGTCTTGCTGATCCGGGCGCTGGCGCATGCCGCTGTGTCCCACGACCGCGCCGCTCGCGAGAGCTTGCTTCGTGGAAAGTGGCAGCCCGCTCAGCCTTCTCGTCCCACCCCCACCGATGGTGATCCCGGTGCGCACCCTCATCTACGCGAGGTATAGCAGCCAAATCCAAAACAGCCGGTCCATCGACGATCAGATACGCGTCTGCATAGAGCGAGCGGCCTTGGAAGGCTGGACTGTGGTTGATGTGTACAGCGATGCCGCCATTGGTGGCGCGGCCGGGACAACCGAACGCCAGCGCCCAGGCATGAATGCCTTGCTGGCCCGGGTTGAGGCTGGCGGGATCGATCAGGTCCTTGCCGACACCACGAGCCGGATCGCTCGGAACCAGGGAGACGCCCATCACATCCGGGACCGGCTAAACTATGGCGGGGCGCGTCTCTTTACCTTGGGCGACGGAGAGATCGATGCCTTTAAGGGCGCCATCAAGGGACTACTGGACGAGCAGCAGCGGAAGGAGTTGGCTCACAACATCAAACGAGCCCAGAAGGGACGCGTTGCGGAGGGCCGGTCGCCGGCCGGACTCGCCTACGGCTACCGCACTGCCAATCGGATCCACGAGCGCGGTCGCTTCGTCCGTGGGCTTCGGGAGATCGATATCGAGGAGGCTGCGGTGGTGCGACGGATATTCAAAGAATATGCCGCGGGCCAATCGGTTCGAGCTATTGCGGAGCGCTTGAATGCGGAAGGTGTGCCCGGACCTCGCGGCAAGCTTTGGAAGTCGAGTACCGTCCTCGGAAGCCGGCAGCGCGGGGACGGCATGCTTCGCAATAGGCTGTACTTCGGGGAGCTTGTCCATAACCGGACCAGCAAGGTCGTGGAGCCGGTAACGCGAGCGATACGTATTCGACCGAACGGGAGCGAGTCGTGGGTGGTGCGGGCGGTTCCCGAACTTCGCATCGTCGATGAGGCGCTATGGGACCGGGTACAATTGCAGCTTGAGCTACGCCGCGCGACCCAGCCCCAAACCCAGCGCCGGCCGAAGCATCTCCTCTCTGGATTGGGAAGATGTGGCGTTTGCGGTTCCGGTTGGATCATCATTCGAAACGGGTTCTGGGGCTGCGCCGGCGCTCGCAATGGCGGCGGATGCTTGAACAAGCGCATAATAAGTGACGAGCGCTATGAGGCGCGCGTCCTCGCTGGTCTGAAGGAGCGCTTGCTAGATCCGGAAGCGGTTGCGCTATTCGTGCGTGAATATCACGAGGAGAATGCCCGGCGTGATCGGCTGGAAGGGCGCGCACGGGCAAAGCTGGAGCGCAAGATTGCTCAGGCAACGCGCCGCATAGATCGGCTGGTGGAGGCGATCGCGTCCGGTGCAGGCAAGTTCGACGAGGTTCGGGACATGCTGATTGGGGCGCGGGCCGAACGAGAGGCGCTCAAGGAGGGCCTCGCGTCGATCGACGGCGAACAGGTGATCGCGCTGCACCCGGCAATAGCCGAGGACTACCGACGCGCTGTGGGCGCGCTGAACCGGGCGCTGATTGAGGCGGACGCACCTGAAGCCCACGAGGAGGCCATCCCGCGGATTCGTGCTCTCATCGAGACGATTACCATGGTGCCGGCCGCCTCGGGCCGGAGTGTTGATATTGAGATTTCCGGGCGGCTCGCCACGATGATCGAGCTGGCAACAGGCCGCTCTCTAGGAGAGCGAGGTATGATAACGATGGAGCGGGTGAGGGGAATCGAACCCCTGGCCTCTGCAGTGCGGCCGGCCGCGCGCGCGCGGGCAGAGGCGCCTCATCCAAGCCATCCTAGGGTAAACCCTACTTCCTCTTTTCGCAAGTCTCCGGGTAATTAGCAACAAACCGCCGTCGCGTACTGCTGCTCAAGGTCGAGCAGTCCGATGGAAGTATCGGCTCAAGCTTCGAAGCATCCCCTCCAAACTGAGTACTGAAAACCTGAGGCTGCCCAAGTGAAATCAGATAGCGATCAAGCGACAAAGCCGCGACTAGGCTCATTCGTTCATCGGCAGGGAAGCTACGAAGCCCACTCATTGCAACTACATGGCTGCTCACAAGATCGGCTCTATCGTTTGAGTGCATGAGCAAAATTGCCGCTTTGTAATGATCATTGGCTGTCCTCAGGGTATCATCGGCCAGCGCCGCTCGAACCGAACGAGTTCGCTCTTGAGCCTTCCGCTCCTCATAAACAGCATTGCGGGTCCGCTCTAACTGATCACTTTTGAAGATCGCGCATATCTCCACATTGTCTAGTTTTTCACAAGCCAGACGATCATGAGGTGTAGCTGCCGCTGCACCAGCGGAAGCTAAGAGGGCGACATATAATATTAACATCCAAGCCTCCTAAAGCCGATGTCGGTGTCTGCCTCTGCGCGGAGTATTTCAACGAGTTCCCTCCACAACGCCGGCCATGTCTGGACCTCAAGCTCACCGGTAAGGGATGGGGCTAACATCTTTGCCACGGCGTTCACCGCTAGACTTCCCTGATGTATATAATCGAGAAAAAGAAAGTTGCCCTCTTCATTAAATTCTAAAAAAAACGGCTCACCGGTATCGCTAATAATGAAATCAAAAGAAGCTGTAGGTATACCAAAGTGCTTCATCATCTGATGACATCTGTCACGCAATTTATCGTCGTGTCGATAGACCGCAGCTCCTAGATCCTTTAGATCGTGCTCGCGCCAATCGACAGAGCCAAGCTCTTCGTACCCCGCCTGCAGTGATATACCGAAGTACTCTTCACCGACAAACAAAGTGCGTACCTCAAACTGTTTCTTAATACGCTCTTGTATAATTAGGGGCGCGGCCATGAACTCATCAAGTTGAGCGGCGTCGTCTAGGCAAAACGGCCTGGTGTACATGACACGCTGATCGACTCCCCGTCCCATGTTGAAGGGAGTAAAGGTCTTACACACCACCTCGTTCTCCCGGCAGAACTCCACGATGCTGTGCCTGTTGTTTGTAATGAGCGTACGAGGTACGTTAAATCCCAATTCTATGGCGACAGATAGCTGCTCCTGCTTGCTACGGGCTATCGCCAGACTTTCCAAAGGGTTGATAACCCGCTCAGCCTTAGCTGACAGCCGTCTTACGAAAGGGTCGAGCATATTGCGCCACTCCTGACTGGCGAACCGCCCGCGTTCAGTTGGCGGAAGAGTCGAGAGCAAAAAGTTTTGGCGGCGAAGCCAGAGCACATAGGGGGCACTAAGAAGACCGTTCACGCCTTCGTCAGTGGTTGGAGAAGGCACTTCGTAGTTGAATGCGCTCTGCAACGAGAAAGCGCCGAGAAACCTATCTACAAAGATTGCGAGTGACGGCACGCCCGCCCGAGCCAGCGCCAGCTGGACGGCGAGTGCGTGCGAGTCACTCGCAAAGGTAAGGATTACGACCATTTAAGCGAATCGCTATGGGATCCTGGAGACCACATTGCTGATCTCAATCGTAGTCGCTGTCCGACTTGGATTGTGAGCCGCAGCCTGTCGTCATCGAACTCGTGTTCGGCTGCACCACCGACGCCTCGTAGAACTCGGCACCCGAAACCTCTTCGATCTCCTTATCGCTCAAAGTGCGCGACAGAACATCGTGCGGGAGCCGAAGGTCTTGTTCCTTAGTCATTACGTCCTCCTATCGTCCAGGCGGTAAGCCTAGACCCGCGCACGCTACTCCTTCCTTATACCCTGTCAAGCACGACCTACCTCCAAGTAAGCAGCTAGTTAGTGTCGCTCCCGAAACATCTATGTGGTAACTGCTGAGTAGAAGCAGTGCTGGTGCACTAAGGGTCTGGATCAGCCATTCTGCGTCGCGGAGGCTGTTCGGATGTCGCGAAACGCTCTGTTATCTCGTTGATTTTTCCGTTGGTGATTTCGAAAATGCGGTTAGCTGAAAGTATCGTTTCGAGCCGGTGTGCGATGATAATGCGAGTCGCGCCCGTCTCGCTGACTACCCGATTTATGGATTGCTCGTGTGCAGCATCGAGTTGGGATGTGCCTTCGTCCATCACCAGTAACTTCGGCTGCCGGTAAAGGGCCCGCGCAAGCAGTATGCGCTGCTTCTGTCCTCCTGATAGGGTCGAACCCATGTCACCAACCAAGGTCTCGAACCCCATTGGCATCCGCGCGATATCGTCCTGGATCGCTGCCGCTCGAGCTGCACCGCTTACTCGCTTCATGTCGGGCGCGTCTTCGAACAGGGCGATGTTGTCGATGAGGGATCCGGCGAATAAGCTATCGTCCTGGAGCACGGCGCCGATCTGGTCGTGAAAATTTTTGTGACCGAAGCGAGTCAGTGGGATGCCGTCGATCAACACTTCGCCCTCGTCGGGTTCGAGTAGCCCCAATATAATTTTAACGAGGGTCGACTTCCCGCCCCCGGAAGGACCAGTGATCGCGATGTGATCGCCGGGTTCGACTGTGAGGTCTACGCCATCGAGCACCAGCGCATCGGAAGAGCTGTAGCGAAAACGAATGCCGCGAAGCTCAACCCGGCCCTTCAGTTCAGCCTTAGCCGGAAGCTGTTGCGCGAAGCTCGGATCCTGGTCTGCCATCGCAATATCGGCGAGCCGCTCAAGATGAAGTCGGAGCATGCGGAAAGCAATACCCTGATCTATTAGCGAGGCAGCTCGCGCCAGGAACTGCGTCTTGTACGCGATATAAGCGAATACCATGCCGACACTAAAGCCGCCTTCGATGACGAAGCCGATCGACATCCAAACAACGATGACTGTTTCTATGCCGAATATCAGGGTGTTGGCGACCTGCTGCCAAATTCCGATCCGCGCTAAGCCAACATCGGCGTTGACCGCGTCGGTTAGCCTAGTCTGCCATTGGGCGTGCCGTGCACTTTCACGGTTGAACAGGCGCAAGGTTACCACGCCGCGAATGCTCTCGATCATCATCGATTGCTCTTTGGCGCCCGTGACGATGGCCTCTTCCTGTGCTTGGCGCTGCATCGAGAACGAGATGAACCGGACCAGAGCGTACAGCGCGAAGGCGGCAAGGGCGATCAAGGTTAGGGCGGCGCTGTAAAACAACATCACTGCAAGGATCAGTGTTGCAAGCATTCCGTCGATTAACGCCGCGACCGCGCCTTGAGTCAGCGCCTGCTGGATCGGTGTGATTGACCGAAACCGGGAGAGTATGTCACCGACATGACGCTTCTCAAACCAAGAAACGGGTAACCGGAACAGGCGCCGCGCCATATTGGTCGCGATGCCGTAGCTTAGTGAAGTGCCGGCCGAAAGCAAAACAAAGGAGCGCAAGAGCGATGCGCCCGAGTTGATCAAGGTGAAGAGGCCGAACCCGAGCGCCAATACCGTTAGCAGGTCGTGATCCAGCGCAGGAAGTGCGCTGTCGATCGCGACCTGCATGTAATATGGTGAGCCAAGCACAAATGCCTGCATGACGAGGCTGAGCACTAGCGTCTGAAGGAGAGCGCGCTTCAAGCCCGTCATTCGCCGCCAGAGTTGCGACAGCTTCAGCCGTTGGCGCAGCTTCGCTGGCTCAAAATCATCTGCAGGTCGAAGCTCCAGCGCGACCCCGGTAAAATGCTTCGAAAGTTCGTCGAACGCATACCATCTGGTGCTCGCCGCCGGGTCGTGGACTAGCGCGTTTCCGCCCTTAACCCGCTCCAGCACGACATAATGATTAAGGTCCCAATGTAGCAGAGCGGGTGTATGCAAGCTGCCCAAATGCTCCAGCGGCAGCTTGACGGCACGGGTAGTGAAGCCAAGTTGGTCGGCAACGGCAATCAGCGATTTCAGCGCCGCGCCCCTTAGGGACGGCGCAAACCGCCGCCTCAGCGTGCCCAGATCGATGTCCAAGCCGTGATAGTTGACGATCATTGCCAAACTGGCGAGACCGCACTCGGTGACTTCCGTCTGGCGGACGAAGCGGACGCGTGAGCGATGCGCGAAGCCGAGATTAAGGTCCGCGCTCATCTAGTGCTCACAGCAAAAATCGGCTCGAACAGCCATTTGAACAAGCTCTGCCTCTCGGTGATGATGCGGGCCGATAGCGTCATTCCGGGCAACAGCGGCTGACGGCGGCCGAACGCCGTCACCCAGGGTTGTCCAAGATCGGCCGTAACCAGATAGACTGGCACTGCGCCGCCGGCTGGCGTCGCTCTCGGCATCGCTACAGAGGAGATGCTCGCGATTCGCGCCGTTACCGTTCCAAACCGCTGGTATGGAAAGGCATCGACCGCGAGACGAACCTCCTGACCGACGGCGAGAAAGCCAGCAGCGCTAGTAGGAACGTAAAGCTCGACGCGCGGCGTCGCCTCAGACGGCATGATTGCCATCAGCGGCTGCTGCTGCGATGCGGGCTGGCCGAGCCGAGCCGTCATACCTGTGACGGTGCCGCTGATTGGTGAGGTGAGCGTGTAGCCCTGTGCGACCTCGGCCTGAGCCACCAGCTGCGCAAGCCCCGCCCGAGTGGACTGCATGCCGGCAGCCTGCGCCTCGGCCGCAGCGGCCGCGTACGCGATCTCTCTCCGCGCCTCGGCGAGATCCGACCTTTTGGCGGCGCGGGTCTGTTCAAGCTGGGCGAGCTGCTGGCGTCGGGTCAGTAGCGCGCCCTCGCGGGCTTCAAGATCGCGGCGGCTGATAAAGCCCTTGCCGGCAACCCCTTGGATCTGGTTGAACTCATTTTCGGCGACCTCGACTAAACGGCGCTGAGCTGAAAACTGAGCTTCCAAACTTGCCAACTCCGCCTCAATGCCGACGATTTCTGCCGCGAAGCGCGACTCTTCGGCGGTGGCTGCTCTTCCCAGCAGCGCCGCCTGGTTAGCCAGCCGTCTGTCCTGCTCCTCAAGCGCGCCGATGATGCGGCGAGGGGCGGTACCGCCTCCAGCCATATCCTCTTCGGATCGTATTCTTGCGAGCGGCTCGCCCGTCGCGACGCGCTGCCCTTCGCGTGCGGGAAGCTCGGAAACGACGCCGGACCGGGAGGGCACAATTTGCGCTACCCCCTTGTCTAGCACGATCGCGCCCGTGACCGTCTCGACCCGCGCGTAGGAGGCGACAAAGAGGAAGACGAGCGCAGTCACCAGCGCGGCCAGCAAGGTCCAGCCGATAATTTGCCACGAGATTGGAATCGCAATGCTGACATCGCCATGCAGGCGGTCAGCCCGATGCTCCAGCACCTCCTTGCGGAAGAGCGGATGTTGGGGTGCGTTCACAAAATTCCGCCAAAAATATCCACTGCTTGGATATGCGCCCGCTGGATAGTAGCTGCAACTAGAAGCTTTGAACGAACGATTGCCAAGCCTCCCCGCGACGCCGTTAAGGATGTTTGGTGCGCTGTCGGTTCCAGTGGCTTTGATCGTCAGCGACGGGTGGTCTGAGCCGCGGCTTGTCGTATCCGAAAATAGAAGCATGTAATGAGCGCTTCGGGGCTCTGGTTTTCCAGCTCGAACACACCGATATAGCTCTCAGTCACGTCGCAGAGGAAGGGCGCGAGAGGTTTCAAAATCATAGGAGCAGGCACCTGATCAGGAATTCTCGGTTGACATCGCTAGCCCCAGCCTCCCAGAGATTGTCATTAGCGGTCACGATATCCCACTCGTACGTTACCTGACGCAGATTTAGGTAATAGAATAAAGGCGGAAAACTGGCGCGCTTGGTAGGATCCGAACCTGCGACCCCAAGCTTAGAAGCCATGGGGCCGTCACGCCGGCGCAGTTGGTTCCTTGTGACAAGCCGCGCCAGGTTGTGCTTGTCCGTGTTCGCGCACCGGTCGAACGACTAGCAGTTTCACTTTCGCTTGCGGCTAGGGCGATATCGCCTGATCGTGCGGCGCGGGAGGTTGTTGTCACTGATGGACGTACTTGAAATGATGCCCGACCGGGCTGGCTATCCGTCCGACAAGATGGACGGGCCCGCGGCCGTCGGACAGTTCCTGCGCGAGGTTTCGCTGGTCGATTTGGTGGTGGAACTCGTTCAGAACGACCTTGACGCAGGGGCGACGGGCACCTCGATTGACTTCGGCGAGCATGGCCTTGTCTGCGAGGGCGATGGTGAAGCACTCGACGCGAAGGCGTGGGCTCGGCTCGAAAGCGTGATCGGTGCGGGCGGGGACATCGAGGCGAAGCGAGACGGGATCGGGTCGAAGAACCACGGCCTGAGGTCGCTTTTCCGCCTCGCGGATCGCATCGGCATACAGTCTGCTGGATGGCGCACGGATCTGACGGTCCGCGGCGATCTGGCCAAGCCGAAGCGGTTCAAGCCCGCGTTCTGGCCCCGGCAAGTTGATCTCACCGCACCGCGCAAAGGTGCCAGGATCATCGCGCCCTATCGCGTCACGCCGATCAAGGTGCCGGATGGTGACAACACGACCCTCCAGCCGCCTGAGCCGGGGCTGCTGGATGACCTTTGGCGCGCGGCCGTCGCGGAGGCGCCTGAGAGATTTATATCCGCCTCGCGCCCCGGGGCACCATGGCGCTATACGCTCAGGCTCTCCCGCCACGGCAAAAGGGCAGTCGAGTTTAGGTTCGAGTGCGCTGCTCTTGCCGGCAAGTGGCGGGGCCTATGGCTCAGAACCTGCCGTATGCGGGAGGATGGTAGCCCCGCGCGAACGGCGCTTAGGCGGCACGCGCTCCGCTACCGGTGCGAGATCGGCGACGGTGGCAAGGTGCCGCGGCTGTTTCGAGCAGGGGGTCGCATCTGGGGGGAGCTCAACTGGAGAGTGGACCAAGCCGGGCGTCCGGTTCCCGACCGTGGCCGTCTGCGGTATCCGATCGCCTTTACAGGCCGGGAGGCACGCAGCGGGCACGGGTTCGACGTGTCGGCTGCCTTCATCGCCGGCAGGTCCAGACATGACATCAGCGCTGACCTGCGGAACGAGGAGTTGCTCGAGCAGGGCCGCAAGGCCTTTGCCGCCGCCGGCGAGCTGCTCGCCCGCACCTACGGCACGCGCGCTACCGCCCTGCTGCGAGGGCTCGAACCGCAGGCTATGGACGGCGCGGCCGAGCGTTCGATCCTGAAGGAGATGGTGATCGGCGGCGGCCTGTGTGCGGCCGTGTTCACGAAAGAGGCCTTGCCGGCGCTGAGAGGCCAGGAGGTGCTCGGAGCCGGCGCAACCATCTTGGTGCCGATGGCTTCGGCCGACCGGAGGGCAACGCTGCGGACCATAGCGGCACTGGGGGCAACCGCCGGGCACATGTTGCATCCGGACACACCCGCTTTCGTCCGCGAACATCTCCTTGAGCTCAGCGCTGGCGAGATGGCAGTCAGCCGCTTCGGGATCGAAGACGCTGCCCGGCAAGTCCTGATCGCCGAGAACGGCGCGGGGGAGGGGGCCACCGCCACCACTGTCCCCCGAACGACCGCCGCGCTGCAGGCGCTGGACGCAACTCGCCGTGCGGGCGGTGCTCCCGGCGGCTTGGTCGACGATCTGCTGGAGCGCGCGTTCCTCCCGACGTTTGATGGCCGGACCGTGTCCTGGCGGAGCGCGCGCAGGCTGGACCGGACGCCCCCAACAATTCCGGGCCTCCAGACGCCGCCGGTGATCCACGACGACCTGTTGCGTTGCGCTGTGCTCCTGAGGGGCGCCCTGGCCATCAAGCTATTTCGTCTGGACGAATATCTCGCTGGCTTGAACTTTGACTCCACCGAGCCGGTGATCCGGGAAAACTTCTTCGACTGGCTCAGCGTCAACGCCCAAATCCTGAAGGCGTCGACGCTGCGCAAACTAGCCGAAAAGCCGGTGTGGCCAGGCTCCGACGGCCAGCACCGGGTGCTCGAAGCCTATTGCCGCCCCAAGGCTCGCACGCTGCGGCAGCTGCTGGCGCCGAGCATCGTCTCGCCGGCGGCGAGCACCGTGACGCTGATCGAGTCGCGCAGGCTTCCCGCCAGGTCGCCACATCTGCGCAGCGAGCCGAGCGATGAGGAGCTTCTTGGATGGCACGCCGCGGAACTGGCGGCGTTGAAGGGTGAGCAGGATCGCGGAGTCGCGCGGGCACGGCTCGACGAGCTGGAGCGGTCGATGGCTTGGGTGCTGGAACGTTATCCGACTATTTCGATCCGGATGGGTCACGCTCACGAGACGCTGTCGCAGGCGGGCGAAATGATGGCTGTGTCGGCCCTCCACGTTCCCTCTCCGGTCATGGCCGCGTGCGGCTTGCCGGGAGCGGCGTTGACGCGAAAACGCTTTATCAGTCTCTATCTCCGGCTCGGGGCCCAACCTCGGCCCACGCCGGCTGCCGTCCTGGCCGCGTTGAGGAACGATCCGGATCCGAGCAAGCTGTTCGTGCGGCTCCAGGCCTATAAGCGCGGTCAGACCGATCTTTCGGTACTGGCCGCCGAACGGATACTGACGGTCCAAGACATCGTGCGCTCGGCGGAGGAGTGTGCCTTCGTCGGCGACCCAAACTTCTGGGGCGAATGGAAAGTCGGGATCGTCGGGGATGGAGTCGCCGATCACCACGCGCTCCTCTTGCAGCTAGGCGTAACGCGGGCGCGGCCAACCAAAAATCTCTCGGTCGGCTTTTTCAGCTGGCTTTCCAGACAGCCGCGGGCGGTGCAGCAGCGGCACCATCCAGAGATCGACAGACACTGGAAGGAGCCGTCCGCAGGGCCGGTCGCCTGGATCGGCGCAAATCAGGACATACCGTGCATCTCGATCACGAGTGCCACCAAGCCGTTCGAGCTGGTCAGTCTCTCGTCCGCGATGCGCACGTCGGAAGGGATCTTTCTTGACGACTTTCCTGAGATCAGGGACGCGGCCCTCAGCGGCGGCAAGCTCAGGCTGACACTGATCAAGGCGCCCGGGTCGCGATCGCCTATTTTGGACCTTCTCGCGGGCGTCGGCGTGCGGTCATTACGTGCGGCGGCCGGCAGCCCCCGCGCGGTCGGCGGGACAGGGGCCGTCGAGCTCGTTCCCGAGCTGGGCCCAGAGCTGTCGTCGCTGCAGGCGAAGAAGCGTGTGGGTGAGCTTCGGGCGCGGCTGCCGGTGAACGGCGTTCCCATCGCCGACCTGCGGCCGGATTGGCAGAAGATGCTCAAGGCCATCAACGGCGTGCGGGCGCGGAGCAAGCTCTCAGCGGTGTACCGGCTGCAGGGCCGCGATTATGAAGTTCCGGTTCGCAGCGGCATCGATCGCGGCACGGGGCTCGTGATGGTCGCCGCCGATTCCGACAAGCTGCACGAGATGTATGAGGTGCTTGCCGAATATCTGTTCAAACCCGGCAAGGCGAACGCCTGGGGCCTGCTCCGCGCCGCGCGCGATCGGCGCCAGCTCGATTTCCTCGCCACGGGTGTCGAAGAACTCGAAGAGGAGACGGACGACAGTGGCGGGGAAGCACCGCCTCCGACCGGCGGGGGGGAGGTCGAGAAGGGGCACGGACTGTCTCCGGCGAAGCTGACGCCCGTCCTGCCAGATCCTAAGCCGCTCGCGCCGATCACCACCGAGACGTTGGTGCCGCGACGACGGCGCAAGGCGCCTCTGGCTCGCACTCCGTCGCAGGCGACGCAGTCTCTTGAGGAAGAGGATCAGAAGCGCGCGCTGAAGCAGGAGCATTACGGATATCACTGCCAAGCCTGTCTCGGGGCGATGGAGGTGCTGAGGGCCGCCCCGCCCGGCACTTACGTCTTCGCCCCTGGTTACCGGCAGAGATTTCTCCATGCGCACCATGTGCAGCATCGTCAGAACGGTGGCATGCTCGGCGCCGGCAACTTGCTCGTCCTGTGCGAGTATCACCATCGCCTATTCGGGGACCAGCTATCGCGCCTCTTAGTGCTGGCGGGCTTGGCAAACGCGACCCCGCTCAAGCGGGCTTTTCCGGAAGACGAGGCGGGCGAGAAGCTGCAGAGGCGCAGCGGCCTACTCGCGCGGATTCCGCTGTCTGCCGCGCCCTTCGAAGCCCGGCTCTACTTTACGGAGCAGCATGCCGTGGCATGGAGGAGGAGCGAGGCGTAACGGCATGCGCGGCCGCTCATCCTCCCGCCACATCTGTCAAACCCTCGTCACCACGACTGGCTGATGTGGCCCTCGCTGAGCGTGCCGCGACTTGGAAAGGTGCCGGCCTCAGTCCAAGATCGCCATCGAAGGCGATTACGGTATATCTGACCAGTGACTGTCGCAGTTTCGTCTTCGGGGAGAGCAGGATCGCGTGATGATTTTACGCGGGCAACGAAATTACAATTGGCGCAGCGTGCCGGCTACCGGTGTTCCAATCCAGGCTGCCAGCGCGCGACCGTCGGTGCTGCTCCAACAAAGCACAGCGTCATCAACATTGGCGCTGCCGCTCATTTAACCGCCGCCGCGCCAGGCGGTCCGCGCTACGACCCTTCGTTGACCGCTGATCAGCGACGCGGCGAAGAGAACGGTATCTGGCTTTGCCGTGTCTGCGCCGATTTCATTGACGACGATCCTGCTTACTACAGCCTCGACTTGCTGCGCTCGTGGAAGGAGGGAGCTGAGGGTAGATCATTCATTGCAGTAGTTACCTTCGCCGGCGTCAATGACGAGGCCCCCATCTGTATGGCGCCGCTTGAGCGCTTGTCGCGTTCCTACATGAGCCGTGGTCGGCTGAGTTCCAGGATTACAGAGAGGTTCAAGGCTGGGGCCAATTCGGTCGTGCTTACGGGCCCCGGCGGCGTCGGTAAGACACAGCTCGCACTACACTATGCGAGCTCGGCTAGTGCGCAGCAGCACGTCTTTTGGCTCATGGCCGAGGATGATGCGAGCTTGCTTAGAAGCTGGAGAAATGCAGCGCAGCTCATTGGCATAGAGGGCGCTCAATGGATTCCTACTGACGAGCTCGAGTTCAGGGTCTTCAGCTGGCTCAGGACACATCGCAACTGGCTTGCCGTATTTGACAACTTTGAACCGGACCACGTTGGACAGCTCAGTCGATGGCTTTTGCTCCCTCCGACCGGAAAGGTGCTCATCACCTCGCGGGAGCAAGAGGTCACGCGCGATTTGTTCGGTGCGCCCCTCCATGTTCCCCCATTCACCGAGCATGAAGGCATAGAGTTTCTTTTGCAAAGCTCCGGTCAGCTATCACCAAGCGCGGAGGATCGCGAAGCGATCGGCCTGATCGCCCGGCTCCTTCACGGATTACCCCTCGCGTTAGAGCAGGCTGCGGTGGCTGCGCGAGGCAATGCTGACGGATACTCAGGCTATTTGAAAACCCTGGAGAGTGGAGGCAAGCGCCTGCTCCGCGGTTCCCTTGAGGAGGCACTCGATAGGGGAATTGGAGAGGTCACCAAGGTTCCCGGCGCTTCTACCATGCTATCGGCGATGAGTTTTCTGGCGCCGGACGCAATCGAAGGCCGCATACTGAAGCTCATCATTAGGCGCGAGGGTACACAGGCAAGCTCCGACGTGGAGGAGGCTTTGGCTGCTCTGCGGAAATTCTCTTTGATCGAGAACGTCGGATCAGATCGCTACGCTATTCACAGACTGGTTCAGAGCCGTATTCGCGAGACATTACCAGCCGATGAGGCGAAGGACATCCTTTCTCAGAGCATCGACGCCCTATTGGAGCTTCACCCTCAAGATCCTGAGAACATTGAGAATCGTCGGGCGTGCGCCTCAGTGCTTCCTCATGTCCTCGCGGTGCATGGCCATTCGGCGGCGTTACCCTCAACTCCCAGCTTAGCCCTTCTTTTCGAATATGCGGGCAGATATGCCGACGCGGCTGGCCTTTTCGAAAGCGCGGAGGCGCTGCTTGAAGCCGCGAGCGTGAGAGGCACAGAAGCTATTGGAGAGTACGACGAGCGCGTCCTGGCGGTGCAAAGCCGTCTAGCGGGTTTGTATAGACGCACAGGGAG
Source organism: Allosphingosinicella sp. (assembly GCA_036554525.1). Lineage (GTDB taxonomy): Bacteria > Pseudomonadota > Alphaproteobacteria > Sphingomonadales > Sphingomonadaceae > Allosphingosinicella. Next base: position 217,791 of record DATBNC010000023.1, read on the forward strand.
GCTCGGCGAGTCGCGGAAGGCGTACCGAGCGGTGATCGAGCGCAGGATGGCCAAACGTGGACGAACGAACGAGTTTGTCGCGATTACGTATAACAATCTAGGAAACGTCTACTACGATGATGGTGATCTTCGCGGGGCCGAGAAGGCTTACAGGGAGGCGACTGCTATTTGGGAGGCGCTTGGCACGCCAGAGTCCGCGGACGCCGCTCTGACCATGAACGGCCTCGCGAATGTTCTTCGTCAGCAGAAAGAATGGGACGAAGCGGAAAATCTATATCGGAACGCGATACATATTTGGCGTGACAGTGAAGAGACGGCAGCGAGGCATCTCGGCTTCGCCCAAAACGGTCTCGGCAATCTTCTCCTGGCCCGGGGTGACATCGACGAGGCGATCGAACAGTACTTCGCGGCGGATTTAAGTTGGAGTGCCCTGGGCGGCGAGCCGCATCCCGACCGCGGCTACGCGCTTCATAATCTGGGCAGGGCGTACGCGATGCTTGGCGACGAGGTACAAGCGCGTGCATTTTACGGCCAAGCCCTTCAGATACGGGAACACGGTCTGGGTCAAAGACATCCGCTTTACACTCTTACGCGCGCGCATCTGACGGGGCTGACGAGACTTTCCGACGGTCACCCGCGGTAGGGGTGCTCCCCGACTCGCACGGGTGGCGCCCGTGCGCACGACGGCGGCCGGCGCGGACTTTCTTGCACCATCGGTTTTGGCCTACCGGACGAATGTCGACCGACAATCAGCCGGGCAGGAAGGCGCTGCGATGTGCCTCCAGGAATGATCGGAATGTCTGCGGCGGCCGGCCGGTGAGCCGCTCCACCTCGTCTGTCACGCGGTTCTCGGATCCTCCGGCAATTGCATCGTCCAGGAGATTGCCTTGCCGAAGCGGGGCTTCGCTCCTCCCTCAAGCGAGGCTCTGCGCTGGCACCGCGAGTACTGTTTTCTCGGGTGAACCTGTCTCCCTGAGTGTCAGGGCGGCGGCAGCGGGCTTGCCGTTGATCAGGATGCGGTCGCTCGCTGTGGGGCGCCCAGAGCATCTTCGGCGACGGTCTGGAGCTTGAGTTCGCGATGGGTGACGCGATGGCAGCTCGCGCAAAGGCATTCGAGGTCATCCAGGTTCGTCACGTGGCCGTCGACCATGTCAGCCAAATGCACCTTGCTGTGGTGCACCTCGATACAGGCTTCCCCCACCTGCGAGCCGTATCGCTCGACCGGGTCCAATCCGCACCTCTCGCAATAGAGCCTTCCATGCTCCGCCCGGAACCGGTCGCGCTTGGCTGCCGCGAGGCCGAGGCCGCGCTCGCGTCGGAGGTGCGTCACGAGCCTGGGCTGGCCCTCGGCCCATGCGCGCTCGTCCGCGTCGATCGGTAACATGCCGCCATCGCCCGGTGCGTCCTTGGCGACGATCGGATAGCCGGCGCTCCGAAGGATCCTGAAACAGACTGTGCCTTCGCCGGCCGAGAAATTCTCGGGCCTGACCGGAAAAGCGAGGGCCTCCTGCGCGGCAAGGCCGAACACGGCCTTCGGGGGCAGGCGGATGCCGTCGAACAGGACATCGTAGTCCGTGGAGGGACCGAATGGGCGGGGGCTGAGGCCCGCCGCCAAGCGGCGGGCTGCGTTCAGCAGATGCTCGCCCGAGACCGGCGTGAACGTCCCGGCCACGAACCGGCGGGCGTGGCGGTCGCTCGGCCAGGCTCCGTGGCCTCGCAGAAAGTCGAGCATCGCGTCGACAGACGCGGGGGATACGAGATGGGTGCGATACTCGCCTAGACTATTCCGAGGGATGGCTCCAAACCGGTCAACCGCCGAAGCGAATAACCCCTCATGCTCGCTGAGCACCGGCCCTCTCAGGTAGAAGTTGATGTGGTTGGGACTAGCTTGGGCCGAGAAGTGGTTGCGCCGCTGGGCGGTGAGCTGCAGCTCGACCGACTTAACGGCGCCCGCGAGCCGCGGGACGAGCCTGAACCCGGCCGCTTGAGCGTGCGCCATGAGATAATCGAAGGCGGCAAGGGCAGGGGAGGAGGCGGAGAACAGGGCCCGGACATGCAGCACACCTTCATCCACCATCGTGCTCCTCGTTCCCAGGCAGAGGTGTCCGCCGCGGCAGTTCCTGTGTGTGACACGCGTTCGGGCGGCTTGCTACTTCTCAGGCGTCTCCCGACGCGCCAATCGAGGAGCAGTGCCGTAAGTCTATCACCCGCCGCCGAAGAGACCGGACTCGTGCCGGCGGTAAGGGGCGGCCAGGCCACGCAGTACATCATCCCTCGACTGCCGGTGAGCAAGCTCGACGACTGCTCCCCTGTCGCGGATCGGCAGCTCGCCGCTCGCCGATGCCCTGACCTCCAGTGGCCAAATCGGTGAAAGGCCGAGCTCGATACATCGCGGGCCGGGGTCGAAAGCGGTGAGGTCGCTGGTAGTGAGATAGACCTGCAGGACCAGGTGCCCCATGACGATCGTCGTCAGCTGCGCATTCGGCAGTCCCGACATCTCGTTCGGGTCGAGCGTCAGCCGCCAGTATCGCTGGTGGAACCAGTAAGGCAGGTCGCCGGCAAGGCGTCCCGCCGAGACGTGGGCGCCGATCGGAGGGCGAAGGTCGCGCATGAACACCTCCCGCTCGATGGGAGGGACGACCGCGCTGGGCTCGTCAGCAAACTCCACCACCATGGCGAACATCGTCGCCCATGATGAAATGACCTTTCGAGCGGCCCGGCTCGGGCGGATCCAATGGCCTTTGATATACGGGACCAGATGAGGTTTGGCGGCCTGCTGGAGCCGGCTCATCCACCCGTTGTTGCAAGGCCTGCACGCGATCCTCAGCGTCTGGTCCGCAAGGTCTCCCGGGCGGGCCAGCTTTCCGGGCGCCACGATGGTGACGATCTCGCCCGTTGCCGGATCCCGCTCATGCCAGCTGACTTGCGCGTTGAGGCGAGACTTCTGGCTTTCCGGCGGCGCCGGGTAGAGCTCGCGGAACCATTGCGGGAAAAAGTCCTCCCGCGTCAGCTTCGTCTGCTCCTGGCAGAAGATGCAGCGCTTGGGCAGGGCTATGGTCGCGGGTCTCACTTCGCCGTCTCCCTTGGACGGTGTCTTTCTTCGGCGATTTGAAAATCCTCGATGTCGACGATGTCTTGCCTCAGGTCTCCCGACGGCTTCAATGCTTTGCCGCCTTCTAGAGCCAATATCTAGGGAGGCGAGCGGCTTGCTCGCGGACTCGCTGCTTACGGCCTGTAAAGACCAGTGTGGCTACCACCGGATACGTGAATGCAATCCTTCCCATCCAGCCGCCGTCGGGCTGTGCGCGCTTCGACGCGGCGCGCAACGCAGCCGCTGCCTTGCGAGGCGCCTGCCTGGACCTGTTCGCGCGCGGCGAGGCGGCGGTCACCCAAACCCTACTCACGATGGCCGCGGTGGAAGGGCGGGGCGCCTCGATCAAGCTGCCTCATCTGGTGGGCCAGCGTCTTGATGCACTTGCGAGCGCGATCGACGCAGGAGGCGTTTTTGCCGGAGACGGGCCGGCGGCGGCGAGCGCGCTGGCACGGTTTCGGAAGCACGACTCGCTGAGATCGGACCTGACTCACTCGACATTCACGGTCACTCTAGATCAGCGCGGGCACTGGCATCTCGCCGCCCGGCTGCTCGCCCTGCGGTCACGCCGGGAGGCGCGCGACGTCATGGTCACCACGCAGGAGGAGGCTTCGCAGATCCTGTCGGGGATAGAAAGGGACTTCAGCCGCCTTCGCTCGACGTTGGGGCAATTGCGGCAGCGCCTCCGCCGGGCCGGGCGAGAGAGCACTGATAGATTGACCCGTTAGGCGATTGCCATCCGATGTTCGTGTTATGTTCATGCGCAGGTTGAGGTTGCCGCATGGCGGGTTCTGAGTAAGGTGGCGCAATGGTGGAAAGAGCTCCGGAATTTTCGCAGAAGCGGTCGGGGGCCTATTTCACGCCGCGCGATGTGAGTGCGGCCTTGGTCGCCTGGGCCTGCCGCAAGCCGTCCGACCGGATGGTGGATCCGTCCTGCGGGGACGGCGAGTTCCTGGCGCTTCATCGCAACAGCGTCGGCATCGAGCAGAATCCGGTGTCCGCGCACCGCGCGATCGAGCGCGCGCCCGGCGCCCTGGTGCATGAGGGCGACTTTTTCACCTGGGCGACCGAGACTCGAGAGCGCTTCGAGTGTGCCGCGGGCAACCCCCCTTTCATCCGCTACCAGACCTTCAAGGGCGAGACCCGGCGCCGTGCGCTCGACCTGTGCCTGGACCTTGGAGCGCGGTTCAGTGGGCTCGCCTCGTCGTGGGCGCCGTTCATCGTCGCGACGGCGGGCCTCCTGAAGCCCGGCGGCCGGATGGCCTTCGTCGTTCCGGCGGAGATCGGCCACGCCCCCTACGCCGCACCGCTGCTGGACTATCTGGTCGCGTCCTTCTCGAAAGTGCAGATCGTCGCGGTACGCACGAAGTTGTTCCCGGGCCTTTCCGAGGATTGCTGGCTGTTGTTCACCGACGGCTTCGGCGGCACGGCCGAGGCGATCGATTTCTCCGCGGTCGACCAGTTCGTTCCGGCGAAGGTGCCGCCGAAGCCGTCGATGAGGATCGATCTTGAGGAATGGCGCAGCGTCTGGAACCGGCGCCTTCGTCCCTACCTGCTGCCACGCTCGGCCCGCGACATCTATGCGGCGGCGCTTGCCGATCCAGAGACCCGGCGCCTGGCCGATTTCGCTTCGGTCGGCATAGGCTATATCAGCGGCGACAACGCCTTCTTCCATCTCCGGCCCTCCGAAGCGAAGCGGCTGCGCATCCCTCCTCGTTTCCTCCAGCCCTCGCTCAGGAACGGCAGGGCGATGCCGGAAAAGCAGATTACCAAGGCTACGGTCGACGCTTGGACGCGCAGGGACGATCCCGTGCTGCTGTTGAGGTTGGCACGCGACCAGGAGCTCCCTGCCGCCGTCCGCAACTACCTCGACAGCAGCGGCGGCCGCGAGGCGCGGCAAGGTTATAAGTGCCGCAACCGTGCACCTTGGTACGCAGTGCCGGACGTGCAGATCCCGGACTTCGTAATGAGCTACATGTCGGGGCGGAGCGTAAACCTCGTCAGGAACGCGGCCGGCGTCTCCTGCACAAACAGCGTTCACGCGATCCGCGTGCGGGACCGTGCGCTGGCGACCCGGTTTCTGCCGCAATGGTCTTCTCCCTTCGTCAGGCTGAGCTGCGAGCTTGAAGGCCACGCGCTGGGCGGTGGGATGTTGAAGCTGGAGCCCCGCGAGGCCGGCCGGATTGTATTTCCCTCGGCTGCCGCCGTCGCCGGTGCCGACCCGGACGGGCTGCAGGAGGCAATCGGATCGCTCCAGCGGTGGCGGCACTATGTTGACTGAGGTCGAATCGGGAATTCTCCGCTGGCGCGCTCCTGCCGCGTGTCCCGCCTCCCGCCTTCGCGACACTCCGTGGGGAGAGGGCGCCTAGTGGCCGTCAAGCAATCCTCGAAGAGCGATGCCTGGGGCCTGTTCGACCATATCGTGGCCGACGCGGCCGCTGGCGGCGTACACAGCAACCCCTGGGTGAAAGGTGCCGACGGACAGCTTCGCTTCGAACCCGATTACGAGACGCTCGCCCGCTTGCTCGGCGTCCCGCTTCACCTGCGTGCCGGCACGCAGTCGGGCGTTCCCGCGCTCGCTCTCGATGTATGGCTCAGCTACGAGCTGCGCCGGGCGGGGTTCGGTCTGGACCAGGTCTGGCCGCGGCCCAGCAGCCCCCGTATCCTTCCCGCCGCGGTGACCGCACTGCTCAAGTCGCTGCCGGCGAGCCTGCGCGACCAGGTCGCGGACCGCGTAACCAAGGCTTCGTCGATCCCGGGCGTCACCTCCTCGTCGGCAGCCATATTGGGCAAGAATTACCTGAAGCAGGTCGACGTGATTATCACCGACTGGGCGACGGGCCCCGAGCTGCTCGTCTCGACGAAGCGCATGGACTCTTCCTACGGCAAGAACGCTCCGAACAGGATCGAGGAATCGTACGGCGACGCGAAGAACCTGCGGCTGCGCCACCCGCTCGCGGCGCTCGGCTTCCTGTTCGGGCTTCGCTCCGACATTCTGCACAAGGAGCCGCGGTCGGCCGACTGGCTGTTCGACCTTCTCGTCAAGCTTGGCCAGGAGGACGATGCCTACCACGCTACCTGCTTGGTGCTCATGGAATATGCGGACGACGCCGCACTTCCGGAAGCGCAGGACGAGCCGGCTACGACCGGGATTCTGGAGCCCGGGCTGGAGCCGGAAGGCGAGCGCGACAATGCCGTGGTTCCGCTTCCCGACGACACGGTCGATCGGATCGTCCAGCGCCTCCCGAAAGTGACGATCCGCGAGGATCGCACTCCCAAAGAGCTATCGCCTGGTCGTTTCCTGGCCGCGATGGTGACGCGCGTGCTGCGGGCCACGCCGGTCAATATGCACGAGGAAGCCCGGAGGCGTTGTGCGGCGGCCTCAGGAAAAACCGAAACGGGCGCTTAGACGCACCGGTGTTCCGATACTCGGAATGGCATCTTCAGATCGGGCGCTTGGCATTCTTCATTGGCCGGCAATGGCCAGGTGAAACAAAGATCCTGTTTGACGGGTTCTCCTGACCTGGCCTCTATTCCCGTATTGCGTCGATCGTCGAGATGAGGAGGGTCATTTTGGAACTGAGCGAGCTGCTGGGTTCGGACGGAGGCGACAAGCCGGCGTCGCAGGCTTATTGGAACGCACTAAAGAAGTTGCAGGATGCCTGGCGCGAAGTCTTCCACGAGGAGCTTGAGGCCCATGGCAGCCGCGCCATGGAGCGCTTCGAAAGCGCGCTGGGCAGTCTCAAGGCGCGGCTTCGGCAGGACGCCTCAGGTGGAAAGCGGCTGCTAGATCTGCTCGACGTGGAACCCGGAGAGGACATGGGGAAGTCCTGCTCGGCTGGGCAGATATGGACGATTTGACACCGAATGCCGTGAGGGCTGCGATGCTCAAGGAGCTGGCCCGGCGGGGAGGTGGCCGCTTCGAGCTCAGGGCAATCCTTCGAGCCGTGCTCGACCTTCTGTTCGGCGACAGCCGGACGCGCCGTCCGCGCGTTGGGCCGAACCGCCACTGGCCGCGCCTGCTCCAGTATCTGCGCGAGCTGGAGGAGGCGACCGACTGGTCGCCGGACGGACGCGGCATGCGGCTGGTCAACATCGGGGGGCGGGGCCCTGTCGCGCGCGAGCCGCGCGATCCGGCGTTACTGGCGGTCATAGTCGAGCCGGATTATCTTTGAGTTTGTCGCCGAGCCTGCTTGAACTGCCGACCGGCCCTGCCTTCCAGCTTGGAAAGGAAGACATCGAAACCGCGTTCGTGCTCGCCGCGCCCGGGCTCAAGGAAGTGGATGCCGGGCGCCCGGCCGCGCGGGACACGGGCGCCAATCTAGACCGGCTCATTCGGTACCGTATCGCCAACGCGGTCGAGACTGTGATGCACGGGAAAGACACGATGCGGGACCTGGAGACGGTGCGTGAGCCCGAGAACCTGTCCCGCCTGCGCCTTCAGCTGGAGGGATGCCCCATGATCGTCGCCCTCAGCATGCCGGCCATCGCAGCGGTAGAGGCAGCCGGGCTGGAGGCGAGCTATCGCCACGAGACGCATCCCGGAATGAAGGGGATGAACAATCTTTTCCAGGGCATGGGGCTTGAACGAAAACGGAGAGGCTGGCGGGTCGAGGAGCGGTGCCGCCTCTATGCGGAGCAGCTCATCGCGTCGCGAACCCGAACGTAGAGGCTTTGGATCGGGGGTGGGACTGCCCGGTCGGCGCCGCCGCGGGTCGCGACCTTGCGCGGCTTTCAAGTCAGCCCTTGTGTTGATGCGCCGGCCTTTTAAGTCGGTCCGTAGGGGAAGGGGCGAACGCGTGGTCAGCGCAGTCAGATTGTCTATCGCGGAGGTGCGCCTCATCAAGGGCATGCTCGCGCTTGTGCCGCCACCTGCCTTCCAGGAGGTGCTGGCGTACTTCACCTGGCCAGGCCGGGAGATCAATCACCGGGTCATCAGCGAGATCGCGGGCGGCCACCGCTGGTCCTCGGAGCCCGCGGCGGGGGTGCGGGAAGTCCTGGACTTCATGGCGGCGGTTCGTTCGGTACCGCGGCCCAATCCCGCCCACTTTACCGGCAATTCGGGCGGAGGAGTTGTTGCCTCGATGCGACATGGCGCGGACCTGAGCCTTGAGTGGTGGCCGGTTGGGCAGGGCCTCTTCGCCTCGGGAAGCCTCCGGCTGAACCGGCGGCAAACCTTCGTTTGGGTCTATGACTGCGGGAGCTCGACAGGCGGCGGTGTGCTCGACGAAGCGCTCGACGCATGCACGGACTCGCTCCGGCTCCGCGGCGCCTCGCGCCTGGGTCTGGTCACCTTGTCGCATTTCGACCACGACCACATCAGCGGGATCGTCCGGCTGATCAAGCGCTTCCCGGTGCGCAGACTGCTGCTGCCCTACGTGCCCCTCTCCCAGCGGCTTCTGATCGCGGCGGGGGAGGGCGTGGCCGCCGACGACCCTCTGATGACCTTCTTCATCGATCCGGTGGCCTATCTGTCCGGGGTGGAAGGCGCAGAGATTGAGGAGATCGTGCTGGTCCCTGCAGCCGGGCCGGACGACTTCGTGCCACCGGCGCCGGAGACGCCCGGAATCCGGCCTGAAGACGGCGGTGAGGAGGGAGCCCTCGACGGTGAGCCTGCGGATCTCGAAGGAGACTATGGACCGCCTCCCCCCGAAGCCGCGGGAGATCCGGCGGCCGTCGGCCAGGGACCACCGGTAAGATTTCTCAAGCCAGGGGGGCGGCTCGTCATACCTGGCCTGTGGGAGTTCATTCCATATAATGACGCCGACCTGCTGCCGAAGGCCGACGCCCGTTTCCTCTCGCGGGTGAACGGCGTTTCCCGCCTTTTCGTCGCCAGCCCGCCTCGCCGTGCCAAGGCGCTGCAGACCCTGAAGAAGATCTACCGGCATCATTTCGGAAGAGGATCGGGGCCGCAGAATCTTCTCTCGCTCTTCCTATACTCTGGGCCGATCGATGGCCGCGCGGAGCTTTGGGCGCGCCATTCAAATGTTGCCGGCCTGGTGTCGCGGCGAAGCTGCGAGTTCAGCCAGCTGCACACGGGAGACGGGTATCTGGACACTTCGGACAGGCTCGACAGGCTGAGGCGTTTCTATTCAGGAGGAGGGCGCCTTCGGCGGGCTCGCATCCTGCAGGTCATGCATCATGGTGCGCAGGGTAACTGGCATGCCGGCGTGGCGACGGTATTGCGGCCGGAGGTCAGCATCTTCTCGTCGGACCCCGCACATCGCTGGGGACACCCCAGCGCGGAGGTGCTGAGGGAGTTCTGGACGTTCGGCGCGGTCCAGGTTGACGGCTTGAACGGGTTTTACCTGCAAGGGTGCGTCCGGCTCCCTTAGCTGCCGTCGCGTCTGCCGCGCGCGGGGCAGCGCGCCTTGGCGGCCGCGCGAGATTCGTCGAGCGCGCATCTGCTGCGTCGAACAGGGAATCCAGCCGACTCGCGCCCATAGCCCAAGTCTGATCCCGAGCCCGCCGGCATGCCGCCCGCGGGCGGGAGGGATCGATGACACCCACCAAGCTGCTGCTCGGCCAGATACTGGTCGTGCTCGCGATCATCCTGCTCGGGGTCTGGGCCGCGACCCAGTGGGCCGCGGCGATGCTCGCCTATCAGCCGCAGCTGGGTGCGCCCTGGTTCCTGCTCGGGCGGCTGCCCGTTTACCGGCCCTGGGCCCTGTTCGGCTGGTGGTATCATTATGAGGCCTATGCCCCTTCCGTGTTCGACCGCGCCGGCGCCCTCGCCGGCGCCAGCGGGTTCCTCGGATGCGCGGCGGCGGTGGGCGGCTCGCTCTGGCGGGCGCGGCAGTCGGGCGTGGTCACCACCTACGGCTCCGCCCGCTGGGCCGAGCCGCGGGAGATCCGCTCGGCCGGACTGTTCGGGCAAAGCGGGCTGTTTTTGGGCCGGCTCGGCGGCGACTATCTGCGGCACCACGGGCCTGAGCATGTCATGGCGTTCGCGCCGACCCGGAGCGGCAAGGGCGTGGGCCTGGTCGTGCCGACCCTGCTCAGCTGGACGGGCTCGGTCGTCGTCCATGACATCAAGGGCGAGAACTGGCGGCTGACCGCCGGGTGGCGCTCGCTCTTCTCGCACTGCCTTCTGTTCGATCCGACCGACGCCTGCTCGGCGCGCTACAATCCTCTGCTCGAGGTGCGGCGCGGCGCCGACGAGGTCCGCGACGTCCAGAACATCGCCGACATTCTCGTCGATCCCGAAGGGGCGCTGGAGCGGCGCAACCATTGGGAGAAGACCAGCCACGCTCTGCTCGTCGGCGCGATCCTCCACGTCCTTTACGCGGAGGAGGAGAAGACGCTCGCGCGGGTCGCCTCCTTCCTCTCCGATCCGGCGCGCAGCTTCGCATCGACCCTGCGGGTGATGATGACCACCGATCATCTCGGCACGGCCGATGCGCCCCGGGTCCATCCCGTCGTCGCGTCGGCGGCGCGAGAGCTCCTCGACAAGTCCGAGAATGAGCGTTCCGGGGTCCTGTCGACCGCGATGTCCTTCCTCAGCCTCTACCGTGACCCGACCGTCGCAGCGGTGACCTCCGGTTCCGACTGGCGGGTTGCCGACCTGACGCAAGGCGAGCGGCCGCTCTCGCTCTACCTCGTCGTGCCGCCCTCGGACCTCTCGCGGACCAAGCCGCTCGTCCGCCTCGTCCTCAACCAGATCGGCCGGCGGCTCACCGAACGGCTGGAGGCGGAGGACGGGCCGCGCCGGCGCCGGCTGCTGCTGATGCTCGACGAGTTCCCGGCGCTCGGCCGGCTCGACTTCTTCGAAACCGCGCTGGCGTTCCTCGCCGGCTACGGGATCTGCGCTTTCTTGATCGCCCAGTCGCTGAACCAGATCGTCAAGGCCTATGGCGAGAGCAACGCGATCCTCGACAATTGCCACGTCCGGGTCGCGTTCGCGACCAACGACGAGCGGACCGCGAAGCGCATCTCCGACGCGCTCGGCACCGCGACCGAGCAGCGGGCCATGCGCAATTATGCCGGGCACCGCCTCGCCCCCTGGCTGGCCCACGTCATGGTCAGCCGCCAGGAGACGTCGCGCCCGCTGCTGACGCCCGGCGAAGTCATGCAGCTCCCGCCCGCGGACGAGCTGGTGCTCGTCTCCGGCCTTCCTCCGATCCGCGCGAGCAAGCTGCGTTACTTCGAGGACCGCAACTTCACGCCGCGGCTGCTCCCGCCGCCGCCGCTGGCCTTGGGGCGCTATGCGGATGTGCCGGAGCCGCGTGCCCACGGCTGGACGGACGCCGTTCGCGGCGTGGACTCGCGGCTGGCCGTGATCGCCGCCGGCGGCACCGGCAGCGGCCTCGAACGGGCCCGCGAGCCGGGCGCGCCGCCGCGGCGGCGGAGCCGGGCCCCGGCGCCGGGGCAGCTCGACCTGCTCGCCCTCGGCGAGGAGGACGGCGACGGCTCCGCAGAGGCGCGGCTGGAGCGGCTCGCCCGGCCGCTGCCGCCGGTGCTCGCGGCCCGCGCCGCGAACGAAGGCTCCGGGGCGGCCGACGGCCCGCTTCCGAGCTTCTGAGGCGATGAGCATGCTCCCCACCCCCAGCCCACGCGACGAAGCGGCCGTTCGGCGCAGCGCCATGCTGCGGACCGCCATGGGGTCCTCCATCGCCGAGGCGCTTGCCGATCCCCTGGTCCTCGAGGTGATGGTCAATCCCGACGGCGTCCTCCGGCTCGACCGGCTGGGGGAGGGCCGAGTCGAGACGGGAGACGCGCTGGACCCGGCGCAGGTCGAGCGGATCATCCGGCTCGTCGCCAGCCACGCCCGCGGCGAGGCCCATGCCGGCGCGCCGATCGTCAGCGCCGAGCTGCCGCCGCACGGGGAGGGCCTTGCCGGCGAGCGGTTCGAGGGCGTGCTGCCGCCGGTGGCGACGGGACCCTGCTTTTCCATCCGCAAGCCTGCGGGCCGCGTCTACACGCTGATGGACTATGTCCGGGACGGCATCATGCCGGCCGAGACGGCGCGGCTGCTCGCAGGGGCCGCGGTGGAGCGGCGCAACGTCCTCATCGCCGGCGGCACCAGCTCGGGCAAGACGACGCTCGCCAACGCCCTGCTCGCCGAAGTGGCGGCGCTCGGGGAGCGCGTGATCCTCATCGAGGACACGCGCGAGCTCCAGTGCGCCGCGCCCGACACGGTGGCGCTGCGCACCCGGCCCGGGCTCGTCTCCATGGCCGACCTCGTCCGCTCCACGCTCCGCCTCCGGCCCGACCGGATCATCGTCGGCGAGGTTCGGGGAGGCGAGGCGCTGGACATGCTCAAGGCCTGGAACACCGGCCATCCCGGCGGGATCGCGACCGTCCACGCCAATAGCGGCCTTTCCGCGCTCCACCGGCTGGAGCAGCTCATCCAGGAGGCGGTGGCGATCGTGCCCCGGCGCCTGATCGCCGAGGCGATCGACCTCGTCGTATTCATCTCCGGACGCGGGTCCGGGCGCCGCGTCGAGACGGTGCTCGCCGTCTCCGGCCTCGACGCCGCCGGTGAATATGCCGCCGCGCCCCTCATCGACCGCCAGACCGACCCTTCATCCGAGGAGACTATTTCATGCGCCTGATCCCGACCCTCCGCCGCGGCGCCCGCCTCGTCGCGGCCGCCGCAATCGCTCTGCTCGCCTCTGCCCAGGCGCAGGCCGCAGGCTCGGGCATGCCCTGGGAGCAGCCGCTCCAGCAGGTGCTCGAGTCCGTCCAGGGGCCGGTCGCGAAGATCGTCGCGGTGATCATCATCATCACCACCGGACTCACTTTGGCGTTCGGCGAGACGGCGGGCGGGTTCCGCCGCCTGATCCAGATCGTGTTCGGCCTCTCGATCGCGTTCGCCGCCTCCTCCTTCTTCCTGTCCTTCTTCAGCTTCGGCGGCGGGGCGCTGGTGGGATGAGCCTCGACGGGAGCAACCACCCCGAGGGGTTCGAGGCGCCGATCCACCGCGCGCTCGTCGATCCGATCCTGCTCGGCGGCGCGCCGCGGGGCCTCGCCATCGTCAACGGTACCGTCGCCGCCGCGATGGGGCTTGGCCTCCAGCAGTGGATCGCCGGCCTCGTCCTGTGGGCCGCCGGGCACACGCTCGCCGTGTTCGCAGCCAAGCGCGACCCCGATTTCGCCGCGGTGCTCGCCCGGCACCTCTCGCAGCGGAGCTGGTGGTCGTGCTGAACCTTCGCGAATACCGCCCGCGGGCGGACCGCCTCGCCGACCACCTGCCCTGGGCGGCGCTGGTCGCGCCGGGAATAGTCCTCAACAAGGACGGCAGCTTCCAAAGGACGTTCAGGTTCCGGGGACCTGACCTGGAGAGCGCGAACGAAGCCGAGCTGGTCTCGGCCTGCGCGCGCGCGAACAACGCCCTGAAGCGGTTCGGATCTGCATGGGCGCTGTTCTTCGAGGCCGAGCGGGTGGAAGCGGTCGGCTACCCCGAGAGCCGCTTCCCCGACGCCGCCTCCTGGCTCATCGACCGCGAGCGCCAGGCCGACTTCGAGGGCGGCCGGGACCATTTCGAGAGCCGCTACCATCTGACCCTCGCCTGGCTGCCGCCGGTAGACAACCAGGACAAGGCCGAGCGGGCCCTCGTCGAACGGGAGGCCGCAGGAGGCGGCCGCGACTGGCGGCAGTCACTCGCCGGCTTCGTCGCGGAAACCGACCGCGCGCTCGATCTCCTGGCCGGCTTCATGCCCGAGGTGCGCGCGCTCGGCGACGCTGAGACCTTGGCGTTCCTGCACCGGGCGGTGTCGGACCGGCGCCACCCCGTCGCGGTTCCGGAGACTCCGCTCTATCTCGACGCGCTGCTCGCCGACACGCCGCTCGCCGGCGGCCTCGAGCCGAGGCTCGGCGAACTCCACCTGCGCACGCTCACCATTCTCGGCTTCCCCTCGCTGAGCCGGCCCGGGCTCCTCGACGCGCTCAACCACCAGGATTTCGGCTATCGCTGGTCGACCCGCTTCATCGCGCTCGACAAGCCTGACGCGGTCAAGGCCCTGACCCGGCTGCGCCGGCAGTGGTTCAACAAGCGCAAGTCCGTCTCCGCGCTGCTGCGCGAGGTCATGTACAACCAGCCCGCGCAGCTGCTCGACAGCGATGCGGACAACAAGGTCGCCGACGCGGACCTCGCCCTCCAGGCGCTCGGGCAGGATTATGTCTCGTTCGGCTATCTGACCGCCACCGTGACCGTCGCGGACGAGGATCCCAAGAGGGCCGAGGACAAGGTCCGTTCGGTCGAGCGGGTGGTGAACGGGCTTGGCTTCACCTGCATCCGGGAGCGCATGAACGCCGTCGAGGCGTGGCTCGGCAGCCTTCCCGGCCATGTCTACGCCAATGTCAGGCAGCCTCTCGTCCATACGCTGAACCTCGCCCACCTGATGCCGCTCTCCGCCGTCTGGGCGGGGCCGGAGGGGAATGCGCATCTCGGGGGCCCGGCGCTGCTCCACGCCAGCACCGCCGGCTCGACTCCGTTCCGGCTGTCGACGCATGTCGGCGACGTCGGCCACATGCTCGTCGTCGGGCCGACCGGTGCGGGCAAGTCGGTGCTCCTCTCGCTGCTGGCGCTCCAGTTCCGGCGCTACCCGGGATCGCGCATCTACATGTTCGACAAGGGCTGGTCGGCGCGCGCCGCCATCCTCGCCATGGGCGGAAGCCACCACGCGCTCGGAATGGCCGCGGAAGGCGGGGAGGGGGGTCTTGCCTTTCAGCCGCTGCGGGGGATCGACGATGACGCCGAGCGCGGCTGGGCCGCCGAGTGGGTGGGGGGACTGCTCGCTCACGAGAAGGTGGCGGTGAGGCCGGAGGTCAAGGAAGCGGTGTGGTCGGCCTTGGCGAGCCTCGCCAGCGCACCGGCGGAGGAGCGGACGCTCACCGGGCTGTCGCTGCTGCTCCAGTCCAACGCGCTCAAGTCGGCGCTCCAGCCCTACACGCTCGAAGGCCCGTTCGGGCGACTGCTCGACGCGGCCGACGAGCGGCTGCGCATCGCCGATGTGCAATGCTTCGAGACCGAGGAGCTGATGCACCAGACGGGCGCGGTGATGCCGGTGCTCACCTACCTGTTCCACCGGCTTGAGGCCCGGTTCGACGGCAGCCCGACCCTGCTCGTGCTGGACGAGGCCTGGGTGTTCCTCGACGACCCGCTTTTCGCCGCCCGGATCCGCGAGTGGCTGAAGGTGCTGCGCAAGAAGAACGTCGCGGTGGTGTTCGCGACGCAGTCGCTCGCCGACATCGCGGGGAGCAGCATCGCGCCGGCGATCGTCGAGAGCTGTCCGCAGCGCATCTTCCTTCCCAACGACCGCGCCGGAGAACCGCAGGCGCGCGCCGCCTATCAAAGCTTCGGCCTCAATGAGCGCCAGATCGAGCTCATCACGAGGGCGACTCCGAAGCGGGACTATTACCTCCAGTCGCGGCGCGGGAACCGGCTGTTCGAGCTCGGCCTTGGCCCGGTCGCGCTCGCGCTTTGCGGCGCCTCGGATGCCGCCGCGCAGAAGCGGATCGACGGGATCCTCGCCGGGCACGGCCGTGGCCGTTTCGCGGAGATCTTCCTGCGCGAGGCCGGGCTCGACTGGGCCGCGGCCGCCCTCCCCGACTTCGACCTCTTCAACCCCGAAGGAGACCAGTGACGTGAAACGCTTTTCCACACTCCGTCCGATCGCCGCCGCCTTGCTTGCCGCGGCGCCCCTCACCTTCGTCGTTCCCGCCTCGCCAGCGGCGGCGATCCCGGTGTTCGACCCCACCAATTACGCTCAGAACGTCTTGCAGGCGGCGCGGGCGCTGGAGCAGATCAACAACCAGGTGAAGTCGCTCCAGAACGAGGCGGCCATGGTCCAGGACATGGCGAGGAACCTCAAGAGGATCGACTTTCCGGAACTCGAGCGGCTGAAGTCGTCGATGGCGAAGGTCGGCCGCCTCATCGACGAGGCGAAAGGCATCGACTTTCGCGTCGACCGATTGGACGAGCGCCTCCGCGCGATGTTCCCCGGCTCGGTCGATGCCGCGCTGCGTTCGGACCGCCGCGTGGTCGACGCCCGCGCCCGTCTCGATGCGGCGACGGCCGGGCTGAGGCAGAGCATGGCGGTCCAGGCGCAGGTCGCCGAGAATGTCCGCGGCGATGCGGGCCTGCTCGAAGAGCTGGTCGGGCGCAGCCAGAGCGCGGACGGAGCGCTCGCCGCCGCCCAGGCCACGAACCAGCTCCTCGCCCTCTCGGCCAAGCAGCAGCTCCAGCTCCAGAGCCTGCTCGCCGCGAGCCTGCGCGAGGCGTCGGTGGAACGCGCCCGGCGGGTGCAGGCGGAAGGGGAGGCGCGCGAGTCGACCCGGCGGTTCCTGGGGTTAGGCCGCGCCTACACCCCGCAATAGCTTCGAACGGGCGCGCGCTTTCCCCCGGCGCGCGTCCGCCGCGGGGCTCCTCCCCCTTGGAGCCCCGCGGCTCTTCCCTTCCGCAACCCGATCGGATCCCTCGCCATGGGCGACCTCAACGTCATCGACCGCTTCATGGCCGCCTTCATCCGCTACATCGACAGCGGGTTCGGGCTTCTCCACGGCGACGTCGCCTTCCTGACGACGGTCCTGGTCGGGATCGACATCACGCTGGCCGGCCTGTTCTGGGCGATGGGCGGCGAGGACGACGTCATCGGCCGCTTCCTCAAGAAGATCCTCTATGTCGGTGCGTTCGCGCTGATCCTCGGCCGCTTCTCGACGTTGGCCGACATCATCTTCCGCTCCTTCGCGGGCCTGGGCATCACCGCCGGCGGCGGCACGATGACGGCGGACGACCTGCTCAAGCCCGGCCACCTCGCCGGCACCGGCTTCGAGGCGGCCTGGCCGCTCCTCGACCAGGTCAGCCAGCTGATGGGGTTCACCAGCTTCTTCGAGAATTTCCTCACGATCGCCGTGCTGCTGATCGCCTGGCTGGTCGTGATCATCGCATTCTTCGTGCTGGCGGTGCAGCTCTTCATCACCATCCTCGAGTTCAAGCTGACGACCCTCGCGGGCTTCGTGCTGGTGCCGTTCGCGCTTTGGAACAGGACCAGCTGCCTCGCCGAGCGGGTGCTCGGCAACGTCGTCTCCTCAGGGATCAAGGTCATGGTCCTCGCCGTCATCGTCGGCATCGGATCGGGCTTCTTCAACGAATTCGTCGGCGCCCTCAATGGCAAGGAACCGGACATCGGCGAAGCGATGAGCCTCGTCCTCGCCAGCCTCGCTCTGTTCGGCCTCGGCATCTTCGGCCCCGGCATAGCCTCCGGGCTCGTCGCCGGAGCCCCGCAGCTCGGTGCCGGGGCAGCGATCGGCACCGCCGCCGCGGCGGCCGGAACCCTCGCAGCCGGCGGGGCCGCCGCTATGGGCGGCACCCGCGCGCTGGGCGGCGGAGCCTTGGGCGCACTTCGCGCCGGTACGGCCGTCGGGTCGGGCGCCTCGGCGGCCTACCGGCTCGGTCAGGAGACCTCCGGCTCCTCGAGCGTCGGCGCCGGCCTTGCCGGCGTCGGCCGCACCGGCGCCGCGCTCACGCGGCAAAAGGCCGGCGAGACGCTCGGGCTCGGCGCGGCCGCGCAGGCGGGCGAGGCGGCGGCGCTTCGGGCCGGAGCCCCCCGGCCGGGCGGTACGGCCGCTCCGGAGGGCCCGGGCGAAGGGGCGCCGCAATGGGCGCGGCGCCTGCGATCCGAGCAGGCGTCGCGCCATCATCGCCATGCCGCCCTCCAGGCGGTGCGCGAGGGCGACCGCGGCGCCGCCGGCGCAACCCCCGACATCAAGGAAAGAGAGGATTGAAGCTCATGCGATTCAAGCGAGCGCTGCAGCGTTACGGGCGCACGCCCGAGCCCGTCACGCCCTACCAGCGGGCGGCGCAGGCCTGGGACGACAGGATCGGCTCCGCGCGTGTCCAGGCGCGGAACTGGCGGCTGATGGCGTTCGGCGGCCTGTTCCTGTCGGGCACCCTCTCCGGCGGGCTGCTCTGGCAGTCGATGCAGAGCCGCGTCGTGCCTTACGTGGTCGAGGTCGACCGGCTCGGGGAGGCGCGTGCGGTCTCGCCGGCCGACCGTGAATATCAGCCGACGGACCCGCAGATCGCCTGGCACCTTGCAAAGTTCATCTCGGACATCCGCTCGGTCTCGCTCGACCCGGTGCTGATGCGCGAGAACTGGCTCTCGGCCTATGATTTTGCGACCCGGCGAGGCGCCGTCTTCCTCGGCGAGCATGCCCGGTCCAGCAATCCGTTCGCCGATGTCGGCCGCCGCACCGTCTCGGTGCAGGTCACCAGCGTCGTGCGCGCTTCGGAGCGCTCGTTCCAGGTGAAGTGGGCGGAGAGCGTCTTCGAGCGCGGCAGCCTTGCCGGCACCTCGCACTGGACGGCCATTCTCTCCATCGTGGTCAAGCCGCCGCGCTCCGCCGAGACGCTGCGCAAGAACCCGCTTGGCCTCTACGTCAACGCCGTCGACTGGTCAAAGGAGATCGAGGCCGGCGCTTCGCTGCCGCCGCCGCCCGCGCCGGCACGGTCGCAGCTTCCCTCCGGCATCCCGCACGGCTCTCCCCTCGATCCCGGCCTTGCCGCGCCCGCGGCTCCGCTCCCTCTCGAAAGGACCGATCGATGAACACACCCGTCCTGGCCACCTTGGCCGGCGCGCTCGCGCTCGCCGCCTGCGCGGGCCACGCCGCCGTCCCGCCGGCTCCGCGGTTACCGGAGCGGCCGTTTGCGCCGGCCGCGCTGGTGCCCGAACCACCGGCGCCTTCCCTCGCTCCGCGACCGGCGGGGCCGATCATCGCTCCGGCTCCTCGGACTCCCCACAGGCGCTTGCGCGCCCACCGGCCGGCCTCGCCTGCGGCCGCGCGCGTCGCTGCCGCGAACCGCGCGGCGCTGCGCGAGCCCAGCCGAGACGACTATTCGGGCGCGGTGCAGATCTATCCGTGGATGGAAGGATCCCTCTACCGACTCTACACGGCGCCCGAGCAGGTGAGCGACATCGCCCTCCAGCCGGGCGAGGCGCTGGTCTCCGTCGCCGCCGGCGACACGGTGCGCTGGGTGATCGGCGATACGACCAGCGGCGCCGGCGGGTCGCGCCGGGTGCACATCCTTGTCAAACCTTCCGCATCCGGCCTCAGGACGAACCTGCTCATCGCCACCGACCGGCGGGTCTATCATGTCCAGCTCGAGAGCAGTTCCGGCGGGGCGATGGTCAGCATCGCCTGGTCCTATCCCGACGACGCGCTGCTCGCCGTTCGCGGCGGCGGTGGGGCGGCCGAGGCCGTTGAGGCCGCGCCTATCGCGGAGGGGATTGCCGTCGAGCGGCTGAACTTCGGCTATGCGATCGAAGGCGACCGGCCTTCCTGGCGGCCGGTGCGCGCGTTCGACGACGGGCGGCAGGTGTTCGTTGAGTTCCCCGCCAGCCTCGCGACGGGGGAGGCGCCGCCGCTGTTCGTTCGGGGTGAGGGTGGCGCCGCCGAGCTGGTCAATTATCGCGTGCGCGGCCGCTATTATGTGGTCGACCGCCTGTTCGGCGCTGCCGAGCTTCGGCTCGGCGGCGACAAGCAACAGGTCGTGCGCATCGTGAAGACCGGCGGCACGGAGACGCGCAGGCGGAAGGGGAGGAGCTCGTGAGTGACTTCCGCAGCGATATCGACATTCCTGTTTCGCCGCCCAAGGAAGATCCCGAAGCGCTGGTCCTGCGCGGCCGGCCCCGCCCCGTTGTCCGCTTCCGCAAGGGTCTCATCATCGGAATCACGGCCACGGTCTCGGCCGGGGTGATCGGAGTGACCTGGCTCGCGCTCGAGCCGGCGAGCTTCCGTTTCGCCGCCGAAGGAAGGGACGACGGGGAGCCGCTCAGCAAAGCTCCGCCTGACGCACTCGCCAACGCGCCGACCGGTTACGGCGATGCGCCGCGCTTGGGGCCGCCGCTGCCAGGGGACCTGGGCCGTCCGATCCTCGACCATGAGCGCAGCCTCGCCACGGCACCGCCTGCCGTCGCGACTGAGGGGGCTCAGGCAGCGCAGAGGGATCAGGCTGCTGCGGAAGCGTCGCGAGAGCGACGGCTGGCGGAGATGGATGCCGCGCGAAGGTCGCCGGTCGGGGTTCAGCTAACGCGACGCGGCGCGGTCGAAGATGTCCCGTCCATCGCCGTTGGGGCGGCGCCTTCGCAGGAAGCGACGCGCGCGGAGGGCTCCGCAGCTCCGTCACCCGTGGGGCAGGCACGCAAGATCGACTTTGCGCGGTCAGCGCCGGGAACCGCCGACCCGCACGCGCTCTCGGCTCCTTCGTCTCCCTGGACGCTAAGCGCCGGTACCGTCATTCCCGCGAGCCTGATAACGGGCCTCAACTCGGACTTGCCGGGGATCGTGTTCGCGCAGGTGACGGAGAATGTCCGCGACAGCGCGACCGGCCGGACGATCCTCGTGCCGCAGGGCGCTCGCCTGGTCGGTGCGTATGACAGCGTCGTCGCCTACGGCCAGAGCCGGGCCCTGCTGGTCTGGAAGCGGATCGTGTTCCCCGACGGGGCTTCGGTCCAGCTCGACAATGAGCCCGCCACGGATTCGTCGGGTTATGCGGGGGTTTCCGACCGGGTGGACTTTCACACGTGGCGGCTCCTCAAAGGCGTGGCGCTGTCGACACTGCTAGGAGTCGGGACGCAGGTCAGCCTCGGCAGCGAGGGTGATCTTGTCCGCGCCGTTAGAGAGGCGACGCAGCAAAACGCATCGAGGGCTGGGGACCAGATCACCGTCCGTAACCTCGATGTCCAGCCGACGCTCAAGGTCCGCCCCGGGTTTCGGCTGCTGGCGGTGATCCACAAGGATCTCGTGCTGCGGCCCTGGAAAGGGGGCGGGCGTGGCTGAGCTCCGATTGCCGAAGCTCCCCGAGCGCACGCCGGTCAGGATCACGATCAGCGTCTCGCCCGAGCTCAGCCGATCGCTTGCGGATTATGCGGCGCTCTACGCCGAAGCCTATGGCGAGGCGGAACCGGTCGCGGAGCTGATACCGGCTATCCTCACTGCATTTCTGGAGAGCGAGCGGGCGCTTGCTCGCCGTCGCCGGGGAGCAAAGTGACCGCGAGAGCGGAAGCATGATCCTAGGCGGTCACGGCACTTGGTCTGCTAAGCGTCGCCTCATGGAGGGGCATCAGGTCCTGGACCTTGCCTTGGGATCGTCGAGAAGGGGCGCCAACAATCGGGCTGCGCGAGCGGAGCCGTATTCGTCGACGGCCCGCTTGAGACGTCCTTTGTCCATCGCCCGCGCGCGCTCCAGCACCCGCGGGAGAACCGCCATCTCGTCCTCCGGCAAGCGCCGCAGGTTGTGGAGCAGGTCGACGAGCAGCACCTCCTCGGTCAAGCGAGAGGGCACGGACGGGCGCAGCCGAAACTCGTAGACACGGCCGTCCAGCGTGTAGCGGCCGTGGCGCTTGCGATTGTAGACGACCGGCTCGTTGTAGAGCTGGGTGGTGCCGACCCCGAGGCCGTTATAGGCGCTTGGCGAAACCAGCAGGAAGCGGTCGTCCTTCAGGAAGGTCGCGACGAGCTTCTCCGGTGTTGCCGGAGCGTCGCCGAAGCGTGTCTTGCGCGGCGCCAGGTAGACACCCGCCGAAACCTTCTTGAGACACCCCTCCGTGACGAGCGCGCGAACATGCCGATCGACTGCATTCGACCAGCGCGCGAGCTCCTTTAGCCGGTAAACCTGTCCCGGGCGCAGGTGCCGCTTGAGCTTCGAAACTGCGGAAATGACCTTCTCTCCTCGCGGTCTAAGTTCGAGGAGAGGGCGCTCGTATGCAAGTTTATTCATTGAGAATTCATGCGCCGCCCCTTCGTGCGGCGGCGTGAGCAGCCGCCCTCTTCTCCGTCAGGACGCCCGAAGGCGAATTCCCTCGCGGGGAGAAGCGGTCCTTCCGTCTACACGCCGTTGCTGCGTCGGCGAGGGACTCGTGAAACGCCTGTTTTCAGGCGAGTCTCACCTCTCGCACCCGTCAACCCGGCAGAAATCTCTTGGACCACAAGACGCCAGTACTGATCGCTGAGGGGGGCTCGGGATCGGGACCTCGAACGGAGGAATTGCGGCAGCGGGTCCTTTCGCTGAGGGAGGCCGCGGCGTTTCTAAACGTCCATCCGAATACCATCCGCTCCCGCGCCAGAGAGGGGAGGATGCCGGGTGCCAAGGTGGGTCGGGATTGGCGGTTCCTCGAGTGCGATCTTGTCGCCTGGATGCGCTCCGCCTACGCTGCTCCAGCACGGATGCAGCTGAGTGCCGACCATAAGGAGGCATTATGGCACTCTGGAAACGTGCAGGAATTTACTACGTCAAGCTCACAGCACCTGACGGAACGCTCCTTAGACGCTCTCTTGGAACGACCGACAGGAAAAAGGCCCAGGAGGCGCACGATCGACTGAAGGCCCAGCTGTGGGACCTTGCCCATCTGAAGCAGAAGCCAAAGCGGACCTGGGACGAAGCGGCTTTGCGGTGGCTGAAGGAGAAGGCGCACAAGAAGTCCCGCCGGGACGATGTGAGCCGGATCCGGTGGTTCACCAGGCATTTGAGGGGCAGGACTCTTGACCAGGTGAGCCGGGACTTGATCGACCGGTTGGTGTCGAGGCAGCTCGCCCGCCGCTCGGATCGCACGAAGGACCTCTACGTGGCGCTCATTCGCGCCATTTTCCGGCGCGCGATGCGGGAGTGGGAGTGGATCGACGCGATGCCGGCGTTCAAGACCTACGCAAGGGGCGGCAAGGTCCGGGTTCGGTATCTGACGACCGAGCAGGCCCAGGCCGTGCTGGCGAGGTTGCCGGAGCACCAGCGCGAGGTGGTGCTGTTCGCTCTGGCCACGGGCTTGAGGCAGCGCAACATCCTCGATCTCACGTGGGAGCGCGTCGACCTGGCGCGGCGAATCGCGACGATTGGGGACGGCGATACGAAGAACGGGGAGGCTCTTGGCGTTCCCCTGAACGATATCGCGGTTGCGGTGCTCGAGCGTCAGGCCGGAAAGCACCGGACCCATGTGTTCACGTACAAGGGAAACCCCCTAAAGACGGCGAACACCAGGGCCTGGCGCGGGGCTCTCAAAGCCTGCGGGATCAAGGATTTCCGCTGGCACGACCTCAGGCACACCTGGGCGACGTGGCTCCGGCAGAATGACGTGCCCACCTGGGTGCTTCAGGAGCTGGGGGGCTGGAAGTCCGAATCGATGGTGCGCCGCTACGCGCATATGTCGGTGAAGCACCTCGAGCCTCACGCGGCCAAGCTGACGTTTCCGGTCACACTGGAAGAAACGGCGGAAAACCGCGAAACGGCAGGTCACAAAACTGGTCACAGTGGGGGCCGTCCGCGGCTCCAACTGGTGGCAAGCAACTAGCGTAAGTGTTTGAAAAGAGGGTGGTGGACGCACTAGGGCTCGAACCTAGGACCCGCTGATTAAGAGTCAGCTGCTCTACCAACTGAGCTATGCGTCCGTGCCTTGCTGGGCAGACGCGCCCTCTAGTCGGCGGTTGCGGGGATTGCAAGCGCTTGTGGCGCGGCTTCAGCGGCGGCTGCGCTCTGCCCGGTTCTGGCGGTCGATCGCCATCAACAGGCCGAGGCAGATCATCACCGTCAGCATCGCCGATCCGCCGTAAGAGACGAGCGGCAGCGGGATGCCGACCACGGGGGCGAGGCCCATCACCATCATCAGGTTGATGGCGATGTAGAAGAAGATCGTCATTGCAAGGCCGGCCGCGGTCAGCCGCTCGAACTTGCCCTTGGCCTCCATCGCGACGCCCATGCCCCATTTGAGGAGCAGGAAGAACAAGGCGATCAGCACCACGCCGCCGACCAGCCCCCATTCCTCGGCGATTGCCGAGAAGATGAAGTCGGTATGCTGTTCAGGCAGGTAGTGGAGGTGGCTTTGGGTGCCGTTTAGGAAGCCTTTACCGAAGATGCCGCCCGAACCGATGGCGATCTTGGATTGGGTGAGGTGGTAGCCCGAGCCCAGGGGATCGGCTTCGGGGTTGAGGAAGATCAGCACGCGCTCCTGCTGATGGGGGAGGAGCAGGGTGTGGTAGACGAGCGGCAGCGCGGCGCCGACGGCGATGCCGCTGCCGATGAACAGCCGGAGCGGCAGGCCGGCGAGGAACATCAGGGCGACCGTGTTGAGCACGATCAGCATGGTGGTGCCGAGATCGGGCTGGAGGAGGATGAGCCCGATCGGTGGCCCGAGGAACACCGCGACCGGCCAAATAGCCGACCAGCGCCGAACCTCGCGCGGCGGGATGTGGCTGTAGAAGCGGGCGAGAACGATGACGATGCTGACCTTCATCAGCTCGGACGGCTGCAGGCGCAGAAAGCCGAGCTCAAGCCAGCTTCGCGCGCCGCCGCCGATGACCCCAAGGGCGAGCGTCAGGATCAACAGCACGATCCCACCGCCGTAGCCGAGCCAGGCAAGGTCGTGGAATGTCTGCATTCGGAAGCGCGACAGGAAAAAGGCAAGGCCGAGGAACACTGTGAAACGCGCCGCGTGCATCAGCGCCCAGGGGAAAAGCGACCCGCCCGCCGCCGAATACAGGCCAAGGATGCCGGCGGCGGCGAGGGCGAGTACGATCCAAAGCATCGACCAGGGCAGATCGGCGATTGCGGCAGGGACGAAAGCGGGGCGCATCAGCGCGTGCCCTCGGGCGGCTGCGGCTTGCCCTGGGCGGCAAGCCAGCGCTGCGCCCGCGCCGCCATCCGCTCGGCCATGGTGCCGCCCCATTGCTGCTCGAAGGCGGTGAGCGACGCCATCGCCCGCTCCTTGTCGAACAGGTAGGTAAGGACGTCCTTTGCGACCGGCGCGGCCGCGCGGGCGCCGCCCATGCCGTGCTCGATCACCACCGAGCAGGCGTAGCGCGGATTGGCCGTAGGGGCGAAGCAGACGAACAGGCCATGGTCGCGATACTTCCAGGCGCCCGACTGGCCGCGCTGCGAGCCTGTGATCCGCCGCACCTGCGCCGTGCCGGTCTTGCCGCCCATTTCGATGCCGGGAAGCTCAAGACGGCTTCGGCCCGCGGTGCCGGCGCCGTTCACCACTTCCCACATACCGCCGCGCACCGTTTCGAAATGCTCCTTGGCAAAGGGCAAAGGCTGCGGGGGAGGGTGGTTGGTACGGATGATCCGCGGCTGGATGTCGAGACCGGAGGCGACCTTCGCGACCATCACCGCGAGCTGGAGCGGGTTCACGATCACGAAGCCCTGGCCGATCGACGTGTTGAGCGTGTCGGATTCGGTCCAGTCCGGCCGCTCGACCAGCTTGGCGCTCTTTTCGTAGCGCGCCTTCTTCCAGGGCGCGCTCGGCATGGTGCCGTAATTCTGGGAGACGACAGGCAGGTCGAACTTCTGGCCGAAGCCCATCCGCTTGCCCATCGCCGAGATGATGTCGATCCCGGCGCGGCGGCCCATGGAATAGAAATAGGTGTTGCAGCTCTTGGCGATGGCCGTGTGCATGGTCATCGAGCCGTGGCGGCCGAGGCAGCGGAAGAAGCGGTTGCCGAGCTGGAACCCGCCTGGGCAATTGACCCGCGCCTTCGGGTCGATCCCGGCCTGCAGCAATGCCATGGCGACCATCGGCTTGAAGGTGGAGCCGGGCGGATAGAGGCCGTTCAGCGCCTTGTTGAGCAGCGGCTTGCGCTCATCCTGCGACAACATCTTCCACTCGTTCTGGCTGATGCCGTCGGTGAAGTTGTTCGGGTCGTAAGCGGGCATCGAGGCCAAAGCGAGAATGTCGCCGGTGAGGCAATCGAGCACCACCACCGAACCCGATTCGTCGCCCAAGCGGCGGGCGGCGAAAGTCTGCAGCCCGGCATCAACTGTGAGCGGGAGAGGCGAGCCGCTGACGTCCTGCAAGGTCGATAGCTCACGCACCAATGTGCCGCCGGCGGTGACTTCCACCCGCTGCGCGCCGGGCTTGCCGCGCAGGCGCTGTTCCATCGTCTTTTCAAGACCTTCCTTGCCGATCTTGAAACCCGGCGTAATCAGCAGCGGAAGCTTGTTCTCTTTCTCATATTCTGCCTTGTTCGGCGTTCCGACATAGCCGACCAGGTGCGCCACCGCGGCGCCGTCCGGATAGAAGCGTGAGAAGGAGCGAAGCGGAGCGACGCCGGGAAGCTCGGGCAGGCGCACTGTTACCGCCGCATATTTCTCGAACGGGAGGTTCTCGGCGACCGGCACCGGTTGGTAGCCGGCGGCATGCTCAAGCTCCTCCTTCACCCGCTCGACCTCGTCCGGCGGCAGGTCGAGGAGCTTGGTGAGTTCGGCCAGGATCCGATCCGGATCGGTCAGCCGGTCGGGGATGAGATCGACGCGGAAGTCGGAGCGGTTGATGGCGATCGGGTGGCCGCTCCGGTCGACGATCCAGCCGCGCCTGGGCGGGATCAGCCGCATCTGCACCCTGTTCGATTCCGACTGCAGCTTCCACCGCTCGTTTTCGTGAACCGCGATCCAGCCCATCCGCGCCGCCAGCCCAAGCGCGAGCACGCCCTGCGCCCCGCCGAGCACCAGGGCGCGGCGCGTGAAGGTGTAGACCTGATTATTCTCGGTAACGATCGGCCGGTAGCGGCGGGTCATCGCGCGAGCCGCCAGCGATCGAGCCCCACCACCAGCCGCGCCACCAGCGGGTAAGCGATAACCGAGAGCACATATTGCGGGAGCATGATCGCGAATTCGGCGCGGTTGCCCATCGCCCGCGCGATGTACCAGCCGGCGAAGCTGTGGGCGAGGATGGCGAGAGAGGCGAACAGCCAGTCGATCCAATAATCGCGCCAGCCGGTGCGGCTGTCGGCAAGCTCCAGAAGCAGGAACAAGGCCGTCCAGATCGCCATCGACTGGCCGATCGGGTGGCCGGAGGCGAGATCGTTGAACAGGCCAAGG
Source organism: Allosphingosinicella sp. (assembly GCA_036554525.1). Classification (GTDB taxonomy): domain Bacteria; phylum Pseudomonadota; class Alphaproteobacteria; order Sphingomonadales; family Sphingomonadaceae; genus Allosphingosinicella. The sequence goes on from DATBNC010000023.1 coordinate 244,685, forward strand.
GGAAGCGCCGCCCAGGCCGGCCAGATTTCCGGGCGGAGCAGCCGCCAGGCGAGCAGCACCAGAAAGGCGAAGTCGGGGGTGAGCGGCGTCGTCGCCACCACGGGGAGGGCGTCGAGCAAGGCGGCGATCATGGTGGTCACCACCGGCACCACCTGCCGTCTTATGCCAAGGAGAGCAACGTCGCGGCTGGAGCCGGCGATCCGGCTCATTGCGCGGTGCCCCGCAGCGCCGCGGTGGCGGCTTCGGAGAGCGGGGCATCGGCAAGCGGCTGATAGGGGCGGAGAACCATCGCGAAATCCGCATGGGCGGGATCGGCGACCGGCTTGGCGATGGTCCGCTCGCCCTCCACCCGGACGACGATGGCGACCGGGATGTTCGGCGGGTAGACGCCGCCGACGCCCGAGGTGACCAGCACGTCGCCGCGCTTGAACGGGTTCTTGCCCACTTCCAGCGTCTTGAGGTCCAGCGAGCCGTCGCTCCGCCCGACGGCGATCGCCGGCGTGCCGTCGCGCACCAGCCGGGCCGGGATGTTGCTTGCCCCATCGCTGATCAAAAGCACCCGCGATGCCCAGCGCCCGGTTTCGATCACCCGTCCGATCAGCCCGTCCGGCGCGCGCACCGGCTGCCCCGGGCGAACTCCGGACGAGGAGCCGGCGGAGAGCGTCGCAAGGCGGTGCACCGAATCGAACGAGGAGCCGACGATGCGCGCCACCACCACTTCGTCCTGCGTTTCCTCGCTGAGCTTGAGCAGGGCCTTCAGCCGCCCATTCTCGAGCTCCGTCGCGCGCGCTTCGATCAGCTTACGGCGCGATGCGGCGAGTTGGCGCTTGAGATCGCCATTCTGTCCGGCGGCGTTGAAGTAGTTGCCGACATTGCTGCCGATCGCGCTGAAAAAGGTCGAAACGCTTCGCCCGCCGGCGGTGACCGGCGCGGTGACGTCCAGCGCCGCGCCCTTCAGCGCCCTGAAGCCGGTCGGATCGACGATCGAGAGGACCAGCAGCAGGACCGAAAAGAGCACGCCCGCGACCGCAACGACATAGCCGATGAACAGTCCGTATTGCGCCCTTCGGGAAAATCCGGGGCGCCGGGTCGATGGCGGCGCCATGCGTCAGCTTCCCTAAAGGCTCAGGCCGTTTGAAGAACGCCGCGGAAGATTTCTTCCTCCAGGGCCCGGCCGGTGCCGATTGCGACGCAGGTCAGCGGATCCTCGGCAACGGTGACGGGAAGGCCGGTCTCGTCGCGAAGCACTTCGTCCAGCCCTTGGAGCAGCGCGCCGCCGCCGGTGAGCACGATGCCCTGATCGACGATGTCGGCGGCCAGTTCCGGCGCGGTATTCTCGAGCGCGATGCGAACGCCCTCAACGATTGTGCCGACCGGCTCCGAAAGCGCTTCCGCGATCTGGCGCTGGTTGATGACGATTTCCTTGGGAACGCCGTTCACCAGGTCGCGGCCCTTGATGTGGACGGAGAGGCCGTCCGAACCGTTGGGCGGCGGCTTGGCGATGCCGACCTGCTTCTTGATCCGCTCGGCCGTGGCTTCGCCGATCAGGAGGTTGTGGTTGCGGCGGACGTAGGAGGAAATCGCTTCGTCCATCTTGTCGCCGCCAACGCGCACCGAGGTGGTGTAGGCAAGGCCGCGAAGCGACAGCACTGCGACTTCCGTGGTGCCGCCGCCGATGTCGACGACCATGGAGCCGATCGGCTCGGTCACCGGCATGTCGGCACCGATCGCGGCGGCCATCGGCTCCTCGATCAGCCACACCTGGGAAGCGCCGGCGTTTGAGGCCGCATCGCGGATCGCACGGCGCTCGACCGAGGTGGAGCCCGACGGCACGCAGATCACGATTTCCGGCCAGCGCGGGAAGCGGCGCTTGCCGTGCACCTTCTGAATGAAGTGCTTGATCATCTGTTCGGCGACGTCAATGTCGGCAATCACGCCGTCCCGAAGCGGCCGGATTGCCTCGATCTGGTCGGGAGTCTTGCCCATCATCATCTTGGCGTCGTCGCCGACCGCCTTCACGCGCTTCACCCCGTTGATCGTCTCGATGGCGACCACCGACGGCTCGTTCAGCACCACGCCGCGGCCGCGCACGTAAACCACCGTGTTCGCCGTGCCGAGGTCGATGGCCATGTCGTGGGACGGGAATTTAAAGAAACGCATGAGTGACATGGTGGGTGGGTCTCACTTCCTGACACAGCGGGAATCGGCATGGAAAATACCAGCCCCGCCCGAATGTTGCTTCTATAGGACGCGCCCGCTGTACGCGCCACCGATAAGGTTAATCGCGCCTCGCGGGAGGCGGCCGCTTCGTCTAGAGGAAAAGGCATGTCAATACGCCGCCTGCCAGAGCATCTCGTCAACCGCATCGCCGCCGGCGAAGTGGTGGAACGCCCCGCAGCCGCGCTGAAAGAATTGGTGGAGAACGCGATTGACGCCGGCGCGACGCGGATCGCCGTGTCGCTGGGCGGGGGCGGCATCGGCCGGATCGAAGTGGCCGACGACGGCTGCGGCATGAGCCCGGCCGACATGGCGCTTGCGTTGGAGCGGCACGCCACGTCCAAGCTCCCCGGCGAAGAGATCGACGCGGTCACCACGCTTGGCTTTCGCGGCGAGGCGCTGCCGTCGATCGCAAGCGTCGCCCGGCTGATGGTGGAAAGCCGGGTGCGGGGCGCCGACGGCTGGTCGCGAATCGTCGACAATGGCCAGGTAGCGGGGGAGGGGCCGGCCGCGCTTCCGCCCGGAACCCGGATCCTGGTGGAGGACCTGTTCGGCCGGGTGCCGGCGCGGCGCAAGTTCCTGCGCTCCGAGCGCTCGGAATATGCCGCCTGCGTCGACGTGGTGAAGCGGCTCGCCATGGCGCGGCCGGATGTCGGCTTCACGCTTGAGCATGACGGGCGGCGGAACTTGTCCGTACAGGCGGGGGAGGACCGCCCGGCGCGGGTCGCGGCGCTCACCGATCGGGCGCTGGCCGAGAACAGCTTCGCCGTCGATTTCGCCCGCGGCAATGCGCGGCTGGGCGGCGTGGCGTCACTTCCCACCTTCAACCGCGGCGTGGCCGACCACCAATTCCTGTTCGTCAACGGCCGCCCCGTAAAAGACCGGCTGCTGATCGGCGCGCTTCGGGCCGCTTATCAGGATCTCCTCGCCCGCGACCGTCACCCGGTGGTCGCCTTGTTCCTCGACCTCCCCGGCGAGGAAGTCGACGTCAACGTCCACCCGGCCAAGACCGAAGTCCGGTTCCGGGAGCCGGCCCTGATCCGCGGCCTGATCATCGGGGGCCTCCGCCACGCGCTGGACAGCGCCGGCTTCCGAAGCGCCCAACCCGCGGCGGTGAATGTGCCGTGGCAGAGTGAAACCAGTCATTCCCGCGAAAGCGGGAATCCCGCTTCCTCTTACCTTTGGACGCCCCAAAGAAGCGGGATTCCCGCTTTCGCGGGGGTGACGGGAAGTGTGCGCGAGGAGCATAGTGACTTCCTTCCCCAAGCCCGCGCCGAAGCCGCCACTCAGGCTCCCCCCGAAGCCGGCCGCTACCCGCTCGGCGTCGCCCGGGGACAGGTCGCCGCCACCTACATCGTCGCCGAAGCCGAAGACGGCCTTGTCCTCGTCGACCAGCACGCCGCCCACGAGCGGCTGGTGCTTGAACGCATGCGCCGCGCAATGGCCAATGGCGGCGTCTCCCGTCAGGCTCTGCTGCTGCCCGAAGTGGTGGAGCTGGATGAAAGCGCCTGCGATCGCTTGGAGGGCCGCATCGCCGAACTCGCCGAAATGGGCCTCGAGCTCGAACGCTTCGGCCCCCGCGCCATGCTGGTCCGCGCCACGCCGGCGATGCTCGGCGCCGGCGACGTGCGCGGCCTTGTCACCGACCTCGCCGACGAACTCGCCGCGTTCGACGAAGCGTTGAGCCTGAAGGAGAAACTCGATCTCGTGGCCGCAACCATGGCCTGCCACGGCTCGGTCAGGGCAGGGCGGCTGCTCTCCGTGGCGGAAATGAACGCCCTCCTACGCGAAATGGAAGTCACCCCCCACTCCGGCCAATGCAACCACGGCCGCCCGACATGGGTGAAGCTTGCGCACGGCGATATCGAGAAGCTTTTTGGCAGAAAATGAATCATTCAGCTTTCGTGCCCAGTGAAGCCGAAAAGGTGGCACGACCGTGATGGCGGGATGTCTGCCTTCGACCCATTGTGGACCTTCGGGAGCGCGGTGTAGCCTCGCCCGATGACTCCTTGGCCCCGTATCGCGCTTGCTGCGCTCTTGCTTACCCTTGCGGCGTCGGCCGAGGGTTTGTGCATCTACCGAGGGATCGATAACGCCCACACCACGATCAGGCAGGAATACGCGGACGCGCGGTGGGTCGTCCGCGCACGAGTGCTCAGCGCAACTAACGGCAGCGTTGAAGCAGGAAAGCCCGACTCCGGGATGCCGTGGACGCGTTACCGTCTGCAAGTCGTGCGCTCCTACAAGGGCCGACCACCGCAACGGATCGAGTTCTTCACGATGCGAAACAGCGGCGGCTTCTACATGGATCGGTCTCATGGGCACAACATTGGGGGCGAATATCTGCTCTTCCTCAACCCAATCGCGCCGTACCGCGGACAGCCAAGAGCAGAGCGCGGAGCGGCTTTCGTCAACTACAACTGCGGCCAGTCCCGCCCGTGGCTCGAAGTGTCTGCGGGGTCGCGCCGGTTGCTTGCATCCCTTTCAGCCCGACGCTGATTGTCCGCTTTGCACCCATAGCGGAGATCCCTCCTTGCTCTGTGCACCGACCTGGTGAATCTCGCTTATGCCGACATGGAGAGGCTTTTTGAGCGGGAGTGGTCGCTAACCCGTAAGCTTGCGCAGCTTTTCGCCAATCTCTTCAAGTGGATGCCCTGCGGCCTTGAGACGGCTGCTTTTGAGGCGGGGGTAGCCGGCTTTTGCGTCTTCCAGCAGGTCCTGGACGAAGGCGCCGCTCCGTACCTCGCGCAGGATTCGGCGCATTTCGGTGCGGGTGTCGGCGTTGACGATTCGGGTGCCCCCCTTCAGCGCGCCGAATTCGGCTGTGTTGCTGATCTTCTCACGCATGCCGGCGATGCCGCGTTCGTAGAGGAGATCGGCGAGAAGCTTTACCTCGGTGAGGCACTCGAAATAGGCGACTTCGGGGGCGAAGCCGGCGTCGACCAGGGTCTCGTAGCCGGCGTAGATCAGCTCGGGGATCGCGCCCCACAACACCGCCTGCTCGTTGAACAGATCGGCTTCGCATTCCTCGGCAAAGCTGGTGCGCAGCATGCCGGCGCGGCCGCTGCCCAAGGCGGCGCCGTAGGAAAGGGCAAGCGCCTCCGCCTGGCCGCTTGCGTCCTGCGCGGCGGCGAACAAGGCGATCAGGCCGCGTCCCGCTTCGTACTCGCCGCGCAAGGCGGTGCCGGGGCCTTTCGGCGCGACGAGTAGGATATCGAGATCGGGCCTGGGCACGATGAGCTTGAAATGGATGTTAAGGCCGTGCGCGAAGAGCATCGCGCCGCCTTCGCGCAGGTGCGGCGCAACGGCCTCCTCATAGATGCCCGCCTGGTTCTCGTCGGCGGCGAGCATCACCACCGCGTCGGCGTTCGCGCAGGCCTCGGCTGACGTCATGACGTCAAATCCGTCGTCGGCGGCACGGGTGCGGGAGGCGGAAGCTTCGGGCAGGCCGATAGTCACGGCAACGCTGCTGTCGCGCAGGTTGAGCGCCTGGGCCCGGCCCTGGTTGCCGAAGCCGATCACGGCGACCCGGCGGCCGCGGATCAGCGCCAGGTCGGCATCGGCGTCGGTGAAGACTTGCATGGCGCCGGGCTAGGCGATTGCGGGGCGCAGGAGAAGCCCCAGCGCTTCGTCGAACGCCGGGCCTTCCGGAGCGGCGGTGAAGCGCGGCCACTCGGCCGGTGGCTGGCGGGAGAACCAGGTATATTGCCGCTTGGCATATTGGCGGGTGGCGGTGCGGCCCGCCTCCAGCGCGTGGTCGCGGGTGAGGTCGCCAGCAAGAAAGGCGGCAACTTCGCGCACGCCGATTGCGCGCATGACGGGGAGGGCAGGGTCCAATCCTCGCTCCAGGAGTAAGCGAACCTCCGCAAGGCCCTCATCGGACAGCATTTCTTCGAACCTTTGGTCGCACCGCGCGTAGAGCCAATCGCGCGGCGGCAGGAGGATCAGCGGCGCCAGCGACACCGAGTCGGCAATGCCGCCGCTTCGCTCCTTTTGCCACTCGGCGAGCCGGCGCCCCGTCGAGCGTACCACCTCGAGCGCGCGCGCGACCCGAGTTGTGTCGCTTGGCAGAAGCCGCGCGGCGGCCTCCGGATCTTCGCGGCGGAGCGCCTCATGCGCCTCCAACACCGGCAACGCGCGCACCGCCGCCCGGACCTCCCCATCGATCTCCGGCACCGGTGCGATGCCGTCGAGCAGGGTGCGGATATAGAGGCCGGTTCCGCCGGTCAGGATCGGCAGGCGTCCTGCTGCGTGCGCGGCGGCGATCTCACGCTTGGCGTCCGCCGCCCAGTCCGCCGCCGAGCAGGCAAGGGCGCCGTCGCGATAGCCGTAGAGGCGGTGCTCCGCGCGCGCTTCCTCCTCGGCGGAGGGGCGCGCGCTGACGATGCGCAGGTCGCGGTAGACCTGCGCGCTGTCCGCATTGATCACCACGCCGCCGGTGCGCTCGGCCAGGGCGAGCGCGAGCGCCGACTTGCCGCTGGCCGTGGGGCCTGCAATTAGCGCGACCATGTTCATCGTCACTCTGGTAGCAGCCGATCGCCTGACGAAGGACGATATTTATTCGGCGGGTGAGATTCTCGACGGGAGCTTCGTCTACGCGCATCACTTCAGCTGGATCGAAGAAGGCTCGGCTGCCGATCTTGAGTGCGACGGTTTCGCCCACGACCTTGCCGCTATTCGCGCCGCAATCGACGGCAAGCTCCCCGGTATCGACGTGATCGTTCAACCCCGGGAGGGGCGGCGCAAGAAGCTCCTCGTCGCCGATATGGACTCGACGATGATCACCGTCGAATGCATCGACGAGCTGGCCGATTATGCCGGGGTAAAGGCGGAGGTCGCCGAGATCACCGAGCGCGCCATGCGCGGCGAGCTGGCGTTCGAGGAGGCGCTTCGGGCGCGGGTGGCGTTGCTGAAGGGGCTACCCGCCGAGACGATCGACCGCTGCCGGGAGGAGCGGGTGCGCCTGACCCCCGGAGCCGGGCAGCTAGTGCGCACGATGCGCCGCGACGGGGCGCCGACCATCCTGGTCTCCGGCGGCTTCACCCGCTTCGCCGATCCGGTGGGGGAGGAGATCGGCTTCGAGCGAGTGGTCGCCAACCGGCTGGTTACCGAGAACGGCCGCCTCACCGGCGCGGTGGAGCTGCCGATCGTCGGCGCCGAGGCGAAGCGCCTGGCCCTGATCGCCGGGCGTGATGAGCGGGGCCTTGCGCCGGAGGACACGCTGGCGGTCGGCGACGGCGCCAACGACATCCCGATGCTCCGCGAGGCCGGGCTGGGAGTCGCCTTCCACGCCAAGCCCGCCGCCGCTGAGGCCGCGGGCGCGCGGATCGTTCACAACGATCTCACCGCCCTGCTTTACGCCCAGGGCTACCGAAAGGCGGAGTGGGCGGACTAGCAGCCCACTCGCGTCTTCAGGCCGCTTCGAAGGGCAGGCCGAGCGCTTCGGCCACCGCTTCGTGGCGGATCTTGCCGCCCGACACGTTGAGGCCGTTGGCGAGGTGCGGATCGGCCGCCATCGCGCCTTCCGCACCCAGATTGGCGAGCTTCAGCACGAACGGCAGAGTCGCGTTATTAAGCGCAAAGGCCGAAGTCCGCGCCACCGCCCCCGGCATGTTCGCGACGCAATAATGGATCACGCCGTCGATCTCGTAGACCGGGTTTTCGTGCGTGGTGGCCTTGGACGTCTCGAAGCAGCCGCCCTGGTCGATCGAAATGTCGACCAGCACCGAACCGCGCTTCATGGTCCTGAGCATGTCGCGGGTGATGAGCTTCGGCGCCGCCGCGCCCGGCACCAGCACGGCCCCGATCACCAATTCCGCTTCGGTCACCGCCTTGGCGATTGCCGCCTTGGACGCATAAGCCGTCTTGATCTGGCTTCCGAAAAACATGTCGAGTTCGGCCAGCCGCGCGTTCGAGATGTCGTAGATGGTGACGTCGGCGCGCATGCCGACCGCCATCTGCGCCGCGTTGACGCCCGACACGCCGCCGCCGAGGATCGCGACCTTGGCCGGCGCAACGCCCGGAACGCCGCCGAGCAGTACGCCGCGGCCGCCTTGTTCTTTCTCAAGATAATGCGCGCCGACCTGGATCGACATGCGCCCTGCGACTTCGCTCATCGGCTTCAAGAGCGGAAGCGAGCGGTCGTTCGCCGTGACGGTCTCATAGGCGATGCAGGTCGCGCCTGACTTCATCAGCCCCTGCGCCTGATCGGGATCGGGCGCGAGGTGGAGGTAGGTGAAGAGCAAATGGCGCGACTCGAGAAGCGCGATCTCCTGCGGCTGCGGCTCCTTGACCTTCACGATCATGTCGGCGGCGGCGAAGGTGGCGGCGGCGTCCGGCGCGATGGTGGCACCGGCGTCGATATAGGCCTGATCGTCGAAGTCGATGCCCATGCCGGCGCGGGTTTCGACGATGACCTCGTGGCCGGCGCTGACCAGTTCGGCCACCGATCCGGGGGTGAGGCCGACGCGATATTCGTGATTCTTGATTTCCTTGGGGACGCCGACGCGCATGATTTTCCGACTCCTGTTCTTCTCGCTTTGGCGCGCCTATAGCCTCGCCTCCGCGCTTTGTCGCCGTTGCGGAACAAGTTGGGCGGTGCTAATGCGCCCGCCGCCCTGGCGCCCCCACGGCGTGACGAGAGGATTGTCGGACGTACGTCCCCTTCGCAGCCGATGACCACTGAAGCCGCTTTCCCCGAGCAGCCCGCGGACCGTCCCGCCGGGCACCATCCGCAATCCGGGCTCGCCAAGCTCGCGATCGGCGCGATCGGTATCGTCTTCGGCGACATCGGCACGAGTCCGATCTACGCCTTTCGCGAAACCTTCGCAGGCCACCACGCCCTCGCCCATGGCCCGGCGGAAATCGTCGGCGTCCTCAGCCTGATCTTCTGGTCGATGATGATCGTGGTGTCGCTGAAATATGTCGCCGTCATCATGCGCGCGGACAATAAGGGGGAGGGCGGAAGCCTTGCCCTGCTTGCGCTGATCAACCGCAAGTCCGAAGGCAGCACGCGCAAGTGGACGGCCGGGATCATCCTCCTCGGGGTCTTCGCCTGCGCCTTGTTCTACGGCGACGCGATGATCACGCCGGCCATGTCGGTTCTGTCGGCAGTCGAGGGCCTGACCACCGTTGAATCGAGCTTCGCGCCGTTCGTGGTGCCGATCGCCGTCGGCATCCTGGTCTGCCTGTTCGCCATTCAGTCGGTGGGGACGGCGAAAGTGGGGGCGTTGTTCGGGCCCATCATGATCGTCTACTTCACGACGATCTCCGCGCTCGGCATCGTTCATATCCTTGGCGCACCGTCCATCATTCTCGAAACGTTGAACCCGCTCAACGCGGTCAACTTCTTCCTGACCGACGGCCTTGCCGCCTTTCTGGCGCTCGGCTCCGTCGTGCTTGCGGTAACCGGCGCCGAGGCTTTGTACGCCGACATGGGCCATTTCGGCCGCAAGCCGATCGGCGTTTCCTGGCTGTTCTTCGCCATGCCGGCCTTGATGCTGAACTATATGGGGCAGGGCGCGATGATCCTGTCCCTGGATCCCGCCGCGGCCGCCGAAACCATCCGCAACCCCTTCTTCTTTCTTGCGCCCGAGGCGCTTCGCCTGCCGCTCGTTATTCTCGCGACCATGGCGACGATTATTGCCAGCCAGGCGGTCCTGTCGGGCGCTTTTTCCGTCACACAGCAGGCGATGCAATTGGGCTTCATTCCGCGGCTTCGCATCCTTCACACCAGCGCGTCCGCCGCCGGGCAGATCTACATCCCGGTGATCAACTGGGCGCTGATGGTGATGGTGATCCTATTGGTGATGTTCTTCCAGACCAGCTCCAACCTCGCCGCCGCTTACGGCATCGCCGTGACCGGTGCGATGTTCATCGACACATGCCTGCTGACGGTAGTGCTCTTCTCGCTTTGGAAGTGGCGCCCCTGGCTCGCCGTGCCGCTGCTGGCGCTCTTCTTCCTGGTCGACGTCGCTTATTTCGCCGCGAACCTCACCAAGGTGCCGGACGGCGGCTGGTTCCCCTTGCTGATCGGCATGATCGCCTTCACCCTGCTCACCACCTGGGCGCGCGGGCGCAAGCTGATGATCCAGCGCATGAACGAAGCCGCGATGCCGGTCGAGATCTTCGTCAAATCGGCCGCAACCAGCGCCACGCGGGTCCCCGGCACCGCCGTGTTCATGACCACCACGCTCGACGGCGTCCCCCACGCGCTGCTTCACAACCTGAAGCACAACAAGGTGCTCCACGACCGGGTGATGCTGCTCACCGTCCGGATCGAGGACGTGCCGTACGTCGAACCCTCCAACCGCTTCGACATGCGCGATCTCGGCAACGGCTTCTACCGGCTGATCATCCGCTACGGTTTCATGCAGGAAACCGATGTACCCGCCGCGCTGGCCTCCGTTGAGACCTGCGGCCCGCAGTTCCGGATGATGGACACCAGCTTCTTCCTCGCCCGCCAGACTCTGATTACCTCGTCCAAGCCGGGTATGGCGGTGTGGCGCGAGCGGCTTTTTTCCTGGATGCTGCGCAATGCGGAAAGCGCGATGGAATTCTTCAAGCTCCCGCCCAACCGGGTGGTGGAGCTCGGCAGCCAGGTGGAAATCTGAACGTTTCTGCGCCGCTGATCGTCACCGCCACGTTCGGCGACGGCGACAATGGCTGGCTGCAGGAGATGCGGCGCGCGCACTTTCCGCCGGAGCGCAACCAGGTGCCGGCCCACCTCACCTTGTTTCACCATCTGCCGCCGGACCTTGCGCCGGAGCTCGGCCGCCGCCTGGCACACTACGCTGCCGCGCCGGCGCCCAAAGCGACGGTCGCTAGCATCCTCGATCTCGGCCGCGGCACGGCCTTTCGGGTCGCGAGCGAGGAGCTGGAGGATATCCGCTACGATCTTCAGCTCGCCTTTCGCGGTCTGCTGACGCCGCAGGATCAGGCGCCGTGGCGGCCGCACGTCACCATCCAGAACAAGGTGGAGCCGAAGGAGGCCAAGCGCCTCCAGCAGCAGCTACGCGCAACATTCGAGCCGCGCCCGCTCGCCATCAAGGGCCTGGCGAGCTGGCGCTATCTCGGCGGGCCGTGGGACTTGGTGAAAAACTACACCTTCCGCGGCTGAGGGTGCGGCCGCTCAGTCGAGCTGGCCGACCCCGTCGCAGCTGTAATCGAACGCCGCCAAGCCCGCCTCGAGATGCGAGGCCAGAAGCGGCATGTCGAGCAGCTCGTCGATCGAGCTTTCCGGATCGATGTCGTTGGCTTCGGCGCAGGCGTCCTCCCACTCGCTGACGTCGTAGGTGCCTCGCCCGACCCAGGCGAGGGCAAGCGTTTCGGCCAGCTGGTCGTCTGCGAGGTCATCGAGTGTCGCGCGAAGCTCTTCTTCAACGTCGTTCAGCTCGTCTTCGAGCGCCGACAGCGCGCCGCCGCCGCCTTCGTCGTCCTCGAAATCGTCGACATTGTCGGCATCGTCATCCGGATCCTGCGCCGGCACCTGTGCCTCGTTCTCACGAGCGCGGATAATGATCCGGCAAAGCGTCTCAAGCGGGGTCAGCAATTCCATGTCGAAGCTCTCCAATCGACCGGCAAACGTGGGGGAAAGCGGGCGGTTCCCGAGCCTCGCGGCGAGGAGGGCAGGTGCGGCGGGAAGTTGCATGCGCGGCAGGTTGACCGGTTGCGCGCCCCTGCCTATAGCCCGCCACGCCCGCCGCCATAGCGGCGGCGCGACGCTTTTGGGGCGGAGTAGCTCAGCTGGTTAGAGCAGCGGAATCATAATCCGCGTGTCGGGGGTTCAAGTCCCTCCTCCGCTACCAACATAACAGTCGCCGGGCCCGGGCGCATGGGCAGCCTGCACCGGCCAGAGACGGTAGATCGACGCTAGATCGGCCGCAGCTTGAAGCCGACGATCTTGCCTTCGTAACGGCATTCGAACGATCGGCGCGGCTGCGTCTGCGCCTCAACCGTGCCCCAGACGATCAGCCGGGAGGCGCTTCGATATTCCGTATCGATGATCCGCACTGTGCCGTGCTTTTCCGCCTCTGTTGTGCAGGCTTGGCGCGCCGCCGGACCGGGGTCCTCGGTGGGCGGCGCGTCCGGCTTGTCGGCGGCGCGAACGGCGGCGCCGACGGCGCCGGCGGCCAAACCGGCTGCACATCCGCCTAAGGGCATGCTTGCGAGAATCATGAGGGTGGCTTGGGCGTGCAGTCTCATACCCGTCTCCATAGCACAGGAACGCCTGCGCCGTTGCATTCGCCGAACAGCGTCCCCCGTACGCGCGGCGCGTTTGCCATCTTCTCGAAAAGCGGGGAGAAACTTTGCTCCACTACCCTTTCGGGGGAGGGCGGGCCCCTCGGCATCGTGCGATATTTTGCCCCGGCACACTGGTTATGCCTGCACGGGGAGGCCGAACACGTCATGAGTTTTGGGGCGCGACTGGCCGAAGAGCGCAAAAGGCTCGGGCTCAAGCAAGCGGAATTCGCGGCCCGCGTGGGTACGGACGTTCCGAAGCAGAGCCTGTACGAGAACGACCGCCGGGAGCTTAGGGCCGATTACCTTGCCCGCCTCGCCCAGGCGGACGTGGACGTGTTCTACGTCTTAACCGGCAACCGGATGAACGGCGTCCGTCTCAGCGAACCGGCGACGCGTCTGCTGTCCGCCTCCACCTGCCTTCCCGACCAGACCCAGCGCACGCTTGCGCAGCTCGCCGAAACGCTTCGGCAGGACTTCGACCGCTCCGGGGGCGCACGGACGTTCCTTGGTGGTGGCTCTGACTAACCGCGTCCGGCCCTAAGCACTGCCGGCGACAAGGTCGCCGCCCTCTTCAACCATGCTCTGCGGCGGCGGGGAGAACGCCGCGACGGATCTGGTCCAGTTCGATGGACTCGAACAGCGCCTTGAAATTGCCTTCGCCGAAGCCCTGATTGCCCTTGCGCTGGATGATCTCGAAAAAGATCGGGCCGACCATATTTTCCGTGAAGATCTGAAGCAGCAGGCCTTCGCCGGTTTCCGGTGAACCGTCGATCAGGATCCGGCGCTTGCGCATTTCCGCGACGCTGTGGCCGTGGCCGGGCAGGCGCTTGTCGATCAAGTCGAAATAGGTGTCCGGGCTGTCCTGGAAGCGGATGCCGTTTGCGCGTAGCGCGTCCACCGTCGCGAAAATGTCGTCGGTGGCAAGCGCGAGGTGCTGGATGCCTTCGCCGTTATATTCGCGCAGGAACTCCTCGATCTGGCTGTGCTCATCCTGGCTCTCGTTCAGGGGAATGCGGATCTTGTCGTCCGGCGCGGTCATCGCCTTCGAAACGAGCGCGGTCTGCTGGCCTTCGATGTCGAAATAGCGGATCTGGCGGAAGTTGAAGGTGCGCTCGTAGAATTCGGCCCAGTAGGTCATCCGGCCGCGGTTCACATTGTGGGTGAGGTGGTCGAGCGTGTGGAGGCCGACGGCCCGTTGGTCACGCGAAGCGCCTTCCACCGGCTCGAAATCCACGTCGTAAATCTGCTCGGCGCCGTAGCGGTCGACCAGGTAAAGGTGCGAGCCGCCGATCCCTTCGATCGCCGGGATTTCCAGCTCGCCCGGCCCGCGCTGCGTCTTCACCGCCGTCGCGCCGCGCTCCAACGCCATTTCGAAAGCCTTTTTCGCATCCTTGACCCGGAAGGCCATGCCGTTGGCGGACGGGCCATGGGCGGCGCGGAAGTCCGCGGCCTGGCCCGAAGGCTCCATGTTGAGGATGAAGTTGATGTCGCCCTGCGCATAATGGCGCACGTTCTTGGAGCGGTGGTTGCCCATGTGGGTGAAGCCAAGCGCGGTGAACAGGCCGGCAAGCGCCTCCGGGTCAGGTCCGGTGAACTCGACGAACTCAAAACCGTCGAGGCCGAGGGGGTTTTCGTGGACCTGTGCGGGGGCGTTCATGGCGGGCTCTCCTAGAGCTTGGAAGGCGAAACTCAGGCGGCCTTATCAGCGCTGCCCGGAGGCGGCAATTCGGTGGTTGCGCGACGGGGAGGGGAGACCCTATCTCCCGTCTCTTCCAGCCTTCTTCAGGACGACACAGACGCCATGGCCGCTACCCATTCCACGCGCATGCTCATTCTCGGTTCGGGTCCGGCCGGGCTTTCGGCGGCGATCTACGGTGCGCGCGCCGGCATGGCGCCGATCGTTGTTCAGGGGATACAGCCGGGCGGCCAGCTCACCACCACGACCGACGTCGAGAACTATCCGGGCTTTCGCGACGTCATCCAGGGCCCATGGCTGATGGAGGAGATGCAGGCGCAGGCCGAGCATGTCGGCGCGCAGATGATGTGGGACCACATCGTCGAGGTCGATCTTACCCAGCGCCCGTTCCGGCTGATCGGCGACGGCGGCACGATCTACACCGGCGACGTGCTGGTGATCGCCACCGGCGCGCAGGCAAAGTGGCTGAACCTGCCGTCGGAAGAGCATCTCAAGGGCAAGGGCGTCTCCGCCTGCGCGACCTGTGACGGCTTCTTCTACCGCGGCAAGAAGGTCGCGGTGATCGGCGGCGGCAATACGGCGGTGGAGGAAGCGCTCTACATGACTAACCACAGCCACGACGTCACGCTCATCCACCGCCGCGACAGCCTGCGTGCCGAGAAGATCCTGCAGGACCGGCTTTTCGCCCACCCCAACATCAAGATCCTCTGGAACAAGGCGGTCGATACCTTTGTCGGCGGCGGCGACCCGGAAGGGCTTGTCGCGCTCGATCTTCGCGACACAGTGACGGGCGAGACCTCGCGCATCGACGTCGATGGCGGCTTCGTCGCCATCGGCCATTCGCCGGCCACCGAATTGTTCAAGGGCAAGCTCGCTCTCGACAAGGACGGCTATATCGAAGTGGAAACGGGCAGCACCCGCACCGACGTTCCGGGCGTGTTCGCCTGCGGAGACGTGATGGACAAGGTCTACCGTCAGGCGGTCACCGCCGCCGGCACCGGCTGCATGGCGGCGCTGGACGCCGAGCGCTTTCTTGCCGAGGCGGAGTTCGAAGCGACGGCGACGTCAGTCGCGGCCTGAGCGCCGCCGCTCCAGCCACTGCTTGAACCGGCGAAGCGCCCGCTCGGCGAGGAGCTGCGGCCGCCGCTCCTGCACCCGAAACCAGTACATGCGCGGCCCCGGCTTACCCAGGCTGGTCTTGTAGCGGTGGTCGCCGGCAAGGAAATCAAACACTTCGCCGCCGGTCTTCAAACGGTGCTGGATGTAGAGGTAGAAGCTCACCAGCCCCGGCTTGACCTTGTTGTCGGCTTCGTAGGCAAAGCCTGACAGGTAGCTTCCGATCCACCCGCCGCGTACCAGGCAGTGGATGTAGCCCACCGCCTGCTCGCCGCAGGAGATGCGGACGATCTCGATCCCGCCGCTGGCGAAGGAGCGTTCGATCACCTGGCGGTGAAAGGCGACCAGGAAGGGAAAGCGCCAGGCGCCGCCGTCATCGCCCTTCTGCCGCCAGGCCGCCTCGTGCAGCGCGCCCATTTCCTCGAAAAAGGCGAGCGCCTCCTCCACCGACCGCGCCGGCTGCAGCGTCAGCGCACCGCGGCCTTCGTAGATCCGAACCGCGCGGCGGATCTGCTGACGGGTGTTGGCGCTCAGCGTCTCGAGATAATCGCCGCCGGTCTCGCGAAGGGCTTTGAGATCAACGAACGCAGTACTCTTCAGCGCGTGAACATGCGTCCGCTCACCCGCCAACGCCTCAAACCGATCCTCCGCAAATCCGCCGCAGCCGATCTCATCGAACCGGCCAATCTCGTTCTGCCGCGAACGCAGGAATTGGACCGCCTCCGCCTCCAGCGGCCCAAAGCGCCGGTCGGTCAACAAACCGTTATATTCGATGAAGATAACATCCTGATCTTCACACCCGGTAGCATGAAGGTGGAGCGTCCGGCTACGCACGAAGCCGTGTCTCTTGTCCACCTTCCGCCGAAGCAGCCCAAGCGCCACCACCTCGCCTCCGGTGCGGCCGACCAGCAAATGGTCCGGCATCCCGGCTTCATCGACCCAGACGCCGATCCAGTCCCAGCTCAGGTAAAAGGTGAAGTCGGCCCGCGCCTCGAGCGTCCGCCACCGGCTTTCCAGCGCCGCCCGGTCGGGCCGTTCCAGGGAGAATTCGACCGCCTGTTCGTGCGGCCGCGCCGTCACCGGAGCGCCTTCGCCTGCACGAAGGTTAGGAGGGCGCCGAACGTTTCCATCATGTCGGCGTCCACCTCATGATCCTCGATCAGGATGCCGAGCCGCTCCTCGAGCGCCGTCAACAGCCCGGCGACGGCAAGCGAGTCGAACTCGGGCAGGGCGCCGAACAAAGGCGATTGCTGGTCGAACGCCGCCACCTGCGCCGCGCCCAGGCCGAGTATCTCGGCCAGCACCGCGCGCAGCGTCTGTTCCACTTGCCCCTTGTCGTCGAGCGCGACTGCCATGATCCTCCCCCTGGCGCTTGGGCCTCGCCTAACCGCTCGCGCCGCGCCCGGCAAGCCGCGCTTCCCCTCAGTGCCGCATTGCGGCAAAAGCGCCGCCGCATGGCCGACACGCCCGATCCTACGCCTTACCCGATCGACCGGCTCCCCCTGATGGGTGCGCCGGAGAGCCCCGCTGTGCTCACCCGCGAAGGCCTCCTCGATTATGCCGGCCTGGAACGCGCAACCGGCATCCTCGCCGCGGCGCTGAAGGCGAGGGGGCTCGCCCCCGGCGATCGTGTCGCAAGCTGGCTCCCCAAGTCGCGGATGACGAGCCTCCTGCCGCTCGCCTGCGCCCGCGCACGCCTGGTGCACGTGCCGGTCAACCCGCTCCTCAAGCGCGCCCAAGTCGCGCACATCCTGCAAGACAGCGGCGCAAGCCTGCTGATCAGCGGCAAGGCCCGCATCGCTACGCTCGGCGAAGGCGACCTCCCGTGCCCCGCCCTCACCGATGACGAAGGCGCCGCAATGCTGGAAAGCTCGGAGCGCCTCCCCCCATCCTCCGCCCACCCGGACGACCTCGCCGCCTTGCTCTACACCTCCGGCTCCACCGGCCGGCCCAAAGGCGTGATGCTCAGCCACGCGAACCTCTGGCTCGGCGCCGTCAGCGTCGCACATTATCTCGGCCTCACCCCGGAAGACAGGGTCCTAGGCGTCCTCCCGCTCGCCTTCGATTACGGCCAGAGCCAATTGCTCTCCACCTGGGCCGCCGGCGCCTGCGCGGTTCCGATCGAATATCTCGCAGCCCGCGACGTCATCCGCGCCGTCGAGACGCACCAGATCACCACCCTCGCCGGGGTGCCCCCCCTCTGGGTCCAGCTCATCGAAGCTCCCTGGCCGCCGCAGGTCGCACTCTCCCTCCGCCGCCTCACCAACAGCGGCGGGCGGCTCCCCGTCTCGGTCATCCGCCGAATGCGCGAACTGTTCCCGCTTGCCGAGATCCACTCCATGTACGGCCTCACCGAAGCCTTCCGCTCCACCTCGCTGGACCCGGCTTTGCTGGAGGAGCACCCCGATTCCATGGGCGCCGCAATCCCCTTCGCTGACGTCATGGCGTCAGACGGGGAGGGGCGCATCCTTTCTCCCGGCGAGGAAGGCGAGCTCGTCCACGCCGGCCCGCTGGTCGCCAAGGGCTATTGGAACGACCCGGTGCGCACCGCCCAGCGCTTCCGCCCCGCCCCCGAAGGCGCACGCCACCCCGGCATTGCCGTCTGGTCCGGCGACCGGGTGCGGGTGGGAGAAAACGGCCTGTTCTACTTCGTCGGGCGCGCAGATGGGATGATCAAAACCAGCGGCAACCGCGTCAGCCCCACCGACATCGAGGAAGCGGCGGTGGCCAGCGGCGCCGCCGTCGAAGCCGCCGCCTTCGGCTACTCGGACCCGCGCTTGGGCGAAGCGATCGCCCTGGTCGTTCGCGGCAGCCGGGACGCGGAAGACACGCTGCGAGCCCACCTCAAGCGCGAACTCCCCAACTTCATGCAGCCCTCGGCAATCGTCTGGCGCGACGAAATGCCGCGCTCGCCCAACGGCAAGCTCGACCGCCAGCGCCTGCGCGAGGAGCTCACCGCATGAGCAAGCCGATGGGCCCGATCCCGCCCGAGTTCACCGCAGGCCCGGACGGCGTGCTGCAAATTGCAGGCCGAAGCGTCCACGACCTCGTAGGCGAAGCAGGCGGAAGCCCGCTCTTCGTCTACGACGCGAACATAGTCGCCGAGCGGATCGCCCGCTTCCGAAGCGCCTTTGCAAGCGTTGGCCTTCATTTCGCAATAAAGGCAAACAGTTACGCGCCACTCCTCAACTCCATTGCGAAGCAGGTCGATGGCCTCGACGTCGCCTCCGCCGGCGAAATGCAGCTCGCCCTCGCCGCCGGAACCGACGCCTCCGCGATCTCCTTCGCCGGCCCCGGCAAGCGCGACGAAGAACTCGCCGCCGCCATCGAAGCAGGTGTCACCATCAACCTGGAATCGGAAGGAGAGGCGGAGCGTGCCCTCGCCATCGCCCGCGCCTCCGGGCGCAGCCCCCGGCTCGCCATTCGCGTGAACCCCGATTTCGAACTCAAAGGCTCCGGAATGCGCATGGGCGGCGGCGCCAAACCGTTTGGGGTGGATGCCGTGCGCGTACCGGCCCTCGTCCGCCGCCTCCTCGAAGGCGGCGCCGATTGGCGCGGCTTCCACATCTTCGCCGGTTCGCAGGCGCTCGAGGCCTCCGCACTCGCCGAGGCCCAAGCCGCCACCGTTGCACTTGCCGCGCGCCTCGCCGAAGAAGCCGGCGCCCCGCCGCCGCTCGTCAACCTCGGCGGAGGCTTCGGCATTCCCTACTTCCACGGCGAACGCCCGCTCGACGTGGAGCACGTTAGCGCCACGCTCGCCGCCACCCTTTCGGCCCGCCCGCCGATCCTGCGCGACACCGCCTTTGCGATCGAACTCGGCCGCTGGCTGGTGGGGGAGGCGGGGGTCTACCTGACGCGGATCGTCGACCGGAAGGTCAGCCACGGCAAAACCTTCCTGGTCACCGACGGCGGCATGCACCACCAGCTGGCGGCCTCCGGCAATTTCGGCCAGGTGGTGCGCCGCAACTTCCCCGTCGCGATCGCCTCCCGCTTCGCCGCCCCGGCGACGGAAGAAGTCAGTATCGTCGGCTGCCTCTGCACCCCGCTCGACCGCCTCGGCGATGATGTCCTGACGCCAGAGGTGCAGGTCGGCGATCTCGTCGCCGTGTTCCTCGCCGGCGCCTACGGCCTCTCGGCAAGCCCGCAGGCCTTCCTCGGCCACCCGCAAGCTTGCGAAATTCTCGTCGGCGCACCGGCTTAACCTTTGCGCCCCGCCGATCCCGATCTGGGACGGCGATCTAAGGCCCATTGTTCCTAACCGTAATTTTACCTCTTCCCCCCATAGCCATCCGGAATCCGCGTTCATTCTCACTTCTTGGGGGGCGCGGGCGACGTGAATGCTTGAAGAGGACACACAGCCATGCGCGCACTCAAGACGTCGAAACTCGCTCTCGCCCTCGGGGCCGGCGCGGCAGCGCTTGGCGGTTGCGCGAGTGGCGCCAAATCGAGCGGCAACGTGCTTCCGCCCGCCACCTTCGTCGGGTCGGACTCGGTGGATACCGAGAAATACATCATCGGCCCGCTCGACTCGCTGACCATCTTCGTGTGGCGCAATGCCGAGCTTGGCGGCAAGGTGCAGGTCCGCCCCGACGGCATGATCAACACGCCGCTGATCACCGATCTCTCGGCAGCGGGCAAGACCCCCGCCCAGCTCGCCGACGACATCCGCCTGCAGCTTACCAAATATATCGAAGACCCCCGCGTCTCGGTGATGGTGGACAGCTTTCAGGGCACGTTCGGCCAGCAGATCCGCATCGTCGGCGCCACCGAAAAGCCCGCCTCGCTTCCTTACCGCGCGAACATGACCCTGCTCGACGCGATGATCGAAGTCGGCGGCCTCTCTCAGTACGCCGCGGGCGACAAGGCGCGCCTCGTGCGCCACGACAAGGCGACCGGCACCCAGACCGAATATGATCTCAAGATCGCCCGCCTCCTCAAGAAGGGCGACACCAAGGCGAATGTCCGCCTGGAGCCGGGCGACGTCATCATCATCCCCGAAAGCATGTTCTGAGCGATCCCGCCGCCTCTTCACCTCGTTCAAGGACTGACGCCGGATGGACGGACTTTACGAACAGATCCGCATCGCGCTCCACCAGATCTGGCGGCGCCGCTGGCTCGCCCTCGGCGCGGCCTGGGCTTTGTGCCTGGTCGGCTGGCTCGGCATCGCCGTCATTCCGAACAGTTATGAGTCAAAGGCGCGCGTCCTTATCCAGATGCAGTCGATCCTGCCCAACCAGATGGGCATCAGCACCGCCGAGCGGCAGGGCGATCTCGCCCGCGTCAAGCAGACGCTGACTTCGACCGAGAACCTCGAAAAGGTCGTCCGCCGCACCGACCTCAACACCCTCGTCGCAAGCGAGCGTGACCTCGCCTCGCAAGTCGAGGCGCTCCGCAAGGCCATCAAGGTCACCGCTCAGCAGGACAATCTGTTCGAGATCAGCGCCAACGCCAGCATCTCCGGCTTCTCGAACGCCCAGAATGCGAAGCTTTCCACCGCCATCGTTCAGAACCTCCTCGATCTCTTCGTCGAGGAGAACCTCGCCGGCGACCGCGACGAAGCGAGCCAGAGCCTGACCTTCCTCGATGAAGAGCTTCGCCGCCGTGAGCAGGAGCTTCAGCAGGCCGAACAGCGCCGCGTCGAGTTCGAGCAGAAGTTCCTCGGGCTCCTCCCGGGTGAAGGCTCGATCGGCATGCGCATGTCCGCCGCTCGGGCCGAGCTTTCCAACGTCGATCAGCAGCTGACCCAGGCGCAAAGCTCGCTTGGCGCGCTTCGCGGCCAGCTCGGCAGCACACCCGCCACCGTTCCGGGCTTCGGCGGCGGCAGCGGCTCCGGCCCCGCCACCACCCAGATCGCGATGCTGGAAGCGACGCTTTCGGGCGCGGCCGCCAAGGGCTGGACCGACGAACATCCCGATGTCGTCGCGATGCGCTCGCAAATCGAGCGGCTTCGCCCGATCGCTTCCCGCGAAAAGGCGGGGGCGGGCCCGGCCGGCATGCCGAACCCGTCTTACGTCTCGCTGCGCTCACTGATCGCGGAGAAAGAAGGCCAGGTTCAGGCCGCCGCCGCCCGCAAGGCGCAGATCCAGAACGACCTCGCCCAGCTTAACTCGCGTCAGGCAAACGAGCCCGGCGTTGCGGCCGAGCAGGCGCGCCTCAACCGCGACTATGACGTGCTGAAGCGCCAGTACGACAAGCTTCTGGAAGACCGCGAGCAGGTCCGTCTGCGCAGCGACGTTCAGAGCAAGACCGACAGCGTCAAGTTCCGGGTCATCGATCCACCCTCGTCGCCGCGCATCCCGACCGCGCCGAACCGGCCGCTGCTGCTCAGCCTGATCCTGTTCGTCGCGATCGCTGGCGGCATCGGCATCGCCTTTGTCCGCGGCCAGCTGCAGACGACCTTTCCGACCCAGGCCCGCCTCGAAGCGGCGACCGGCCTGACCGTGCTCGGCACGATCAGCGAAGTGGTGACGGCCGCCGGCAAGGCACGGGCGCGCAAGCACCTTGCCTGGCTTGCCGGTGGAACGGGCGCGCTTGCCGCGTCCTGGGCGCTGCTGATGGCGGTTGAATTCTGGCAGCGCAGCACGGTGGCTTGAGGGAAAAAACATGAACCAGCACACCCCTCTTCGCACCGGCGGATCGCTCCTTGAGCGCGCGGCCGAGCTCTACGGCTTCGGCGCTCCGGCTCCTTCCGCGCTTGCACCGGCACCCGTGCCTGTCGCGGAGCCGGAAGTCGTCCAGGCCCGCCCGGTCCCTGCGCCCGAGCCCGAGCCCGCACCGCGTATCGAACGCACCGAGCCTGCACCGGCACCCGCACCCAAGCTTCGCCCAGCCCGTGCCGCCGCGCCCCTTACGGGCGGCGCCGCGATCGACCGCGAGAGCCTGCGCGAAGCCGGCTTCATTGAACCCGATTCGCCCGGCGGCGGCCTCGCCGAGGAGTTCCGCATCGTGAAGCGGCAGCTTCTGCTCGGCACCGGCGAAGACGCCAGGAGCCGGACCATCCTGGTCTGCTCGGCCCGTCCCGACGAGGGCAAGACCTTCTGCGCGGTCAACCTCGCACTTTCCCTCGCCGCGGAAAGCGAGCGCGAAGTGCTGCTGGTGGATGCCGATTTCCCAAAGCCGGAGATCCTCTCCATCCTCGGCATCGAAGGCGGGGCAGGGCTGGTCGACGCGCTTGCCGACCCACTGGTCGACCCCGAGAACCTCGTCATCCGCACCGATGTGCCGGGCCTGTCCGTTCTTCCCGCCGGCCGCCACGTCGCCAACGTCACGGAGCTGCTCGCGTCCGAGCGGACCAGCGACGTGCTCGAGCGGCTCGCCGCCGCCGATCCGCGCCGCATCCTCCTCTTCGACGCGCCGCCGGCGCTTCTCGCGTCGCCCGCCTCGGTGCTCGCCACCCATGCCGGGCAGCTCCTTCTCGTCGTCCGCGCCGATCAGACCACCGAGTCCGACCTGCGCGAGGCGGCAACCCTGCTTTCCGCCTGCCCCAACATCCGCCTGCTCCTCAACGGCGCGGGCTTTGCCGCAACCGGTCGGCGGTTCGGCAGCTATTATGGATATGGCCAATGAAAACCTCTGTTCTTCATAGGCTTGGAGCCCGGCATTGGGCTTCGGTGGCAATGGCCGCTGGCCTTGCGGCGGTGGCCGCGGTGGCCGTCAACGGCGCACCGGTGCGCACCCGGGTCACGCCCTACCTTGAAATCCAGCAGGTGCTCAGCGCCGACTTCAACGGCGGCGATGTCCTGACCTATACGGGGGTCGGCGGCGGCGTGAATGCGGAGGTCGCGACCCAGCGGGTCCAGGCCACTATCGCCTACAATTACCAGCGCCGAATCGCCTGGGAGGGCGGCATCCGCGACGACGACAGCCATAACGGCCTCGCCGCCGTCCATGTCGACGCCGTGCCGGGCCTGCTCGGCTTCGACGCCGGCGCGATGGCGACCCAGACCCATTCCGATCCGCGCATTCCGGTCGCCGGCGTGCGCACCGCCGACAGCAACAACACGGCGGAAGTCTATTCGGCTTATGCCGGCCCGACGCTCAACACCCATGTCGGCCCGGTCACCGTCGGCGCCGCCTATCGCCTGGGCTACGTCCATGTCGACGATCACAGCCTCGCCGGCGGCGATCTTCCGCCCGGCGCGCCGCGGGTGAACCGTTATTCGTCAAGCACCGTCCACAACCTCACCGCCAGCGCCGGCATGGCGCCCGGCGAGGCGCCGGTCGGCTGGACGGTCGGCGGCGGCTATGTTCGTGAGGACATGAACCGCTTCGATTCCAAGTTCGAAGCCGCCTATATTCGCGGCGACGTGGTTTACCCGGTCTCGCCGCATATCGCGGTCACCGCCGGCGTCGGCTACGAAACCGGCGAAGGCTCGCAGCAGGACATCCAGCGCACCGCCGGCGGCGTCCCCGTCGTCGGGCCGGGCGGCGTTGTGCTCCCCGATCCGTCCAAGCCGCGCCTCCTCACCTATGACGAAAGCGGCCTGATCTGGGATGCCGGCGTGATCTGGCGCCCGAGCCCGCGCACCGAGCTTCAGGCGCGGGTCGGCCGGCGTTATGGCGGCACCACCTTCACCGGCTCGCTGGAGCACAGGATCAATCAATCCTATGCACTTAGCGCGTCGATCTACGACAACGTCTCAAGCTTCGGCCGTTTGCTGGTCGCCGATCTGTCGGGCGTGCCGCAGGCCTTCGACATCCGCCGCAGCGGCTTCGGCGGCGGCAGCCAGGGCGCGCCCGGCTGCGTCTACGGCAACGATCCGTCCACGGGCGTCTGCTTCGACGACGCGCTTCAGTCGATCAACAACTTCAACTTCCGCAACCGCGGCGCCTCCGTGCAGCTCTCCGGTGGGCGCGGGCCGTGGGGCTTCGGCGTCGGCGCAAGCTACAACAACCGCCGTTATTACGCGCCGCCGGGCAATGATTTCGTGCTTCATGGAGTCACCGATCAAAGCCTCAATCTATCGGCCCACGCGTCGCGCAAGCTGTCCCGCACCGCCGGCTTCGATCTCTCCACCTACGCCAGCTGGTTCGACAGCGGGCTCGGCTCCGAAAACGCGTTTTCTACTGGGGTTACAGGGGCTTATTACCAAAGCATCTTCAGCGATCGGATCCAGGCGAACGCCTCGGCGGGCGTCTATTCCACCCAGTCCGGGCCGTATGACAGCACCATCGGCGCGATCCTCTTCGGCCTCCGGTACAGCTTCTAAAAGGGCGATTCGATGTACACCCACCACTACGGCCTCACCGCTCCCCCCTTTCAGCTCACGCCCGACGCGCGTTTCTGGTTCGACAGCCGAAGCCATAAGAAGGCGATGGCCTATCTCGGCTACGGCCTTGCCCAAGGCGAGGGCTTCATCACCGTCACCGGCGAGATCGGCGCGGGCAAGTCGACCCTTGCCGCCCACCTCCTCGCCACCATCGACCGCGAGCGGCTGAACGCGGTGAGCCTCGTCTCCACGCAGGTGGAGGGGGACGACATGCTCCGGCTCGCTGCGCAGGGCTTCGGCCTCGCCACCGAGGGTCTGGCCAAGGCGCAGATCCTCGACCGGGTGGAGCAATTGCTCGCCGACCAGGCCGCGCAGGGCAAGCGCAGCCTGCTCATCGTCGATGAAGCCCAGAGCCTCGCCACTTCGGCGCTGGAAGAGCTTCGAATGCTCTCCAACTTCACCCGCCAAGGCCGTGCATTGCTTCAGATTTTCCTGCTCGGGCAGCCGGAGTTTCGCGACCGCCTGGCCGCGGACCAGGGGCTGGAGCAACTGCGCCAGCGGGTAATCGCCACCCACCATCTCGACGCCATGGAGCCGAACGAGGTGGAGCCGTACCTCGTCCACCGCCTCGCCGTCGCTGGCTGGCAGGGCCGCCCGAGCTTCGACAGCGAAGCCTTCGCAGCGATCCACGGCTACACCGGCGGCATCCCCCGCCGGGTCAACCAGCTCGCAAACCGCATCCTTCTCTATGGTGCGATCGAGAGCCTCAACCGGATCACCGCCGCCGACGTAGAAAGCGTCGCTACCGACATGGCCGCCGACCGCCCGCAGGTTGGCCCGACGCCACAGCAGGGCAGCCGCGAACCGGTCGCCGATCTCGCGCTGGAGCGGCGTATCGCCCAGCTCGAAGGCCGTCTGGAAGAGCAGGAAGTGGTGCTTCGCCGAGTCTTGACCCTCCTGGTCGACTGGGTGGAGAACACGTCCGCGCCGGGCTATCGCAGCAACGCCGCCTGAGCGGCCGGGAACACCAACATGCTGAATGCCCTCTCCGTCGACGTGGAGGACTGGTTCCAGGTCGGCGCTTTCGAGCGGGTGATCGCCAAATCCGACTGGGATCGGCTGCCGCAGCGCGTCGAGCGCAACGCCGACGCCGTGCTTGCCTTGTTCGACGAAGCGGGCGTGAAGGGCACCTTCTTCACTTTGGGCTGGGTCGCCAAACGCTACCCCGCGCTGATCCGCCGCATCGTCGCCGCAGGCCACGAGATCGCAAGCCACGGCTGGGACCATGACCGGGTCTTCACCCTGAAGCCCGAAGCCTTCCGCGCCGACCTGCGGCGCGCCCACGCCGCCATCGCCGAAGCAGGCGGAGTCGCGCCACGCGGCTACCGTGCGCCGAGCTTCTCAATCGACGCCCGCACCCCCTGGGCGCACCAGATCCTCGCCGACGAAGGCTATATCTATTCCTCAAGCGTCGCACCGGTCGCCCATGACCATTATGGCTGGCGCGAAGCCCCGCGCTTCGCCTTCCGCCCGCTTGCGGGAAGCGAGCTCATCGAACTTCCGGTCACCACCGTCGAAGTCGCTGGCCGGCGTATGGCGGCGGGAGGAGGGGGCTTCTTCCGCCTTCTGCCTTACCGCTTCTCGAGCTGGGCGATCGGCCGGGTCAACGGCGCCGAAGGCCGCCCCGCAATCTTCTACTTCCACCCATGGGAGATCGACCCCGGCCAGCCCCGTGTCTCGGAAGCGCCGCTCAAATCGCGCCTCCGCCATTATAGCCGCTTGTCAGCAATGCGGCCCAAGCTTCTGAAATTGCTGAAGCAGCACAAATGGGGCCGCACAGACGCGGTGGCGGCGAGCGAAGCGGCGAGGCTGCAATGAACGCGCTGACCCCCATCCGCACTATCCGCGCCGCCACCCCCGCCGATCACGCCGCGATCGGCGCCTTCGTGCTCTCGCGCCCGGAGGCCGAGCCTTTTCACCTGCCCCAATGGTCGCTCGCCGTTGAACGCGGCTGCAATCAGCGCGCGCACCTCCTGCTCGCGGAGGACGAGCGCGGCGCGATCACCGGGCTCCTCCCGCTCACCGAAATGCGCTCGCCTTTATTCGGCTCGGCGCTCGTCTCCACCGGCTTCGGCGTTGCCGGCGGCATCCTAGGCGACAGCGCCGAT
The DNA here is from genome assembly GCA_036554525.1 of Allosphingosinicella sp. Taxonomy (GTDB): domain Bacteria; phylum Pseudomonadota; class Alphaproteobacteria; order Sphingomonadales; family Sphingomonadaceae; genus Allosphingosinicella. The sequence continues at coordinate 271,333 of DATBNC010000023.1, forward strand.
GCCCTTGCAGAATCCGCCTGGCGCCTGTCGCAAGAGCTCGGCTGCGCGAGCGTCGAACTGCGCGGCGGCGTCCTCCCTGCAGATTGGGAGCGGCGCGAGGGCACCTACGCCAACTTCGCCCGCGACATCCCGGAAGGCGACGAAGCGATCCTGAAGGCGATCCCGCGCAAGCAGCGCGCGGAAGTGCGCCGGAGCCTCGGCTTCGACCTCCAGGTCACAGCAGGCCGCGACACCGCCGCCCACTACCGCGTCTACTCGGAAAGCGTCCGCAACCTCGGCACCCCGGTCTTCCCACGCGCCTTGTTCGAGGCTGTGCTCGACAACCTTGATGCAGACATCCTCACCGTCAGCAGCGACGGAAAGCCGCTCGCCTCCGTGCTAAGCCTCTACTTCAACGGCACCGTTTACCCTTATTGGGGCGGCGGCACGGCGGACGCGCGCACCTGGCGCGCCAACGACCGTATGTATTTTGAACTGATGCGCCACGCTCGCACGCGCGGCTGCACCCGCTTCGATTTCGGCCGCTCCAAGTTCGGCACCGGCGCCTTTGCGTTCAAGAAGAACTGGGGCTTCGAGCCGGCGCCGCTGACTTACGCGATCAAAGGCGAAGCACGCGAAACCAATCCGCTCTCGCCCAAATACCGTCTCAAGATCGCGCTCTGGAAGAAGCTGCCTTTGCCGGTCGCCAACCTCATCGGCCCCCACCTCGCAAGGGGGCTTGGATGAGCGACATCCTCTTCCTTGCTCACCGGATCCCGTTCCCGCCCGATCGCGGCGACAAGATCCGTTCGTTCAACATCCTCCAGCACCTGTCAAAGCTCGCCACCGTCCACCTTGCCTGCTTTGCCGACGACGAAGCCGACGCCGCGCACCTCGAAGGTCTGCGCGAGGCGCTGGGCGGCCGCGTGGGCCAAGCGCATGTCGAGGTGCGCCGAACCTCCCGCGCCGCCGCCGGCGCCCGCGCTTTGCTCTACGGCAAGCCTCTGTCGCTCACCCTGTTCGACAGCGGCGCAATGCGCGGCTTCGTGAGCCGTGTGCTTGCCAAGCGCGACATCGCCACCGTTTTCGCCTTCTCGGGCCAGATGGCGCAGTTCGTCCCGGCCGGCACGCGCCTGGTGATGGACTTCGTCGACATGGATTCAGCCAAGTTCGAGGCTTATGCCGAGCAAGGCGGCCCGCTCGCCTCCGTCTACCGCCGCGAGGCGCGCCGCCTCTTCGCCTTTGAGCGCGAAACCGCCGCCCGCGCCGAAGTCAGCCTGTTCGTCAGCGAAGCGGAAGCCGCCTTGTTCGCGGCGCGCGCGCAGTTGCGAAGGGCCGACATCCGCGCCCTCCACAATGGCGTCGATCTCCATCTCTACCGCTCCGGAGCGGTGACACCCGCACCGGCGCCCAAGCGGCCGCTGATCGTCTTCACCGGCCAGATGGATTACGCGCCCAATGCCGACGCCGTCGCCTGGTTCGCGCAGGCCGCGCTCCCGCAAATCCCCGGCGCCCACTTCGCCATCGTCGGCCGGAACCCCACCGACGCGGTCAAGCGGCTCGCCTCCGAACGCGTCACCGTCACCGGCGAAGTGCCCGACACCCGCCTCTGGCTTGAAGCCGCCGACGTCGTGGCGGCGCCCTTGCGCATCGCGCGCGGCGTTCAGAACAAGGTGCTGGAAGCGATGGCCATGGCCCGTCCGGTGGTCGCCACCCCCGCCGCCTTCGAAGGTATCGAAGCCGAACCGGGCCGCGACCTCCTCGTCGCGGACAGTGCCGAAGAACAAGCCCGCGCCATCCGCCACCTCCTCTCCGACCCCACCCGCGCCGCCGCACTCGGCGCCGCCGCCCGCCGCCGGATGGAGCAGGTCTATTCCTGGGAGGCACGCCTCGCGCCGCTTGCCGCGCTCCTCAACCTCCCGCAGCGCAAGGCGGCGGCATGACGGCCGTTCTCCCCATCGTCGAAGCGCGGCCGCTGACCGGCACAGGTTGGCGCATCCACCTCCTCGCCGTCGGCGCAGCGCTGGCGGCGCTGCTGAGCCTGTTCGCACGCGACGCCGCAGGAATGGCCTTGATCTGGTGGAACTCCTCCACCTTCAACCACTGCCTGCTGATCCCACCGATCGTGGGCTGGCTCATCTGGCAGCGCCTGCCCGAATTGCGCAGCCTGTCGCCCGCCGCTTGGGCGCCCGGCCTCCTCCTCACCGCTGCCGGCGCCGTGCTTTGGCTGCTCGGCGAGGCGGGAGGTCTCGCGCTCGCCCGCCACCTCGCGCTCGTGCTGATGATCCAGGGCGCGGTCATCGCCTGCCTCGGCCTCTCCGTTTCCCGCGCGATTGCCTTCCCGCTCTTCTACATCCTGTTCCTAGTCCCCGTGGGCGAAGAACTCGTGCCGGTGATGCAGACGCTCACCGCCGACATGTCGATGGCGCTGCTCGGACTGTCGGGTGTCCCCGCGCACATCGAGGGCGTCTTCATCTCCACGCCCACCGGCTATTTCGAAGTCGCCGAAGCCTGTTCTGGCGTGAAGTTCCTGATCGCGATGATTGCTTACGGTGCGCTCGTCGCCAACGTCTGCTTCCGCTCCTGGCCGCGCCGCATCGCCTTTGTCGCCGCCGCCATAGTGATCCCGATCCTCGCCAACGGCGTCCGCGCCTGGGGGATCATCTTCATCGCCGACCGCAGCGGCATCGAATTCGCCGAAGGCGTCGATCACGTCGTCTACGGCTGGGTCTTCTTCGCCATCGTCATTGCGCTGATCATGGCTGCCGGCTGGCGCTTCTTCGACCGCAAGCCAACCGATGCCTGGTTCGATCCGGAGACGCTGCGCCGCCCCGGCGGAAGCCCGCGCCGCGCGATCCAGATCGCCGCCGCCGCCGTCGCCATCGCCGCCCTGCCGCCGCTGTGGACCGCCGCAATCGCCTCCGCCGGCGCGCAAACTCCGCCGCCGGCCTTCGCCTTGCCCCAGGTGCCGGGCTGGACCAAAACCGCCGCTACCGGCCGTCCCTGGCAACCGCATTTCGCCGGCGCCGATCTCCTGCGGATCGAGCGCTACCGCAACGCCAAGGGCCAGGAGGTCGACCTCGCGGTCGCGGTATTCGCCCGGCAGGAAGAAGGCCGCGAGCTGGTCGGCTTCGGCCAGGGCGCCGTTGCCCCCGATAGCGCCTGGGCCTGGACCGCCTCCGCGCCGGCGCCCGCCAACGGCAAGGCCGAGCGCATCGCCTCCAACGGCGTCGAGCGCGAGGTGGTGAGCTTCTACCGCGTCGGCTCGGTCCTCACCGGCAGCCCCGCCGCGGTGAAGCTCGAAACCGTGAAGGTGCGCCTGCTCGGCGGGCCGCAGCGCGCCGCCGCCATCCTGGTCTCGGCGCCCGCGCCGGCGGAAGGCGTCAGCCCCCGCCCGGCGATTGACGCCTTCCTTTCGTCGCTTGGCGATCCCGCCGCCCTTGCCGACCGGGCCAGCGGTCTGCCAAGCCCTCGTTGAATGTGCGGCATTGCAGGCCTTTTTCACCCGCAGGTGCCCAAGCCGGTCGATCCGGCACGCGTGCGGGCAATGGCCGACACGCTTGCCCATCGCGGCCCTGACGGAAGCGGCGTCTGGACCGGGCCGGGCGTAGGCTTCGGCCACCGCCGCCTCTCGATCATCGATCTCGAAGGCGGCGTTCAGCCGATGCTCTCGGCCGACCGCAAGCTCGCGCTGACGTATAACGGCGAGATTTACAATTTCCGCGAAGTGCGCGCCGAGCTGGAGGGCAGGGGCCATGCCTTCTCGACGGAAAGCGACACCGAAGTCATCCTCGCCGCCTGGCGCCAGTGGGGGCCCGAATGCCTGTCGCGCTTCAACGGCATGTTCGCCTTCGCATTGTTCGATGCCGACGCCGATGCCCTGTTCCTCGCCCGCGACCGGCTCGGCGTCAAACCGCTCTTCCTCGCGACGCTTCCGGACGGCGCCATCGCCTTTGCATCGGAGCTGAAGGGCCTGCTCGCCCACCCGCTGCTTCGCCGCGAAGTCAGCCCGCAGGCGGTCGAGGATTACCTGACACTCGGCTACGTCCCCGACGACGCCAGCATCGTCGAAGGCGTCACCAAGCTCCCCGCCGGCCACTATCTCCTCGTCCGCCGCGGCATGCCGGTGGCGCGCGCAGTGCGCTGGTGGGACGTCGACTTCTCCAGCCCGTCGCGCGCCTCGGCCGCTGCGCTGGAGGAAGAACTCGTCGAGCGCCTGCGCGCCGCCGTCACGTCCCGCATGGTGTCGGATGTGCCGCTCGGCGCCTTTCTCTCCGGCGGCGTCGACAGCTCGGCCGTGGTCGCCTTCATGGCCGAGGCGAGCCGAAGCGCGGTCGAGACCTGCTCGATCGGCTTCACCGAGGCCGATCATGACGAAAGCGTCTGGGCGCGGCAGGTGGCGGAGCGCTTCGCAACCAACCACCGCAGCCGCATGGTCGGTGCCGACGATTATGCGCTGATCGACACCCTTGCCGAGGCTTTCGACGAACCCTTCGCGGACGCTTCCGCCCTCTCCACCTACCGCGTCTCCGAACTGGCCCGCGAGAAGGTCACCGTCGCCCTCTCCGGCGACGGCGCCGACGAGGCCTTTGCCGGCTACCGCCGCTACCGGCTCTTCGCGAACGAGGAGAAGGTGAGGGGGATGCTCCCTGGGGGCGCCCGAAGCCTGTTCGGCCGTTTGGGCGACGTCTACCCCAAGCTCGACTGGGCACCCCAGATCTTCCGCGCCAAGACGACGCTTCAGGCGCTCGGCCAGTCGAGCGAGGAAGCCTATGCCCACGCGGTCAACGTCACCCCGCCGCTCGGCCGCGCCAGGCTCTACGCGCCGTCCTTCCGGTCCGCGCTTCAGGACCATCGAGGCGAACAGCGCTACATCGACACGATGCGCTCCGCCCCCGCGAATGACGCACTCGGCCGCGCCCAATATGCCGACATGAAGATCTGGCTGCCCGGCGATATCCTCACCAAAGTCGACCGCACCTCGATGGCGGTGAGCCTCGAAGCCCGCGAGCCACTCCTCGACCACCGATTGGTCGAGTTCGCCGCCCGCCTGCCGTCGCGGCTTCGCCTCAAGGGCGGCAGCGGCAAGTACCTGATGAAAAAAGCGCTGGGCCGCTACCTTCCCGACGACATCCTCCACCGCCGCAAGCAGGGCTTCGTCACCCCGATCGGCGCCTGGTTTCGCGGGCCGCTCGCCGGGGAAGCCGAAGGGCTGGCACGCAGCCCGGCGCTTCGCGAGCTCGGCTGGTTCGACGAAGCCGCAATCGCCCGCGTCGCCGCCCAGCACCGCGCCGGCCGCGCCGACCATGGCCGGCTCCTGTGGCAGTTGCTGATGCTGGAGAAGTCGCTTCAGCGCGTATTCGGGCTCGGCCTATCCTCACCCGGGTACAAGGCTTCCACGAAGTAGAGCCCGTCCGGCGGGGCGTTGTAGCCGAGCGCTCCCCGGTCCTTGGCCTCCAGCGCGGCTCCAAGATCGTCGGCGCTCCACTTTCCCCGCCCGACCAGCTGAAGGCAGCCGACCATCGAGCGTACCTGGTGGTGCAGGAACGATCGCGCGGCGGCATGCACCTCGACAACGTCCCCGCGCCGCACCACGTCGAGCCGGTCCAGAGTCTTCAACGGGCTCTCCGACTGGCAATGCGCGGATCGGAAAGTGGTGAAGTCATGCAGCCCCACCAACCGCTTCGCCGCGTCGTCCATTGCTTCGGCGTCGAGCGGCACGGCCACCTGCCAGGCTTTGCCCGCCTCCAGCGCAAGCGGCGCCCGGCGGTTGACGATGCGAAAGACGTAGCGCCGCCCGATGCAGCTGAACCGCGCATGCCAATCGTCCGCGACTTCTTCGGCGCGCAGGATGGAAACGGGCAGGGGCCTCAGCCGCGCATTCACCCCCTCGGTGAGGCGGAAGGCCGTGATCTCCTTCGCAACATCAACATGGGCCGACATCGCCAAGGCGTGCACGCCCGCATCGGTGCGCCCGGCGGCGTGCAGCACCGCCGCTTCGCCGGTAATCGCCTCCACCGCTTCCTCGATCGCCTGCTGGACCGACGGCCCATGCGCCTGGCGCTGCCATCCCATGAACGGCGCGCCGTCAAACTCCACCCACAAGCGGAAGCGAGTCACGAAAGCTGCGTCCCCGCCGGGATCGGAAAGCCGCGCAGTAGCTCCGACGCGGCCATCGGCGCGCGTCCGGCGCGCTGTACGAGGAGCGGCCGGATCGCACCACGTGCGCAGGCAATCGTCAGCGCATCGTCAAGCACCCGCCCGGGCGCGCCGCTTTCTGCCGAAACCGCCGCTTCGTGTACCTTTATGCGCTCGCTTGCATGTTCAAAGAAGGCGCCCGGCACCGGCGCAAAGGCGCGCACCTGCCGCTCCACCTCCACGGCGCTGCGGGAGAAATCGAGCCGCGCCTCGTGCTTCTCGATCTTGCTGGCGTAGGTGACGCCGTCCCCCGGCTGCGGCTCGGGCACAATGCTGTCGAGCCGCGCCAGCACCTCCACCATCATCGCCGCGCCCATGCGCGCGAGCTCCTCGGTCAACGCGCCGGCGGTTTTGCTCGCAACCGGCGTCTCCCGCCGAAGCAACACCGGCCCGGTGTCGAGCCCCCGCTCCATCTCCATGATGCACACGCCCGTCGCTTCGTCGCCGGCAAGGATGCACCTCTGCACCGGCGCCGCTCCCCGCCAGCGTGGCAGCAAGGAACCGTGCACGTTCAGGCACTTGCGGCCTGGTGCTTCCAAAATGGGCAAAGGCAGGATCAGCCCGTAGGCAGCCACCACGGCCACGTCGAGGTCCAGCGCCCGGAACGCCTCCTGCTCGGCCGCGTCGCGCAACGTCAGCGGCGTCCGAACCTCGATCCCCGCCGCCTCCGCGCGCGCCTGCACCGGCGAAGGCCGAAGCGCCTTGCCCCGCCCCGCCGGCCGCGGCGGCTGGGAGTAGACCGCAACCACCTCGTGCCCAGCCCCGATCAGCGCCTCAAACGTCGGCACCGCGAAATCCGGCGTTCCCATGAATGCAATCCGCATGGTTCGCGCCTTAGCCAATCCTTCTGCCGAGGGGGAGCATTTACGCGCCGCCATGCACGCCCTACCTTCCGTCCATGGCATCACCCGAAATCGACGCGCTGTCGCAGGCGCTGGCCCGGCTTCCCGGTCTCGGCCCGCGCTCGGCAAGGCGCGCCGTTCTTCATCTCCTCAAGAAGCGTGAGACCGCCCTTGCGCCGCTGCTTCGCGCGCTTGAGCGGGTCAACGAGGCGCTTTCCGTCTGCTCGACCTGCGGCAATGTCGACACGGTCGACCCGTGCAGCGTCTGCTCCGACTCCCGCCGCGACGAGCGTCTGCTCTGCGTAGTCGAGGAAGTGTCCGACCTGTGGGCGCTTGACCGTTCCCGCCTGTTCCCCGGCCGCTTCCACGTACTCGGCGGCCGCCTCTCTGCGCTGGAGGGCGTCCGCCCCGAAGACCTCTCCGTCGACAAGCTCATCGCCCGCCTGGCCCGGGGCGGCGTCGACGAGGTCGTGCTCGCCATGAACGCCACCCTGGAAGGCCAGACCACCGCCCACTACCTTGCCGAGCGGCTGGAAACCTACCCGGTGCGTATCACCCAGCTCGCCCACGGCCTCCCCGTTGGCGGCGAGCTCGATTACCTCGACGAAGGTACGCTTGCCCAGGCGCTGCGCGCACGCAGGCCGGTCGCCTAGTTGACGCAAAGCCGCGCCAACTCTAGCCCGGCCCCCATGTCCCTGCTCCCCATCATTGAAATCCCCGATCCGATCCTGCGCCGCCAGTCCGAGCCGGTGGAGTCCGTCGGCGACGACATACAGGCGCTGATCCGCGACATGTTCGAAACCATGTACAAGGCCCCCGGCATCGGCCTCGCCGCGATCCAGGTCGCGGTGCCGCGCCGCCTGCTCGTCATCGACCTTCAGGACCCGGAAGAGGGTCAGGAGGACGATCCTGAAGCCGAGCCCGTCCGCCGCCCGTTCGTGTTCATCAACCCGGAGATTGTCCACGCCTCCGACGCACACAAGGTCTACAACGAAGGCTGCCTGTCGATCCCCGATCAATATGCCGAGGTCGAGCGCCCCGACATCGTTCGCGCCCGCTGGATTGACGAGCACGGCAAGGAACAGGAAGGCGAGTTCGGCGGCCTGATGTCCGTCTGCCTCCAGCACGAGATCGACCATCTGAACGGCGTCCTGTTCATCGACCACCTCTCCCGCCTGAAGCGCGACATGGTGGTGAAAAAGGTGCTGAAGGCCCGCAAGGAACGCGAAAAGGCCGCGATCCTGTAGCTATCCACAGCTAAAGCCGTGCTTTCCCCGCTCCGCCCTTGAGTGGCCGCGCCGCCTCGCGTAGGTTCGCCCTCTGTTCCAAAGGGCAAAAGCATGGATGCGCTGGTTCTCCTCGTTCTTCTCCTCGCTGTCGCCGCCGGCGTCGCACTCGGCTGGTTCCTCGGCAACCGGGAGGTGGCGGCGCTGAAGGCAGAGCGCGACAAGGCAATGGACGACTTCAAGCGCGCCATCGTCGACCTCGCCACAGCGGAAGAGCGCGCCAAGCTGATCCCCGACCTTCAGGAGAAGCTCGAGCAGGTCCGAAGCGATTGCTCGGAAGCGCAGCAAAATTGCGCCCGCTTGTCTTCGGCCCAGGAAGAGCGCGAGAAAGCCTTCCAGGCGCAGATCGAGCAGATGAAGGAAGCGCGTGAGGCGCTGTCGGCCCAGTTCAGCGAAATCGGCGGCCGCTTGCTCGGCGAAGCGCAGACCAAGTTCCTCGAACGCGCCGACGCCCGTTTCAAGCAGGCGGAGGAGATTGCCGGGCAGGGGCTGAAAGCGCTTCTCCAGCCGGTCACCGACCGCCTCCAGCGCTACGAAGAAGGCGTCGCTAAGGTGGAAGCTGAGCGGCGCGACTCGTTCGGCAACCTCGTCGGCCTGATCGAATCAATGCGCATCGGTCAGGAAAAGGTCAGCAGCGAAGCCGCCAAGCTGGTCAATTCACTCCGCAATGCCCCTAAGTCGCGCGGACGCTGGGGCGAGCAGCAGTTGAAGAACGTCCTCGAAACCTGCGGCCTCACCGAGAATTGCGACTTCCAGACGGAAGTCAGCGTCGAGGGCGAAGACGGGCGCCTCCGCCCCGACGTGGTGATCCGCATCCCCGGCGGCCGCACCCTCATCATCGACGCCAAGGTCTCGCTCAACGCCTATCAGGACGCGTTCGGCGCGGTGGACGAAGCGGAGCGCCACATCGGCCTCGCCGCTCACGCCGCCGCGATGCGCGCCCACGTCAACACGCTCGGCAACAAGGCCTATCAAAACCAGTTCGGCAACAGCCCCGATTACGTGATCATGTTCGTCCCCGGCGAGCATTTCCTCTCCGCCGCGCTGGAGCACGATCCGACGCTGTGGGACTTCGCCTTCGACAAGAAGGTGCTGCTCGCCACCCCCACCAACCTCATCGCCATCGCCCGCTCGGTCGCCTCGGTGTGGCAGCAGGAAGCGCTTGCCCGCAATGCCCGCGACATCGCCCTTCTCGGCAAGGAGCTTTACGACCGGCTCGCCAAGGTGGCGGAAGATTTGAAGAAAGTCGGCACCGGGCTGAACAGCGCGGTCGGCAACTTCAACGCCTTTACCACCTCCTTCAACAGCCGCCTCGTTTCAACGGGCCGCAAGTTCAAGGAGCTCAACATTGAGACCGGAAGCCGCGAGCTTGAGGACGTGCCGGGGGTGGAGGCACTCGCCAGTGCAGGCGAGGTGCCGCGCCCGGCGCTTGTCGACCGCAGCGACGAAACCGCCGAAGCCGCCGAGTAGCTTCTACAGGTCCCAGTCCGTCCTGCGTTCGCCGCCGCAGCCCCGGAAGGTCTGGCCGTCGGCGGTGACGCTGACCTGGTGCTCATAGCCGCGGCCGCTCATGTCGTCGTTGCAGCGGCTGTAGGTCACGTCCACCGTCAGCCGCTTGCTCTCGTAGCGGCGCCCGTTGAAGCTCGGCCGCGGGTCGGGCCGGGCGATCGAAATCTTCTTCTCACCGTAATTGCCCGTGTAATCGATCCGGCCGTCGTGGATCAGCACTTGCCAGCCAGGCTCGTTGCCGCGCGCTTCATAATGCTCCAGCGCCGGATCCTTCGGCGGCGGGCTGGTCACGGCGGGGTAGGCGCAGGCGGCGGCGAAGCTCAGCATAATCCAGGCGGGCCAGCGCGGCATGGTTACTCGGTTACTCATGGCGGATACTCGTACGGCAACTTCTCCGGAAACGAGAAGCGGAATCGCTAAGTTCCTTGTCGTTACGCCCGCCGCCACTGATTGATGACTTCATAGGCCATCACGGCGGTCGCCACCGCCGCGTTCAAGCTGTCGGCCTTTCCCAGCATCGGCATCTTCACAAGCAGGTCGCAGGCCGCCTCAAAGTCCTCGGGCAGGCCCTGCGCCTCGTTGCCGACCAGAACGAACGCCGGCGCCTGATAGCGCGGCTCCTGGTAATCCAGCTCGGCCTTCAGGCTGGTGCCGATCAGCTGGCTTTCGCCGCCGCGAAGCCAGGGTAGGAACTCGTCCCACGGCGCGGCAGCGATGCGCTGCGTGAAGAGAGCGCCCATCGTCGCCCGCACGGCTTCGGTAGAGAAGGGATCGACGCAATCGTCCACCAGGATCACGCCGCCCGCGCCGACCGCGTCGCTGGTTCTCAGTATCGTGCCGAGGTTGCCGGGGTCGCGAAGCGATTGCGCGACGATCCACAACGGGGCCGATGCGCGGTCGATCCGCTCCAGCGCAAGATCAAAGGCGCGGTAGACGCCGAGCACCGTTTGCGGATTGTCCTTGCCCGAAAGCTTGTGGAGGATGTCGGCATTAGTCTCCACCACGTCCCCGCCCGCGGCTTCCGTCTCCGCGATCAACGTCTCGAGCAGCGGGTGCTCGCTTCCTTCCCAGTAGAACAGCACCTCAGGAAGGTAACCGGCCTCCCGCGCCTCGGTCAGGATGCGGAGCCCCTCCGCGATGAACGTGCCTTGCCGGCGTCGCCCTTTCTTCTCGCGAAGCGCGCGGACATCCTTGACCAGCGGATTGGAAAAAGCGGTAATCTGCCTCGGCACTAGTCTTCGCCGAAGCGCTCCTCGACCAGGCCGGCAAGCGCGGCCACAGCCTCGTCGGCGCCGTCTCCTTCGGCCGAGATCGTGATGCTGTCGCCCATCGCCGCGCCGAGCATCATCAGCCCCATAATCGATGTGCCGCACACTTTGGAGCCGTCTTTCTCCACCTCGACGCTCGCCGTCTGCCCCGCGGCGAGGGTGACGAACTTGGCGCTTGCCCGGGCGTGAAGGCCGCGGCGGTTGGTGAGCTCCACGGTGCGTGTCGCCATGGTTAGACGGTCTCCCCCAGGATTTCCGATGCGACGGAGATGTACTTGCGGCCCGCGTCCCGGGCGGCGGCGACAGCGGCTTTCAGGTCCATCGTCTTGCGCGCGCCTTCCAGCCGGATCAGCATCGGCAGGTTGACGCCGGCGATCACTTCCACCGACTGCGACTTCATCAGCGAGATTGCGAGGTTCGATGGGGTACCGCCGAACAGATCAGTGAGAATGATGACGCCCGTTCCGTCATCGGCACGGCAGATGGCGTCGGCGATGTCGTTGCGGCGGCCTTCCATGTCGTCGTCCGGGCCGATGCAGATCGCCTCGATCCGCTGCTGGGGCCCGACGACATGTTCCATTGCGGTGACGAATTCGGCCGCAAGCCGGCCATGGGTCACCAGAACCAAACCGATCATCTTACACTACTTCCTGTTCCTGCGGCCGCCCACCCGGGCCGCTCTCCACGCCCTCGCGCGGCCGCGAGGCGAGATCACGATGCTCGACCGTGGGCGAAAATCCTGCCTCGCGCAATCTTTTCGCCACCCGCTCGACGACGTGCACCGAGCGGTGTCGTCCGCCGGTACAGCCGAAGGCGGCGGTGACGTAGGACCGGCCTTCCTCGCGGTAGCGGGGGAGGAGGGTAAGCAGCAGATCCTCGATCTTCTCCAGCGCTTCGGCATAAGCCGGGTCGGTGGCGATATAGTCGGATACCGCGGCGTCGTGGCCGGTGAGATCGCGCAGATCCTCCTGCCAATAAGGGTTCTTCAGGAAACGCACGTCGAGCACCAGGTCGGCGCTTCGCGGCAATCCGCGCGCAAAGCCGAACGAGACGAGGCTGAGCGTCGGCGCCACGCCCCCCGGAGCGAAGCGCTCGCGCACCTGCTGCTGCAGCTCCTTCGGCGTGGTGTCGGTGGTTTCGATAACATGATCCGCCCAGCGGCGAAGCGGCGCCATCAGGTCGCGCTCGGCGGCGATCCCGTCAGTGGCTGGCCGGTCCGGCGCCAGAGGGTGGCGGCGGCGGGTCTCCGAATAGCGGCGCAGGAGTTCGGTGCCGGCGCAATCGAAGAACAGGGTCTCCACCGGAACCTCTTGTTCCTCCGTCAGCGTCTTGATCTGCGCAACGATGCGCGCCGCATCGAACCCTCGGGTGCGGCTGTCGATGCCGATTGCCAGCGGCCGCGACAGCCTCGCGCTACCTTTGCCGAGCGGCGTCGACAGGAGATGGTCGAGCAGGGACAGTGGGAGGTTGTCGACCACCTCCCAGCCGAGATCCTCAAGCGTCTTCAATGCAGTCGACTTGCCCGCCCCGGAGAGGCCGGTGACCAGCATGATTCTGTTCGGGGTAACGGCAGCGTTCAAGGAAAGGCGAGTCCGTGAAGGTGAAGCGCCGCCTCTACCTTGATGGGCGCCGACGGCTCAAGCGCGCTTAGGGCGATTACGGGGATGGAGACACCGATAAGCGTGGTGGCGCGGCTTTCCGGAAGGCGATCCGCCGCGGAATCGAGATCGATGAGGAGCGCGATCGGCACGGCTTCAACGAAGGGCCGCTCGACGATGCCGACGCCACGAACCTCAATGCGGCCGGCGATGTTCTGGGGCGGCGAAGCGAGCAGTCGCCCATCCTTCGCGGCAAGGCAGGTGTAATCGTCGCTGACCAGCACCGCCCCCCGATCGAGCAACCGAAGCAGCAGGTCGGACTTGCCCCGGCCCGAGGCGCCGGAGATCAGCACCCCGTGCCTCGCAATCGCGGCGCAGCTTGCGTGGATTGTCTCGGTCATGCCGCGCGGACGGGCAGGCGCGTTACGAAGCGCGCGCCGCCGCGGCCGTCGTGCCTGCCCTCCACGGCGACCGAGCCATCATGCCCCTCAAGCGTCGCCTTGACGATGGCGAGGCCCAAGCCGGAGTGGCGGCCGAAATCCTCGCCGTCCGGCCGGATCGAGTGGAAGCGCTGGAAGATCGCTTCCCTCTTGTCCGGCGGCACTCCGGGGCCTTCGTCCTCGACGGTGACGATCACCTGCCCGGCGGCTTCGGCGGCGGCGATTTCGACCAGGCCGCCGGGAGGCGAAAAGGAAATGGCGTTATCGACCAGATTGTCGATTGCGCGCGCCAGCCGCGGCTCGTCGGCCGCGACCACCGCGCTTCCGGTGCGCGGGCGGGCGAAGGCAACATGGACGCCTGCCTCGGCCGCCCGTTCTTCCCAGTGCGGCAGCAGCGACTCGATCAAGGCGCCGACATCGACATCGTCCAGCCGTGCCCGAGAAAGCTCCGCGTCCAATCGGGAGATTTCGGCGATTTCCACGATCAGCCGGTCGAGCCGAACCACGTCGTGCCGCACCACGTCGAGCAATTGCCGCTGAAGGTTCGGATCGGACACGCGGGCAAGGCTGTCCACGGCGGACCGCAACGAGGCGAGCGGGTTCTTCAGTTCGTGGGTGACGTCGGCGGCAAAGGCTTCGGTGGCGTCGATGCGGTCGCGCAGCGTCTGGGTCATATCGTGAAGCGCGCGGGCGAGGAGGCCGATTTCGTCGCGCCGCGCGGGGAGGAGCGGCACCGCCACCTCCCGCGCCCGGCCGAGCCGAACCCGGTGTGCAGCCCGCGCCAGCCGGCGAAGGGGGAGGGCGATCGTGCGGGCCAGGAAAAGCGACAGCAGCACCGACAAGGCAAAAGCGACGAGCAGCACGATGGCCAAAGTCATCCGCTCGTCGCGCACGATGCTTCGGATGTCGCGCGCGTTGCGGGTCAAGAGCACGGCCGTGCCGTCGCCGACCGGCGCGGCGGCAGAAATGTAGGGCGTCCCCTCCGGCGCACGGCGAAGCATGGTTTTCGCCGTGCCGCTGCGCAGCGCCACGCCGGCCTCGGGCCAGGAGGCGGCGCTGTCATATTCGGAAAGCTGCAGATCGGGCGGCGCCGGCGCACCAACCACCGCGTCAAAGGCGTTGTCGAGCGTCCGAGCCACCGCTTTACGGAACGGCTCCTTCGCCGGATCGCGAAGCTGATAGGTAGGCACATTGTTCTGCCAGCTGTCGAGCAGCTTCGCGCCCGTGGAGTCGTACACACGCAGCCGGGTGCCCGACGCCCGACCGATCCGCCTCAGGATGCGCGGCTTCAGATCGCGGCGGGCGACGGCGAGCGCATCGGCGGCGATCCGTGCCTGCGTCTCGGCATTGGCGACCGCGCCTTCCGTCAGCCGGCTCCGGAACCCGTCCAGGTAGAAGATGCTCCCGCCGAGCAAGGCAACGGCGAAGATGTTGACGGCCAGGATGCGGTGCAGAAGCATCCATCGCCCCGACCAGCGCAGCGACAGGTCGCGCTCGTCACTCCTCGCCAAAGCGATAGCCCACGCCGTAGAGAGTCTCGATGCCTTTGAACTCGGAATCCACCTGCCGGAACTTGCGCCGAAGGCGTTTGATGTGGCTGTCGATGGTGCGGTCGTCTACGTAGATGTCATCCTGATAGGCCACGTCCATCAGCTGGTTGCGGGATTTCACCACGCCCGGCCGCTGCGCCAGAGCCTCCAGGATCATGAACTCGGTCACGGTCAGCGTCACGTCCTTGCCGTCCCAGGCGACACGGTGGCGGGCGGGATCCATCACCAGCCGCCCGCGAACGATCGGCGCGTGCTCGCTGGTCTCCGGCGCGGCATCGGCGGGCGCGGCGCGCATCTCGGTCCGGCGCAAAATGGCGCGGATCCGGGCAAGCAGCAGCCGCTGGCTGAACGGCTTGGCGATATAATCGTCAGCGCCCATCGCAAGGCCGAGCGCTTCGTCGATCTCCTCGTCCTTTGAGGTCAAAAAGATCACCGGCAGCTCGCTCTTTTCGCGCAGTCGGCGAAGCAGCTCCATACCGTCCATGCGCGGCATCTTGACGTCGAGCACCGCCATGTCCGGCGGATTGTCGACAAGCGCCTTCAGCGCCGTCTCTCCGTCCGTATAAACCCGCGTCGCAAATCCCTCCGCCTGCAGGGCGATCGAGACGGAGGTCAGGATGTTGCGGTCGTCGTCGACCAGCGCGATCGTTGTCGCCATTGTTCTTAACCGTTCCTCCCTCGGCCCCGCAGGCTCGTTCTTACCGGAGCGGAGAAGGGGGCGCTACCCTTTGACGGGAGGCGGAGGCTCGGATATGCGGCGCCCACAAACCAGCGGCGGCGTATCACACGCCCTCGCCATCACAATATACGCTTTTCAGGAGACAGTTTGTGGCCAACCGCGTGCCGGCAAAGGGGCTTGCCGAATTGGGGATCAACACCGCCGCCGAGATCCACTGGAACTACGGAACGCCGCAGCTGGTCGAACAGGCGGTTGCGCGCGGCGAAGGCATGCTCGCCAAGGACGGCCCGCTGGTGGTGCGCACCGGCAAGCACACCGGCCGCTCGGCCAAGGACAAGTTTATCGTCCGCGACGCCGAAACCGAGGGCACGATCTGGTGGGACAATAACCGTTCCATGACGTCCGAGCATTTCGCGGCGCTGAAGGCCGACTTCCTCGCTGCGCTTAGCGAGAAGAAGGAGCTGTTCGTCGCAGACCTGTTCGGCGGTTCGCAGCCCGAATATCGCGTCCGCGTTCGCGTTATCAACGAGCTTGCCTGGCACAACCTCTTCATCCGCACGCTTCTGGTGCGCCCCGAAGCGGCCGACCTGACGGGCTTCGATCCTGAATTCACCATCATCGACCTGCCGAGCTTCCGCGCCGATCCCGAGCGCCACGGCTGCCGTTCGGAAACGGTGATCGCCGTCAACTTGGCCGAGAAGATGATCCTGATCGGCGGCACCGCTTATGCCGGCGAAATGAAGAAGTCGGTGTTCGGCGTCCTGAACTACATCCTCCCCGCCGAGGGCGTGATGCCGATGCACTGCTCGGCGAACATCGGCCCGGACGGCGACACCGCCGTCTTCTTCGGCCTGTCCGGTACTGGCAAGACGACGCTCAGCGCCGATCCGTCGCGCACCCTGATCGGCGACGACGAACATGGCTGGTCGGACACCGCGGTCTTCAACTTCGAAGGCGGCTGCTACGCCAAGATGATCCGCCTCTCGGCCGAAGCCGAGCCGGAAATCCACGCCACCACCAAGCGCTTCGGAACTGTGCTCGAAAACGTCGTGATCGATCCGGTCACCCGCGAGCTCGACCTCGACGACAACAGCTTCGCGGAAAACAGCCGCGGTGCTTACCCGATCGACTTCATCCCGAACTGCTCGTCCGACAACCTCGGCCCCGTGCCGCAGAACATCGTGATGCTCACCGCCGATGCGTTCGGCGTGCTGCCTCCGATTGCGCGCCTGACGCCGGATCAGGCGATGTACCACTTCCTCAGCGGCTACACCGCCAAGGTCGCGGGAACGGAGATCGGCGTCACCGAGCCGGAAGCGACGTTCTCGACCTGCTTCGGCGCGCCGTTCATGCCGCGCCACCCGAGCGTCTACGGGAACCTCCTCAAGGAGCGGATCGCCAAGGGGGGCGTCAAATGCTGGCTGGTCAACACCGGCTGGACCGGCGGCAAGTACGGCACCGGCACCCGCATGCCGATCAAGGCGACCCGCGCGCTCCTCAACGCGGCGCTGGACGGCAGCCTCAACGAGGCCGAATTCCGCTTGGACGAGAATTTCGGCTTCGAAGTGCCCGTCGCGGTGCGGGGCGTCGAGTCGCAGATCCTCAACCCGCGCGAGACCTGGGCGGACAAGGCCGAATATGACGAAACCGCCGCCAAGCTGGTGAAGCTGTTCGTCGACAATTTCGCCAAATTCGAAGAGCATGTCGACGCCGGCGTCCGCGACGCCGCGCCCGGCATCGCCGCGCAGCAAGCACAGTCGGCACCCGTTCCCGCCGCCTGACGCTTACGCCACTCACTTCAAAAAAGGGCGCGTCGGCGAAGGCCGGGGCGCCCTTTTTCTATGCTCCGAAAGAAACACGTATGACCCATGAGCGCACGCCGCGGCTGTTCGCTGACGATGCCGCCGTCAGAAGGATCGGCGAAGGCCTGCTGGGCTGCAGCCTCAGCCGCGCCGACTGGACCCACGAAGCCCATCTCGCCGCCTGCCTCTACCTCGTCGCCGAGCGGCCGGAGATCGACGCGGAGCGGCAGCTTCCCAACCTCATCCGCCGCTTCAACGAAAGCGTCGGCGGGGTGAACGACGACACGCAAGGCTATCATGAGACGATCACGCAGACGTTTCTGAGCAGCGTTCGCGGCTTCCTGGCGCGCACCGACGCGGGCTTGCCGCTGGTCGAGAAGGTGAACGCGCTCCTCCTTGCGCCGGAGGGGGAGCGCACCTGGCCCTTGCGCTTCTATACGCCCGAGCGCCTGTTCTCCCACGAAGCGAGGCTCGGCTTGGTAGAGCCTGACTTTAATGCGGAGGACGTGAGTTGAACGAAGCGAACACGCGCGGGCAGGGGGACCGCTTCTGCATCGCGGCCGGGGCGGGACTACTGGCGCTCGCGATCCTTCTCGGCGCCTTTGCCACCCACGCTTTGAAGGCGCGGCTTACTCCGGCTGAACTCGGCTGGTGGCAAACCGCCGTGCAATATCAGCTCGCCAACGCTGTCGGCCTGCTTGCCCTGGCATCGCTCGGTACTCGCCGAGTCGTCCCGCGCCTAATCGTGGCCGGCACCGTCCTGTTCTCGGGCAGCCTCTAT
Organism: Allosphingosinicella sp.; assembly: GCA_036554525.1. Classification (GTDB taxonomy): domain Bacteria; phylum Pseudomonadota; class Alphaproteobacteria; order Sphingomonadales; family Sphingomonadaceae; genus Allosphingosinicella. The sequence continues at coordinate 289,265 of DATBNC010000023.1, forward strand.
TTCATGGCGCTCACCGGCCTCAAAGGCGCCGGCATCGTCACGCCCGTCGGCGGGCTGCTGATGATCGCCGGTTGGTGCTGGATTGCCTGGCAGGCAATGCGGCGGGGCTGAGCAGGTGCCACTAGACATTCCGAGCGTATTATCTATATAATACACCCATGCCTGGAGGAACTGCTATGTTTGAAGATCCCGTTGCGAAGAAGACTGCAATCGCCGCCGCGATCGGGGCTGTTATCGCCATACCGGTGCCGTTCGTCGGTCCGCTGATCGGTGCCGTCGTCGGCGGCGGGATCGGCTATTTCTCGGCAATGAAACGCCGCTGAGGGCTCAGCGCTTGGCCTTGTAATCCGGCGTCGGCGGGCCGGAGATCAGCGACCCCGCGCCGCCGCGCTCGACCTGCTGCACCGACTCCTTGACCGCCGCCAGGCCTTCGCGGGCCGCCGCAATCTGCGTTCCGCTTTTGTTCACAGAATCGGAGAAGGTGCGCACCGCCGGGCGGCTCGCCGCAAGCTTCTTGTTGAGCGCTTCCGTCGCCTCGCGTGCGCTGGCAAGCGAAGCGCGCAGGTCGCGAGTCGCCGCCCGCCCACGCGCGTCGAGGTTGCGGCGCATGGTTTGCGCCTGCTGCGCCATCGCCGCTGCCGAGGAAGCGCTGGCGCGAAGGCTCGCCCGCGCCGGCGCGATGCGTGCGCCCATCAGCGGCGCCTGCGCGGCCGCATCGGCGCTCGCTTTCTCCATCGCCTGCAGCTTTTCGTTGAGGAGCCGCTGCTGCTCGGGCGATGTCGCGGCAAGCAGCCGGTCGGTCGCATAAGCGATTGATTCCACCATCGGCGCCGGATCGTTGACCAGGTCGCCAAGCCCGCCGCCCTCGATTGGAATGACCGGTGCTTCACCTTCGGCTCGTGCCATCAGCGGCTTGTTCGAGCGGCTCGTCCGCTCAAGGCTGAGCAGGGACGTGCCGAACAACAGGTCGCCCTTGAGGTGCGCCACCGTGCCCTCGGCGAGCAGCAAATCGTCGTCCGTGATGTCGATTCGAACGCGGATTGCGCCCGACCCGGATGGATCGAGCCCAACCTTACTCACCCGCCCCACAGGCACGCCCGAAAAGGTTACCGGCGATCCCACCACCAGACCGGAGACCGACTGGTTGATGACGATGTCGTAGGCCCGCCCGTTGCTGCGCTGGCTCGCGGTCAGCCACAGCGCGAACGCGACCAGCGCGGCGAGCACGAGCGCGACGACGAGGCTCACCAATATTTTGTTCGACCGGGTTTCCACGCACTCTCCCTCGGCAAAGGATTAGCCGCTGCGGGCAGGGGAGGCAAATGCTTGGCATCCATGTGGCCGGAAGATCGTTGAGGGACCGAAAGCTTCACCAAACAGGAGAAAAAGCATGGCCGATCTCAGCCAGATCAGCGAGCATATGGAAATCGTCGGAGCCGACGGGGTCCATGTCGGCACCGTCGACAAGGTCGAAGGCAACCGCATCAAGCTCACCAAGCCGGACAGCGGCTCGCACAAGAGCCACCACCATTATGTCTCCGCCGGCCTTGTCGCGGGCGTGGACGGCGGCAAGGTGCGCCTCTCCGCCAACGGCGCCAACGCGGCTCTGCTTGAGGAAGAAGCCGACGGTCACGCGCTCGGCGAGCAAAGCCTGTTCAGCTGGCGCAACATCGGCCTCGGCGCAGCCGCGGCCGGCGTCGCGGCAGCCGCCGGCGCCTTCTTCTACCGCAGCCGCGGCGAGCGTGACGGAAACGAAGGCCGCACCCGGACCCGCAGCCGCTCCAAGAACTAACGCTTCAGGAAGGCGCCGCTGCGGATCGCACCGGAGCGGCGCACTCCACTCTGTCTCCAGCTGCCGCGTTGGCGCGCGGCGTGCGGTTTAATGCGCCTCTTCGGCCCGGTACCCGGAGTGGCAGGCGCCGCAGGTGCCGCCGACCTCCTTGTAGGCCGCGCTAAACACGGCTTTGTCGCCCGCCTGGGCAGCGGCGAGGAGTTTTGCCGTCGCCTCCTGAAACGCCGCTGCACGCGCTTCGAAACCCGCGCGGTCGGTCCACACCGTTGGTTTGGCTTTGCTTTGCGGAAGCTGTGTGTTTGCCGGGAACATCGCCGGCAGCGCCTGCGCCCAGCGGTTGAGGCCGCGCGCGCCGAAGGTCAGCGGCTTCACGTCCGCGCCGCTCTCCACCGCAGCGCGCATGCTCCCGAAGGTCGCGGCGGTTAGGTTGAACGCCGCCTGCCGTGCCGCAACCACATCGGCCGGGGACGGCTGCGCAACCGCCGTTTCGGTCGTCGTGCTGGTGGTGGCGCAGGAGGCAAGCGCGAGAGGCGCGCACAGCGCCGCAAGGATGGTCGCAATCTTCATTGGGCGTCTCCGGAAGGCAGAGCGGGAATGTCGAGTAGCTGCACGCGCAGGCACGCGCCGTCGGCGCCGGTTACCCGCACCTTGGCGCCTTCGGGCGCGTCCGGCCCCTTGCAGGCCCAGACGCTGTCGCCGACGCGAACCCGCCCACGTCCGTTCTCGATCGCCGACACCACCGTCAGCGTCTCACCGGTGAGCCGCGCGCCGCGATCGTTGAGCAGCGGATCGCTGCTCGCCACCGGATTGCTCAGGTACCAGCGCCGCCCGCCGTAGACGGCCGCGATCGAGAACAAGGTGAACAGCACCAGCTGAAACGGAAGACCGATGCCGAGCGCCAGCGTCGCAAGGCCGGTCAGCGCGGCCGCGGCGGCGAGCCAGATCAGGAACACGCCCGGCGCGATCAGCTCCGCGATGCCGAGCACCATTGCGGCGAGAAGCCACAACCAGTGCGCCTCGATGCTGAATTCGGTCACTGGCCGCTGCCGCCTTCGAACGGACCCTTGCGGCGGGGAAGCGGAGCGGGGGAGGCGGGCGAACTACTGCCGCTGCCCAGAGCATCGCGGGCAAGCTCGCCGATCCCGCCAAGCGTGCCGATCAGCTGCGTTGCTTCAACAGGGAACAGGATCGTCTTGGCATTGGGCGAAGTCGCGAACTGGCTCACCGCTTCGACATACTTTTGCGCGATGAAGTAATTGATCGCCTGCGTGTTGCCGCCCTGGATGGCGTCGGACACTACCCGGGTCGCTTCCGCTTCCGCTTGCGCGCCGCGCTCGCGGGCTTCCGCGTCGCGGAAGGCTGCTTCTCGGCGGCCTTCGGCCTCCAGGATCTGGCCCTGCTTCTCGCCCTCGGCGCGAAGGATCGCGGAGGCGCGGCTGCCTTCCGCCTCCAGGATCACCGCACGCTTCTCGCGCTCCGCCTTCATCTGCCGGCCCATGGCGTTGACGATGTCGGCGGGCGGGCGGATGTCCTTGATCTCGACGCGGGTGATCTTGACGCCCCAGCTCTCGGTCGCCTGGTCGACGACGGAGAGGAGGCGGGCGTTGATCTCATCGCGCTTGGAGAGCGTCTCGTCCAGGTCCATCGATCCCATCACGGTGCGCAGGTTGGTCGTCGTGAGCTGCATGATCGCGACATACAGGTCGCTCACCTCGTACGCCGCTTTGGCTGCGTCCAGCACCTGAAAGAACACCACGCCGTCGGTGGACACCATGGCGTTGTCCTTGGTGATGATTTCCTGGCCGGGGATATCGAGCACCTGCTCCATCATGTTCACCTTGCGGCCCACACGGTAGAAAAAGGGCAGGTAATAATTGAAGCCGGGTTGGGCGACGTTGGTGAAGCGGCCGAAATGCTCGATAGTGTAGTGGTAGCCCTGGCGGACGATCTTGATTCCGGTGAGCAGCAC
>DATBNC010000009.1:0-49395 GCA_036554525.1 Allosphingosinicella sp.
CTACGTCGGCGATCCCGGCGTCGGCAAGACCGCGATCGCCGAAGGGCTCGCGCGCAAGATCGTCGAGGGCGACGTTCCCGAGGTGCTGAAGGATTCGGTGATCTACGCGCTCGACATGGGCGCCCTGCTCGCCGGCACGCGCTATCGGGGCGACTTCGAGGAGCGGCTGAAGGCGGTCGTGACGGAGCTCGAGAAGCTTCCCAACTCGATCCTGTTCATCGACGAGATCCACACCGTGATCGGCGCCGGCGCCACCTCCGGCGGAGCGATGGACGCGTCGAACCTCCTAAAGCCGGCTTTGTCCGGCGGGACGATCCGCTGCATCGGCTCGACCACCTACAAGGAGTTCCGCAACCACTTCGAGAAGGACCGGGCGCTGCTCCGGCGCTTCCAGAAGATCGACGTCAACGAGCCGACGGTGGAAGACACGATCAAGATCGTCACCGGCTTGCGCTCGGCGTTCGAGGAGCACCACCACGTCAAGTACACGCCGGACGCCATCAAGGCGGCGGTGGAGCTGTCGGCGCGCTACATCAACGACCGCAAGCTGCCGGACAAGGCGATCGACGTGATCGACGAAGTCGGCGCGATGCAGATGCTGGTGCCGCCCAACAAGCGCAAAAAGACGATCACGGTAAAGGAGATCGAAAGCGTCATCTCCACCATCGCCCGCATCCCGCCCAAGTCGGTCTCCACCGACGACAAGAAGGCGCTCGAGCATCTCGACCGCGATCTTCGCCGCGTGGTGTTCGGCCAGGACGATGCGATCAAGGTCCTCTCCTCGGCGATCAAGCTTAGCCGGGCGGGCCTGCGCGATCCGGACAAGCCGATCGGCAACTACCTCTTCTCCGGCCCCACCGGCGTCGGCAAGACGGAGGTCGCGCGCCAGCTCGCCAACATCATGGGCATCCCGCTCCAGCGTTTTGACATGTCGGAATATATGGAACGGCACTCTGTGAGCCGCCTGATCGGGGCCCCTCCGGGCTATGTCGGCTACGATCAGGGCGGGCTCCTCACCGACGCCGTCGATCAGCACCCGCACAGCGTGCTTCTGCTCGACGAGATCGAGAAAGCCCATCCGGACCTGTTCAACATCCTCCTGCAGGTGATGGACAACGGCAAGCTCACCGATCACCACGGCAAGACGGTCGATTTCCGCAACGTCATCCTGATCATGACCACCAATGCGGGCGCCAGCGACATGGCGCGCGAAGCGGTGGGCTTCGGCGCCATGACCCGCGAGGGCGAGGACGAGGAAGCGATCAAGCGGATGTTCACACCGGAATTCCGCAACCGCCTCGATGCCATCGTGCCGTTCGGCTACCTGCCGCCGGAGGTTGTCGCCCGTGTGGTCGACAAGTTCATCCTCCAGCTCGAGCTGCAGCTTGCCGACCGCAACGTGCACATAGAACTGGACGAGGAAGCCAAAGCCTGGCTCACCGCCCGCGGCTACGACAAGCTGTACGGCGCGCGTCCGATGGGCCGACTGGTGCAGGAGAAGATCAAGCAGCCGCTTGCCGAGGAATTGCTGTTCGGCAAGCTCATCCACGGCGGCGAGGTCAAGGTTACGATCAAGGACAATGCGCCGTCGTTCGCAATGATCGCCGCGCCGCCCAAGGCGTCCAAGAAGAAGGGCCGCAAGGCGGAGCCGGAAGGCGAGAAGGGCGAACAGGGCGAGGCCGAACAGCAGGCCTGAGGCTGTGCGCTGAAGAAAGCGGGATTCCCGCTTTCGCGGGAATGACGGGGGTTTGAGACAGCCTCTCCGTCACCCTCGCGAAAGCGGGGGTCCCGCTTCTTCTTTTGCGGCAGGACTCCCGCCCAGGCGCGGCCCGCGTTAAGGCTCATCGCGAACCAGTCCGGGGAGCCTCAGCCATGTCCGAACACCTCACCTTCTACACCAACCCCCAGTCGCGCGGGCGGATCATCCGTTGGATGCTGGAGGAGGTCGGCTGCGATTATGAGACGCAGGTGCTGGATTACGGCACCACCATGAAGGGCGCCGACTACCTGGCCGTCAACCCGATGGGCAAGGTGCCAGCCGTCCGCCACGGCGACACGGTGGTCACCGAAGCGGCGGCGATCTGCGCCTACCTCGCCGATGCCTTTCCGGACGCCGGCCTCGCGCCGCCGCCGGGCAACCCGAGCCGCGGGCCTTATTACCGCTGGATGTTCTTCGCCGCGGGCCCCGTGGAAGCGGTGATCACCGGCAAGGCGCTCGGCCTCCTTGCCCCCGCCGACAAGAAGGCGATGGCCGGCTACGGCAGCTATGAGGAAGTGCTGGACGCGCTGGAAGGCGCGCTGCCCCGCGAGGGCTGGCTGTGCGGCGGGCAATTCACCGCCGCCGACCTTTACGTCGCCTCACAGCTCAACTTCGGCATGCAGTTCGGCATCCTGGAGAAGCGGGACGCCTTCGTCGCTTATTCCGGCCGCGCCACGGAGCGCCCGGCTTACGCCCGCGCCAACGGCATTGACGACGCTCTGGCCGCGGCGGCGGCGGGAGGCGGCCAGTGAGCGAGGGAGTGCGCGCCGCAGCGATCGCGCTCTACGACCGCTACACCCACGAAGGCATGGACCGCCGCGCCTTCATGGCCGAGCTCACCCGCATCGCCGGGAGCACGGCGGCGGCTTCCGCCCTTCTCGCCGGCATCGCCGCCGATCCCGCCGCGGCTGCTGTTGTGCCCGCCGACGACAGCCGCATCCACGGCCGCCGCATGCGCTGGCCGGTGGGCGGCGGGCGCTTCATGGAAGGATATCAGGCCGAACCTCGGGCGGCGAAGGCGCCGCTCGGCGCGGTGATGGTGATCCACGAGAATCGCGGCCTCAACGCTTACGCGGAAGATGTCGCTCGCCGGGTGGCGCTTGCCGGCTTCCGCGCGGTCGCGCCCGATTTCCTGACTCCCTCAGGCGGCACCCCCGCCGACCAGGACGCCGCCCGCGCCGCCATCGGCAAGCTCGACCTCGCCCAGTCCGCCGCCGATGCGGTGGCGACGCTTGGTCTCCTGAAGAACCTGCCTAACGCCAACGGCCGCGCCGGGGCCATCGGCTTCTGCTGGGGCGGTGGCATGGTCAACCGCATCGCCGTCGCTGCCGGCAGCGCCCTGAACGCCGGCGTCCCATACTATGGTCCCGCCCCCGATCCGGCGCTGGCGCCAAAGGTCGAAGCGGCGATGCTGCTCCACTACGCCGGCCGCGACGAGCGGGTGAACGCCACCGGCCTCCCCTGGGCCGAGGCATTGAGAGCTGCGGGCAAGACCGTTCAATCCTTCGTCTACCCGGAGGTCGACCACGCCTTCCACAACGACACCTCCGCCGAACGCTACAATGCGTCGGCGGCCCAGCTGTCGTGGCAGCGCACCCTGGAATTCCTCGCCGCGCACGTCGGCGGGTCGGCAGGCTGAAACGAAAAGGCCCGGCGTCTCCGCCGGGCCCTCCCGTTTGCGTCTCCGCCGAACCGCTTAGTCGCGGCTGCCGAGGAAGCTGAGCAGGAACTGGAACATGTTGATGAAGTCCAGATACAGGGTCAGCGCCCCGAAGATCGCCGCACGGCCCAGCATCTCGCTACTGCCGGCGATCTGGAAGTAGATGCTCTTGATCTTCTGCGTGTCGTAGGCGGTAAGGCCCGCGAACAGCAGCACGCCGACAAAGCTGATCACCATGCTCAGCGTGTCGGATTTGATAAAGATGTTGCCGATCATCACCACCATCAGGCCGACCAGACCCATCAGCAGGAACGTGCCCATGCCGGACAGGTCCTTCTTGGTCGTATAGCCCCACAGGCTGAGCGACACGAAGGCCGCGGCCGTGGCAACAAAGGTCGTCGCGATCGACGTGCCGTTGTAGACCAGCGGGATCACCGACATGGAGACGCCCATCACCGCCGCGAAGCTCCAGAAGAATGCCTGGAGGCCGCCGGTCGACATGTGGCCTGCGCGCGCCGCGAAGAAGAAGATCATGATCAGGGGCGCGAACATCACGACATATTTGAGGATACCGGCGCCGACAAAGATCGACTCGGCAACGCCCGTTATCGCAAGCGCGTAGGCGACGATGCCGGTGAGCAGCACTCCGGACGCCATGTAGTTGTAAACAGACAGCATGTGGGACCGCAGGCCCGCGTCGAAGGCGACGCCCTCGCGGCCGGCCGTTCCGGCCGTATGCGGCGCGGCAGTTGCGCGCGGGTCAAATCCGTTAGCCATTATACTCTCCTTTGCCGGCAGGGGTTGGCCTGCCGCAGGTCTGAATATCGGGTGAAACGGCCGCTTATTCAAGGAAAAGCGGTACTGCGCCGCCAATCCTTGCGGTAGGGGAACGGCCTTTATGCACCGCTTGTTCGTAGCCATCCGCCCGCCCGAGCCGATTCGGGCGCAGCTCCTCGACCTGATGGAGGGCATATCAGAGGCGCGCTGGCAGGACGAGGACCAGCTCCACCTCACCCTGCGCTTCATCGGCGAGGTGGACGCCCGCATGGCCGAAGACATCGACGCTGCGCTCACATCCGTTCGCCACCCGCCCTTCGAACTTGCGCTGGGCGGCCTCGGAGCGTTCGACCGCCGCGGCCACCCCACCGCCTTGTGGGCCGGCGTCGCCCCGCACGAACCGCTCAAGGCGCTCCACAAGAAAGTCGACCACGCCTTGCAGCAAGCGGGCCTTGCGCCCGAGCGCCGCGCTTACCTGCCCCACATCACCCTCGCCCGCTTCGGACGCGGCGGCGGTTCTCTCCAGCCGCTGCTCGCCCGGGCCGGCACGATCGCCAGCGCACCCTTCCCCGTGCGCGAGTTCCGCCTCTACGAAAGCCGCCTCACCCCGGCCGGCGCGATCTACACGCCGGTCGCGCATTATTCGCTAGGCTGACACTCCCGCCGCCACAGCAGCCAAGAGTACGCCACCGGGATCACCCCCGCCGCCACAACTGCCGCGATCATCACCTGCATCATCAGCGCCGTCGGCACCGGCAGCAGCGCAAGCATCATGGCAACCGCCCCCGCGCCCACCATCAGCTTGCCGGCAAGGCGATGCGTGCGAATCCAAACCTCCTCGCTCGCCAGCGTCCAGGGCGTCCGCACCCCGATCATGTACATGCTCCGCGATTTGCCGAGCTGGTTGCCGATCAGCACCAGCATCATGCCCACGGCGATGCAGATCAGCCGGTTCGTGGGTACATCCGAGCCAAGCGCCACCGACACCACGGCAAGCTCCACCGTCGCCCCGATCAGCAGCACCCCGAACCAGCCGGCGAAATACAGGCCCTGGCTGCGCGCCAGCCCTTCCTTGCGTGGTTCAAGCGAAGGCAGCGCCCAAAGCAGCGCGGACACGCCCCCGACCATCACCGCCGGCAGCATCAGCGCCGTCCATTTGTCGGAAAAGCGGTCCGGCTCCCCCGTCAGGCCCCAATGCACCGGAAGCTGCGCATCCGCCGGCAGCGAGCAGCCGACAACAAGCGCCACCCCGATAATCGCGAGCGTCGTCAGCACGGCCGCAAGGCCCATTATACGTCTCGTCACAGCGCCTCTCCCTTCTTCCGTTCCGCCACACCCATTGTGCCCATGAAGCCAAGCAGAACTTCCTCCAGCACCGTCATGTTGATGCTGTAAAAGATCGTCGCCCCCTGCTGGTCGGCGTGGATCAGCCCCGCTTCCTTGAGCTTGGCGAAGTGGCCGGACATGGTCGGCTTCGACACCTCGAAGGCCTCGGCAAGCTCCCCCGCCGTCCGCGATCCGCTCTTCAGCATCTCCAAAATCGCGCGCCGCGTCGGATGCGCGAGAGCTTCGAACACGACGTTCATTTCGCCCCGGCGGCGCCCGCGATGACGAACTCCGCGACCGCATCCACCACCCCCTGCGCAATCGGCAGCGAAGGATCGGCATAAACCGCGAGATTGGCCGCGCGGTCGTCCGTTGCGACCGCCTTCAGCACATGATTGACCTCCGGCAGCAGCACCAGCTTCGCGTGTGGATTGGCCGCCGCCATCCGCCGCGCGTCCGCTTCCGTGACCTGCAGATCGCGCTGGCCCTGCACAATCAGCATCGGCTTGGTCACTGTCTTGGCGAGCACCGCCGGATCGTAGGAAAAGAGGCTGATCAGGAAGCCCTGCACCGGCGGCCCGAAGAGCGGCATCAGCGCGGGATGAAGGGTCGATGGATCAACACGCTTCCCCTTCTCTAGCACATCGATCGCCGCCAGCGCCCCATCGAGGAGCGGCGCATTGGCCGGGTTGGCGCGCAATTGCTCGCGCAGCACGTCGCTCAGCCTACGCCCTGGCGCGGAGACGAGGATCACGCCGCAGACGCTCTCCGCTTCCTGCCCCGCGACCAGCGCCACAAGCCCGCCTTCGCTATGGCCGAGCAGCCACACGCATCGCGCGCCGGTCCGCTCCCGCACCGCCTTCACCCAGCTGCGCACGTCGGCGGCATAATCGGCGACGGTCACGGCATTCGCGTCCGCCGACGCCGCCGCGCTTCCGAACATGCCGCGCTTGTCGATCCGCACCGTCGGCACGCCCTTTGCCGCGAGCCCTTCCGCCAGCAGCCGGTAGGACGCCGGCTTGAGACCAAGCGGGCTGTTGCCGTCGCGATCGGTCGGCCCGGACCCTGGGATGATCAGCACCGGCGCCGTACCTCCCGGCGCACCGAGCAGAGTCCCGCTCAAATGCCCCGAAGGCCCCTGCACGTGGATCTCCATCCCCACAGCAGGCGGCGAATCCGCAGGCGCAGATCCAGCCAACACCAATGCCATCAGCAATCCTGAAATCATGCGCCCGCTCCCATTCGTTATTTAGGCAAATACCGAACTAGGCGAGCATAGTCAAACGCGTTCAGGCACCAAGCTCAGCCAACAGCCGGTCCACCATGCCTTCATAGGTCTTGCCGAACAGCCGCAGGTGCACCAGCGCCGGGAACAGCTGATAGGCGGCGCGCCGCGCCTCCCATCCGGCCTCGGGTGCGCCATAGGCCTCCCAGAAGCTCTCCCCCGGCTGGTCGAACAGGGTCAGCATCGCCAGGTCCACCTCCGAATGCCCATGGTAACAGGATGGGTCGATAAAGGCGGCAAGCGCCCCCTCGCGCACCAGGATGTTGCCCGTCCACAGATCTCCGTGCAGCAGGCTGGCCTCGGGTGCCGCCGGCAGCAGCTCCTCGAGCCGCGGCACCAGCGCCGCCACCCGCTCACGCCAAGGCCGGTCCAGTATCGAAGCGGTGGCCGCAAGCCGCTGCTCGCCCCAGAAGCCCGGCCAGTCCGTCCGCTCCCGATTCTCCAAGGCCACCGTGCCGAGCTGATAATCGACCGGCCAGCCAAAGCTCTGACCCGTCCGACCGTGCAGCCGCCGAAGCGCCGCGCCGATCGACGCCCAGGCTCGCTCACTGAACACCGCGTCGTTGGGCACGTGCTCCAGCAACAGCACGCCGTCGACTTCGCCTTCCACCAGCGGCACCGGCACCTCCGCCGAAGCAAGCGCCCGCAGCATCGCCGCTTCCGTGGCGATCCCCGCCCCGCCCTTGGCGACGCTCAGCCGCCCGTCGCCGCGCCGCACCAGCAGCACTTCGGACAAGTCGCCGCCCGACAAGCGCTCAAGCCGCTCCACCGGAACATGCGCCGCCGCCGCAGCCCGCTGCGCGAACGCCGTCACGCTCCGTTCGCCAGTCGCCGGGCAAGCGCCCGGGCGCCTTCCGTCACGTGCTTCCACGTGATGTCGAACAGCGCGTCCTCGCCGTAATAAGGGTCCGCCACCGCCTGCCCGACCCGCTCCGGCACATGGTCGAGCAGCAGCGACAACTGCGCCGTCCCATCCGCCGGCCGCATCGCCCGCAGATTGGCCAGGTTCTTCGCGTCGAGCGCGATCACCTGATCAAACCGCCGGAAATCCTCGGCCGTCACCTGCCGCGCCCGCAGATGCGAGATGTCGACGCCGTTTTTTGCCGCTACCGCCTGGGCCCGCGGGTCCGGCGGCAGTCCGACATGCCAGTCGCCGGTGGCGGCGCTGTCGATCTCGACGTCGAGCCCGATCCGCTCCGCCTCCACGCGAAACGCCGCCTCGGCAAGCGGCGAGCGGCAGATATTGCCCAAGCAGACGAAAAGGACCGAGTGCGTCATCACCAACCGTGTTGCCAAAGCCAGCGTCTCTGCTAGCCCTTTGCCCAAAGCATAACAAAGAGAGAGGCTCCATGGCGCCCGCCCATTCCGAAGCTGCTCCTTCCGAAGCCAGCGCGCGGCCGCGCCGCATTGCCGGCTACGCCTGGTACGCCCTGTTTGTCTTTGTTGTCGTTTACATGATGAACTTCATCGACCGGCAGATCCTTTCGATCCTGGTCGGCGACATCAAGCGCGACTTGGCGGTCTCCGACGCGCAGATCGGCTTCCTGTACGGCACCGCCTTCGCCGTCTTCTACGCTTTGTTCGGCATCCCGCTCGGCCGCCTCGCCGACAGCTGGTATCGCGGCCGGCTGATGGCGATCGGCCTGGCGCTCTGGTCGTCGATGACCGCTTTCTCCGGCTTCGCATCCACCTTCGGCATGCTCGCCGCCGCCCGCATCGGCGTCGGCATTGGCGAGGCAAGCGCGTCCCCTGCGGCCTATTCGATGATCTCGGATTATTTCCCGAAGGAACGCCGCGCCACCGCCCTCTCGATCTACTCGAGCGGCCTGTACATCGGCGGCGGCCTCAGCCTGCCGATCGGTGGGTTCGTTGTCAGCCGCTGGAACGCCGCTTATCCCGACGCCGCCGCAGCGCCCCTTGGCCTCGCCGGCTGGCAGGCCGCCTTCATTGCGGTTGGCCTACCCGGCCTGTTGCTCGCTTTGTGGGTCCTGTCCCTGCGCGAACCGCAACGCGGCGAGTCCGACGATCTCCCCCAGCCCATTGTCCGCGCCGGCGCGTGGAGCGGTTTCGCGGGCGAGCTGATGGCGATCCTGCCGCCGCTCACCCTGATCAGCGTCGCACGCTACCCCGGCGAGCTTGCCCGTAACCTCGCCGTCCTCGTCCTCGTCGCCGCCGCGGCCGCCGGCCTGATCCGGCTGACCGGCGACTACCCGCAATGGCTTGCCTACGGCCTCGGCATCTACGCCATCGTCTCCTGGATCCAGACGCTCAAGCACCGCGATCCGCCCGCTTACCGCCTGATCTGGGGCACCCCCGCCGTGGTGATCCTCACCATCGCGTTCGGAAGCATCTCCTTCGTCACCTACGCAACCAGCTTCTGGATCCCCTATTTCGTCGAGCAGACCTTCTACGCCGGCCCAATGGGTCCCGCCGCATTCCTCGGCGGCGTCACGGCAAAGGAAGAAGTCGGCGTCATCGTCGGATGGGGCGGCGCCTTTTCGGCCGCCACCGGCGTCATCCTCGGCGGCTACCTTTCCGACCGCTGGCGCGAACGGAATCCGCGCGGCCGCATCTACGTCAACATGATATCGGCCTTGGTGCCGATCCCGCTGATCGGCTTCATGCTGACCACCGACAGCCTCACGGCTTTCTACCTGACCTTCCCGATCGCCCACATCTTCGCCTCCGCCTGGGTCGGCGCCGCAGTCGCCACCTTGCAGGATCTGGTCCTGCCCCGGATGCGCGGCACGGCCGGGGCCACCTACATCCTCGGCACGACCATGGTCGGCCTAGCGCTCGGGCCCTATTTCGCGGGCAAGATGTCGATGCTGACCGGCGACCTCCAGCTCGGCATCGCCGCGCTCTACCTGATGCCGCCGCTTACCCTGCTCGGCCTCTGGTATGGCGGCCGCCGCATCGCCGAACTCGAAGCAACCAAGATCGAGCGTGCCCGCGCCGCCGGCGAGCCGATCTAGCCGCGCAGGCTGCTAGTGCAGAACCCCGCAGGCGATGCGGTCGCCCGAATTGCCGGAAGGATCGGTGCGGTAATCGTCCGGCCGCTGATGGATCACCACCGCCGCCCCGTCCATGTCGAGCATCGCGTTGGACACGCCGCCGATCGCGGCGCCGAGAATGGTGTATTCGAAGCTGCCACGCCCGTCGGCGCCGACCAGCAGGTTCGGCAGATCGCCTTTGTGCATGCCGGCCGGATTGTCCTTGCCGTGCTGCATCCCTGTCGGGTTCCAGTGCCCTCCGGCCGACGCAAAGGCCGGTCCCTCGCAGCGCCCCGTCATATGAACGTGCGCACCGTAAGCGCCCGGCGCCATGCCGTCCGCTTCGATGCGAATGCGAACGCCCTCGCCCGCTTCCTCGGCCGTCGCCCGCGCCATCACTTTGCCGCCTGCGTTCGAAATGTCCGCCGCCGCGCTGGATGGCCCAAGCGGTACCCCGGCAAGCGGCCCTTCATCGCGTTCGGTCGCGGCGCAGCCCGCCAGGAGCAAAGCCGCCGTCGCCGCGCCGATTGTGATCCGCTTCATGTCGCTCTCCTGTTGGCCTTCAGCCGGTGAACGAGCCGCAGCCGCAACGGTTTCAGCCAATCAGCTCCGCGCCGGCCGCCCCACGAAATAGCCGCGCAAGCCCGCTTCCTCCACTTCGTCGGCCGGGTAGACGTTGCGCAGGTCGACGAACACGGGTTGGGCCATCGTCCGCGCGAGCCGCGGCAGGTCGAGCGCGCGAAGCACGTCCCACTCGGTCACCAGCACAACGGCGTCCGCGCCGTCCGCCGCTTTGTAGGCGCTGTCGAAGAACTCGACATTGGGCATCAACGGCCGCGCCTGCTCGGTGCCTTCGGGATCGAACCCGCGCACGCTTGCGCCGGCATCCTCCAGTGCCTGGACGATCGACAGCGACGGCGCGTCGCGCATGTCGTCCGTGTTGGGCTTGAAGGTCAGGCCGAGCAGCGCCACCGTCTTGCCGCGCGCTTCGCCGCCCAGCGCCTGAATCACCTTGCGCCCCATGGCCCGCTTGCGCGCTTCGTTTACCTTGGCGACCGATTCCACGATGCGCAGCGGTGCGCCATGGTCTTCGGCGGTCTTGAGCAGCGCCAGCGTGTCCTTAGGGAAGCAGGATCCGCCATAGCCCGGCCCCGCGTGCAGGAACTTGGACCCGATGCGATTGTCCAGCCCGATCCCGCGCGACACGTCCTGCACGTCGGCGCCGACGATTTCGCACAGATCGGCGATTTCGTTGATGAAGGTAATCTTGGTCGCCAGGAACGCGTTCGCCGCATATTTTATCAGCTCGGCCGTCCGCCGGCTGGTGAACAGCAACGGCGCCTTGTTGAGGTACAACGGCCGGTAAACTTCCTTCAGGATTTCCGCCGCTTCCTCATCGTCCGTGCCGACCACGATCCGGTCCGGCCGCTTGAAGTCTTCGATGGCCGCGCCTTCACGCAGGAATTCGGGGTTCGACACCACCCAGGCGCGCGCATCCGGCCGCGCCTCGCGCACGATCCGCTCTACCTCGTCGCCGGTGCCGACCGGAACCGTCGATTTGGTTACAATCGCGGCCGACCCGGTCAGCGCTTCGGCAATCTCGCGCGCGGCGCCGAACACATAGCTCAAGTCGGCATGGCCATCGCCGCGCCGCGACGGCGTCCCAACGGCGATGAAGATCGCCTCGGCGCCATCGACGCCCTGCTTCAGGTCCGTGGTGAAGGAGAGGCGGCCGCCGCGGACGTTGCGCTCGACGAGCTGGTCCAGCCCAGGCTCGAAGATCGGCATCACGCCGCGCTTCAGCGCCTCGATCTTTCCTTCGTCCTTATCGACGCAGGTGACGTCGTGGCCGAAGTCCGAAAAACAGGCTCCGGACACAAGACCGACATAGCCGGTCCCGATCATGGCGATGCGCATCGATACTCCTGGGGAGAAACAAAGGAACGGCGCGCTTAACGCACCCCCGATTGGCGCCACAAGCGCTTTTCACGCACAGCCTGGTATGGCGAAGGCTCGCGGCGGCGAAGCTGACGGCGGCGACTGGCGCCGGGTGCGGGCGGCCCCTGACGGCGAAGGCCCACTCGGCAGCTGAAGGCAGCGGATGGAAGCTTTCCGCTGGCGGTTCGCGGCGGCTGCCGCGGCGGCCGGCGCGGCGGATGGCGCCGGCGGATGGCGACGGAGGCCGACGGGCGGTGGCGAGTGGCAGCTGGTGGCAGTTGGCGGCTCCCGAATGGCGGCGGACTGGGGCGGAGGCCCACCCGCGGCCGACCGGCGGCAGCAGGCGCGGCGGATGTCAGCCGACGGCGGATGGTGCGGCGGAGGGCGGCGGCTGGCCAGGCTCGCCATTCCGCCTCCTTGTGAAGGGCGCCGGCACTGCCCACCGGGCCGGCACAAAAAAAGAAGGAGCCGGTTCCGAAGAACCGACTCCTCTTTTTCGCTTTGGATACCCGCCGGAGCGGGAACCCTATGGCTTACCAGCCGGAGCCGGGACCGTAGGTGATTTCCACGCGCCGGTTCTGCGGCTCGCGGACACCGTCGGCGGTTTCCACCAGCGGGCGGCTTTCGCCGAACGCTTCGGTGGTCATCACACCGTCGGGGATGCCGCGGCCGGCCAGGTACGAACGGACGTTCGCGGCACGACGCTGCGAAAGGCCGACGTTGTACTGGTCCGAACCCGACTTATCCGCGTGGCCGGCCAGCATGACCTGAGCCTGACCGCAGGTCTGGTAAGCAGACGCCGCGTTGTCGAGGATTGCCGAAGCCTGCGGAGTGATCTCGTCGCGGTCCCAGTCAAAGAAGACCATGAACGGACCGGCCACGCACGCCGGGGGCGGCGGCGGGGGAGGCGGCGGCGGCGGGGGAGGCGGCGGCGGCGGCGGCGGCGGCGGCGGGGTCGGGATAACCGGCTCCGCACCACCGAAGTTGAAGGTCACGCCGCCGAGAAGGCTGTGCGACCGGAACCGGCTGTTGGTGTCCTGGTTGTTGAAGGCCACCATGCGGATGTCGTCGACGTTGAAGAAGCGATACTTCAGCGTAACGTCGATGTTGTCCGAGACCGCCTGGCGAACGCCGGCGAAGACCTGCCAAGCGAACTTGGAGTCCGTATCGTCCAGCGTGCTGTTCTGGAAGGTGTTGAAGATCTGCGGGCCGTCGATCGACACGCGGGCCATACCAACACCGCCGCCGACGAAGCCGGAAATGCCGTCATCGTCGCCGAAGTCGAGCATGCCGTTGAGCATGAAGCTCAGCGCGGTCGTGTCACCGATTGCAGGTCCGCTGGCCGGACCGGCAGCGCCCTGAGCAGGAAGCAGGATGGTGGCGGTATAACCGTCCATCTTGGCCTTCTTGTAGGACACTTCGCCTTCGATCCGGAACGCGCCAAGGTCATAACCGACGAACAGGCCGCCGTCATAGCCGTAGCGGTGGTCGAGCGTGAGAGCATTCTGTTTGGTACCGATGTCGAGATCGATATCCTCGACGATCATCGCACCGAACTCGCCGCCAACGTACCAGGCGCCATCGCGCGCAAAGGCCGGAGTTGCGAGCAAGGTGGATGAAAGCGCCAATGCGATGGCGAGCTTCCGCATAAATCTACCCCTTTCATTTGCGTTCCAA
This sequence comes from Allosphingosinicella sp., assembly GCA_036554525.1. GTDB lineage: Bacteria > Pseudomonadota > Alphaproteobacteria > Sphingomonadales > Sphingomonadaceae > Allosphingosinicella. The sequence continues at coordinate 13,416 of DATBNC010000009.1, forward strand.
CAGGAACGACCTGAACTCATTACGGTAAGCGAGGTTTCGGCGCAAGCACGCTTCAACCCGCTCATGTTGCCGAAATGCCTCAGATAATGGTGAACCAAATCCGGAGGCCTTCGTCAGACGGCCCCTCAACCACCCTCTGCCGCGTTGGTTGCGCCTCAGCAACAACGAGGCTCAATCGATGAGGCCGTGTGACATCAAAGCAACAATGATTTGATCGATCGCCGCGCGTGCTTCCGCGTCGATTATCGTGCCGCCTGAAGGACTTGGCACGGCGGCGCTGCGCTCACCGACCACTTTCAGCCCGCCGACAAAAAGTGCGGAACCATGAAGCTCCCCGGCGTTCCAGGCCCCCTGCGTCCAGCGCCACGGAAGACCTTCGCCCGCATTCCAAACCTCCAGCCCCTCCACCGGAGCGATGAATCGCCAGCCGCTTTGGGTCCAGCAGGCAAGCTGATTGTCGCGCCCCGCCCAGGCGCCTTCGCCTGGCGGCGCAACGATCCACGTGTCGCCGTCGGTCGGATTCGCGGGCGGCGCCGCAAGCGCGGCTTGAACGCACGCTCCGGTCAGCGCGTCGAGCCGAAGCAGAGCTTCGTTGTGGAAATGTTCCTTCTGCGCCTGCCCGGGTAGGAGGAACGGAAGGCTGAAGCGGGGGCTGGAGTCTTGCATCGGTTCGTCTCCTTCAAAGCTGAACGGTGAGTTGGGCGGACCTCGAAGGCGCATGCGTTCCCAGCTGCGCGACCTCCACCGTCAAGGCCCCCGTTGCTCCATCGGCGGCCTGAAGCGCCGCGCCGTAGACGAGGCTGGGTTCAGCGGTTTCCCAGCTGCGCGTTCCGGACGCACCGGTGACGGTGACCCGATACGCTTCGCGCTCCTCCACCAGCGGCGTGTCGGCCCCGCTCGGCCAGGTCCAGCCGGCGCGGCTTCGACGCACCCAGGATAAATGGAGATCCCCTTTACCCGTTCGGTCCGCGCGCAGCTGCACCGGTGACGGCGGCCGAAGGGCCTCCCCGGTGACCGCCACGCTCGTGATAGCCCCTTGCGGACCGTCGCCGAGCCCCGCCGCAATCAGCCGCGCCTCGCCTCCCGCCGCACCGGCCGGCACCTCGATCGCCGCCAGCGACTCAGGGGACAGCAGAACGAAAGGCTCCCCCGCCTCGTGGCTGCCGGCCCATTCGCTCCCGCGCCGCCCGCGCAGCAGCCGCGACAGCCGGTACTGCGCGGGGCCCACCTGCTCCGCGACTCCGAACTGGATCAGCTCGCTACCGATCGCCGCAAGGTTTGCGCCACCGGCAAGCGCCGCATCGCTTCGGCTTTCCAGTTCCATGCCCGCGTGCAGAAGCTCGATTTCCACAACCGTCTCCAGGTCGAGCAGCGCCGACCCGCGCGCCGGCACCGGCGCAAGCAGCGTCCCCGCCACCGCAGCTCCCGCCGTTCCACCTGCCGGTTCCCAATGGGCGCCATCGTCGAAGCTCGCTATCAGCGGAGCGCTTCGCCAGCCCGGCTCCCGCCCGGCCGCGGCAACAAGCAACTGCGCATGCGACGTCGGCTGTCCGTCAGGGGTGAGCGGCAGGTCCAGCAGAAACAGGCTCGTCGGGCCGTGCGCCACGTCCGGCTCGCCCACCGGCCGCCCCGGCGTAGCCGCGGACGCTGCAGGACCAACGGGCGCGGTGCCGACAAGCCCCAGGGTCAGCACCATTTTCTCCAAAGACCAGCGCGCGACGCGCCACCGTCCCGGTTGCCCGTCGATGCGCACCGGCAGCCCGGGCCGAAGCGCGGCCTTGTCCCAGCTGTAGTGCGCCTTGATCGTGCGCGTGCCGGCACGGCTTTCCGCCAGGCACTGTTCGGCCAGCGCCTTGGCGATGGGCGCCGACACCACCGCGGGGAGCATGCGCCGGTCCGCGCGCAGCCCCGTTTCGCCCGTTGTCGCCCGCTGCAGCCCGGTTTGGTAGTCGCGCGTTGGGTCGTAAAAGGCGACGGTGATCGCGGCTGGCAGGCTGTTCGCCGCGCCCCGCTCCATCTCCATCCGCCCGCCGCCGCCGCCTTCCGCAAAAGCGTCGGCCTGCCCGGCCAGCACCGGCGCCTCCCCGCCCGAGCCGCCCAGGCACAAACGCTCGCCGAGATCGCGCACCCGAAGCGGAAGCAAGTCGCCAAGCGCCTCGATCGCGCTTCGGGCGCTGTCGCCGGTTGCCGAATAGCCGATCAGCGCCGCCGCCGCGTCCGCCGTTACGTCGCCGTCGCTTAGTGCTTCTGCGATCGCCGCAAGGCTCGCTTCATCCTCGCCGATCACCTCAAAGGTCAAAGACGGGATCCGGTTGCCGAAATCGGCGAGCTGCAAGTCCTCGAACACCGCGTAGGCCGTGCCGCGATAGCCCGGCGCATTGCTTGCGCCTTCCGCCGCAAGGATCAGTGGATCGGCCGCCTGGTCCTCATCCCCCGAGTGAAGCCGAAAGGCGCCCACCTCACTTTTGAAGTCGCCCGCCGCGCCGCGCAGCAGCTTGCCGTCGGCCCAGATACGCCTCACCTCCCGCACCCGCCGCGCCGAAAGCGCCACCGCGAAACTGCCGCTGTACGAATAAGTCACGGTTTTCGGCCGCCCCTTCCCGCCGCCGCTTTTCTCTTTCTCTTCGCGCAGGTCGGTGGCCCAGATCACCGTTCCCGCTATGCGCATTGTGCCGAAAATCTTGGGGATCTGGCTTCCGTAATTGGAGGTCTGCACCGCCAGGTCGCCGATCCGCGGCCCCTGCCGGGCCTTGGGTGCGAAAATACGGGAGTCGATCTGCTGCCCGATCGCCGCGCCCACGGCGCCGCCGATCGGTCCGCCGACCACGAAGCCGACGGTGGTAAGCACCAGGGTCGCCATCACACGCCTCCCTTGCTGTCGCTTTCGAAGTCGCCGTCGCCGCCGGCCCGCCGCCACAGGCTCTCGGCGGGCCAGGGCAAAGGCAGCGGCCGCTCCACCACCATCCGCAGCCGGGCGTCGGCATGAACGAAGCCGTCTCCTGTCCGCACCACGACGTGGAACTGTGCCGGACCGGCGCTACACACCAAAATGTCCCCCGCCTCCGCCTCCCCGCCGGGCACCGGCTGGAAGCCGAGGTCGCAAAGCCCTTCCTCGATCTCCGCCCGCTTTTGCCCGCGCAGCGCGTAGTCGCTTCGCACCTGGTCGGCCGGCACACCGGCCGCCGCCGCCGCCGTGCCGATGCAGTCCAGCCCGTAGACAGGATCCCGCCCCTGCGGCCGGAAGCGAATGCCGACCAGCGCGCGGGCACGGCTTGCGATTTCCTCGCCGCGCCGGCTCATGACGCACCTGGGTAGCGGGTGAGCAGGTCCATCCCCGGAAGGTGCGGCTCGCCCCGGAAGTTCAGCCGGTTGTTGAAGCGCCCGCTACACGTCGTGAAGCGCTTGTCGCAGCCTTCGCTGATCTCGATCAAATCCCCCGGTCATCCCTTTCGAGCTATTGTCGAACGGATCCTCGAACCGGAACCCCACCGCCGCCCCGCGCCGCGCCCGGAAAAAGGCAATCAGCGCGTGCACGTCCTCCTCGCTCCGCACCCCCGCGCCGACATCGAAGCGAAGCCGAGCATCCGCCCAGTCGCTGTTGCGCTGTTCCGCGCCGCCCGCGCCCGTCACGATCTGAGTCGAGAAGGCCGGCTCGGCGGTCGCCTCCCGGCCAAGCGCGATCGGAAAGCGCACATCCTCGAATGCGTCCACCTCATCCTCCCCTTCAAACCATGTAAAGCCGTCGCGCAGCACCTGCGGCAGCGCCCAGACGAACACCTCCGCCACGCCCCGCCTGGCCGCCGCTTCCGCCGCCGCCGCGATCCGCGCCCACTGCGCCTTGTCTTCGGAATGAAGCACGAAACCGGCCAGGTAATGCTGCTCCGCCACCGGATACCCGAGCCGCGCCGTCGCCGCCGCCGCGCCCCGCGCGCTCGCCCCGGCATTGCCCGCCGTCACCCAGTCGTAATCCTCGAGCTGAATCACGTCGAAGGCAGGGCTCGCCCACCCCACCGGCAAGTTCGCGCGCCGCGCCTCCGCCCCGTCCAGCACCGTCGGCAGGTAGGCCAGCAGCAAAGTCTCGGCGTCCGCCGCAACCGCCTTCACCGCCGCGCACAGGCTCGCGGTCGCGCCGGCAAGCACCGCCCCCGCCGCATCCAGCGTCGCCTTCTGCGCCTCGCTGAGCGGCGCCCGCACATCCGGGATCGGCACCGGCGCGAACGCCGCCACTGCCGCCGCATCGTAGAGGCAGATCGCACCATCGCCCCGCACCCACCACCAAGGCTCACCGACCTGAAACCGCACCCGAAGCCCCGCGGCCGCCGCAATTCCCGCAAAGGCCCGCGCCGCCAGCCGCAAATAGCTCATCGCCCCGTCATGGGCCGGCGACAGCAAGGCGGACGGCGGCTCCCACCCGGTCAGCGCCGGCGATTCGTCCGCCGCGCGCTGCTTCCAGTCGCCCCATACATGCTGGTCCAAAAGCTCGAACGACAGCGACCAGATGATCTGGAACTGGAGCGTCTTAGCCCGCCGCGCGAAGTCGCCATGCCAGGCCGCGCACGGCCCGTTCAGCACGCCCCCCGCCAGGCTGATGTAGAAACCTCCAAACGCGCTCTCGAGCCGGAAATAATGGCTCATTCCGACATAATGGTTGATCGTGCCGCGATAGCCGAGCTGCAGCACGTTGCGCAGCACCCGCGCCGGCGTCAGGTGATACAGATCGTCATAGCCGGTCGCGATCCGAAGCTTGTGCTCCGGCACCAGCACGTCGCCGATCGCAAGCACCGATCCCGATCCCTCGCACTTGATCGCGCTCAGCTCCGCCCAGCCTTCCGCAGGGGCCTCCAGCGCCACGTCCTCGCCGGTAAAACCCGGCGCGGCGAGCGACACGAACATCCGGTCGATGTTCCATGGCCAAACCGGATCGTCGCCCTCCCAGCCACCGGCAAGCGCCGCGAAGTCGAGGCTGATCTGCGCATCCACCGGCGTGCCGACGGCATAGTTCCAAAGCCGCACATACCAGCTGCGCGCCTGCCCCGCCTGATCCCGGCCCTCGATGGTCAGCGTCGGCCCATCCACCGCATCCAGCGCCCGAACGCCCCCGCTCCGCCACCGGAAGGAAAGCCGGCAGGTCGCGAACTCCCGGCTGGTCTCATAGGAAAGCAGCGGATGATCCCACCGATCCTCCGCCTCCCAGATCAACCCGGCGAGATCGTTGGCCCGGTAGAACACGCACTCCACCCGAAGCGCATCCGCCGCCGTGGTGGTCACCGAGGCCATCATCGGCCGCGGAAAATTCACGGTCCAATAGCGCGGATCGAACCTCTTCACCCACCCGCGCCTCTTCCCGCCCCCACGCGGAGCCAGCCAGTACGGCATCTCTTCTCTCCCAGTTATTTCAGTGGCGCGGGACGCGGGCGCCTAATCCTCCACTCGCATCAGCGCCTGGCGCACCGCCCGCGCGACCTGCCGCGACGAACGCGCCAGCGCCTGCGGCTCGTTGCCGCCGCCCGCGTCGATCCGGATGTTGATCCGCACATCGCGCCCGCCGCCGCCGCCGCGCCCGCCGGTGTCCACCCGCCCGCTTGATGTCGGCACGAACAGCTCCGGCCCACGCTCGCCGACCAGATAAGGCCGCCCTGGCGACACCCGCCCGCCGGTCGCCCGCCCCGGCGCGCCGAGCACCGCCGACAGCACCTGCGCCGCCGCGCCGATCAGGCTTGCCGTGCCGCCGCCACCCCCTCCGCCCCCGCCGCCGCCGGCAAGTGCATTGAGCCCGTTGCGGATCGCCGCCGAAGCGATCTCCGCCATCGCCGCAAGCGCCACCCGCTTCAGATCCTCGAAGCCGAACTTGCCGGTGGTCACCGCCCGCACCAGCGCATTTTCCAGCACCTGCCCCGCCCGCTCCAGCCCGGCGGCAAGCGGCCCTTCCAGCTGGCCGCGCATCTCCGCCACGTCGCGCGCAAAGGCGCCCGTGTCTGCCCGCACGGCCACGATCAGCCGCTCGATCTCTTCGTCCATGATCCATGCCCCTTAATCCGGAAACAGCGCCCGAAGCCGCTCCAGCTCCCTGCTGTCCAAGCCGGCATCCGCCTCCGGCGCCAACGCCCGCAGCACCGCGCCAAGCTCCGCAGGCGTGGCGCGCCAGAACTCATCCGGACGCCACCCCAGCAACGCCCCCGCCACCCCCGCCAGCCGCCCGGCAACGTCCGCAAAGCACCTAAGCCCCTTCCCTTCAGGGGAGGGGTTGGGGAGGGGAATGTCGGTACTATTGAACATCAGCGACCTCCCCCCGCCTCCTCACCGCCCCTGCAGAATCTGCCCAAGCAGCGCCTTCAGAGCCGGCGCCACGCCCGCCAGGCCCATCTCCGCGATCGCCGCCCCGATCCGCTCCCGGGTAACGCCTTCGCCCCGCCCAGCCGCGCAATGCCAGAACAAGGCGGCCATTTCGGCCAGCGTCAGCCGCCCTTCCGCCGCCCGCTCCACCAGCGCGAACAACGGCCCCAATTCCTCCTCCGCCGCCACCAAAGCCTCGAAGCTCGGCCGCAACACCAAAGCCTCACCGCCCACGCACAACATTGCTTCCCCACGCACCGGGTTCGCGCCGCCGCTCACAGCGCCGCCACCGCGCCGGAGCTTTCCAGGCTCAAAGCGTAATTGCGCTCGCCATTGTAATCGCCCGAATAATCCAGCCGCGTGACCAGAAAACGCCCGCGCATCTTCTCCCCGCTCTCGAAGCTCAGCTCATAATCGTCGAGCAGCCCGCCAAGCGCATTCCCCTTCACCCGGAGCTCCGCCGCCGATCCGGTGAAGATGCCGCTCGCCGACACCGACACCGATCGCACCCCCGCCCCCGACAGCAGTTCGCGCCAGCCGCCGCTGTCTTTGGTGGTAACGTTCACCGGCTCGCCGTTCACCGACATCTGCGTCGTCCGCATGCCCGCGACCGTGGCGTAAACCGGCGGCTCGGCCCCGTTCCCAATTTTCAACAAAAACGCGCTTCCTTTTTCCGCGCCCATGGCTCAGTCTCCCTTCTCTTCAAGCTGTTGGATAGGAATTGGGGATGATTTCTTCCGTGCTTGCCATGGCGCTCGCTGCTGCCGCGCCTGGCCCGTCACCGACTGGCGTTATTCAGGCCCGCAAGGCCTATTCGGCCTGCCTCGGCGCCTTTATGAAAAAGAGCGTTGCCGACAAAACCGAAGCTGCGGCCTTTGCCACCGGCCTCGGCCCGGCCTGCGCCACCCAGGAACAGGCGTTCCGCGCCGCCTCGATCGCCGTCGACGTTGCGTCCGGCATCAAGCGCGCCGAGGCGGCGGAGAATGCGGCCATGGTGGTCGACGACATGGTCGCCAACACCAAGGATACCTTCACCGCCTGGACGACGCCCGTTCCGAAAAACTAAAGCGCAAGCAGCCGCGCGCGATACTCCACCGTCGCCGCGGTTAGCGCACTCGGCGCCGGCGCGCGCGGCGGCACCGTCCGCTCGCGCAGAAAGTGCAGCGACACCAGCTGCCAGCCCTCGCCGTCGCCCTCGATCGCTTCCAGCTTGAGCTGCGCCGCGCGAAGCAGGTCGCGAAGCCGCATCGGCCGCTCGCCCCGGTCCCAGAGCGTTACGGCCAACCGAAGCTCGCGCCCCCGCCCCTCCTTGAATCCCCAGTCCGTCTCCGGCCCCATCTCGACCACCGCATAAGGCGCGACCGCCTGGAACGGCGGCGCGTCGTAGACGCCGATCCCGCTCACCGTCTTCAGCGCCGCCACCGCCCGCGCGGCGACTGCGTCGCTTGCTCCCAACCCGCTCATCGCACCCTCTCGATCAGCCAGCGCAGCGCCGGCTCGTTCAGCATCCGGCGCGTCAGGTTGCGGCCAACAAGCCGCACCCCCTCCCCGCTCGCTTCCACCCCGACGCCCCCGGGCGCCTCTCCGGCCGCGGCCTCGGCAAGCCGGCGCGCGGCCTCGCGCGGCTGCCTTGCGCCAAGGCGGCGTCCCCTCTCCATCAACCTTTCGAACATCAGCGCAGCCGCAGCCCGATCCGCCGCCACGGCCGCCACAGCGCCGTCACCGCCGACGGCGGCGGACCGCCGCTCTCGCCGTCGCGATGCGCGTAAAGCTGCGAGGCAAGCCGAACGATCCCCTGCCGAAGCCCGTCCGGCAGATCCGCCCAAACCTCCGCAAGCCCCGCCTGGTACGCCACCCGCACCCGAGTCGCCCCACCGGCGTTGCTTACCCGCACCCAGCCATCCCCCCGCGCATCGATGTCGATCGCATAAGCCGACACCGGCAGCGCCGCCGCCAGCCCATCGGCGCGGAGCGTCTCCGCCCCGGTGATCGCCCGCACCGGCCCCCGCCCCAGCCGCCGCCAGGCCGCGCTCACCGTCAGAGTTTCGCTGAAATCCCGCAGGAGCAGCACCCGCCCCGTAAACGCCTCGCACTGTGCCCCCGCCGCCCCAAGCAGCCGCTCCAGCAAGGCATCCTCGTCGTCGCCGACCACCCGCAAAAACGCCTTCGCCTCGCCAAGCGCCTCCGCCCCCGGCTCGAACCCCTCACCCGTCACCATCCGCCCCTCCCAAAAGAAACGCCGCCGCGAGTTCCCCCGCGACGGCGACAAACAACAAAAGCCCCTCCCCTTCAGGGGAGGGGTTGGGGAGGGGAACGTAGTTCGAGCGAAAGCACCGCCCGGCGAACCACCACAGCCCCCTCCCCCAAACCCCTCCCCTGAAGGGGAGGGGCTTAAGCGGCTTACACGCTGAACTTCATCAGCTTGATCGCCTCCGAATTCGACACCTGCCCGCCCAGCCGCTTGGTGGCGTAGAAATGCACAAACGGCTTGTGGGTGAACGGATCGCGCAGGATCTGCGTCTCCGTCCGTTCGGCGATCAGGTAGCCCGCCTTGAAGTTGCCGAACGCGATCGACAGCGAGTCCGCCGCAATGTCCGGCATGTCTTCCGCTTCCACCACCGGATAGCCGAGCAGCGTGTCGGGCTGCCCCGCGACCAGTCCCGGCTGCCACAGAAACGCGCCGTCCGCCGTCTTGAACTTGCGGATGCGCGCCGCCGTCGCCGAGTTCATCACAAACACCGCGCCCTGCCGGTAAGGCGGGCGAAGCGCCTGGACGAGGTCGACCAGCCGGTCCTGCGGATTGCTCCCCAGAAAGCCGCCGGCCGCGCCCGACGTCACGAACTGCAGCGTCCCGAACGCCCGCACCCCGTCCGCCGCCGCCGACACCGCGCCGCTCAGGAAGCCCTTCGGCCGGTTGACGCCTGATCCGTTCACGAACGCCGCGCCTTCCGCCCGCGCGAACTCCGTCGCGATTTCCTGGGCAAGCCAGGCTTCGACATCGAACGCCGCATCGTCGAGCATCGCCTGGCTCGCCGCCGGATTGGCGTAAAGCTCGCCGAACGGCGGCGCGATTTCGTGGAATGCCGGCGTGCCCGTCTCGGCGCGCTCGTCGGTTTCCGACACCCAGCCCGAAGGCGTGCCCCCCGCCGTCACCAGCTTGCGGTAACCCGCCGACCCCACCTTCACCACGTTGGCGATGGCGCGGATCGGCGAGATCGCGGTCAGCGTCCGGTCGATCGCCGCGTCGATCTCCTCCGGCACCGCATAGCCGCCCGCCGCATCGCTGGTACCCGCCAGAGCCTTGAGCTCCACGCCGCTTTCCAGCCCCTTGCGCAGGTAATTGTCGACAAACGCCGACCCCGCCCCCGCCGACTTCGCACCGGAAAGCGCCGGCCGCGCCGCCGACACCGCCGCCTGATCCATCCGCGCCTTCAGCTGCGCCATCTCGTCGCGAAGTAGCGCAACATCCTCATCCTGCCGCTCCAACGCCTCAAAAGACGCCTCAAGCCCATCCGCTTTCACTTCCAACATGCACTTTCTCCTTCTGCCGCGCACCACGCACGCCTCTTGCCGGGCAGGAGCATCCGCTCCTCCCGAAATCCTGCTTTTTTCCTGCTGTTGAACCGCCCTAAACCGCGCCGATGCAGCTAGACCGAGACGGCGCCGAACTCTTCCCGAAGGCCCTCTCCTCAGAAGAAGTCGCGGCACTCCAAAGCTTCTTCACGAACGCCCCTGCGACACGGCCCGGCACCCGCCTAAATCCTCCCCAGCACGGGGAGGGGGACCATGCGAAGCATGGTGGAGGGGGCCCCGCGCTCGCATCGCTCTTGACGACCGCAACCACCCTCGCCCAATCCCTCCTCGGCCCGACGGCCCGCCCCGTCCGAGCCACCTTCTTCGACAAAAGCCCGGCTCGAAACTGGGCGCTCGGCTGGCACCAGGACCGCACGATCGCGCTAAAGGCGCGCGCCGACGTCCCCGGCTTCACCGACTGGACGGTGAAAAGCGGCATCCACCACGCCGTCCCCCCGGTCGCCCTGCTGGAACGCATGCTCACCCTGCGCCTCCACCTCGACGACACGCCGCGGAACAACGCGCCGCTCCTGGTCAGCCCCGGCACCCACCTTTTTGGCCGCCTCGTCGAAGCCGAAATCCCCCGTGTAGTTTCGCGCCACGGCACGGCCGCCTGCCCGGCCGCCGCAGGAGACATCTGGGCTTATTCCACCCTCATCCTCCACGCCTCCGACCGCGCCCGCGTGCCGAGCCGCCGCCGCGTCCTCCAGCTCCTCTACAGCGCCGACGATCTGCCCCCGCCACTCGAATGGCTCGGCGTTTGATCCTCACCCCTCCACCGCATGCACCCTCGCCTTGGGCTGCATCGGCAGGGTCACCAGGCTGACCTCCACCAGGTCCAGATCGCGCAGCTCCCGCGGTGCCTCTCCCGATGCCTCCCGCACTCGATAGCCGAAGCTAAGCCCCCGCACCGCGCCTTCCTTCAGCAACGCCGCCGCCTCCTTCCCGGCTTTCCCTTCCGAGAGCCGCGCGATCACGCGCAGCCCGCGTTTGTCCTCCCGCAGATATTCGATCCGCCCGATCGGCCGCCCGGCATCGTGCTGCCACAGCAAGGGCACGCTCCCCGCCCCGCTTTTCAGCGTCCGCGCAAACGCCCCCGCCCGAACCACATCGCCGCCCCGGTCCGCCCGGTCGAACACCGCCGCATAGCCCGCGAACCGCATCACATCTTTTCCCAAAAGCCGAGCTTCACGCTCATCCCCAGCACCAGCATCGCAAGCAGGATCCGCACCCCCCACGCTACCACCGCCGTCCACGCGCTTTTCTTGGCATCCCGCCACGCCTGAAGAAGCTCCCTGAGCTCATCCATGTCCCGCCGCGCTTTCTCGTCGCGAAGCCCAAGCGCGCCGAGCGCCTTGTCCGCCCCGCACGCCGACGCTTCCTCGATCAACGCCCGCAAGGTGCCGAGGTCCGCCCCCTTCCCTTCCGCCTGCGCCACCAACAGCGCCACCATCGACTCGTTCGCCACCGTCATCCCGCTTCTCCCGCCTGCGCCGCCCTAAACCCGAGCATCTCCCTCTTCTCCGCGTCGCTCAGGAAAGCCGCCCCGCTGACCTGCGCCCAAAGCCGCTCGCGGTCCTCCGAAAGCGCCGTCACCTGATCGACATCGACCTGGAGCTTGAGCCCCGGCCACCACGCGCCAAGCGCCGCGCCAATCCCGCCAAGCACCCGCTCCGCCATCGGCAAAACGGTCAGCCGCCAAAGCGCCCGATTGGCCTCGCGGTAATTGGCGTAGGTCGAATCCCCCGGCAGCCCGAGCAACATCGGCGGCACCCCGAACGCCAAAGCGATCTCGCGCGCCGCCGCCGATTTCAGCCCAACGAAATCCATGTCGGCCGGCGACAGGCTCATCGCCTGCCACGAAAGCCCACCCTCCAGCAGCATCGGCCGCCCCGCATTGCCTGCGCCGGCGAACTGCCCCTCAAGCTCCTCGCGAAGCCGCTCGAACTGGTCGCCCGACAAGGCCGAACCGTCGCTCGGCGCATAGACCAACGCCCCCGAAGGCCGCGCCGCATTGTCGAGCAAAGCCTTGTTCCAGCGCGACGCCGCATTGTGGATCGCCACCGCCCCCGCCGCCGCGCCGAGGCAGCCGAGGCCATAATGGTCGTCCAGCGGATGCACCGATTTCAGATGCACCAGCCCCGGCCGGTTCAAGCCGTCCCGCGCCGCGATCCGGCTCCGCGCCTCCCCGGCCTTGTACAGATACGCCGCCGGCCACCCGCTCGCGTCGGCCTCAACGCTCACCCGCTCCGGTCGCAGCGCAAACAACTCCGCCGGCACCCCCTCCGCATCGCACAGCACCTGTACGTAAGCGTTGCCGTGCAACAGCAGGTGCGTAACCACCGTTTCGAGGAGCGCCGGCGCGATAAATCCTCCCCGGAACGGGGAGGGGGACCCTGCGAAGCAGGGTGGAGGGGGCCCAGAGCCAGCCGCGGCGTCGCCGTCACCGGTTTGCTCCGCGTAAACCACCGCGCTCGCGACACTCTCCGCCACCAGCCGAACCGCCCGCTGCGCGACGGGGTTGCTTAGGTAAGCCTCCCGAACCTGCGCCTCATAAGACCGCGGCCAAGCGCCGCCCTCCACAGGCGCCGATCCGCGCCCCCAAGAAAACAAAAAAGGCCGGAGGCTCCCGCCCCCGGCCTTCCGGCCAAACCACCATTTCATGATCGTCTACTCCTTCAGCAACCTTCCCTTTCGGACGGATTCTCGGCGCACCCGCCTTTCGGCTCACGCCGCGCGATTCAGCGCGAAGCGGCGGCTCTCACTCACGCAATTGTCGCCGTTGGCAACGATCGGGTGGAACCGAAGTGGAACGACCGGCTGCTGGCCTTTAAGCCGCCGCGGGCCTGATCACCACGCTCAACCCACCCACGCGGTGTTCCTCTCCGTCATAGATTCCCCGCACCCGGATGACTCCTGAACTAGGGAAAAAAACGGGAGACATCCGAAGCAAGCGCCGAACTTCAAACATCAACTTCATATCGGGGCGTGCCAGCAGAGGCGCTGGTGGAAGCGTCGCCGGAACGTCCGTCATATCCTCCAACATTGGGATGTCCTCGCCACTGTTGGCGCAGAATAACACGCGGGTGCCCACCTGCCTCGGCCTCTCCGAGGCTGGAAAACGATGGCAGACTAGTAAGTGCAGGACCGGCATGTACCCCTGTTCGACACCCGAAAAGATCATTTCGTTGAAATAGGTGCCGACAAGAGTGACCTTGCCGTTGATCTCATGGCGAATGTCGTCGCAAAAAATCGCATAACCTGTGGGGAACGCATCCTCGGCCATCACGCCATTACGATCTGTAACGATGAACCGTCTGCCGGAGCCGAAGCCGCTTCGCCCCCATGAAGGGTTTGCTCACCCGGATCGTCGCTCCCCGGCAAAGCCGGAAAAGCACCACGTTCCGCCGGATGCCCGCAGCTTGTCCGCTTTGCGGAACGCGGCTCTAGCGTGATGACGAGCTCCGCGTCCAATGCCTCGGCAAGCAGTCCGAGAGATTTCAAGCTCATGTTGAACGGCGAGCTAAGCCACCTTTGAACGTGCGATTTCGACCGCTTGATGCGAGCGCCAAGCTTCTCGTAGGTCAGCTTCTGGGTTGCCGCATATTGGTCGAACAGACCGGCAAGCAGCGACCACGCCAAATCCTGCGCCCGCAAGGCGGCATCGTCTCTCTGTTCTTCGCTAAGCACCGGAAGATGAGCGATCTTCTTCATCGTTTTATATCCCAATATAGGTGTTCAGCTGATCCTTGGTGGTAACCGGCCACGGCACCACCGCAAACGGTGCGCCATTGGTGAGGGCATCCCACCGCGCTTTGCAGTTCACCCTCTGTGCATCCCAAACGGCCTGAGACGTGAACTTGCCGCGCGGCTGAAAGTCGGTCGCAACGAACGCCCCCGTCCTCGCGAAGAAGCCGAATAGCCGCGTTTCCTCCCGCGGAGGATGCGAACGGAATTCCCAAAATCCCCGCATCTTCGGATTGGCATTCTTTGATCCGAGCTCCTTAATGTCGCGATTGATGTTGAGCTGAGCCCCTTTCACGTAACGCGCCAGAACCAGACGCATTGACGCCTTCCGTTCTCGCGTTCTGCGCGACGGTTCGCCCGGGGGAGCGAACCACGTACTATCCTGGAACGCCTCATGGACCTGCGGAAGCATGTAAAGGGCCCGTCCTCCATCGGGTATGGTAGTCAAGCCGGCCGGCAACCAGCGGACGATCTTCTCGGCCTCGCAGAGACCCTTCAGATCGTCCCAAGTCAACATATTTGTTGACATACATTCCTTTACAAGTCCCTTCCGGCACGCCCACCGCGTCGGATACGTCGAGGCTACACGCAGAAAAGCTGCCCCGCGACCCGGTAAATGACTCAGCCTCATGCGCCGGGTTGATGCGATATCCCTCACAAAACCCGCACCCTTGGCCTCGCCTGTTCCCTCCGCAGCATCAGCTCCGTCAGCGCCCACACACACGCATCGGCCCGGTCCGGGCTCCTCCCCGGTCCCTCATAACCCCCGCCGATCGTCAGCCCGGCAAGCTCGTCCTCCAGCTCCGGGAACGCGCCCGCGAACTTCGCCTCGCCTTTCTCGAATAGGTACGCCACCGGCTCGGCGCGCACCGTCTTGCCCCGTTTCGCCCACACCATGCGCACCGGCAGCGCCGCGTCGGCCGCGCGCAGCACGCTTTCCACCATCGCGCCGCCCTGGTTTCCTTCCGCCACCACCTTGTCGGCGCCCCAGCGCTCCGCCGCCGCGACCACCGCCCGCGCCCAGCCTTCCGGCCGCAGCCCCTCGACGCTTGCATCCTCCAGCACGTAGCCGACCCCGTCCTCGCCCCGCCCGCACACCACGATCCCGCAGGCATCGCCGCCCACAGAGGCCGGTGGATCGACGCCCACCACCACCCGCGGCAGATCGTCCCCGTCCACGGCTGCGGTGCGGCACCGTTCGATCACCTCGCGCGGCCAAAGGCTCCCCGCCACATCGTCGATCAGCTCGCCGTCCAGCTCCTGTCGCCCAAGGCGCGTACCGCCATAGGTCGCCATCATCACGTCCAGGAAATTGTCCGAATGGGCGCCATTGTCCGTCGTCCGCCCGCGCGTCGTCACCGTCCACGGCTGGGCGGCGATCCGCTTCAAGGCCGGCGTCGGCCGCGGGGTCGTCGTCACCAGCGCCCGTGGCCGCGCGCCAAGCCGAAGGCTCATCTGCAGATTGTCCCAGGTCTCCTGCGGCTGCGCATATTTGCCGAATTCGTCGACCCAGGCGAAATGGTTGTTGCCGCCGCGCAGACCGTCCGGATTCTCCCCCGAATACAGCAAGGCGACGCTTCCGTTCGGCCAGGTCAGCCGCCCGAGGCTCGGCTCCCAGCGCGGCCGCTGGTGCTTTTTCGCGCAGGCGAGGATGCCGCTTTGCCCTTCCACCATCACCGCCCGCGCTTCGGCCTGGGTAGCGCCGACAAGGGCGATCCGCACCGGCTTGCCCCTTACGCCGGCAAGCCCGTTCACCCATTCCGCGCCCGCCCGCGTTTTCCCGTAGCCGCGGCCCGCCATCAGCAGCCAGGTCCGCCAGCCCTCACGTTTCGGCGCCTCCTGCCCTTCATGCGCCCAGGCCTCGAAACAGGCGTCGAACTTCAACGCTTCCTCGAAGCGCATCCTGATGAACAGCTGCCGGCAGAGTTCGTCATCCTCCAGCTTCACCAGCCGCCGCGCAACGGTGTTCCAGTTCTTCGGGGTCACAGCGGGCCCCCTTCCCCCGCACCGATCGCCAGAACGCCGCTTTCAGCCCCGCCCGCGGCCGCCGCCGCTTCCTCCTCGCGCCTCATCCGTTCGCGAAGCTTGCCGAGCTTGCGCATCAGCCGCTCGACCACCTCCATTCGCTGTTCCTCGCTCGGCTCCGCATCCGCCTCGTCCGCCACGCCCGCCGCGCCGCCGTCCGGCGCCGCATCCCGGTGAAGCCGAAGCAATTGCAGCGCCAGGTGCAGCGGATATTCGTGCACCGTCTCCACCTTACCGTCTGCCTTGGTGACGGTCTTCACCGTCCCCGCCATCAGTTTCTCGAGCGCGAAATATTCGAGGTCCCGATAGGCTTGCCGCCGCGCCTCGGCCATTTCCGCCCGAAACCCCCCGTTTCGCGCGCACAATTTGTCGAGCCCGCTCCGGCTCATCCGCACCTTGCGCAAGGAGGCCGCGATGTTGCACGTCGTCTTCAGAGTTTCGATGAACAGCGCCCGCTTCGCCGCCGTCCAGCCGTCCTTGGCCCTCTTCTTCGCCTGCACCCGCCGCATCCCCCGAAGCGCCGCCTTGCTCACCGCCATTTCCCCACCCGCACCCATGTCCCTCTCCCACAAAAAAGGCCGCCACACCCGGAGGGGCATGACGGCCGCGCAAAACCCTGCAAGGCAAGGCGCCCACCGCGCCCGCCTCTGCCCCGCTTCCAATGATGTCCTTGTTCCGCTGCCCGTCCGATGCCGCTGCGCCACCGAGGGTCGAAACCGCCCCGTCGGCACCAGCTACAATTCTTCAGCGTGGGATAATAGTGCCATAACAGCGTGACGATGTCAAGCTGTTTTTACCAAATAGGATAATACCTACAGATATTGCCTGCCTGTGGCGGAAAACTGCCGCTCCTCCGGGTCGGACATTTCCTATTTCGGGCCCGGCAACGGCCCCACGAACCGCGCCGAGTTTATTTTAGGGCGTAGGAAATAGGCCGAATCAGGCCATTCCTCGCCGCATCGGATTCGCCGAACCGAGCATCCAATTGGTGAGCGGCTCGTTTACCCCCTCATGAACAAGCGCCTCGCCCCGCTGGCTTTTTCGGCCCTCGCTTTGCTCGCCTCGGCGTGCGCGGAAGCGCCGCAGCGCACCGCCGCCCTCGACGCCGAGCAGCTCGACCGGCTCACCGCCTTCGTTGAAGCTGAAGCCCGCGCCGCCAATCCGCCGAAGCGCGGCGCCCTGCCCGATCAGCTCGCCTCCGCCGACCGCCTGTCCGGCGCTATCGCCCGGCTGGAGCCTGAGCGGATCGACCCCAACCTCGTCGTCAGCGCCATCGCCCGCTAGGCGGAGCCGCCGGGCGCCACCCCCGCCGCACCCGCCCTCGGCTTAGGGCTTGATCCCGTAGCGGGCGTACTTCTTCAAAATGCCCGGCGCCATTGCCGTCGCCGCCGCGACGTCCGCGGCGCCCGCCGCATCGCCGGCCTGCTTGCGCATCACGCCGCGCAGGAACAAGCTCGCGGGAAGCTCCGGCGCCAGCCCAAGCGCCGCGTCCAGGTCGGCCCGCGCTTCTTCCTTCCGGTTCATCCGGAAGTAGACCATCGCCCGGCTGTCCAGCGCCGCCACCGGGCTGTCGCTCAGCTCGATCGCCTTGGTGCAGTCCTTGATCGCCGTATCGAGCGACACGTTCATTGTGCCCTTCAGCCAGCAGCGCGAGTTGAGCAGCTGCGGGTCGCCCGGCCGCTTGGCCACCGCTTCGTCCATGGTGGCGAGTGCCCCGTCCATGTCGCCGCTCTGCGCTTGGATCTCCGCCTTGGTTGAAGCAAAGGCGCCGCCTTCCTTGCCGCCCGCATCGATCCGCTCCTGCAGCAAGGCAAGCCCCGTCGCCGCATCGCCGCTTTCCGCCTTGTAAACGGCAAGCGACGCAATCGCGCCGGCCGACGCCGGATCGAGCTTCAGCGCTTCCTCGGCGTCCGCGACCGCGCCGGGCGTATCGCCGAGCGCGTAGCGAAGGCTGGCCCGCTCGACGAACCTGTCCACGGTCGGCTCGATGGCAAGCGCCCGCCCGAGGTCCGCCGCCGCTTTCGGCCAATCGAACACCTGCTGGTGGAACCAGGCCCGCTCGAGCAGCGGCTGCGCCTCCTTGGGCTTGGCCGCGACCCGCGCGTCGAACGCGGCCATCAGCGGCGCGATCTGCTTGGCCTTTTTCGCCGCCTCCACTTCCTGGAAGCGGCTCGGCGTGTTGGCCGGAGCAAGCAGCCGCAGCGGCCGCGCCTTGATCTGCGCCACCCGCTTGCGAAGGTCAGCCACCGCGCTCGCCGGGATCTCCGCGCCGCTGTTGGTGATCCGGTTCTCGACGCTCGCCCAGCCGCCGGCCAGGCTTGCCTTGCGCTCCACCCGCTGGCTGCCGAGGTCGTCGGCGATCGCCGCTTCGCCGTCGACGGTGAAACCCTCGGCATTGCCGGGCAGCTTCACCCGGATCTTGAGGTTGCGGTGCGACGGCGCCCCGCCCGCCACGGGAATGTCGCGCCACGCCGGCCGCGCCCGGTCCGGCGCGAATTCCAGGGTGGAGGTCGCGTGGTCGAGGCCAAGGCCCAGGCGCTGATTGTCCCGCCTCCAGTCCGAATATACCAATCCGCGCGCCTCGACCTTCGCCGTCGCGTCCGAGTCGTCGAACGTGATCGAATGCGAGACCAGCGCATTCTCCGGCAAGGTCGTGCCGAGCAGCTGCTGAACGACCTGCGCCTGCTGGTCCTTGTCGCCCTGCGCGGCGAGCGCTTTCAGCATCCCCGCCGCGCCGCCGCGCACGATTGCCACCGCCTTGAACGGGGCCGGCAGGTTCAGGCCCGCGCTGTGATCGAGCTCCACGTCCATTGCGAATTCCGGCCGGGCGGGAACCCGCCGCGGCACCGCCATCAAAGCCGCCCCCGCGCTGCGCAGCGGCAGAACGTGGCCGATGCCCGGCGTGTTGCCGAGGTCGCCCAAGCGGTCGCCGCTGCCCGTCCCGTCCAGCCAAAGCGTTTCGCCGGCCACCGTCGCCCGCACCAGCACATGGTCGAACGCCGCGGCGGCAGGGAGCCGCGACGGCACCAGGTCGCCATATTGCAGATTGGCGAGCACCGGCTCCGCCTCGACGCCCAGTTCGTCCAGCAAAGCAAGCAGCATCAAGGTCTTGGCCTTGCAGTCGCCGTAGCGCAGCGACCAGGTCTGGGCCGGCGTCTGCGGCACGTAATTGCCGCTGTCCATGCCCATCAGCTGGTAGCGGATTTCGTCCTGCACCAGCCGCAGGGCAAGCGCCGCCCGTATTGCCGGATCGCTGCTCGCCTTGGCGATCCGCGCCACTTCGCCAGCCAGCTGCGATCCCGCCGGGATCAGCCCCTTGGTCTCGTAAAGCGGCGCCATCACCGCCGCCAAAGTCGCCCAATCCGGAAAGGTCGTCGCCTCAAGCAGCGGCACGTTCTGGAAGCGCAAGGGCGCGTCCTGCGGCTTGTCCGCTGCCTTGGGGATCGGCAGCGCCACGGTGAGTTCCTGATAGGCCCCAACCGTCACCGGCGTTGCCGTCACCCCTTCGGCAAGCGCCTTCCACTGCAGCTTGGAATCCTTAGGCCACAGCAGCCGCACCCGGCCATAGCCGATCGGCATCGGCGCCGCGACCAGCGGCATCATTGCCTGGGCATAGCCCTTCAGCGTCGGGTCCTTGCTGGTGGTCGAAAAGCTCATCCGCAGGATGTCGCCGACCCGAAGCCCCTCGATCTGCATGGTCGCGGTCAGCACGCCGTCCAGCATACGCTGCTCCAGCGCCTGCTCGCGGCGGAGCACCGACACCGATGATCCGTCCTTCAGAACATCGATCCGCTCGTTGCCGCGAATGATCTCGGCGCGGTGAATGATCAGGTCGCCATGCGCCGGCTGCCAGGGCAATTGCACCGTGCCGATGGAGCTCAGCATTTCGGATGTGGAGGCACGCGTCGCCGCGTCGACATAGCTCCAGGTCTGGCCGCCTTCCAGCTTCTGCTGGGCGTCCATCATCACTAGCGCCGGCCCGTCCCCGCCGGCCTTGCCCGGCTCGATCGCCGGCGCCGGTTTCACCCAGGCAGGCGCCGGCTGGTAAAGCACCTTCTCCCCCGCCTGCGCCGCCGCGGCCGAACAAAGGAGAGCCGCGAACAAAGCCTTGTTTTTCATGCCGCTTACATTCCCACCAAACACGGGAATCCAAGCGCCCGCTCCTTCAATTACGTCGCCCGCCCCGCCGCCCGGGTCAAGCGGGGACGTTGAGGATATTTGGTGCAGGAACGGGATACGCCCCCCGGGCGAGTTTAGCCTCCTAGGGGTCGAGGGGGCATCTCGCTCTTGCCGCCCCTAATCGACCAACTCGGCTGTCAAAAAACTTTGCGCAGGCTGAAGCTCACCGTTCGGCCGAGCGGGTCCAGATAGGCCGGCTGGTAGCTGAACGGGGTCAGGCCTGCCTCATCCCGGACGTCAGGTCGGCTGTTGAACAGGTTGGTGATGCCGAAACTGGCCCGCATCCCCTTCATCCAATCGGGGGCTTTGGGTCCTTTGAAATACTCGGCGAGATTCGCGAACAGGTTGATGTGTACCGTGGAGCGGTTGGCAAAGGTCAAATCTCCGAAGCCTGCGACCGGACCGGCGGCCAGCCCGTTCAGCGTTGTTCCGCTTTGCCAACCAACCTTCACGCGCGCGCCCAGTCCGCCTTTGAAGACGCCCGCCTGAAAATCGATCGCATGGCGTGCTCTGCCGCCGCGGACATCGGTGGCGGAACCGTTCAGCAGATCCAGAACCGGTCCGCCCTCGCGGGTCACGATCTCATCCACAAGCGTCGTCGTGTAATGAAGGCTGAGCGTAAGCCGGCTTGTAAGGTTCTCCGCCTGCTTGGCCATGGCGCTTCCCGGCTCGCTCTTCATGAGGATCGCGCCTGGAGGAAGCTTCCTTTTTATCTCCTCTTCGCTTGCCGCAAACACTGTTTTGGTGCTTTTCATATAAGCAGGGACCGGCCCAAGAGGCCGTGAAAAGTTGAACCCGAAACGCAACTGCTGCTGCTCGGATCGCCGGAAGTTCAGTGGCCTGCTGTCGATCCGCAGCAGTCGGCCCTCCGCATCGCGCGTAAACCGCTCCGCAAAAGCCGCCTCGATCTCCGGCGTCGCGATCGGGAAGGCAGCAATCGGATCGTAGATTCGGGTTTTGATGTATTCCAAACCGAAGGTGAGATCGGTTTTCGAAAGCGGCCTGACGTTTAGTCCAAGCTTGAACACTGCGCGGTCGTCGGCACGGAGCACCGGATTGCCACCGAAGGCGCGCGTAATGTCCACCACCTCGCGCCTGCTGAAGTCGTAGGTGCGGACGTTCGGAGTCACCACCAAAGGTGCTCCCAATTGCTCCACCGTCGGAGCGCCTTCCTCATCGGTAGCCGACGCGATGACGTTGACACTCGCGAGCGGCGACCAGGTGAGGCCGTAGCCGAAGGTCCTCAGCGTGCCGAAATCGGAAAGCTCGTCAAAGGCGAGGTTGGCGTTCGCCGAAAGATCCCCAAGCCAGGCCAATTGTCCCTTGCTCCGGCTGGCGATGGGCACGTCCAGGTTCGCCTGCACCCCTAGCGTGTCGCGGGCCAGCTCGGTTCTTTGCTCCGCCCCGGCGCGAAGCGAGCGGCTGTTGAAGTCGCGGGTTTCGCCGCCCACGCGCACGCTTGTGGTGATGGGGCCACTGGGAAGCTCCAGCAGCGTTCCGTTCAGAACGAGATCGGCGCGGGCAACGGCGTTTACCGATCGAGCGTGATCGCGTGCGCCAGGCCCCGCACTGGTATCTGTGGAGTTTGCGACGCTGTTGCGGTCGTAGCTAGCGTCAAAGGCCCACCCCCATGTCCCGGCCCGCCCGCTGAGCGCGGTTCCCAGATGCGCAAGCCGGGTGTCAATGTCGCGTACCAGCGGTCCATCCGGCCCGGGACCCAGTAGGCTTGTGGTTTCGCCTGCCTCGAAGCGGCCGTTCAACGTTGACGAGACACCGCTAAGCCATTCTCCGCTCACCGTGGCGTTGAGCGCAACCCGCTCGCTCTCCGGAAGCAGGGTCCGAAAACGTTCGGAAGCGGGAGCGCCGGCGGGCCGGGCGATCTTGCGCTCGCTTTCCAACAACGCACCCGAGCGACTATAATCCGCATTCAGATTGATCCGCGTCTCCCCTCTGATGTTCAGGAAGTTCGCGTTGACCCCGGTCGTATCGCGGCCACCCTCCGTCGGCAGGGCGTAGGAGAGTTGGCCGATGCGAGAGGTGAACCTCTCCCGCGTCACGATGTTTACGACCTTCTGGTCTGCGCGATACCCGTATTTGAGTGCCAGTTCCTCTGGAAACACCTCCATCCGTTCAATTGCCTCTGTAGGAATACGAGCGATTTCGGCAAAGCCGGAGGTGCGCTTGCCGTTCAGCAGCACGATCGGCCCGCTGTCGCCACGGCCACGGCCGCTGGTCACCTGGGGGCCGAGCGTCTCAAGTAGCGAACCGATATCGGTCGCACCGACGGCCCTGATATCGAGCGGGTTCAAGGTTTGCGTTGGAGGGATATCCCCGATCACCGATCCGCGGGGCCTTTGCCCCCTTACGACAATGTCCTTGCCGTCGCCGCTTCCCGCTTCTTTTTTCGGTGCGGCGGGAAGTGGATTTTTCTTAAGCTGTTCCCGTATCTCCCGCTGAATCTCGGGTGGCAGCGGATTGCCGTCTCGATCCGTAATCTCGGGCGGCGCTTCTTCTGCGAAGGTTTCCGGAGGTGGCGGAGCCGAGGGTTTGTCGACTTCCTGCGCCTGCAGCCCTGCGGGAGCGGAAGCGGCCAGCAATCCCGCGATAAAGCTTCCTGTGACTCTCATGTCTATTGCTGCCTTTGATGAACTTGGTGGGACTTGGCATGCCCAGTGCTTCGCCAAAGGCGGCAGGCGCAGTGACCTCGCCCAGGGGGCAACGTTCGGCACGGAGGGAGAGATGGCGCCGCAGGCACCAAGCTAATTAGGACGAGCAGTCAGATTCACCGGTATTGCGTGCTGGGCGAACATCGTCGTGCCGTTCAGCGTCTTCGCCTGCGCATCGAACTTCAGTTCAAACGATAAAGGCGGCTTTGAATCAAAGCTAAACCGTACAATGTCATCGGCAAAACTGACCTTTTGCAGGTCCACCCACTTTCCATATTTCTCGGATTGGTAACGGCCCGTCCAACCGGTTCCCCTTTGCTCGAACTCAAAAATGAAGACCGTGCCGAATAGAGGCCCGTGCCAAGTCCCGGCGACCGACGGAGCCGGCGCCGCGACTGCGGCGGGAACCGAGGTGCAGATGGCCGTCGAGGCGATTGCACAGGTCGCGATGCGCAACGCGATCTTAAGAGCTCCGGTCATTCATGCCTCCGTTTTCAATGGAGCCGGATTTCGCAGGTCACGGTAGCGAGAGGATGTCTGATCCGTAGCGGCGACGGATACACGGATGCTACATTTGCTTGGTAGAAGCTCCCGGAAAGGAGGTACGCCATCGCCCCAACACGCATCCTTGTCGTTGACGACGACAACAGCATTCGGGACGCTCTCGCGGAGTTCCTGGGTGAGCACGGCTACGGGGTTCGCACCGCGGCCGGCGCCGCCGACTGTGATCGCTTGCTTGCGCAAGAACCGGCGGAGCTGCTCGTGCTCGACGTCATGATGCCTGGTGAAGACGGGCTTTCGCTGTGCCGCCGACTGGCTCCCTCCGGGGTGCCAATCCTGATGCTCAGCGCTCTCGACTCCATCACGGATCGGGTTGTGGGATTGGAGCTCGGCGCCTGGGATTACCTCCCCAAGCCGTTCGAGCCGCGCGAGTTGCTGGCGCGTGTTCGGGCGCTGTTGCGGCGCCCGGGCGGCGTTACTGCCTCGGAGGGCGCAGCGGTCACCGGAGCTGTGCGCTTTGGCGGATGGTGGTTCGATGCAGGCGAGCGCCGACTGCGCGACCCCCGTGGTAACCCAGTGCCGCTTAGCGCTGGCGACCACGCCTTGCTTGCCGCATTCATAGAAAGGCCGGGTCGAGTCCTCACCCGCGATTTGCTGCTCGACTTCGCCCGCGGCATCGATGCCGCGCCATACGATCGCGCGGTCGATATCGCTGTCAGCCGACTGCGCCGAAAGCTCGCCGAGGCAGACCCCGCGCCGTTGATCGAGACGGTGCGGGGCCTCGGCTACCGCTTCGTCCCGCAAGTGCGGCCAGCATGAAACGGCCGCGCAGCGCTCTCGCCGCGATCGGCGGCTTCGGCATCGCGGTCGCGGCGATGAGCGTCGGCACCACAGCCGGCATCGTTCTGCTCGCGCCGGAGCCACCCGTACTTCAAGTCACGGTGGCTGAGGCGGCAGCCGCGCTGCGAGGCGGCAACGATCGCTTCCGGCATACCGAAACGGCGCCGCCTGAAGGGCCGTCCGCCTTGATGGTCTCCAATCTGGTTGCCGAGGAACTTGGGGTGCCTGCCGGAAACGTGCGTGCGGTGTGGCTCGATACGGATCCGCGCGAGGTAGCGGGCGGGATAGATATTCTCCGGCGGCGAGAAGGTACCTCTGCATCGAAGCTGCCTGCTTTCGTTGTGCGGCGTCGGGACGATGGCACGGTCAACGTGCTGCCCGCCCCAGACGCTTCCCGGGTAATCCGCCGCTTCCTGCTGAATCAGCCACAACCTGCTTTCGCCGTAGGGGTTCGGAGCAGCAATGGCGGCTGGTCGACGGTGACCCCGCGCCGCCCCCTGATCAGCGACTGGCAGTTCCGAGTCATCGCCGCCTTTGGATTGAGCCTGCTCTTGCTTGCGCCGCTCGCCTGGCTGTTCGCACGGCGGCTTGCCCGGCCGTTTCGCATGCTGGCGGACAATATCGAGGCCGTCGATGCGCCGCTGCCCGTCGGTGGCCCGCGCGAGCTGCACGAAGCTGCCCACGCCGTTGCACGGTTTCGCAGCCGGCTCATCGGGGAAGCCAAGGAACGCGCGCGCATCCTCACGGCTGTTGCACATGATCTGCGCACCCCTCTGACCAGCCTCAAGCTCCGCATCGACGCGGTTCCCGAGCCGCAGCGTACGCGCATGGCCGCCGACGCCGATCGCATGCAGGACATGATCCGCGAGGTGCTGGAGTTTACGCGTGGCGGGGACACGCCGCTAGCGCCGGTCACGGTGCGGCCTCTGCTCGCCGAACTCGTTGTGGACATGGCCGGCAGCGGCGAAGTGCTGGCGCTCGAGCCGGGCCCGGATGTCACCGTTAGGACAAATGAAAGCGGCTTGCGCCGCGCCATAGAAAATTTGGCCCGGAACGCGGTGGATCATGCCGGCGGCGGCCGGATCGCGCTCCGGTTCGAAAGCAACATGGCGGTGATAGCCGTGATGGATTCCGGCCCGGGCATCCCCGCCGGAGATCGCGAACGGCTGCTGCGCCCGTTTGAACGGGGCGAGGCGTCCCGCAACCGCGCCACCGGCGGCGCGGGGCTGGGTCTCAGCATCGTCGACAGCTTTGCGACTTTGTGCGGCGGCAGCTTCAGCCTGGAGGATAATCCGGGCGGCGGCCTCATCGCCTCCTTGCGACTGCCATTTGCTTCGGCCGAGGCTTGATGGGAGCCGGCACGCATTAGGCGGTAGGCCGGCAGTCGCCTGCGCCGCTCAAGCAAAAGGGCCGCCCCTCTCGAGACAGCCCTTTTGTGTCACTCGGCTCGAAGCGGTGCTTCGAGAAGAAGGCCCCGCCCCGCTCTCCCTTGACGGTCGAGCGGTGGTAACGCCGACGCCCAGTCCCCCGGACTGGGCTTTGGCGTTACCCCATAAGCTCTTGTTCGAGCTTCTTGGCCATTTCCTCGATATTCTCGGGCGGCCAGCCCGGGATGTCCATGCCGAGGCGCAGCCCCATGCTGGACAGCACTTCCTTGATCTCGTTCAACGACTTGCGGCCGAAGTTCGGAGTGCGCAGCATCTCGGCTTCGGTTTTCTGCACCAGATCGCCGATGTAGATGATGTTGTCGTTCTTCAGGCAGTTTGCCGAACGCACCGAAAGCTCCAGCTCGTCCACCTTCTTCAAGAGGTAGCGGTTGAGCTGGTTGGCGTCCTGATCCGCGTCGCCGGTGCCGCCCGCCGTACCGGCGCTGCCGGTCGGCACGCTGGTCATGGTCATGCCTTCGTCGAAGTGGACGAAGAGCTGCAGCTGGTCCTGAAGAATGCGGGCCGCATAAGCGAGCGCATCGTCGGGGGTCAGCGTGCCGTCGGTTTCCACCGTGATGGTGAGCTTGTCGTAATCGAGCTCCTGGCCGACGCGGGTGTTTTCCACCTTGTAGCTCACCTGGCGAACCGGGCTGTACAAAGCATCGACCGGGATAAGGCCGATCGGCGCATCAACCGGACGGTTGGCGGCGGCCGGGACATAGCCCTTGCCGGCTTCCACCGTGAACTCGGCGTTCAAAGTCGCGCCTTCGTCGAGGTGGCACAGAACCAGGTTCGGGTTCATCACTTCCATGTCGCCCGAGGTGGCGATCTGGCCGGCGGTGACTTCACCCGGGCCGGTGGCCGAAAGCTGAAGCCGCTTGGGCTGATCGCCTTCCATGCGGAGCGCGATCTGCTTCACGTTCAGCACCAGATCGGTGATGTCCTCGCGAACGCCTGCAAGCGAAGAGAATTCGTGAAGCACACCCTCGATGCGGATCGAGGTCACCGCGGCGCCCTGAAGCGAGGAGAGCAGAACGCGGCGCAGGGAGTTGCCCAAGGTCAGGCCGAAGCCGCGCTCAAGCGGCTCGGCGACAAACGTCGCCTTGCGGCGCGCATCGCCGGCGGCGCGCTTTTCAAGGGTGTTGGGCTTCTTCATTTCCTGCCAGTTTTTTGCGTTGACGGCCATGTGATTCCTCTGGCGTTGGGGAGACGCGTCCGCCTCCCGAGATTACATCGAAGCCATCGGGGATGGCTTCGGTATTTGAAGAACCGGCACCGCGCCCGAAGGCGACGACGCCGGCTCGAAAGTCAGACGCGGCGGCGCTTCGAAGGGCGGACGCCGTTGTGCGGGATCGGGGTCACGTCGCGGATCGAGGTGATGGTGAAACCCACCGCCTGAAGAGCGCGAAGCGCGCTTTCGCGGCCCGAACCGGGGCCCTTGACCTCAACCTCAAGCGTGCGGACGCCATGTTCCGCGGCCTTCTTGCCGGCGTCTTCGGCGGCGACCTGCGCTGCGTACGGCGTCGACTTGCGGCTGCCCTTGAAGCCCATCATGCCGGCCGACGACCAGGCAATCGCATTGCCCTGCGCGTCCGTGATGGTGATCATGGTGTTGTTGAAGCTGGCGTTGACGTGCGCCACGCCGGCGGTGATGTTCTTGCGCTCGCGCCTGCGGAGGCGCTGCGGTGCCTGAGCCATTTCGATCTACCCCTTACTTCTTCTTGCCGGCGATCGGCTTGGCCTTGCCCTTGCGGGTGCGGGCATTGGTGTGGGTGCG
Organism: Allosphingosinicella sp.; assembly: GCA_036554525.1. Classification (GTDB taxonomy): domain Bacteria; phylum Pseudomonadota; class Alphaproteobacteria; order Sphingomonadales; family Sphingomonadaceae; genus Allosphingosinicella. The sequence continues at coordinate 40,484 of DATBNC010000009.1, forward strand.
CTGGCCGCGCACCGGCAGGCCCTTGCGGTGACGAAGACCACGGTAGGACGCGAGGTCCATCAGCCGCTTGATGTTCATCGCCACTTCGCGGCGAAGGTCGCCTTCCACCGTGTAATCGGCGTCGATCGCTTCGCGGATCTGGAGCACTTCCTGGTCCGAAAGATCCTGCACGCGGCGTTCCGGCGCGATGCCGATCTTGGCGGCAAGTTCCTTGGCCTTGGTGCGGCCGATTCCGTGAATGTAGGTAAGCGCGATTTCGACGCGCTTGTTGGTCGGGATGTTAACACCCGCAATACGTGCCATGGGGTAGTTTCTCCTGCTCCACGGACCGGCTGGCCACCGGTCCATCTCAAAGCTTCAATGGGCCCTCAAACAAGCACAGCCGACGCGCGCGCAAGCGCCGCCGGGCAACCGGTTATCGGGATAGGCCGGCAAATAGGTTGGGCGGCCGGATGAGTCAAGCGATGGCACGCCCGAAATTCGCGCTGAAACAAGGAAGTTCCCCACGCGGCACGTGCCGCCCGCGTTATGCCACCCCTCCACGTCATGCCAGCGAAGGCTGGCATCCATGCTGCCTCGCCGCGCGCACCGACTTCCGGAGTCCGCCCAAGCACAGCCTCAGCATGGGCCTCAGCCTTCGCTGGGGGACGCTGAAGGGTCGATCCGCCTCCCTGCCTTGCTCTCGCCCCCTTTACCGCCCATGTGGCAGCCATGCCTTTTTCACAATTGCCGCCGCTTCTTTCCGAAGCGCTCTCCGAACGCGGCTATGCCGCGCCGACGCCCGTTCAGGCCGCCGTTCTTGAAGCCGAAGCCGAAGGGCGCGATCTTGTCGTCTCGGCGCAGACCGGATCGGGCAAGACCGTCGCCTTCGGCCTCGCCATGGCGCCGCAGCTCCTTGAGCCGACGGGCGTTCTCCCCTTTATCCGCGAACCGCTTGCCCTGGTCATCGCCCCGACCCGCGAGCTCGCGCTGCAGGTCAGCCGCGAGCTGACCTGGCTCTACGGCAAGGCCGGCGGGCGCATCGCCACCTGCGTCGGCGGCATGGACGCCTCCAAGGAGCGCCGCGCATTGCAGGGCGGCGCCCACATCGTCGTCGGCACACCGGGCCGCCTTCGCGACCACCTCGAACGCGGCGCGCTCGACCTCTCCGCCCTTCGCGTCGCCGTATTGGACGAAGCCGACGAGATGCTCGACATGGGCTTTCGCGAGGATCTCGAGGAAATCCTCGACGCCACCCCGGCCGAGCGCCGCACGCTTCTTTTCTCCGCGACCATGCCCAAGCCGATCGTTGCGCTCGCCAAGCGCTACCAGAAGGACGCGCTGCGCATCTCCACCGTTGGGGAAAATCGCGGCCACGGCGACATTGCCTACCAGGCGGTGACGCTTGCCCCGGCCGATATCGAGAACGCGGTCGTTAACCTGCTCCGCCTCCACGAAGCGGAGAGCGCGCTTCTCTTCTGCGCCACCCGCGAGAACGTCCGGCGGCTGCACTCCAGCCTTACCGAGCGCGGCTTCAGCGTCGTTGCCCTCTCCGGCGAGCATAGCCAGAGCGAGCGCAACCACGCACTTCAGGCGCTTCGCGACGGCCGCGCCCGCGTGTTGGTGGCAACCGACGTCGCCGCGCGCGGCATCGATCTGCCGAACCTGACCCTCGTCATCCATGTCGAACTTCCGCGCGACGCCGAGACGCTCCAGCACCGCTCCGGCCGCACCGGCCGCGCCGGCAAGAAGGGCACCGCCGTGCTTCTCGTCCCTTACCCGCGCCGCAAGCGGGTGGAGATGGTGCTTCGCGGCGCCCGGATCGAGGCCGAGTGGATCAAGCCGCCGACGCCCGAGGACATCCGCAAGAACGACCACGAACGGCTGCTCGCCGCCTTGCTCGAGCCCGTCGAAATGGACGAGGACGACCGCGAGCTCGCCCAGCGCCTGCTTGAGCAGAAGACGCCGGAGGAGATCGCCGCCGCTCTGGTGCGCGTCCACCGCGCCCGCATGCCGGCGCCCGAGGAGATGGTCGACGGCGGCTCGCTGGACGAGCGTCCGCACGGGCCGCAGGGCCCACGCCAGGGCTTCGAGGATACGATCTGGTTCCGCATGAACATCGGCCGCCAGCACAATGCCGATCCGCGCTGGCTTCTGCCCCTGCTCTGCCGCCGCGGCCATATCACCCGCAACGACATCGGCGCGATCCGCATCGCCGCCACCGAATCGATGTTCGAAGTCCCACGTGCGGCCGCCGCCCGCTTTGCCGCTTCGGTAAAGCGGACCGCGACCGACGATGACGGCGAAGGCAGCGTCCGCATCGAAGCGGTGGACGGCAAGCCGCGCGACGCCGCCCGCGAGAACCGCCGCGCTGGTCCGCCTTCCGGTCCGCGCGGTGCAGGCCCGGGTCCGCGCCCGAGCGGCCCGCGCCCCGGCGGCGCCGGTCCCCGTCCGGATCGGCCCCGCGCCCCCGGCGCCGGCAAGCCCAAGGCTTTCCCGACGCCGTGGAAGGCCAAGGCCAAGCCCAAGCGCGACGGCTAAAGGCGCTTGGGCGTGGCCGTGCGCATCCTGGTCGACGCCGACGCCTGCCCGGTGAAGGAGGAGATCTACAAGGTCGCCTTCCGCCACGAAGTGCCGGTAACGCTTGTCACTAACCAGCACCTGCGTGTGCCGCCCCACCCGCTGATCGAGAGGGTGACGGTCGGCTCCGGCTTCGACGCCGCCGATGACTGGATCGCCGAAGCGACCGCGCCCGGCGCGGTGGTGGTGACGGCCGACATCCTCCTCGCCGACCGCTGCCTGAAGGCCGGGGCGGCGGCCGTCCTCTCCCCCACCGGGAAGCCCTTCACCGCCGCCTCGATCGGCGGCGCGATCGCCACCCGCGCCATCATGGCCGACCTGCGCGCCGGCATGGGCGAAGGCATCGGCGGCCCCGCCCCCTTCTCGAAAACCGACCGCTCCCGCTTTCTGCAAGCGCTGGACGAAGCCCTGGTGCGGGCGAAAAGGGTTTGATCAGGTCCCCGGGGACAACGCGCCCCCACCAAATCCGTTCGTTTCGAGCGAAGTCGAGAAACGTGCTCGGGCGCCCGTGCAGCGTCTCTCGACTTCGCTCGAGACGAGCGGATCTTGGGGTATATTCGCAGGCCGCGCCGCTTTGGTCTAGGCAAGGCTATGACGCGCCGTTTCCTCTTCTTCCCCGCCGATGCGCCTGCTTTGGGGCCGCCCTCCCCGCTGCCGACCTGGGAGCGGCTGGAACAGGCGCTGACCGCCAGCTGGGATGCGCGGACGGCCCATCTCGGCGCCTGTGCTGACGGCAACCCCGCGCTCGGCCAATGCTACCCGACGGCGCGGGTGGTGCAGTGGTTCTTTCCGCGGTTCGAGATTGCTTCGGGCGAGGTGGACACCGGCGCGGGCCTGGAATGGCACTTCTGGAACGTCGATCCCGCGTCCGATCCGCCCGAGGTGATGGACCTCACCTGGCGGCAGTTTCCGGAAGGCTCAAAGGTGACGCGGCTCGCGCTGCTCGACCGCGCCGCGCTCGGCGACAGCGTGCCGACGCTGATGCGGTGCCAGCTGCTACTCGACCGGGTGCTGCTCCACCTCGCAGGGTAAAGCGGCGGGGGCCGCTCAGCCGGCGACCGATATTCGCTCAATCGCTGGGCCTCAACGTCAAGCGGGCGCACCTAGTGGATGTGATGTATCGAATGTATTTGCGTGACGGTGAATACAGGCACCTGAAACTTCTCATCGAAGCTTACCTGGCCAAGGGCGTTGATCTCAAACAGCGCTTTCCCGCCCGCGCTCCGATAAGAAATCTCTACCATCTGATTAGCTAGCGCCGAAGAACGATCTCCGGAAAAACCGTATAGAATGTTCGGGCAACGCAATGGGACATGCGAAACCGGAGCGGTCAGCTCTCCAACGGTGACTACTGTTTTCAAACGGATGCCATTGTGCCTCAATACCCCGGCGCGGCAGGTAATCGCCTCTGGCAGATTATCGGACGAGCAGGAGCCAAGCGGCAACAACATTAGAGTAGGTAAGATCCAAGGTCTCACCGGCGATCATCCTACCTTTGAGCTAGCCTGGCGCAGCCACAGAACTGCCAATACGGCTGGCGCACATGGGGTGGCACGCTTCCCTTTCAGCCTTCAAGTACCGGCGGCCGGATGTCGCGGATGAGGTGCAACTAAACCTTGGCACTGGGGCAGTCTAGCGCCTACTCAGCCGCCCGCCAATATCCCCTCAAGCGACGCCTCGACCTCGCCGATCGGGGCCATGCCGTCCACCCGCCGCACGATGCCCTTGCCTTCGTAGTAAGGCAGGATCGGCGCCGTCTTCGCCCGGTACTCGGCCATTCGGGCGCGGACGGTTTCGGCGTTGTCGTCGAGGCGGCGCTTGAATTCGCGGTTGCCGCAGATGTCGCAGACCTCGGCGACCTTCGGCAGCTTGTAGCGGTCGTGATAGCCTTCGCCGCACTTGGCGCAGGTGAAGCGGCCGGTGATGCGGTCGACCAAAGCCTCCTCGTCCACCTGGAGCTCGACCACGTAGTCTAATTTCATGCCGCGTTCGGCGAGCAGTTCGTCGAGGCTCACCGCCTGCGGCTCGGTGCGGGGGTAGCCGTCGAAGATGAAGCCGGCGCAATCGCCCGCGCCCGATGCTTCCAGGCGCTGGCGGATCAGTTCGTTGACCACCTCGTCGGGGACGAGATCGCCCGCTTCCATGATCGCCTTGGCGCGGAGGCCGACGTCCGTGCCGGCCTTGATCGCGGCGCGAAGCATGTCGCCGGTGGAAAGCTGCACCATGCCGCGCTGAAGCACGAGGCGGCTGGCCTGGGTTCCTTTACCGGCGCCCGGGGGGCCAAGCAGGATGATGTTCATCGCCTTGTACTCTCCCCTGGGGACGCCGCGCCTCTTAACGGGCGCGTCCGCCCTTCAGCTTCGCCTTCTTGATCAGGTCGCCATATTGATGGGCGATGAGGTGGCTCTGGATCTGCGTCACCGTATCCATCGTCACGTTTACCACGATCAACAGCGACGTGCCGCCCAGGTAGAAGGGAATGCCCATCTTGGCGATGAGGAATTCCGGAACCAGGCAGATGATCGTCAGGTAGGCCGCGCCGATCACGGTGATGCGGGTCAGCACGTGGTCGAGATATTCCTCGGTGCGCTTGCCCGGGCGGATGCCGGGGATGAAGCCGCCATAGCGCTTCAGGTTTTCCGCCGTCTCCTCCGGGTTGAAGACAACCGCGGTGTAGAAGAAGCAGAAGAAGATGATGCCCGCCGCGTAGAGGAACATGTAGAGCGGCTGGCCGTGCTGAAGCGCCGCCGTGACGGTGATCAGCATGTCGCCGCTCCAGCTTTCGCCTTCGACGCGGTTGCCGGCGAACTGGGCAATGGTGAGCGGCATCAGCAGCAGGGAGGAAGCGAAGATCGGCGGGATCACGCCGGCGGTGTTGATCTTGAGCGGAAGGTGCGAACGCTCCGCCTGCATCTGACCGCGCGCCGACTGGCGCTTGGGGTATTGAATAAGGACTCGGCGCTGGGCGCGCTCCATGAAGCAGATGCCGAGCGTGATGGCGATCACCAGGGCAATGACGCCCATGATCAGCAGCGGCGACAGCGTGCCGGTGCGGCCGCCCTCGAACACCTGGGCGAGCGCGGTGGGCAGCTGGGCGACGATGCCGGCCATGATGATCAGGGACACGCCGTTGCCGATGCCGCGGCTGGTGATCTGCTCGCCAAGCCACATCAGGAACAGGGTGCCGCCGGTGAGCGTCACCACGGTGGTGATGCGGAACATCAGGCCGGGATCGAGCACGGCCGAACCGGTGCTGCCGGAGCCCCAGCCTTCAAGGCCGACCGCGATGAAATAGCCCTGAATGATGCAAAGCAGAACCGTGCCGTAGCGCGTGTACTGGTTCATCTTCTTGCGGCCGGTCTCACCCTCTTTCTTAAGAGCGGCGAGGCTCGGCGACATCGAGGAGGCGAGCTGCACCACGATCGACGCGGTGATGTAGGGCATGACGCCGAGCGCGATGAGGCTCATCCGCTCAAGGCTGCCGCCCGAGAAAGTGTTGAAGAAATCGAGCACGGTGCCGCGGGTGGTCGCGAACAAGGTGCCGAGCGCGCGCGGATCGATGCCGGGCAGCGGAATGAAGCTGAGCAGGCGGAACACGATCAGCGCGCCGAGGGTGAACCACAGCCTTTTCTTGAGATCGGTCGCCTTGGCGAAGCTCGCCATGGAGAGATTGGCTGCCATCTGGTCGGCTGCGGATGCCATGTGCGTGTCTGTCCCGGAAAAAGACTAAAAAGGCGGCGGAAGATGTGATCCCCGCCGCCTCATATAGTGACTGGCGCGGGCGTGTCAGCCCTTGCCGGCGCGGCGGCCTGATCGTGCCGGAGCCGAAGCCCCGGCAGAGGCTCAGGCGTCCTTGCGCTTCTTGACGCTGTTCTTCTTGGCGGCGGCCTTGTCGGCGGCCGAGACGCGCTCGATCACTTCAACCGAACCGCCGGCCGCTTCCACCGCCTCGCGCGCGCCCTTGGAGACGCCGGCGACGCGGAAGGAGAGCTTGGCCGAGAAGGCGCCCTTGCCGAGCAGGCGGACGCCGTCCTTGCCGCCGCGGCTGATGCCGGCGGCGCGGAGCGCCTCCTGGTCGATCGTGGCGTCGGCGGAAAGCTTGCCGGCGTCGATCGCCTTCTGGATCATGCCCAAGTTCACTTCGGAATAATCCTTGGCGAAAATGTTGTTGAAGCCGCGCTTCGGGATCCGCATGTGGAGCGGCATCTGGCCGCCTTCGAAGCCGAAGATCGACACGCCCGAACGGCTGGTCTGGCCCTTCTGGCCGCGCCCGGCGGTCTTGCCGAGGCCCGAACCGATACCGCGGCCGACGCGGACCCGGCTCTTGCGGGCGCCCTGATTGTCACGAAGATCGTTGAGTTTGATGGTCATTGCACTCGCTTTCGCTTTTGTCGCGCTGAAGAAAAAGCCCCTCCCCTTCAGGGGAGGGGTTTGGGGAGGGGCCTGTTAGCGGGAAGACGCCTAAGCCTCAACCCTGACCCGCATTCCCCTCCCCAACCCCTCCCCTGAAGGGGAGGGGCTAGAGTGAGGTTCAACCCTCGACGTTCACCATATGCTGAACCCGGCGGATCATGCCGCGCACCTCGGGGGTGTCGGTGAGCTCAACCGTTTTGTGCATCTTGTTGAGCCCGAGGCCGATCAGCGTCTTGCGCTGATCGGGGGTGCGCCGGATCGGCGAGCCCGTTTGGGTGATCTTGATGGTCGCCATGATGCTTACTCCGTCACTGCCAGGGCGTCAGCCTCGGCAGTCTGCGAGCCGCCGCGGCCCAGCAGATCGGCAATCTTCTTGCCGCGCCGCTGCGCAACCGCCTTGGGGCTGGTCTGTTCGGTGAGCGCTTCGAAAGTCGCCCGGATCATGTTGTACGGGTTGGACGTGCCGACCGACTTGGTCACCACGTCGGCAACGCCGAGGCTCTCGAACACGGCGCGCATCGGGCCGCCGGCGATGATGCCGGTACCGGCAGGCGCGGTACGAAGCGTCACGCGGCCGGCACCGAAGTGGCCGTTGCCGTCATGGTGAAGCGTGCGGCCGTCCTTCAAAGGCACGCGGACCATGGCCTTCTTGGCCGCCGCGGTTGCCTTGGTAATGGCTTCCGGCACTTCGCGCGCTTTGCCCTTGCCGAAACCGGCGCGGCCCTTGCCGTCGCCGACCACGACCAGAGCCGCGAAGCCGAAGCGCTTGCCGCCCTTTACCGTCTTCGAGACGCGGTTGATGTGAACCAGCTTCTCGATCAGCTCTTCGCCGCCGTCGTCGTCACGGTTGCCGCCGCGGCCGCCGCGCTCGTCGCGCCGTCCACGATTGCCGCCGGGACCGCCGCGGTTGCCGTCACGGCCACCGCCGCCGCCACCGCGACCGCCGCGTCCGCCGCGGCCGCCGCCGGGGCCACCAGGGCCGCCGGGGCCACGGCTCTCGCCGCGTGCTTCAGTCGGAGCCGCTTCGGCTGCCTGAACATTGTCGGCAGGCTGGGTCGGCGACTGCTGCGACGTTTCGATGTTGTTTTCGTCAGCCATTTAGAACTCCAATCCGCCTTCGCGGGCGGCATCGGCCAGCGCCTTCACGCGGCCGTGAAACAGGAAACCGCCACGGTCGAACACCACCCGGGTGACGCCCGCCGCCTTGGCGCGCTCGGCGACCCGGCGGCCGACATCCTGCGCGCCGTCGACGGTTGCGCCGGTGGAGCCGCGCACTTCCTTCTCCAGGGTGGAGGCGGAAGCAACGGTGCGGCCTTCGACGTCGTCGATGACCTGGGCGTAGATGTGCCGGCCCGAACGGTGGATCGACAGGCGCGGACGGGTGCCGCCGCGCTTGCGGAGCGAGGTGCGGACGCGCTGACGGCGCCGATCGAAGAGAGAGAGTTTCGCCATGGCTTACTTCTTCTTGCCTTCTTTGCGGAAGATGAACTCACCGCGATATTTGATGCCCTTGCCCTTGTAGGGCTCCGGCTTGCGCCACTGACGGATTTCCGCGGCGAGCTGCCCGACCTTTTGAGCGTCGCTGCCCGAGATCACGACGGTGGTCGGATCGGGGGTGGCAACGGTGAGATCGGCCGGAACCTCGACATTGACGTCGTGGCTGTAGCCGAGCTGGAGGCGCAGGTTCTTGCCCTGCATCGCCGCGCGGTAACCCACGCCGGTGATTTCCAGCGTCTTGGTGAAGCCGTCGGTGACGCCCGTGACGAGGTTCTGAACCAGCGTGCGGTGCATCCCCCAGAAGGAGCGTGCGCGCTTGGTCTCGTTCGCCGGCTGCACCACGATGCGGCCGTCTTCGATGCCATAGCTGATGTCATCCATCATCTGCATGGTGAGGGTGCCCTTTGGCCCCTTCACCGAGAGCACGGCGCCTTCCACCGAAG
>DATBNC010000004.1:0-10805 GCA_036554525.1 Allosphingosinicella sp.
CGCGTGCTCTCCGGCGACGGCACCGAGCCGGCCGAGGCTGCGCGGCTGCTGACGGAGGCGGTGGAGCATGTCCGCGGCCGCAAAGGCCCGTGCCTGCTGCGCCTCACCGTGCCGAGGCTCCAGGGGCACAGCTTCCAGGACACGCAGGCCTACAAGTCCGAGGATGTGGTGCGCTCCGAATGGGCGCGCGATCCTTTGCCCAAGCTCAAATCCTACCTGGTCGGCTCGCTGATGGACGAGGCCGAATGGGACCGGATCGAGCGCGAGGCTCAGGAGGCGGTGGAGACGGCCCGCGAGATTGCGGAAGCGCGGGGAATCTCCCAGCCCGAAAACGTCCTCCGCCACGTCTTCTACGAAGGCGAGATGCAGCAATTGGGCGGCCAGTGGACCCACGGCTATCGCGCGCCGGACAGCACCGAAACGCCGCGCCCTGAAGGCCAGCGGATCAACATGGTCACCGCCATCCGCCGCACGCTCGAGCACGAACTGGAGACCAACCCGCGCGTCCTCGTCTTCGGCGAGGATGTTGGGCCCAAAGGCGGCGTTCATGCGGTGACGCTCGGCCTTCAGGAGAAGTTCGGCCACGACCGCGTGTTCGACACCAGCCTCAACGAAGAGGGTATAATCGGCCGCGCGGTCGGCATGGCGATGGCCGGGCTGATGCCGGTGCCCGAAATCCAGTTCCGCAAATATGCCGAGCCCGCGACCGAGCAGATCAACGATTGCGGCACCATGCGGTGGCGCACCAACAACCGTTTCGCGGCGCCCATGGTGCTCCGCATCCCCGGCGGCTTCTTCAAGTGCGGCGATCCCTGGCACAGCCAGACCAACGAAGTGCAGTTCGTCCACAATCCCGGCTGGCTGGTGGCAGTGCCGTCCAACGCCGAGGACGCTGTCGGCCTGCTCCGCTCCGGCCTGCGCGGCAACGATCCGGTGATCTTCTTCGAACATCGCGCAATGCTCGACGACGTCTGGGCACGCCGCCCTTACCCCGGCGACGGCTACGTTCTGCCGTTCGGCCGCGCCAAGAAGACGCGCAGCGGCGACGACATCACCATCGTCACCTGGGGCGCGATGGTGCCGCGTTGCGAGGAAGCGGCAAAGGACTTGTCCGCCGACGTGATCGACCTCCGCACGCTTGTGCCGTGGGATAAGGAAATGGTGCTGGAAAGCATCCGCCGCACCCGCCGCTGCCTGATCGTTCACGAAGACCTGCGCACCGGCGGCTTCGGCGCCGAGATCGCCGCGGTAGTCGCCGACGAAGCTTTCCTTGACCTCGACGCCCCCGTTGCGCGGGTGACGATGCCGGACATCCCAAGCCCGCATAATCCGGTGCTGCTCAACTGGGCGGTACCAAGCGCTGACGTGATCCGCGCCAAGATCGAAGAACTGGTGGCATTCTGATGATCGACGTCATCGTCCCGCTCGAACAGGAAGGCACCAAGGCTGTGGTGCGCGCCTGGCTCAAACAGGTTGGCGACCGGGTGGAACTCAATGACCCGCTGGTTGAGCTTGAGACCGACAAGGTCGCGATGGAAGTGCCGGCGCCGGCGGCAGGGGTGCTGCGCGAGATCCTGCTGGACACGGGTGCCGACGCGGAGCCTGGCGCGGTGCTAGGACGGCTGGCTGCCGTCGCCGAGGTAATCGGAAATGAGCCCACGGAAGACCCCGCTCGTGTCGAGCGAAGTCGAGACACGCGACCGGGCAACAGCGGGGATCGTAGCGCACAAGCTTCCAGCCCGCCTCAATCAGGTCTCTCGACTTCGCTCGAGACGAGCGGTGATGGTGCTAAGCTCAATCTCTCACCCGAACTCCGCCTCTCCCCCGCGGTCAAGCGCGCCTGCCTCCAGCACAATATCGATCCTGCCACCATCGCCGGCACCGGCCGAGACGGCCGCGTCACCCGTGCCGACGTCGATCAGGCAGTAGAGCAAGCGCGACGCACCCCGTCGCCTCGTCCACCCGCAGCGCCGTCCGACGGCTCCATCCGCTCCCACTCCGTCCCCCACGATCGCATGCGGCTGAAGATCGCCGAGAACATGCTGAACTCGGTGACAGTCGCGCCGCATGTCACCGCGATGTTCGAAACGGACTTCAGCGCCATCATCGCTCACCGTGACCGCCACAAGGACGCCTGGGCGAAGAAGGGCGTCAAGCTCACCTACAGCGCCTACATCGTCGCCGCCGCCGCCGAAGCGATGAAGGTGGCGCCGGCGATCAACAGCCGCTGGCACGAGGACCGGCTGGAGATTTTCGACGAGGTCAATATCGGCGTCGGCACCGCGCTTGGCGAAAAGGGCCTGATCGTCCCCGTCCTGCGCAATGTCGAAACGCTGAACCTGAAGGGCATCGCAGCCGGCCTGGAAGACATGATCGCCCGCGCCCGAGCGGAGAAGCTCACCGGCCGCGACGTGTCGGGCGGCACCTTCACCATCTCGAACCACGGCGTCTCCGGCTCGCTGTTCGCGACGCCGATCATCATCGCCCAGCCCCAGTCGGCAATCCTCGGCGTCGGCAAGCTCGAGAAACGGGTGGTGGTGCGCGAAGTCGGCGCCCAGGATGCAATCCTGATCCGCCCGATGGCCTATGTCTCCCTCACCATCGACCATCGCGTTGTTGATGGCCACCAGACCAACCTCTGGCTCAGCCGTTTCGTAGAAGTGCTCGAGACCTGGCCGTTGGACTAAGGCGTGTTCATGGTGAGGAGGTCGTAGGTGGCGACCACTTCGTCCTTCTGGTTGAAGACATAGACCGCCCAGCGCACCTCGCCCTTCTCTTCGTCGCGCACGCTCTTGGTCTTCACCGTCAGCTCCACGCGCATCGAGTCGCCGGGGTAAAGCGGCGTCTGGAAGCGCAAATTCTCGAGGCCGGTGTTCGCAAGCACCGGACCCGGCGCCGGATCGACGAACAGGCCCGCCGCGAAGCTCAGGATCAGGTAGCCGTGCGCCACCCGGCCCTCGAAGATCGGGCTCGCTTTGGCCGCTTCGTCGTCCATGTGCGCGTAGAAGGTGTCGCCGGTGAAGTGGGCGAAATGCTCGATGTCCTCCAGCGTCACCGTGCGGCTCGCCGTTTTCAGGGTGTAGCCGATCTCGAGCTCCGAGATGCGCTTGCGGAAGGGGTGAAGCGCGCCCGTCGGCTTCTCCGCGCCGGCAAGCCACTGCTTGGCGATGTGGCTGAGCAACGCCGGCGAGCCCTGCAAGGCGGTCCGCTGCATGTAATGCGCGACGCCGCGCACCCCGCCCATTTCCTCGCCGCCGCCCGCGCGACCGGGGCCGCCATGGACCAACACGGGGAGGGGAGAACCGTGGCCGGTCGACTCGCCCGCCGAGGTGCGGTCGAGGATCAGCATCCGCCCGTGATAGGCACCTGCGCCCATCACGAACTCTTCCGCCACGTCGCGGTCATTGGTGAACAGCGACAGCGCCAGGCTGCCCATGCCGCGGTTGGCGAGGTTCACTGCGTCTTGGAGATCGCGATAGGGCATGATCGTCGACACGGGCCCGAACGCCTCGATGTCGTGCACCGCGTCCGAACCCCATGGATCGTCGCTGCGCAGCAGGATCGGCGACATGAAGGCGCCATTCCCCGCCACCGGCGATAGGTCCGGATCGCCGCTGACGATGCGCGCCGATTTTGCGAGCTCCGCCACCGCCGCGCGGACGCCGATCAGCTGGTTCTGGCTCGCGAGCGCCCCCATCGTCACGCCTTCCTCGCGCGGGTTGCCGACCCGCACCTTGCCAAGCCGCGCGCGCAGCGCTTCCTCGACCGCGTCGATGTGCTGCGCGGGCGCCATGGCGCGGCGGATCGCGGTACATTTCTGCCCCGCTTTTACGGTCATCTCGCGCGCCACTTCCTTGACGAACAGGTCGAACTCCGGCGTTCCCGGCCCCGCATCCGGTCCAAGCACCGAGGCGTTCAAGCTGTCTCGCTCGGCAATGAAGCGGACGGACTCCCGCGCCATCACCGGATGGGTCTGAAGCTTCATCGCCGTCTGCGCCGAGCCGGTGAAGCTGACGACATCCTGAAGCGTCAGGTGATCGAACATGTCCCCGACGCCGCCCATCACCAGCTGCAGAGCGCCTGGCGGGAGGATGTTCGCCTCGATCATGATCCGGAAGGCTGCCTCGGCAAGGTAGCCGGTCGCCGAAGCAGGCTTCACGATCGCCGGCACGCCCGCAAGCAGGGTCGGCCCGAGCTTCTCCAGCATCCCCCAAACCGGGAAATTGAACGCGTTGATATGCACCGCTACGCCCTGCAGCGGCGTGAAGACGTGCTGGCCGACAAAGGTGCCACCCTTGGACAGCGGCTCCATCGCACCGTCGATCAACACCCGGCTGTTGGGAAGCTCCCGCCGGCCCTTGGACGAGAAGGAAAACAAGGTCCCCGCGCCGCCTTCGATGTCGATCCATCCGTCGGTCCGAGTCGCGCCGGTCTCAAAGTTGAGCTCGTACAGCTCCTCCTTGCGCGCCATGATGGCGAGGCCCAGCGCCTTCAGCATATGCGCCCGCTCGTGGAAGGTGAGCTTGCGCAATGCGGGTCCGCCGACGCTGCGCGCATGGTGCAGCATGGCGGCGAAATCGAGGCCGGTGGAGCCCGTTTCGAAGATCGTCTCGCCCGTCACCGCGCTCTGGACTTCGGCAAGCCCTGACGGCGCCTCGTACCAGCGGTCCTGCGCGTAATTAAGGAGGGTCTGCGTCTTCATCTCGTCACCTTATCACCAGACTCGTTCGTCCCGAGCGAAGTCGAGGGGCGCTGGCACGGCCTCCTCATGTGCGCCCCTCGACTACGCTCGGGACGAACAAAGTGGTAGTCTCGCGTCACTTTCCCGTGAACCGCGGCGCCCTTTTCTCCATGAACGCGGCAACGCCCTCGCGATAGTCTTCGCTTGCCCCAAGCTCGCGCATCGCGTCGCGCTGGAGCACCAGTTCCTCGCCCAGGCTGTGGCCCCAGCTTTCGCGGATCATATGCTTGATCTTGGCGAGCCCCCGCGTCGGCGCACTGGCGAACTTCTCGGTAAGCGCATCCACCTCGGTGTCCAAAGCGTCATCCTCCACAGCCTTCCAGATGAGGCCCCAGTCGGCGGCTTTCTCCGCAGGCAGCGGCTCGGCGGTAAGCGCAAGACCCAGAGCCCGCGCCTGCCCCACCAGCCGCGGCAGCACCCACGTTCCTCCACTGTCCGGGATCAGGCCGATGGAGGCAAAGCTCTGAATGAACTTGGCCGATTTCGCCGCCACCACGATGTCGCAGGCCAAAGAGATGTTCGCGCCCGCGCCCGCCGCCACACCGTTGACCCGCGCGATCACCGGGAAGGGCAGAGACGTCAACGTGCGGATCAGCGGATTGTACCTCTTCTCCACCGACTCGCCGAGATCGACGCTCTGCCCCGGTGCCACCGCCCGGTCATTCAAATCCTGCCCCGCGCAAAAGCCGCGCCCCGCCCCGGTCAGCACCAGCACCCGCGCGCCCTCCAGCCTGCCAAGCGCATCCGCCACTTCCTCATGCATCTGCACGGTGAAGCTGTTCAGCCTGTCCGGTCGGTCAAGGGTGAGGCGGGCGATGCCGGCTTCGAGGGTGAACTGGATGGTCTGGTAAGAGGTCATGGAGGAGGCTTTATCGCTTCGAGACCCGTACCGCAAAGCCCCCTCTCCCCGGCGGGGAGAGGGCCGGGGTGAGGGGGCTCGGCGTCCGAAGCTACCCACAACCTCAGTATCCCCTCGCCCTAACCCTCTCCCCACGGGGGAGAGGGAATGCTAGGGAGCCCCGATGACCACCGAAGCCTTTATCTGCGACGCGATCCGCACTCCCATCGGCCGCTACGGCGGCGCGCTTGCTCACATCCGCGCCGACGATCTCGCCGCGATCCCGATCAAGGCGCTGATGGACCGCAATGGCGGCGTTGACTGGGACGAGATCGACGACGTCATCCTCGGCTGCGCCAACCAGGCCGGCGAGGACAATCGCAACCTCGCGCGCATGGCGGGCCTCCTCGCCGGGCTCCCGCACAAATCGGGCGGCGTCACCCTCAACCGGCTTTGCGGCTCCGGCATGGACGCCGTCACCATGGCGGCGCGCGTCATCCGCGGCTCGGAAGCGGATTTGATCATCGCCGGTGGATCGGAGAGCATGAGCCGCGCCCCATTCGTGATGGCCAAGGCGACCAGCGCCTTCGACCGGAACGCCGAAATATACGACACCACCATCGGCTGGCGCTTCGTGAACCCGAAGATGAAGGGTGCGTACGGCGACGACACCATGCCCTCTACCGCGGAAAACGTCGCCGACGCCTGGAAGGTGAGCCGCGAGGATCAGGACGCGTTCGCGGTGCGCAGCCAGGACAAAGCCGCCGCAGCGCAGGAAAGCGGCCGCTTCGCCGCCGAGATCGTTCCCGTCTCCATTCCGCAGCGCAAGGGCGATCCGCTGATCGTCGATCGCGACGAGCACCCGCGCAAAACCAGCGTGGAAGCGCTCGGCAAGCTCAAGCCCATCGTTCACGCAGCTGGCACCGTCACCGCCGGCAACGCGTCCGGCGTAAACGACGGCGCCGCGGCGATGATCATCGCCTCGGAAGACGCCGCCCGCCGCAATGGCCTAACGCCCCGCGCCCGCATCGTTGGCGGCGCCGTCGCCGGCGTTGAGCCGCGCATCATGGGCATCGGCCCGGCGCCGGCCTCGCTGAAGCTTTTGAAGCGCCTCGGCCTCACCATCGCCGACATGGACGTCATTGAGATCAACGAAGCCTTCGCCGCCCAGGCGCTCCCGGTGCTTCGCGAACTCGGCCTTCCCGACGATGCGCCGCACGTAAACCCGAACGGCGGTGCCATCGCGCTCGGCCACCCGCTCGGCATGTCCGGCGCCCGGCTTGCAATGACCGCCACCGAACAACTCCACCGCACCGGAGGCCGCTACGCTCTCTGCGCCATGTGCATCGGAGTAGGGCAGGGCATCGCTTTAGTGATCGAGCGGGTTTGAGCCCTTGCCCAGCGGGGTTGCGACCCCACCTCGTCTTGTGCGTTGATTGATGAGGGCGAGCGCCGCTGCTAGGGCGACGCGACGGAGTTAAAGCCATGTACACGACTGAGCTTGCCAAGACGAAGAACGTGGTCTCGACCGAGGATCCCGGAAAGCTCGCTGCCTTCGAGGCGCGGGTCGCGGCGGATGAGTTCATCGAGCCCAAGGACTGGATGCCCGAAGCCTATCGCCGCACGCTGACCCGGCAGATTTCGCAGCATGCCCACAGTGAGATCGTCGGCATGCTTCCGGAAGGAAACTGGATCGGCCGCGCGCCTTCGCTCCGCCGCAAGGCGATCCTGCTCGCCAAGGTGCAAGACGAAGCCGGCCACGGCCTTTACCTCTACTCCGCTGCCGAAACGCTCGGCACCAGCCGCGAGCAGATGATCGAGGCGCTTCACTCCGGCAAAGCCAAATACTCGACCATCTTCAACTATCCTACGCTGACCTGGGCGGACATGGGCGCGATCGGCTGGCTGGTCGACGGCGCCGCGATCATGAACCAGGTGCCGCTGCAGCGCACCTCCTATGGGCCCTATGCCCGCGCCATGGTCCGCGTCTGCAAGGAGGAAAGCTTCCACCAGCGTCAGGGCTATGAGATCAGCATGGCGATGATGGCCGGCACCCCCGAGCAGCGCCGGATGATGCAGGACGCCTTCAACCGCTGGTGGTGGCCATCGCTGATGATGTTCGGGCCGCCGGACGAGAATTCGCCCAACACCGCGCAGTCCATGCGCTGGAAGATTAAGCGCGAGACCAATGACGAGCTTCGCCAGAAGTTCGTCGACATCACCGTGCCGCAGGCCGAAGCGATCGGTCTCACCGTGCCCGATCCCGACCTGAAGTGGAACGAGGAACGCGGCGCCTACGACTTCGGCGCAATCGATTGGGAGGAATTCTATGCGGTCGTCCGCGGTGAAGGCCCGGTCGCCAAGGAGCGCATGAAGGCCCGCCGGGAAGCCTGGGAAAGCAACGCCTGGGTGCGCGAAGCCGCGGATGCCTATGCCGCGAAGCATGCCCGCAAGGCAGAGGCCGCCTGATGGCGAAAGACTGGCCGCTCTGGGAAGTGTTCGTCCGTTCGAAGGGCGGCATGTCGCACCGCCACGTCGGCTCCGTCCACGCGCCCGACGCTGAGATCGCGCTCCGCCACGCCCGTGACACTTATACGCGGCGGATGGAGGGGGTGAGCCTCTGGGTCGTGCCCTCCGCCTCCATCATCGCGTCCGATCCGTCCGACGATGCGCAGATGTTCGATCCGGCCGCCGACAAGGTTTACCGCCACCCGACCTTTTACGACATCCCGGACGGGATCACCCACATCTGATGCCGTCGCTTCCGCCGATCCGACCCGAAGACGAAGCCGCCGCGCGCACCTTGCCGCAGGGCACCGGCGCGTTCGACGCGATTGCCGAGCTTGAGCCCGGCATCCTGTTCAACACGCTGCTTCGGCTCGGCGACGACAGCCTGATCTTGGGCCAGCGCTTGAGCGAATGGACCGGCCACGCGCCGTCCGTGGAGGTCGATCTCAGCCTCGCCAACATGGCGCTCGACCTGGTCGGTCAGGCGACGCTCTTCCTGGACGCCGCAGGCGAGGTGGAAGGGCAGGGGCGCGACGGCGACAAGCTCGCCTTTCACCGCGACGTGCTCGATTTGACGAACTGCCTGCTGGTCGAGCAGCCGAACGGCGACTTCGCGCAAACCATGGCGCGGCAGTTCCTCTTCTCCACCTGGCAGAAACTGCTGTTCGAGCGGCTGATCGGGTCTGCGGACGGCCTGATCTCTGCGGTGGCCGAGAAAGCGGTGAAGGAAGTCACCTATCATCAGGAGCTCAGCGCCGAATGGGTGATCCGCCTGGGCGACGGCACGGAGGAAAGCCACCGCCGGATGGCAAGTGGCATCGACTGGATGTGGCGTTTCGTGCCTGAGCTCTTCGAGATGGACGAGGTCACCGACGCCGCGGTTGCGCGGGGGCTGTTCACCGATCTGACAGCGCTTCGCCCGGATTATGACCGCATCGTCGGCGCGGTTCTGACGGAAGCCACTCTCAAAGTCCCAACCGACCAGCGCCCGATCCTCGGCGGCCGCCGCGGTCACCATTCGGAGCATCTCGGCCACCTGCTTTGCACCATGCAATTCCTTCCCCGCACCTACCCGGACGCGGTGTGGTGATGGTCACCCTGGTGCAAGACCCCGAAACCCGTTCGTCCCGAGCGAAGTCGAGGGGCGCACCCTCTAACTCTGTGCCGCGCCCCTCGACTTCGCTGGGGACGAACGAGATTTGTGATGGCATCTGGCAGGTGTTGGCGGACGTGCCCGACCCGGAAGTCCCCGCCGTCTCCGTAATTGAACTCGGTATCGTTCGCTCAGTCACGCCGGATCTGGTCACAATCACTCCCACCTACACCGGCTGCCCCGCAACCGAAGTGATCGAGCGGGACATCCGCGCCGCCCTCGACGCCGCCGGCTACCGGAGCGTCGCCATCGAAACTGCGCTCTCGCCTGCCTGGACCACCCAATGGATCACCTCCGAAGGCCGCGCCAAGCTCCACGCTTACGGCATCGCCCCGCCGGTGCCGCGCGGGGCCGCCGTCGCCTGCCCGCAATGCGGATCGAGCGACACCGCCGAGATCAGCCGCTTCGGCTCCACCGCTTGCAAATCGCTCTGGCGCTGCCGATCCTGCGCCGAGCCGTTCGACCTGTTCAAATGTCACTGAGGGGCCGATGAGCGCCGGCTTCCATCCCTTGCGCGTCGCCGAAATCGTCCAGGAAACCGCTGACGCCCGGTCGATCCGTTTCGATCTTCCGGTCGAGCTCGCCGAGACCTTTCGCTTCCGCGCCGGGCAGCACCTGACGCTTCGCGCCGAGATCGGCGGCGAGGATGTGCGGCGCAATTATTCGCTCTGCGTCGCGCCTTCCGACAATCAGCTCAAGGTCACAGTGAAACGGATTGCCGGCGGCCGCTTCTCCTCCTGGGCCAACGAGGCGCTCAAGGTAGGCGACACGCTGGAGGTGATGCCGCCGCACGGCAGCTTCACCCATGAATTCCGTAGCCACGCCGCCAACCATTATGTCGGCTTCGCCGGCGGCTCGGGCATCACGCCGGTCCTGTCGCTGCTTAAGACGGCGCTGGTCGAAGAACCGCACAGCCGCTTCACCCTCTTCTACGGCAATCGCGACAGCCAATCGGTGATTTTCCTCGAAGAGCTTGCCGGCCTCAAGAACCGTTACATGGGCCGCCTCCAAGTCCACCACTTCCTTGCCGAGGAGATGGAGGATATCGACCTGTTCAACGGGATGCTGGACCGCGCCAAATGCGGTGAAATCCTCGGCACCCTGGTTGATCCTTCGGAGGTGGAGGCCTTCTTCATCTGCGGCCCCGGCCCGATGATGGACGCCGCCGAAGAGGCGCTCTGCGATAGCGCGGTCCCACGCGAGAAGATTCACATCGAGCGCTTCACAGCCGATCGCCCCGCCGAAGCGCTGGCCGCCCAGCTCCAGCAGATGTCGCAGGGTGCGCAAGGCCTGACCATGCTGGTCACCCTCGACGGCCGCAAGCGCCGCGTGCCGTTCAGCGCCGAGGCTGGAAACATCCTCGACAGCGCTCGCGAGGCGGGCCTGCCGGCCCCTTTCGCCTGCAAGGCGGGGGTCTGCGCCACCTGCCGGGCGCGCGTCGTCTCGGGCACGGTCGAAATGGCCGCCCGCTACGGCCTCACCGACGACGAAGTCGCGTCCGGCTACGTCCTGACCTGCCAATCGGTGCCCAAAGGCGAGGGCGTGGAGCTCGATTACGACGCGTG
>DATBNC010000015.1:0-67641 GCA_036554525.1 Allosphingosinicella sp.
AGCCGCGTCGCGATGGAGCGCCGCGTCAGCCAGCGCTGGAAGCGAAGAACCCGCCTGGTGAGAAGGGTCACGGCCTCGCGTCGGGTTTTCCCGCCGCCGGGGCCTCGCCCTTCTCGACGAGATAGCCGAGGCCGCGCAGGGTCTGGATGATATCGACGCCGAGCTTCTTCCTCAGGCGGCCGATGAAGACTTCGATGGTGTTCGAATCGCGGTCGAAATCCTGGTCGTAGATATGTTCGATCAGTTCGGTGCGGGAGACGACCTTACCCTTGTGGTGCATGAGGTAGGAGAGGAGCTTGTACTCCTGGGCGGTGAGCTTCACCGGCTCGCCGTCGAGGGTGACCTTGCCCGAGCGGGTGTCGAGGCGGACGTCGCCGGCGGTCAATTCGGACGAGCTGTTGCCCGAGGCGCGGCGGATGAGGGCGCGCAGCCGAGCGATAAGCTCCTCGGTCTGGAAGGGCTTGGCGAGGTAATC
This sequence comes from Allosphingosinicella sp., assembly GCA_036554525.1. Lineage (GTDB taxonomy): Bacteria > Pseudomonadota > Alphaproteobacteria > Sphingomonadales > Sphingomonadaceae > Allosphingosinicella. The sequence continues at coordinate 476 of DATBNC010000015.1, forward strand.
GTCGGCGCCCGCATCGAGGCCGGCGACCTTGTCGGACCAGCTGTCGCGGGCGGTGAGGACGAGGACGGGCACGACCATCCCTTCCTTGCGCCAGCGATCGAGCACGGTGAGCCCGTCTATCTCCGGCAGGCCGAGATCGAGGACGATCGCGTCGTAGCTTTCGGTGGAGCCGAGATAATGGCCGTCCTCGCCGTCGGTGGCCAGATCCACGGCATAGCCGGCACCTTCCAGCGTGGCACGCAGCTGGCGGCCCAGATTAGGCTCGTCCTCGACGATCAGAACGCGCATTCGATTATCCCCTTGTGGATGCCGTGGCTCTCTATCGGGCCAAACCGGCGCGCCTGCCAAATGGTTTCATCTCCGAAAGCAGGCAAGTGGGCACGTCGGTGGGGGAAGGAGCGCTAAAAGCCCGAGCGGCCGACCACGCTGCCGTTGCGCGCGTCGATGTCGATCCACACCAGTTGCGAGCCGCGCACGAACTTGAGGCGGTAGCGGCCGGCGCCGGCGTCGAGCTCCGGGCCGAGATAGGTAAAGCCGCGCATCTGCGGAACGACCCGCGCTTCGATGGTGCGCAGGGGGATGAAGCGGCCGGCCTGGGTGGCCTTGAACGCCGAATCCTGTTCCCGCTCACGCGGGCGCGCATCGGCCGGCGCCGCGGCGGCGAAAGCAGCTCCCGTGAGGGCAAGGGCAAGAAGGCTACGCTTGATCATGAACTCGATCTTTTCGTGTAATTGAACAGTGGCATAGGGCGCGGGCATTGAACAGGCCGTGAATAAGCGGCGTGCCGCGTGTCGCGCCAATGCCACCGGCGGTCGGCTTTTCGCTTGGAAGCGGGCGCGGCTTTATGCTTGGGCAAGGGCGGTACACAGCAAGGAGCGCGGGTTGATGACGATGTTTCGGGCTTCGGCGATGATCGCGCTGATGATCGGTGCCGCCGCATGCGCGCCCACCCCCGCACCCGAGCCGGAGCGGCCGCCGGTGCGCACGCCGCCGCCGCCTTCGCCGCCTCCCCCCCCGCCGCCTGCCGCCGTCGCGGGGTGGGAGGATATGGCGCTGACGCCCGGGACGTGGGTCTATTCCGAAAACGGGCCGGCGGCGGTTTACGGCGACGGGCTGTTCACCGTCCGCTGCGAGCCTGCTGCCCGGCGCATCGCCCTCGTCAGAAGCGGCGCGCGCGGGCCGCTGGTGGTTCGCACATCCTATGGCGCCCGCACCCTGGCCGCTTCGGCTACTCTGCCGGTCAATGATCCGTTGCTGGAGCAGATCGCCTTCAGCCGCGGCCGTATTGCGGTGGAAGCGGAGGGGCAGACGCGGCTGATCCTGCCGTCGTGGGCGGAGCCTGCGCGGGTGATCGAGGAATGCCGGGGCTGAGGGGGTCGAGCCGTTCCAGGCGCGAAGCGAAAAAAGCTAACAGCAAAATAATCGAAAACAAGTCTTGTCCGGCGAATCGCGATGATTCATCCTCCCCTTGCATTCAACAAGCGAAAGGAGGTGATCCGATGTCTCATGGTTCAGCAGTGAGGTCGGTTCCGCTCGTTCGGGGGACGAAAGGCTAGTCCTTTCAAGGTCTTCCGGGCTGGAGCATCCGGCCGCTGACCATGTTCTGGAGGGCCGTCGGACGTAGGTTCGGCGGCCCTTCAGCGCGTCTGGAGCTTGGCTTACCCGCCGAAGCGGCGGGCGACGCGGCTCTGCCAGAGGAGCAGGAGCGGAACGGTGCCGAGCTCCATGAACAGGCCGAAGATGTGGCCGGGGCCGGGCAGGCCGATGGTGAGCGCGGAATAAAGCCGGGCAAGGCCGCCGAGCACGGCAAGCAACCCAAGCGCGCGGAACACGGCGGTGCGGCGCTCGATCGCGGGGACGCAGATCACGAAGCCGATCCCCATGCCGAGCAGCAGCCCGGAGAGGTAGCGGAAGTGGCTGTCGAGATCGAGCGGCGCGGTGCCGGGATCGATGCCGCTGAGCATCGCCGGACCGCGTGCGACGCCGGCGCCTCCGGCAAGGAGCGGCACCAGGCAGGCGAGGAGAATGGCGGCCTGAAGGAGGCGGCGCTCGGTTGCGGGGCGCATAGTGGAGCGTCTCCTGTTTGGTCCATTGTAGGTGCCGCAACTAACCGTGGACGGGGCGCTTTGCGAGGAAGGGCTCGCTCGTACGCTCTAGCGCCCACGCAGAAAGGGCGCGTCCTCCACTTGGAAGGACGCGCCCTGTTCTGATTGCCGTCGCTAAGGCTTAGCGGGCGGCGGTGTCGTCGTGGGCGCGTTCCCAACGCTCATGGCCGGCGCGCACGGAGGTGTAGAGCTGCTGCACGAGCTGGCGGCTTTCCTGCGAAAGTTCGCCGTCGGCCAGGGCCGCTTCCCACTTGGCGTTGAGGTAGCTTTCGCCGCGGTCGACTTCGGCAATCACAGAATCGTCGTCGCTGCCGGTGACCTTGTCGCGCAGGGTGAGGAAAGCGCGGTGAGCGGCGGCGAGGAGGCTGCCGTCGTCCTGCGTTTCGCCGCCAAGGGTGCGGACCTGCTGGCGAAGCTGCGACACAACTTCCTCACGCTCGGACGCGCGCTGGAGGAATTCCTCGCTGAAGCGGCTGTTGGTCGCTTCCTGCGCGGAGCGGCGATAGCCGTCCACCGAGTCGATGGTGGTCTCGATAAGGCCGTTCAAAACGGAAACGTCGTGGGTCTGGTTCAGCATCAAAGCTACTCCTGGTTTGCGAGGGTTGAGGTGGTTTCGGGGGGAGAACGCATCGACTGCGGCAAAGGGTGCGCGTGGTCGCGACGAAATGCGCGGCGGCGCGGATGGGCGGAACGGCGGCGGGGGACGGAGAGTTCATTCGGGCAAAAGGAGCACCAACGAATGGCGCAAGAGCAGAGGCAGGAAGGCGGCGGCAGCCGCGCGAAGCACGCCCCGGTCCCCGACGCGGTCGAGCATGGCAAGCCGGCAACCTACGATCCCAAAAGCGGCGAAGTGCATGGCAGCGGCTCCGGCGCGGGCGGGGGCGGCAATCCCCGCGAGGATCATGACGGCGATCCAATGGCCGGCGCCGGCCACGTGCCGCAGGGCGATGCCCGGCCGATTGAGGAAGGCGTCGAGCGCCCGATCGATCCGGACGAAGGCGCCTGATGGTGAGCAAGGGTTCAGGACATCCCACCCCGGGCAGCGACGAAGCGCGCCACGGCGAAATCCCGGAAGGGCTGGAAAGCGAGAAAGGCCGCGGCGAGGATGCCCGCCCGGTGGTCCAGCCCGGCCGCGATGCGGTTAATCCCGACGGCGAGCGTTACCGCTACGACGATCTCGGCCGGGCCGAAAACATCGAAGGAGAAGAATGATGGCTGATGAAAACGAAGGCACGCGCGGCCGCGACCTGCAGGAATCGCAGTCGGGCGGCGCAAGCGGCGAGTTCGGCGGCAACCAGAACCAGCGCCAGCAGGCCGATCCGGCCGGCGGCGGCGTTTCCGCGAGCGATCAGAGCAGCGCGGGCGGAAGCAGCGGCGGCGGCGGCTATGGCAGCTCCCAGAACGTGGTGAACCAGCGCGACGTGCAGCCGAACCAGGGCGCGCAGTCCGGCCTTGCCGGCGGCGACCTGCGCGCGGGCGGCGGAAGCTCGGACGGGCAGGCAGCCGACGAGGGCCAGCAGATGTCCGGCCAGTCGCGCGGCGAGCGCTTCGACGAAGAACAAGGCGGCGGGCGCGGCGTGATGTTCGACGGATCGGGCGGAGTCAGCGAGTTCGCCGAGGACCAGCAGTCGCACCAGGATCGCGGCCAGTCGCAGACGCCGGACTTCGAAAAGGAAGGCTGAGGCGGCTGCGCCTGTGACAACAAAGCGGCGGGCGGCGCGAGGGAACTGTTCCTCGCGCCGCTCGTCTGTTACGGGTGAGTTATGATCAGGAAAGGCTGGACCCATGGCGAACGCGAATTCCGACAACGGTAAAGCTGGCAGCGGCGGCGGCTCGGGCAAGGGGAGCGAAGGCGTCTCCGGCGCTTATTCGGACGCACTGAAGGAAGCGGGGCAGCGCGCCGCGGACCTCGCCCAGAACCCGGTTGCACGCTCGATGATGGCGGCCGGCCTGGTCGCCGCGGCGGCGGCGCTGACCGCCAATTCGCGAGTCCGTAAAACCGTGCGCGACGCAAGCAGCGACACGATCGACGCGGCCTCGGCGGCGGCGGACAGCGCCGGCAAGATCGGCGCGGCGATCGTCTCGGCGGCGACCGACGCGGTGCGGCGCCTGCTCGGCGGCGGCGGCGAGGAGAGCGGCGGCGGCGCTTCGGGCGGTTCGAGCTCGGGCGGCGGCAAGTCCTCGGGACGCGGCGGATCCACCGGCGGCCGCAAGACAGCGGCGGCAACCGGCGGTGCGGCGACCAAGGCGAAACGCACTGCGTCTCGCGCCAAGTCCGCTACCGGCAAGGCCTCGGCAAGCAAGGCAGCGGGCGGCAAGGCCTCAGGCGCCACATCCGCGGCCTCCAAGGCCACCGGCGCGGCCGACGGCGCCAAGAGCGGCACCCGCGCCAAGGCAAGCAGCACCGGCGGTTCGCGCGGGAAAACCAGCGCAAGCGGCACCACCTCCGGCGGCAAGGGTCGCTCCGGCGCAAGCGGCTCTACCGGCAGCAGCGGCAAAAGCGCCGGCACCGGCAGTGGCGACGGGCGCAAGAAAGCAACGTCGACCGCCAACGGCGCGGGCGCTTCGGCCTCCGGCGGAAGCAGCGGCGGTTCGGGCGAGGGCGGCAGCGGGAGCTGAGCGCATCTCGCGCGTTGGCGCCTCACTGAACTGCACTTCCCCTCCCCAACCCCTCCCCTAAAGGGGCGGGGCTTTGGCGGCGCGAGCGAGCCTCCTCCCTTCAGGGGCGCGTCCGGTGCGGCGCTATCCTCTGCTCTCGCCTTTTCTCTAGCAAGCACCGGCCTGGCGGGCGCCGTAACTTGCCTGCGCCGTGGTGTATTTGTCCCCGGCATCTGAGGAGAGTTGCTCGATCAGGCCTTTGCAGGAAAAGCCGGAGATGCTGAGATATTGCCGCGCTGATTTGGCGGCATTTTCGTTCCAGTCGACGTCCAGGCTATCGACGGCCGCCGTCGCGTCCGCAACCGAGTAACCGTCGCCGGCGTCGGACGAGAGCTGGTCGATAAGCCCGGCTCTCGAGAAACCGCTGATGCTGAGATACTGTTCGGCGGACCTTACGGCGTTGCCCTGTGGGCCGGTCAGGCTTGGCCGCTCCGGCTCTGCTTCGGCAACTTCCCCTTCTTGGGGGACGACGCTGCTGCCGTCTGCTTCCACAGCCGTGCTGTTGCCCACAACCGACGCGTTTTCAGCCGCCACTTGAGGTGCAACGGCGGCGTTATCGGCTGCCTCTTCAGTGCCGCTACCGCAGCCTACAGCCAGCAACGCCGCCGCTGCCGTGGCCAAACTCCATCTCCCCATATTGTACCCCGCTCTGCCGGCCGATGCCGATTGGAAATTCCCCCTTTATTTATCTACACGTCCCGTTCCGCTGCGCAATCGAGACGAGCAGGTGACGGTTCTGGTACCGACCCATTGAAGTTGGCCGCGTCATACTCTGGAAGACAGCCGCCTGCGCGTTCCTACAACAGCCGCCCCGCCGCCGCCGCTTCGAATTCTACCACGTCGTGGGCGCACAGGATGCGGACTTCGCCGGCTTTCTCCACTGAGAGGCGGCGGAGTTTTTCCTGGTTGGCCATGCGCTGGGCGCGGTCGACTTCCATCATGGTCTGGTAGGCGCGCAGGCCGGGGGTGCAGTGGCGCTTGCCCTGCCGCATCTCGCCGCGGTAGAAATAGGCGTCGCCGGCGTGGAGCAGCCAGCCTTGGCCGGTGTCCACCGCGATGCCGGCATGGCCCCAGGTGTGGCCGGGGAGCGGCACCATCAAGATTTCGGGCGGAAGCCCCTCGAGCGCGCGGACGGCGGGGAAGCCGAACCAGCCCTCGCCCTGGCCTGAGTATCGGCGCCAGTTGGCCACTTCGTTGAACTGGCCGGGGCGGTAGCGGTTGCGCGGAACGAAGCCGTTGCGCGGGCCGGTGGCGGCGCTGAATTCGGCGTCCATCAGGTGGATGGTGGCGTGGGGAAAGTCTTCGAGGCCGCCGGCATGGTCGAAATCGAGGTGGGTGAGGAGGATGTGGCGCACGTCGGCGGCGGAAAAGCCCAGGCGCTCGATCTGGCGGATCGCCGTTTCCTCCTCGCGAAGCTTGATGTTGAGCAGGCTTCGCATCGTTTTGGTGATGCGCGGGTGGGGCGGGCGGTGCGGGTGATCGACGTCGCGAAGGCCGTAGCCGGTGTCGACCAGCACCAGACCCGCCGAGTCCGTTTCGATCAATAGGCAGTGGCAGACGAGGTGGCCGGTCAGCCCCTTGCTTCTTCCGTCGAACAGGGCGCCGCCGAACGGGCAATCGGTACCGCAATTGAGGTGGTGGATCCGCATGAACCTCTCCCTTGTCTCACCAGCTAACGCAGGCTCGGGCGGGGAGGCTCCCCCGAGGGGCAAAAAAGAAGGGCGCCCCCGAAGGGACGCCCTGCTTGTTCTTCAGCCGAAGCCGAGGTTTAGCGGCAACGGCGCGAGCTGCGGCTCTTTTGGACTTCGCGGCCGATCAGTGCGCCGGCGGCCGCGCCGAGCACGGTGCCGGTGGTCCGCTCACCGCGGGTGTCGATTGCGCGGCCGGCAAGGGCGCCAGCGGCGCCGCCGACGATCAGGCCGACAGTGCCGTTGCTGCGGCGGCAGCGCAGGCGGCCCTGCGAATCGCGCCACGTCTTGCCGTGGTAGACGCCGTTGTGGTTGGCGAAAGCGGGGGCGGCGGGGATCACCGGCATCGACATGGTCGCGGCCAAAACGGCGAGGGTGACTTTGCGCATCGAACAATCCTCTCAAGTGGAAACTCAAATCAGTGAACGCCGCCATTATCGGCTCGGTTTCATGAACCTAAAACAACAAGCCGTTCACCTTGCCGCGAGCCGACAGCGACTGGTCGCGCGCGACGACGCCGGTGTGCCGCGCGCAAGCAAAAGCCGCCGGAACCTGGGTCCCGGCGGCGCATGCAGGTTGGCGGCTGTTAGGGGAGCAGGCCGTGCGACGCGTCCCACAGGATGGTCGGGCCGGCATTCGCGCCTTCGCTGCCGCTGTAGTACGGGCGGTCTTCGAGATCGGCGGCGAACACGGCGTCGAGCAGCTTCTGACCGGTGAGTTCGTCGGCAGTACCGTTCGATCCGCCATTGCTGCCGCCGGCTGCATAGCCGGCCGGGAGGTTCGGCGCGCCGTTCGCGGCATTGCCGTCGAAAAACTTGTCAACAATGCTGTTGATGTCGAGGTTGCCGAGGATGTTGTCGTGCATCGACTGCAGACGGTCCGGAGCGGTTCCGGCATCGGCTCCGTCGGGCGCGTATTTGGCGATCACGCCGGTGAGCGGCGTGCCGCCCTTTTGTAGATATTCGGCATATTCGATGGCGAGTTCGACGCCATAAGCGTTGATGGTGGTGTTATAGTAGCTGTAATTGTCGTCGATATAGTCCCAGATCAGCTTGAAGTCGCCGGTCGGATCGCCGGCAACTTCCAGGCGCTGCAGGGTGCCTTCGACGCCATATTCCGCAAGCATGGACTTGATCAGGGCATCATAGTTCTTGTTCGGTTCGAACTTGAAGTTCGCGGCCTCGTCCGCCTCGGTAAAGGTGACGCCTTCAAGCACGGTGATGCCGTGGGCCTTGGAGTGCTGGGCACCCTTGGTGGAGATGTTTTCGTAGGATTTAGCAGCGGGCATAGCTTCCCCCTCCCCTGACTTGGATGATTTTGGTGAAATGAACTGGCCGACGAGTCGGCATTCGAACAATCGTCCATTCCGGACCAAGCGGCAAGCCCGAGTCCCGGAATGGAGCAAAGCGACCCGGTTGGGGACGGTTTGCGTGGGCTATTCCGGGCGCGTCCAAACCCAGGTGCCGCCGAAGAGGCCGACCAGCGCAGGGACGAACATCCAGGGCACGGGCAGGAAGACGAAGCCGAGGATCGCGCTTCCGGTGAAGCCGGCAAGCGCCGCATATTTGGCGCGGCGGCCGATTGCGCCGCGGGCGCGCCAGTCTTTGAGTGGCGGCCCCAGTGCCGGGTGATCGAGCAGCCATTTCTCGAAAGGCGGATGCCCGCGCGCGAAGCAGAAGGCGGCGAGGAGCACGAACGGCACGGTCGGCATCAGCGGCAGCACCGCGCCGATCGCCGCGAGGACCAGCGACACGCCACCGAGAAAGAGCCAGACCAGCCGCATCAAACCGGCCGCTCGGGCCTCACCGTTCGCTCAGATAATAGCGGTCGGTGGCGGAGAGGTCGTCGGCGAGGTCGTAGACGATCGGCTGGCCGGTAGGGATTTCCAAACCGGTAATCTCGTCGTCCGGGATGCGGGAAAGGTGCTTGACCAGAGCGCGAAGCGAATTGCCGTGGGCGGAAATGAGGACACGCTGGCCCTCCCGGAGCGCGGGCGCGATCCGCCCCTCCCAATAAGGCAGCACGCGGGCGATGGTGTCCTTCAGGCTCTCCGCCTGGGGCACGTCGATGCCGGCGTAGCGGCGGTCGGCGGAGAGGTCGTATTCGCTTCCCGCCTCGATCGGCGGCGGCGGGGTGTCGAAAGAACGGCGCCAGATCTTGACCTGCTCATCGCCGTGGCGCGCTGCCGTCTCGGCCTTGTTGAGACCGGTAAGGCCGCCATAATGGCGCTCGTTCAAATGCCAGTCCTTCTCCACGGGCAGCCAGAGCCGGCCCATTTCCTCGAGCGCGAGGTTCAGCGTCTTGATCGCGCGGGTCTGCAGGCTGGTGAAGCAGGCGTCGAAATCGAGACCTTTCTCCTTCATCAGCCGCCCGGCCGCGCGCGCTTCCTCCACGCCCTTCTCGGTGACGTCCACGTCCCACCAGCCGGTGAAGCGGTTTTCCAGGTTCCAGGTCGACTGGCCGTGGCGGATAAGGACAAGGGTGGGCATGGCTGACTTCCTGTGAAACTGCGCCGCTTCAGCGGCTGAAGGATACCGACACGACGTAGGCGCTCTCCACCGCCTGCCCCTGCGCGTCGCGGGCGGGGCGGAAGCGGATGCGTTCGCGAAGCGCGGTGCAGGCGGCGGTGTCGACCGCGTCGACATAGGTCGGCGAATGAAGCGTGCAGGCGCCGACGCTGCCGTCGTCACGGACCAGCACGGCCGCGGAAATGCCGCCGGTCCAGTTCGGCAGGCGGGTCGCGCGGGTGATGCCGAGCGTCTCCGCCGTCACGGGTTCCAGCGGGGCGGCAGGAGTGTGCGGCGGCGGAGTGGCCGACGGCTGGCCGGTCAGCGTGTTCATCAGCATTCGCAGCTGGTAACCGAGCTCCGCCGCAACGGTGCCGCCAACCCTGCGGCCTTGGTCGTCCAGCCCCGCGTGGAAGAGCGCATTCGCGAGGAGGTGTTTACAGGCGTGGGCGTCGAGATCGGCGACCCCGCTCTGCTTGGTCACTTCGCAGGCGGAGAGGCGGCCGTCCGGCTCGACGGTAAGACTCAGGCCGACATGCCCCTCGCGCCGCGCGGCAAAGGCGGCGGCGGGGTAGGATCCGACCTGAATCGGCTTGTCCTGCCAGTTGAGCGCGATGCGGCGCATCACGCCCGCCTCAGGGCTCTCCGGCAGATCGAGCCGGAGGTCGAGCTGGGGCAGCAGGTTCTCCTTGCCGACCTCGATCATCTCGCCAAGCCTGGCCGGCGCCGCTCCGGCCGCGGCAGGCAAGGCCAGCAGCAAAAGGAGCAGCGCGGCGCGCATCAGCTTCTGGTTACCGGCAGTTCGTCCACGATCGCGTATAGCGCGTCGAGGCAGGCGCGGGCGAGGTGGCGGCTGCGATCGGGGCTCCAGCCGTAGACCGGGTCCGGCAGATCGTCATTGTCCTTGAACGGCATTTCCAGCGTCATGGTCACCGCGCCGAAGCGCTCGGCGAGCTGGGCGGTGGACATGGACAGGTTCGCCTGGCCCGGCGCAGCAATCTCGTAGCCCAGCCGCGTCTGGAAATCGGGCGTGGCGCGGACGAGTTCGTCGCTGAAGCGGTTGAACAGGTCGCCCTGGCGTTCCGTCCAGCTCGGAATGCCTTCGAACCCGGCGAGGAAGTTGGCAGGGATCGCCTCGTCGCCGTGAACGTCCATTGCGAAGTCAACGCCGGTGCGGTCCATCTCGGCGAGTACGTGGAGCACTTCCGGGCTGCGCTCCGGCGAGGGCTCGTGCCATTCGCGGTTGAGGTTGGTGCCGGCCGCGTTGGTGCGCAGGTGGCCGCGGCGCGAGCCGTCCGGGTTCATATTGGGGACGATGTGAAAGGTCGCGCGCTCGCGCAGGCGGCGGGTGACGGGATCGGCATCGTCGAGCAGCCGCTCAAGCGCGCCTTCCATCCAATATTCGGTCATCGTCTCGCCGGGATGCTGGCGGCCGTAGAGCCAGACCTGCAACGGACCCTCGCCGATGCGGAGGTAATCGAGTTCCTGCCCGTCAAGCGTCTGGCCGAGCGAGCGGTGGGTGACCTCCGGATGCGCCGCCGCTGTAGCGACGAGATCGTGGTGCATTTCCATCGTGAACGGCGCGAAGTAGGCGAACCAGACGCTGTTGGCGGTGGGCGTGACGCGAATATTGAGGACGCCGTCGGCGTAGGACGTTTCCTCCACCCGCTGCCACTCGTCACGGTCCACCGACATGCAGGCGCGGTAATTTTCCCAGCCGAGCGGATAGGCCGCGCCGGCGCAGTTCAGGATGCGCAGCTCAACCGCGCGGCCGGCGCCGCCGGACAGGCGGAAATAGAACCATTGGTAGAAATCGGATTGGTGATCCGCGGCGATTTCGAGGTCGATGCGCGGTTGGTCGGAATTGGCACCGTCAATGGCGACCAGGCGAATGTTGCCGCCGTCGAAGGCGGACGAAATGGATAGGGTCATTTAACCCTGATAGTGCGGCCCGACTCGCCGGGGAAGTCCCGAAAAAGCGCGCTTGCCAGCCGCTGAACGGCGGCGGTGGAGGCGGCTTCGGCACTGCCGGTGCGCGCTTCCGAAACCGCCCGGCCTTCCCAGAAAACGGTGGCGTCGGAGCGGCGGCGGATGCCGACTTCGAGCAAGGTCGCGGTGACGTTCGGCGCGTCCCCGCTCACCGTCGCGGCGGCGACTCCGCGCCCGACGCGCGCGGCGGTGAGCGCGGCGATCGACTGGCGGCTGCCCTGCTCGACGTCGATCAGCGCGACCTGCTCCGTGCCCGGCGCGCTTGGGACCACCTTCCAGCCCAAGCGGGTCAGCTCGCGCGCCACGGCGGCGGCGTAAGCGGGATATTCGGCGCGGTTGGCATCGGCGCGGTCGAACGGCTCGATGGCGATCTGCGCGCGGGCAATGGTTTGCTCGCCCAAGTGGAAGCGGGCGACATCCATGCCGCCGGCGGTTGAAGCGCCGCCGCCGCCGCCCGCCGTGGTACACCCGCCGAGTACGAGAGCGAGGCCGATCGCGCCGCACTTCACAAAAGCTGATTTCATTGCGAAACCTCCTGGTCTAGCGGCGAGTTCATACGGGCGCTGTAACGATCCCAACAGCGCTTTTCCCATCCAACGGTTCCCTAGGAGAGTGTGAGTGAACGACGCGAGCGTGAAGGTGCCGGTGCTGGTAACGGGCGGCGCGGGCTATATCGGCAGCCACGCGGTGCTTGCGCTCCTCGACGCCGGCTGGCCGGTGGTGGTGATCGACAACCTCACTACCGGCTTTCGCTGGGCGGTTCCGGAAGGGGCGGTGTTCGCCCAAGGCGACATTGCCGATCAGGAACTGGTCGCGCGGCTGATCGCCGAACACAAAATCCAGGCGATTATCCACTTCGCCGGATCGATCGTGGTGCCGGAGAGCGTCGAGAACCCGCTCAAATATTATGAAAACAACACGGTAAAGAGCCGCTCGCTGATCGAAAGCGCCGTCAAAGGAGGCGTGAAGCATTTCATCTTCTCCTCCACGGCCGCGACCTACGGGATTCCGGACCAGGTGCCGGTGCGCGAGGACCAGCGCACCCAGCCGATCAACCCTTATGGCTGGTCGAAGCTGATGACCGAGCGGATGCTTGCCGACACCGCCTTTGCCCACCCCATCAACTTCTGCGCGCTGCGGTATTTCAACGTCGCCGGCGCCGATCCCCAAGGGCGCTCCGGCCAGTCGACGGCGGGCGCCACCCACCTGATCAAGGTCGCGGTGGAAGCGGCGATCGGCAAGCGCGGGCACGTTTCCGTCTACGGCACCGACTATGGCACGGAGGACGGCACCGGGGTGCGCGATTACATCCACGTCAGCGACCTTGCCGCCGCCCACGTCCATGCGCTGGAAAAGCTGATGGCGGACCCCCAGGCGAGCCACATCATGAACTGCGGTTACGGCCGCGGCTTCTCCGTTCTGGAAGTGCTGGACGCGGTGGACCGGGTGACGAACATGAAGATCGACCGCAAAATGGAAGCGCGCCGCGCCGGGGACCCCGATGCGCTGGTCGCCGACAATGGCAAGATCCTCGACACGCTGCCGTGGCGGCCGAAGCTCAACGATCTCGACACCATCGTTACCCACGCGCTGGCGTGGGAGCGGCATCTCGCCGAGGCGCGGCCCAAGCCTTGACTTGAGCGGCGCCTCCCCATAGGTGGGCGCCTGATTTTCCAACACTTTGAATCAGACAGGCAAGGTCCTTTAGGCCATGAAGATCCGCAATTCGCTTAAGTCCCTCAAGTCGCGCCACCGCGACTGCCGCGTGATCCGCCGCCGGGGCCGCACCTACGTGATCAACAAAACCAACCGCCGCTTCAAGGCGCGCCAGGGCTAAGCCCTTTGCCCGCGACCGCCGCCGTCTTCGACGTCGGCAACGTCCTTTACGGTTGGGATCCCCACAGCTTTCTTGCCCGGCAGATCGCCGAGGATGAGGCGCGCGTGCGCTTCGTCGACGATATCGGCCTTTGGGAATGGCATGACACGCTCGACGGCGGCCGCGCCTTTCGCGAGGCGGCGGACGAGCTCTCCGAAAAATTCCCGCAATATGCCGAGCTGATCTCCGCCTGGGGCGACCGATTCGGCGAGACCATCACCGATCCGGTGCCGGGCGTGCACGCGATCGTGGAAGAACTCGACGCGCGCGGCGTGCCGCTGTTCGGAATCACCAATTTCTCCGCCGATTTCTGGCCGCCGTTCCGCGCGCGCGAGGAGGCCTTCTTCCGCCGCTTCCGCGACATCGTCGTCTCGGGCGCGGAGAAGATGCTGAAGCCCGATCCGGCGATCTACTACCTCGCGCTCAAGCGATTCGGGCTGAAGCCGGACGAGGCCTTGTTCATCGACGACCGGCTGATCAACGTCGAGGGGGCGGAGGCTGTGGGCATGCGCGCGCATCTCTTCGAGGGTGCTGAGGGGTTGCGGGCGCGGCTGGTGGAAGAGGGTTTGCTGTAGCTCAAAAAGCCCCTCCCCTTCAGGGGAGGGGTTGGGGAGGGGATGGTGACCCTGTTTCCTCCCTTCCGTGTTCCGTGTACTTACAGGCCCCTCCCCAAACCCCTCCCCAGAAGGGGAGGGGCTTAAAAGCTCCTCTGCAACTTCTCGCCGCCTTCGCGCTTTCTCGCTCGCATGAGACAAAGATGGCCCTCCCGCTTGTGGATCGTCCGGCACGGGCAGAGCGCGGGCAACGTGGCGCGCGACGCGGCGGATGCGGCGGGGCTTGGCAGCATCGACATCGACCTTCGCGACGTTGACGTGCCGCTGAGCGAGCTTGGCCACCGCCAGGCGGAGGCGCTCGGGCGCTGGTTCGCGGCTTTGCCGGAGGAGGAGCGGCCGGAGGTGCTGCTCGTCTCGCCTTACGTCCGCGCCCGGCAGACGGCGAAGGCGATTTGCGAAGGCGGCGGTGTGACGGAGACGGCGCGGCAGCCGATCGTCGACGAGCGGCTTCGCGAGCGCGAGTTCGGCCTGTGGGACCGGCTCACCACCGCCGGGGTGCGCGAAAAATATCCCGACCAGGCGGAGCAGCGCAGCCTGCTCGGCAAATTCTACCACCGCCCACCCGGCGGCGAGAGCTGGGCCGACGTGATCCTGCGCCTCCGAAGCGCGCTCGACACGGTGAGCCTCCACCATGCCGACCGGCGGGTGCTGATCGTCTGCCACCAGGTGGTGGTGCTCTGCCTGCGCTACATTTTGGAAGAAATGGACGAGGCGCGGGTGCTGGAAATCGACAAGGCCGGGGACGTGGTGAATTGCGGCGTCTGCGAATACCAATTCGAGCCGGACGACGCGCAAAGCTGCGTGCCGAGCCTGGTGCGCTACAATTTCGCCGCGCCGCTGATCGAGGAAGACGCGCCGGTGACGTCCGAGCCCGATGCAATGGTGGCGGCGCGATGAGCGAACCTCTTCCGGAGGGCGTGGAGGCGCTGGACAAGGCGCTGCTCGAGCGTTTCCCGCTGCCGCGCCATCCGGAGGACGGCGACAAGGAAGATCGGGGGCGAATCCTGGTGATCGCCGGGAGCCGGGAGCTGTCCGGCGCCGCTTACCTGGCCGCCGTCGCCGGGCTGCGCGCTGGCGCGGGGAAGCTTCAGATCGCCACCGCGCAGAGCATCGCGCTTCACTTGGGTGTCGCCATTCCGGAAGCGCGGGTGGTGGGGCTGGAGGAGACGGAGGAAGGCTGCCTCGCGGCAAGCGCGATCAAGCCGTTGCTGGAGTTTGCGAAAGGCGCGCAGGCGATCGTGCTTGGCTCCGGGCTTCAGCACGGGCCGCCGCTCGAGCATTTGCTCGATGCGCTCTTGGAGGCATGCCTCGACAAGCCGCTGGTGCTCGACGCGGCGGTGCTCGGCTCGCTTGCCCCGCGCGCGCAGACGCTTCGGGCGTGGAAGGGCGGAAGCGTGCTTCTTCCCCACGCGCGGGAGATGGCGCGGCTGCTGGAATGCCAAGCGGAGGAGGTGGAGGCCGATCCGCTTAGCGCGGCGCGGCGGGCGGCGGAGACGTTCGGCGCCGTGTCGCTGATCAAGGGCCAGTACAGCTTCATCGCCCATCCGGACGGGCGCGCGTTCCGCTTCGAAGGGGGCGGGGTTGGGCTTGCCACTTCGGGCTCGGGCGACACGCTGGCGGGGATCGTCGGCGGCCTTGCGGCGCGCGGGGCGGACCCCCTGGCGGCGTGCCTGTGGGGCGTCTACCTGCACGGTGAGGCCGGGCGGCTGCTGTCGAAGGAAGTGGGCCGCGTCGGCTTTCTGGCGCGGGAGATCCTCGACAAGGTGCCGGGGCTGATGGGGGACTAGCCCTCTCAAGCCCCTCCCCTTCAGGGGAGGGGATGGGGGAGGGGAATGTCGCCTCTCCAAACGTCCGGAAGCTCGCGCAGGGGTTACAGCCCCTCCCCAACCCCTCCCCTGAAGCGGAGGGGCTTAATGTCTTACCCGCCGCTGGCCCGGTACCTGTCCAACTCGTCGCCGACCAACCGCACGATATGAATGACGTTGGTCGAGCCGGGAGTCCCGAACGGCACGCCGGCGGTGATGACGATGCGCTGGCCTGCTTTGGCGATGCCGTGGCGCAGGGCCATGCGCTTGGCCTTGGCGATCATTTCCTCGAACGACGCGACATCGCGGGTGCGGACGGCGTGGGCGCCCCAGAGGATGCCCATGCGCCGCGCGGTGCGCTCGGAGGGGGTGAGGACCAGCATCGGCACGGCGGGGCGCTCACGCGACAAGCGGCGGGCGGTGGAGCCGGAGGAGGTGAAGC
Source organism: Allosphingosinicella sp. (assembly GCA_036554525.1). Taxonomy (GTDB): domain Bacteria; phylum Pseudomonadota; class Alphaproteobacteria; order Sphingomonadales; family Sphingomonadaceae; genus Allosphingosinicella. The sequence continues at coordinate 16,160 of DATBNC010000015.1, forward strand.
ACACGATCGCCGCCGCGCCGACGGTGCCGACCATGGTGTTGACCGCATGGGCGATGGCGTCGGCGGTGGTGGGATCGGGCAAAGTCTGGGTGAAGTGGACTCGGGCGCCGTAGCTTGGGTCGTTCTCGACGCTGGTGGCGATGCGGTTCATCATGGTCACCGCTTCGCACGGGAATTGCCCCGACGCGCTTTCCGCCGACAGCATCACCGCGTCGGCGCCGTCATAGACCGCCGTCGCGACGTCCGACACTTCCGCGCGGGTGGGGGACGGCGAGGTGATCATTGATTCCAGCATCTGGGTGGCGACCACCACCGGGCGGCCCATGCGCCGGGCGGCTTCGACGATCTTCTTCTGGAACGGCGGCACCTGCTCGGGCGGGAGCTCGACGCCCAGGTCGCCGCGCGCGACCATCACCGCGTCGGCGAGCTCGAGAATGCCTTCAAGGCGGTCGATCGCCGCGGGCTTCTCGATCTTGGCGAGCAAGGAGGCGCGGCCGGCGATCAGGCGGCGCGCTTCGGCGACGTCCTCGGGGCGCTGCACGAAGGAGAGCGCGATCCAGTCGACGCCCTGGTCGAGCGCGAAGACGAGGTCGGCACGGTCCTTGTCGGTGAGCGCGGCGAGCGGAAGCACCACGTCGGGGACGTTGAGGCCCTTGTTGTTGGAAATCCGCCCGCCGACTTCGACGATGGCGTCGATACGGTCCGCCGAGTGGCTGACCACGCGCTGGACGATCTTGCCGTCGTCGATGAGCAGACGGGTGCCTTCCTCGACGCCTTCAAAGATTTCGCGGTGCGGGAGGGTGGAGCGCGTGGCATCGCCTTCCGCTTCGCTGCGGTCGAAGGTGAAGCTTTGGCCCTTTTCCAGCATCACGCCGCCGTCGGCGAACTTGCCGACGCGAAGCTTGGGCCCCTGGAGGTCGGCGAGGATGGTCATCGGCCGTTCGAGCTCGCGCTCCAGCCCGCGGATGATCGCGATCACCTCGGCATGGCCGGCATGGTTGCCGTGGCTCATGTTGATGCGGAACGCGTCCGCGCCCGATTCCACCAGCCGCCGGATCATGTCGGGCGTGTTGCTGGCCGGGCCAAGGGTTGCGAGGATCCGCACCTTGCGGGTGCGGGGGACGAAATTGCTCGGTGTCGCTTCGCTGGTCGCCATGGCGAGGGGCATAAAGGCTCCTCCGGTCAGTTCAACCCGGCTTAGGCTCCGCCGCGCACTTCCTTGGCCACCGAGTCCAAGAGGCCGTTCACGAACGAGGCCTCACGCTTGTCGTAAAAGGCTTTCGCGACGTCGACATATTCGGAAATGATCGAGCCGGTCGGCACGTCGATGCGGGCGACCAGTTCGTAGCTTCCGGCGCGCAGAATTTGGCGCATCGGCCGGTCGAGGCGAGCAAGGGACCAATCCTTGGCGAGCTTGGAGGCGATGAGTTCGTCCAGCTCCGCCTCGCGCGCGCCAACGCCGGCAACGACGTCGTCGAAGAAGTCGACCTCCGCGTCGGTATATTCCACGCCCTCGATGGTGGCGCCCAGCCGGTGGTGGTGGAATTCGTGAAGAAGCGTCGGGATCGGCGTTGCCTCCATCTCGCGCTGGTAGAGCGCCTGAACGGCGGCAAGGCGCGCGGCGGAACGCGAGCGGGAACGTGCGGAAGGCTTTGACATGGGACGGGCGCTATAGGGGGCGGGGCGGGGCAAGGCCAACCCCGTATTCCCGCGGGCTCGGTCAGCCGGCGGTTTCGGCGAGGAAGTCGCGGATCGCGGAGGTGACGGTGCCGGGCTCCTCCCAGGTGATGAAGTGGCTTGCCGTCGGCGAGGTGACGAGGCGCAGATCCTTGACGAGATCGTGCAGCCCCTTGAGCTGGAGGGGGAGCAAGGCGGAATCCTTGAGGCCCCAGACGACGAGTGTCGGCATGCGTAGCGCCGGAAAGGGCGCATGCGTCCAGAGCGGCGCCTTGGCCTCCTCGCCCGGCGCGGGGACGGCGATCTTGGAGCCGCGATACCAGTTGAGCATGGCGGTGAGTGCGCCCGGCTGCTTCCAGTCGTCGAGATAGGCCTGGCGCTCCTCTGCGGGCAGCTTGGTGGCGTCGGCGTGGCTGAGCATCACCTTGTCGAGGAAGGTCTCCAAACCCATTGCGTGGATCGCGGCTTCGGCGGCGGGGCTTCGAAACCAGTTGATGTATTGGGAAGCTTCGCGCTGCGCTTCGTCCTCGATCAGGCTCTTCTGGAAAATGAGCGGGTGCGGCGCGTTGACGACGATCAGCCGGTTGACCCGAAGCGGGTGGGTGAGCGCGGCTGTCCAGGCCACCGCCCCGCCCCAATCGTGGCCGGCGAGGGTGAAGTGCTTCACGTCCAGCGCGTCCGCCAGCGCGACGATGTCGGCGACGATCTTGTCGGTGTGGTAATCCTCCACGTCCTGCGGCTTTTCCGAGCCCGCGAAGCCGCGCTGGTCGGGCGCGATTACCCGGTAATCGGCCGAGAGGTCGGCAATCTGGTTGCGCCAGGTGCGGTGCGATTCGGGAAAGCCGTGGAGGAGGATGATCGGCTCCGCATCCTCCGGCCCGGCAAGCGCGACGTTGAGCGTCACGCCGGTGGGAAGGGCGATGCGTTGGTAGCGTAGATCGGTCATCGAGCCTCACCTTCACTGCCCGGTTGCCGGGCCCCGAAGCGGCGGTCATACTCCCGGGAGTTCGGCGCGGGGAAGGGGCTGGAATGAAGCGGATGTTCACGGCGGCGGCGGCCGCATTGCTCCTGGTCACCGCCGGCTGCACCGCGCGGATCAACGAACAGTCGCTGGTCCACCCGGTGAAAGCCGGCGCGATCGACCAGGCGGAGCTTGCTAAAGCGGCCCCGCGCTTCACTGCCGAGCAGCACTGGATCGAGCGGCCGGATGGGGCACGGCTACACGCGGTGCTTCTGCGCCAGCAGGGCGCGAAGGCGACGATCCTATACTTCGGCGGCAACGGCTATGCGATCGGGATTCATGGCCCGTGGACCGCGCATTCCTTCGCGCCACTCGGTGCCAACGTGCTGATCGTGGATCACCGGGGCTACGGCCTCAGCACCGGCACCGCGAGCATGGCGACGGCGGAAGACGATGCGCTCGCCGCCTTCGATTACCTGCAGAAATTGAGCGGCGGACCTGTGCTGGTCCACGGCCACTCGATCGGCAGTTTCATGGCGGGCCATGTCGCCGCCCACCGCGACACGGCGGGCGTGATCCTGGAAAGCTCCGCCACCACCACCGAGGAGTGGGTCGCCTCCCGGACCGGCGGTGTTGTAGGCAAACTCCTACGGGTCAAGATCGACCCGGCGTTGTCGGGCCGCGGCAACTTAGGCAACATCGAACACATCGACGAACCGCTGCTGATCATCGTCGGCGGCAAGGACAAGACCACGCCGCCGATCCTCTCCCAGCACCTCTACGACGCCTCGCCTCTCCCCGCGGGGCGCAAGCAGATCGTCATCGTGCCGCAAGCCGATCACAACAATGTGATGATCGCCAAAACCGTGCATGCCGCCTACGCGCGGCTGCTGAGCGACGTTACGGGTAGCTGACCGTTTTCGGCGTCACCACGGGGAGCGGAATGAACTCTTCGCGGTCGTCCGGCGGAAGGTCGAAGCGGCCGGCGCGCCAGTCTTCCTTGGCTTGCTGGATTCGGTCGCGGCGGGACGAGACGAAGTTCCACCATACGTAGCGCGGCCCATCGATCGGCGCGCCGCCGCAGAGCATGACGTGCGCGCCGCGCTCGGACCGAAGCGTGGCGCGGGTGCCGGGGCGAAGAACGTAGAGCATGGTCGGCTCCAGCCGCAGCCCGTCGAGCGTCGCTTCTCCTTCCGCCAAGTAGATAGCGCGTTCGTCCGCTTCCGGATCGATCGGCATAGCGCCGCCGGGCTGGAGGTGGATATCGGCGTAGATCGTTTCCGAGTGGCAGGTGACCGGCGACGTCTCGCCCCACAGCGTCCCCATCACCACCCGCGCGGTGGCGCCGCCGCCGTCTATGACGGGGAGCCTGTCCTTTGCGACATGCTCGAACGCCGGGTCGATCTCCTCCTTGGCGGCCGGGAGCGCGAGCCACGTCTGAACGCCCGACAGCTCCGGCCCGCTTGGGCGGACGGAGAGCGGCGAGCGCTCCGAATGGCTGATGCCGCGCCCCGCGGTCATCAGGTTCACCGCGCCAGGCTCGATCGTCGCGAAGGTGCCGAGCGAATCGCGATGGTCGATCGCGCCGGCGAAGAGGTAGGTGACGGTTGCGAGATTGATGTGCGGGTGGGAGCGGACATCGATGCCGGTGTCCGGCTCGAGGTGCGCCGGGCCCATCTGGTCGAAGAAGATAAAGGGCCCAACAGTGGTCCGCTCCTTGTGCGGAAGCGTGCGGTGAACCTTGAACCCGCCAAGATCGTGGGTGGTGGCGGTAAGCGTTTGCAGGATGAGGTTGTCGGTCATGACGCTCTCCTAACCGAACCAACTCCGTTCGTCCCGAGCGAAGTCGAGGGGCGCTGGCACTGACGCTGCGTGTGCGCCCCTCGACGCAGTTTATTCTGAGCGACGCCGCAGGCGGCGTCGAAGGGCTCGGGACGAACGATGCTTGTGTACTGCGCTATTCGCCCGGCACCGTCGCCTTGATCGCAAGCGCGTGGATGCGTTCCTTGCTGAGCAGCTCGCCGAGCGCGTGGTTCACCGCGCGTTGCCGCGCCACCCGGCTCAGGCCGCGGAATGCCTCCGCTTCCACCTCCACGGTGAAGTGGCTTTCGCCGCTGCCGTCATAGCCGCCATGGCCGCGGTGCTTCTCGCTGTCGTTGATCACGGCGAGCCGTGCCGGAGCGAGGGCGGTTTGGAGGCGTTGGGTGATTTCGCGGGCCACCGGGCCGGTTTCAGGATCGGACATGGCGCCTATATAAATGGTTTGTTTGGAGAAAGGTAGCGCGTGGCGAGTGCGGGCAAGCGGCAGACCCGGTTTCACGGCCGAACGGAAAGGGACGGGCTTTGCGCCCACCCCGGCTGCGAAGGCACCGGCGAGTTTCGCGCGCCTTCCGCGCGGCGGTCCAATTTCGACGGGCCGGGCGAGTGGCGCTGGCTGTGTCTCGATCACATCCGCGAATTCAACGCCGGCTATAATTATTTCGAAGGCATGAGCGCCGACGAAATCGAAGTCGCGCAGACGCCCTATGGCGGGTGGGACCGGGAGACCCGCGCCTTCGCCACCGGCGGTGCGGACCGGCCGCCGAAATGGGCGGACTTTGCGGACCCCCTCGACGCGATCGGCGCCCGCTTCCGCCGCGCCTCCGCGGAAGGGCCGCGCGGCGACGGGCGGGAGCTCAGCGTGGAAGATAGGAAGTCGCTTCGCGTGCTCGGGCTCGGCACCGACACCGACCGCCGCGCGCTTCGCCAGCGTTACGCCGACCTGGTGCGCAAATTCCACCCGGACCGCAACGGCGGCGACCGGAGCCACGAGAAGGCTTTGCAGGCGGTGATCGAAGCTTATACGCAGCTCAAATCGCGCCCAGCCTTCGCCTGATTCAAGACACCGAAAGAGAACACAATGGCCGACATCGCCAACGCAAACCCCGCAAGCCGCGGCGCCGCCGTCATGGATGCGCCCGACAGGATGGTGAAGGTGCGCGACCTGTTCGGAGTCGACAGCGACATGGAAGTGCCCGCTTTCTCCGAAGCGGACGAGCGGGTGCCGGACGCGGACCCGGCCTATGTGTTCGATCCGGACACCACGCTGGCCATCTGCGCGGGCTTCGGCAAGAACCGGCGCGTGATGGTGCAGGGCTATCACGGCACCGGCAAGTCCACCCACATCGAGCAGGTCGCGGCGCGGCTCAACTGGCCGCTGATCCGCATCAACCTCGACGCCCATATCAGCCGAATCGATCTGATCGGCCGCGATGCGATCGTGCTCAAGGATGGCCAGCAGGTCACCGAGTTCCGCGAAGGGCTCCTGCCCTGGGCGCTGCAGACGCCGACCGCCTTGGTGTTCGACGAATATGATGCGGGCCGCCCCGACGTGATGTTCGTGATCCAGCGCGTGCTGGAGACGGAGGGCAAGCTCACCCTTCTCGATCAGAACCGGGTGATCCGCCCGCATCCCTATTTCCGTTTGTTCGCAACCACCAACACGGTGGGATTGGGCGACACGACCGGCCTCTACCACGGCACGCAGCAGATCAATCAAGGCCAGATGGACCGGTGGAACATCGTGGTGACGCTGAACTACCTGCCCGCCGAGGTGGAAGCGCGGATCGTGCTCGCCAAGTCGGGTGAGTACGACCATGTCGGCGGGCGGCAGGAAGTGGAGCGGATGATCAAGGTTGCCGATCTGACCCGCCAGGGCTTCATGAACGGCGACATTTCCACCGTCATGAGTCCGCGTTCGGTGATCAGCTGGGCGCAGAACACGCTCATCTTCAACGACATCGGCTTCGCCTTCCGCCTGACGTTCCTCAACAAGTGCGACGAAGCGGAGCGGCCGCTGATCGCCGAATATTACCAGCGGGTATTCGGCAACGACCTGCCCGAGAGCGTCGTCGGCAAGGCCTGATGGCCCGCGACGAAAACCCGATCGAAGCCTTCCGGCAGGCGCTGGGCGGGGCTTCGCGCGCGATTGCGCGGGAGGCGGAGGTGGAGCTTTCCTTCACCACCGACGCGCCGGGAGCTTCGGGCAAGTCGGTAAAGGTGCCGATGCCGGGGCGGACTCTGCCGGCGCGGGAAGTGGCGGAAGCGCGCGGCTTCGCCGACGCGGCGGCGCTTAAGCTTCGCCACCACAATGCGGCGCTTCACTCACGCGGCGCCCCAGGCGACGACATCGCGCGCGCCGTGTTCGACGCGGCCGAACAGGCGCGGGTCGAAGCGCTCGGCGCGCGGGCGATGGCGGGGGTGAAGGCGAACCTCGCTCAGGCCGCTGAAATGAAGATGCGCACCGATCCGATCACCCGAGCGCGCAACCGGGCGGAAGTGCCGCTCTCCACCGCCGTCGGTTTGATCGTGCGCGAACGATTGACCGGCGCCGCGCCGCCCGAGGCCGCACGCGCCGGGCTCAAGCTTGTCTCGCAGTGGATCGAGGACAAAGCCGGCGCCGATCTCGACGCGCTCGGCCTCGCAATCGACGATCAGGCGGCCTTTGCGGCGCTTGCGACCAAAGTGCTTCAGGATCTGGAACTGGTCGAAGCCGAGCAGGACGGCGAGCGCGACCCGGACGGCGATCTCGACGCCGATGGCGACCAGACGGACCAGGGCGATGAAGGCGACGAGCAGGATCAGGAGGAGCCCGGCGGCGGCGAGGGCGAGGCCGAGATGCGGGTCGAGCAAGGCGACGCCAGCGACGAAGACAGCGAAAGCGACTTTTCCGAAGAGGAGATGGGCGAGGGCGATGAGGGCCCAGGCGAGGAAGGCGAGGAGGGCATGCTCCCCGTCCGCCCCAACCGGCCGATGTCCGACCTGCCCCCCGCCTTCGATTACCGCGTCTTTACCTCCAAGTACGACGAGGTCGTGGAAGCGGTGGAGCTGTGCGACGACGCCGAATTGAACCGGCTTCGAGCCTATCTCGACCAGCAGCTCACCCACCTACAAAGCGCCGTTACCAAGCTCGCTAATCGGCTGCAGCGGCGGTTGATGGCGCAGCAGTCGCGAAGCTGGGATTTCGATCAGGAAGAAGGGCTGCTCGACGCCGCGCGGCTGGCGCGGGTGATCGTCAACCCGGCGCACTCGCTGAGCTACAAGATCGAGCGCGACACCGAATTTCGCGACACGGTGGTGACGCTGCTGATCGACAATTCGGGCTCGATGCGCGGGCGGCCGATCTCCATCGCGGCGATCTCCGCGGACATCATGGCGCGAACGCTGGAGCGCTGCGGGGTCAAGGTGGAAGTTCTGGGCTTCACCACCCGCGCCTGGAAGGGCGGGCAGGCGCGCGAGCAATGGCTTGCCGCCGGGCGCCCGCCGCAGCCGGGGCGCCTCAACGATCTTCGCCACATCGTCTACAAGCAGGCCGACGAGCCGTGGCGGCGGGCGCGCAAGAATCTCGGCCTGATGATGCGCGAGGGGCTGCTCAAGGAGAATATCGACGGCGAGGCGCTGATGTGGGCGCACAGCCGGCTGATCGCGCGCAATGAAGAGCGGCGCATCCTGATGGTGATCTCCGACGGCGCGCCGGTGGACGATTCGACGCTGTCGGTGAACAGCGGCACCTATCTCGAGCGGCACTTGCGCCAGGTGATCAACTGGATAGAAACCCGCTCGCCGGTGGAGCTGATCGCCATCGGCATCGGCCACGACGTGACCCGCTATTACGCTCGCGCGGTGACGATCATGGACGCCGAGCAGCTCGGCGGGACGATGGTGGAGCAGCTGGCGAGCCTGTTCGACACGCCATAACAAAGGGGCCGGCACGCCCTAAGGAATGCCGGCCCCTGACCCTCTGAAAAGCTACAGGAGGGTTACTCAAACTTTAGCGGTAGCGGCGGTTGTTGTTGCAGCTCGACTTGTCGATCGAGCGGCCGGCAAGGGCGCCGATCGCGCCGCCGATGATCGCACCGGTGGTGCCGCTGCCGCGGCGCGAATAACGGTTGCCGCTGCGGTCGATGGCCCGGCCGCCGAGTGCGCCGACTACGCCGCCGACGATGGTGCCGGTGGTGCCGCTGCAACGGTTGTCGCGGTAATCGCGGTCGTCGTAGCGGTCGTTGTAACGATCGTCATAGCGGTCGCCGTAGCCGACATAGCGCTGCTGGTAGCGCTGCTGCTGATAACGGCGGTCGTAGCGGGTGCCCTGATAGCCGTCATAGCCGCGCTGCGAATAACCGGAGTCGTAGCCGCGATACTGGGCTTCGGCGGCGGCCGGCAGTGCAACCATGGTGGCGGCTGCGGCTGCGGCGGCGAGGGTGAATTTCTTGATCATGGCGAAACTCCGTTCAATCTGCTGCACCGAAGGCCTCACGCTTCCGGGCTTGATGACACTCTTCTAGGCGAGGCGGATTGAGCCGGTCCTGAATGAAGGCGTCAGCCGCTGTTCAGGTGAAAAGAGGGGGTGAAGGGCGCCCCCGCGAGGGCTAGAAGCGGGCCATGAAGCTTCCCGTCGCCGCGACCGCGATCCTGTTTCTGGTCGTGCTCGGCAGCCACGCCCCGCCCGTCTCCACGCCCGCGCCGCCGCCACCGGCGGTGAGCTTCGTGACGTTCAAGGCGGTGAACGCGCCGGAGGGGGGAGACTTGGCTGCGCTCGGCCGGCTGCGCTGGGCCGGCGGCTGGTCGCTGACCAGCAACGATCCGCGCTTCGGCGGCATTTCGGCGATGGTGGTGGAGGGCGGGGAGGTCGCCGCGTTCAGCGATTCCGGCTGGCTGCTCCGCTTCCGACTGGCCGAGGCAGGCGCCACAGTGCGTGCCCGGGTCGAGCAGCTTCCCGGAAGCGTCGAGACGCCAAACGGCAAGGCCGATCGCGACGTGGAGTCGATGGCGGTCGCCGGTCCGCTTGCCTGGGTGATGCTGGAGCGGCGCGACATGGCGATCCGCTTCGACCGCCGCATCTGGCGGCGCGACGGCGCGGCGAAGCCCAAGGCGATGAAGGACTGGCCGGACAATAACGGCGCGGAAGCGACGCTGCGTCTGCCCGATGGGCGCTTCCTGGTTTTCTCCGAAGGCGAAGGCGGGGAGAGCGAGGCTTTGATGTTCCTCGGCGATCCGGCGACGCCGGGCACGCGGGCGATCCGCATGCGCAACCGGCCGCCCGCCGGCTACCGGATCACCGATGCGGCGCTCGCCCCTGACGGGCGCATGCTGCTGCTCAACCGCGACTTCAACCTATTGAAAGGCGGCTTCGTCGCCAAGCTCACCGCCGCGCCGGTCCCACCGATGCGGCCAGGCGCGCTGATCGAGGGGACCGAGATCGCCGATCTCTCCCGCCCGCTGTCCGACAATATGGAGGCGCTAAGCGTCGCGCGCGAAGGGGGACGCACTGTCCTGTGGATGGCGTCCGACAACAATTACAGCAGCGTCCAGCGGACGCTGCTGCTTAAATTCGTTCTGGAATAAGGGATCCGCCGGGAAGGCGGACCGCCCGGCTTACGCCGCGGCGGTTTCCGTGACCTTCTTGGAAATCTCACGCTTCAGGCGGCGGGCCTTGAGGCTGAGCTTTTCATCCGAGGTCTTGGCGAGCCAATTGTCGAGGCCGCCGACATGCTCCACCGAGCGCAGGCCGTTCATCGACACGCGCAGCTTCACGCCGCGGCCGAGCGAATCGCTGATCAGCGTCACATTCTGCAGGTTCGGCAGGAAAGTCCGCTTGGTCTTGTTGTTGGCGTGGGAAACATTGTGTCCCACCTGCCGGCCCTTGCCGGTCAGTTCGCAAATGCGCGACATGGTTCTCGTCCTGATTGAAGCGGGGCAAAAAAGCCCGGTAAAGCGGGGGCGCGGATAGCGTCAATGGCAGCTTGCGTCAACCGCTAGCCGCCGCGGGCGCGGCAAAAGAGATCGTTGCGGTTGTGCAACCGAAACGGCCTAAGGTCCGTTATCGAATCACACGGGGAAAGGCTGATCCATGTTACGCGCGATCCTACTCATTGTCGCCCTGCTCATCGTTCTCGCCATCGCAGCGGTGGCAACCGGGCTCGTCGACATCACCCAGACCCAGCAGGCGCAGGCGCCGCGGATCGACCTCAAGGTCAATGACGTCGATGTCGGCACCTCGCCGGCCAACGTCCAGGTGCCCACCGTCGGCACCACCACCCGCCAGATCGAAGTCCCGAGCGTCAGCATCGACAAGGGCGGCGAAACGGCGAACGGCCAGTAAGCCGGGTTCTTCCGCCGGGGCGCGGCAGGCGCTAGCAGCGGGGACGATGGCCCGTTCCTTCGCCGATCCGATGCGCCTCGCCCTTGCCGAGGCCAAAGCTGCCGCCGAGGCGGGCGAAGTGCCGGTGGGCGCTGTGGTCACGCGCGGCGGTGAGGTGATCGCGTCGGCGCGCAACGCGATGCGGACGGGGAGCGACCCCACCGCCCATGCCGAAATCGCGGCGCTTCGTGCCGCGGGGGAGAAGCTCGGTACTTCACGCCTGGACGGATGCGACCTGTGGGTGACGCTTGAGCCCTGCGCGATGTGCGCGGGCGCGATCGGCCTCGCCCGCATCGCCCGCCTCTATTTCGCGGCGCCCGATCGCAAGGGCGGCGCGGTGCTGCACGGGCCGAGGCTTTACGCCCAGCCGACCTGCCACCACGCGCCGGAGGTCTATGGCGGCATCTTGGAGGAGGAAGCGAGCGCGATGCTGAAGGACTTCTTCCGCACCCGCCGGGGCTAGGACGCCGGAGGCAGATACCAGTCGAAGGTCTTGGCCTCGCTTGCGGCGACCGGGCGGCCCGAGCGGCCAAGCGCCGGGCGGTAGCGGAAGCGCTTCTCGATGAGGCGGCAGGTGGTGTCATCGAGCTCCGCATGGCCGCTGGAGCGGATGATCCGGCAGTCGCCGACACGTCCATCGGCTCGGATCGTGAAGCGCACCGCGACACTGCCTTCGGCGCGGGCGTGCAGGGCGGCGCGGGGGTAATCGCGGTTGGCGAGCGCGCCGCCGATCCGCTGCGCAGGCCGTGCCCCGCCGCCGCCGCTGCCGTCGCCGGACCCGCCGCTGCCCGAGCCCGCGCCCTCGCCGCCGGTGCCCGAGCCGCCGCCGTCCACGCTGGCAACCCCGGCGCTTGCCGCGCTGCCCGGCGGCACCGGCACCGGCTTGTCAACGGTGGGGAGGACAGGCGGCACCGGCAGCGGCGTGCGCGACGCGACCACCGGCGAAGGATTGGCCTTGCGGCTGGGCGGCGCGGCGGCGCCTTCCGCGCTCTGCGTCGGCTTGTCGGGGATGGAGACCACCGGCGGGGGAGGCGGAAGCTCGCGCAAGGAAATTAGCTTCAGGCTCTCGGCGGCGGGCTCGGCGGCGAAGTCGCCGCGCAGGCCGAGGATCAGCAGGTAGCCGAGCAGCAGGTGAAACAAAGCCGCGCCCGCCGCGGCGGCAACGCGATCTTTGGGCAAAGGAAGCGCGAGAGCCATTGCTCCCCTTATGCAACAAAGGCGCTGAACGGCAGGCAAACGGGCACGAAAAAGGCGCCGGATCGCTCCGGCGCCTCCTTCATGATCCCAATGGGACTTATTGGTCCTGGATCGGCACCACGCGCAGCTCGACGCGGCGGTTCTGCTGGCGGCCGGCTTCCGTCGCATTGCTTGCGATCGGCTGGCTGGAGCCGAAGCCCTGCGTGGCGATTCGGGTGCGGTTGACGCCGCGCTGCGACAGGTAGTTCGCAACCGATTCGGCGCGGTTCTTGGACAACGGGATGTTGATCGCATCGCCGCCCGATGGGTCGGTGTGGCCGTAAACGTCGATCAGGGTCGACGGATAGGTCACCAAGGTCTGCGCGACCTGTTCCAGCGTGGAATAGAATTGCGGCTGGATCTCATAGCTGTTGATCGGGAAGGTGATCCCGGCTGGCATGGTGAGGACCAATTCGTCGCCGTCGCGCTCGACGACAACGCCGGTGCCCTGCGTCTTGCGGCGAAGCTCGGCTTCCTGACGGTCCATATAAGTGCCGATGGCGGCTGCGGCGACGGCGCCGACGCCCGCGCCGATCGCACGTTCGGTGCGGTCGCGCTTGCCGCCGATGATGTCTCCCGCGAAGTAGCCGGCAACAGCGCCCAGGACGCCGCCGATGGCGCCCTTTTGCGAAATTTCACGCTTGCCGGTCTCCGGATTGGTGACGCAGGCGGCGGTGGTGGACAGCAAGGCTGCGGCGGCGACGGCGCCGACGATTCGGTTGTTGATACGCATACGTGATCCTTTTCCCGATGGGGGTCTGGTCTCTTGAAACCGCCCTTCTAACCGCCCGCCGCCGCGCTTCGTTCCATTTCGCGGCCTTTGCAGGCAGCCAACGGAAGTTGTTGTGGCGGGTGGAGCCTCCGCGCTAAGGACGGAACCGCGCCATGCCGCCAACCGCCCCCCTTCCGCCATTTCCCTGGTTCGACCTTGTCGTCATCCTGCTGCTTATCGGGCTGAACGGGGTGTTCGCGATGGCCGAGCTCGCCATCGTTTCGTCGCGCAAGCCGCGGCTCAAGGCGATGGCGAAGAACGGCCGGCGCGGTGCGCAGACGGCGTTGGACCTCGCCGACGATCCCGGCCGCTTCCTCTCCGCCGTGCAGATCGGAATCACCCTGATCGGCATCCTCGCCGGCGCTTATTCGGGGTCGAGCCTCGGCGGGCCGACCGGGCAGCGCATCGCGCTTCTCGGTGTCGCACCTGAGACTGCGCAGACGATCGGCTTCACCATCGTCATCATTATCACCACCTACGCGTCGCTGGTGATCGGCGAGCTGGTGCCCAAGCAATTCGCCCTGCGCGCGCCGGAGGGGATCGCCTCGGTGATGGCGCCGCCGATGCGCCTCGTCGCCCGGGCGACCGCCCCCTTGGTCTGGCTGCTCGACAAAACCAGCGCGCTGATCTTCCGCCTGCTTCGCCTCCGCCGGGAGGAATCGAACGCTGTTACCGCCGAGGAACTGCATCTGGTGGTCGCCGAAGCGCATAGCGCCGGGGTGCTCGAGGAATATGAGCGGGCGATCATCTCGGGTGTCGTTCGCCTGGCCGATCGTCCGACGCGGGAGGTGATGACTCCGCGCACCGAAGTCGATTGGGTCGATATCGAGGCCTCGCCGGAGGAGATCCGCGACGCGCTTCGTGCAACCCCGCACAGCCGCCTGCCGGTGGCGGAAGGTTCGGTCGACAAGCTCGTCGGCGTCGTCCAGGCGCGCGACATCGTCTCGGCCTTGATCGACGATCAGCCCCTCCACCTGCGCGCGCTGATGCGCGAGGCGCCGGTGGTGCCGGACCAGATGGACGCAATGGACACGCTCGCCGTGCTACGCGACGCCGACGTGCCGATGGCCTTCGTGCACGACGAATATGGCCATTTCGAAGGGATCGTGACTCCCGCCGATCTGCTCTCCGCGCTTGCCGGCGTGTTCGCGTCGGACGCGGAGGAGGGCACCGATCCGCCTTTGGTGGAGCGCGACGACGGAAGCTGGTGGGTGTCGGGTTCGCTTCCCGCCGACGCGCTTGCCGATCAGCTCGGGCTCAACCTGCCCGAGGACCGCGATTATGCAACGGCGGCCGGGTTCGCGCTTTCGGTGCTGAAGCATATCCCAGAGGTCGGCGAACGCTTCAATTTCGGCAGCTGGCGGTTCGAGATCGTCGATATGGACGGTTTCAAGATCGACAAATTGCTTGCAAGCGAGATCGTCCGCCGCCGCCGCGGCGCGCCCGCTTAGGCGCCGCCGCCGAGCTTGCCGAAGATCGCCTGGTAGCCGTCGCGGTCGCCGCGGGCGAGGAAGCGCGCCTGCTCCTGCACCCGGTCGCGCTCCAGCCGCCCCTGAAAGGCGCCCATCTTTGCGTCGAGCATCCCGAGTTCGGCCGGGGAAAGGCCGGCAAGCTGGTCGAAGCGTGTGATCCCGGCTTCATTGAGCTGGCTTGCGAGCTTGGGCCCGACGCCCTTCATGGTCTGGAGATTGTCGGGCGGTCCATCGGCGGCGGGGATGTCGAGGTTGCAATCCACGCCGAGGATTTCCCCGGCGACATCGCGCGCTGCGGCGGCGCCTTCGTCGGTGATGGCGCGGCCTTCTTCGCCGGCCGGTGCAACGCCGTCGGTCGAGCTCTTGCCGCCTTTGAGAAGCGCGAACAGGATCAGCAGCGCGACCAGCGCGCCGACGACGATCAGAAGCGTATTGGTATCGAAGTTCATGAAGGTCCTTCCAGATCAGTCAATGCGCGGGCGCCGCGCCCACCAGGCGGCGGCGACGCCGATCGCGGCGGCAATGGAGAGAAGAATGGGGTAGCTGGTTGCAACGGTCCACATGCGGCCTGATCCTTAATCGAGGAAGCTGGTGCGGCGGCGCCGGTTGAACAGCAAGGCGGCAAGGCCGAAGCCTATCGCGTAAGCGAGCGCCGTCACCGCCAGCGTCTCGGCCAGCAGCGGTAGGGAGAAGCCCGCCGGCTCGTCGTCCCAGCGGACCTTGCCGATGCCGGGCGTGGCGCGGGCGTAATCCTTAACCCCGAACTGGCTGCCGAGCCCTTCGCGCTGAAGATCGTTGGCGGTGCCGGAGATCACCGCGTTGCGGCTCAAGGGATCGCGCTCGATGCGGGCGGAGATTGCGGGCAGTTTCGCCTGGGCGACGAGGTTGCGCAGGTCATTCTCCAGCCGGCCGGCAAGCTTTTCGCCGTTGCCCGCCGGTCCGTGCCAGGCCCAGCCGACAAGCAGCGCAAGGGCAAGGCCGATCAGGAACTTCAATGGTGCACGCATGCTTTTCCTCCCGAACGGCTCCACGAATAGCAAATCAGCGCTCCCGCGCCACCTCCCGCCAGCCGATATCGCTTCGGAAGAAGCCGGAGGGGAAGTCGATGGCCTTCACCGCCGCATAGGCTTTGTCGCGGGCTTCGGACACGGTGGCGCCGAGCGAGGTGACGTTGAGCACCCGGCCGCCGTTCGCGACCAGTGTGTCGCCGGAAAAAGCGGTGCCGGCGTGGAAGACCTTGGCGCCGTTCGCCTCCGCTTCGGCTAGCCCGGCGATCGCGCCGCCCTTTTCGGGCGTGCCTGGGTAGCCGTTCGCCGCCATCACCACCGTTAGAGCGGCGCCGTCCCGCATCCGCACCGGCTCCGCCTCCGCAAGCTTCCCGCGCGCGGTTTTGTCGAGCAGGTCGAGCAGGTCGCCTTCCATGCGCATCATCAGCACCTGGCATTCGGGGTCGCCGAAGCGGGCGTTGTATTCGATCAGCTTTGGGCCGTCCGCCGTCAGCATCAGCCCGGCGTAGAGCACACCTGAATAAGGCGTGCCCTGCGCGGCGAGCGCTTCCACCGTTGGGCGGACGATCTCGTCCATCGCCCGCACTTCGAGCTCTGAGGTGAAAATGGAGGCGGGGCTGTAGGCGCCCATGCCGCCGGTGTTGGGCCCAACGTCGCCGTCGCCGACGCGCTTATGATCCTGCGCCGATCCGAAGGGGACGATCGCCGTGCCGTCGGTGAGGGCGAAGAAGCTTGCTTCCTCGCCCTCCAGGAATTCCTCGATCACCAGCGACGTGCCGGCGGCGCCCATGCTCCCGTCGAACATGTCGCGCACTGCGGCTTCGGCTTCCTCGGCGGTCTCGGCGATTACCACGCCCTTTCCGGCCGCGAGGCCGTCCGCCTTGATCACCACCGGCAGCGCGAACTCGCTGAGCGCCGCTTCCGCGGCCAGCCGGTCGGAGGCGCGGGCGTAGCGGGCGGTGGGGATCTTGTGGCGCGCGCACAGGTCCTTGGTGAAGCCCTTGGAGCCTTCAAGCTGCGCCGGCACCCGGTTCGGGCCGAAGACGGCAAAGCCCAAAGTGCGGAGATTGTCGGCAAGGCCGTCGACCAGCGGCGCTTCCGGGCCGATCACCACCAGCTCCACTGAATTCCTGCGGCAAAAGTCCACAATCGCGCGGTGGTCGGAGGCGTCGAGATCGACCAAGGCGGCATGCTGGGCTATGCCCGGATTGCCCGGCGCCGCGAACAACTTGCCGAGCCGAGGCGATTGCGCGAGCTTCCAGGCAAGCGCATGTTCGCGGCCGCCGGAGCCAAGCAGCAGGACATTCATGAACGACTACCCCTTAGATGACGCGCGGCTCCTAGCAACCGAAACTCCGGGCGACAACGCGCCGGCCTTGTCCGTGTCCGAGCTCTCCATGCGGCTGAAGCGAACGGTAGAGGACGCGTTCGGCTACGTGCGCGTGCGCGCCGAAGTCAGCGGCTGGAAGCGCGCCGCCTCCGGCCACTGTTATCTGTGCCTGAAGGACGACAAGGCGGTGATCGACGGCGTTCTGTGGAAAGCGAACGCCGCCGCGCTCCCGTTCCGCCCCGAAGACGGCATGGAGGTAATCGCCACCGGGAAGCTCACCACCTATCCCGGGCGCTCGCGCTACCAGATCGTGGTCGAGCGGCTGGAGCTTGCCGGCCAGGGCGCTTTGATGGCGCTGCTCGACAAGCGCCGCCGCGTGCTTGCCGCCGAGGGTCTGTTCGACGCGGAGCGCAAGCAACGGCTGCCGTTCGCGCCCCGGGTGATCGGCGTCGTCACTTCGCCCACCGGCGCTGTGATCCGCGATATCCTTCACCGGCTGGAGGACCGCTGCCCGTGCCACGTGATCGTCTGGCCGGTGCAGGTGCAGGGCGAAACCGCGGCGGCGCAGGTCGCGGCTGCGGTGCGCGGCTTCGACGCGCTTGTGCCGGGCGGCCCGGTGCCGCGGCCCCACCTGGTGATCGTCGCGCGCGGCGGGGGCTCGATCGAGGATCTGTGGGCGTTCAACGAGGAGGAAGTGGTGCGCGCCGTGGCCGCCTGCACCATCCCGACAATCTCCGCCGTCGGCCACGAGACCGACACCTCGCTTTGCGACTTCGCCGCCGACGTGCGGGCGCCGACGCCGACGGCCGCTGCCGAAATGGCAGTGCCGGTCAGGAACGAACTCATCGCCCAGCTTCGCGAAGCCGGCCAGCGCATGCACCGCTGCACCAGCAAAGGGGTGGAGCGGCTCACCGAGCGGCTGGAGACGGCGCTTCACCGCTTTCCCGAGCGCGAGCAGCTCCTCAGCCCGCAGCGTCAGCGGCTCGACGAACTGTCGGAGCGGCTCCCCCGCGCGCTCGGCGCCCGCCTCAGCCATGCTCGCGGCGAACTCGGCCGGGCTGCCGGCGCGCTTCGCCCGAACCTGCTCGCCGCCGCGCACCGGCGCGGACGCGAGCGGCTCGACGCGCTCTGGCGGGTGGCGCAGCTTGCCCATCCCAACAAACCGCTGGAGCGCGGTTATGCGCGGGTGGAGGACAAGAACGGCCACACCCTGATGTCCGCCGCCACCGCCAAGTCGGCGCGGGCGCTTCGCCTCCACTTCGCCGACGGCGCGGTGGATGCGACGGTGGGGGAGGGGGTTGAGCGGCCGCGCCGCCCGGCTTATCGCCCGCCGTCAACCGGCGAGCAGCCGAAACTGTTCTGAACGAGGCGGAAGTTCCTATGCTGATGTCCAGCAACGGCCGCGAAGCGCGGCTCCATTACCTCCCCGGCACCTTTCGGGTGCTGAGCGGGGGCGACCATGTTCGCTGCGCCGTCACGGGCCAGCCGATCCCGATCGACCAGCTCCTTTACTGGAGCGTCGCCCGCCAGGAAGCTTATGCCACCGCGCAAATTGCGGTGGAGGCCGAACGGCGCCGCTAAGCCGTCAAATCTGCCGCTTCACCCGAACGGCGGGCTGGCCGTTGACCCGCATCATGAAGCTGCCCAGGGCCGCTTTCAGCACTTTGACCTTGTGGCCCGCCTTTGGCGGAATGGCGAGCATCTTGCCATCGGTTTGGCGCCACACGCTGCCATCGGCGAGCCGTACGACCCAGGCGTTGCCCACGTTGCTGGCGCTCGCGACGGTGCTTTCGATAGACTTTATTTCATCCCCTCCGTCGTCGGCGCCGCCGCCGAACAGGTTGAGGTTGGGCAGATCCAGCCCGAACAGACCGCGCTTCGCCTCCCGAGCCTGCTGCCGGTCGACGAGCAGAAGGTCGCGCTTGCTTGCTGCTTCTTCCATGCTCGCCGCCGCTTTGTCGAAGCAGGCAAGCCGCGCCGCGGAGTCCGCAATGCTCCGACAGCCGATCAAGGCCTCGAAAACCTGCGGCCGGCCGGGCGGCTGTTTGCGCGATTGCGCGTCCGCTGCCGCGGAAAGGCCCAGGGTCGCAGCGGCACCGCACACCAGCAAACCAAACCGAGCAATCATGAAAGCCTCCCCTGCATTCCTTTTTTCCGATTCCACAGTGCGACACGCCCCCTGGCGAAGCAAGCGGAGGAGGCGCCCGGTCTGTGGCATTTAGGCCACGGTTCCCGAAAAGCGCCACCCATTCTCGGCCAAAGAATTGCCGTGAGGTCGTTCCATACCCTAAACAGAAGCGGGTTCGTCAGCTGGTCCGCTGACGCGCGACATAATTGATAAACAGGCGGCTAAAGCTGCACAAAGGGGACTGACATGAAAAACAACAGGCTTCTCAACAACTTGATGGGGTCCACCGTGCTCCTTGGCGCGCTTGGCTTTGCTGCGCCGGCCTTTGCACAGGAAGCTGCGACCACCGGTCCGGTTGAGGCGGGCGTGCCGGAAAGCTCGGACAACACCACCGTTGCCAACCAGGTTGGCGAAGAAATCGTCGTCACCGGCTCGCGCATTCCGCAGCCGAACCTGCAGAGCGCCAGCCCCGTTACCGTGATCAACAGCGAAGAGTTCCGGATTACCGGCACCACCCGTACCGAGGATCTCGTCAACTCCCTTCCGCAGGTCTTCGCCGGCCAGGGTTCGACGATCGCCAACGGTTCCACCGGGACTGCGACCCTCAACCTTCGCGGTCTCGGCTCCGAGCGTAACCTCGTTCTCGTCAATGGTCGCCGCGTTGTTCCGGGCGACCCCACGACGTCGGCCGTGGATATCAACTTCGTTCCGGCAGCCGTGATCAAGCGCGTCGACGTGCTCACCGGCGGTGCATCGTCCGTGTACGGTGCCGACGCCGTCACCGGCGTTGTCAACTTCATCATGGATACGGATTTCGAAGGTGTCCGCTTCGACACCCAATATTCCTTCTATCAGCATGACAACGATGCGCAGGACAGCGTCCGTAAGGCACTTGCAGCGGGCATCGGCGGCAAGCCGATCGGTACTCCCGGCAACGTCGCCGACGGTGGAACGTTTGACGCAACCGCCGTGTTCGGCGCGAGCTTCGACGATGGCCGCGGGCACGTCACCGCCTATGCCGGCTACCGCAAAACCAACCCGATCCTGCAGTCTCGCCGCGACTATAGCGCGTGCGGTCTCAACGCCCGCACCCAGGCCCAGGTCACCAGCGGCTTGAACGAATATCTCTGCTCGGGCTCAGCGACTTCGGACGTCGGGTCGTTCCTGATCTACGACTCGGCTACCGGGCAGCCGAACGACGCCACCTTCACCTCAACGTTCTTCCAGCCCGGCCCGAACCGCACCCTGCTGCCCGGCTTCACGCCGTACAACTTCAACCCGTTGAACCATTATCAGCGTCCGGACGAGCGCTACACCGCCGGCTTCTTCGCTGAATATGAGATCAACGACGCGATCCAGCCGTACGCCGAGTTCATGTTCATGGACGACCGCACGGTTGCCCAGATCGCGCCGTCGGGTAACTTCGGCAACACGACGTCCATCAACTGCGGCTCGCCCAACAACCCGACGGGTTCGCTTCGCAACCCGCTGCTCTCGCCGGCACAGGCTGCTGTGATCTGCGATCGCGAGAACCTGCTGATCACCGTTGACCCGCTGGTTGGCGATGTCGTCGTCGGCCAGGACGCGTCCTACGTCCCGGCGATCTTCACCGATCCCACCACCGGCCAGCAATATGTTCGTGGCTCGTTCACGCCGTTCCGCCGCAACGTGGAAGGCGGCCCTCGCCGCGACGACCTTCAGCACACCAGCTTCCGCGCCGTGTTTGGTTCGAAGGGCGATCTCGGCTCCGGCTGGAGCTACGATGCTTATTATCAGTATGGCCGCACCAACTTCGCCGAAACCTATTCGAACGATTTCTCGATCGCGCGCCTCACGCGCGCCCTGGACGTCGTGACTGACGCGAATGGCAATGCGATCTGCCGTTCGGTTCGTGACGGCACGGATCCGAACTGCGTCCCTTACAACATCCTGGCACCCAACAGCGTCACCCCCGCGGCGGTTGCGTATCTCTCGACTCCGGGCTTCCAGCGCGGCATCGTCAGCGAAATGGTCGCTTCGGCGAGCATCACCGGACAGCTTGGCCAGTACGGCTTCCAAAGCCCCTGGGCGGACGAAGGCGTCGGCATCGCAGTGGGTACCGAGTACCGCAAGGAGCGCTTGGAGTTCACCGCCGATACCGCCTTCCAGACCGGCGATCTCTCGGGCCAGGGCGCGGCAACGCTTCCGGTGACCGGCTCCTTCGACGTCAAGGAAGTCTTCGGCGAACTCCGTGTACCGATCGTGCACGAAAGCTTCATCCACGATCTCAGCCTTACGGGCGGCTACCGATATTCGGATTACAGCCTCTCGACCGGCGGCGGTTACGACACCCACACCTACAAGATCGAAGCCGAATTCGCTCCGATCCGCGACATCCGCTTCCGCGGCGGCTACAACCGGGCCGTTCGTGCACCCACCGTGCAGGATCTGTTCGCGCCGCAGCGGGTGGTTCTGGACGGCACCACCGATCCTTGCGCCGGTTTCACGATCACTGCCGCGGACAAGGCCTGTCTGCTTCAGGGCCTGAAGGTTGGCAGCAAGACGCCGGAAAATCCGGCAAGCCAGTATAACGGCCTGATCGGCGGCAACCCGAACCTGGTGCCGGAGTCCGCGGACACCTACACCGTCGGCATTGTGCTGCAGCCGCGCTTCCTGCCGCGCTTCGCGCTCACCGTGGATTACTTCAACATCAAGCTGGATGATGCCGTAACCACGATCGGTGCCGACACCATCCTCAACGCTTGCGAACAATCGCTCGATCCCGCGGTCTGCGGCCTGGTCAAGCGTGATCCTTCGGGGTCGCTGTGGCTCTCGCCCAACGGCTTTGTCACCGATCTGACGCAGAACATCGGTGGTCTCTCGACCAGCGGTATCGACATCAACGGCAGCTACACCCAGCCGCTCGGCGGAATGGGCTCGCTGGCCTTGAGCTTCGTCGGAACGTACCTGGACAAGCTGAAGACCGATACCGGCCTCACCGGCAGCTACGACTGCGTCGGCTTGTACGGCAACGTCTGCAACACGCCGAGTCCGGAATGGCGCCACACGGCTCGCGTGAGCTGGAACATGCCGAACGGCCTTGGTCTGTCGCTGCGTTGGAGGCACTTCGGAAAGGTCACCATCGACGCTGCCGATGCGAACCCGAACCTCAACAACACTTCGGGCACCGGTCCGGCGCCGGGTGGTGTTCCCCGCCCGGGTGTCGCAGGCTTCGCTGCTCAGAACTATTTCGACCTGGCGTTCACCGCCCGTGTCGGCGATCACTTCAACTGGCGTTTGGGTGTCAACAACCTGCTCGACCGGGATCCGCCGCTCACCGGTTCGCAGGCCTGCCCGGCAGGCTTCTGCAACGGCAACACCTTCCCGCAGGTCTATGATGCGCTCGGCCGCTACATCTACGCAGGTGTGACGCTCGAGTTCTAAGGCAGGCGAACGTAAGAACTGGATGGCGGGCTCTCGGGCCCGCCATTTTTTTTTGGTGGATGCACGTGCAGCAGCAAAGACCGGGTTCTGGCGATAATGGCGACGCCGAAGCGCTGAAGCGGCTCCGCCGAGCTCGCCCGGACGACGCGCAGGAAGTCTTTTCGGCCGCCGCGTCCTCCCTCAACCGCAATCTGGAAGACGAGGCGGTTCCGCTGCTTCGTGCGGCAACCGAACGCCACCCGTCCGACCCTCGCATGTGGCAGCTGCTTGGCCTCGCCCTGCGCGGGCTGGGCGATCTTGAGGATGCCGTTGCGTGCCTGAACCGTGCCGCTTCCCTGAAGCCCGACGACGCGCTGATCGTTCACGCGTACGCACGGGCGCGGCTGGAGGCGGGATTGCCCGCCATCGAGGAGTTCAAAGCGGCCTTGAAGCTGGCACCGCTCGATTCCCAGCTGATCCTCGGCCTTGCCGCGGCGCGCTTCGCGCAAGGTGACGCCGCGGGAGCCGTTGCATTCCTCGATGGTCAGCTTCGCCAGCACCCGGGATGGTTCGAGGGTCACGACACGGCGTCGCGGCTGCGTTGGATGAGCGGCGACCGGGAAAGCTTCACAGCGAGCCTCGAAGAGGCCCTCGGCCGCTCGCCCCGGGACGGCCAGCTTTGGCGCGAATTGATCCGCCTGCTGTTGAAGGCGGAGAAGTTCAACGAGGCGCTTGCTGCGATCGGCCATGCCCGGGCCTGTGTGGGCAAAAGCCGGACGCTGGATCAGCTGGAAGCCCTTGCGGTGTCCGAGCTCGGCGACATTGCGCACGGCGACCGGCTCTACGGGGCGCTGCTGCCCTTTGCTGACGGAGCGCTTGCCGTGCACTTCGTCCGCCATCTGCTCCGCGCCGGCCGCCCGACCGAGGCCGCTGCCTGCGTCTTGGAATGGCAGCAAAGGGAGCAGCGGGACGATCTTTGGCCTTATCTTTCGATTGCATGGCGGCTCACTGGCGACCCGCGCTGGCAGTGGCTCGAGGGCGACAGCCGCTTCGTCGGCATCTATGATCTGGGCGAGGCAGCGGGAGCGCTGGAGACCTTGGCCGAGCGCTTGCGCGGACTCCATTTGGCCAGTCAGCAGCCGCTTGATCAGTCGCTTCGCGGCGGCACCCAAACCGACGGCCCCTTGTTTTCACGAACCGATCCGGAAATCCGCCGCTTACGTGCCGCTGTTGAAGAAGCGGTCGGGAAATATATTTCAAACCTTCCGCCACACGATGCGGCGCACCCGCTGCTTCGCCAGCAGCGCGAACGGATCCGCTTTGCCGGTTCCTGGTCGGTTCGGCTCACGGGGGAGGGGCGCCACGTCAACCACGTCCATCCGGCGGGCTGGATAAGCTCTGCCTTTTACGTCGCGCTCCCCGCAAGCGTCGGCGGACCCGGCAAAGCGGGCTGGCTGACGCTCGGCGAGGCCACCGAACTTGGGATCGAATTGCCGCCAATTGTCGAGATAGAGCCCAAGCCTGGACGGCTTGTTCTCTTTCCATCAACGATGTGGCACGGAACTCGCCCGTTTCCTGAAGGGGAGCGGCTAACCGTCGCTTTCGACATCGCACGCTTATAAACGGTTTCACCATGTCCAATCCACCGCCGGAAATCGCACCCGCACTCGAACTCGCGAAGCAGGGGCGTTTCCCCGAAGCTTTGAAGTCGGTGGAGGAGCGGCTCGTCCAAGAGCCGGACTCGGTCGTTCTGCTGGAGCTTGCCTCCATCCTCACAGCACGCCTTGAAGACGTACCGGCGTCCACTTCCTATCTGCGCCGCCTGCTTGCGGCGTCCCCGGACAACCTGCCGGCGCGGCTCAATCTCGCCCGCGCCCTGATCGCCACCGGCGCGTTTGAAGAGGCGGTCGGTCTTTGCGCGGCGCGAAGCGACGACCTGCGGCTGCGCCGGATGCTGGCGAGCGCACTCCAGGAATTGGGCCGCACGGACGAAGCGATCGCCACTTACCGGTCCGTGCTGGCGACCATGCCGAGCGACTTTGAAAGCTGGAACAACCTCGGCAACGCCCTTGCCGCGACCGGCGACCTTCGCGGTGCGGCAACGGCATTGGAGCGCGCGATCCGTATCCGCCCTGACGTGCTCCAGATGTACATCAATGCCTCCGAAATCCTCGCGAAGCTCGATCAGCCGGAGGCGCGGCAGCGCCTGTTGCGCGATGCCGCCTGGCGGGCACCCGAAGACCCGCAGATCTGGGCGGAGCTTGGCTTGGCCGAGAACGGTGCGCGCGATTTCGATGCGGCGGCGCGAGCTTTCCGGCACGCCATCAGCCTCAGCAAGGGCTTCACGCCAGCATATCTTGACCTTGGCTTGATGCTCGAGAATCTGAACCGGATCGACGAACTCGCCGAATTAGTCGGCCAAGCCGAAGCGGACGGGCGGGATGAGCCGGAAATCCGCTTCATCAAGGCGTGGCTTCTGCGGCGCCAAGGCCATTTGGAGGAAGCCCTGGAGCTTGCGGAGGCGACGCCCGACACGATCAACCCGCTCCGGCGCGCACAGCTGCTTGCGGAGCTGTACGACCGGTTGGGCATGGCCGACCGTGCCTTTCCCGAGTTCGTTGAAATGAACCGGCTGGCCGTTGCGCAAAAGCCGCCGACCGCGGCGCGCACCTACCGCCAGCGGGTGGAAGCAGGCGCCGCCTTGCTCACGGCCGATCGTATCGCCGCCTGGTCTCCGCTGGAGTTGAACCGCACACCGCCCGCCCCCGTCTTCATTGTCGGCTTCCCCCGCTCCGGGACGACCTTGCTCGACACGCTTTTGATGAACCTCCCGCAGCTTCACGTCATGGAGGAGCTGCCCGTTCTAAGGGCCGTGGAGGTCGCGCTGGGCGACCCGGGGCGCCTCGCGGGACTTTCGGCGGAGAAGGCACAAGCGCTCCGGGCGCTTTACTTCGAAACGGTGGGCAAAGTCTCCCCGGGCGCGGCCGACCGCACGATTGTCGATAAATTTCCCCTGCACATGGCGCAGATGCCGCTGATCCACCGGCTTTTCCCGGACGCCAAGGTGGTTCTTGTGGAACGCCACCCGTGTGACGCGGTGCTGAGCTGCTTCATGTCCAACTTCACGCTGAACGAAGGCATGAGAAGCTTCACCGATCTTGAGGAAGCGGCGCGCACCTACGACGCGGTATTCGATTCCTGGAGCCGCGCGACCGAATTGCTCCCCATCCAGGTGCACCGCATTCGCTACGAGCAGATGGTCGAGGACCTCGAGCGCGAGATGCGCCCGCTGCTCGATTTCCTTGAGCTACCGTGGGATCCGCAGGTGCTGGACAATCGCCGTAGCGCAGCCAAGCGCGACCACATCCGCACCGCAAGCTATTCGCAAGTGACCGAGCCGATCTACCGCCGCGCCGCCGGACGGTGGGAGCGTTACCGGACCCACCTGGAACCGGTGCTTCCTATTCTGAAGCCATGGGCGGAGCAGATGAACTACGCACTGTAGCAGCGCGGTTCCGCTCCGGCCCCCAAGTTTATCATTCCGCGCGCTGGCCCCGATTCTGGCTCTTCTCCAGAGCCTGGCGGTCCAGCCGCTTGATCTCGGCCCACTCCGCGGCGGTCATGCAACGCTTGACCTTGGCCAGCCGGCTTCCGACGACCTGTTCGGTACGGCAAACCGTACGATTGGGGTCGCGCGCCGATTTGGACGCAGTATCCGCCGCCGCCGCCGACTGCGTCGCGACGATTGCCGCAAAACCAAGCAAAATCACTGACTTCATGAACCCTACTCCTGAAGAGGATTAATCCGTTATAAATTATAAGCGGTTTTACTTCCACAGGAATCATTTCGGGGGCCGGTCCCCTCCGTCCAGGCCGCTTCCGGGCGTTTGCATCATGGGGGGGATGCGGTAGCACCGCGTGATGACCGAGCGAACTTCCCCGCCCGAAACCGCCGACAGCCGCGCCCTTGAAGCGGAAGCGGACCGCGCCGCCAGTCGCGGCGATGTCCGGGCCGCTCGGCATTTGCTTCAACAGGTCACGCAGGGCGATCCCCAGCGGATCGAGCCATGGCTCAAGCTTGCTGCCATGTGCCGTGCGCAGGGGCAGATCGACGCTGCCCTCAAGGCCGTAAGCGGCGCGCTTCGGCTCCAGCCGCTCGGCTTCGTTCCGCTATTGCTGAAAGCATCGCTCCTCGATGCCGCAGGACGGAAGGAGGAGGCGGGTCTGGTATATGGCTATGCCATTGCCCAGCGGCCGGACGAAGTACCGGAGCATCTCCAGGGCGCGCTTGCGCAGGCGGAGACGCGGCATGCCGCGTATGTTGCGCAGACGGGGAAGCGGCTAGCCGAGGCAGCAACCAAAGTGTCGACAACGGTGCCGGAGTCCCGGCGGGTGGAGCGCTTCCGGAGCAACATCCTGCGCAAGACCCGGGTCTATCATTCGGAGCCGACCCACTTCCATTATCCGGGGCTTCGGGAACGTGAGTTCCACGACCGGGAAGCGTTTCCGTGGCTGGAGCGGCTGGAAGCGGCAACCGACGCCATTCGCGACGACTTCAACAGGGTCCTCGGCGCCGAGCGGGCCGAGCTCGTGCCCTATGTTCACTATCCCGAAGACGTGCCGCTTCGCCAATGGGCGGCGCTTAACGGATCACGCAACTGGACCGCCATCCACCTGCTGCGCATGGGCAGCAGGGTGGAGGCCAATGCACGGCACTGCCCGGCGGTAATGAAGGTCCTCCAGGATATCGATCAGCCGGTGGTCGCCCGGCGTTCGCCCAATGCCATGTTCTCCTTGCTCGCCCCCGGAGCACATATTCCGCCGCATACCGGGGTCGGAAACACGCGCCTGGTCTGCCACCTGCCGTTGATCATCCCGGACGGCTGCTGGTTCCGCGTAGGCGCTGAAACTCGCGCGTGGCGCGAAGGGGAGGGCTGGATATTCGACGACACGATCGAACACGAGGCGCGCAACCCCACTGACAGTTTGCGCGTGATCTTGATCGTCGACGTCTGGCACCCCGATCTGTCACCGGCCGAGCGTGCAGCGGTCGCGGCGACCATGGAAGCAACCGATGTCGATGCGGAGGCAGAGGCGCTCTGAAGCCTACTGGCGCCCGGCCCTTTACGCGGCCGGCGTCAGCGTCAGCCGGCCTTCGCCTTCCTCCACCTTCAGCCGCGCACCATCGACGACTTCGCCGCGCAGGATCGCGTCGGCGAGCGGGTCCTGCAGGTACTTCTGCACCGCGCGCTTCAACGGCCGCGCGCCGTAGACCGGATCGTAGCCGACCCGGCCGAGCCAGGCGCGGGCGCCGTCGGTTAGGTCGAGCACGATCTTCCGCTCGGCAAGGAGCTTGCCGACGCGCGCAACCTGGATGTCGACGATCGGGCCCATATGCTCGGCATACAGGCGGTGGAATAGGATTACCTCATCGAGCCGGTTGAGGAATTCGGGGCGGAAATGGCCGCGCACGATCTCCATCACCTGCGGCTCGACCTCCTCCACCTTCTGGCCGTCGGCGAGGCCCGTGAGATATTGGCTGCCGAGGTTCGAGGTCAGGATGATGATCGTGTTGGTGAAGTCCACCGTGCGGCCCTGGCCATCGGTCAGCCGCCCGTCGTCCAGCACCTGGAGAAGGATGTTGAACACGTCGCTATGCGCCTTCTCCACCTCGTCGAAGAGCACCACCTGGTAGGGGCGGCGGCGGACGGCTTCTGTGAGGACGCCGCCTTCTTCATAGCCGACATAGCCCGGGGGCGCGCCGATCAGCCGCGCGACCGAGTGCTTCTCCATGAACTCCGACATGTCGATCCGCACCATCGCGGTGGCGTCGTCGAACAGGAATTCGGCCAGGCTCTTGGTGAGTTCGGTCTTGCCGACGCCGGTGGGGCCGAGGAACAGGAAGGAGCCCAAAGGCCGGTTCGGGTCCTGGAGGCCCGCACGCGAGCGGCGGATGGCGGTGGAGACGGCCTTCACCGCTTCCTCCTGGCCGATGACGCGCTTGCCGAGCAGTTCCTCCATCTGGAGCAGCTTGGCGCGTTCGCCTTCCAGCATCCGCTCCATCGGAATGCCGGTCCAGCGCGCGACCACGCCCGCAATGTCCTCGGGCGTCACTTCCTCGCGAAGCATGGCGGTCTGGCTGACCGCCTGCGCTTCGGCGAGCTGCTTTTCGAGGCCGGGGATGCGGCCGTATTGAAGTTCGCCGGCCTTGGCGAGATCGCCGGCCCGCTGCGCCTGCTCCAGCTCCAGCCGCGCCGCGTCGAGCTGTTCCTTGAGCTTGCCCTCGGCAGCAATCTTTTCTTTTTCACCCTGCCAGCGCTGGGTGAGTTCGGCCGACTGCTGCTCGAGGTTCGCAAGCTGCTCCTCAATCACCTTCAAGCGCTCCTTGGAGCCGCGGTCCGTCTCCTTTTTCAGCGCCTCGCGCTCGATCTTGAGCTGGATGATGCGCCGGTCGAGCGTTTCGATTTCCTCCGGCTTCGACTCCACCTCCATGCGCAGGCGCGAGGCGGCTTCGTCCATCAGGTCGATCGCCTTGTCGGGCAGGAAACGGTCGGTGATATAGCGGTTCGACAAAGTCGCCGCCGCGACCAAAGCGCCGTCGGTGATCCGCACGCCGTGGTGAAGCTCGTACTTTTCCTTCAGCCCGCGCAGGATGGAGATAGAATCCTCCACCGTCGGCTCGCCGATGAAGACCGGCTGGAAGCGCCGCTGCAGCGCAGGGTCCTTTTCGACATGCTTCTGATACTCATCGAGCGTGGTCGCGCCAATGCAGTGCAGCTCGCCCCGAGCAAGCGCGGGCTTGAGCAGGTTCGACGCGTCCATCGCGCCTTCGCCTTTGCCGGCACCGATCAACGTGTGCATCTCGTCAATGAACAGGACGATGTCGCCTTCCGCCCCTTTCACCTCGTCCAGCACGCCCTTCAGCCGCTCCTCGAACTCGCCGCGATATTTCGCACCGGCGATCAGCGAGCCCATGTCGAGGGACATCAGCTTCCGGTCCTTGAGGCTGTCCGGCACGTCGCCATTGGCGATGCGCAGCGCGAGCCCTTCGGCGATCGCGGTCTTGCCGACGCCCGGCTCGCCGATCAGCACCGGATTGTTCTTGGTGCGGCGAGCGAGGATCTGAACGGTGCGGCGGATTTCCTCGTCGCGGCCGATCACCGGATCAAGCTTGCCGTCGCGCGCCGCCTGGGTGAGGTCGCGCGCGAACTTCTTCAGCGCATCGTAGCGGTCCTCGGCCGACTGCGTGTCGGCGGTCCGCCCGCCGCGAAGCTCGTTGATCGCGGCGTTAAGCGCATCCGCCTTCACGCCTGCGTCGGCAAGCGCCTTCCCCGCATCGACGTTGGGCGACAGTACAAGGGCGAGCAGCAGCCGCTCAACCGTGACGTAGGAGTCGCCCGCTTTCTGCGCGACCTGCTCGGCCTGGTCCAGCACGCGGATGGTCTCGCCGTCCAAGGCGGGCGCCTGCGTAGCGCCCGCGCCGGAGACAACCGGGATCTTCGCTAGCGCTTCGTCACATTCCCGCCGCGCCGCGTCGCTTGATCCGCCGGCGCGGGCGATGAGGCCCGAAGCCATCCCCTGCTCGTCCTCGAGCAGCGCCTTCAACAGGTGGGCGGGCGCAATCCGCTGGTGGTTCATCCGCGCGGCGACCGTCTGCGCCGCCTGCAGGAACCCACGCGCCCGATCAGTGAATTTCTCAAGGTTCATATCAGCCCTTCCTCGGCCGAGATGTAGTGTGGCAATTCAGCAACACAAGAGGCCGCTCGCTGGCTAGGCGCGGCCATTTGAACAGAAACCCTTCGCCGGTCAGCCTCAATCGAGATCGTCGGCACGTAGACCAGAGGCAGCGGGGTCGTCCCTGCCTGGAGGGTGCGCGGGACCCGATGAACCCACGGCCACGTCGCTCGGGGACTTTTGCTCCTCGCCGCCTGACGCCTCCGGCTCACCGACATCCGGCCCGATGTCGATGTGGGTAGCCTTCATGCCAAGATCTTCAAACCCCAAAATCAGTCCCGGCAGGTGGGCCGCCCCCACGATCCACAGCTCAATCCCTTTCTGCGGGAACTGCGCGCGCCATTGCCGATTCCGTTCTTCAGTGTCGGCTGGGTCCTTGCCCGCGGCGATGGCCCCGGCCTGGCCGAGGAATATGGCTTTCTGGTCGCCCACCTTGACCTGCCTCTTCTCTTCGTTCCTCGCCTCTTCCGTAGGTACGCGTCCCGAAAGGTCGGCTGTTCCGGATGTGAGGTTCGTGGCACGCGCGATGTCTCGCGAGCCTTCCGGCTCGAGCACTCCGTGTTCCGCCTTCGCTGTCTTCTCCGGTCGGATCGCCGCAATCATCGCATATGCGGTATCGAGCGGCCGCGTGAATATCGCTTCGCCGCCACCAGCGATGCGCGCTGTGTCCCTTGCCAATTCCGCCCGCAGAAGCGGTGCTTTTTCCTTGACGGTCTTCTTGTCACGCAGATGCTCAAGCTTCCTCACACGGAGGTGTTCCGCGACCGCCATCTTGAAGTTTTTTGTCAAATCTGGCGTGAGGACTGCGGCCGAAATTTCCTCCACTGACGTCTCCGTCTTAATCGACGTGAACGGCAAGGTAATGAGGAAGGAACCGAGGTGGCCCTGCCCAGCGATTTCCTCGAATCTGACGCCATGATGAGTACCGAGGAGGTATACCGTAGCCTTAGCGTCCGACACCTTCCAAAGATTGGCGCCCCCAGCCGGCACATGTTCCGCCCGCTTCAGGATTCGCACGTTTAAGGCCGCCAACTCCTCAGGGGTCACCCGCTGCACGACCTGAGTGCCTGATGCAGCGGTTAGCCCAGGCGGCAGCTCCGCCGCGCGTCCACCGGTCCCTGCACCACTGCGGGCCTGCGAACCCATAAGGTCCGCTTCGCGCTCCAGGCTGCGCTCGTCGTTTACGGGGACCCGGCCCTTCAATTGCCGCGTCGCTTTCACGCGCCCCTGCTTCTGCTGGACGACGTGCCACGCCTCGTGCGGCAAATGCTGCTCCTGCCCCGCAGCAAGGTGGATGTCGCTGCCCTGCGCATAAGCCAACGCCCCAAGCTTCGCCGGCTCGCTGGAATTGCGGTGCACCCGTACGTCGTCCATCGATAGGCCGGAAAGCGCCTCCATGCCCGCCTTCAGTTGGCCAGGCAGGCCGGTGCGGTTCGGGGCGATGGCGATTGCGGCGCGCTGGATCGGTTGCGGCCCGGCTGGGGGGCGGCCGTCGAGCAGCCGCTTCGTCTCCGCGACGCGGGCCACTTCCGGGCGCGCGTTAAGGAGCGCGGGGTGGCCACGCGGCGCTGCAGTCCTTGGCTCCACGCGCGCCCTCGCTTGCGCGGCTTCCTTTGGTGCCGCTTTGTGCGTGGGTTCGGCATCATCGGCCATATTGCGGCTCCTGGTGGACGGAGATCGGTAACCTGCAAACGCGCTGCGGGAGGATGCGCCTCCAGCTTCGATCTTGCCAGTTCTTTATCCGGGCCGGCCGCCAGTCAGTCGGACGTCACCGGTGGCGGCGGAGAAGGCGGCGCGTCGCCGCTTTCCAGCACCTCCTGCTTGTCCTCCTCAAGGTACAGCCGCCGGATCAGCACCAGCACGACGATGGTCAGCGGCGTCGCGAGCAGCACGCCGGCGACGCCGAACAATATGCCCGCCGCGATGATACCGAAGATCGTCACCGCGGGCGGCAGGTCGACCATCTTGTTCTGGAGCAAGGGCATGACGAGGTTGCCCTGGATCTGCTGCACCGCGATCAGCACGCCGATCGTCCAAAGGCCGGTGTCGGTGCCTTGGCCGAAGCCGAGCACGATCGCGGGAATGCCCGCAACCAGAATGCCGAGATAGGGTACGAACTCGGCGAGGCCTGCGACCAGCCCGATCGCCCAGGCGGCCGGCACGCCGGCAAGCCACAGGCCGAGCCCGGTGGCGATGCCGACGAACACCATGCCGAGCGCCTGACCTTTAAGCCAGTTGCCGAGCGAGATGGTGATCGCGTCCAGCGTCTCTGCCGCCGGCCCGCGCACCTTGGTCGGGATCAGGCGCAGGAGGCCGCCGGCGTAGAGGGTGGGCTGGGCGGCAAGGTACAGCCCGCCAATCAGCACGATGGCAAGCCCTGAGATGGCGCCGCCGACCGCCGCAAGCGCGGTGGTGACGGTGTTGACGATCGCCTGCCCGCTTGGCGCGACGCCCTGCGCCCGCTCGAGGATGGCCGCGCCGATGCGGGAGCCGGCAAGCCGCCCCTGCACGTCCGCCCAGGCGGCGGGGAGGCGGGTGGCGAGTTCGGAAAATTCCGCCTGCAAAGTGGTGCCGAAGAAGGCAAAGGCGCCGACCAGCAGCGCGAGCAGCCCAAGCACGGTGATGCCGAGCGCAACCGCGAACGGCAGGCGGCTATGCTGCCGAAGCTTGTTGGTGATGGTGAGCAGGATCAGCGAGACGAGCGAGCAGGCGAACAGCAGAAGCAGCAGATCGACCAGCACCCACAGAAGATAGGCCGCCGTGAAGGTGGCGATCACCACAAGGGTCGATCGGAACACCCGCCGCTCAAGCGTGTCGCGGCCGCGTGGCGCGGGCGCCTCCTCGCGGGTGATGATCTCCGATTGTTCGGCGAAATTGGACATTGCTGGGGCGCGCCTCCGGAAGGGTGGTCGCTCAGCAATGCCTCAGAAACGGAGGGGCGGCAAACCTCAGTCCGCCGCCCCTCCCGATCAGCGCGTCGCCTTGGCCGCCTTCGGGGCCAGCGTCTTTCCGAAGAAGCTGTCCGAATACCAGCGCGGCGCTTCCGGTGCGTTGGCGATCTCGCTTGCGATCAGATAGTTGATCTGGGCGAACTTGGCGCCGGCCTTCCAGTTGAAGGGCAGGTTCAGGTCGTCGGTCGGCTTGTGGTAGTCGGTGCCGAGGAAGCCGGTGAACTTCTCCTCGCCGCCATTGGCGAAGCCGGTCATCAGGAACACGGCCGGAATGCCTTCCTGCACGAAGCGGTAATGGTCCGAGCGGGTGAACAGCCCCTCCTGCGGCAGCGGGTCGCCCGACAGTTTGATGCCGATCTTCGCCGCGGCGCGCTCGACAAACTTCCCCATGGTGGAATGCTCGGCACCGAAGGCGATCACGTCCTGGAAGTCGTAGAGCAGAACCGGCATGTCGAGGTTGACGACACCGACGACCTTGCCGTCGCCGAGCACCGGGTTGCGGGCGAGATATTGCGCGCCCTGGAGCCCGTCTTCCTCCGCCGTCACCGCTGCGAGCAGGATCGAGCGCTTCGGCCGGTTGCCGCTTTCCTGCATGGCGCGGGCGACTTCGAGCAGCGTTGCTACGCCGGTTGAATTGTCCATCGCGCCATTGTGGATCTTGTCGTCGCCCTCCGCCTCATGGACGCCGAGCCCGTCGAGGTGGGCCATCAGCAGCACGTATTCGTTCGCCAGTGCCGGGTCGGAGCCGGGGATGATGCCGAGCACGTTGGGGCTGGTGGTGCGCGTCACGCTGCTGGTCTGCTCAATGCGAACCTTGGGCTTGAGCGCAAAGCCCTTGATCGGGGCCTTGCTCGCCGCTTCCGCCTGGATTTGCGCAAAGGAGCGCGGCGCGCCGGCGAACAAGGCTTCGGCGGCGGGCGTGTCGAGCGTGGCGCGGGCGCGGATGCCGGGGGAGGCGCTGAACGGCTGTCCGTCCGGGCTGAGCCAGGTCAAAGCGGGATCGTTGCCGCCCTGCGTCATGCGGGCCCAAGGACGGCGCGTTGATTCCTCAGCACTGCGCAGAAGTATGATCCCAACCGCCCCCTTGGCGGCCGCCATGCGGCGCTTGTCGCTGTTGGTATGGGCGGCGACGTCGCTGGGCAGGCCCTTGGGCGTGCCGCCGAACATGGCGACGATCTTCCCCTTCACGTCCAGGCCTTTGTAATCGTCCATGCCGAGTGCGGGGCTGTCGATGCCGTAGCCGACGAACACCACCGGCGCTTCCACCGCCTGCGCGCCTTCCACCGGCGATGGGGCGACAAGCACGGCGCTGCGGTTGGCGAAGCTCTTGCCGCCGATCGTCACGCTTCCGGCGCCGTCGACAAGCTTGTGCTGAAGGAAGGGCACCTGCTGGTACCAGCCCTCCTTGCCGCCGGGCTTCAGGCCAAGGCCTTCGAACTGCGTCGCGACGTAGAGGGCGCCGAGTTCGTAGCCGCGGCTGCCGGCGTCGCGGCCTTCCAGCAGATCGTCGCCAAGGAAGGCGACATGGGAGCGGAAGGCTTCCGGCGTGAAGACGGGCGGCTGGCCCGCATTCTGCGCGGAAGCGGCGGCGGCGAGCGAAAGGGCGGCGGTTGCGGCGAAGAGCTTGAAGTGCATCGATTATCCCATCCCGGGTGGCTGATGGTGGTGACCTATAGCAGAGGATCGCCCGCACGGAAGCGACTGGTATTGCTCCTTTTTCATTGGCCGTTGCGCCTCGCACGGCAGGCTCTATGGTGCCGCCAAACAAGACTCACACAGGGGATGTCTCATGCGCCGTTCGCTTATTTCGCTCACCATGGTTTCAGCGCTTGCGCTGACGGCTTGCTCCACCACTGCCTCGGGCGACGGCCCGGTCATGGCTTCCGACGCCGCCCCGGCCGCCGCGCGGGGCCCCGCTGCTGCCGCGCCGGTCAGCCAGCTCGTCCAGCAGGTCGATATCCCCTACGAAAGCTTCACCCTCGACAACGGTTTGATGGTGCTGGTCCACGAGGACCGCAAGGCGCCGGTCGTCGCCGTGTCCGTGTGGTACAATGTCGGTTCCAAGGACGAGCCCAAGGGCAAGACCGGCTTCGCCCACTTGTTCGAGCACATCATGTTCAACGGCTCCGAAAACTCCCCGGGCGACTTCTTCGAGCCGCTACAGCAGATCGGCGCGACCGACTATAACGGGACGACTAATTTCGACCGCACCAACTATTTTCAGACGGTGCCGACGGCCGCCGTCGAGCGCGCGCTCTTCCTCGAATCCGACCGCATGGGCCACCTGCTCGGCGCGGTGACGCAGGAGAAGCTGACCAACCAGATCGGCGTCGTGCAGAACGAAAAGCGCCAGGGCGACAACCGCCCGGGCGGTCTCGTTTTCTACAAGCTGCTCGAGGAAATCTTCCCGGAAGGCCACCCCTATCGCCATTCGGTGATCGGCTCGATGGCGGATCTCGACAGCGCTTCGCTTGAGGACATCAAGACCTGGTTCCGCGACAAGTACGGCCCGAACAACTCCGTGCTGGTGCTCGCCGGCGACATCAGCGCCGCGCAGGCGCGGCCGCTGGTTCAGAAATATTTCGGCGACATCAAGCGTGGCCCGGTGAACCGCCCGGCCGAGGCCTCGGTGCCGACCCTGTCGGCGCCGAAGACGGTGGTCATGAAGGACCGTGTCGCGGCGACCAGCGTGTCGCGCTACTGGCCGGTCCCGGGCATGCTCGACGAGCAGATGGTGGCGCTCGACGTTGCCGCCTCGGTGCTCGGCGGCCTGTCCTCCTCGCGCCTCGACAACGCCCTTGTGCGCGATGAAAAGATCGCCGTCGGCGTCAGCGCCGGCATGACGACGCTTCAGCGCGTCAGCCTGTTCTCGGTCTCCGCGACGGTGAAGCCGGGCGTCGATCCGGCACTGGTCGAGCGCCGCCTGGACGAGATCGTCGCCAAGTTCATTGCCGAAGGCCCGAGCGAGGCCGAACTGCAGCGCGCGGCGACTCAGGAGATTTCGGGCCGTATCAAGGGTCTGGAGCAGGTCGGCGGCTTCGGCGGCAAGGCGGTGGCGCTGGCCGAGGGCCAGATCTACGCCAACGATCCGCTTTACTACAAAAAGACGCTTGCCGCTTATGCTCGCACGACGCCGGGCGAAGTGCGCAGCGTGATGCAGAAGTGGCTCAGCCGTCCGGCGCTGGCCCTAACGCTCGAGCCGGGCGAGCGCGAGGCCTATAGCGAAGCCAAGGCTCCCGCCAAGGTGGCGACCGCCGCCAAGGCGCCGACCGCCACGCCCGATCCTAAGACCTTCAAGCGGCAGATGCCGCCGGTCGACAATCTCACCGGCCTCGATTTCCCGGACGTGGAGCATGCCACGCTCTCGAACGGGGTGAAGGTGCATTACGCCCAGCGCACCGCCGTTCCGACTACGCGGATCGCTTTGTCGTTTGACGCCGGCCAGGCCGCCGATCCGATAACCGCGCGTGGTACGCAGAATCTGATGCTCGGCCTGATCGACGAAGGCACCACCACCCGCAACTCGGTGCAGATCGCCGAGGAGCAGGAGCGGCTGGGGGCGAACATTTCGGCCGCCGCGTCGATCGACCGCACCACCGTTTCCTTGTCCGCACTGACGCCGAACCTGGCGCCGTCGCTTGATCTTCTCGCGGACGTGGTCCGCAACCCCGCCTTCGCGCCGGCGGAAGTGGAACGCGTCAAGGTGCAGACGCTGACCAGCATCGCGCAGGAGATGAAGGAGCCGAACAGCATGGCGCAGCGCCTGCTGCCGACCCTGCTCTACGGTCCGCAGCATCCGTATGCGACGCTAGGCTCGGGCGATCCGGCGGTGGTTGCCAAGCTCGGCCGCGAAGATCTGGTTGCGTTCAAGGAAAGCTGGCTTCGTCCGGACAATCTCGAAATCTTCGCGGTTGCCGACATCCCGCTGGCCGAATTGCTGCCGATGCTCGAAGCCCGCTTCGGCACGTGGCAGGCCCCGGCCGCGCCGAAGGGCGTGAAGAGCTTCGCCGCCGCAATCCCGGCCGCCAAGCCGCGGGTGGTGCTGATCGACCGTCCGGGTTCGCCGCAGTCGGTGATCTACGGCGGCGTCGTCACCCCCTATAAGGGCACGGAAGACCTGATCGACCTGACCTCGGCCAACGAGATACTGGGCGGCAACTTCCTGTCGCGCATCAACATGGATCTGCGCGAAACCAAGGGCTGGTCCTACGGCGTCCGCGGCTCGGTGCAGCGCTCCGTGGAGGCGGTGCCCTACATCATCTCCGCGCCCGTCCAGGCGGATCGCACCGGCGACTCGCTTGCCGCGCTGATGAGCAACATCAACGAGTTCGTTGCGTCGAAGGGCGTCACCCAGGAAGAGCTCGCCCGCACGATCAGCAACAATGTGCGCAGCCTGCCCGGCAGCTTCGAAACCTCCGCGGCGGTGCTGAACGCGATGCAGACCAACGCCCTCTATCGCCGGCCGGACAATTATTACGAAACGTTGGCCGGCATCTACGAAGCCCAGACTTCGGCCAAGCTCGACGCCGCCGCGCGCCGGGCGATCAACCCGAAGAACTTCGTCTGGGTCGTGGTCGGCGAAGCCGCCAAGGTGCAGCCGCAGCTCGCCAAGCTCGGCATCCCGGTGGAAGTGCGTGCGGCCGATCCGGCCGCCGCGCCGGGTTCGCCTTCGGGCTCGCGCTAAGAGGTGAGGGGCCGCTCGCCAGCCTGGCGGGCGGCCCTCAACTTAGCCGGGTGACGTGGCCCATCTTGCGGCCGGGGCGGCCTTCGCCCTTGCCGTAGAGGTGGAGGTGGGTGCCGGGCTCGCTGAGGATGTCGCGCCAGCGCATCACGTCCTCGCCGAGCAGGTTGCGCATTTCCACCCGGCCCGCCGTCAGGTCGGTGGCGCCGAGCGGCAGTCCGCAGATCGCGCGGATGTGGTTTTCGAATTGCGAGGTCTTCGCGCCTTCGATGGTCCAATGGCCGCTATTGTGCACGCGCGGCGCCATTTCGTTGAACACGGCGCCGTCCGCGCAGGCGAAGAATTCCAGCGTCAGCAGCCCGACATGGCTGAGGGCGTCGGCCACCTTGCGCGCCAGCGGCTCGGCCTCGGCGATCGCGCCGGCAAGTTCCGGCCCCGTGGGCACGGTGGAGCGGGCAAGGATGCCGCCATGATGCTCGTTGCGCGGCACCGGCCAGGTCACCGTCTCCCCGTCGGCGCCGCGGCAGAGCAGGATCGAAAATTCAGCGGTGAAATCGACGAACGCCTCCAGGATGGACGGCGCGCCGCGCACTGCCTGCCAGGGCGCATCAGCTTCCCCGGGCGCCATGATCCGCGCCTGGCCCTTGCCGTCATAGCCGAAGCGCCGGGTCTTGAGCACGGCAGGGGTGCCGACCTCGGCGAGCGCCCGCTCCAGTTCCTCGCGGCTCGACACCGCGGCGAAGCGAGGAGGGCGGGCGCCGAGGCTTCGGGCGAACTCCTTTTCAACGATCCGGTCCTGCGCGGTTTCAAGCGACCGGCGCGGCGGGTAGAGCGGCGCTTCGGCGGCAAGGGCGGAAAGCGCGCCGGCGGGGATGTTCTCGAACTCGTAGGTGGCGACATCGACGCTTCGGCCGAAGCGGGCGAGCTTGTCTTCGTCGTCCCAGGCGCCGCGGGTGAACAGGGCCGACACTTCGGCGGCCGGCGGCGCTTCGTCGGGCGCGTAGATGTGGCACCGGTAGCCCAATTGCGCCGCCGCCATGGCCAGCATCCGGCCCAACTGGCCGCCGCCGACGATGCCGATGGTGGAGCCGGGAGGGACGATCATTCCGGGCTTTCGGGAATCGCGTCCGTTTGCCGCTGCCGCCAGTCCTCGAGCCGCCCCGCCAGCGCCTCGTCTCCCACTGCGAGGATCGCGGCGGCAAGCAGGCCGGCATTGACCGCGCCCGCTTTGCCGATTGCCAACGTGCCGACGGGCACCCCGGCCGGCATTTGAACGATCGAAAGCAAGCTATCCATGCCGGACAAAGCCTTCGACTCCACCGGCACGCCAAGTACCGGCAGCCGCGTCATCGACGCCGCCATGCCCGGCAGATGCGCCGCCCCGCCGGCGCCGGCGACGATCACCTTGAGGCCGCGTCCTGCCGCGCCTTTGGCATAGTCGACCAGCCGGTCGGGAGTGCGGTGGGCGGAGACGATGCGGACTTCGTGGCTCACGTGAAGCGCGTCGAGCACCTCCGCGGCGTGGCGCATCGTCTCCCAATCGGAGGCGCTGCCCATGATGATCCCGACGTCGGCCATGCCCCACCTGCGTTGTTCGGACGTGAGCCTCCCTCTAGCCGCGCCTTTGCCGCCTGTTAACCCCTGCGCGGGTAAAGCGGCGGCCATGAAAGAACAGGCTCCTTCCGATTTCCTGGCCGGCATCGATGCCGCCGCCGAAAATGCAGTCCTCCGCGCCGCGCTTGCCGACGCCCAACGGCGGTTGCGGCATTATGAGGAGCAGAGCGAAACCGACGCGCTGACCGGCCTTGCCGATGGCCGCCGCTTTACCCGCGCCCTGGAGCGCGTCGCGGGCGTTGCCGGTCGCCACGGCACCAGCGCTGCCGTACTCGCCATCGAGCTGCAGGGCCTCGACGCAATCGAAGCCGCACATGGCGAGCCCGGCCGCGACGCCGCTTTGGTGCACCTCGCCCGCACGCTGAACGGCCTCATCCGCACCACCGATCTACTGGCCCGCACCGGAGCCGCAGAATTCGGCCTGATCCTCGACCATCTCGATCACGACAGCGCGATCGACACTGCCGAGCGGCTTCAGCGCTGCATCGCCGCCGCGCCGCTGGAGCTCGGCAACGCAAAGGTGCGGCTCGAAGCGGTCGCCGCTGCTACAGCCTTGCTGGCGGGAGACAGCGCGCATGATGTCATGCTGCGCACCGCCCGCAATCTCGTGCTGGCGAAGAACGAGCGTTAAAGCACGTATTTGCTGAGGTCGGTGTTGCGTGCCACCTCCGCGAGCTGGCGATCAACGTACGCCGCGTCCACTGTCACCGTCTCGCCGCGCCGTTCCTCCGCTTCGTAGCTGACGTCTTCCAGCAGCTTCTCGAGCACCGTGGACAGGCGCCGCGCGCCGATATTCTCGATCTGCGAATTCACCTCGGCTGCAATCCGGGCAATGGCGCGGATGCCGTCGTCGGTGAAGGTCACCTCCACGCCTTCCGTCGCGATCAGCGAGCGGTACTGCTCGGTCAGGCTCGCTTCGGTGTCGGAGAGGATGCGGACGAAATCGGCTTCGGTGAGCGCCTTCAGCTCGACCCGGATCGGCAGGCGTCCCTGAAGCTCCGGCAGGAGATCGGATGGCTTGGCGACGTGGAAGGCACCGGACGCGATGAACAGGATATGGTCCGTCTTCATTGGCCCGTATTTGGTGGCAACGGTGGTGCCTTCGATCAGCGGCAGCAGGTCGCGCTGAACGCCCTCCCTACTGACCGATCCGCCGCGCACATCCGAGACCGCGATCTTGTCGATCTCATCCAAAAAGACGATCCCGTTGGCTTCCGCGTCGGCCAAAGCGGTGCGGGTTACGTCGTCCTGGTCGAGGCGCTTGTCCGCTTCTTCCTCGATCAGCCGTTCCCACGCTTCCCGCACCTTCAGGCGGCGGCGCTTCTTGTTCTGCTGGCCGAGCGCTTTCGACATCATGTCGCTCAGGTTGATCATGCCGACCTGACCGCCCATCCCGGGGATCTCGAACGGCGTCGACGGCGCTTCAGAAATCTCCAGCTCGATTTCGCTGTTGTCGAGATGGCCTTCGCGGAAGCGGGCGCGGAAGCTCTCGCGGGTCGCTTCGCTCGCGCCCTTGCCTGTGAGCGCGTCGAGCAGCCGCTCAAGCGCCGCCGCTTCCGCCGCGTCGCGAACCGCGATCCGGCGCCGTTCCTTCTCAAGCCGTACGGCTTCCTCGACAAGATCGCGGGCGATCTGCTCGACGTCGCGGCCGACATAGCCGACCTCGGTGAACTTAGTCGCTTCCACCTTCACGAACGGCGCGTCGGCAAGCTTGGCGAGGCGGCGGGAGATCTCCGTCTTACCGCAGCCGGTGGGGCCGATCATCAAGA
The DNA here is from genome assembly GCA_036554525.1 of Allosphingosinicella sp. Taxonomy (GTDB): domain Bacteria; phylum Pseudomonadota; class Alphaproteobacteria; order Sphingomonadales; family Sphingomonadaceae; genus Allosphingosinicella. The sequence continues at coordinate 57,073 of DATBNC010000015.1, forward strand.
TGTTCTTGGGCGTCACCTCCTCGCGCAGCTTTTCAGGAAGGTGCTGCCGGCGCCACCGGTTGCGCAGCGCCACCGCGACGGCCCGTTTCGCTTCCTTCTGGCCAACGATGTGCGCGTCGAGGGCGGCAACCACCGCCTTGGGAGTGAGATCGTCGTTCATGTGGTGATGGTCGCCCGTGTTCATGCTCTTCGCTGAAGATGGCGTGGAGCAAAAGCGATTCAAGCGGCGGACCCTGAAGGTGGGACGGATCAGCTTGTGCCGAAAACGGTTCGGGGCGGCGCCCGGGAGGCTTAAGCTCCCGGGGCCGCCCCGTTCCTGAACCGCGTGCCGCTTAGAGCAGGAAGTCCGAGGCTACCATCGGCCCGTTATCCGTGCGCATCACGTTGATCTGGAAATCCGCCTGTCCGTCGCCGTCGATGTCGCCGGAGACGGTCCAAAGGTTGGTGTTTGCATCAAAGGTCGCGCGCACCTGGCCGGCGCCGGTAAAGGCTGCGGAACCGATGAAGCTGAACGCCTGGTTGCCGCCAGCGGTGCTGTCGGCATCAAGGGCGGTAAGGCCGATCCTGTCGCCGGCGGTGAAGTCGAGGATCGTATCAACCGACGACCCCGCCGATTCCGCAACGTTCTCGTACCAGAAGAAATCGTTGCCCGCGCCGCCGCGAAGCTGATCGGCGCCGAGGCCGCCAACCAGCGTATCCACGCCGCCGAGGCCATTGATCTGGTCGTTCCCGGCGCCGCCCTTCAGGTAATCGCCCATGCCGCCGCCGCTGAGAACGTCGTTCCCGGCGCCCGACAACAGGGTAATGGAGCCATTCACGACCGCGCTGGCGTCGAAGGTGAAAGTCTCGCCCGCAACAAGCGTCGCGCCGGTGACGAACAGGCTGGCGGAGCCGACGTTCGCGGCGTTGAGCGTGATCTTATAGTCAAACAACGTCGTGCCGAGGTAGGTCCCGGTGAGGAAGGCAAGTTGGTCAACGCCAACCAGGCTGTCCGCCCCGAAGGTGAGGCCCGACCGGTAGTCGCCGAGAAAAGCGACCTCGTCCCGGCCTGCCCCACCATCGACCTTGTCGGCAGCTGTCATGCCCCCGCCGAAATAGATGAAATCGTCGCCATCGCCGGCAATCGCCGTGTCGTTGCCGCCGCCAAGGAAGATGATGCGATCATTGCCGGCGCCGCTGTTCATGACGTTGTCGGCATCGTTGCCCCAAAGGGTGTCGGCACCGCTGCCGGACGTCGCATTCTCGATGGTGACGCCGTTGGCGATCGTGAAGCCGCCGTAGATCCCATAGGCGAACGACATGAAGCCGCCGCCGCCTTCCTCGTACTTAAGCGTCGCCTGGCGCAGGTCGATCGTTGTGTCCCTGCTACCGGAATAGGTGATCGTGTCGTTTCCACCGCCGTCCCAGATGGAGCTGAAGTAGGTGCCGGGCGCGTTTTCGTCTTTCAGGATGTAGGTGTCGTTGCCGGTCGCCCACTCCTCGTTGACGCCGTATTTGTCCTGGATCGCGGCGATGTCGAACGCCATCAGGCCGCCCAGATAGCCGTAGCCTGCGTCCGTTGCAGCATTGCCGTAGGGGGAACTCTGCCAGCCGTCCTCGTAGGACATCATGGTGAAGACGCCCTGGTTGAGGTCGAAATCGCCGGTGGTGTAATCGGCAACGCCCGCGCCTTCCGTCTCGACGCCGTTCATGATGCCGGAATGACCGCCATTGTCGTGCGGGTGGGCAAGGCCGTGACCGTGGCCGAATTCGTGGATCAGAGTCACAAAGGAGAAGCCGCCCTGCGCGAGGTTCTTCGCATTCCAGCGCTCGTCGCCGGAATTGAACTGGGCAAGACCTTCGTCCGGCTCATCCGGCGGGCTCATTGAGCCAAGCAGCGAGACCCCCGGTCCCGGCGTTCCGATGTAGCTGGTATAAGTGAAATCGGCATGCGCGCGGTTGGTGACGACAAGATAGACCACGTCGGCCACCTTTTCGAACTCGCCCAACGCGGTGAGCACGGCGGCTTTCTCGAAGCCTTGAACGTCGCGTACGTTCAACATCACCGGCGGCAGACCGGGGCTGGTCGGATCCTCGATGGAGGTGATCAGGTCGCCGGCTTTTGCGAAATAGATGGTGATGACGTTCTTGCCGGTGATGTCCTTGCCCTGCGCCGCGGCAAGCGCCGGGATGTCGAGCAGCTGCGAGTAAACCGGCGTCCCCTGGGCGTTGCCGGTGGGATCGACGCCATTGCCGCCCGTTGCGCGGGTACCTTCATTGCCGTCCGGGTTGCGGGCCGACTGGTTGATCTTGTTGACCTGGGAGCCCCAATCGATCGCGTAGAGCGGCGAGGTGCCTTCGTAATAAGGATGGTAGACGTTTGGATCGTTTGGATCGACTTCCTTGGCGTACAGCTCGTAATCGCCAAGGCCTTCGCCGGTCGAACCGCCCACGGTGGGGTCGTTATCGAAGGCGCGGGCGTTGATGTAGTAGGTGCCGCTCGTAGTCGCGGTAAACGTCAGCACCGCGTCGAAGCCGGAATTGACCATGTTGACCGTGGTGCTCGCGCCGCCATCGGCCGAGCCGAGCAGGACCCCGGACGCGCTATAAAGCTCGATGTACGAGTCCTGCAGCGGAAACAGGTTCGGACCGCCGGCCTTACCGAACAGGCCGAACTCGTAGGTTTTGCCGGCCACCAAAGTGACCTGGTAAAAGTCCTGATCGCCAAGCGTGCCGATCGCGCCGACGACCGGGGGCGTGCCGATACCGAGAACCGGATTGCCCGGCGCAAGGCCGATGCCGTTGCCGGCTTCATCCGGCGTGACCAGCACAAGGGTGGTCGGCAACAGGCTGATCCCGGTGCCTGGAACCTGGAAACCGGTTCCCGATTTCGTCGCCTGGCGGAAGCTGACGATCTCCGCATCGTTGTAGAGGGGGGCGAGGCGCTCGGTCGCGCGGTTCAAGAACAAGGTGTCACGGGAGAAACGGCGCATCAGGCACTCCTGCTTAGGATTCGGAATGGGAAACCGCGGATCACCAGGACGGTGAACCCGGCGCAAAAACGGCAACGGCCGGAATCCTCACTGGAGGCCCGGCCGGTCGGGATAGCGGTGACAGGGTGGCGCGCGAAACGCGCTGCGGGCGAGCAGGGGGTTTAGTGCTGGCGAAGCCTGCGCCGGCAGGGAAACACCCCAAATTCAGACCCCTTCTTCAGGCGTGCCGACGAGGCCCGCTTAACGGGTTGTAAACCCTTCTTCTTCTTCCGGGTTCCCAGGGTTTCTGCGCACGCGTTGAATTTGCAGTGCTTTTTACGACCAGGCGAGTTGAACCGGCGTCAGCCCGAAGACTCCACTGTCTCCACCGTCAGGTTTCCGTTGGTGTAAACGCAGATGTCGGCAGCAATCTGCATGCCCTTGCGGGCGATCGTCTCGGCCTCGTCTTCATAGTCGAACAAGGCGGTTGCGGCGGCCAGCGCGAAGTTGCCGCCGGAGCCGATCGCCGCGACCCCGTTTGCCGGCTCCAGCACGTCGCCGTTTCCGGTAAGGATCAAAGTTACGTCCTTGTCGGCGACGATCATCATGGCTTCGAGGTTCCGCAGGAACTTGTCGGTCCGCCAGTCCTTGGCCAGCTCAACCGCAGCACGCATCAATTGGCCGTGATGCTGCTCCAGCTTGCGCTCCAGCCGCTCGAACAGGGTGAAGGCATCGGCGGTGGCGCCAGCGAAACCGGCGATCACCGATCCGTCGCCGATCCGCCGGACCTTGCGAGCGTTGGGCTTGATCACGGTGTGCTGCAGCGACACCTGGCCATCGCCGGCAATCACCGCCTTGCCGTTCTTGCGCACCGCCAGAATGGTTGTGCCGTGCCAGCTTTCCATAACGTTCCCGCTCCTCAGTTCGAAGGGTATTTGGGAGAGGCGGGCGGCGCGCGCAATGCCGGCCCCTTCCGCAGGCATCCCGCGGAAGGGGCGCGGCGTCACTGGGCCGGGACGGGTTCGTCGCCCTGGCCGACCGGCGCCTTCGGCTTCTTCAGCGCTTCCTTCACCTGCCGCACGAGATCGGCCAAGGCCGGTGCGTAGGCGATGATCACCGGCAGCACCTTCGCCACCGCCCCGATCGTCGATTTCAGTCCCATCTTCTTCTCCTTCGCTGCTGTGTCGACCCGCTGAAAACACGAGTCGGTGCGAACATAAGTGGAACGATATCATGTAGGAAAACGGTTTCCGCACCTTCCCCGAGCAATTGAGCGCTGACACCGGGGGGCGAGACGGCTACCCCGTGCGCGATGGAGTGGATCCTCTTTGCGGCGCTGGCGGTGCTTGGCGCCATGCTCTGGCGGCTCAGCCGCCGCGTCGAGCGCCTGGAACTGGCGCTGCGCGAGCGGGACGATCATGGCTACGCCGCCGAGCGCCCCCGTGAGCGTGAGCGCCCCGTCGCACGGGTGGTTCAGCGCGCTCAGGACACCGGGGCGGCGACCGCCGTTACGCAGCAGGCGCCGCTTTCGATGTCACCTGTTGCGCCGCCTCCCCGGCCGGCCGTCGAGCTTCCAGCTCCCGAAGCGGCTCCGCCGCCCGAACCGGGGGAAAGCCTCGGCGGCGTGTTTGAACGGCTGGTGGGCGGACGTTTGCTGATCTGGATCGGCGGTATCGCGCTTGCGCTCGCAGGCCTGTTCCTGGTCCGTTACTCGATCCAGATCGGCCTGATCACGCCAGCGCTTCGCATGGTCATGGCCGCGGCGTTCGGTCTCCTGCTGATCGGCGCGGGGGAGATCGCGCGGCGGCGCAAGGACGCCGCGCTCGACCCGCGCGTCGCGCAGGCGCTGGTCGGCGCCGGCGTGCTTATTCTCTACGCCGCCGCCTACGGGTCGCATGTGCTTTACGGCTTGCTGGGCATACGCGCTGCGTCGGCTGCGATGCTGGCGATCACCTTCGCCGCCCTTGGCCTGTCGCTGCGCCACGGCGCACCGGCGGCGGTGATGGGGCTGATCGGCGGCTTCCTAACCCCCGTTCTCGTCGGCAATCCGGGCGAAAGCTCGGTGCCGCTGCTCACTTATCTGTTCCTGCTCAACGCCGCTGTGTTCGCGCTCGCCTCCCGGCGCGGCTGGACCTGGCTTGCCGCAAGCGCCGTGCTGCTGAGCTTCGGCTGGACGGGCCTGCTGATTTTCCTGCCGCCGGGGCAGGCGCTGCCCGCCGGAGCGTTCATTCTCGTTCTGTCAGTGGCCGCTTCGATGCTTCGGGCGGGCGGCGGCTGGCATCTCCAGTTCCTGCGCCCGGCAGCGATCGGGCTGGTAGAGCTTGGCGTCCTCGTCGCCCGCACCGATCTCGGTGTCCCCGCCTGGGCGCTGTTCGCCGCCCTTGCCGCCGCCAGCTTCTTCCTTGCCCGCCGCGCCGAAGAATACCGGCCGGTGCCAGCGCTTGCCCTCGGCCTCGCGCTCGGCCTCCTCTTCCTCGAAACGGCACCGCCCGAACCCAATCCGCTGATCCCCTGGATCGCCGCCGGCATCACCTTGATCTTCGCCGCCGGCGCCGCGCCCGGCGCGCTGGCGGGCTCTTCGCGCCTCCTGGCTACCAGCCTGTTCTGCGCCGCCTTTGCGGGACCCGTGCTGATCCTGCGCTTGGTTGAGCCGGCGCTGCTGGCCCGCCCTGCCTGGGGCGCACTGTTCGCGCTTGTCGCCGCCGCTCCGGCGCTGCTCGCCTGGCGCCGCGGAAGCGAAGGAGGTCGCGCAGACGCCGATCGCCCGCTCCTCGTCGCCGCCTCAACCGCTTTAATCCTGCTCGCGGTCGCCGCCTGGGATCTCCTCCCCCGCGATCTCGTCGGCAGCGGCTGGCTGGCCCTTGCCGTGCTCGCCGCTTTTGCCGCCCGGCGCTTCGCCGACCGGGGCGTGGCGAGTCTCGCCCTGGCCGCCGCCATCGCCGCCGCGGCGTGGGCGGCCGCGACCGTGCCGGAGCTTTGGGCAACCGTGGCCGCGTCGCTTGCCGGCGATCCGGCGCTGGTGACGTCGCTCCCCTCGCCGCTCCGCGCCCTGCTGGTTCTGGGCCTTCCCGTGCCCCTGCTTTTGCTGGTCGCCCGCGTCGGCTCAGCCACCGACCACTGGGCGCGGCCTGTGCCGCTTGCCGCCGCGGCCCTGTTCGCCGGGGCCTGCGCCTACCTGCTGTTCAAGCAGCTCTTCGGGCTCGGGAGCGCCGCCGACTTCGTCGCCTCCGGCTTTGCCGAGCGCACCTTGTTGAACCAGGCGCTGTTCGCGCTCGGCTGGCTGATCTGCAGCGGCCGGATACCCTTGCCTGGCGCCACCGCCGACACCCGCCGCGCTTTTGGCCTAGGCCTCACCGCGCTAGCTGCGGCGCGGCTCGTGCTGTTCGATCTCCTGCTCCACAACCCGTTCCTGGTCGCCCAAAATGTCGGCGCCTTGGCGGTGCTGAACCTGCTCCTGCCGGCCTACGGCCTCAGCGCCTTTTGGCTCTACAAGGCCAGGCGGGCGGCGGCGGGCGGCCCCCGCTCCGGCCTGTGGCTCGGCCTGTTCCTGGCGGCGTTGATCGCCGGCACGATGCTGATGGTCCGCCAGGGCTTCCAAGGCGCTGTGCTCGCCGGACCGGCGATCGGCGAGGGCGAGTCCTACGGCTACTCGCTAGGCGGGCTGCTGCTGTCGATCGCCTTGCTGCTCGGTGGGATACGGCTGCCGGACAAGGCGCTGCGCCTCGCCGGGCTGGTCCTGCTCACCGCAACGATCTGCAAGGTGTTCCTCGCCGACGCCGCAGCGCTTCAGGGCCTGCTACGCATCCTGTCCTTCATGGGGCTCGGCATCGCGCTGATCGGGATCGGCAAGCTCTACGGCACCGTGCTCAGGGCCGAGGCGCCGGGGCGCGGCAGCGATGCCTCCGCCCGAACAGGTGTTTGAAGAAAAATGGTCGGGGCGATAGGATTCGAACCTACGACCCCCACACCCCCAGTGTGATGCGCTACCAGGCTGCGCTACGCCCCGACCGATCGGTCTCCCGGGGGAGCCGAAGGCGCGCGATGTAGGCTCAACTCCCCCTCAAGGCAAGCGCGATTGACCCCGAGCAGCGGCCGTTATAGGTTTCATTCGGAAACTGATGAGGTGGGCGAATGACGGGCGAACGGCGCTTCGGCGTGTGCAGCGCGGAGGAGATTGCCGGGCTGAGCGGGCTCGACGTCCTCCAAGCGATGGTGGCCGGCAAGCTCCCCGGCCCGCCGATCGCGCGGACGCTCGGCTTCCGGCTCGTCGAGGTGGAAGCCGGCCGGGCGGTGTTCGAAGGCGATCCCGGGCCGCACCTCTTGAACCCTCTGGGCAGCGTCCATGGCGGCTGGGCGCTGACCCTGATCGACAGCGCCACCGGTTGCGCGCTGCACACCGAACTCGCCGCCGGCATCGGCTACACCACCGTTGAGACCAAAGGCAATTTTACCCGCAGTATCGCCGCGGACGCCGGCACCGTGCGCTGTGAGGGGCGGGTGGTCCACCTTGGGCGGCAGATCGCCACTGCCGAGGCGCGGATAATCGGCGCCGACGGCAAGCTGCTCGCCCACGGCACCTCAACCCTGATGATCCTTCCGCCGCGCCGCTGAACGGACGCCCAGCGCGCCTTGCCTAATCGGGCTGCCTCATGTTAACCGCCGCGCCACTTTACAGGCGCTTGTTACAGCGCCGGCCCCTCACCAGGTAAGCACCCATGTTCGCATCACCCGCTTATGCCGCAGCCGCCGGCGCCGCACCTTCTGGAATGGCCGCCTTCCTGAACCTGGTCGGGCCCTTCCTGCTGATCATTCCGATCTTCTGGTTCCTGATCTTCAGGCCGCAGCAGCGCCGGTTGAAGCAGCATCGCGAAATGCTCGCCGCGGTGAAAAAGAACGATACGGCGGTCACCACGGGCGGCCTGATCGGCAAGGTGACGCGCGTCGACGAAGCGGAAGTGGAGCTCGAAATCGCCGCCAACGTGCGGGTGCGGGTGGTGAAGGGCATGCTCAGCGAAGTGCGCGCCCACGGTTCCAAGCCGGCGAACGACTAAGCCATGCTCGACTTTCCGCGCTGGAAGATCTGGGGGATCGTCCTCCTTTGCCTCGCCGGTATCGCTCTGGCGCTGCCGAGCATGTTCCCGTCGGCCGACGTCGCCAAATGGCCGAGCTTCGTTCCGCACCGCCAGGTCAGCCTCGGCCTCGATCTCGCCGGCGGAAGCCACCTTCTGCTTGAAGCCGACACCAGCGACGTCGCCGGCCAGCGGCTCGAGCAGATGGAGGAAGTGGTTCGCACCGGCGTCCGCCGCGAAAATCCGGTGATCGACATCGGCGAAGTCTCTACCGCCGGCAACCGTGTGGTCTTCACCGTCCGCAACCCAGCGCAGGTCGATGCCGCGGTGGATTTCGCGCGCCGCCAGACCCAGCCGATCGGCCTTGGCGGCCGCGACTGGGACGTCGGCGTGATCGATCAGAACAAGGTGGTGCTCACCCCGACCCAGGCTGGCATCGACGCCGCGCTGGAAAGCGCCATGGCGACGGCCCGCGAGGTCATCTACAACCGCGTCGATCCGGAGGGCACCAAGGAAGTCACCGTGATCCGCCAGGGCGACCGGCGCATCCTGGTTCAGGTCCCCGGCGTCCAGGATCCGGAAGGGCTGAAGAAGCTGCTCGGCAAAACCGCGCGGCTGGAGTTCAAGCTGGTCGATCTTCAGGCCGATCCCGCGCAGGTCGCGCAAGGGCGCGCGCCGGTCGGAAGCCAGGTCCTGCCGATGCAGGGCGGCGGCAGCATCGCTGTGAAGCGCCGCTCCATTGTTACCGGCGATCAGTTGATCACGGCCAACCAGTCGTTCGATCAGAACAACCAGGCGGCGGTCAGCATCGGTTTCAACACGGCCGGCGCCAAGGCGTTCGGCCGGGTGACCCGCGAGAACGTCAACAAGCCGTTCGCGATCATTCTCGACAACGTCGTCCTCTCCGCGCCCAACATCAACGAGCCGATCCTAGGCGGGCAGGCGTCGATCTCCGGCAGCTTCACCGTCCAGACGGCGAACGAACTCGCCGTCCAGCTGCGTTCGGGCAAATTGCCGGTCGAACTGAAGGTGATCGAGGAGCGCACGGTCGGGCCCGAGCTCGGCCGGGATTCGATCTACAAGGGCACGATCGCCAGCATTGTCGCCACCGGCGCGGTGATCCTGTTCATGCTGATGACCTACGGCCGCTTCGGCGTCTACGCGACGGTCGGCCTGGTGCTGAACGCGCTGCTGATCCTCGGCATTCTAGCTTTCTTCGGCGCCTCGCTGACCTTGCCCGGCATCGCCGGCTTCGTGCTCACCATCGGTGCCGCCGTCGACGCCAACGTGCTGATCAACGAGCGAATCCGCGAGGAGCAGCGACGAGGGCGCAAGGTGCTGGATTCCATCGAATCCGGCTACCGCGAGGCGAGCACCGCCATCTTCGACGCCAACATCACCAACGTCATCGCGGCGCTGATCATGTATTACTTCGGCAGCGGCCCGATCCGCGGCTTCGCGGTCGTGCTGATGATCGGCATCGTCACCTCCGTCTTCACCGCGGTGAACGTGACGCGCATGCTGGTCTCGCTCTGGGCGCGCCGCGCGCGACCCAAAGAACTCCACATCTAGGAACGCCCGATGCGCCTTCTGAAGCTCGTTCCCGACAACACCAATTTCGATTTCATGAAGTGGCGCAACATCGCCCTCATCTTGTCGATCATTGTAACCTTGGCCTCGATCGCGCTGGTCGGCGTGCGGGGGCTGAACCTCGGCGTCGATTTCGTCGGCGGGCAGATGATCCGCGTCAGCTTCGAACAGCCCGCGCCGGTTGAGGACATCCGCTCCACCGTCGCCGGCCTCAACATGGGCGACGCGAGCATTCAGGAGTTCGGCAACCCCCGCACTCTCTCCATCCGCATGGGCCTTCCCGAAGGCGGAGATCAAGCCGCCGTCGCCGCGGCATCGCGGGTGCGCAACGCTATCAGCGCCAAATATCCCAAGGCCCAGTTCGCCGTCGACAGCGTCTCCGGCAAGGTTTCGAACGAGCTCTACAAGGCCGGCGCGATCGCCATCGCGCTCGCCATGCTCGGCATCGCCATCTACATATGGCTGCGCTTCGAATGGCAATTCGGGGTCGGCGCGCTGGTGACCTTGTTCCACGACGTCTGCATGACGGTGGGCTTCTTCTCGCTCACCCAGCTCGAGTTCAACTTGAACGTCGTCGCCGCGATCCTGACCATTGTCGGCTACTCGCTGAACGACACGGTGGTGATCTACGACCGTATCCGCGAGAATCTGCGCAAATACCGCAAGATGGACATCGTCTCGCTGCTCAACCTGTCGATGAACGAGACCCTGTCGCGCACCGTCGCGACCAATTTCGCCATGCTTCTCGCCCTGGGCTCGCTGATGCTCCTCGGGCCGGCGATCATCCAGAGCTTCACCACCGCGCTGCTGATCAGCGTCATCGTCGGCACCTATTCCACCGTCTACATCGCCGCGCCCTGGCTGGTGTGGCTCAAGGTCGATTCGGACAGCTTCCTGCCCAAGACGAACACGACCACCAGCGGCGGCGAACGGGTCACGAGCCACAACGAAGGCTATTG
>DATBNC010000013.1:0-54574 GCA_036554525.1 Allosphingosinicella sp.
CGCGGCGACGTCGCCGTCCAGGTCGAAGGCCTTGAGCGTCGAAGGGTGCAACGCGCCGAACTCGGCGAGCGCGTTCTTCGGTCCGAGGCTGAGCCGCGCGGAGCGGCCGGGGTGGTAGACCCCGCCCGCCGGTGCGAGCGCCTGGAGGTTGTCCACCGGCGCGCCCGCCGCGGCCAGGATGGCGAGCGCTTCCGCCTTGGCGTCATAAGCGTCGAATCCGCCGGTCTTGCCTTGGCGCCAGTGGCGCGGGCCGCGATCCCCGGCGAGGACGATCGCCAGCGTCGGCCGCTCGCCGCCTTCGAGATAGCGCCGGCCGACTTCGAACAGCCGCACGCTTGACGCGCCTCTCGCCATGTTGCGCCGCGCCGCCGCGAGCAGGCCCGGCAGAAGCGACGGCCGCATCGCCTTCATGTCTTCGCTGATCGGGTTTTCGAGCACCCAGTGGGAGCCGCCGAACGCAGCGGCTTCGCTTTCCGAAATAAAGCTCCACGTCACCGCTTCGTTGAGCCCGCGCGCCGCGGCGGTGCGGCGCACCTTGCGCTCCAGAAGCTGCTCCGGCGTCGCGGTCGGCCGGGCAACGCCAGGCACGCGGGGAAGCGGCACCGCCTCAACCTTGTCGATGCCGTGGATCCGGACAATTTCCTCGACGATGTCGGCCGCGCCGTCGACGTCGCGCCGCCAGCTCGGCACGCCGATCCGCCACGTGTCGCCGGTCTCGACGGTGAAGCCGAGCCGCTGAAGGATGTCCTTCTGCTCCCCCTCCGCCACGTCCACGCCGCCAAGAGCGAGGGTGTGGCCGGGGCGGTATTCCACAATCCGTTCCAGCTTCGGCGGCGCGCCGACGCGCACGATCTCCGACGCCTCGCCGCCGGCAAGCGCCAGCGCCATCTCGGTCGCGAGCGCGAGGCCCTCCTCAAGGAAATCGGGGTCCACGCCCCGCTCGAACCGCGTTCGAGCATCGGAGGTGAGGCCGAGCTTCTGGCCGGCCCGCGCGATCGCTTCGGGCGTGAAGTAGGCGCATTCGATCAGGATGTCGGTGGTCTCTTCGGTGACCCCGCTATGCTCGCCGCCCATGATGCCGCCGATGTCGTGGACACCCGCCTCGTCAGCGATAACCGTCATCGTCTCGTCCAGCCGGTAGCTCTTGCCGTTGAGCGCAAGCACTTCCTCCCCGTCCCGCGCCCGCCGCGCGGTGACGGCGCCCTTGAGCTTGGCAAGGTCGTAGACGTGCAGCGGCCGGCCCCAGCCGAGCATGATGAAGTTGGTCATGTCGACCAAAGCCGAGATCGGCCGCTGCCCGACCGCCTTCAAGCGCTGCTGAAGCCAGGCCGGCGAGGGGCCGTTCCTCACGCCGCGAATGACGCGGCCGTAGAAAGCCGGGCAGCCGTCGGCATCCTCGATGCGAATTTCGACCGGGCAGGGGAAGCTCCCCTCCACCACACGCGCCGAGACCGGCTTCAGCGTGCCGAGCCCCGCCGCCGCCAGATCGCGGGCAATGCCGTAGACGCCCATCGCATCCTGGCGGTTGGGCGTGATCGCGACATCAATCACCGGATCGTCGAGGCCCGCATAGGCCGCATAGCTCTGCCCGGTCGGCGCGTCGTCGGGAAGCGCGATGATGCCGTCATGCTCGTCGCCAAGCTCCAGCTCGCGCACCGAGCACATCATGCCCCGGCTCTCCACGCCGCGGATCGCCGCAACCTTCAAGGTGATGCCGCTGCCCGGCACATAAGCGCCCGGCGGCCCGAACACGCCCTTCATCCCGGCCCGCGCATTGGGTGCGCCGCACACCACCTGCAAAGTCTCGCCCGTGCCCGCGTCCACCGTCAGCACCTGAAGCTTGTCCGCCTGCGGATGCCGCTCCGCCGTCAGCACGTGCCCGACCACGAACGGCGCAAGCGTCTCCGCCGGGTTCTCGACGCCTTCGACCTCCAGCCCGATGCGGGTCAGCGCCTCGACGATGTCCGTCACCGATGCGTCCGTCTCAAGATGCTCCTTGAGCCAGCCATAAGTGAACTTCATGCCCCCACTCCCCCGCTCAGCGTGGGCACATCAAGCGCCGCGAAGCCGTAGTGGCGGAGCCACCTCAAGTCGCCGTCGAAGAAGGCGCGCAGGTCGTCCATGCCGTATTTCAGCATCGCCAGCCGATCGATCCCGCAGCCGAACGCGAAGCCCTGATACTCCTCCGGATCGAGCCCGGACGCCGCGATCACCTTCGGGTGCACCATTCCCGAGCCCAAAAGCTCCATCCACCCATCGCTGCCGCCAAGCACCCGCCGGCCGCCCACCAGCGTGTACCCCACATCGACCTCAGCCGAAGGCTCGGTGAACGGGAAGTAGCTCGGGCGGAGGCGAAGCACGATGTCCTCCCGCTCGAAATAGGCCTTCAAGAACGTCTCAAGCGTCCACTTGAGGTGCCCGAGGTGAATGCCGCGGTCGATCACCAGCCCCTCGACCTGGTGGAACATCGGCGTATGCGTCGCGTCCGAGTCCGAACGGTACGTCCGCCCCGGCGCAATGATCCGGATCGGCGGCTTTTGGCGCATCATCGTCCGGATCTGCACCGGCGACGTATGCGTCCGCAGCAGCATCCGCCGCCCCTCCGCGTCCCCGTCCGGGAAATAGAACGTGTCGTGCATCGCCCGCGCCGGGTGGCTTTCCGGGATGTTGAGGGCGGTGAAATTGTGCCAATCGTCCTCGATCTCCGGCCCCGTCGCGACCGCGAAGCCCAGATCCGCGAAAATCTCGGCAAGCTCGTCCATCACCTGGCTGACCGGATGCACCGATCCGCGCGGAGCACTTTCCGCCGGCAGCGTCATGTCCAGCGTCTCGGAGCCCAGCCGCCGCGCCAGCGCCTCCCCCTCCAGCGCCGCCTTGCGCTCGGCAATCGCCGCCGTCACCGCCTCGCGAAAGCCGTGGATCCGCGGCCCCGCTTCGGCCCGCTCCTCCGGGCTCATCTTGCCCAGGCTCTTCAGGAGCTGCGTCACCGCCCCCTGCTTGCCGAGCGCCGCCACCCGCTCCGCCTCGAGCGCGGAAAGGTCCGCCGCGCCGCCGATGCGCGCGATCACGTCTTCGTCGATACCGTTCATGGCGGCAGCCTCTAGCCCAGTCCGCGCTCCTGTTGAAGGCGTTCCTATTCGGCCGTCCGCCGCATGAACTCCGCCATTTCCTGTTCCAGCGAGTAAGCGACCGGATCCTCGATCATCGGCACCGCGTCCGGCGCGATGGGCCCATAGCCTATGGGCACCAGAGACCCGTCCAGCGTCAGGCCGCAGCCTTCCCGGATCATCCGCATGCGCAGCTTCCGGATCTTGCGCAGCAGCCGCTCGATCAGCTCCCTTCGCTCTTCCTCCGTCGGCTCGACCTCCTGTTCCGCCAGGATCTGCCGGCGGATCGCCTCCACCTGCGCCGGGGAAGCGCCGCCCACCCGGCCATATTTCTCCGGGTCCGACGCCTGCATCAGCGTCTTGAGCATGTTGTCGGAAGGCCGCACCCGCACTTCCACCAATTTGCCCTCGCGGATGATCTTGGTCTCCGCCCCTTCCACCGCCCGCATATAGGCGATCGCCTCCAGCGGCCCGCGCGCTTTCACCCGGGCAAGCTTGCACGCCGCGTCGAAGGCGGGGCGGAAGCGCCGGTGCCGGTTGATCGAAGTCTTGGATATCCCCACGACACGCGCCGCATCGGTAACGCAGCCCGATCGCTCCAGCTCGAGGAGGAAGTCCACCTCCTTCTCCGGCGTAAACCCGTCGATCCGCTCCCTCACCCCCCGCGCCTCCGCCGCATCCCGAGCCTTCCGCCCCCCAGCCCGCCCCCGCGTCATCGCCATGATCGTGTCTCCTCTACCGCCAGCCTCGTTCGTCCCGAGCGAAGCCGAGGGGCGCCCCCACCAACTCCGCGCGAATCGCAACCGGACAGCTTGGAACACAAAGAGTACGATGTAGGAAAATGGAATCTGCGCCGGTGCTTCACCCTCTCCCAATTTGCGAGAGGCAGGTACCGTTGCGGAGCAGTACGAGGGTGAGGGCAACGCCTCTTACTGCGCGCTTTACCCTACAAAGCAGCGCATTTTGGAAGCGCCCACGTAGAAAGCCCGAGCCGAGATCCGGTGCCCGAACCAGTTCCGCGTACACACTTCTGTCTCTGGTGCCGGGCGGACAATCTTTAGAGGGTTTGACGAGAAAGTTTGTCCTTGAAAACTTCGAACGAGGTAACGGCCTCATCAAGCCCACCTCTCGCTTGCAGTGCCACAAAGGTTGCGCAGGAGCGCGCCTGACAATTTATAGATTTTTCAGGATTAAACTCGATGTCCGAAAATGCGTCACACACGTGAAGTCGGCGCAACCACTCACGATGGGGATAAAGAGCTTTAAGGTAGAGCCAATCATAGAAGGCGGTCTTGGGGCTCAGCGGGTACTCGGTGCCTCCAAACTGGAAGGAAATTAGCCTGCCCGACTCCCGCAGCCGTATGTCCCGTTTGGCGTCGCGTGGATCAGCGTCGTAGAGGTCATTAAATGGCCCTCCATGCTCGAATACCTTACTGCCTTGGAAAGCCGCCTCTAGGCCAATCTCACGTTGGCCTAGAGGCAGTGATAAATAAAATGCGCTGAGTTTCCGGCCGATTTCGCGCTCAGACTTGGTCGATACCTCCAAGACTGTTTGGAAGCCCCGCCTCGAGGCAGCACCATGAAGCTCAAGCACACTCTTCTTCTTCTGAGTAGCAGACATCCCGGGATGCCACCGAAACTCAAGTGGAACTTCTTCTACCAAGCGGGGACCTGAGAGGACTGGTACGAAAATCGGTCGGACTGCCATCAAAGCCCCGTTATCAGCGCCAGGTCGATGTGTTTCGGCACAAGAATCTCATACTTCTTGGCGGCCTTACGCCGCTCCTGTATTTCAGGGTCTTTCCAGTCGGTGTTAGTGTAGACCACTTCTAAGTCCAGGACGTTCGAAAGCGCCTCCTCGAGAGGATGGGTTACAACTCCGGATTTATTGGAGACATCGGCACTTGCCAATGTGCCGGGAGTCTTGATCACTAGAGGGGATACTCTGAGGAAAACGGTCTCCGATATCCGACCCTCATTTTTCGCTACATATTCCATCGGGTGTTCATCGAACAGGCAGAGGTGGACGAAGTCATCCAAGCTTTTTCGCCGATCAGCGTCATGGCTCCAGTCATTGCCGCCCGGGGCCGGTATTTTCAGCCCGCGCTTTTCGAGCTCCTGCAGCGATAGAAGCCCATGCTCTCGGATTGTGGGCAAATTCCTTTTATCTGTGAAATGGTAGAAGTGCTTGTGATGGGCTCCCACTGCGCCCATCAGTGCAATCAAGTCGTCCACGTTCGACACGTTGTTCTCCTATGCGGCCCTCGCTGCTTCAAGTTCGGCCAAATCCATAGTGAAGTCAAAGACCATCTGGATCGGCTCCTCGTCAGTTCGGGCATCATTGTAGCTGTCGACATCTGTCTTGAGCTGACGACAATCCCCCACGATACCAAGCCGGCGCTGCTGGAATGCCATCTGCATATGGGAACGTGGCGCGGTTCTGATGTCGTCCCAGAGCACGTACTGCTCGCCGTTGATCGTTCGAGTAACGGGATGCTTCACTCGAACACGGCGACCTTTCGCGTCCGTCATGAACTCTTCCCGCATTGCACGGGCGATGTCCTCGGCGCACTTCTGTGTCACGGCTGCAGGGGGAAGCTGCCACTTCCCCTCAGACACTGCCCATTCTGCGATCGCTTTTGCGGGTGCGGGCCATTCCAGCCCCGCCTTACGATAGTCCGCCACGATCTTCTGAAGCTGCTTAGTATAATTTGCCATCTGAATGAGTCCTAGTCGGAGAGAGAAACCCCATAGCCGTCAGTAAGCGCAACCGGCACAATGTGGTGCCTAACTTTTACAAGATATTTAGCGAATAGGTTGTTCCGTCCTGTTCGGCGGCGCAGCTGACCTACAACGATACCGGTGTGTCTCCGGACTAACTTTGCAAACCCGCGAACCCGTTCGTCGGAAAAGAACGGATCTATTCTGGCAATGAAATCAGCAATTTTAGTTTGAGGTACGCAAAAATTTGCGGCGGCTGCGTTTGCGGCTATCTCGCACTCGAGTTCGGTATCCTCTTCCTCAGTGTTATCGACGATCGGGGTGTCCTTCCCATCGCCCCTGAGAATGTGCTCAATTTCGTGTCTTAAGACGAACCAAAAGTTATCGATGCGATCTAATCTCAAAGAGAGTGCTACAACTGGCGATTTGTCATCGAGCCACAGGCAAGCGCCATCAATTTTCGATCCCGCAATAGGCTCAACAATGACGAATCGTACGCCGCACGAGTTCAAAATTCTGGGAACGTGGCGAATGCCCTCTGGCTCCCCCATCAGGGCCTCAAGATCACCTAGGATCGCTCTGAGACGATCAGCAGAGTACGCCGACTGCACTGGGACTTTTGCCAGATTGAGGACCCGACGCAGCCACGCGATCTGCAGCATAGATATATCGGTGCCGCCGCTTCGCTTGGCTGCATGAGCCAGAGCGACGGGGGCCTCGATGCTCGGGATATCGAAGAACTTCAAAATGCGAGCTTCAAGTACGTCAAGGCTCTTGGAGCCCTCTATCCAGCCTCGCTTGATCAACTCCCTCACAGGGAAGCGCTCTCGCAACTGAGCCTCTCTTGCGATAGCTTCGTCTGCTGGTGCCAGCCGTGACGACTGATATGTAGCCTCTAACCCAAGCCAAAACTGGGCACTGGTTCCGAGCGCCGCGGAAAAATCTCTCGCAGTCTCCGGTGTGATGGCGCGCTTCCCCGCTACCACCTCAGACACAAGCCTCGCCGGACGTCTGATGATCTCCGCGAACTCGGCTTGGGTCCAGCCGCGAGCTTCGAGTTCGTCCATCAGGTACTCGCCTGGCGGGAAAACCTCTGCAGGGGTGAATTCCTTCATGCTCTTACCGTTCGTTATCTAGTGGTAGTCCTCAACAGACATAACCACTGCTACCCTGTTACCGTCCTGTCGGTCTCTCAACCCAATGATCAGGCGCCATTGACCTGTCACCCTAAGAGACCTCTGGTGGCTTCGCCGCCCCTTCAACTTCTCGAAGCGAAGTGATTTATGAGCGTAAAGGTCCTGCTCGTGCGCTGCCGCCCTGAGCAGTTGCATGACCTTGCGGAACCCTCGTACTACTGCTTGCGCATACCCTCCATCAAAGCGAGCGTCGTGCTCGAGCCGCTGCAAATCCGCGTCGTCGAAATCCACCAACATGAGTAAGGCCCCCTGACCGTCGTTCTTCCCATCACACTGCCCCCTTTTCGAAACGCCGGTTGCCCCGACGATATTACACTTAGTGTAAAGATGTACATCTGACAATAGAAAGTTTCGCCCGGTGGCCTTGGCCTACTCCGGCTCCACCGGCGGCCATCATCCAAGCGGGCGGTTCAGCCCTCCCCCCTTCCCCCCTTCGCCCCCCGTTGCTAGAGCGCGCACCAACAGGTGGGTTCCACCTCTCCCGCTGACGCACCAACACCGGAAAGGCGCGCGATGACCTCGGTCGGCCATGATTCTTTGAACACCCGCAGCGAGCTCCAGGTGGGCTCCAAGACCTACGCTTATTACAGCCTCGCCAAGGCCGCCGAGGCGCTCGGGCCCGTCAACAAGCTGCCATTCTCGATGAAGGTGCTGCTCGAAAATCTGCTTCGCTTCGAGGACGGGGTCACCGTTTCCCGCGAGGACATTCAGGCGCTGGTCGATTGGGTCAAGAACCCGGCCGCCCCCGCCCGCGAAATCCAGTACCGGCCGGCCCGCGTGCTGATGCAGGATTTCACCGGCGTGCCGTGCGTGGTCGATCTCGCCGCGATGCGCGATGCGATCACCAAGCTTGGCGGCGATGCGCGCAAGATCAACCCGCAGGTCCCGGTCCACCTCGTCATCGATCACTCGGTGATGGTCGACGAATTCGGCACGCCAAAGGCGTTCGAGCAGAACGTGGAGCTCGAATATCAGCGCAACATGGAGCGCTACCAGTTCCTGAAGTGGGGCAGCTCCGCCTTCAACAATTTCCAGGTGGTGCCGCCGGGCACCGGCATCTGCCACCAGGTGAACCTCGAATATATCGCTCGGAGCGTCTGGTCCTCGCCGGACGAAAGCGGCGCCGAAGTCGCTTATCCGGACACGCTGGTCGGCACCGACAGCCACACGACGATGGTCAACGGCCTGGGTGTGCTCGGCTGGGGCGTCGGCGGGATCGAGGCGGAGGCGGCGATGCTCGGCCAGCCTGTGTCCATGCTGATCCCGGAAGTGGTCGGCTTTCATCTCGCGGGGGAGCTCAAGGAAGGCATCACCGCCACCGATCTGGTGCTGACGGTGACGCAGCTGCTGCGCGCCAAGGGCGTGGTCGGGCGGTTCGTTGAGTTTTACGGGCCGGGCGTGTCGGCGCTTTCGGTCGCGGACCGCGCCACCATCGCCAACATGGCGCCGGAATATGGCGCGACCTGCGGCTTCTTCCCGGTCGACGGCAAGACGCTGGACTATATGCGCCTCACCGGCCGCTCGGAGGAGCAGATCGCGCTCACCGAAGCTTATGCCAAGACGCAGGGCTTCTGGCTGGAGCCGGGCAGCACGGAGGAACCGGTGTTCACCGACACGCTGCGGCTCGACATGGCAACGGTGGAGCCTTCGCTCGCCGGGCCGAAGCGGCCGCAGGACAAGGTGGTGCTCGGCCAGGTGGACGAGGAGTTCATCGCGAATTTCACCAAGGAATATGGCCATGACGCCGCCGAGCTCGGCAATCGCGTGCCGGTGGCGTCTGCGCCGGCGGAGGAAAGCGGCCCGGGGGCGGTCGATCTCGGCCATGGCGACGTGGTGATTGCGGCGATCACGTCCTGCACCAACACGTCCAACCCGGCGGTGCTGGTCGCCGCGGGCCTGGTCGCCCGCAAGGCGCGGGAAAAGGGGCTGACGCGCAAGCCCTGGGTCAAGTCGTCGCTTGCGCCGGGGAGCCAGGTGGTGACGGACTATCTCGTCGCCTCGGGGCTTCAGGCGGATCTCGACGGGCTCGGCTTCCACCTCACCGGTTACGGCTGCACCACCTGCATCGGCAATTCGGGCCCGCTGCCCGAGCCGATTTCCCGCGCGATCAACGACAACGACATCGTCGCCGCGTCCGTTCTTTCCGGCAACCGCAATTTCGAAGGCCGCGTGTCGCCGGACGTGCGCGCCAACTACCTCGCCTCGCCGCCGCTTGTGGTGGCCTATGCGCTCAAGGGTTCGGTGACCGGCGACATGGTCAACGACCCGATCGGCACCGGTTCGGACGGTTCGCCGGTGTATCTGCGCGACATCTGGCCGTCGAACGACGAGGTTCGGACGCTGATCGATCTTCACGTCACCGGCACGATGTTCCGCACCCGCTACGCCGACGTCTACAAGGGCGACGACAAATGGGCGGGGATCGCGGTGACGGGCGGCAAGACCTATGCCTGGGACGCAGGCTCCACCTACATCGCCAACCCGCCTTATTTCGAAGGCATGACCATGACGGCGACGGCCCCCGGCGACATCGTCGGCGCGCGTCCCCTGGCGATTTTCGGCGACAGCATCACCACCGATCACATTTCGCCCGCGGGTGCGATCAAGCTCGACAGCCCCGCCGGAAAATTCCTTGTAGATCATGGGGTTAGCCGCGCCGACTTCAACAGCTACGGCGCCCGCCGCGGCAACCACGACGTCATGATGCGCGGCACCTTCGCCAACATCCGCATCAAGAACAAGATGGTCCCCGGCATCGAAGGCGGCATCACCAAGCACATTCCGTCGGGCGAGACGCTGCCGATCTACGACGCCGCCATGCGCTACAAGGCGGAAGGCACGCCCTTGGTGGTGGTCGCGGGCAAGGAATATGGCACCGGATCGTCGCGCGACTGGGCGGCGAAGGGCACCAACCTGCTCGGCGTCCGCGCGGTGATCGCCGAGACCTATGAGCGCATCCACCGCTCCAACCTGGTCGGCATGGGCGTGCTGCCGCTGCAGTTCGTGGAGGAGATCCCCACCTTCGACGGGACGGAGAGCTTCACCGTCACCGGCATCGCCGATCTCACCCCGCGCCAGCATGTGCAGGTGCAGGTGACCAAGGCGGACGGCTCGACCTCCGAGTTCACTGCGCGGGTGCGGATCGATACGCTGAACGAGCTGGAATATTTCCGCTCGGGCGGCATCCTCCACTACGTGCTTCGGAAGCTCGCTTCCTGATCGGGACGAGCCTGATCGCCGCGGCGCTGGCCGCGGCCCCGCCGGCGGCGGCGGAGCAGGCGGCGATCGTCGAGGCGCTGACGCCGTCGGTGCAGTCGCACCTCCAGCAGTACGATGCGGAGATTGTGCTGGATGTCTCCGAGCTGCGCGTCTCGGGTGAATGGGCTTTGGTAGTTGCGGAGCCCCGGCGGCGCGATGGGGCCATGATCGACGGGCGGGCGGTGTTCGGCGATCTGTGGCCGCATGTAGGCGGGCTGACAGTGCGGGCGGTGATGCGGCGCGAGAACGGCCGCTGGCAGCTGGTTGAAGAGCGGATCGGCAAGGCCGGCCGCTGGTATTGCGCCGAACCGCCGCGCGGCTTTCCGAAGCGGATATTTGGATGCTGATCGCCGTGGAGGTGGTAGGCTGGATCGGCGCGGGGCTAATTCTTGGCGCCTATCTGCTGGTGACGCTTGGGCGGCTGACCGGTGCGTCGCCCGCATTTCAGTGGATGAACCTGGTCGGTGCGGCTGGCTTCATCGTCAACGGGCTGTGGCACGGTGCGATTCCGTCGGCTACGCTGAACGTGATCTGGATGGCGATCGCGGCTTACGCCTTGTTCCGGATTGCGGCGCTTCGGAAGAAGCAGATGGGGGAGTCGGGGCAATGATCGGCCAGTTGCTGCTTGCGACGCTCGCCAAGGCCGCTGCGCCTTATGCGCCGCCGCCGGAGCTCTTCTACCACCAGGCGGTGGCCTGCGCCGCCTCGTCGGTCGCGGCCAAGGACAATGCGGAGGCGGAGCCGACGGCGGACCAGTTCGGCGAGACGATGACCTGGGGGCTGATCCTCGCCGAATTCGGGCAAAAGGCGAAGCGCAGCCGCGATCAGG
This sequence comes from Allosphingosinicella sp., assembly GCA_036554525.1. Taxonomy (GTDB): domain Bacteria; phylum Pseudomonadota; class Alphaproteobacteria; order Sphingomonadales; family Sphingomonadaceae; genus Allosphingosinicella. The sequence goes on from DATBNC010000013.1 coordinate 11,112, forward strand.
TCGACAGCGGCGACGTGAAAACCGCCGAAGCCTTTTACCGGCGGCTGAAGACGACCAAGCCTGCCGCCTTCGCCGCCCACCGCACCTATTGCCGCGCGCTGCTCGATGCTGATCGACCTTAGCCACGTCATCGAAGCCGGCATGGTCACCTACAAGGGGCTGCCGGGGCCGCATATCTGCGACTTCTGGACTCGGGAGCAGTCGGCGGCGCTCTACGAGGATGGCTCGACCTTTCAGATCGGGCGGATCGACATGGTGGCGAATACCGGCACCTATCTGGACGCGCCTTTCCATCGTTTCGAGGATGGCGCAGATCTGGCGCAGCTCGATCTCGCGCGGCTCGCGGCGCTGCCGGGGCTGGTTGTTCGCTCAGATGCGATGGCTGTGGATGTCGACACGTTCGAAGGGTTGGATGTAGCGGGGAAGGCGGTGCTGGTCGACACCGGCTGGGACCGGCATTGGCTAACGGATGCTTATTACGAGAACCACCCGTTCCTGACGCAAGAGGCGGCGCGTCTGCTTGCGGAGCGCGGCGCGGCTATGGTTGGGATCGACAGCCACAATATCGACGACACACGGGCGCCGAGGCGGCCGGTGCATACGATCCTGCTCGGCGCGGGCGTGCTGGTCTGCGAGCACCTCACCAACCTCAGCACGCTTCCCGAGAGCGGCTTCCGCTTCAGCGCGGTGCCGCCCAAGATAAGCGGCATGGGCACCTTCCCGGTCCGCGCCTTTGCCGAGGTCGGCGCCTAGCGCATCCCGGCAAGGGCGAGGATCGTCGCCAGGGTGATCCGCTTCAGCTTCACATTATCCGCTTTCTCGATGCCGATCCATTCGTCCGGCGAATGGGCGCGGGCGTTGCGGGACACACGCGACAGGGTGACGGCGGGAATGCCGAGGCTGATCGGCAGGTTCGCGTCGGTCGAGGCGGAAGCGTATTTCAGCGGAATGCCTTCCGCTTTGTAGGCGGCGCTGGCGAGGCGGACGACGTCGGCGCTTTCCGGCGTCTGCCCGGCGGGGCGGTCGCCGATCAGCTTGGGCTCAGCGCTGACCTTGCCTTCGCGGGTGGAGCGGGCGGTGTTTTCGGCCGCGACGGCGCGCTCGACGCCGGCAAGGAAGCTCGCTTCGAGCTTCGCCAACTCGGCGGCGCTTTCCGAGCGCATATCGACTTCCAGCCAGACGTCTTCGGGAATGGCGTTCACCGAGGTGCCGCCCCCCACCACGCTGGTGCTGTACGTGGTTTTGGGGCTGGCAGGCACCTTCAGCGCGTAGAGCTCGGTCACCGCGCTGGCGAGGGCGGCCATTGGGTTGACGATGCCGAAGGCGCCGTAGCTGTGGCCGCCCGGGCCCTTGAACGTGACCCGGTAGCGCCTGGAGCCGGCGCCGCCGGTTACCATGGAATCCATGCCGCCGCCGTCGAGCGACAGGAAGGCCTTTGCCCGGCCTTTATATTTGCCGCTGTTGAACAGGTAACGGACGCCGCGCAGGTCACCCAAACCTTCTTCTCCGACCGTGCCGACGAAGAGGATGTCGCTCGCGGTGCGGATCGCGGCGGCATTGAGGGCGTCGATGAGCGCAAGTTGGGTGGCGAGGCCGGAACTGTCGTCGCCGACGCCGGGCGCGTGCAGGGTGTCGCCCTCGCCGCGGACCTTCACGTTCGTGCCTTCGGGGAACACCGTGTCGAGGTGAGCGGAGACGATCAGGATCGGGCCAGCAACGGTGCCTTTGCGGAGGCCCAGGACGTTGCCGGCCTCGTCGATCTCCACGTCGCTCAGGCCGCGGGCGCGGAACATGTCTGCATAAGCCTTGGCGCGGGCGGCTTCCTTGAAGGGCGGCGCCGGGATTTCGGTAAGGGCAATCGTGTCCGCCACCCACTGTTCGTGCCCGGCATCGAGCGCCGCAGCGGCCTGCTTGAAGCGGGAGTCGGCGACGATCTTCCGAACTGCGGAGTCGGCCTGCTGCGGCGACACTTCAGCGGAGGCTGGAGACGCTGCCAGAGCGGCAAAGGCAGCGAGGAGGAGGAGCATTTTCATGCTCTCCCTCTGCGCCCGCCGCGGGCTCAGGACAAGGCGGCGGAAAGCCACGTCGGCATGAGAGCGCCGCCCAAATTCTCGACGCGGCGATGCTCCACCACGAGGCCGAGCTGGGGATAGTGGATGCGGGTGCGCTCACCGGACGCGTCGGCGGGGACGACCACCAGGCGGCGGTTGACCTTGGAGCGGTAGTTCATCCGGGCGGTATTCTCCTGCCCGACGTAACAACCCTTGGTGAAGCTGACGCCGTTCAGCTCGGCGGCGTTGCACTCAAGCCAGAGCGTCTTGCCCGAACCGACTTCGGCGCGGCCTTCGGTGACGCCAAGACGCAGCCGGTGCTCCAGCCAGCCGGTGGCGGGCTCCCCCGGCGCGGCCAGCCAGCGGCGGCCGAGCTCCGGCAGGCGCGGGTCGGGGACGCCAGCGGTCCCTCCGATGGACCAGTGCACCGCCAGCCCTTCTTCGCGCGCGATGACGATCTTGCGGCGCAGGCGGTACATGGTGAGCCGCCGGGCAAGCTCGTCGGCGACATCCGCTTCGCAGTCGATCAGCAGGTCGTCGCCGTCGCCCCACAGGATGAAGTCGAACAAAGCCTTGCCATGCGGACTGAGTAGGCCCGCCCAGAGCGGCTGCTCTGCAGAAACGGCGAGCACGTCGTTGGTGACGAGGCCTTGCAGGAACCCGCGCACGTCCTCTCCCGAAAGACGAAGCACGGAGCGGTCGATGAGGGTGGTCGCGGCCATGAGCAGCAGTTAGGGGTTCGGCGGCCCAAAACCAACTTCGTTCGCCGGGAACACGCATGACCGATCCGCAGCGCCTTACCATCCGCCGGCCCGACGACTGGCACGTCCACTTGCGCGACGGGGAGATGCTGAAGGCGGTGGCGCCTTACACCGCGCGGCAGTTCGCGCGGGCGATCGTGATGCCGAACCTGGTGCCGCCGGTGACGAGCGTCGAAGCCGCTATGGCGTATCGCGAGCGGATCGCGGCAGCCGCCGGGCTGGGCTTCACGCCGTTGATGACATTGTACCTCACCGACGGCGCCGACCCGGCGGAGATTGTGCGGGGCCATGGACAAGGCGTGTTCACAGCCGCCAAGCTCTACCCGGCCAACGCCACCACTAACAGCGGGCACGGCGTCACCGATATCGCCAACATCTACTCCGCGCTCGAGACGATGCAGCGGATCGGCATGCCCTTGCTGGTCCACGGCGAAGTCACCGACCCGGACGTGGATGTGTTCGACCGGGAAAAGGTGTTCATCGACCGCGTGTTCACCCGGCTGGTGCGCGACTTTCCCCAGTTGAAGATGGTGTTCGAGCATATCACCACCGCCGACGCCGCCGACTTCGTGACGGCGCAGGGGCCGAACGTCGCGGCGACGATCACGCCGCAGCACCTTCATATCAACCGCAACGCGTTGTTCGCCGGTGGCCTCAGGCCGCATGCGTATTGTTTGCCTGTCGCGAAACGCGAGGAGCACCGGCTGGCCGTGCGCCGCGCCGCCACCTCGGGATCGGCCAAGTTCTTCCTGGGCACGGACAGCGCGCCGCATGCGGTGGAGGCCAAGGAATCCGGCTGCGGCTGCGCGGGCATCTTCAACGCGCCCTTCGCCATCGAAAGCTATGCGGCGGTGTTCGAGGAAGAAGGCGCGCTCGACAAGCTGGAAGCGTTTGCGTCGGAAAATGGGCCGCGTTTCTATGGCCTGCCGCTCAACGAGGAGCGGATCGTGCTGGAGCGCAGCGGCGCGGCGGTGCCGGACTCGCTGCCGGCGGTGGGATCGGCGCTGGTCCCCTTCCATGCCGGCGAGACCCTGCGCTGGCGGCTGGTGGAATGACGCGAAACGCCTGAAAACAACACGCAGCGATTGCAAAAACGCGCCGTGTCGCCAAGATGCGCGTGAAATCGGGGAAAGGGAATCATGCGCGGGCAGGTACTTGGCGTGGACACCAGAACGGGCCACGGAAAAATCGCGGGCGACGACGGCCAGCGCTACACCTTCACGCCGGAGGACTGGGCGGATCGCGGCGAGCCGGCAATCGGCATGTATGTCGATTTCGAAAGCGAGCAGACGCGGGCGCTGACGATCTTCCCGGTGCCCGAGAAGGCGTCTGGGCCGAACCGCGCGGTAGCACCCGCGCGCCACCAGCCGCCGGTCGTCGAGAACGACCGCAACAAGATTGTCGCCGCGTTGCTCGCCTTCTTTCTGGGCCCCCTCGGCATCCACCGCTTCTATCTGGGGCGGACGGGAAGCGGTATCGTGATGCTGGTGCTGACCTGCACGATCATCGGCCTGATAGTCACCGGCATCTGGGCGTTCGTGGACTTTATCCGATACCTGCTGATGTCCGACCGCGAATTCGCCGAGCGCTACGGCCGCCGCAATATCTGAAGCGGGCAAGCCGTCAGCTCAGCTAAGCCAGCGTCCTCGAAACGCGCGGGCATCGGCGCTGCTGGGGAAGCTGATCACCACCTGGCCGTCGTCCGCGACGAAGCCGTCGACCGGGCCCGAGCAATTCGCCGCAACCCAAGCGCGGCATTCGTTGGTGGAAAGGGCAGCGGCAAGATCGGCCGGGATGACGAGCTTGTTCGGGCCCACGGGCTGGCGCTTGCGCATCTTTGCGGCAAGCCGCTGGGCGAGGGTAAGTGGACGCAAGGGTTGCGCTTCGGTTGCCACCGTGTCGAAGTGGGCGAATGCTGCGGCATCGCGCGCGGCGAACAGCTCCAGCCTGCTCCACCCCATGCGCGTCGGGCGATGAAAGAATAAGCGGCTGTGGGGGAAGCCGCACCAGGCGAGAATGTCGCGGAGCACATGCGGGCCGGTGGGGAGCCAGGCCAAACCGTCGACTCCGGACATGAACTCGTCCGGGCTTTCCCGTTCAAGTTGCAGCGCCTTGCCGTGGGCGTATTTCGCGGCGGTGTTGAGGATCAGGATTTCCCTGGTCCGATCGGCGGCGAGGCGAAGACCGTGCACCGGATCCGGCAGATGGTAGAACAGGCCGCTGAACAAGGTGACGTCGAACCGGGGGAGGTTGAGCGACGGCAGCTCGGCAAGGGCCGCTACGGTGAACGCCATCTCCGTTTCCGGCGCGAACCGCTTGAGGAAATTGGCCTGCTCTACCCAATGCGCACGAGCATCGAAGCCGAAGCAGCGCCGGGCGCCTAGGCGCGCGGCGGCAAGGCTGTGGCCGCCGCCGTTGCAGGCGCAGTCCAGAAAGGAGCGGCCGGCGAATCCGTCGGGAAACAAGGCGCCGGCGATCTCCCGGACGTGGTCTTCCGGCCGGTACGTCGTCGGCGTCCGCTGATCGGTTCGCTCCGGCGACAGCGGCGCAACCCGGGTGCGGACGCCCGGCACGATTTCAAGGTCATGATGCCACGGGCCGAGACGGCCGATCTCGGCCAGAATATCCACGTGGTTCACGAAAGCGCCGCCCTCACCGGAGGGGGTGTTCCAGCGCATTGATCGCGGCGTGGACGCGCGCTTCGGCATCGCGGCGGGGCAGGCCGGCCGGGATGGTCTCGCCGAAGCGGAAGGTGACGATGCCCGGCAGGCGGACGAAAGCCTTGCGCGGCCAGACGCGGCCGCTGTTCAGAGCGAGCGGGATCACGGGCAGGTTGAGCGCGCGGTAAAGGCCGGCAAATCCCGGCTGCAGCTCGGGCTGGTCCCCCGGCGAGACGCGGGTGCCTTCGGGGAAGATCACCACCGGACGCCCTTCCGCAACGGCCGCCTTGGAATCCCGCACCATAGCGCGAAGGGCGATTGCTCCGCCGGCGCGGTCGATGGCGATCAGGCCATAATGGCGCGCAAGCCGGCCCCAGATCGGGATCCGCGACAGTTCGTCCTTCATGATGATGCCGGGCGCGTCGAACAGGCGGACGAGCTCCATGGTCTCGAACATCGACTGGTGCTTGCCGGCGATCAGCACCGCGCCCCGCGGTATCTCGCCTTCAATGCGGGTGCGGATGCCGAGGATTCCGGCGGTGCACCAATAATGCCATGTCGCCCACCAGCGGCCGGTCAGCCGCACGCCGGCGGGGCCCCACAGGCTGGCAAGCATGGCGATCGGCACCCACAACAGGGTAACGGTGTAGAAGACGAGGGTGAAAAGTAGCGAGCGGACGAAGTTCATCAAATGCCGATCAGCACCGCGGCGCGGCGCAGCAGATATTTATTATATTCGGTGAAAAGCTGGCTGAATACCGGGTTGCTTTCAATGGCGTCGCTTAGCACCTCGACGTCGCCCGACAGGCGGCGGGAAAGTTCGAAGCGGGCGCGCGGCATGTGCCAATCGGTGGTGATCAGGCGAATCGAGCGGACCTTGTGCTTGGTGACCCAGCGCGACACTTCCTCGGCGTTTGAGCGGGTGTCGACGCTTTCTCGGCCGAGATCGATGCAGCAGGCGAATATCCGCTCGTCGGCCTTGTATTCGGCGGCGAGTTCGTTGGGGCGAACGGTGCGGGCGACGCCGGAGACCAGCATCCGCTTCGCCTTGCCCTGCTGCAGGAGGCCGAGGCCGCGCTCGAAGCGCTTGGCGCCGCCGGTCAGGACCACGATGGCGTCGGTCTGCTCGTCTGCCGCCGGGCGCGGCAGAAGCACGGTGAACAAGGCGTAGCCGAGCACGTAGAGGAGCAGCAGAAAGGCGATGGCGCGTCTGATCACAGCATCCTCCCCAACGCGCGAAGAATGGTAGCGCGGGCAACCACCATCGCCAGAAGGACCCCGAAAACGGGTAAAGCGACGAGCAGCGCCCAGCTGAGCGGGGGGAGGCCTGCCGATCCGAGCAGATCGGAGCCCAAAGCGCCGATGCGGGCGCCGATTAGAAGAAGCACCCCGCCCGCCGCGGCGAGGCCGACAAAGCCGCCGAACAGGGCGTCGAAGGCAATGCGGCGCTGGAACAGGCGGGCGACCTGGACGTCGGTGGCGCCCATCAGGTGGAGCACCTCGATGGTGCTGCGGTGGGTGTCGAGCGAGGCGCGGGCGGCGAGAACCACCGTCGCGGCGGTCGCGGCGATCATCAGCAGAACGAGCCCGCCGGCAAGCAAGCGAAGCGCGCCGATGAGGCCGGCCAGCGGCGCGAGCCATTGGGCATTGTCGTCAAGCCGGGCGGCTGGAGCGGCGGCGGTGACGGCGGCGCGGAGGCTGTCCATGCGGGCATAAGCGGGTGGGCTGAGCTCGATGTCGATCATCGCCGGAATGGGGAGATCGTCCTGCGCGCCGCCGGGGCCTAGCCAGGGCTCGAGCAGGTCGGCCATTTCGGAAGTCGGGATTCGGCTGGCGGAGGTAACGCCGGGGAAGCGCTGGAGAAGGGAGAGAGCTGCGACCGCCTGCTCCTCGCGGCGGTCGGGGTTGGGCTCGACGATCTGAACGGTGGCGCGGTTGCCGGTGGTGGTGTCAAGCCGGTCGGCGGCGCCGCCAAGACCCAAGCCGGCGGCGGCGGCGAGCACCGTCAAAAACATCATGATCGCGATCACCCACGGCATCGGGCCGGACAGCCGCCCTTCCGAAAGGAGGCGCGCGTCGGCGGTGCCGAACTGGCGTACGCCGGCTTTCATTGCAGGGGCGCCTTCATGCTTCCGGCCGCTTCGGCGGGTGGCGAAGGGCGCCGGTGGGGTCGAGCAACTGTCCGCGGTCGAGGCGGAGCATCTCCGAGCGGCCGATCGAGGAGATGAGGTGAAGATCGTGGGTGGCGACGACGATGGTGGTGCCGAGCTTGTTCAAGCCGTCGAACAGGTGAAGCAGGCGCTTGGCCATTTCGGGATCGACGTTGCCGGTCGGCTCGTCGGCAACCAGCAGCTCGGGCCGGGCGATCACGGCGCGTGCGATGGCGACGCGCTGCTGCTCGCCGCCCGACAGAGTCGCGGGCCGCGCGGTGGCGCGGTGGCCGAGGCCGACCCAGGCGAGCATTTCCGAGACGGGCGTCTGAAGATCGCTTTCTTCCACCCCGGCGACGCGCAGCGGCAATGCCACGTTGTCGAAGGCGGAAAGGTGCGGGACGAGGCGGAAATCCTGGAACACGACGCCGATGCGGCGGCGAAAGCCCGGCAGGCGTTTGCGCGGCATGGTGACGATGTCTTCGCCGAACAGCTTGATCAAACCTCGGCTCGGCCGCTGGGCGAGGTAGAGAAGTTTGAGGAGCGACGTCTTGCCTGCACCCGACGGTCCGGTGAGGAAGTAGAATCCGCCTTCGCGCAACGAGAAGCTGAGGTCCGAAAGCGTTTCCGCCCCCGTGCCGTAGCGCAGGCCGACATTGTCGAACTGGACGATGCTGGCGCTGCTGTTCAGAGCCCTCTCCGCTGGCTGAAACCCCTCCACCGTCAATGGCACGGCGCCCGGGGGGCCGTAAACCATACAAAACCGCGCAATTGCTTGCATGGCGGCGCCTGAATGTGCTTGGATTCGGCACGCGCACCGAGAAGTGGGGCCTTTCCGTAAACCATGATCCTGAGCTGTCCCGCCTGCAATACGCGATACGTGGTGCCGGACAGCGCGGTCGGCGCCACCGGACGGCAGGTGCGCTGCGCAAGCTGCCGGCATAGCTGGTTCCAGCAGCCCGCCGTTCTCGATCTTGGCGACGCCGCCGCCCGTGCCGCGGCGCCACCCCCGCCGCCGCCTTCGCCCCCTCCTCCCGCGCCGCCGCCGCCCGCGCCTGCGATGCGTGCGCCCGTGCAGCGCGACGTGCCGCAGCCGCGCGCTTCGGCCGCCGCCCTGCTGGGGCCGGAGCCGGAAGAGGCGCCGCAGGATTATGACGCTTTTGCCCACGAACCGCCGTTCCGGCCGCGGCGCAACTGGGCGAAGATCTGGACGATCGCCGCCATCGCCGCGGCGGTGCTGATGCTTGCCGCCACCGCCGCGATCGGCTTCTGGGGCCTTCCGGCCAAGCTCGGCTCCGGCCTGTCCTTTGCCAAAGCGCGCGGCACGGCGTTGCAGATCGTCGACCACAAGACGCAGCGGTCGCGGATGGCGAGCGGCAACGAGCTGCTCACCGTGACAGGGCGGATCACCAACCCGAGCGACACGGCACAGCGGGTTCCGGCGCTTCGGGCCGAGCTTCGCGACGCAAGCGGGCGCTCGATTTACGGCTGGGTGATCTCCGCGCCGGTGCCGCAGCTCGCGCCGGGGGCAAGCGCCACCTTCAACAGCGCCGAAGTGGACGTGCCGCAGGGCGCCAAAGCGGTGAACATCAGCTTCGCGCCGGCCGGCTGATGCGGATCGGGGTGCTGACCGGCGGCGGCGACGTGCCGGGCCTCAATCCCTGCATCCGCTCCATCACGCTTTCCGCCGACGATCTCGGCTGGCAGGTGACCGGCTTTCGCCGGGGGTGGGAAGGCGTGCTGGCGATCGATCCGGATGTTGCCGAAAGTGTCGCGGAGAACAGCGTCGAGCTGACCCGGGAGGGGGTTAGGGGGATCGACCGGACGGGGGGCACTATATTGCACACGTCCCGCACCGATCCGCGAACTCTAAAAGAAGGCGACCAGACGGCGCGCGTGCTTCGCGTGCTGGAGCGGATGGGCATTGACGCCATGGTGACGCTGGGCGGCGATGGCACCTTGCGCTTTTCGAGCCACCTCGCCGACCAGGGCGTGCCGGTGATCTCCGTTCCGAAGACGATGGATAACGACGTCTTCGGAACCGATTACTGCATCGGCTTCTCCACGGCCGTCAGCCGATCGGTGGAGGCGATCAACGCGCTTCGCACCACCGTCGGCAGCCATGAGCGCATCGGCGTGATCGAATTGTTCGGGCGACGGAGCGGCGAGACGGCTTTGCTGGCCGGCTTCCTGGCGCAGGTCGACCGGACGGTGATCGCGGAAGTTCCCGCGGACATCGACCGGCTGCTGCCGCTGCTCGAGCGTGACAAAGCGGACAATCCGGCGCGTTACGCGATGTGCGTGATTTCGGAAGGCGCGACGATCGGCAGTGGCGGCGCCGACGCGGAGCTCTCCAAGCCGGCGAGCGAGCGTTCGGAACTCGGCGTCGGGCAGAGGCTGGGCCGGGCGATTACCGCAGGGATCGGATCGGGGGTGGTCAACCAGGAGCTCGCCTACCTGATGCGCGCCGGCGAGCCCGATGCGATGGACCGAATGGTCGGCTTGGCCTTCGGGGCGCTGGCCGTGCAACTCCTCCAGCGCGGAGAAAAGGCGCGGATGGTGACGTTGAGCGGCGGCAATTACGGCCATGTCGCCGCCAACACTTTGCTTCAGGGCACCAAGCGGGTGGACGTCGCCGCGCTCTACGATCCGCAAGCCTATCGCGCGAAGCTGATGCGCGTCGAAGGCATGCCGATGTTCCTCTATTAGGCGGTCGCGGAAAGCGCATTGCGCGGGCGGGGGGGCTTTGCTAGAGGCCCCGCTCCTACCGGCGCCGGTCCCTGATCGGCGACAACACGTGCGGTCGTGGCGGAACTGGTAGACGCGCAGCGTTGAGGTCGCTGTGGCCGAAAGGCCGTGGAAGTTCGAGTCTTCTCGACCGCACCATATCACGTCGAAAAAGATCGTCCGGGGGACGATCTTGACGTGATATCCGCCGGAGGCATCCTACTTCCCGCTCAGACGCAACCCGCGCGTGCTGCGCCGCGTTGTGCAGCTTTCCGATCATGGTGGGACGATCTTCAGGCATGGCTGACGAGGACAAAGAGCGCGTGGACCTTTCCGAACGCGAATGGCGTGAGAAACTGACGCCCGAGCAATATCAGGTGCTTCGCGAGGCAGGGACCGAGCGGGCGTTCACCGGCCGCTTCGTCGACAACAAGGCCCAAGGCGAATATCGCTGCGCCGGCTGCGGCGAACTGCTGTTCGACAGCCAAGCCAAATATGACAGCGGATCGGGCTGGCCGAGTTTCACCCTGCCGGCGGCGCCGACGGTGAGCGAGCATGCCGACACCAGCCACGGCATGCGCCGGGTGGAAGTGCGCTGCGCCCGCTGCGACGGGCACCTGGGCCACCTCTTCCCCGACGGGCCGGGGCCGACCGGCCTTCGTTATTGCATCAACAGCGCTTCGCTGGACTTCAAGGGGCGCGAGGAGGGCTGAGGCCGGGGGCGCTTGTCGGCGGGGCCGTATCGCCCTAACCTCCGCCAACAATGGCCAGTGTCGCTTCTCCAAGATCGCCGCTGAAGCGCGGCCTGATCATCACCCTCAAGACCCTGCTCTACGGTTCGATCCTGGGGCTGATCGCGCTCATCGTGGCCGTCGCCGTCGCGATGAGCGAACTGCCGAGCTACAGCGAGCTGATCCGCCGCGACGACCTGGGCCAAACCATCCGCGTGCGCGCCGCCGACGGTTCGGTGCTGATCTCGTCCGGACCCGAGTTCGGCAACTGGCTGACCTACCGGCAGATCCCGAGCGTGATGAAGGACGCCATGATCGCGGTGGAGGACCGCCGCTTCCGCTACCATCCCGGCGTCGACCCGGTCGGCATCCTGCGCGGCATCAAGGTGAGTTTCCAGCGCGACGACAAGGTGCGCGGCGTTTCCACGATCACGCAGCAATTGGCGCGCAACATCTTCCTGACCAGCAGCCGCAATTACGGCCGCAAGGTGCGCGAAGGCATCCTCGCGCTGGCGCTTGAGCGGCGCTTCTCCAAGGAGCAGATCCTGGAGCTGTACCTGAACCGCGTTTACTTCGGCGGCGGCGCTTACGGCATCGACGCCGCGTCGCGGCGCTTCTTCGGCCATTCGGCGCAGACGCTGTCGCTTTCGGAAAGCGCGATCATCGCCGGGCTGGTGAAGGCGCCGTCGAGCTATTCGCCGACTGCGGACGCGGAGGCCGCCAAGGCGCGCTCCGAAGTCGTCATTCAGCTGATGCGCGAGCAAGGCTATATCAGCGCCGCGCAGGCGGCGTCGGCCGAGCCCGCCGAGGTCAAGCTGGTGACGCCGACCAAGCAGAACAGCGTTCGCTACTTCACCGACTGGGTACTTCCCCAGCTCGACACGCTGATCGACGAAAGCGTCGAGCCGATCGACGTCTGGACCACGCTTGACCCCAATATGCAGCGGCTTGCGGATCAGGTGATCAACGCGTCGACGCCGGCGGGGGCGCAAGGGGCGCTGGTGGCGCTCGACCGCGATGGATCGATCCGGGCGATGATCGGCGGGCGCAATTACGTCGATTCGATCTACAACCGCGCGACCCAGGCGGCGCGGCAGCCGGGTTCGGCGTTCAAATTGTTCGTTTACCTGGCTGCGATCGAGTTCGGCTACACGCCCGAAACCGCGGTGCAGGACAAGCCGGTGACCATCAACGGCTGGAGCCCGCGCAACAACAGCCGAAGTTTCGCCGGCACCGTCTCAATCCGTCAGGCCTTTGCGCAGTCGATCAACACCGTGTCGGCGCAGCTCGGCCAGGAAGTCGGCTTCCGCACGGTGGCGGACATCGCCCAGCGCTTCGGGATCACGTCCAAGCTGCCGACCCACCCGTCGATCACTTTGGGCAGCGCGGAGGTACGCCTGCTCGATATGACGCGCGCTTATGCGTCGGTGGCGAGCGGCGGCAAGGCGGTGGTGCCTTACGGCATCCGGCGCGTGACCACCGGCGACGGCGAACTCCTCTACCAGCACGAAGCGGACGACGAGCGGACGCTCGTAGCGCCCCATGTCGCGGCGCAGATGACCGACTTGCTTCAGGCGGCGGTGATGACCGGCACCGGCCGGGCGGCGCAGATCAACCGGCCGGTGGCGGGCAAGACGGGCACGACGAGCTCCAACAAGGACGGCTGGTTCCTGGGCTTTTCCAGTGGGCTGACCACCGGCATCTGGATGGGCCGCGACGACAATCGCGCGATCCCGGGTCTCCAGGGCGGGCGGGCGCCGGCGCAGGCCTTTCAGCGCTTCATGAGCAAGGCGGTCGCGACCCGGCCGCTGGAGCAGTTCCAGACCACGGTTGAGGCGCCGGACTGGGCCGAGCCGGACGAGGAAGTGTGGTTCAAGGCGCCATCGGATGAGGCGCCCTTGGTCGATTCCGAAGGCAATCCGGTGGAGCGCGCCGCGCCGCCCGCGCCCGCGCAGCGGCCCGAGACGGGCGAAGAGGACGAACCGGGGCCGGTCGAGGACGAGCTCGACGGTGAGTGGATCGAGCGGGCGGTGAACCCGGACCGCGCCCCGCGCCGCGAACCGCCGCCGCGCCGGCGGGAGCGGGAGCCGGCCGCCGACCGGCCGCGCGAACGCCAGGAAATCTAGGCGCGTCCGATCCGGTGAAGCGCCGCGCCGTTGCGGCGCAGCCAGGCGCGCGCGGGTGTCGGGTCCGCTTCGAACAGTTCGGCGACCAGAGCGTGGAACTGCGGGCCGTGGTTCATGTGCACCCGGTGCGCGACTTCATGGGCGACGGTGGCGCGGCGGACGTAATCGGGCGCAAGGATCAGGCGCCAGCTGTAGCGGATGCCGCCGGTGGACGAGCAGCTCCCCCAGCGCGACAGAGGGTCGCCCACTGCCACCTTGCTGACAGTGACTCCGGCCTTTGCGGCATATTCGGCGGTTTCGCTAGCGAGGACGTCGAGCGCGTGGCGCTTCAGCCAGCGCAGGATCCGGCCTTCGAGCCCTTCCAACGGGCCCCCCGCGACGATGCGGCCTTCCTCGAGGCGGACAATGCGTGACCGCTCGGCGCTCCAGTCGATCCGGTGCGGGCGATCGTAGAGCGGCACCACCGAGCCTGGCCCGAGCCGCTCGGGCGGCGCGATCTTGGCGAGCTGCGCCTCGATCCACGCGCGGTGCTCGGCCGCCCATTCCAGCGCCTTACGTTTCGAGACCCGACGCGGCACGGTGAGCGACACGGCGCCGGTGCGCGGATCGACGCGCAGGCGAAGGACGCGGGCGCGGGGCGAGACGGTGAGCTGAAGGGCGGCGCTGGTCGCACCGCCTTCGAAGACGAGGTCAGAGCTCACGGTCGGTGAGGTGATATTCGAGATCGCCGGCATCCGCTTCGCCGATCGTCCAACCGCGCACCGACTGTCCGGCGAGATGCACCGCCTCGCGGTCGCCGCTGATCAGATAATGCCAGCCGGGCAGCGGCTTGCCCTCGGCGCGGAGGCGATAGGCGCAGGTGGAGGGGAGCCAGGGAAGGGTGCCGACCTTGCCCGCCGTCAGCCGCACGCAATCGGGAACGTAAGCGTGACGGCCGCGATAATTGGAGCAGAAGCCCGAATGACGATCGAGCAATTTGCAGGCGACGTTGGTCGGGTAGACCTCGCCTGTGTCGGCATCCTCCACCTTGTGCAGGCAGCATTTGCCGCAGCCGTCGCACAGCGACTCCCACTCGGCGCGGTTGAGCTGATCGAGCGGCTTTTCCCAAACCGGAATTCCGCCGCCGCTCACGACACCCAGCGTGTGAGTTCGTCGGCGATCGCCTGCGCGTTCTTCTCGTGGGGAAGAATGGCGATCGGCTTTCCGTCCGGATCCATCAGGTAGAAGATGCGCTGGTGATCCATCAGATACTCGCCATTATCGGCGGGCACCTTGGCATAATAGATCGCATAGCCCTTGGCCGCGGCCTTGACCTGTTCGGGTGTGCCGGTGAGCGCGACGAGGCGCGGGTGGAAGGCGGCGGCGTATTCCTTGAGCTTAGGCGGCGTGTCACGCTCCGGATCGACGCTGATGAAGATCGGCTGGACCTTGGCGGCGCGGGCGGGATCGTTTTTCTCGAACAAGCGCAGCGCCTGGCCGATCTGGGCGAGATCGGTTGGGCAGACATCGGGGCAGCTTGCGAAGCCGAAATAGACGATCCGGTATTTGCCCTTGAAGCTCGCGTCGCTGACCTGGCGCCCGTCTTGATCGGTGAGCGTGAAGGGTCCGCCGATCCTTGCCCCGGCGAGCGGCGGCTCCTCGCGTGGCGCGGCGGCGCCGCACGAGGCGAGCGCAAGGCCGAGAAGCATCGGGAGGATAAGGGAAAATCGAGTTTTCACGGTTTCGTTCATGACGCGGGCAGCCATGCTTTGCTATAGGCGCGCAATCAAGTGTTCGAGCGGAATGGGGAATGATTGTGGCTAAAGGTTTCAAGCGGGCGATTGCGGCCGCGGCGTTGATCATTGCGGTACCGGTTGCGGCGCAATCCTATTCCGACAGCCACTCGTTCTTGAAGGCGGTAAAGGAGCGCGACGGCACCAAGGTCACGCAATTGGTGTCGGAGCCCGGCACGACGGTGATCAACAGCCGGGAACGCGGCAGCGGCGACAGCGCGCTTCATATCGTCGCGCGCGCCCGCGATTACGAATGGCTTTCCTTCCTGCTGAGCAGGGGTATCCGGCCCGACCTGCAGGACCAGCAGGGCACCACCGCGCTCGGCATCGCCGCACAGCTCGGCTGGCTTGAAGGCGCCGAGCTGCTGCTCGGCCGTGGGGCGTCGGTCGACCTGGCCAATGGCCAGGGGGAGACGCCGCTGATCCTGGCGGTGCAGCGGCGCGATCTTGCCATGGTGAGGCTGTTGCTTTCCAAGGGCGCGAATCCGAAGCGCGGCGACCGGGCGGCGGGGCTCTCCGCGATCGATCATGCCAAGCGCGACGGCGCGCGTTCGGCGGGAATCCTGAAGCTGCTTGAAGCGCCGGCGGCGCCGGCCAAGAAGGTCGCCGGACCCAAGCTTTAAGCGAAGCCGGCGAGACCCGGATCGAGATCGCCGACCAGCCGCCGCGCGGCGCGCCGGGCGAAGCGCAGGGTCTCGGCCTTGCGGCGGGCGGGGGCGAGGCGGCGAAGCGCGGGCTCGCGAAGCACCGCCGCGTCGTAGCGATCGGCGACGATCAGGCCGCAGACAGCGGGGTGGAAGCAGTCCTGCTCAAACGGCGAAAGGTCGAACCCGGCCGGCACCGCCCAGAAGAAGCGGTCGCAATAATCCAGGTAGTCGAGCCACTTGCCGTCGCCGAGCAGATCGGCGCGCGACACCTTGATCTCAACAATGGTGATCAGGCCGGAGGAACAGACGCCCATCATGTCGGCGCGGCGGCCGTTGACCAGCGGCACTTCGCAAAGCGCGAAGATGTCCTGGTTGAAGAACAACCGGGTCACTCCGCGCGCCACATCCTGCGCGGCGAGCGGGGCGTCCTTAAAGCAGAGAGTCTGAGTCGAAGCCATTCCCGCTTCACTAGAATGAAACGGGAACGGAGGCGAGTCCCTCAGCGGTAAAAGACGTGGTTGCCGACGGTGGCGATGCGCTTCAGGCCGCGCCAGGAGGGACGAACCCGGGTGGCGTGGAAGAAGAGGGCGCGTGCCGCGGGGCTGTCGGCCATGTCCTCACGCGCGATGTGCGCGATTGCGACGGCTTTTTTCCAGGCGGCCGAGGCGCGCGGGACGGAGGGGAGACGGCCGCCGCGGACGAAGGAGAATTGGCCGCGCTGCTTGACCACGCCGCAGACGCTGGAGGCGAAGCGGCCGGATTTGGTGCGGTTGAGGATCACTTCGGCGACCGACAGCTGGCCGGCGAGCGGCTCGCCTTTCGATTCGAAGTAAACGGCGTTGGCGAGGCATTCCTGCTCGCTGTCTGCGGTGCGCGAGGAGGAATGGAGGCCGACCAGTTCGGAAAGGCTGCGGCGCACGGGGCGCTCTTGCGGCTTCGGCGGCTCGGCGGGGGCCGGAGCCTCGGCGACCGGTGCTGCCTGTGCGGGCGCTTGCGTCGGGAGCGGCGGCGTGCCTTGAACGGGCGTTGCGAGGAGATCGGAGGAGATCAGGGTGGGGGTTTCGAACTCCCAGGCTTGGGAGGGGGTGCCGAGAATGGCAGCCAAAAGGGCCGCGGCAGTGCCGGCGGCGCGAACGATCGAAAACATCTAATCTCAAAACAGTGCGGCTGGCCGGTCCGAAACGCCGGATGCTTCTGCTCTTGCTTGAGCGCATCCCGGGACCCGCCTTCCGTCTCGCATCGGCCGCCCGCCCCCCGAAATACCCCAGGTTGGGACCGCCCCTCGCTTCTTCACGAAAGAACAGGGGCGCGGCTAGTTTGTGCGGTGCAGCAGAGTCAATCGAAGGCGCTCATTTCAGCGGTGAATCGTTCCACCGACGGGATGTCCAGCTCCAACACCCACAAATCCGGGTCGAATCGCCGCCGCCGCGCGACGAACTCCGGAACTTGCGCCGGATCATCGATGGGGTGTGCCCAGCTGTAGCTGCCGCCCGGCTTCAGCAGGCGCTCGAGCAGGACCGGCGGCCCGCCGCGCTCCGTAAGCAGCAGCAGGATCGCGCCGGAGGTGGGGTCGCCCTTGGCGAGCACCGCCGCGAAGCCTCCCTCGCCTTCCGCCTTGCGGATCAAGGCGCCGGCGAGGACGGAGGTGGCGAGGCGCGGGGTCACGCGCCCGGAACGTAGCCGGGGAGGCCGGAGAGCGGGATGTGCGAGCGCATGAAGGTGCCGGTGCCCCGTGCTGCTTCCTCGCCGGAGGGGAGGAGGAGCCGCGCTTCGCCGACCAGCACGCGGCGGCGGCCGCTCGCCCAGCGGCCTTCGGCGATCACCGGCCCCTCCTTCATCGGCTTGGTGAAAAGGAGGTTGAAGGCGGTGGTGAGCAGGAAGCGATCGGTGACCAGGCTGTTGCAGGCGTAGAAAGCGGCGTCGTCCAGCATCTTGAAGTACAGGGTGCCATGGGCGGCGCCGGCGGCGTGGAACAGCTCCGGCCGGACGTCGAAGTGGATCCGGCAGACGCCTTCTTCCGGGATCTCGATTCGCGAGGGGAAGACAGTGTTGATCGCGGCGTGGCGGTAAAGCGATTCCAGCGCCCGATAGTGGGCGGACGCGCCGGCCGCCGCTTCGCCGTCAGGCGGCATGGAGGCTTTCGACGCCGGTGAGCAGCGCGAAGATCGCGTCGCGGGAGCGGGCGCCGCGCAGCTTGGCCGCGGTGTTGCGGTCGCGAAGGGCGCGGCTGACGCCGGCAAGCGCCTTTAAATGATCGGCGCCGGCATCGGGCGGAGAGAGGAGCAGGAAGACGAGGTCGACGGGCAGGCCGTCCACCGCCTGGAACTCCACCGGCTGCGGCAGGCGCGCGAAATAGCCGTAGACCCGGTCGAGCCCCTCGATCTTTCCGTGGGGAATAGCCACGCCCCCGCCGAAGCCGGTGGAGCCGAGCTTTTCCCGGTCGCTGAGGGCGGAGACGATGGTCTTTGCCGGAATACCGGTGTGGCGGCTGGCGGCGGCGCCGAGCATCTGGAACAGCGCCTTCTTGTTCGAAGCCGACAGGTTCGCATCGATGGACTCGATGGTCAGCAGCGCGGATAGGTCGTTCATGGCACCACCAATGGGGAGCGTCCCGCCCCCGGCCGCTCATTGTTTTTGAATAAAAGTCGCGAATCGCAGCTCGGTTTGCCGCATCAGCCGGCGGCGGGTTCGTCCCGTCGCATCGCTTCGTCGAGGGCATCAGGCACCTCGCCGGCATGGTGGTCCTTGAGACGGCGGTGGTGGCGGCGAAGCTGCTTTTCGACCTTGTCGGCGGCGGCATCGAAGGCTGCGTGCGCATCGGCGGCGCTGTCCGTGCCCTTCAGCACCTCGCCCGGAATGTAGCAGAGGATTTCGCAGGTAAAGCCGTGGTCGTGCGGGCCCTTGCCGAAGATGACGTGGGCGGAAGTCGCGCGCGAATTGTGCTTTTCGACAACGGCGGAGAGGCGATCGGTGACGTGATTGCGAAGTGCTTCGCCGGTATCGACCTGGTGACCCGAAACGCGAATGTCCATGCGATGCTCCCGCAAATGAGGCGGCGGATTAGGCGTCGCCGCCCAGCGCCGTCAACCGTGTGTCGTTAACCGCGCGCCGCCAATCGGGTCCATATGGGATCGGTGAGCCCCGCAACAAAGGCTGCGTGGGCGGCAAGCTCCTCCTCGGTCGCGGCGTGCGGCCGGGGCGGGCGGATCTCAAAGGTGATCGGCGCGCCCGAATCGAAGGCGCTGTCCGCTTTCTCTTCAATGGTGATGACGTCGGCGAGGCCGAGGCCGATCTGGCGGCCGCCGCTCAGTTCGACATAGCATTGGGCAAGAAGCTGGGCGTCGATCAAAGCGCCGTGCTTGATGCGCAGGCTGCGATCCACGCCGAAGCGGGAGCAAAGCGCATCGAGGCTGTGCTTGGCGCCGGGATGGCGGCTGCGGGCGATAGTGAGCGTGTCCACCATCCGGCTCATGCACACCAAGGGGCGGCCGCAATGGTTGAGCTCGTGATTGAGAAAGCCGAAATCGAAGCTGGCATTATGAGCAACCAGCGGACAATCGCCGAGGAATTCGAGCAGGTCCTCGACCACGTCGCCGAACAAGGGTTTGTCGGAGAGGAAGACGTCCGAAAGGCCGTGCACCGCTTCGGCGCCGCTGGGCATGGCGCGCTGCGGGTTGAAATAGGCATGAAAGGTGCGGCCGGTTTCGACCTTGTTGAGGAGCTCGACGCAGCCGATCTCAACCATGCGATCGCCGGTGAGCGGGCTGAGGCCCGTGGTTTCCGTGTCAAAGACGATTTCGCGCATAAGGCGACTATGAATCGATGGCGCCGGTCAGACAAGCGAGGATGCGCCGAACCGCTCGTCGCGTTTCCTCGAGGCTGCCGCCGGTCGGGATGACGAAATCGGCGCGCAGGCGCTTTTCTTCATCGGGCATCTGGCGGGCGAGGATCTTTTCGAACTTTTCCGCCGACATTCCCGGGCGGGCGAGGACCCGGGCGCGCTGGAGGTCGGCGGGCGCGGAGACGACGGCGATTTTATCCACCGCTTGCCAGCCGCCCGCTTCGAACAGGAGCGGGATGTCGAGCAGCACCACCGGCGCGGCGGCGTTTGCGGCAAGAAACGCCTCCCGCTCC
The DNA here is from genome assembly GCA_036554525.1 of Allosphingosinicella sp. Taxonomy (GTDB): domain Bacteria; phylum Pseudomonadota; class Alphaproteobacteria; order Sphingomonadales; family Sphingomonadaceae; genus Allosphingosinicella. The sequence continues at coordinate 30,871 of DATBNC010000013.1, forward strand.
CGCGCTACCGCCGGGTGAACGAGTGATTCGAGGCGGCGGAGCGCTTCGGGCTCACCGAGCACCCGTTCGGACAAGGCGGTGCGATTCACGCCCTGCGGTCCGGTGGTGCCGGGGAAGTGGGATTCGATCGCGGCGACCAAGGCGCCTGCCGGGCCCTGGAGGCGGTGCACCGCGGCGTCGGCGTCGAACACCGGGACCCCTTCGTCGGCGAACATTGCCGCGACGGTGGATTTGCCCATGCCGATGGAGCCGGTGAGGCCGAGCGTGATCATTGCGTCAGAAACGCACGCAGTTCGGCGTCGTGCTCGCGCGGGGCGGGGGCGCCGAAGAAGTGCTGAAAGGCGGCAGCGGCTTGGCCGATCAGCATGGCGAGGCCGTCGATCGTCAGGTGGCCGCGGCGCCGCGCTTCGGCGATCAGCGGCGTCTCAAGCGGGTCGTAGACGATGTCGTAGATCACCGCCCCTGGGGGCACGTGGCTGAAATCGAGTTCCAGCGGCGCCTTACCTGCCATGCCCAAAGGCGTAGTGTTGACCACCAAATCAAGAATTTGGCTGCGATCGTCGAAGGCGAAATCGGTGGCGTCGGCGAAGTGGTCCAGCGCGACCGCGTGGTTGAAGTGCGGGTCGAGGCCTTCGACCAGCCGTGCCGCTTCCTCGGCCCGGCGCGCGGCGACGACCAGAGCGAAACCTTCGCCTTTCAGAGCCTGCACAACTGCCCGGGCCGCGCCGCCGGCGCCGAGGATTCGCGCCATTCGGAACAGGTGGCGTTCTGCGAGGAGCGGGCGAAGCGGCTCGAGGAAGCCTTCGGCGTCGGTGTTGAAGCCGGTCTCCGGCCCGGCGCCTTCCGCGACGATCGTGTTCACCGCGCCGATCCGCGCCGCGGCTGGATCGAGCGCGGAAAGCAGCGGAACTGCCGTCTGCTTGAGCGGCATCGTCAGATTGCAGCCGCGCCAATCCGGGTCGGTCCGGCGGGCGGCGAGGTAGAGCGGCAGTTCGTCCGCGGTGACCTGCGTACGCCGATAGTCACCGACGATGCCCAGCTTCCCCAGCCAGAAGCCGTGGATCAGCGGCGATTTGGAGTGGGCGACGGGATCGCCGATCACTTCGGCATAAGGGAAGGCCATCAGCTGAGCAGAAGCCCGCGCTCGCGCAGGTAAGCGAGCAGGGGGAGGAGGGGCATGCCGAGGATCGCGAAGTGCGAGCCTTCGATCCGGTCGAACAATTGCGCGCCTGGGCCTTCGATCCGGTAGCCGCCGACGCTCCAGCGAATCTGCTCCCACTCACGGTCGAGATAATCGTGAAGAAACGCCTCGCCGAGCGGGCGCACCGTGAGCGAGACGGTTTCGCTCGCCCACCACACCGCCTGCCCGCCTTCGACGATTACAGCCGCCGAATGGAGCTGGTGAGTGCCGCCGGCGAGGGACTGGAGCTGGCCTAGCGCTTCCTCGCGCGACGCGGGCTTGCCGAGCAGGGTGCCATCGTCGCGCTCGAGCGTCTGGTCGGATCCCAAAACGAGATCGCTCGGACCCGCTTCGGCGGACAACGCCTTGAGCTGCGCCAGTTCCTCGGCGACCCCGCGCGCGTCGAAGCCGGCGCTCCACAGGCCGGCCTTGGCGGCGCCTTCGTCCAGCTCCGCCTCCACTGTCTGGAACGGCACGCCGGCCGCTTCGAGCATTGCCCGCCGCGCCGCGCTTTTGGAGGCGAGCAGAAGCCTCATTGCGCCGCGCCTTCCGCGGCGGCTTCGGCGGCGTCGCAGCGTTCGTTGCACAGCTTCACGATCGCGTAGGCGGTTTCCTCGATCGAGCGGCGGGTGACGTCGATCACCGGCCAGTCGTTGTCGGCGAAGATGCGGCGCGCGAAGGCGAGCTCGGCGTTCACCGCTTCACCATCGACATAATCCGTCTCCGGTGCCTGGTTGAGCGACAGCAAACGGTTGCGGCGGATCTGGATCAGCCGGTCCGGATTGGTGGTGAGGCCGACGACGAGCGGGTGCTTGAGACCGAACAGAGCGGAGGGCGGCGGCGATTCCGGCACAAGCGGGATGTTGGCGACCTTGTAGCCGCGGTTGGCGAGGTAGATGGAGGTCGGAGTCTTGGACGTGCGCGAGACGCCGGCGAGGACGATGTCGGCATCCTCCCAATTCTCCCAATTCATGCCGTCATCATGGGCGATGGAGAACTGGATCGCGTCGACGCGCGCGAAATACGCGGCGTCGAGGGCGTGCTGGCGTCCCGGCCGCGCCGTCGCCTGCTGGCCGAGCACCGCCGACAAAGCATGAACCACCGGATCGAGCGCGGAAACGGCATGAAGGCCGCGGCGCCGCGTCTTTTGCTCCAGTTCGCGCCGAATGTTGGAATTGACCAGGGTATAGAGAACGAGCCCCGGGCGCCGCTCGATGTCGTCGAGCACCCGATCGAGATGGCCTTCCGAACGCACCATCGGCCACAGGTGGCGCCGCACCTCGACGCCTTCGAACTGGGCGAGGCAGGCCTTGGCGATCAGCTCCAGCGTCTCCCCGGTGGAATCCGAAAGGAGATGGAGGTGAATGGCCGTCACGCCGAAATCCCGCTGTGGATAAGCATGGGGGTTTCGCTAGCGGAAGCCTCGGGACGGTTGCAAGCAAAGCGATCGCCCCCGTTTTGCGAAAGCTGTCCACAGATTCGCGAAGATGGGAGAAAATCCACGACTTAGCTGTGGATAGTGGGGATGAGCGGCGCGACTCCACGGGCTTCCGCGGCTTCGCTCGTGTCAACGCTGTTTGCAAAATCGGGTGGAGCGAATAAACCCCGGCTTCGCCTGCCCAACTATCTTCAACAGACTCTCTTTAATAAGACTCTTATAGAGTAGAGAGCGGAGCCGGATCCTATTTCATGCCCCCGACCGACAAGCTCCTGCTCAGCGTGCTCAAGGGCAAAAAGGCTGAGAAAACACCGATTTGGCTGATGCGTCAGGCCGGGCGCTACCTTCCCGAATACCGCGCACTTCGGGCCGACAAAGGCGGCTTCCTGGCGATGGCGATGGATCCGGAGGCCGCGGCGGAGATCACGCTTCAGCCCATTCGCCGCTTCGCTTTCGACGGCGCGATCCTGTTTTCCGACATCCTGATCGTGCCCTGGGCGCTTGGCCAGGACCTGCGATTCGAGGCCGGCGAGGGTCCAAGGCTGTCTCCGCCGCTGGTTGAAGCCCCGTTCGCCGCGCAAACACCCGCTCCAGAGCGCCTGGAGCCGGTCTACGGCGCTGTGGAGAAGGTTTCGGCCCTCCTCCCGCCCGAGACCACCTTCCTGGGCTTCGCGGGCAGCCCCTGGACCGTTGCGACCTATATGGTGGCCGGGCGCGGCAGCAAGGATCAGAGCGAAACGCGGCGCATGGCCTATCGCGACCCACGGGCGTTCGCCGAGATCATCGACGCGGTGACGGCGATGACGGTGGAGTATCTGTCGCGGCAGATCGAAGCGGGCGTCGAGGCGGTGCAATTGTTCGACAGCTGGGCAGGCACCTTGTCGCCGGCGCAGTTCGAACGCTGGGTGATCGCGCCCAACGCTGCGATCGTCCGTGGGCTGAAGGCGCGACATCCCGAAACGCCGATCATCGGTTTTCCCAAAGGCGCCGGCGGCAAGCTTCCGGCTTATGCGCGGGAGACGGGGGTCGACGCGGTCGGCATCGACGAGACAGTTGACCCGGATTGGGCGCACACAAATCTCCCTGAGGGGATGCCGGTGCAGGGCAATCTCGATCCGTTGGCGCTGATCGCCGGCGGTGAGGCGCTTGAATCGGCGGCGCGGCGCATCCTACATAGCTTCGCGGATCGTCCGCACGTCTTCAACCTGGGGCATGGCATCTTGCCGGACACGCCGATCGAACATGTCGAACAACTGATCGCATTGGTGCGTCGGTGAATGTCGAAACGGCGCTCAGCTTGACCTACGCCTGGATCAAGGCGGGGCATCTGATCTTCGTGATCTTCTGGATCGCGGGGCTGTTCATGCTGCCGCGATATTATGTCTACCACCAGGAATCCGCCGCCGGCTCGCCTGAGGAAGCGCGCTGGATCGACCGCGAAAAGAAGCTGCGTAACATCATCATCACGCCGGCGATGGTGCTGGTGTGGGTGCTTGGCCTGACGCTCGCCTGGATCACCGGCGCCTGGAGCGAGACCTGGTTCCACCTCAAATTCGCGATGGTGATCGGCCTTTCCGCCTACCACGGCTGGCTGGTCGGCTACGGCCGCAAGCTCGCCCGCGGCGAACGCGCGGTGAGCGGCAAGACGTTGCGCATCATGAACGAAGTGCCGGGCCTGGCGACGGTGGTGATCGTGATCCTGGTGATCGTTAAGCCGTTCTGAAAACGCTTCGGCGCTCGCTTGACTTGAATGGGAGCGGCACGTAACGCCCACCCAGTCGTTCAGCCCGCCGTCCGTGCGGGCGTTTCAGCCCGAACATCGTTGCCCTTGCACGAACCAAACGACTCCCGAACCATCTTTGCCGAGTAATCCCCGCATGCATCTCAAGGACCTCAAGCTCAAATCCCCCGCCGAACTCGTGGCCATGGCCGAAGAGATCGGGATCGAGGGTGCGTCGACCCTGCGCAAGCAGGAGCTGATGTTCTCCATCCTCAAGGTCCAGGCCGAAAACGGCCAGGAGATCATGGGCATGGGCACCATCGAGGTGCTTCAGGACGGGTTCGGCTTTTTGCGCTCGCCCGAAGCGAACTACCTCGCCGGGCCGGACGACATCTATGTGGCGCCGAACCAGGTGCGCAAGTTTGGCCTCCGCACTGGCGACACGGTGGAAGGCGAAATCCGCGGGCCCAAGGACGGCGAGCGTTATTTCAGCCTGGTGCGCCTTACCCAGATCAATTTCGACAATCCGGACGCCGTCCGCCACCGCGTCAATTTCGACAATCTGACGCCGCTTTACCCGAACCAGAAGCTGACGCTCGACACGCTCGATCCGACGGTGAAGGACAAGTCCGCGCGGGTGATCGACATCATCTCGCCGCAGGGCAAGGGCCAGCGCGCTTTGATCGTCGCGCCGCCGCGCACCGGCAAGACGGTGCTTCTGCAGAACATCGCCAAGGCGATCACCGACAACCATCCGGAAGTGTTCCTGATCGTGCTTCTGATCGACGAGCGGCCGGAGGAAGTGACCGACATGCAGCGCTCGGTGCGCGGCGAAGTGGTCTCCTCGACCTTCGACGAGCCGGCGTCGCGCCACGTCCAGGTCGCCGAAATGGTAATCGAAAAGGCCAAGCGCCTGGTGGAGCACAAGAAGGACGTGGTGATCCTGCTCGACTCGATCACGCGCTTGGGCCGCGCCTACAACACGGTGGTGCCGAGCTCCGGCAAGGTGCTGACCGGCGGTGTCGATGCCAATGCGCTGCAGCGGCCGAAGCGCTTCTTCGGCGCGGCGCGCAACATCGAGGAAGGCGGATCGCTCTCGATCATCGCTACCGCGCTGATCGACACCGGCTCCAAGATGGATGAAGTCATCTTCGAAGAGTTCAAGGGCACGGGCAACTCGGAAATCGTGCTCGACCGCAAGGTTTCCGACAAGCGCATCTTCCCGAGCCTGGATGTCGGCAAGTCCGGCACCCGCAAGGAGGAGCTGCTCGTCGATCAGGCGACGCTTTCCAAGATGTGGGTGCTTCGCCGCATCCTGATGCAGATGGGCACGGTGGACGCGATGCAGTTCCTGCTCGACAAGATGAAGGACGCCAAGTCCAACGAGGACTTCTTCGCCTCGATGAACCAGTAAGCAAAAGGGGCTTTTGCGAAACTCATGCTCGACCTTCTGATCAGCGCCCACGGCGCGGCTCCAATCGGCATCGGCGGGATCTGGGACGCGATCGTCACCGATTTCTCAAAGCTCAACACCGCCGCGGCCTGGGTGGTGTTCGGCCAGGTGCTGATGATCGACATCATGCTTGCCGGCGACAATGCGATCGTCGTCGGGGCGCTCGCCGCGGGCCTGCCCGCCGACCAGCGCAAGAAGGTGATCCTGATCGGCATCATCGCCGCTCTGGTGCTGCGCATCGCGTTTGCGCTTGTCGTCACGCAGCTGATGCAGATCGTCGGCCTCACCTTCGCCGGCGGCCTGCTGCTCTTCTGGGTGAGCTGGAAGATGTGGCGCGAGCTCAAGCATTCGGGCGAGTCGGCCGGGTCGCCGGAAGTGGACGGGGACGAAGATAGCGGCCTGAAACCCGCCAAGAGCTTTGCCGCCGCCGCCTGGGCGGTTGCCGTCGCCGACGTCTCGATGAGCCTCGACAACGTCCTCGCCGTCGCCGGCGCGGCACGCGAGCATCCCGGCATCCTGATCATCGGTCTTCTGCTCGCGGTCGCCTTGATGGGCGTCGCAGCGAACATCCTCGCCAAATATATCGAGCGCTACCGCTGGATCGCTTGGGTCGGCCTCGCCGTCATCGTCTATGTCGCCGGCAAGATGATCTACGAAGGCTTCGTCGATCCCAACGTCGGCCTCGGTACGCTGTTCAGCTGATCAGGGGATGAGGACGGTTGAGCCCGTGGTTGCGCGGGACTCGATCGCACGGTGGGCGTCCGCCGCCTGCAGAAGCGGGAAGCGGCCGCCGATCTGGATGTCGATCGTGCCGTTGGCGATCAGCTCGAACAAACGCGCCGCCGATGCGCGCATTTCCTCGGGCGTGGCGCAGTAATCCGCCAAGGTCGGGCGGGTGACGAAGATCGAGCCGGCGCTGAGCAGATCGAGGGCGGTGAAGGGCGGCACGGCGCCCGACGCGTTGCCGTAAGTGACGATCAGCCCGCGCCGCGCCACCGAGCCGAGCGACGCCGCCCAGCTAGCCGCGCCGACGCCGTCCAGCACCACCGGCACGCCCTTGCCGCCGGTGAGCGCACGCACTTCGGCGGCGAGTTCTTCATAGGGGCAGCACAGGCTGTGATCGGCGCCGGCCTCGCTGGTCATCGCCGCCTTCCGGCTGTCGCCGCTATGGGCGATCACCGTGGCGCCGAGATGCTTCAGCCACGGCACCAGGATCGAGCCGACGCCGCCGGCCGCGGCGTGGACGAGCACCGCTTCACCCGCCGCGACCCGGGCGCAGCGCTCCACCAGATATTCCGCCGTGCAGCCCTTCAGCATCGCCGCCGCGGCGACTTCGGCCGTGATACCGTCGGGAAGCCTAACCAGCCGCTCCGCGTCGATCACCCGGTGCGTCGCATAGGAACCGAGCGCGCCGGTGAAATAGCCCACCCGCTGGCCCACGCGGAACTCGGCTACGCCTTCGCCGACCGCCTCGATCACGCCGGCGGCTTCCGTGCCGAGTCCCGACGGCAGCGGCACCGGGTAGAGGCCGGAGCGGTGGTAGGTCTCAATGAAGTTCAGCCCCACCGCCTCATGCCGCACCAACACATGGCCGGTGCCCGGCGCCGGAACATCGATATGCTCCGATTCGAGCACTTCGGGGCCTCCGGTGCGGGTGAGCGTAAAGGCGTAGGGATCGGACATACGGGCACCTGTTGAAGCCGAGGCATCGCTTCTGCAGCGTCCTCATCTTCGCTAAGCGTGAAGAGCCCGCTTCGGTTCCGGCCACACCCGGCTTGTGTCGCCGCGCGCTTGCTTTCACATACCCCCGAACTCTTCGAGAGGAGCAAGGCCATGAAGATCAGCGTGGACGTCGACTGCACGCCGGAGGAGGCGCGGCGGTTTCTGGGGCTGCCGGATCTGACGCCGGTGCATGATGCGTATGTGGAGAAGATGACGCGGGCGGTGTCCGAGGGCGTGACGGCCGAGTCGATGGCTGAGCTGATGAAGAGCTGGGGGCCGATGAGTGAGGCGGGGATGACGATGTGGCGTGGGATGCTTGAAGGAATGAGCGGCCGGCGTGACGGCTGACACGATCTTCGCTTTGTCATCGGGCAGCCCGCCCGCCGCGGTAGCGGTGGTGCGGATCAGCGGCCCGCGCGCGGATGCGGCGCTGAAGGCGCTCGCTGGTCGTCTGCCGGAGCCGCGGCGGGCGAGCCTCGCGCGGCTCACCTGGCAAGGCGAGGGGCTGGACGATGCGCTGGTGCTGCGCTTTCCCGGGCCTGCAAGTGCGACAGGTGAGGACGTGGTTGAACTGCACCTGCATGGCGGGCGAGCCGTCGTTGCGGCTGTGCTTGCGGCGCTGGCGGAGCTGGAGGGCCTGCGTGCGGCGGAGCCGGGGGAGTTTACCCGGCGGGCGTTCGAGAACGGCCGGATCGACCTCGCCGAGGCGGAGGGACTTGCCGACGTCCTCCAGGCGGAGACGGAGACGCAGCGGCGGGCAGCGCAGATGCTTGCCGGCGGTGCGCTGAGCAGGCTGATTGGCGACTGGCAGGCGCGTCTGCTGCAGCTGGCCGCGGCGCTGGAGGCGGTGCTCGACTTTTCGGATGAAGGCGAGGTTGGGGAGGAATGGCCTCCTGGCTGGTCGAACGGCGTGGATGCCCTGGCGGTTGAAATGGAGGCGGCGCTTGCCCGGCCTGCCGCGGAGCGGCTGAAGGACGGGCTCCGGGTGGTGATCGCCGGGCCACCAAACGCTGGAAAATCAAGCCTGCTCAACTGGTTGGCAGGGCGGCAGGCAGCGATCACGTCGGCGATCGCCGGCACCACCCGCGATCTTGTGGAAGCACCGACGGCGATTGGCGGCACACCCTTTCTCCTGGTCGACACAGCCGGCCTTCGGGACAGCGACGATCAGGTTGAGGCGATTGGCGTGGAGCGGGCGAAGGCCAGCATGGACGCGGCCGATCTGATTCTCTGGCTCGGACCGCCCGAAGCTGCTCCTGCGCGCTCGATCAAAGTGCAGTCGAAGATTGATCTGCAGCCGGTACAGCGTGACGCGGACGTTCGTATTTCCGCAGAGACCGGCGAAGGCATGGACGCGCTGGTTGCGCTACTCATTGCACGAGGCCGCGATCTGCTTCCGGGCGACGGAGAGGTGGCGCTGAATGCCCGGCACCGCTCCGCAATCGCGCTGGCTTCGGAGCAGCTCCGCGAGGCTGACGGATCGCAGGACCTGCTGATCGCCGCCGAGTGTCTGCGCCAGGCGCGGGTGGCGCTGGACCGGGTGACCGGCCGTGCTGGCGTCGAGGAGATGCTGGACACTCTGTTCGGGCGCTTCTGCATCGGGAAGTGAATGTTCCATGTGGAACATCATGCTGCCTCTGCGGTAAGGCGGCGGCGTGGCACAGAGTTTCGACATCATCGTGATCGGCGGCGGGCACGCCGGCGTGGAGGCGGCCGCGGCGGCTGCGCGCATGGGCGCGTCGGTTGCACTGGTCAGCTTCAGTCGCGAACAGATCGGCGCGATGTCGTGCAACCCGGCAATGGGCGGGCTCGGCAAAGGCCATTTGATTCGCGAAGTGGACGCGATGGACGGTCTGATCGCCCGCGCGTCTGACGAGGCCGGGATCCACTATCGAATGCTCAACGCCAGCAAAGGCGCCGCGGTGCGCGGGCCGCGGGTGCAGGCGGATCGTCGGCTGTACAAGGCGGCCATCCACCGGATGATCGACGCGCAGGTGGGGCTGACCGTTGTAGAAGGCGAGGCTGCCTCCTTGCGCCTCGTGGGCCGCAGAGTGGAAGGCATCGTGCTAAGCGATGGGCGTGCGCTTTCCGCCAAGGCGGTGGTGCTTGCGACCGGCACGTTTCTTGGCGGCAAACTCCACTTCGGCATGAATAGCTGCGCCGGTGGGCGGGTCGGCGAGCGGGCGGCGACGGCGCTTGCTGACCAGCTTCGCGCTTTTGAGCTCCCACTCGCCCGGCTGAAGACTGGGACACCGCCGCGGCTGGATGGGCGGACGATCGACTGGGGCGTGCTCGAGCGGCAGGAGTCCGATGGCGGGACGTGGACGATGTCGCCCATGTCGCCGAGCCGCCCAGCGCCGCAACTGTTCTGCGCGATCACCCGGACCAATGCGCGGACGCACGAGATCATCCGCGCCAACCTCGACCGCTCGCCGCTCTTCTCCGGAATGATCGAGGGGGTGGGGCCGCGTTACTGCCCTTCGATTGAGGACAAGGTCCACCGCTTCGGCGACCGAGACGGGCACCAGATCTTCCTGGAGCCGGAAGGACTGGATGATCCGGCCGTCTACCCAAACGGCATCTCCACCTCGCTGCCAGAGGATGTGCAACTCGCCTCGGTTCGGTCGATGGCGGGGCTTGAGCGGGCCGAGATCCTGCAGCCGGGCTATGCGGTGGAATATGATTATATCGATCCGCGCATCCTGGACGCGACCTTGGCGGTGCGCGACGTGGAGGGGCTGTACCTGGCCGGCCAAATCAACGGCACCACCGGTTACGAGGAAGCGGCGGCGCAGGGGCTGGTCGCCGGCCTGAACGCAGCGGCTTGGGCCGGTGGCAGGGACGCGGTGCTGTTCGAGCGGGCGGAGAGTTATATCGGCGTGATGGTCGATGACCTGACGCTGCAAGGCGTGACCGAGCCTTACCGGATGCTTACGGCACGGGCGGAGTACCGGCTCCGGCTTCGGGCAGACAATGCCGAGGCGCGCCTCACGCCAAAGGCAATCGGGGCTGGGTGCGTCTCGTTGGAGCGGGAGCGGCATTGGGGGCGACGTTCGGTCGACCGCTCCGGAATCGAGGCTCAGCTTCATGAAACGCGAAGCGGCGCGCAGCTTCAATCCTGTGGGGTCGCTGTACGCGACGACGGGGTGAAGCGGCCGCTCAGCGACTGGCTTCGCTTTCCGGAATTGGACCGTAGGGCGTTGCTTCGCGTGCTCCCAACGCTGAGCGAAGTACAAACGTCCCTTCTTGATGAAGCCATAGAGGACCACCGTTACGCCCCATATTTGCAGCGGCAGGATTCTGAGGTTGAGCGGCTACGGACAGACGACGCGGTCCGTCTGCCAGCCGACATAGACTATGCAAGCATCGCCGGCCTGTCTGCGGAGATGGTGGAACGTCTCGCCTCCGCCCGGCCGGGAAGTTTAGGCGCTGCGCGGCGGATCAGGGGAGTGACCCCGGCCGCCCTTGCTGCGATCTTGGTTCACGCCCGAAGGAAGGCCGCGTGACGGAGGACGAGGCGCAAGAGCGGCTTGGCGTTCCACGTGAAACGCTGGACCGGATCAGCGGATTTTTGGATTTACTAATCGCCGAGAACAAGCGTCAAAACCTTGTTTCACGTGGAACGCTCGGCTCGGTGTGGAGTCGTCACGTCTTGGACTCCGCGCAGCTTACACTCTTCGCGCCAGCCAGCGGAAAATGGCTCGATCTCGGCAGCGGCGCTGGATTCCCAGGGCTCATTGTCGCTGCCCTATGGCAGGGTGGAGTGACTCTGATCGAGTCACGAAAGCTGCGGGTCGAGTTCCTGCGGCAGGGCGCCGAGGTTCTTGGCGTCAGCGACAAGACGGAAATCCTCTGCTCGAGCGTCGAAGCCACTACGCCGAAGCCTTTCGATGTGATCAGCGCCCGCGCCTTTGCGCCGCTCGACAAGCTTCTGCGTCTCGGGCTGCCCTTTTCCACAGCTGAGACAGTGTGGATCCTGCCGAAGGGACGAAACGCCAAGTCGGAACTGGATGCGGCACGATCTTCGTGGCAGGGTGACTTCCGGGTCGAACCGAGCCTTACCGATGCCGACGCCGGGATCATCGTGGCGCGGGGGGTAAAACCGAGAGGGAAAAAGGGCCGATGATCCGCATTGCGGTGGCCAATCAGAAAGGTGGGGTGGGCAAAACCACGACCGCAATCAACCTTGCCACGGCGCTAGCCGCGACCGGTTGGCGGGTGCTGCTGATCGACCTCGACCCGCAGGGCAATGCCTCGACCGGCCTTGGCATCACCCACGCCCAGCGCGACCTTTCCAGCTATGAGCTTCTTACCGGCCAATGCAGCCTTGAAGAAGCGGTGGTGCCGACGCGCGTTCCGCGGCTCGATCTGCTTCCGGCGACGGTGGACCTCTCCGGCGCCGAGATTGAGCTGGTCGAGATGCAGGAGCGCACCCACCGCCTGGACAAGGCGCTGGACGGCCCAGCGGGCGCGCGCTGGGACGTGTGCCTGATCGATTGCCCGCCGAGCCTTGGGCTGCTGACCATCAATGCGCTAGTCGCCGCGCAATCGATCCTGGTGCCGCTGCAGACCGAGTTTTTCGCGCTGGAGGGATTGAGCCAGCTTCTTCAGACCATCGAGCGCATTCGCGCCCGCTTCAATCCGGAGCTGTCCATTCTCGGCGTTGCCTTGACGATGTTCGACAAGCGCAACAATCTGTCCGCGCAGGTCGCGGAGGATGTCCGCGCTTGCCTCGGCAAGGTGGTGTTCGAGACGGTGATCCCGCGCAACGTCCGACTGTCCGAAGCTCCGAGCCATGGGATCCCTGCCTTGATTTACGACCATCGCTGCTCCGGTTCCGAAGCCTATATCGCGCTAGCCCGCGAGACGATCGGCCGCCTGCCCAAGCCGGCGGCGGCGGCATGAGCGAGGACACGCCCGCCCGTAAGCGGCCTTCGGGGCTTGGTCGGGGGCTCTCCTCCTTGCTCGGCGAGGTTGCCCAGGAGGCGCCGGTCAGCGGCGGCGGCCAGGTTCAGGGTGGCGGGCCGCGCTCGGGCGTACAGATGATGCCGGTATCGTCGATCGAGCCGCACCTCGATCAGCCGCGCCGCCATTTCGACGAGGAGAAGCTCACGGAGCTTGCCGACTCGATCCGGGCCCGGGGGCTGATCCAGCCGATCGTCGTCCGCCCGCACGGCCACCGCTACCAGATCGTCGCCGGCGAGCGGCGCTGGCGGGCGGCACAGCGCGCGCAGTTGCACGAAGTTCCTGTAATCGTGCGGGAATTCAGCGACGCGGAGACGCTGGAAGTTGCCCTGCTGGAGAATATCCAGCGCGCCGACCTGAACGCGATCGAGGAAGCGGAAGCCTACCGCAAACTGATGGACGAATTCGGCCACACGCAGGAGGCGCTGGCCAAGATCGTTAACAAGTCCCGCCCGCACATCGCCAACCTGCTGCGCTTGCTGGGCTTGCCCGATTCGGTGCGGCAGATGGTGGTGACGGGCGAGCTCAGCATGGGCCACGCCCGCGCAATCGCCTCCGCGCCCGATCCGGAGGCCATTGCCGGCGAGGTGGTTCGCCGTGGACTTTCGGTGCGCGAAGCAGAGAAGCTCGCCCGCTTCGGCAAGCCGGGACGTGAGCGGCAGGGGAAGCTCGAATATAAAGGCGCAAGTGCCGACATCGATGCGCTGGAGCGGCAGTTGGGGGACATGATCGGGCTCAACGTCAAGATCACGCACCGGCCGGATGGCGGCACGGTCGCACTGCATTATTCGAGCCTGGATCAGCTCGACATGATCTGCCAGCGGCTGAGCGGCGAGAAGATCTAGCGCAGGCGCGCCGCCTGGCGGCAGATCGCGAACATCTCTTCGTCCACCGCAGCGGCGCCGAGGCCGCCGCTGGCTTTGGCCTGCCGCTCCGCTTCCAGCAGCCGGCCGACACTTTTTGCAAGAAGGTCGGAGCGCCAGCTGCGCAGCTGGGCGGCGATTGCGTCCTTTTCCTTCCAGAAGATCGCTTTCCCGTGGGAGGCCATCACCGCGCCCGGATTATTGCCGCGGTCCACTTCGGCGCGGAGGCGCGAGAGCATGGTCATCCGGCGCAGAACGGCGCGGATCAGCGGAATGCCTTCAATGCCTTGGCTGGCGAGCCGGGCAAGCTCGTCGCCGAGCACGTCGGGGCGGCCTGCGCTGACCGCGTCGACGAAGCGTGACAGATCGCCTTCCTCCTGCGCGGCGCCGATTGCGTCGAGCGCATCGTGATCGGCCTGTTTCGGGGCTTCAGGGGAGGCATCGACGTAGAGGGCAAGCTTCTCAAGTTCGCTGGCGAGCACCGCCCGGTTGCCGCCGCAGGCGCTGGCGAGGCGGCGCGCCAAATCCGGGCGGATGACCAGGCCGAGCTCGCGCGCTTTGTCCATGGCGAGGCGGTCGGCTTCCTGGCCTTCGGGGGCGTAGCTGGCGTGAACCAATGCAGTCGGCTCCGCGAGGGCAAGCTTGAGGAGCTTCGACGCAGGTTTTAGAGCCCCCGCGACCAGGATCACCGGATTGCCGGCGGGCGGCGACTGAAGGAGCGCTTCCACCGCGGCGAGGCACTCGTCGCCGGCCGGCTCAACGACGATGTAGCGGGCGCCGCCGAACAGCGAGATGGAGGAGGCCTCATCGGGAAGGCGGGCCGGATCGTTCTTGAGCTCGCTGCCGCTTAGGTCGATCCGCTCGGCCTCGTCGCCCATCGCCTTGCCGGCTGCTTTGGCGAGTGCGCGGGAGCCGCTGTCGTCGGGGCCGTAGAGGAGAAAGAAGCGCCACTCGCCGGGCGCGCGGACGGCGCGGTCGATCTGGCCCTTGGCCGCCTTTACCACGCCGCAGTCACTGCGCCGTGCCGCCACGCGAGGCGAAAAGCGCCAGGCGGGTGACGATCTGGTCGGCAAGTTCCTTGGACAGCCGCTCGAGCGCGGTCTGCTCGGCGGCGACGACGGCATATTCGGAGCTGACCACGTCGATGCCGACGTCGGAGCCGGCGGTGGCGTCGAGGACGACGGTGCCCTTGTCCTGCTCCACCAGGCGGTAGCGGGCGCGAAGCGTGCGGCGCTCGCGGGTTTCGGCATCGTCGGCGCGGACGCCGAAGCCGATGATCTGGTCGTCCAGCTCCACCTCGAGCCGGTAACGCTTGGCGCCGTCGCCGCCGGCAAGCCGGTCCTCGAGCGCGGTGCGGACCAGCCAGCCGGCGCGGCCGCCGATCGGCCCGACTTCGATCGAGCGCAGCGATTGCGCCACCGGCCCGGAGCCGCCGCCGCCGTAAAGCGGGCGAAGGCCGCAGCCGGCGAGCGGAAGCGCAAGCGCGAGGAGCAAGGCTGCGGCGCGAAGGGTCATGCGACGATGTTCACCAAGCGGTCGGGCACCACAATGACCTTTCGAGGCGCTTTGCCTTCCAGCACCCGCTGAACCTTGTCGGAGCCGAGGGCAAGCGCCTCCAGATCCTCCTTCGCGGCGCCCTTCGCGGCGCTCAGCGTGTCGCGCAGCTTGCCGTTGACTTGTACGGCGATGGTCACCTCGTCCTCGACCAGCAAAGCGGGGTCGACCGCGGGCCACTCGGCGTCAGAGACGAGGCCGTCGCGGCCCATCGCAGCCCAGGCCGACTCCGCGAGGTGTGGCACCATCGGCGAGACGAGCAGAACCAAAGTCTCGATCGCCGACTGGCGGGTGGGTGAGGGCGCGGCTTTCTCGATCGCGTTTGCGAGCTCGTAGATGTTCGCCACCGCCTTGTTAAAGGCGAGCGCCTCGATGTTGCCGGCAACCGCGGCGACCGTCTGGTGGAGCTTGCGCAGCAGCGGCTTGTCTTCGGCGTCTCCGCCGAGCCAGCTGGAGCGCGAGCCCTCCGCGACTTCCGACGCGAGGCGCCACAGGCGCTGGACAAAGCGCCAGCTGCCTTCGATGCCGGCTTCCGACCATGGCAGGTCGCGCTCCGGCGGGCTGTCCGACAGCATGAACCAGCGCACCGCGTCGGCGCCATACTGATCGACGATCGGCTCGGGATCGACCGTATTGCGCTTCGATTTGGACATCTTCTCGACCCGGCCGGTCTCCGCCGGCTCGCCGGTGGCGGAGACGATCAGCGTGCCGTCGCGGCTTTCCACTTCGTCGGGCGAGAGCCAGCGGCCGTCAGGGGCCTTGTAGGTCTCGTGGGTGACCATGCCCTGGGTGAAGAGGCCCTTAAATGGTTCTTCGACGCCAAGGCGGCCGATGCGGTTCAGCGCGCGGGTCCAGAAGCGAGCGTAGAGGAGGTGCAGGATCGCATGTTCTACCCCGCCGATATATTGGTCCACCGGCAGCCAGCTTTCCGCGTCGGCGCGGTCGAACGGCGCGTCGGCGGGCTGGCTCGCGAAGCGGATGAAGTACCAGCTTGAGTCGACGAACGTGTCGAGCGTGTCGGTCTCGCGCCGTGCGGAGGCGCCGCAGCTGGGGCAATCGGCCTTGTTCCAGCTCGGGTGGCGGTCGAGCGGGTTACCGGGGATGTCGAAGCTGACGTCTTCGGGGAGGACGATCGGAAGCTGCTCGCGCGGCACCGGTACCGCGCCGCACGCATCGCAGTGGATGATGGGGATCGGCGTGCCCCAATAACGCTGGCGCGACACGCCCCAGTCGCGAAGCCGCCAGACGGTGGTGCCTTCGCCCCAGCCTTCGGCCTCGGCGCGGCCGATAACTTCGCGAATGCCGTCTTGCGCGGTGAGGCCGTCGAGGAAGCGCGAATTCACCAGGCGGCCGGGGCCGGTATAGGCTTCGTCGCCGATCGGATCGGCCGCTTCCTCCACCGAGGGAGCAACAACGCGGGTGACCGGAAGGCCATATTTACGCGCGAAATCAAGATCACGCTGGTCGTGCGCCGGGCAGCCGAAGATCGCGCCGGTGCCGTAGTCCATCAGCACGAAGTTGGCGATGTAGAGCGGCAGCGCAATGTCCGGGTCGAGCGGGTGGCGGACTCGAAGGCCGGTGTCGAAGCCCTTTTTCTCGGCAGTCTCGAGTTCGGCGGCGGTGGTGCCGCCTTTCTTGCACTCCTCGATGAACGCCGCCGCGTCTTCGCGGATTGAGGCCACCGCCTGCGCGATCGGGTGATCGGCGGCGATCGCCGCGAAGCTCGCGCCGAAGATGGTGTCCGGCCGGGTGGTGAAGACTTCGAAGCTGGCGTGATCGACCACCGGTTCGACGAGGTCGAAGCGGAAGCGCAGGCCCTGGCTCTTGCCGATCCAGTTTTCCTGCATCAGGCGGACCTTTTCAGGCCACTGATCGAGGTCGCCAAGGCCGTCGAGCAGTTCCTCAGCGAAGTCGGTGATCTTCAGGAACCATTGGCTGAGCTTGCGCCGCTCGACCAGCGCGCCTGAGCGCCAGCCGCGGCCGTCGATCACCTGCTCGTTGGCGAGCACGGTCATGTCGACCGGATCCCAGTTCACTTCGCTCTGCTTGCGGTAGACCAGGCCCGCTTCGTAGAGATCGAGGAACAGCGCCTGCTCGTGCCCGTAATAATCGGGGTCGCAGGTGGCGATCTCCCGGCTCCAGTCGAGCGCGAAACCGATTCGCTTCAGCTGCGCCTTCATGGTTTCGATGTTGGAGCGGGTCCACGCGCCGGGATGGACCTTCTTCTCCATGGCGGCATTTTCGGCCGGCATGCCGAAGGCGTCCCACCCCATCGGGTGAAGCACTTCGAAGCCGTTCATCCGCCGGAAGCGGGCAAGCACGTCCCCCATCGTGTAGTTGCGGACGTGGCCCATATGGATGCGCCCCGACGGATAGGGGAACATCTCAAGGATATAGGCCTTGGGCTTGCCGCTGGAATCGGAGGCGTGGAAAGTCCCCCGCTCCTCCCAGACCTTCTGCCAATGCGCATCGGCCTCGAGCGGATTGAAACGCGCCGCCATGTTCAATGGAGCTCCTTTAGCCGGCGATCGCATTCCGGCGCAGATCGCGGGCGCGGGTCAGGATGATTTCTTCCAGCCGCTGAACGGTTGCGGCGGCGACCGGGGCATCCACCCATTGGCCGGACTGAAGCACCTGGCGCGAGGCGGCGACGCGAAGCGCATCGGCGCGAAGATCGGCGTCGAGAATGGTGGCGGTGACCTTGACCCGCTCGTTCGGGGAGTTGGGGTTGGAATACCAGTCGGTGACGATCACGCCGCCGTTGGAATCGGTCTGGGTAAGCGGCGCAAAGGAGAGCGTCTCCAAAGCGGCGCGCCACAGATAGGAATTCACGCCGATGGTGGTGATCTGCGAGGCGGCGAGGTCCGACTGGCGCACGCGGTCGTCCGGCGCCTTGCCGAGCGTGCGGTTGATATCGTCCCGAACGAAGTCGCAGGCGCCGAGCGACAGGGCCATGGCGACCGGAAGAACGAAGGAAGCAGCGCGTACCATCAGAGGCGGTCCTTGAAACAAGCGGGGGTTGAGGGCCGTTATAGAAGGTGCGGCGCGAGCGGCAAGCCGTCTCTCCGCCGGAGCGAGGTCGGAGTCGCGGCGCATGCTTCATCGGCGAGAAAGGTAGGGTTGTGGATTAGGTGCAACAGGGTGGATGATTCGTAGTGTCTTTGCGGCACTTAGCTGGCCTGACGCGTTGGGAGCCACTACATCCGCTTCGTTACGGGAGTCGAATGGCGTGATGAGATTGGCAGGAGCTGGAGTGGTTGGAGGGGCGCTTGCCGCGCTTACCCTGATCCTTGCGCCTGCCCTCGCGGCGCCGCGGGCCCAGATGAAGAAGCGCATTGCGCCGTCTTTCCGCAGCATCGGCGGCAGCTTCACCCCCGCGGTGGCGGATCCGTCGCTTGCCGCAGAGCTTGCCCGCCGCGGCCTGAACGGCACCAGCTTCCGCTTCACGCCCACTGCGTCCGCCTCCGCCAAGAGCGGCGCGGTGCGAGTCGCCGTTCGCGCCCGGGCGGCCACGCCGGCGGCCGCGATGCGGACGGTGAGCAACAGCGAAAGCTCCGGCCCGGCAGTTACCGCCGTCACGCCGACCGCCTATAATATCGGCGCAACCGTCGGCTGGCGCGGCCTCGCCCTTTCCGGCGACGTCGCCGAAGTGAAGGGTGGCGCGGTGCCCGGCACCCGGCGCAACGCCGCGGTTGGCGTGAGCTATTCGATGAAGCGCTTCACTGGCCGCGTCGAAGCGGGCGTCGACAAGACGGACGATGTCGCTGCGCGGATCACCCCGATCGAGTCGGGTTATTCGGTGGGCGTCGGCGGTTCGTACCGGATCGCGCGCAACATCGATGTCACCGGCGGCGTGCGCTACAAGATCCAGCGCGACCGGCTCGAGCCGCTCGCCGACCAGCGCCGCGACAGCCAGGCTGTCTACGTCGGAACCGCCTTCCGCTTCTAATCCGCCGCCGGCTTCGCCCAGGCATCGATCGCGGCCCAGCCGTAGGCGCCGCTTAGGTGCCGCGCTTTCTCCGCATCCATCCCGCCGAGCGCCACCACCGGCACCTTTGCCATGCGCGCAAGGGAGGTGAACCGCTGTCGGCCCAGAGACGCAGCGCGCGGGTGGGAGGCGGTGAGGTAGACCGGCGACAGGAAGACGAGGTCGGCACCGGCGCGCTCGGCGGCGCGAAGCTGCCGCAGGTTGTGCGCGGACCAGGTGCGGATGCCCGAGCCCGGCCGGTTGTGGGCTCCGTCGCCGCCGGGAAGAGCCGCGCCGGCGACAATCAGGGTGAGGCCACGGCGGCGACCAATCAGGCGCACCCGCTCCCACAAAGCCCGGCGCTCCGCCGGAGGCAGGCTGTAGTGGCGGAACACCACGCCAGCGCCGCGCGGCAGCCGCTCCAGCGCGTCGAACAGCCGCTCGCCAAGCCTTTCGTCGGTGAACAGCCACAATCGCGGCAGGGACTGGCGGCGGTGCATGGCCGTTTCTATAGCAGCCGCAATGGACGCTGCACCTCCCCACAAGCCGCTCGACGAAGTCCGCGCTCGCATCGCCAAAGCGGCGGGGCTGGCGCGGCGCAAGGCCGATGACGTCACGCTGATCGCCGTCTCGAAGACGCACGATGCCGCGGCGATCGAGCCGCTGCTCGCCGCCGGGCAGCGGGTGTTCGGCGAGAACCGCGTACAGGAGGCGCAGGGGAAGTGGCTTGCCCTGAAGGCGCGTTATCCGGACGTGCGGCTTCACCTCGTCGGCCAGCTGCAAAGCAAAAAGGCGGAGGAGGCGGTCGCATTGTTCGACGCCATTCATTCCGTCGACCGGCCGTCGCTGGTGGAAGCGCTCGGCAAGGCGATGGCCAAGGTGGATCGCCGAGTCGACTGCTTCCTTCAGGTCAACATCGGTGAGGAGCCGCAGAAAGGCGGCTGTGCACCGGCCGAGCTTCCCGCCCTGATCGAAGCGGCGCGCGCCGCGGCGCTGCCGGTGGCGGGGCTGACCTGCATCCCGCCTGCCGATGTCGAGCCGGCGCCTTACTTCGCCTTGCTCGCCAAGCTTGCGCGGCGGCACGGCCTTTCCGGCCTCAGCATGGGGATGTCGGGCGATTTCGAGACGGCGGTAACGATCGGCGCCACCCACGTCCGCGTCGGCACCGCCTTGTTCGGCACACGCGATTGAAGTTCGACGAGAGCATCGAACAGCATCGATCCCCCGGATCGATGCCCTGTAAGTTCGATGCTCTGATCCTCGACTTCGACGGGGTGCTGCTGGAAAGCGAATATGCCGGCAACAAGCAGATCGCGGAGTATCTGACCGGCATCGGCCATCCGACCACTCCTGAAGAGTCGATGGCAAACTTCATGGGGCTGAGCGGACGCGACTTTCTGGCGGCGATCGAGCGGTGGATCGGCCGGCCGCTGCCGGAGAGCTTTCATTCCGTTCGTGCCGAAGAGGATGCGCGGGTCCTTGCCGAGGGGCTGGAGGCGGTGGCGGGGGCCGTGCGCTTCGTCGAGGCGCTGCCGCCGGAGCTGCCCAAGGCGATCGCCTCGTCCAGCACCACCCGGTGGATCGAGACGCATCTCGAGCATCTCGGCCTGCGCCGCCATTTCGATGGCCGGATCTTCAGCGGCCACGAACATGTCGCGCGCGGCAAGCCGGCGCCAGATCTCTACCTCCACGCCGCTGATGCCATCGGCGTACCGATCGAACGCATTGCGATCGTTGAGGACTCACCGGTTGGCGTCACCGGCGCGGTGGCTTCGGGCGCCTTCGTGATCGGGCTGTGCGCGGGGCGGCATTGCCTTGCCGGCCATGGCGAGCGGCTCCAGGCGCTTGGGGTGCATGCGCTGGCCGGGAGCTTCGAGGAGGTGGAGGCGCTGCTCGGGCTAAGGGGCTCTCCGTAACCCGTTCGTCCCGAGCGAAGTCGAGGGGCGCACCCGAGGAATTAGTGCCAGCGCCCCTCGACTGCGCTCGGGACGAACGAGGTAAGAGTTAAAGCAAGTGCCCGCTCTTGAGGCGTTTGGTGTCGAGATAGGCCTGGTTGTGCGGGTTCGCGCCCGCCTTGAGCGGCACTTGCTCCGCGACTTTCACCCCCGCCGCCTCAAGCGCCGCGACCTTGCGGGGGTTGTTGGTGAGTAGCCGCACCCTGTTCTGCCCGAGCAGCCCCAGCAT
Organism: Allosphingosinicella sp.; assembly: GCA_036554525.1. GTDB lineage: Bacteria > Pseudomonadota > Alphaproteobacteria > Sphingomonadales > Sphingomonadaceae > Allosphingosinicella. Next base: position 51,917 of record DATBNC010000013.1, read on the forward strand.
GCCCGCCGCGACCTCGAAGCTGCGCTCGTCGTCGCCGAACCCCAGGCGCAGGTTTGCGTCCACCGTGTCGAAGCCCTGGTCCTGAAGCTGGTAGGCCCTGAGCTTGTTGACCAAGCCGATGCCGCGGCCCTCCTGGCGCAGGTACAGCAGGATTCCCCAGCCCGCGTCCGCGATGGCGGCAAGCGCACCATTCAGCTGCGGCCCACAATCGCATTTCAAAGAGCCGAGCACGTCGCCGGTGAGGCATTCGCTGTGCAGGCGAACCAGCGGCGGCTGTCCGGTGGGAGCGCCGATCAGAAGGGCGACATGTTCCGCCCCGTCTTCGCCGCGAAAGGCGACGATCTCCGCCTTCTCGGCAGAAGCGGTCGGCAGCTTGGCGCGTGAGGCGATGCGGAGGCTGGGTTCGGATGCGAAGGCGGCGACCTCCTCCGCCGACACCTGAACCGCGTCGTCCCCAGCATCGCCGCCGATGAAGAAGGCCGGGAGCAGCCCAGCACGGCGGGCGAGAGTAATCGCCGCCGCCGCTTCCGCTTCGCATTGGAGCGGCAGCGTTCGGAACGGCCCCTTGAGCGGCGAGGACAGATCCCGCGCCGGGTCGGCGACGGCGATCGCTTCGTTGAGGTCGAGCCAGGCGGTGCGGGCGATGCGCACCGGGCCGGTCGGCACCGCCTCGCGCTGGTTGGCGAGCTTCAAGGTGGCGGCGCGGGGGCCGGAGATCATGAGATCGGACAGGGCCTCGGCGTCAAACGATGCAAGCGCGGCGTCGTCGGCGGTTTCGATCGCAAGGAAGCCGGTGCCGCCGATCCGCACCGCCCAGCCGCGCTTCAGCGAATCCAGCGCCCGCGCGACCTGCCGGTTTGCGTTCAAACCTCGAACTCGGTGACGAGCGGCACGTGGTCCGAGGGCTTCGTCCAAGACCGGCAATCCTCGTGCACGACGTGGCGGGTGGCGAGCTTCGCCACGTCGGGCGTTGCCCACATATGGTCGAGCCGGCGGCCGCGGTCGTTGACCTTGTGGTCGGGCGAGCGATAGCTCCACCAGGTGTGCAGCCGTCCGGGCGCGGGATGGAAGCGGCGGCCGAGATCGACCCATTCGGCGCTTTGCTGAAGCAGGGTAAGCGCGTCCACCTCGACAGGCGTGTGGCTGACCACCGACAGGAGCTGCTTATGGCTCCAGACGTCACACTCCAGCGGCGCAACGTTGAAATCGCCGACCATGATCGTCGGGCAGGCGCAGCTTTCCGACCACGCCGTCATCCGTTGAAGGAAATCGAGCTTCTGGCCGAACTTCGGGTTCACCTCCCGGTCCGGCACGTCGCCTCCGGCGGGGACGTAGACGTTTTCGAGCCGGATGCCGCTGTCGACCAGGCGGACGCCGACGTGGCGCGCTTCGCCGTTCGCCTGCCAGTCGTGGCGCTCCTCTTCGCGCATCGGCAGGCGGCTGAGGATCGCGACGCCGTGGTGCATGCGTTGCCCGCAAAGCACCTGGTGGGTGTAGCCGAGCGCGTGGAAGAAGCCGGCCGGGAAATCGGCGTCGCACGCCTTGGTTTCCTGCAGGCACAGGATATCCGGCGATTGCTCGCGGAGGAATTGTTCAACGATCTGGCTTCGCGCCCGGACCGAATTGATGTTCCAGGACGCGATCTTGAGAGTGGAACGCATGTTGGGGCTCTAGCGGCGGGGCCCCGTTCTGTCGATGTTGCCACCGGCCCAAAACGCCAAAGGCCCCCGCTCCGGGGGCGTGGAGCGAGGGCCAACCAGGCGTTGTTCACGCGAGGCCGATTGTGGTGGCCGCCCCGGACAACAGGGGGAAAATCCGGGAGCAACCCTCCGCAATCGATAGGTAGTTTTTAGCCACCTCTTCCTGTCGCGCTCATGAATGAATTGTGGTCATTTCTTGCCCTTGGGCCGCGGATCGGCCCAGGCAAAGGCGCTGTCCGCCACCGGCACGTTGAAGCGCTGGCCGGAGAGTTTCACGGTGGTGCGGTTGTTCTGGGCGTCAATCACCGTCCAGCCCTGAAGCAGCAGCCCGGACGGCGCGCTCGCCACCTTGGCGAAGCCCAGGGTCACCGTGCCATATTCCGGCCGCTTCGGATCCTTGGCCTGCACGAGCAGCGTCTGGCGATCGTTGCGGACGATCTTGGCGATGCGGGCAAGGTTCGGATTAGGATCGAGCAGCACGCCGAGCGGCGAATTGCCGATGCCCCAGTTGCGCACGTCCTTTGTCTCGTAATCGATCATGTACAGGCGGCGCCCGTCGGCGACGACCAGCATCGGCGCATTGCGGTACTGGAAGCGAATCTTGCCGGGGCGCTTCAGGGTGAAGGCGCCGGTCAGCGTCTGGCCGCGGCGATCGGTTTGGCTGAAATTGGCGGTCATGGTGTTGACCGCGCGGAGGTGCGCCTGGACCTGCGCCAGCGGCGAGGCGGCCTGCGCAACGGCCGGCACCTGCGGCAGCACCAAAGCGGCGGCGGCAAGCGGCGCGGCGGCCAAGGCGAGCGTCTTCATACGCAACATCGATGAACTCCTGAAACGGTTCGAATTTGGGGAGAGAATTAGGCTCGCCCCATTGAATGCGCCGTGAACCCCCCGGTTCCGAACCGTTCAGCTTGGCGGGCGCCTCAGTTTAGCGGGCGGCCGTCATTGTCGAGCAGCACCT
>DATBNC010000018.1:0-301238 GCA_036554525.1 Allosphingosinicella sp.
CCATAGCGTCTGTGACCCACCCGATCCCATCCCGAACTCGGCCGTGAAACCAGACAGCGCCGATGGTACTATCGCTTAAGCGATGGAAGAGTAGGTCGTCGCCAGGCTTTGCGGCTTGCGCATGAAGTGAACCCATTCACAAATACGAGCCGCTCAGCGGTGCGCCACAAACGCACCCTGGGCGGCTCAGTCAATTCTACCGCTGCTATTCAAGCAGCGGACGGTGACGCGGGATGGAGCAGCCCGGTAGCTCGTCAGGCTCATAACCTGAAGGTCGTAGGTTCAAATCCTACTCCCGCAACCACCACCAAGAACCCGCCCTTGTGGCGGGTTTTTTGCGTTTGGGGCCGCTCAGCGCCGGCCGGTGGCGACGATCCGCTCGACCAGTTCCAGATCCGCCTGCTTGTCGACGTCGATCGCCGCCTCCGCAAACGGCAGCCGCACCACCCGCAAGGCGATGCCCAGCGAGCGGCCGACCTTGGCCACCGCGCCCGAGATCGAGATTGTCCGGGTAAACGCCCGCAGAAACACAGTCGGCCCGAAGAACCAGAGGATCTTGAGCGCCTTCTTGCGGTCCTTCTCCGCCCGCGCCCAGAATCTCAGCGGCTCCCGCGCCTTCTCGCCGGTTAGCGCGAACATGTTGGCGCCGCTGTAATGGCCGTCGCTGAACTTCAGCCAAGTCCGCCGCGTCTCCGGATAGGCCGCCTCGACCACCGCCCGCTCCACCACCGCGATGGCACTGTCGGCCCCGCCGCTGCCCGCGATGAAGACTTCCACCATTTCCGGTCTGAGGAGAGCGTGATCGGCGGTGGTGACAAGCACCGGCCACGGCGCCGCCTCCGTCCCGATGATTTCGGAGATACTGAGCGAAATGCCTTCGCCGGCCTGCGCCGTCGCGATCCGCGGCTCCGCCCCCGCCCAGGCCAGCGCACCGCGGAGCAGCGCCTCCGGCTCCTGCGCAAGCACCACGATCCGCCCTATCGACGGCGCGGCGAGCAAAGCCTTCAGCACCCGGCCGAGCATCGGCTCGCCGCCCACCGGGATCAGCGCCTTGGCCGGCACCCCGTGACTGTCGGCGAAGCCGGTCTCCCCCGGGCGGTTGCCCGCCAGCACGATCGCGGTCCAAGTCTTCATGCGCTTCATGAATCAGGTTCCGGCGCTCGCGGCCATAAAAAAGTCACGCATGCCCTTCACCCAGCGTCCACGTTGCAACCGGGCAACGCTGCGGGGGCAGGGAATAAGAAGACGTCATGGCGATCAGAAAGGCCATCATCCTCAGCGCCGGCAAAGGCTCGCGGCTGCTTCCGCTCACCGCGGATCGACCGAAGTGCCTGATCGATCTGTCGGGCAAGAGCCTGCTCGAATGGCAGCTTGACGCGCTGCAAGGCGCCGGCATCCAGGACATCGTTGTCGTCACCGGCTTCCGCGACGATCTGGTGGACGCCGTCGCCGCCACCCGCACTGGCGTCCGCACCCTGTTCAACCCCTTCTACCACGTCGCCGACAATCTCGGCTCCGTATGGATGGCGCGGGGAGAGCTGAACGGCGAAACCCTGCTCCTCAACGGCGACACCTTGATCTCGCCCCACCTGCTCGGACGGGTGCTGGACGTCGAAGCCAGCGCGATCACGGTCACCGTGGACGAAAAAGAGAGCTACGATGCGGACGACATGAAGGTGCTGCGCGATGGCAACCGTCTGCTGCGCATCGGCAAAGCGCTGGAGCCCGGCGAATACAACGCCGAGTCGATCGGCCTCCTCGCCTTCCGCCGCAACGGCGCCCGCCGTTTCGCCGATCAGGTCGACATCATGATGCGCTGGCCGGACGGGACCCGCCGCTGGTACCTGCGCGCAATCGACGAGCTCGCCCGCGCCGGCACGAAGATCGGCACCGTCTCGATCCGCGGCGAGGAATGGCAGGAAGTGGATTTTCCCGAGGATCTCGTAAAAGCGAAAGCCCTTACCGCGCGCTGGGCCAGCCGCTCCTGAGCCAGCCGACCAGCGCTTCGGTCTGCTCGGCGCTGAGCTCCACCGCCTCGTTCAGCGCCGGCGCCTTCGGCCAACCCGCATCCCGCACCGTCACTCCGGCGGCAGTGCGCTCGCCTTCGTAGCGAGGGATGACGTGGAAGTGGACGTGGGGGTCCACCATCATCAGCATCAGATAGTTGATCTTGAGGTAGCCGACTGCGTCGCAGACCCGGCCCTCAATGTCCGCCACAACCCGGCCGAACTCGGCAAAAGCCTCGGGCGAGAGCTGCGAGAAGGCCGTCGCCGGACCCTTGGCGGCAAGCACCAGGCTCCCCAGCGTCGGCTGCGCCGGGCGGAGCAGTGCCATCCAGTGGGCATAGTCCGCCACCAAAGTCTCCGGGTAGCCGAAGCGGACGATCGTCTCGTTCATCGATGCCTCCTCAGGCCAGCCACGACGTCACCGCCCGCCCCTTCGCCCGCCCGGCGAGCGCCTGGACGAGCTGCACGCAGTGGACAAGGAGCGATGCCACGGTCCAGCCGGCAACCGCAATCAGCCCCCAGTCCGGTCGTCCGGCGAGCAGGAACCCGAGGAGGATCACCATGTTCGGATTGCGCCGGGCGGTGATCAGCCGGAACCAGCTGTCGAACGGGCGCCAGACGTGGATGTGGATCTTGAACCAGGTGATGAACGCGCCCTCGATGGCACGCTGCACCACGTAGCCGCCGACGATCGCGGCAAGCACCCACCAGAATGTCGCCTCGTCCAGCGGCCGCCCGTAAACGTGAAGCCCGACGCCCCACGCCCACCACCAGAATGGCGGGTGAACCAGATCGATGCCATGATCGAAGATGTTGCCGAGCCAGGACGAGGTGAGGGTGCAGCGGGCGAGCTTCCCGTCCACCGTGTCCAGAACCATGAACACGAGGCCGGCGGCGAGGCCGGTCCAGTACCAGCCGTTCAGGAACAGGAACGTCGCCGCGACGCACAGCAAGGCGCCGGCAGTCGTCACCTGGTTGGGCGTGATCCCGAAGCGGGCGGCGAGTCGGGTCAGCACCAAAGCCCATTCCGGCCAGAGGTACTTGGTCAGCACGTCGGTAACGCCCTTATAGGCGCCGAAATAGCTCTCCCGCTCCAGCGCGCGCACCGTCTCCGGGGCCAGCCGCCCCATGAACGGCCGCTCGCGCTTCCTAAGCTCCTCATTCGTGAGGCTGTCGCTGTCCTCGAAGGCGGTGACGCCGAGGCTGGGCGCGGCTACCGGGCGGTTCTCCCGCATCGCAAGAGTCACCGCGAGCCGCGTGTCGAGGTCCTCGACATTGGCGAGCACCGGCACGCCGCCGAGGGTGACGAGGTGGTTCGGCCGCGCCGCGATCAGCTTCAGCCAGGCGGGGTCGAAGACGAAGTCGAGGTTCGCGACCAGCGGCCCGCCGCCCGGCCCGGAGGCAAAATCCATGTCCTGCTTCGCCGCCATCCGCGCAAGCCGCTCGCGCGGCGTGAGGCCCCAAAGGCGGGTGTGGTTGGAGCCGGCAGGAAGGATCGACGTCACGCGCCGAGCTCCCGGTCGATCCGCTCCGCGGTGCGCAGCGCAAGCGCGGCAATGGTCAGCGTCGGGTTCGCCCAGCTCCCCGTCGGGAAGAGCGACGATCCCGCAACCCACAGATTGCCGACGTTATACACACGCCCCTCAGCATCGGTGACGCTGGTCTTCGGATCGTCGCCCATCCGCGTAGTGCCCATATGGTGGTAACCGCCGATCGGGTGGGAGGAGATAAGCGGGTCAGTCTGCCACGCGCCGGATGACAGCCACTCCGCCGGCTCCACCCGGCCCATCCCGAGCCGCTCCAGCTCGCGGCCGAGCGTTTCCACCAGCACCTTCACGCTTCGGATGTCGATCTCCGAAAGCCGCCAGTCGAGCGCCACCCGCGGCACGCCCGTGGCGTCCGTCTCGCCGGTCAGCGTCACCCGGCTCTCGGGGTTCGGCGCCTGCTCGGCCCGGACCAAGAGGGCGACATCGACGCTGCCAAGCTTGTGAAGCAGCCACGGCCGCGCCGGATCGACGTGGCGCTGCGCCCAGCCCGCCGCCTTCTTGGTCACCATCCACAAGGCGCGGCCGCGCTTGGTCGGCGCCATTGAATGCTTCAGCCCCGAATAGGCCTTCATGCCGACGAACTGCCGCCGCCCCTGTGGCTGCCGCGCAACCACCGTCAGCGAGGTGTTGAGGATGCCCTCGCGGCGCTGCAGCGCCTCCCCCGGCGCGATCAGCGCGGCAAGGTCCTGCCCGCCGATCCGGTGCCGCCGCCCGAAGGCCTTGAGCAACGGCCAGACCGCGCCCTTCACTACCCGGCCGCCACGGGCGTGGGGATGCTCCATGAAATAGCGGCCGACCTGATCGTGGCCGTTGCCGATATTCGAGGCGAGCAGCAGGCGCGGATTTTCGATGCCCCCGGCGGCAAGCACGAACGCTTTCGCCCGCACCGTCGCCCGCCCGCTGCCCAGCGCCCGTGCCTCCACCCGCTCGATGCCGCGCTCGACCTGAACGACGCGGGTGACGGTGGCGTGGGTGACGATCTGGCACTTCGGGTCCGCTTCAAGATCGGCGCAGCTCGCCCAGGCGAAGCGGTTGAAGCGGCGGTCGAATGTCCAGAGCGGCGTTTCCAGCTCCACGAAGCGCGGCAGCGGCACGTCCGCGCTTCGGAACAGCTCCGGCGACGGCTTTCCCGCTGGAAGCCCGAACAGCGGCCGCGCCTCCCGGTACCAGCGCTCGAGCTCGGCACAAGCGATCGGCCAGCCGGAATGCGGCACGTAGTCGCGCTTTTCGAGGTCGATCGGATCGAGCTCGGCGCAGCGCCCGCCCCAGATTGCCGTGGTGCCGCCGAAAAAGCGCAGGCGACTGCCCTCCAGATCGTAATATTCCTCGCCGACATTTTGGCCGGCGCCGAGCGCCGCCACCGGCGCCTCGTAATCAAGCCCGCCACTTTCGAGCAGCACCACCGTCCGCCCGGCGGCAAGCAGGCGACGGGTGAGCGTGATTCCCGCCGCGCCCGCGCCGATCACGCACACCTCGCCTTCCAACGCGAGTTCGCCGTCCGCCTGATTGAGATCGATCAGAAGAGTATGCCTTCCACCTGCCGCGATAACGTCCCGGCAAGCACCGCGGCCTTTGCCCATTCGAGCTCGTCCGCGAGATACCGGTCGGCGGCATAATGCGCGACATTGCGGCGGATTTCCGACCGCGCTGCTTCCACCGCCGGCGACGAGGTCAGCGGCGCGTGGAAATCGAGCCCCTGCGCCGCGGCGAGCAGTTCGATCCCGATCACGCCCGCCGCATTGCCGACCACCCGCCGCGCTTTGGTGGCGGCGTGGGTGGCCATCGACACGTGGTCTTCCTGCCCCGCAGATGTCGGGATGGTATCGACGCTCGCCGGCCAAGCGAGGCTTTTGTTCTCCGACACCAAGGCGGCGGCGGTGACCTGGGCGATCATGAAGCCCGAATTGACCCCGCTGTCCCGCACCAGAAAGGGCGGCAGGCCGCTCATCTTAGGGTCGATCAGCACCGCCGTCCGCCGTTCGGAGATCGAGCCTACTTCGCACAAGGCCATGGTCAGCATGTCGGCCGCAAAGGCGACGGGCTGGGCGTGGAAATTCCCGCCGGACAGGCTCTCGTCCGTGTCGGGAAACACGAGCGGATTGTCGGTTACCGCATTGGTTTCGATCCCCAGCACGCGCGCAACGTGGCGGAGCAGGTCGAGGCTCGCGCCCATCACCTGCGGCTGGCAGCGGAAGCTGTAGGGGTCCTGCACGCGCGGGCAGTCTTCGTGGCTGTGGCGAATATCGCTGTGGTCGAGGATTTGCTTCAGCGCCGCGGCGACGGCGATCTGCCCCGGCTGGCCGCGAAGGGCGTGGATGCGCGGGTCGAAGGCGGCGTCGGTGCCCTTTAGCGCATCGAGCGACATCGCGCCGGCGACTAGGGCGGTGGCGAACACCCGCTCCGCCGCGAACAAGGCGTCGAGGGCGATTGCGGTGGAAATCTGCGTACCGTTGATCAGCGCCAGCCCTTCCTTGGGCCCAAGCACCAGCGGCTCCAGCCCCAGCTGGGCCAGCGCCTCGGCGGCGGGCAGGCTCTCGCCGCCAAGCATGATGCGCCCTTCGCCGATCAGGGGCGCGGCGAGGTGGGCGAGCGGCGCAAGGTCGCCCGATGCGCCGACGGAGCCCTGCGACGGGATCAGCGGCAAGGCGTCCGCCTCGAGCAAGGCAAGCAGCCGCTCCACCACCACCGGCCGAACGCCGGAATGGCCGCGCGCAAGGCCGATCGCCTTCAGGGCAAGCGCAAGCCGCACCACCTGCGGGGGAAGTGCGTCGCCGAGACCGCAGCTGTGCGACAGAATGAGGTTGCGCTGCAGCTCCTCCAGCCGGTCGTCGGCGATCCGCGTCTGGGCGAGAAGCCCGAAGCCGGTGTTGACGCCGTAGACCGTGGCACCGGACGCGACGATCCGCGCCACCGTCGCGGCGGCGGCGTCAAGCGCGCTCCATCCCGCATCTGACAAGGACACCCGTGCGCCGTTCCAAACGTGCCGCAGCTCCGCGAGGGTGACGTCTCCTGGTCTAAGTTCGATGCGTTCCATCAGCGGATCATCGGCAGATCGAGGCCCTGCTCACGGGCGCAGTCGACGGCGATGCCGTAGCCCGCGTCCGCGTGGCGCATCACGCCGGTGCCGGGGTCGTTCCACAGCACCCGCTCCAGCCGCCGCGCGGCGTCGTCCGTGCCGTCGGCGACGATTACCATGCCGCTATGCTGCGAGTAGCCCATGCCCACGCCTCCGCCATGGTGGAGCGACACCCAGGTCGCGCCCGAAGCGGTGTTGAGGAGGGCGTTGAGCAACGGCCAGTCGGACACCGCGTCCGATCCGTCCTTCATCGCCTCCGTCTCGCGATTGGGCGACGCGACGGAGCCGCTGTCGAGATGGTCGCGCCCGATCACGACCGGCGCCTTCAGCTTGCCCCGCTTCACCATCTCGTTGAACGCCAGCCCGAGCCGGTGCCGCTGCCCAAGGCCCACCCAGCAGATCCGCGCCGGCAGCCCCTGAAACGCGATCCGCTGGCGCGCCATGTCGAGCCAGCGGTGGAGGTGCGGATCGTCGGGGATCAGCTCCTTCACCTTGGCGTCGGTTTTGTAGATGTCCTCCGGATCGCCCGACAGCGCCACCCAGCGGAACGGCCCGACCCCACGGCAGAAGAGCGGCCGCACGTAAGCGGGCACGAAGCCGGGGAAATCGAAGGCGTGCTCCACCCCTTCGTCCTTCGCCACCTGGCGGATGTTATTGCCGTAATCGAAGGTCGGGATGCCTTGTTCGCGGAACGCCAGCATCGCCTCGACGTGCACGGCCATCGAGCGCCGCGCCGCTTCCTCCACCGCCTGCGGATCGCGCTCGCGCATCTCCACCCACTTCTCCACGCTCCAGCCGAGCGGAAGGTAGCCGTTGATCGGGTCGTGCGCCGATGTCTGGTCGGTCACCGCATCGGGCCGGATACCGCGCCGCACCATCTCCGGCAGCACCTCAGCGGCGTTGCCGAGGAGGCCCACCGACGTCGGCTCGCTTGCGGTGCGGACTATCTCCAGCGCTTCCTCGATGCTGGCGGCGCGCCGGTCCAGGTAGCGCGTCTCAAGCCGTTTCTCGATCCGGCTCTCCTGGCACTCCACCGCGATGCAATGCGCCCCCGCCATCACCGCGGCGAGCGGCTGCGCCCCGCCCATGCCGCCGAGCCCCGCGGTCAGGATCCAGCGGCCTGACAGGTCGCCGCCATAATGCTGCCGGCCCATCTCCACGAACGTCTCGTAGGTGCCCTGAACGATGCCCTGGGTGCCGATGTAGATCCACGATCCGGCCGTCATCTGGCCGTACATCATCAGCCCCTTGCGATCGAGCTCGTGGAAATGCTCCCACGTCGCCCATTTCGGCACCAGGTTGGAATTGGCGAGCAGCACGCGCGGCGCGTCGGCATGGGTGCGGAACACGCCGACCGGCTTGCCCGACTGAACGAGAAGCGTCTCGTCCTCCTCCAGCCGCTCAAGCGTTTCGACGATCCGGTCGAAGCTCTCCCAATCCCGCGCCGCCCGGCCGATGCCGCCGTAGACGACCAGCTCCTCCGGTGCCTCCGCGACCGCCGCGTCGAGATTGTTCTGAAGCATGCGCACCGCCGCCTCGGTGGTCCAATGCTTGGCGATCTTGTCAGGGCCCGTGCGGGCGCGGATCGAGCGGCTGTTGTCGCGTCTGTTCAGCATGCGCTTCCCTAACCGTTCGTCCCGAGCGAAGTCGAGGGGCGCGGGCATGGACTCCTCATGTGCGCCCCTCGACTACGCTCGGGACGAACGAGTCATGTATCTTGCCCCGCCACGATCCGCCGCTCGGGGCCGGGGTGGCCGATCCAGTAGCAGAGCTCGGCCGGCCGCCCGATCCGCCACACGCAGAGGTCAGCGGCCTTGCCGAGCGTGACGGTGCCGATCTCCGCCTCCAGCCCCAGCGCCTTGGCGCCGTGCACCGTCATCCCGGCAAGCGCCTCCTCGGGCGTCAGGCGGAACAGCGTGCAGGCCATGCTCAGCATCAGCGTCGGCGAGAGAGCGGGCGATGTGCCGGGATTGCAATCGGTGGCAATCGCCATTGGCACTCCGTGGCGACGGAGGAGCTCAACCGGCGGCTTTCTCTCCTCGCGCAAGGCGTAAAAGGCACCCGGCAGAAGCACCGCCACCATACCGGCTCGCGCAATCGCCTGAATGCCTGCGTCGTCGGCATGTTCGAGGTGGTCGGCTGAGAGGGCGCCATATTCGGCGGCAAGAGCGGCGCCCTGAAGGTTGGATAATTGCTCGGCGTGGAGCTTGACCCGGAGCCCGTGATCCGCCGCCGCCTGGAACAGCGCCCGCACTTCGGCCGGCGCGAAGCCGATCCCCTCGCAAAACGCATCCACCGCCGTGGCAAGCCCGGCTTCCGCGGCGGCCGGGAGCATGTCCTCGATGGCCATCTCGACGAACTCGGCCCAGCGACCTTTGTACTCCGGCGGCAGCGCGTGAAGCGCGAGCAGGGTGGGGGAGACCCGCACCTTCTCGCTCTCCCCAAGCGCCTTGGCCGCCTGCAGCATCTTCAGCTCGGTCGGCGTGTCCAGGCCGTAGCCGGACTTGATCTCGACGGTGGTTGCGCCGCCCTTCATCAGCGCCTGAAGCCGCGGCCGCGATTGCTCGACCAGTTCGTCCAAGCTGGCGAGCCGCGTCGCCTTTACCGAGGAGAGGATGCCGCCGCCGGCGCGGGCGATCTCTTCATAGCTCGCGCCGTTCAACCTCTGCTCAAACTCACCCGCCCGGTTGCCGCCGAACACGAGGTGAGTGTGGCAATCGACGAGACCCGGCGTCACCCAGGCGCCGCACAGCCGCTCGACGCTCCTGGCGCGGTAGCCGACCAGGTCGATCCGCCGCCCGACCCGCACGATCCGCCCGTCCTGAATGCCGATCGCCCCGTCCAGAATCGCGCCGAACGCGCCGGGCACGGCTGGATCCATTGTTGCAATGTTGCAGTTGGTCAGCAGCCGGTCCCACATGGATGGCATCTTACGCGCGAGTAGGAGTAGAGGCCAAGCCATGAGCTGGAAATCGATCGCGGACCTGGTGGGCGCGGAAGGGGAGGTGGCGCTGCAAGGCGCGCCGCTGGAGGCGGGCTCGGTCACCCCGGGCCGCTGCGACCTCGCGCCGGAGGCGCTGCGGCGGGCGCTGAAACGCTTCAGCACCTACAATCTGGAAACGCAGGAGGAGCTGAGCGTCGGCATCCGCGATGCTGGCGACGTGGCGGTGCAGGGCCTCTCGCCCGCCGATGGCTTCGCACCGATCCGCGACGCCGCCGCCGCCTGCACCGCCGCACATGGCCTCACCCTGCTGATCGGCGGCAACAACGCCGTCACCCGTCCTGCCGTCCATGCGCTTGGGCCGCCGCTGGACAAGGTCGGGCTAATTACCCTCGACGCCCATTTCGATCTCCGGGAAACAGACGCCGGGCCGATGAACGGCAACCCGATCCGCTGCCTGCTGGAAGACGGCCTCCCCGGCGCCAACATCTGCCAGATCGGCCTCGCGCCCTGGGCCAACACGCGCAAGATGCATGAGGACGCGGTCGCGGCGGGAATCGGCGTTTATCCGATCGGCAGCTGCCACCGCCACGGCATCCTGAAGGTGCTCGACGACGCGCTCACCCGCCTGGCCCATTGCGAGGTGCTGATGGTGGATTTCGACATCGACGTGATCGAGCGCGGCCACTTTCCCGGCGCGCCCGGCGCCCGCCCCGGCGGCATGCATCCCGACATGTTCTTCCGCGCCGCCCGCCAACTCGCTGCCCAGTCAAGGGTACGGCTGGTGGACCTGACCGAATTCGACCCGAGCCTGGACGCGAGCGACTTAAGCGCCCTGACGGCGGGCCGGTGGGTTTGCGAGGTGCTCGCCGGGTTCGAGGCGCGCGAAGGCAGCTGACACACCCCCGCCGTCATGCCAGCGAAGGCTGGCATCCATGCTGAGCTGGAAGCGGTAGTGCGGGTGGAGGTTCAGCATGGGCCCCAGCCTTCGCTGGGGCGACGGGAGGGGCTTAGCCAAGTTCCTTTAGCGGCACCGTCGCATCCGCCAGCCGCTCGGGCGCTACCACCGTGCGGTCCATGATCAGCTTGCGGCCCTGTACGTAGTCGCGAGTCGCGTTGACGCAGTCGAGGGCGATCACTCGCCCGGCGAGCAGGTACAGGACGGAGAAGCTTCGGCTCGCGGAATCGCCCCGCACCACCGTCCGGTCATAGCCGACGGACAGCCCCACCGTCTGAAGCTTGAGATCATATTGGTTCGACCAGAACCACGGCATTGCCCGGTAAGGCTCCGGCTGGCCGACGATCGCCCGCGCAGCGGTGGCCGCCATGTCGTGCGCGTTCTGCACCGACTCGAGCCGCAGCTTGAGCGCGCCCGCGAAGACATTCTCGTGCGCGGCACAGTCGCCGATTGCGAACACGTCGGCGAGGCTGGTCCGGCAGAAGGCGTCCACGTCCACGCCGTTCGCGCCCTCCGCCCCGGCGTCCAGCAGCGGCGCCACCGCAGCGTCGATGCCGATGCCGACGATCACCATGTTTGCCGCGATCCGCTCGCCGCCAGCGAGCCGAACCGCCGCCGCGCGGCCGTTCTCGCCTTCGATGCTCTCCACGGTGGCGCCGAGGCGCACCTCCACGCCGCGCGCGCGATGCTCGGCCTCGTAGAAGCGCGAAATCTCCGGCCCCGCCACCCGCGCCAGCAGCCGCTCAAGCGCCTCGAGAAGCACCACCTCCTTGCCGAGCCCGCGCAGCGCCGCCGCCGTTTCAAGCCCGACATAGCCGCCGCCGACCACTGCCACCCGCTGGACGCGCGGAAGTTCGGCGAGGATTGCGTCCAACTCCGCCCGGCAGCGCACGACGTGCACCCCCGCAAGGTCGCCGCCCGCGCAGCGCAGCCTTCGCGGCGTTCCCCCCGCCGCCCAAATCAGGGTGCCGTAGCCGAAGCTCCGGCCATCCTCAGCGGCTACGCGGTGCGCGTCCGGATCGACTGCCACGATCCGCGTGCCGGTGAGGATCTCCACCCCTCGCTCGACCCAGAATGCCGCCGGCCGGATCAGCATCCGCTCGAACGACTTCTCGCCGGCGAGATATTCCTTGGAAAGCGGCGGCCGCTCATACGGAAGCTCCGCTTCAGCCCCCGCCATGCCGATGGAGCCGGCAAAGCCGAGCTGGCGAAGCTGGATAACCGCCTGCGCGCCCGCATGGCCGGCGCCCACGATCAGGATGTCGAAATGCGCGTTCACCCGGCTGCTATATAAGCGGCCTTGCTTATTGCCAGCCCGCCGCTTCCCGGCCATTGGCGGCGCGATGGGCGAAACCGATCCCGATGCCGGTGAGGGCTTTCGTGCCGCGATGCGGCGCGTCGCCTCCACGGTGAACGTGATCAGCATCTGCACGGACGGCGCGCCGATGGGGATCACCGCCACCGCCATGTCGTCGCTGTCGATGGACCCGCCGAGCCTGCTGATCTGCATCAACCGCTCGGCCTCGATGCATCGATCGATGGCGGACGTGTCGCATTTCTGCGTCAACGTGCTTCACCGGGATCAGGAAGACATCGCCCGGATGTTCTCCGACCGGCGCCAGCATGCGCTTCGCTTCGCGTCCGGCTGGGAGGTGGACTGCGTCCGCCCGCCGCGCCTGCTCGATGCCCAGGCGGCTTTGCTCTGTCGCCGCACTGAGCACCACCTTTTCGCCACCCACTCGATCTTCATCGGCGTGGTGGAGGAAGTGCTGGTGCGCGAGGACGTGCGGCCGCTGGTCTACCTCAATGGCGACTACGTGGCGGTGGGGTAGGTCCTCCCCCGGCGGGCCGGGGGAGGGATCAAGGCTTTAGCCGTTGATGAAGGCTTCAAGCTGCGTGTGCGCTTCGTCGTCCGTGCTCTGGATCGGCGGGTGCTTGCAGAAATAAGCCGAGGCCGGGTGGATCGGGCCGGATAGGCCGCGGTCCTTGGCGAGCTTGGCGCAGCGGATCATGTCGATCGCCACACCCGCCGAATTCGGGCTGTCCTCCACCGACAGGCGAAGCTCGAGGTTCAGCGGCACGTCGCCGAACATCCGGCCTTCCATGCGGAGGAAGCAGACCTTGTTGTCGTTCTGCCACGGAACGTAGTCCGAAGGGCCGATATGGATGTTCTCGTCGTCGAGCCGGTGATCGGTGACCGATTGAACGGCCTCCGTCTTCGACACCTTCTTTGATGCCAAACGCTTGCGGTTCGACATGTTCAGGAAGTCGGTGTTGCCGCCGGTGTTGAGCTGGTAGGTCCGATCGAGCTTCACGCCGCGCTTGGCGAACAGGTCGGTCAGCACGCGGTGAACGATTGTCGCGCCGAGCTGCGCCTTGATGTCGTCGCCGATGATCGGAACGCCGGCGTCGATGAAGCGCTGCGCCCATTCCGGGTTCGACGCGATGAACACCGGAATGTTGTTCACAAACGCGACGCCCGCTTCCAGCGCGCATTCGGCGTAGAATTCGGTCGCTTCCTGGCTGCCCACCGGCAGGTAGTTCAGCAAAACGTCCGTGTTCGACTCGCGCAAGCGACGGACGATGTCTTCCTTGTTCGGCTGCTCGGCATCCGAGACAAGGAAGGTGCGGTCGTCGCGAGTCTCGGCCATGTGCTCCGAAAAGCCGTCAAGCGTCCGGCCCATTTCCACCGTCACGCCGGCTTCCGGCACGTGGTCGCAGAAGACGGTGGTGCAATTAGGCTTTTCAAAGATCGCGGCGCCGACATCCTTGCCGACCTTGCGGCGGTCAATGTCCCAGGCGGCGACGACCTTGATGTCCTTGGGGCGGTAGCCGCCAAGGTCCCAATGCATCAGGCCGATCTGTTCGTTGGCACCGCCATTCTGGTAATAAGCGAGGCCCTGGACGAGCGAGCTGGCGCAATTGCCGACGCCGATGATGGCGACGCGAATCTCGCCCTGCGGATCGTGGAGGCTCATCAGGCGGCCGCCTGTGCGGTCTGGGCGGGGGCATAGCGCTCGATCATGCGGGCGCAGAAGTCTGCGAAATACATCGGATCTCTCGGCGGGCTGGTGTGGTGGGGTTGGATCCCCTCATGCTCGGGCGTGAAGCAGAAGGTCACCGTTGTGTCAAAGTCTTCCAGCGCTTCCATCTGCCGGTCGAACCAGGCTTCCCAGCCGGGACGGTAGCTGTCCGCCCAGGAAAGGCCGGTGCGCAGATGGGTCACGCCAAGGCGCTTCATCCACTCGACCGCGGAATCGAGCCTGGGATCTTCGAAGTGGAACCATTGCATGATGCCCATCGCGGGGGTGTGCCTTGCGAAATGCTCCAAGGCAAGCTTCGGCGTGCCGTCTTCCTTGATCAAGCCCATGTAAAAATGGCGATAATAGCTCGATCCTTCGGCTTCCTTGTGGCGCGTGGTGGCGCCCCATTCGTGCGGAAGATCGAAGAGGGAATACCAGAACAACCGCGGCACCCGGCCGAGCAGAAGCTCGGCGGTGCGGTCGACTCCGAAGACCTGGACTTCCTCCGCGCCGAAGCTTCCGACGCCGACTTCGGTGGCCCATATTTCCTTGTCCTGCGCCACCGCCTCGATCTCGGCGATCTTTTGCGGCCAGTCGTTGATCGGCCACAAATTCCAATCGAGCGGAAAGCCGTGGACGGCGATCACTTCGAGGTGGTCGAGCACGCCGTAATTGGCGAGGCGCTGGACGAAGAACGGGTCGATCGGCGAAATGCCGCCAAGCACGCGCTTCACCGCCGGGTTGACCTTGTGGATCGCCTTTGCCGCGGCGATCACCGTGTCGCCGAACATCGTCCATTCGGGGTCTATCTCCGGATCCCAATGCGATTTGTTGTTCGGCTCATTCCAGATCATCGCCGCTTCGATTGGCAATTTTACCCCCTGTGTGGATAGACCGCTGCGGTCCCTCCCCACGCATAAGGCATTTCCCCGGCGCGGCAAATGTAGACCTCGTCCTCCGCCCGCTTCTCGATGGTGAAGCCGGCCGATCGCAGCATTCCCTCCACGCAGGACCGGTTCGGAACCCACCAGTTGGTCCAATCGTGCGCATATTCGCGCTCAATGAAGTGGAGCTTGGGGTAATCGGGGTCGTCGAAGATGGCCGTTTCCTCGAACGGATAATCCTCTTCGAGCGCCATCGCCTTCATCGATCCGCGCTGCATCGATTGGAAGAGCAGGAGGTCGCCGGCGACATGCTGCCGGATGAGGTCCAGCGCCAGCAGCGGGTGGCGAAGGTGGTAAAGGACGCCCATGAAGATCACGACGTCGAATTTCTCGCCAAGCGCCGCCACGTCGTAGACGGACAGGTTGCGGAACTCGATATTGCTGTAGCCCAATGTCTCCGCCGCGAACCGCGCCTGTTCCAGATAGCGATCGTCGCTGTCGATGCCGACCACGCGCTCCGCGCCGCGGCGCTTCATTTCCATGGAATAGAAACCGGCGTTGCAGCCGATGTCGAGCACGCTCTTGCCGGTCAGATCGGCGGGCAGATGCGGGGCGAAGCGCTGGAATTTGACGTTGGGGTAATCGCCCAGGAAGTGGTCGGGCGCGGTCCACACGCCGCCGAGATTGATGTTGTGGAACCAGGGGGCGAGCGCCTCGATTCGGGCGCGGACATGTTCGGGTTCGATGCTTTTCGCCTCCAGGTTCATTGGTACAGCCTTTCATTCACGGTCATAACGCGGGCGCCCCAATCGCCCAGCGCGATCTTGGAAACCGACGCCGGATCGACGTCGAAGCGCAGCAGATTGTCGAGCGGCAGCCCCAGGTAGAAAGCAATGGCGCCGCGGATGATGTCGCAATGACTGACGCAGGCGATGGTCTCGCCGGGATGGTCGTGGGCAAGGCGGGCGAGCGCCGCGGTCGTCCGCCGAACCCCTTCCTCCATGCTTTCGCCGCCGGGCGGCCGCGCGCTCGCCCGGGTCTCGTTCCACGCCATCCAGGCCGGATCGCCTTCCAGCGCACTGAACGGCCGGCCGGTCCAGTCGCCGAAATCGAGCTCGTCCAAATCGTCGACGACGTTCACGGCAAGCTCGTGCGGCTCGGCAACGGCGCGGGCGGTGTAATAAGCCCGCTCCCTTGGGCTGGAATAAACCGCGGAGATCGGGTCCATGCCAAGCAGATCGGCGACGATGCTCGCCTGCTTGAGCCCTTCCGGACTGAGTGCCACGTCCCTGCGGCGGCCGGACAGGGTCAAGCCCAGTTCCACGTGTGCGGCATGACGGATGAGGAGGATCGTAGCCGTCATCCGTGTTTCGGTGCCGTCATGAAACTTGCCTTCATCTGCCGCCTAACAGCCCGCTGGGCAGCGCGGTTCCATCGGCGAGACCGCAACCGCACGCAAGCAGGTACGATGCAATCCCGCACGCCGGCGAGACTTCGCCGCACGCCGCGTTCTTTGCGCAGGTGGAACAAAGATGCTGAACGCGTGTTCCCCTCGGTTGAAGAAGAAGCAGCGCAAGCTGCCGTAATCGTTGTTTTTTAACTTAGATCAAACGGGGGCTGACTTGCCGGAACGGATTCTCATCACCGGCGGCGCCGGATTCATCGGGCGCGCCGTTACCAAGGAACTGCAAAGCCGCGGCCACGAAATTCGCATCCTCGACAGCCTCATCGAGCAGGTCCACGGCGACCGGGAGCGGCCGGAGGATCTTTCCAACGATGTTGAATTGATCCGCGCCGACGTCCGCAACGGCGACGCGGTGACCAAGGCGCTGAAGGGCGTCGACAGCGTCGTTCACCTCGCCGCCGAAGTGGGCGTCGGCCAATCGATGTACGCGGTGGAACGCTACACTTCGGTCAACGACGTCGGCACCGCCGTGTTGTTCGAGAAATTGATCGATCAGCCGGTCCGCCGCGTCGTCACCGCCTCCTCGATGAGCATCTACGGCGAAGGGCTTTACCGCGACGCCGACGGCGGCGACGTGCAGGACGCCAAGCGCCAGCCGCGCACTTCGGACATGCAAAGCTGGGATCCGCTCGACGGGCAGGGGCGGCCGCTGACCCCCGTCGCCACGCCCGAATGGAAGCGCCCCGACCTCGCCTCCATCTACGCGCTCAACAAATATGTGCAGGAACGCACCACCCACATCATGTCCGAAGCCTATGGCATGGAGGGCGTCTGCCTTCGCCTGTTCAACGTCTACGGGCCGGGCCAGGCGCTCTCCAACCCTTATACGGGCGTGCTCGCGATCTTCGCGTCGCGGCTGCTCAACGGCCAGCAGCCGATGATCTTCGAGGATGGCGAGCAGCGCCGCGACTTCGTCTACGTCGGCGACGTGGCCCGCGCTTTCGCCGACGCGCTGGAGCTTCCGCAGGCGGTTGGCCAAACCTTCAACATCGGCTCCGGCCGCGACCGCTCGGTGACCGAAGTGGCGCGTGAGCTGGCCCAGGCGATGGGCAAGAACGACATCCGTCCCGGCATCGTCGGCAAGACCCGCGTCGGCGACATCCGCCACTGCTTCTGCGACGGATCGAAGAGCGCCGAAGTGCTCGGCTTCACCGCGCAAAAGGACTTCCAGGAGGGCTTGGCCGAGCTGGCCGAATGGGTCGCCGTCCAAACCGCCGACGACCGAGTCGACCAGGCCCGCGCCGAGCTCGAAGCAAGGGGCCTCGTCGCGTGAGCCGCGACGACCTCATCTCCCCTGGAGCCGACTCGCGCCCCGTCCTCGTCACCGGCGGCGCTGGCTTCATCGGCTCCAACATCGCCGACGCCCTTGCCGGCCAGGGCCACGAGGTCCTTGTCTACGACGCCCTCTCCCGCCCGGGCGTTGAGACCAACCTCGCCTGGCTGAAGGACCGCCACGGCGCCCGCGTCCAGTCGGTCACTGCCGATGTACGCGACGAGGACAGCCTCGCCCGCGCCGCTCGCGAAGCAAAGGCCGTGTTCCACATGGCCGCGCAGGTCGCCGTCACCACCTCGATGGTCGATCCCCGCGAGGATTTCGACATCAACATCCGCGGCACGCTTCACCTCCTCGACGCGCTTCGGCTGAAGGGGGAGGCAACTCCGGTCATCTTCGCCTCCACCAACAAGGTCTATGGCGATCTCGCCGACCTCGAATTCCGGCTGGACGGCGACAAATACGTACCGGTGGACGCGCACGTCGCCGCCAACGGCATCGGCGAGAACCGCCCGCTCGATTTCCACACGCCCTACGGCTGCTCCAAGGGCGCCGCCGACCAATACGTCCTCGATTACGCCCGCAGCTTCGGCATGCGCACCGCCGTCGTCCGGATGAGCTGCATCTACGGCATGCGGCAGATGGGGACGGAAGATCAGGGCTGGGTCGCCCACTTCCTGATCCGCGCCTTGGAAGGCAAGCCGATCACGCTCTACGGCGACGGCTACCAGGTCCGCGACATCCTCGACGTCTCCAACGCCGTCGATGCCTACCTCAAGATCTGGGAGCGGATCGACGAGGTGGGAGGCCGCGCCTTCAACCTCGGCGGCGGGCCGTCTAACGCCGTCTCCCTGCGCGAACTGCTCGCGCACATCTCCGGCCTGCTCGGCCGCGAGGTGGAGGTTGAATATTCCGATTGGCGCGCCGGCGACCAGCGCTACTTCGTCGCCGACACGAGCGCGCTTCGTGCCGCACTGCCGCTTGCGCCGGAAGTGCCCTGGAAACAGGGCGTCGCCGCCCTTGCTGATTGGCTACGCGAGGCCCGCCTCCCGGCAAGCGCCCAGCCGGCCCAGCAGGATCGCGCGGTGGCGAGGGCCGCTTCGTGATCGAGCCGGCAATGAAGGTGCTGATCACCGCCGACGCGGTAGGCGGGGTTTGGCAATACAGCACCGAACTCGCCGCCGGCCTGTCGCGTCTCGGCATAGAGTCGGTGCTCGCGATCATGGGCCCGGCGGTAAGCGCCGAGCAGCGCAAGGCCGCCGCGATCCCCGGGGTCGATGTCGTCGAAACCGGCCTGGCGCTCGATTGGCTCGCCGAGGACGGCGCCGCGCTTTGCGCCGCCGGCGCCGCGATTCGCGACTTGGCTCATGATCACGGCGTATCCGTGGTCCAGCTCAACACCCCCGCGCTTGCCGCCGGCACCCGCTTCGATCTTCCCGTTGTCGCGGTTCAGCACAGTTGCGTCGCCACCTGGTGGGAAGCGGTCCAGGGCACCCAGCTTCCCGAGGATTTCGCCTGGCGCACCGAACTCAACCGCGCCGGCCTCCACGCCGCCGATGCGGTTGTGACGCCTACGGCCGCGTTCGGCGACATGGTCCGCCGCCGCTACGGCCTATCCGAAGCACCCCGAACCGTTCACAACGGTCGCACCCCGCCGCGCGTGCCGACGGGCGCGCCCCACGATTTCGTTTTTACCGCGGGCCGCCTTTGGGACGAGGGCAAGAACCTCGAAACGTTGGACGCGGCCGCCCGCACTATCGGCGTCCCCGTCCGCGCCGCAGGCCCTTTGAAGGGGCCCAACGGCACGGAGGTGATGTTCGAGCATCTCCACTGCCTCGGCAATCTCGGCGAAGAGGAGCTTGCCCGCTGGCTCTCCGCGCGGCCGGTGTTCGTGTCCGCAGCGCTTTACGAGCCGTTCGGCCTCGCGGTGCTCGAAGCCGCGTCCGCCGGCTGCCCGCTGATCCTGTCAGACATCCCTACCTTTCGCGAGCTGTGGGACGATGTCGCGATGTTCGTGCCCGCGCGCGATCAGGACGGCTTCACCCGCGCCATCGCCAACCTCGTCGGCGACGATTTCGAGCGGGCGGTGATGGGCCGCGCGGCGCGGGAGAGGGCGGCGCGCTACGCGCCCGACGCAATGGCCGCGCAGATGGCCAGCGTCTATCGCGGCCTGCTTCCCGCCGTGCGGCGGCCGGTGCTCGCCGCCGCCCGTGCCGAAATCGGAGCCGCCGCGGCGTGAGGATCGTCTACTTCACCCACAGCCTTCGCTCCTGCTGGAACCACGGCAACGCCCACTTCCTGCGGGGCGTGCTTCGCGA
The DNA here is from genome assembly GCA_036554525.1 of Allosphingosinicella sp. GTDB lineage: Bacteria > Pseudomonadota > Alphaproteobacteria > Sphingomonadales > Sphingomonadaceae > Allosphingosinicella. The sequence goes on from DATBNC010000018.1 coordinate 19,492, forward strand.
ACTGATCGCCCGCGGCCACGATGTCGTCGCCTACGAGCCCGAAGGCGCCTGGAGCCTCGAGAACCTCGTGAAGGACCATGGCGACGAGGGCATGGAGCCGTACCGCGCCGCCTATCCGGAACTCTCCTCGACGATCTTCCCCGCCGACGCGGACCTGGAAGCGCTGGTCGACGGCGCGGACCTGGTGATCGTCCACGAATGGAACGAGCCTGCTCTCGTCGCGGCGATCGGCGAGCTCAGGAAGAAGGGTGCCCGCTTCCAGCTCCTCTTCCACGACACGCACCACCGCGCCGTCTCCGATCCCGACGCGATCCGCGCCTTCGATCTCTCCGGCTACGATGCGGTGCTGGCCTTTGGTGAGACGCTGGCGGAGGTCTACCGCCGTTGGGGCTGGGAAGGCCGCGTCTTCGTCTGGCACGAAGCCGCCGACTTGCGCCACTTCCACCCGCCCGCCGAAGAAGGGGAGCGCCAAGGCTTGGTCTGGATCGGCAATTGGGGCGAGGGCGAGCGCACCAAGGAGCTCAAGGAATTCCTGTTCCAGCCCGCCCGGGCCACCGGCTTGGGTCTCGACGTCTACGGCGTCCGCTACCACGAAACGGCGAAGGCGACGGTCAAGCGCCACGGCGGCCGCTACCACGGCTGGATCGCTAATGCGGAGGCGCCACGCATCTTCGCCCGCCACCTCGCCACCGTGCACGTGCCGCGGCGTTATTATACGAAGATGCTCCCCGGCATCCCCACCATCCGCGTCTTCGAAGCCCTGGCCTGCGGCATTCCGCTCGTCAGCGCGCCCTGGCAGGACAGCGAAAACCTCTTCCGCCCCGGGCAGGATTATCTCGTCGCGAACAACGGTGAGGAGATGACCCAGATCCTCACCCGCCTCCGCGACGATCCGGACCTGCGCCGGTCGCTCGCCGCCAGCGGCCTCGAAACAATCAAGGCCCGCCACACCTGCGCCCACCGCGCGGAGGAGCTTCTTTTCATCGTGGAGCGCCTCCAGGCGCCCGCCTCGCTTATGAGACTTTCCGCATGAAGATCGCCTTTTACGGCTCCAGCCTGCTCTCTTCCTACTGGAACGGCGCCGCCACTTATTATCGCGGCCTGCTCCGCGACCTCGCGTCGCGCGGCTACCAGATCACCTTCTACGAACCGGACGCGTTCGAGCGGCAGCAGCACCGCGACATCGATCCGCCCGAATGGGCCCGCTCGGTCGTCTACGACGCCACGCCCGAAGCCCTTCGCGGCGTGCTTGAGGAAGCAAAGGCCGCCGACATCGTGGTCAAGGCGAACGGCGTCGGCGTCTTCGACACCGAACTCCTGGAAGGCATTATCGAGCACAGCCGCGACGACGCGCTGCGAATCTTCTGGGACGTCGACGCCGCCTGCACTCTGGACGAAATGCGCGCCGACGAAAGCCACGTCGTCCGCCGCTGCCTGCCCAGCCTCGACATGGTGCTGACCTATGGCGGCGGCCCGCCGGTGGTGAACGCTTACGAAGGCTTCGGCGCCCGGCGCTGCATCCCCGTCTACAACGCGCTCGATCCGACCACCCACCACCCGGCGCCGGCCGATCCGCTGTTCGCCTCCGACCTCGCGTTCCTCGGCAACCGCCTTCCAGACCGCGAAGCGCGGGTGGAGGAATTCTTCCTGCGCGCCGCCGCCGCTTTGCCCGGCCGCCAGTTCCTGATCGGCGGCAACGGCTGGGAAACCAAAGACATGCCGGAAAACGTCCGCCACTTGGGCCACGTTTACACGCACCAGCACAACGCCTTTAACTGCACGCCGCTCGCCGTGCTCAACGTCGCGCGCGATTCGATGGCGGACGTCGGCTTCTCGCCTGCAACACGGGTTTTCGAAGCCGCCGGCGCTGCCGCCTGCCTGATCACCGACGCCTGGGAAGGGATCGAGCAGTTCCTCGCCCCCGACGAGGAAGTTCTGGTCGCCCGCGACGGCCAGGACGTTGCCGATCACCTCGCCGCCCTCACCCCCGACCGCGCCCGCGCCATCGGCGAGGCGGCGCTGAAGCGCGTCCTCTCCGAACACACCTACGCCCACCGCGGCGAGCAGGTGGACGAGCTCTTCCGCGATGCGCTCCAGCCGGAAAGGAGCGCCGCGTGAAGCTCGTCGTTCTCGGCCTCTCCCTTTCCTCAAGCTGGGGCAACGGCCACGCCACCACCTTTCGCGCGCTGCTGAAGGCCTTCGCGGCGCGGGGGCACGACATCCTGTTCCTGGAACGCGACGTGCCCTGGTACGCCTCGGCCCGCGACCACGAACATCCGGACTATTGCCGCCTGGAGTACTACGCCGACCTCGCCGGCCTCGAACTCTGGAGGGGCGAAGTCGAAAGCGCCGATGCGGTGATCGTCGGCTCCTACGTGCCGGAAGGGGGCGCCGTCGGCAAATTCGTCCAGGGCCACGCCCGCGGCGTCACGGCTTTCTACGACATCGACACGCCGGTGACGCTCGCCAAGCTCGACCGCTGCGACCACGAATATCTCTCGCCCGACATCATCCCGGGCTACGACGTTTATCTCTCCTTCACCGGCGGCCCGACGCTCCGCCACCTCGAAGAGCATTTCGGCTCGCCCGCCGCCCGCGCGCTTTATTGCTCGGTGGACCCTGAAGCCTATCCGCCGCTCGACGTGCCCAAGAAATGGGACCTCTCCTACCTCGGCACCTACAGCCCGGACCGCCAGCCGACGCTTGAGCGCCTGCTCTTGGAGCCCGCCCGCGCGCTTCCGGAGCGCCGCTTCGTGGTCGCCGGCCCGCAATATCCCGCCGACATCGATTGGCCGGAGAATGTCGAGCGGATCGAGCATCTGCCCCCCTCCGAGCACCCGGCCTTCTACTCCGCCTCGCGCTTCACCCTGAACGTGACGCGCGCCGACATGATCGCCGCCGGCTGGTCGCCCTCCGTACGGCTATTCGAAGCCGCCGCCTGCGCCGTGCCGGTAATCTCCGACCGGTGGGAGGGGCTCGACAGCCTGTTCACCCCCGGTCGCGAAATCATCCTCGCCGATACAAGCGAGGAGGTCGTGCGCCTCCTTCGCGAAACCGACGCATCAGCCGCCGCCGCCATGGGCCAGGCTGCACGCGATCGGGTGTTGAACGGCCACACCGCCGCCGATCGCGCGCGGGAGCTGGAAACCGCCCTGAACGAAGCCGCCACCGCGCCGCAGCCGGTGCTGGAGGAGGCCGTCTAAAGCGGCGGCCAACGAAACATTGTTATCGAAATCGAAGAAGATAGGATTTGGAATGAGGGAGCAGCCTGTGAATATCGGAAGCAAGAAGAAGGCGCTGGTCGCGGGCGGCGCGGGCTTTATCGGCTCCCACCTGATCGACGCGCTCCTCGCCGAGGGCGCGACCGTGGTCTGCCTCGACAGCCTGCTTACCGGCCGCGAGCAGAACCTCGCCCATCTCGAGCGCGAAAGCCGCTTCGACTTCGTCGAAGGTGACATCATCGACGATCTGCCGGCGTCCGTCGCGCGCGGCGATTTCACCCACGTCTTCAACCTCGCCTGCGCCGCCTCCCCGCCGCACTACCAGGCCGATCCCGAGCACACGATGTTCACCAACGTCGTCGGCACCCGCAACCTCCTCCGCTTGGCCGAGGAGAAAGGCGCCCGCTTCCTCCTGACCTCGACCAGCGAAGTGTATGGCGATCCCGAAGTCCACCCGCAGCCCGAAAGCTATCGCGGCTGGGTCAACTGCACCGGCCCGCGCGCCTGCTACGACGAAGGCAAGCGCGCCGCCGAAACGCTGACCTTCGACTATCAGCGCATGGGCAAGGCCGACGTGCGCGTCGCCCGCATCTTCAACACCTACGGCCCGCGCATGCGCCCGGACGACGGCCGGGTCGTTTCCAACGTCATCTGCCAGGCGCTCGCCGGCGACGACATCACCGTCTACGGCGACGGCTCGCAAACCCGCAGCTTCTGCTACGCCTCCGATCTCGTCGAAGGCCTGATGCGGCTGATGGATTCGGACGTGCGCGACGGCCCGGTCAACCTCGGCAACCCGGTCGAGCTCACCGTCTCCGACCTCGTTAAGCGGGTGCTGAAGATGACCGGCTCCAAGTCGCGGATCGTCAACATGCCGCTCCCCGAAGACGACCCCCGCCGCCGCAAGCCGAACATCGACCGGGCCAAGGCGCTGCTCGGCTGGGCACCCAAGGTCGAGCTGCAGCAGGGCCTCGACCTCACCGCCCCCTGGTTCGCGGAGGAACAACGCCGCACCGGCAAGGCGGAGAACGTCGAGTTGCTTGAGGTCGCTGCGGAGTAAGGCGCCGCGCCTTCACGCGGAAGGGTCAGTCACTGCAGGCGGCGCGCCTCACTATTATATGGGCGCGCAGGCCTCGCGCGCCCAAGCTAGAGCGTCGCCTTCAAGCTGCGGTGCAACCACTTTCAGCACCCCCGCGTGGTAATCGTTCAGCCACGTCCGCTCCGCCTCGGTGAGCAGCGCCACCTCCACCAGATTGCGGTCGATCGGTGCCCAGGTCAGCGTGTCGAAGCCGAGCAGCCTCTTCTCCGCCCCTTCCACCTCGCGCGGCGAGACCAGGATGAGGTTCTCGATGCGAATGCCGTAGGCGCCGGTTTTGTAATAGCCGGGCTCGTTGGAGAGGATCATGCCGGCGCGCAGCGGCTCGTCGCCGCCCGCCTGGCCGGAGCCTACCGGCGAGATGCGCTGCGGCCCCTCGTGCACCGCGAGGTACGAGCCGACGCCGTGGCCGGTGCCGTGGGCGTAATCGAGGCCGGCCTGCCAGAGATATTGCCGCGCCAACGTGTCGAGCTGGCTGCCGCGCGTGCCCTCCGGGAAAACGGCGGCCGAGACGGCGATGTGGCCCTTCAGAACGCGGGTGAAGCGGTCCTTCATCTCCGCCGTGGGGGTGCCGACGATCACCGTCCGCGTGATGTCGGTGGTGCCGTCCGGATATTGGCCGCCGGAATCGACCAGGTAGATCTGGTCCATTTCCAGCGGGCGTTTGGTCTCCTCGGTCACCCGGTAGTGGACAATGGCGCCGTTCGGGCCCGCGCCGGAGATGGTGTCGAAGCTGGTGTCGCGCAGGTCGCCCGCTTCGCGGCGGAACTGGAGCAGGCGCTCGGCCGCGCTGATCTCGTCCAAGCCGCCCTTCGGCGCCTCCACCGACAGCCAATGCAGGAAGCGCGTCATCGCCGCGCCGTCGCGGGCCTGGGCGGCGTGGTGACCGGCGATCTCCGCGTGGTTCTTGATCGCCTTGGGCAGCACCGCCGGGTCGCGGCGCGCGACCACCTTAGCGCCCGCGCCTTCCAGCGCGTCGAAGATCGCCGCAACCGCCCGCTCCGGATCGGCAACTACCGTCTTGCCGCTGAGCGAGCCGAGGTGGGGCGCGAAGGCGTCCCGGTCGTGCACGCGCACCGCGTTGCCGAGGTGCGCGTAGACGTCGTCGCCGATCTTCTCGGGCGCCACGAACAGATCGGCGGTGCCGTCGGCGTTGACGATGGCGAAGGAGAGGGCGACCGGCGTGTGCTCAACGTCCTCGCCGCGCACGTTGAACGTCCAGGCGATTGAATCAAGCGCGGAAAGCACCGCCGCGTCCGCCTTCTGCTCCTTCAGCCAATCGGCCATCTCCGCGCGCTTGGCGGCGGAGGATTTGCCGGCGAACGCGTCCGGGTGCACCGCGAGCCGCGCCTTGGAGGGCTCCGGCCGGTCGGTCCAAACCGCATCGATTGGGTTGCGCGACACGGCAGCCAGCTCCCCGCCCTTATCGGCAAGCGCCGCCTTGGCCTTCTTCACCCACTCGCTGGTGTGGAGCCAAGGATCGTAGCCGATCCGCCCGCCGTCGGGCGCGTGCGCGCTTAGCCACTCCGCGATGCTGGTTTCCGGCACAGACTGGTAGGACCACAGCGCGCCATCCACCTGGTCGCGGACCTGAAGCGTGTAGCGCCCGTCGGTGAAGATCGCCGCTTCTTCCGCCAGCACTGCCGCCGAACCCGCCGAGCCCTGAAACCCCGTCAGCCAGGCAAGCCGCTGGGCGTAGCTCCCGACATATTCGCTCATATGCTCGTCGGTCAGCGGCACGACAAAGCCGTCGAGGCCGTCCGCCTTGAGCTGTTCGCGAAGCGCCTGCAGGCGGTCTTGGTAAGCGGACATAAGCGCCTCTCTTTACCGGCGGCGCGAAGCAGGGCAGTGAAGGCCCTGCAATTCAGCCCGCCGGGGGGAATATGAAGCCTGCTTTCCTAGCCATTCTCATGCTCGCTGCAACCGCGGCCTCAGCCCAGAACGGAACCATGACCAAACCTTCAGACCTCCCCGCGCCGCCCAAGGCCGAGCAACGCCCCTACAGCTACGAACGCCACGGCTTCAAAGTCGACGACCCCTATTTCTGGCTGAAGGACCAGGGCTATCCCAAGGTCGACGACGCCGACGTGCTTTCCTACCTCAAGGCGGAGAACGCTTACTTCGAAGCGGCGATGAAGCCGCACCAGCCGCTGATCAACACCTTGTTCGAGGAAATGAAGGGCCGACAGAAGGAGGACGAATCCTCCGTTCCGCTGCGCGACGGTGCTTATCTTTACTGGTGGGCGTTCAAGCCCGGCGCGCAATACCGCACCTGGTACCGGAAGCCCGTCGTCGGCGGCGCCGATCAGGTGATCTTCGATGAAGTCGCGGAAGCGGAAGGCAAGGAATATTTCCGCCTGGGCGCGATGAACGTCAGCCCGGACGGCAAGCTCGCCGCTACGCTTGTGGACGACAACGGCTCCGAGCGCTTCGACCTCAGGATCCGCGATCTCGCCACCGGCAAGGACATCGAAACGGTGACGGAAGTCGGCATCGGCGACCCGGTCTGGACAAGCGACTCCAAGGGCGTCGTCTTCACCGAAGTGAACGAGAATTGGCGCAGCTACCGCGCCCGTTACCACCGGCTCGGAACGCCTGTGGCGCAGGACAAGACGCTGTACGAGGAGACCAAGGAGCTTGGCTTCACCGTCGGCGTCTCCAAGGCGCAGGACGAAAGCCTGATCTTCATCTCCACCGGCGACAACGCCACCAACGAAGTTCGCTTCGTCTCCGCCAAGGATCCGACCGGGCCGCTGACTTTGATGTCGCCGCGCAAGGAGAAGCGCCAATATTCGGTCGACGCGGCGCACGGAAAGCTGTGGATCCTGACCAACGACGACCACGTCAACTTCCGCGTTGCCGAGGCCGATCCGAAAAAGCCGGACGTCTGGAAGACGGTGATCCCGGGCTCCGACAGGGTCTATCTGCGCGGCATCACCTCCTACCGCGACCATCTTGCCGTCTCCGAGCGGGTGGAGGGCCTCGATCAGCTCCGCCTGCGCAGCTATGACGGCAAGGAAGAGCGCATCCCCTTCAAGGAAGCGAGCTATTCGGCCGGCTTCGGCGGCAACCCCGAATATGCGCCGGATGCGTACCGCGTCACCTACAGCTCGATGGTCACCCCGGCGACCGTCTACGATTACCATCCGAAGACCGACAAGCTCGAGCAGCTCAAGGTCCAGGAAATTCCCTCGGGCTACGACGCAAGCCAGTACGTCACCGAGCGGCTGATGCTTCCGGCGCGCGACGGCAAGCAGGTGCCGGTCTCGGTGGTCTACAAGAAGGGCTTCAAGAAGAACGGCCAGGGCAAGCTCTTCCTCTACGCCTACGGCGCGTACGGCTACGCCATCCCGCCGAGCTTCTCGACCAGCCGGATCAGCCTCCTGGACCGCGGCTACGCCTACGCGATCGCCCACATCCGCGGCGGCGATGATCTTGGCTATGACTGGTTCCTGCAAGGGAAGCTCACCAAGCGCACCAACACGTTCAACGACTTCGTCGATGCCGCAAAGGGCCTGATCGCCAACAAGTTCACCAAGGCCGGCAATATCGGCATCCAGGGCGGATCGGCCGGCGGCGAACTGATGGGCGTGGTCGCCAACACGGATCCGGAGCTGTGGGGCGCGGTGGTGGCGGACGTGCCGTTCGTCGACGTGCTCAACACCATGCAGGACGAAAGCCTCCCGCTCACCCCCGGCGAATGGCCGGAATGGGGCAACCCGACTACCGACAAGGCGGCGTTCGAATATATCCGCTCCTACTCGCCCTACGATCAGGTGAAGGCGCAGAAATACCCGCCGATGCTGATCACCGGCGGCCTCAACGACCCGCGCGTAACGTACTGGGAGCCGGCCAAGTGGGCCGCGAAGCTGCGCGCCACCAAGACGGACGACAATCTCCTGCTGCTCAAGATCAACATGGGCGCGGGCCATGGCGGCAAGTCGGGCCGCTGGGACCGGCTGCACGAAGTGGCGGAAGCTTATGCCTTCGTACTGACCCAGATCGGCGAGGGGAAGTAGCGCTGGCACCGTTCGAAACCCGGATCACGGCCACCCAGGCGGACATCGACGAGCTCGGCCACGTCAACAACGCCGTCTGGGTGCGCTGGATCCAGGATCTGGCCACCGCCCACTGGTACGCGACCGCGCCCGCCGAGCATCGCGATGCCTATGTCTGGGTCGTGACCCGGCACGAGATCGATTACCTGCGCGCGGTGCTTCCGGGCGAGACGGTGACGGGCCGGACGTGGATCGAGGAACCGCCAAGGGGTGCGCGGTTCGATCGTCATATGGAGTTCACCGGCGACGACGGGAAGCCGAGGGTGCGGGCGAAGACGACGTGGGCGGTGCTGGATCGGATCACCGGCCGGCCGCTACGTGTGCCACCGGAAGTGACAGCGGCCTTCCTTCCCTAATCCTCCCCGTCCCGGGGAGGGGAGCCGCACGAAGTGCGGTGGTGGGGTCCCAGCGGTTGAGGTGGCCCTGCGGCGGGCCCCCTCCACCACGCTCCGCGCGGTCCCCGTCCCCGTCCCGGGGAGGATCAGAAGTTACGTACCGCCTCTACGATCGTCGGGAAGGCCTTTGCGCTCACTGCGTAAGCCATGTGGCTGCACTGGAGCTCCACCTCGGCGTCGCGCTGGTGGGGTTCGCCTCGCGCCCCAGCCACGGACACGATGCCGTCGCGGCGGGACCAGATCGCCAGGGTCGGCACCGGCGGCTTCACTTCCGGGTCCTTGTCGATCGGCGGGCTGTTGACCGGGTGGCCGGCGACATACTCATATAAGCGCCAGACATTGTTGTTGCGCCGCCGGTCGCCATGGAAGGGAGAGCCCAAGGTGATGACCTTCTCCACCAGCTCCGGCCGCTCCTGCGCGACGACCCGGGCGTAAATGCCGCCGAGGCTCCAGCCGACCAGGATGACCTTCTCGCCCGCGCCGAAGCGCTCCACCCGCTCTGCGATGCTGTCCACCGTCGCCTCTGAGACGCCGCGGTTGAGGCCGAGGCCCCAGCCGGTCACCCGGTAGCCCGCCTCGGCAAGCGCGCGCTGGAGGCCCAGCGTTGTCCGGTCGGTGGCGAGGAAGCCGGGGATGACCATCAGCTTGGGCCCGTTCTCCGGCCCGCGCTCGCCGAGCTTGCCGAAGGCCCGCCACACTCGCGCGAACAGCGACGCGCCTTCGCGCACGCGCATCCAGGCGGGCGGCGCCTTGTCGTCGGGGCGCTTAGAGATACTCACTGCCCATCAGCGGCTGCAGCGCCTTGGGCAGCTTCACCCGTCCGTCCGCTTGCTGGTGGTTTTCCAGCAGCGGCACGAGGATACGCGGGCTCGCCAGCGCAGTGTTGTTCAGCGTGTGCACGAAGCGCACCTTGCGCTCGCCATCCCGCCACCGAAGGTTGGCCCGGCGTGCCTGCCAGTCGTGCAGCGTCGAGCAGCTGTGCGTTTCGCGATACTTGCCGAGGCTGGGCACCCAGCTCTCGATGTCGTTCATTCGGAACTTGCCAAGGCCCATGTCGCCCGTTGACGTCTCCACCACCTGATAGGGGATCTCCAGGTCCTGAAGCAGCATCTCGGCATTGGCGAGCAGGCGCGCATGCCACTTGGCGGAGACTTCGGGATCGTCCTCGCAGATGACGTATTGCTCGAGCTTCAGGAACTGGTGGACGCGCAGCAGCCCACGTACGTCGCGGCCGGCGCTTCCCGCCTCCCGGCGGAAGCAGGGCGAATAGCCGGCGTAAAGGATGGGGAGCTGCGCTTCCTCCAGGATTTCACCGCTGTGCAGCGACGTCAGCGCGATCTCGCCGGTGCCGGCGAGGAAGAGCTCGTCCTTGGGGACCTCATAGGCTTCTTCCTCGTGCCCGGGGAAATGGCCGGTGGCGACGAAGGCCTGCGGGCGCGCAAGGGCCGGCACCGTCATCAGCGTGAAGCCGTCGGCGGCGAGGCGCTGCTGGGCGTAAAACATCAGCGCTTGTTCGAGCAGCGCGAGGCGCCCCTTCAGGCAGTATTGCCGTGCGCCGGCGACCTGCGTGATCCGTCCAAGCTCCGCCCAATCGTTCATCTCGAGGAGGGCGACATGGTCGCGCGGCTCGAAGTCGAACTCGGGCGGCGTGCCTTCGGTGCGGATCACGACGTTGCTATTCTCGTCCGGCCCAACCGGCGCGCCCTCCCACGGGATGTTGGGGAGGCGCAGCATCAGACCGTTCAGCTCCTCGCTGACCCCAGCGAGCGTCGCTTCCGCCTCGCTCGCTTCCGCGCCCATCGCCTTGGCCTTGGCGCCCAAAGCGGGCCGGTCGGCGGGGTCGGCCGTTTTGAAACCGGCGCTCAGCTCGTTGCGCTGCCGGCGAAGCTCGTCGATCCGCGACTTGAGCCCGCGGACCTCGCCGTCCAGGGCAAGCAGGCGGTCGAGATCGAGCGCCACGTTCTTCGCCTCGGCGGCGGCGCGCACGGCGTCGGGGTTTTCGCGAATATATTGGAGGCTCAGCATCCCGCCCTAAAAGAGCAGAATGCCGCGCCTGTCAAAGCTTCAGAACCAGGCGCGAACCCCGAAAAGCACGCTCCAGCCGCCAGCCTCCTCCCCCGCCGCCCGCCGCAGCCGCGCCGTGCCGCCGAAGCCGCGCTGATACTCGACGCCGACATAAGGCGCGAATTGCGGCTTCACCTCGTAGCGCAGCCGCAGGCCGAGTTCGCCGGTCGAGACGCCCGAGCCGATGCCGAGCTCCGGCACGTCCTGCAGGCTGAACTGCAGCTCCACTTCCGGCTGAAGGATCAGCTTACGGGTGATACGAAGGTCGTACTCCGCCTCCACCCGCGCCGTGACATCGCCTTTGGTCGAGACGAACGCCGCGGCGTCGACCTCAAACCAGTAAGGCGCTAGGCCCTGCACGCCGAGGACGAGGTGGGTGCGGTCCGGCCGCCGCCCAAAGTCCTGCCGGAGGCCGAACTGGAGGTCGAACCAGGGGTCGATCGCCCGGCTCCAAAGCGCCTGCGCCTCGCCATGCTCTAGGTCGTTGCCGAACGCGCCTTCGGCTTCGCTCTTTAGCCAGAGCTTGTGGATGTCGCCGCCATACCAGCCTTGCGCATCCCAGGCGAACCCGTCGCGGGCGTCCGCGGCGCGATATTCCAGCCGGTCGATCAGCACCTTCCCAAAGCGCATCGCCCCATGCTCGCCGCGCATCTCTTCACGAGCGGCGGCCATAGCGTCGGCACCGTAAACCGCGTCGGCGGCATGCGCTGGTCCTGAAGAAGCCGCGGCAGGCGGCGGCGCGACCGGGGGAGCGGGCGCGGGAGCGCCGTGCCCGGCATGCGGATCGGCCGCAGGAATATTGTGCCCGGCATGCGGGTCCACCGCCGACTCCCGAGCAGGCATGACATGCCCGGCATGCGGATCGGCGGCCGGAGGTGCCGGCCCGGGCATAGTGTGCCCGGCGTGCGGGTCGGGCTTACTGGCAGGTTCGGCGGTAGGCGCCCCATGGCCCTGGTGCTGCGCCAAAGCCGGTGCCGAGACACCCAGCACGAGGATCAGAAGCAGGCGCTTCATGCCGTCTCTCCATCCAGCGGCCGCACCGTCACCACCCGCATCATCCCGGCGTGCATGTGCAGCATCAGGTGGCAGTGGAACGCCCAGTCCCCCGGCGCGTCGGCGGTGAGGTCGAAGCTCAGCTTGGAGCCGGGAAGCACCATCACCGTATGCTTCACCGGGTGGCTTCCCCCATGGCCGTTCACCACCTCGAAGAAGTGGCCGTGGAGGTGCATCGGGTGGGTCATCATCGTGTGGTTGATCATCGTCACCCGCACCCGCTCGTTCCGCTCGAAGCGGATCGGCTCGGGCGCTTCCGACAGCTTCTTGCCGTCGATCGACCACATGAAGCGCTCCATGTTGCCCGTGAGGTGAACTTCCACCGTTCGGGTAGGAGCGCGTGTGTCGGGGTTCGGGGTCGCGGACATCAAGTCCCGGTAGGTCAGCACCTTGTGCCCTGCGTCCTCAAGACCAAGGCCGGGGTCGCCGGTGCGGTCCGCCGGGTTCGGCGCGATCATGTCGACGCCGACGCCCACTCCGAACGGCACCTTCGATTTGTCGCGCATGTCCATCGTGCCGTGGTCCATCGCCGCGCCGCCGCCATGGGCGCCGTGGGCCATTCCCGCCATGTCGCCCATGCCCATGTCCTTCATGCCCAGCACCGGCCGCGCGCGAAGCGGCGGCACCGCGGCGCGCATACCCGCACGGGGGGCAAGCGTCGCGACGCCGATTCCGGAGCGGTCCATCGCCTCGGCAACGAAGGAATAGGCCTCGTCGCCCGGCGTGACGATCACGTCGTATGTCTCGGCATTGCCGATCTGTAGTTCGTCCACCTTCACCGGGCGGACGTGCTGGCCGTCCGAAGCGACCACCTCCATCGGCAGCCCAGGAATGCGGATGTTGAAGATGGTCATGGCGGCCGCGTTGATGATGCGCAGGCGCACCCGCTCGCCGGGCCTGAACAGGCCGGTCCAATTCTCCGCCGGGCCATGGCCGTTGATCAGGTAGGTGTAGGCCGCGCCGGTGACGTCCAGGATATCGGTGGGATCCATCCGCATCTTGGCGAACATCGCCCGGTCGGCGGCCGACATCTCGTCCTTGCCCTGGAGGCGCCGGAGCAAAGTCTGCCGCTGGCGGTTGAAGAAGCCGCCTTCCTGCTTCAGCCGCGCCATCAGCTGGTGCGGGTGCATGAAGGTCCAGTCGGACAGCACAATCACATGCTCGCGGTCGTACGCCACCGGGTCGGCCTCGGCGGGGGCGATGACGATGGGCCCGTAGTGGCCGGACTGCTCCTGATGGCCCGAATGGCTGTGATACCAGTAGGTGCCCGACTGCTTCACCGGAAAATCGTAGGTAAAGGTGGAGCGCGCCTTGATCCCGGGGAAGCTCACGCCCGGAACGCCGTCCATCTCGAACGGCACGATCAAACCGTGCCAGTGGATCGACGTGTCCTCGTCCAGCCGGTTGTCGACATGGATCCGCACCCTTTGCCCTTCCTTCAGCCGCAGCAGCGGGCCGGGAAGGGTCCCGTTCAGCGTCACCGCGTGACCGCTGCGACCGCCGGTGGCGAAGGAACTGTGGTCCACGGTGAGGCGGATGTCCTCGCCGCTCAGCGTCTCGCCGCCACGCGCGGCGAGGCCGTGCGTGCCGCTTTGCGCCCAGGCCGGAAACAGGGGCGCGAGACCGAGCGACAAGCCGCCAAGCGCCGCCGCGCGCAACAGGGCGCGGCGCTCGAAGTGGAGCGTGTCCGTCATATCAGTGATCCTCGTTGGGAGGCGCCGGCGTGCGGCGCCTCCCGTTCAGGCTTCAGTGGCCGCCATGGTCGCCGTGCGCGGTGGCGCCGGCGGTCTTGTGCGCCTCATGGTCGCAGCAGGCCATTTCCTTGCCGTCGGCCGCCTTGGGACACTTGCCCTCTGCGTGCTCGCAGCAATCCATCTTGCCGCCCTTGGACCCGGGGCAGTCGTCCGTTTTGCCTTCGCCGTGGCCCTTGTGCTGGCCTTGGGCGGGGGCGTGCTTCGAATGGTCCATCTGGCCGTGCTGGCTGTGGTCCATCTTGCTGTGATCCACCGGCGCCGTCTGGGCGGCAGCGGGCGCGGCGAAGGCGAGCGCCACTGCGCAAAGAATGAGCTTCATGATGTTAAGTCCTGATATTCGAGAAAAAACGAAGGTCGAATATCAGGCAATTCGCGGAGGGGGCGTTTCCGCTTCGGGGCCCAGGCCGCTGGCCGAGAGAACCGGCAGAGTGAAAAGGTGAAGCGCGGTCGGCGCGAGCGTCTCCGCAATGCGTGCCTCGAACGATGGCAAAGCGGCGCAGGCGATCGCGCACTGCGCGGCGCCTTCGTGGCGGCTCTTGTTCTGCTCGGCGGGCGTGCTGCTTTCGTGGCAATCGTCGCCCACAGCCATTGCCAAGTCATGCGCCGGCGCGGCCGCCATCGCATGCCCTTGCCCCGCCATGGCGAGCGGCATCAGCAGCAGCGCAAAGGCGAGCAGGAGACGAAAAAGGCTGTGGGCCGGCATGCCTTGGGAGATAATGCCGAAGTGCAGTTGTTGCAATGCGTTGGCCTGACCAACGCCTATTCGGCCGCGACCAGCACGTCGTCGTTCGCACCCGCCGCCGGGCCTTCGCGGTAGGCGGAGGGATCGATTCCGAACTCGCCGCGAAAGGCGCGGGAAAAGTGGCTTCGGCTGGCATAGCCGACGGTGGCGGAGATCGCCTTCACCGGCATCCGGGTGCTCCGCAGCAGCCGGGCTCCGGCGCGCAGCCGCGCGGTCTGGACGAAGGCCATCGGGCTGGTGCCGTAGGTGGCGCTGAAATGGTGGCTGAAGCGCGAGCGGCTCATGCCGCACAAGCGCGCCAGGCTCTCGACGCTATGCTCATCGTTCGGGCGGGCAAGGATGGCGGCGACTGCGCGGCCGAGCTGCGGGTGCATCAGCGGCATGTGGAGCGGCGAATCGGCGCCGTGGCGGCGGAAGTGGCTGCGCAGGAGCAAGAGCAGCACCTGCTTCATCAGCGTGCTCACCATTGCCCGGGTGCCGATTCCGGGCTCGGAAAGCTCGGCCAGGATCGCCTGGAAGAGGAGCGGCGGAGCGCCTGCCGGGGCGCTCTCAACCAACGGCGCGCGCAGGTTGTCGAACAGGCCGTAGCCGTCGCCGACGCTTGCGCTCAACGCCGCGCAGCCGAGCACCACCCCAGTGCTGTCTCCCCGCGCGCGGAAGCTGACAAGGTCGTCCGCCATTGGGCAGGCGGAGGTAAGGTCGGCGTCGTACACGCTCTCCCCGGGCCCGGCGAGGGTCTTCGGCAGGTGGCGGGGCACGACGACCATCGCGCCCGGCTCAAGTGCGACGCCGCCGCCGTCCCATTCCAGCCGCCCCGTGCCTTCCAGTACGAAGTGAACCACGATTTTATCCATGGCGGGGCAGGCGAGGCGCCAGCCTTCGCCCACCTCGCACATCCCGAAGGCGTCCAGCCGCACGTCGAGAAGATCGAGCATCTGTTCCAGGCCTGAGTCCGTCATCGATCCTCCACTTCATCCGGCGGGCAAGTGCCGCCTCGTCACGAACCGGTGCTTCGGGCGCCTACGGTTCGGAGGTGAAACGGTGCAGGCGGCGGCCCCGTTCCTACGGGAAATAGGCCGTATTGGGGGCCAAGCCGCTCCGGTGACCGGCGATTAACTTTCTCGCGCCATGATCGGCGGCGGGGACAAAGTGGGGGAGACGATACGGGCATGATCGCGCGCGGCCGAGGCTTGTTGCCGGCACCGATGATGCGCTGGCTGTTCGCGCCGGCGGAGCAGCACCAGGAAGTGCGGGACGAGCTGATCGCAACGGTGATCCAGCGGCGACCGGCGCTCTATATCGCCTGCGCTGCGATCATGATCATGAGCCTTTCGGCGGCGCTGCTGACGCGTAACGCCTGGGCGTCGGCGTGGCTCGGCATCGACGCGGTGCTGATCGGCTACCGCCTCTATCTTTCCTCTCGTTACGACACGGCGCGCGAAGGTCCGCGCGAGGGCCGCGGCGCGGTGGTGGTGTCGATGTTCGTCCTGTTCCTGGTGTTCGGCGCGGGCTGCGCGGCGTCGATCCTGAAGGGGCCGCCGGTGCTGATGGCGATGGCGGTGATTTCCGCGCTTGGCGTGTTTGCCGGCTTGGTATCGCGCTGGGCGGCCTTTCCGCGCTTGGCCCTAGTTACGATCGTCGCGATGGCCCTGCCGATCTGCGGCGCAATCGCGGCGCGAACGGACGGCGGGCTGGCTTTGGCGGCGACCCAGTTCGCGGTGATCGCGATCACCATCGCGGCTTTGACCTTCCAGAACCACCGCACCCTGCTCCGAATGCTTCAGGCGGAGCAGCAGAATGCCTTTCTCGCCCGCACCGACCCGCTCACCGGCCTCGGCAACCGGGTGCGGCTCGGCGAGGATATGGTGGCGCTGTGGCGGGATGCGGTGCCGGGCGAAGACGGCGTTCCCCACGCGGCGGTGCTTTATCTCGATCTCGATGGATTCAAGGCCTTCAACGACGCCCGCGGCCACGACGCGGGCGACGCGCTTTTGCGCACCATCGGCGAAGCGCTGCGCCTTGAAGCAAGCGGCACCTGCCGGGTCTACCGCATCGGCGGCGACGAGTTCGTCGTGATCGGCCGGACGCGCGATGCCGGTGCGGTGGCAAGGCTCGCCGAGCGAATGGTGGAAGCGGTTGCGCGGGTTGGCTCGGTTGAAGGCGCCGTGTACCGGGTGACGGTGAGCGTGGGCGCCGCGACGGCGCTGGCAGGGGACTCCCCCGACACGGTCCTCACCCGCGCCGATCGGGCGCTGTACCAGGCCAAGCGCGCGGGCAAGGCGCGATTCCACCTCGCGGGCAACGGAGGCGCGACGCGGCTCGCGGCCTGAGGGACCAGCGGCCTTGCGCTTTCCTTATTTCTCGGCCGACTTCCTGATCTCGGGCTCGTTGTCCTGTTCGCCGCCTTCACGGGGTAGCGGGGCGATATCAGCTTCGATGGCGAGACGGATCACGTCGGTCAGCGACTCGCACTCAAGGTCGCGCATCATGTTGGCGCGATGCATTTCCACCGTGCGATGGCTGATGTCGAAGCGGCGGGCGATTTCCTTGTTGGTCATTCCGGCCACGACGCCGCGCAGGATCTGGTTCTCGCGCGGTGAAAGGCCACGAAGCCTGGCAAGCGCGCGGCCATGACGCGCTTCGCGCTCGTGGCGCTCCACCGAAACGGCAAGCGCCCGTTCAACCGCCTGGGCAAGCGCTTCTTCGGTGAAGGGCTTTTCGATGAAATCGGTTGCGCCGAGCCGAAGCGCGCGCACCGCCGACGGCACGTCGCCATGGCCGGTCATCATCACCACGGGAATGGTCAGGTTCCTGCGGGCAAGCTCCGCCTGAATTGCGAAGCCGTCGAGATGGGGCATGCGAAGGTCAAGCAGAACGCAGCCGACGCCGAGCTTCGCTTCCTTCAGGAACTCCTCGCCGCTGGCATAGATTTCGCTCGCAAAGCCGCGGCTGCGCAGCAAGAAGCTCGTTGACGCTCGAACCGATGCGTCATCATCGACAATATGAATAACCGGATGCAACGCTTGACCCCTCCCGCGGCTGCTAAGACATTGAGATAGATCAAGTTTCATCGGAAAGCGAGCAGTTTGGATACCGTAAAAACACGGTAGGCTTACGATCCGCAGCCGCCCGGTTGAGCGTGCGCTATGTTCAACGAGCTTCAAGGATGACTGAGCGGGACGCCTTACGCGATGTTGAAGACCCTCCTTTACGTTAGCGAAAGCCGGCTTCGTCTGCCCCGTGACGCCCCGCAAGTTGGGGATATTGTCGAGGTTGCGCGGGTGCGGAACGCCGCGCTTTGCGTCACCGGCGCGCTGGTTTTCACGCAAGCCAGCTTCGCCCAAATTCTAGAAGGGCCCGCCACCGGGGTTGACGAACTGATGGTAAGCATCCGCCGCGATCCCCGCCACCGGAAGGTGACGGTGCTGCACGAAGCGCAGCTTGCCGGGGGCCGGCGCTTTCCGGACTGGAGCATGGCCTATTCGGGCCCATCGCTTTACGTGGAGCGCCATATCCGCCCGTTGCTTGATGCGGAGGCGGAGACGCCGGAGGCCCTGGCCGCCGCCCAGCGGCTGCTTCGGCTGGTTGAGGAACTGACGCTTCACGCGCCGGACGACGAAACGCGCTGAGCCGAAGCAATAGACGCTTACAGCGGATGTTTTTGCCGGGGAGGAGACTATAAGCGTACCAGGCGCCGCCCGGCGCTTGATCCCAGGAGTTTCCCATCCAGTTCCTTGACCATTCGGGCGAAGCCGCCGCCGCGATCCGTGACTTCGATTGGGAAAAAACCGAATTGGGCAGTCCAACAGGCTGGCCGGTCTCCTTGCGGACGCTGCTGCGCTACATGCTGGCTTCCGCCGGCCCGAAGCTGCTCTTGTGGGGTCCCGATTTCCTTACCTTTCACAACGATGCCTACCGAACCATGCTCGGCGTCCACGGCATGGGCATCGGGCGCCGGTTTGAGGACCTTCGCCCCGACATCTGGGACTTCGTCCGTCCGCACGTCCAGGCCGCCTTCAACGGCGAGAGCCGCCTGCTGATCGACCATCGCGGGCTCAGCCGGCGCACCGGCGAGGACGAGATCGTCTACGTCACGCTTTGCTACACGCCGGTCTTCGATGCCGACGGCACGGTGATCGCGGTGCTCGGCGACGTTTACGACACCAGCCCGGTTCACCGCGCCCGCGCCGAGCTTCTCCACGAAAATGAGCGGCTGACCGAGGTCTTCACCCGCGCGCCCTTCCTGATTGCCTTCAGCACCGCGCCCGACATGCGGATCACCTACGCCAATGACGCTTTTGCCGCCTTTTACGGCAACCGCCCGCTTGCCGGGCTGCCGGTGGCCGAAGCAATCCCCGAAGCGGTGGAACAGGGTTTCCTGGCGATGCTGGAGAACGTCTGCCGAACCGGCGAGCCGTGGATCGGCAAAAACGTGCCGGTAACGGTGCGCAACCCGCCCGACTTCGCCGACGACCTGCGTTACGTCGATTTCATCTACCAGCCGTTGCACGACGCGGACGGCAGCATCACCGGCCTGGCCTGCTTTGGTTATGACGAAACGGAGAACAAGCGCGCGCAGGAGCATTCGTTGAAGCTCCAGACCCAGCTTCTCCACGGCGCCCGGGTCAACGCAATGGGGACCATGGCGATGACCCTGGCCCACGAGCTCAACCAGCCGCTGACCGCCGCCGCCAATTATCTCACCGTCGGAACCCGCCTGCTGACTTCAGGCGCTGCCCAAGGCGACGTGGTCGACGCGCTGACGCTGGTGGAGGAGGAAATCCAGCGCACCGGCGAGATCATCCGGCGGATCCGCGACATGGTCTCGGCAGGACGCTCACGCGCCGAGCCCGTGTCGCTGCACAAGGCGCTGGCCAACGCCCATGCCTTGCTGGCGGCGGGAAGCGACACCTTCGGGATCGCCATCGAGCCCGACATCGCAAACGAGGCCGAATACGTGATGTTCGACCGGATTCAGCTCGAGCAGATCCTGGTGAACCTGCTGCGCAACGCGGCGGAAGCGTCGGCGGACGCCGGGGCGAAGACGGTTCGCGTAACCGCTGTGCGCGACAAACGCATGGTCACCCTGCGGCTGCGCGACTGGGGCCGGGGCATCGATCCCACGCGGATGCCGACCTTGTTTGAAGCGCTTCAGCCGGTTTCCGCCACGGGGCTGGGCATGGGCCTGTCCTTGTGCAGGACGATGGTCGAAGCGCATGGCGGCCGCATCTGGGCGGAAGCGCCGGAAAGCGGCGGTACGATTATCGCTTTCACGCTGCCCGCGGCGGTTCGACCCGCTTAAGCGGCGACGGCGTGGAGCCCCGGCTCCTCGCTGCACACCGTCCGGTCGCGGCCATCGCGCTTGGCTTTGTACAAGGCTTCGTCGGTGATGCGTATCCAGGCGTCGGCCGATTGGCCGCGGCGCAAGGGCGCCGCGCCGAAGCTTGCCGTGACCCGCAGATGGGGCGCCCACTCGAAGCGAAGGCAGGAGATCAGCGCGCGCAGCCGTTCCGCCACGGCGCGTGCTGCCGCGCCGTCGATCTCGGGTAACAGGATGCCGAACTCCTCGCCGCCAAGCCGGCCAAGCATGTCGCTGGGGCGAAGCGCCGCTCGGCAGGCCTCGGCGACCGCCTTCAACACTTCGTCGCCCGACGGATGCCCGAATTCGTCGTTGATCCGCTTGAAATGGTCGATGTCGAGCAGCAGCAGCGAGCTGACCCGCCCATAGCGCTTTAACCGGTCCACCTCCTTTTCCGCGGCGTCCACGAAGGCGCGGCGGGTTGCGGCGCCGGTCAGGAAGTCGCGCTGGGCAATGGTTCGAAGCTCGAGCTCGTTCACCACCAGGCCGGCGAACTGGCTCAGCATCTGCACCTGCGCGTCGCTGAAGCTGCGCGGCCGGGTGTCGATCACGCACAAGGAGCCGAGATTGAACCCATCCGGCGTCGGCAGCGGAACGCCCGCATAGCTGCGGATGCCGGGATCGCCGGTGACCAGCGGGTTGGCGGCGAAACGGGTATCGGCGGTTGCGTCCGGCACCAGCATCGGTTCGCGCTTCTGGATGGTGTGGCTGCAGAAAGCGATGTCGCGCGGCGTCTCGCTGGCGTCGAGGCCCTGGATCGACTTGAACCATTGCCGGTCGCGGTCGACCAGCGACACGACGCAGATCGGCACGTCCAGGATGTCGCGGACGAGAGCAGTGATCTTGTCGAACGTGTCCTCGCGCGGCGTGTCCAGCACGTCATAGCGTGCCAAGGCGGCAAGCCGCCCTTGCTCGTCGAGAAGCTGTGCGTCGTTCATCGCTGCGGTCCTTCGGTGAAGCTTCTTTTCGTCATTGAGCGGGCAGATGCGGGGCGGCGATCTGCTCCGCCCGGAAGGTGGTCATGATCTCCAGCAGGCTGTCGATGCCGCGCCGCGAGCCGCGCATCGCTTCGGCCACCGGCCGCGAGATCGTGCGCTGCACGAAGAAGGAGGGGCCGGCATAATCCAACTCCCAATTGGCGAAGCGCCGCGCCCGACGCTCCTCTTGCTCGAGGATCGTGACCTCCCTGTGCCGCGGGTCTCGGGCGATCCGGTCCATCAGCCCGGTAACGGTGGCATATTCGCCTTCCAGCACCTGCGCGAAGCGGCCGCCGGCGAAGATCAGGCAGCCTGTGACGTCGAGTTCGCCGTTGCGTTTGCGGGCGCCGGCAACGAGCTCCTCGATCGCGGCCTCCGGTTCCAGCCCCGGGAGGGTGCTGATGCTGGCGTAAAGGAGACTAAAGACAGCCATAGCTTGTTCCTTCGGCATCCATGACACGGTTCTTTACACGTCAAATATCAATCAGAGGTTGAGAGACGAGCGCGGGCACCTCGGAGCTCGGAATGGCGCGGCTGAAAAGGAAGCCCTGGCCGGTGTGGCAGCCGAGATCGCGCAAGAGCGCCATTTGCGCCTGCGTTTCTATCCCCTCCGCAACCACTTCTATGGCGAGGTTGCGGCTTAGGCTGACCATGGCACCGACGATTGCGCGGTCGTCGGGGCTGGTCGCGAGGTTGCTGACGAAGCTGCGGTCGATCTTGATCACGTCCACCGGGTGCTGCTTCAAGTGGGTGAGGGAGGCGTAGCCCGTTCCGAAATCGTCCAATGCGATCCGGACGCCCGCCGCGCTCAGCCGGCGAAGCGCGGTGCCGACATCGTCCGCGCCGACGCCCAGGAAAACGCCCTCGGTGACTTCCAGCTCAATCAGGCTGGTCGGCAGGCCGGCCTCCTCGAGCCGGGACAGGAACTTGTCGGCAAAGGCCGGGTCGCGAAAGTCGGCGCCGGATGCGTTGATCGCCACGGGCAGCGCGGAGCCGGCGCGCCTCCAAAAAGTCAGATCGGCGATCACCTTTTGCAGCATCAAATCGCTGATGCTGGTGGCGATTTCCGGATCATCGAAGGCGGCGGAGATGGTGGCGGGGAGGTGGACGACGCCGTCGGCGCTTTCCCAGCGCAGCAGCGCCTCCAGCCCGACCACCGCGCCCGTGCGCAGATCGACCTTGGTTTGGTAGTAAGGGTGCATCCAGTCGCCGGCGATGGCGGCGCGGGCAACGTCGAGCATTGAGGATTGGCGCTGCAATTGCTGGCGCATCCGCCCGTCGAAGCTGACGCAGCGCCCGCGCCCCGCCGCCTTGGCGGCGCGCAGCGCGGTGTGGCTGTTCTGCAAAAGCTCGCCATCGCACTCCGCGTCGGTGGGGAAGATCGATAGGCCGGCGCTGACTGAGAAAGTGGCGAACTGGTCACCGGTCGTCACCTGATCGACAGAGGCGCGGATCAGCCGGGCAAAGCGGGCCCGAATCTCGGCCGGATCGCCGGCGGCCGGAACGATCAGCGCGAATTCGTCGCCGCCCGAGCGGGCAAGGAACCAGCCTTCGCCGATCGCGCAGGACAGTTCGCGGGCGAATTGGGCAAGCAGCACGTCCGCCGCCTGCGGGCCGAGGCGGCTGTTGAGCTGTTTGAAGGCGTCGACGTCCATCAGGATCAGGGCGAAGGATTCGCCGCCGGCCTCCGCGGCCTCGACACGGCGCTTGAGTTCCCGCCCGAACCGCACGCGGTTTGGAAGGCCGGTAAGCTCGTCCACCTCGGGAGCGGCGGCGTGAAGGTCGCCCGGCCGCGCCAGGCAGGGCACTTCGCGGGCGATGGCGATAACGAGCTCGGCGCACTCGTCGCCGCGCGCGGATGCCCGGGTCAGCGCCACGTCCCAATCGCGGCGCGTGCCAGATTCGGAGATCATGTGGGCGGTGAAGCGCGCATTGCCGTGCTTGAGGGCGGCCGCTATCGCCGCAACCGCTTTGGGCCGATGCTCTTCCGGCCAGGCCTGATCCCAGCACCAACCGGGGAGGGAGGCGTTCCACCCGCCCGTGCAGCGCCGCGCGCTTGCATTGGCCCAGACGCAGATGCCCTCGGCGGTGAGGAAATGCACCGGATCGCTGGTGCGGTGAATGAAGGTGTCGAAGCAGGCGCGCAGCGACGGCGGGCAGGAGGGGTCGACGGCGAACCGTTCGAAATCGGCTTGAATGGCCACGGGCAAAGAGCGCGCGGTGGCGATCGACACGTGCTTCACGAAGCGCCCTCCCTCTTACCCTCGCCAAAACCGACAGCTGTAAGATCACTCAGGGTGCGAATGCCGAAACCCCACACCTTTCGGCAAGCGGCCCGTCCTGTTGTGAAATAGTTCCTTCAACTTATGCTTCAGTAGGCTAGGGATATCGCGGGGAGAGGGGCCCGTGGCAATCTGGGACGAATACAGCGTCCGCCTTCACCTTTCGGTAACTTGCGCGGGAAGGAAGAGCGCCCTCGCTTGTTCTTCCGCTCAGGGTTCAGTTCTTGGAGACTGAGGCGCTTCCATCCTGCGCCGGTACCGAAAAACAGAATTGGGAGCCGCTGTCGTCGCTGCGCTCAAGCCAGATCTTGCCGCCATGCGCTTCAACGATGGTACGGGAAATGGAGAGGCCGAGGCCGGTGCCGCCTTCCTTGCTTGAGTCGGTCCAGGTGAAGATGTTCTCCGCGGCTTCCAGCGACAGGCCGCAACCGGTGTCGGTGACGCCGATCACCACTTCGTTGCCGCGCCGGCTTGCATCCACGGTAACGAGCCCTCCGGGCCCGCTGCCGACCGCGTCGCAGGCGTTGCGCAAGAGGTTGATCAGCACCTGCTGGATCTGCGTCTTGTCGCCGAAGACCGAGATGTCGTCCGGCACCCGTTCAACAAGTGTCGCGAAGGTCTCGCTTCCGGCGCGGACCAGCCGCACGCATTCGGTAACGGCAAGCTTCAGTTTGAACTGCGTCTTGGGCGTTTCGCCGCGCTTGGTGAGTTCGCGCACGTTGCGGATGATGTGCCCCGCGCGCTGCGCCGCTTCCTCGATCGCGCGCAGCGCCTCGCCCAGCGCTTCGGCATGGTCGCGGCCGCCTTCCACCATCCGGAAACTGCCGGCGGCGTAGTTTGAAATCGCTGTCAGCGGCTGATTGAGCTCGTGGGCAAGCGTCGCCGCCATCATGCCCATCGCATTGACCCGCGAGGCGTGGGTGACTTCGCCCTGCAGAAGCGACAGCTGCTCGGCGGCGAGCCGCTCGGCGGTGACATCATAGCCTTCGACGAAAAGCCCGGTGATCACGTCGCCCGGATCGCGCACCGGTTGAAACACGAAGTTGATGTAGGCGAGCCGGGAGCCGCCGCCGGTGCCTGGAAAGCGAATGGGCAGGGCGTTGCCGACAAAAGGTTGGCCGGCCTGGAACACCCGATCAAGCAACGCGATGAATCCTTGCTCGATCATGTCGGGAAACAGATCAACCATTCGCGCTCCGATGAGGTCGTCGCGGCCCACCAGGCGCTTGAAGGACGCGTTGGCAAAGGTGAAGCGGTGTTCGCTCCCTTCAAGCGCGGCGATGAAGCCCGGCGCTTGTTCGTACAACGCCTTGAATTCCTCGCGCTGGCCAAGCAGGCGCTCGATTCGGCCGCTCACTTCAACGAAGCAGAGGAAATGCTGGCGGATCACGCCTTGGCCGTCAGGCACCGGGCTGAGAAACACGGTGGCGAGATACTCACCGCCGTCGGCGCGCCTGCACTGGGCCTCCCAGGTTCCGCTTTCCCCGGTCCCGAGCGCAGTTTCGATCGCCGACAGCGTGCTTTGGTCGGTGACGTCCTTGAGAAGGTAGGCGATGCCGTGCCCGAGTATGTCTTCGCGCCGGAAGCCGGTCAGCGACAGGAAGCTGTCATTGGCGAAGACCACCGGGTGCCGCTCCATGGTCGCGTCGGTAAAGATCATCGCCATGCGGGTGTTTTCGGCCGCCACCACGAACGGGCCGAGCGCCCGGCGGAAAAGATCCACCCGCTCCTCTGCCGCGTCCTGCGCGACCTGCGATCCCGTCTGCTCGTCCATCGTGCGTTCTTTGCCAGTGCGCGGGCTGCCCCACCGGTTCCCGCTCCCCCCGCGCGTACCGTAGATGTTCGGCCTAAACTGGCAAGAGCGACGCCTAGGCGGCTTCGGCTTCGAGGGCTGCGGAGAGGCGTCGGATCGGCTCAACCGCCGCGTCAGCATCCTCGCGCGACCGCGCCGCCTCGAGCGCCTGCTCCACTTCGCTTGCAAGCCGGCCGAGCGGGGCGTCGCCGAACATGCCGGCGGTGCCTGCGATAACGTGGGCGACCTGCATCGCTTCCCTCAGCACCGCCTGCAGCGCCGCCGCGTCGGCGCCCCGCAGTTGCCCATGAAGCGCCTGCAGCCGCTCAGCCGAACTGCGCCTCCGTTCTGCGAACCGCGCGAGGAAGTCGGCGCTCATCGCCTCCGCTTCCGGCGACGGCGGCGCCCGCCGCTCCACCGGCCGCGCCCACCTCTTGATCGCCGAAACCAGATCAGCGGTGACGATCGGTTTGGCGACATGGTCGTTCATGCCCGCATCCCGGCACTCCTGAATGTCACTCGCGAATGCGCCGGCGCTGAGCGCTATGATCGGCACGGAGGCGGCGCGGCCGCCGAGGGCGCGGATCGCGCGCGTCGCGGTCAACCCGTCCATCACCGGCATCTGCACATCCATCAGAATCAGGTCCCAGGTGTCCGGACGCTCGGCGAGGACCGCGGCTTTTTCGAGCGCAACCGCGCCGTTCTCGGCCGCCTCGACTACGTGGCCCATGCGCGTGAGCAGGGTGGTGACCAGCTCCCGGTTGATGTCGATGTCCTCGACCAGCAGGATCGAGGCGGGGCGGCCGTCGCCCAAGACGGTGGCAGGACCTGCGACCGAAGAGATTGCCGGCGCCTCTTCGTCGCTCGCTTGGACCAGCGGCAGGGTCAGCGTGGCAACCGTGCCGCCGCCTTCGCGGGCGGCGAGCTCGATCCGCCCGCCCATCAGATCGGCAAGGCGACGGCTGATGCTGAGGCCCAGGCCCGAGCCGCCGAAGCGGCGCGAGATGGACGCGTCGGCCTGGACGAATTCCTCGAACACCGCCGCCATGCGTTCTTCGGCAATACCGACGCCGGTGTCCGCGACGCTGAGCACCAAGGTCGGCTCGCCAAGCTCGTCGCTGCCGCGCCGCGCTTCCACCGTCACCTCGCCGCGGCCGGTGAACTTCACCGCATTGCCGATCAGGTTGAGCAGGATCTGGCGAAGCCGGAGCCCGTCACCCACGACCCGCACCGGCACGTCGGCCTCCATGATGGCGGTCAGCGCGAGGCCTTTTTGGCTCGCCATCGGCAGCATCAGATCGACGCACTGGCGGATGCCGTGGCGCAGGCTGTACGGCTCCGACACCACTTCCAATAGCCCTGCCTCGATCTTCGACACGTCCAGGATGTCGTTGAGCAGCTTGAGCAGCGAGCGTGCCGAGTCGAGGATCAGCGACGCGTGCCGCTTCTGCTCACCGTCGAGATCGGAGGCGAGAAGCAGCTCGGCGAAACCCATCACGCCGTTCATCGGCGTGCGGATCTCGTGGCTCATATTGGCAAGGAACGCCGCCTTGGTTGCGCTTGCCGCTTCGGCTTCTCGGCGGGCGAGCTCAAGATCGGTGACGTCGAGGACAACCCCGAACAAGGCGGTGAGCCGCCCTTCCTCGTCCCGTTCGCAGACGCTGTGCGATTTGATGAAGCGCATCTCGCCGTCCGGCCGGACCAGGCGGCGGCTCGATTCCCAGCCTGCGCCGGTGGTGCTTGCCGCTTCCACCTCGGCGCGGGCGGCGGCCGCGTCTTCCGGCAGATAGAGGTCGAGCACCGCGTCGAGCGAAGGTTCGACATCGCGGCCGAGACCGCAGATTTCGCGATATTCGTCGGACCAGATCAGGCGCCCGCTCGGAAATTCCAGCCGCCAGTGGCCGACCCGGCCGATCCGCTCGGCGATCCGGTAATGCTCCTCGCTCCTTGCAACGGCGAGTTCTCGCTCGCGGCGCTGGCGGTCGCTTCGGCGCAGCACGACAAGGCTCGTCATCAGCAAGGCAAACGTGACGAGCACGTTGGCGAACACCTGGATCGCGATGCCGTCATTGGTGCCGTAAAAGCCCGCGCTCTGCCCCGATAACCGGAACAGGCCAACGAACACCGGCACCATCAGCGCGATCGGAAGCGCGGTGCGGGCGAGAGTGCCCGCCGGCCCGCGGTCGGCAAGGATCGACATCAGCCCGATGCGCTGGTTGATCGCGAGGACGCCAACGGAAAGCAAGAGGAGGCAGACGGCGGCGTGCAGCGCCATCGCGTTGAAGGTGCCTACTTCGTACAAGGCGGCAAGGCCGAGCACGTGGCCGATGATCGCGAACAGGGTGATTGCGACCACCACCATGGCAACGACGTGCGAGGCAAGCTTGATGCGGGTGCTTCGGGCTCCGGCGAGGATCAGCGCGACGCCGGTCGAGGCAATGGCGAAAGCGGTGTTGGGCGCCATCCGGTTCGGCGGAACGTCGGTGAGGCCGCCAAGCCGCGAGTCGAACAGCAGTTGATCGACTCCAAAGGGCAGGCCGAACATGAGCTGAGCAAGTTTCGCCGTGCCCACTGCGATCGGAACGGCGCACAGGATGCGCACGATCGGCGCGTCGATCCGGGGGCGCAGAACCAGCGCGACGCCGAGGACGGCAAGCGACACCGCGGTCATCGGGTTCATTGCGCTGAGCCCGGCAACGACTCGGGTCAGCTCGAGGCGGCCGCTCCCCCAGCCGGAAAGAACCACCGCCGCAACCGCGCCCGCAAAGCAGGCCGCGACGATGCGCATTTTAATCCAAGCGTCCTTGTCACCACGCGAAGCCAAATTCTGTCCCCTCGATTTTCCCCTCGCGCATCATAGAGGCGTGAATGTGACAGATGGTTAACGACCTGGTGGGGAAAATACGCGGCGCCCCTCTAATCCGGCGCACGCCCCTGCCACCACGCGGCGTAGGGGCTGTTAACGATCATGGTGCGGTTTAAATCGGGCGAGCCGTCGCTCCACCAGACCGGCCCGCGTTCGCCGAGCGCCTCCTTTGCCGCCTGCACCGCCGCCCGCGCCGCCTTCAGCGCCTCGGCGTCTTCGCCCCGCAGCGCCGCCCGAACCGCCCGCCGCGCATCCATCAGCGCGTCCACCTGGATTTGCCGGGCCTCCGGCGAAAGGCCGGGGTTGCTGCCGCGCCAGAGGCGACCGTCCACGACGATGTAGCGTCCGTCAGGCGTGATCGGCGGCGGCATCCGCGGCACGTTCCCCTTCGCGGGGGAAGCGGCGCAGCGCCTCCAGCGCACGCTCGCGCGCCGCTTTGTGTCCGACGATCGGCTCCGGGTAGCCGGCCGGGCGGCTGTCGCCCGGCTCGTGGATCTGGGCGTCGCTCAAGCCCGCGAGCTCCGGCACCCACTTGCGGATATACTCCTCCGCGCCGAACTTCCGCGACTGCACGATGGGCGCCATGATCCGGTTAAAGGGCTGGCTGTCGATGCCGGTGCCGGCGATCCACTGCCAGTTCTGCCCGTTATTGCCGTAATCGGCGTCGACCAGAGTATCCCAGAACCAGTCGGTGCCGCGCCGCCAGTCGATCAGCAGATGCTTCACCAGAAAGGACGCCGCGATCATCCGCACCCGGTTGTGCATCCAGCCGGTGGCCCACAATTGCCGCATGCCCGCGTCGACGATCGGGTAGCCGGTGCGGCCCTTGGTCCAGGCCTGGAAGTCCGCTTCCGCGTCGGCGCCGCTGCGCCAGGGGAAATGCTCGAACGATGCTCGCCCCGCTTTCTCGCCGACCCTCGGATTGGCGAGCATCCCGTTGCGCGAGAAATCGCGCCAGGCGAGTTCCTTGCGGAACTTGTCGCCGGAGCCTCCCGCCAGCCGGTGCCAGACGAAGCGCGGCGACAATTCGCCGAAGTGGAGGTGTGGGGAGAAGCGGCTGGTGCCCTCCTCACCGGGAAGATCGCGGCGCTCGCCATAACGTTCCGCCACCTCCGCGAACTGCTCGAGCCGCTCCAGCGCCGCCTTTTCTCCCGGCACCCAATCGGCGTCGAAACCTTTGGCCCAGTTCGGGCGGGTCGGGAGGAGGTTCCAGGCAGGGAGGTCGTCGCTCTGCGGAGGGCTCTCCGGCGGATGCAGCGCTTCCGGCGCCGCTATCGGCTCGGGTGGCGGAAGCAGCTCCTGAAGGGCGCGCCAGTAAGGCGTGTAGATTTTGAACGGCGCGCCCGTGCCGGTGCGCACCTGTTCGGGCGGCACCAGCACGTTGGCGTCGTGGAGCACGAGCTCAAGCTCCGCGCCGACTCGTTCGTCCAGCGCCCGCCACCACGGCTCGCCGTGCCGCGTCGCGTGAATGAGGGCAGCGCCCGTCTCCTCCGCAAGGCGCGCGAGTTCGACATCCGCTCGCCCCCGCCGAAGGATCAGCGGCGAGCCGAGCCGCGCCAGCTCCTCGCCAAGGCGGGTGACGCTGTGGTGCAGCCACCAGCGCTGGGCGCCGCCGATCGCCCAGCGCCCGGCGCTTTCATCGTCGAGGATATAGACCGGCACGACCGGCCCTTGCGCCGCCGCGGCGGCCAGAGCGGGCTGGTCGTGGAGGCGCAGGTCCTGCCGGAACCAGACGAGGCTGGGCGCCGGCATAGCTCGCGCGCCTTAGGCCGCCGTCGCGCCTTCGGAGAGGTGGACGTGCTCGTCGACGCGCTCCACCGACTCCATTGAGACATAATGGTGCTGGCCGTCCGGCGAATCGTTGCGGGTCAGCTTGATGCGCTCGCCTTCGACGCCGTCCACCGTGCCGAGGTGCGATCCGTCGGCGGAGCGCACTTCCATGTGCGGGCGAATGCTTGAAGCGTCGGTCATGCTCGGGTTCCTTTGAAAGGGTAGGTGCAAGCCAAACCGGCGGGCGCGCGGGCCAGTTCCTACCTGCTTTGTACCGTTGCCCCCGGCTGCTCCCGCAATAATCGTTGCTCAGCGGGAAGGGGCGGTCCAAAGGCGCGGACCATCGGATCACCAGGGGAAGTTGCCAATGTTCAGCCACGTGATGTTGGGGGCGGACGATATCGACGCGTCCAAGAAGTTCTACGATGCGACGCTTGCGACCCTTGGCGTTCCGCCGGGCCGGCAGGACGAAAAGGGCCGGGTGTTCTGGATGACGCGCAGCGGCGTGTTCGCCTTGTCGAAGCCGATCGACGGCAAGCCAGCTTCCTGCGGCAACGGCAGCACGGTGGGCTTTGCCGCCGATTCTCCCGAGCAGGTCCATGCCTGGCACGAAGCCGGGCTGGCGAGCGGCGGCACCGCGATCGAGGATCCGCCCGGCATCCGCTCCGGCACCATCGGCAAGCTCTACCTCGCTTACCTTCGCGATCCGTCGGGCAACAAATTGTGCGCCCTTCACCGCCTGCCGCGCGACGAGGAGCAGGCGTAAGCGGACGCTCCCCCTGTCCAGCCTTGGGACAGGTCCGCTCCCTGGTAACCATGCAGGATGAAGCATGCGTTAGGGATTTTCCGCTATTGGCGGCGGTTCGATCACGCAGGGAAGCGACAGCGATGAAGTCAGTTACCAGTGCGGCGCTGCTTGGCCTGGCGGCCGTTGCGGCCCTTTCGCCCGCCTCGGCCCAGAGCCGCGAGGAGCGTCGCGAGCGCGACACGTCGGACCTCAGCGGCCAGATCTCCGTCACCGGCGTCCTCGCCTCCGACCGCGGAGACGATGAGGACGAAGCGGCGCGCTCCGGCATCATCCTGCGCGGCGGGCTGGATTACGACCACGACCTTGGCGCCGGCCAAATCCGCTTGTCCTACGACAGCGCGGCCTACCTCTACGAAGACGACGACCGGCCGGACCGGTGGAGCAACCGCCTCGCTATGCGCTACGGCCTCGAAGTCGCCGACGACTTTGAGCTATCCGGCCGCCTGTCTTACGCCACCAATCTTGCAACGCTGGAATTTCGCTCCGCTGATCAGGCGGAGGTGCTTGGCATGGGCGAGTACAGCCCGGGCGACCACCGCGTCCGGCTCACCGGCGGTTGGCGCTGGCGCGACTATGACGACAGCACCGGCAGCGAATCGAGCGGGCCGTTCGCTGGCGCCGAATATCGCTACCGCCTTGCCCGCGACCAGTATCTCAGCGCCGAGCTGCGCTACGAGGATATCGACAGCTCCGATCCCCGCCGCGGCTACCATCGCACAATCGCCGAGGCCTTTTACCAGCACCCCCTGGGCGAGATGACTCAGCTCCGGGTCGGCGGCAGCGCCCGCTGGTGGCGCTTCGACGAACGGCTGGCGCCGAACGGCGAGCGGCGGCGCGACAGCGTGATCGCGCCGGAGGTGCAGCTGCTGCACGATTTCCGCTCCGGCTTCCTGCTGCGCGGCCGTCTGCAATACGGCATTCGCGAGTCCAACGACCCGAACGAGGACGGCGACGACCGCCGCGCAACGCTCACCGCAGGCTACCGTTTCTGAAGCCCGGGCAATGGCTTGAGGCCGAATTGACCCAAATCGAGACCTTTTGAGCCTGTAGGCGGGACGCGGGGAACAAGGTGGTTACCAAAGGATTAACTCGCCCGAGAGAGATCCTGCGTGGCCACAAAGACACATTGCGCCGTTCCAACAGCTGACGCGGGGCCGCTTGCCGGTTGCCGTGTTCCTGCGTGCGCGGTTCGCCCGCGGTGAGCGAAGTGACGCTTCTTCGCTTCGACGACCGGCTCGCAACGGTGCTGCGGCAGCCCGATTCGCGCCTCAGCGTACGGATCAGTAAGTGGCGCCAGGTGCTCGACCTGCTCGTCCAGCGGCGGGAGGAGCTTGGGCCGGACGCGCTGCACGGCTATCTGTACCTGCGCGAACACCACCACGAAATCCCGGCCGAAGCGCTGCACGCGGCAAAGCGCGCTTTATCGCGGCAGACCGTGCCTCAGGATCTGCAGGCGTTCCTCGCACCCGCCGCTCCGGCACCGTCCCTGGAGCTGGCGGATGCGCCGCGAACGACGCGGGTCGAGTTCGATGCACAGGGGAAGCCGCCGCGCGCGGCTAATAATGGCCGGGCGGAAGATGCGACCGGGCCTGCCCTCGGCGGCCCGTCCATGGAAGGACCGAAGATTTTTTTCCAAAAGCCCGAAGGCCTCCAGCCGCTGCGGCCGAGCCGCAGGAACGTGTCCGCAACACCGTTTCTCGCCGAACGGCGGGACGCGGCGAAGGCGGCCTTCACCACCCGCCGGGTGCCTGCCGAAGCGATGCAGACATTGGTCTCGGGCGCCGTCCGCCCGCGCACCGGCGATCTCGTGCTGGCGCGGGTCGATCGGCTGCTTCACCAGACCCGGATCGAGCTCGCCTCCGGCCGCAAGGCCGCGCTTCATCCCGGCGACGAGATCATCGTGGCTTATGGCGATCGCTACGCGACCGACCAGTTCGAAGCCGAAGTACCGCACGATCTCGGCCCAACCAACCTCGTCGCGACCGGCGGGGTCGCGTCGCAGATGCTGTCGCGAACCTCCGGCATCCGTCAGGCGAGCCACATCACGCCGATCGGCCTGATCGGTGACGCACGCGGCACGCCGATCAATCTGCGCCACTTCGCGCTCGGCCGCTTGCCCGACCCGAAGCCGCGCCCGCGCACCATCGCCGTGCTCGGCACCTCGATGAATTCGGGCAAGACCACCACCAACCGCTACCTTGTCGCGGGCCTCAGCCGCGCCGGCCTGAAGCCTGGCGCCGCCAAGATCACCGGCACCGGTTCAGGCGGCGATTATTGGGTAATGGCGGACGCGGGCGCGCACCGTGTGCTCGACTTCACCGACGCCGGTTATTCCTCCACCTACAAGATCCCAACCGCCGAACTCGAAGCTGCCGGGACGATCCTGGTGGAGCATCTCAGCGATGCCGGTTGCGGCGTGATCCTGATCGAAATTGCCGATGGCCTGTTCCACGATCAGAATTTTGAGCTGATCCGCTCCGATTTCTTCCGCAACAATGTCGATGGCGTCTTCTTCGCGGCCGGGGAAGCGATGGGCGCGCAAGCGGGCGTCCGGGAATTGCGTTCGCTCGGCATCCCCGTGCTCGGCGTTTCGGGCAAGCTTACCGGCTCCGAGCTGCTGATCCGTGAGGCCGCCCGGCACATCGATGCGCCGATCCTCACCAAGCGCGAGCTTGGCGATCCCGCAATGGCGCCGCGGCTCGTCGGCATCGACGGCTTCGAAGAGGCGCCGCGCCCGCCCGCCGCGTTCGCCGAGCCGGTTTTCGCCCCCGAATATGCGTCAAGCGCCGGACGGCAATAATGGCCGGCCGCGCGCGTCTGTTCTTTCTGAGGCCGGCCGAACTTTCCGTCATCGTTGCGCTCGGCGTCGCGCAGGCTGCGGTGCTAGTCGCCTGGGTGTTGCTGATCTGGCAGGCGGTGGATTCCATCGAGGCGATGCGCGGCGACATGACGGCGCCTCTGCCCTGGCTCGGCGGCCTGCTGTTCGTCGCGCTCGCCAACGCGGTGCTGCGGTCGCTCGAATTCAGCATTTGCGAGCGGATCGGCTTTCTCACCGTGCGGCGGCTGCGCATGCACATCTACCGTCACATGCTCGGCATGGCGCCGCGGCAAATCCAGCACCGCTCACGCGGAAGCCTGCTGCTCCGCATGACCGGCGACCTCACGATGCTTCGCACCTGGATCAGCCGCGGCATCGGCCGGGGCACGATCGGCGGGATCGTGCTCACCGTCGGCTTGGCCGCGATCGCCTTCCTCAGCCCGCTGATGGCGATCTGCGCGGCCCTCGTTTTCGCGGCCGGCGCCGCCGCGTCGCTGACCTTGGGTCGCCGCCTTCGCCGCCTCACCGCCGTCGTCCGCCGCCGCCGTTCCCTGCTCGCAAGCAATATCGACGAGCAGATCAACAGCCTCGCCGTGGTTCAGCTCTTCGGCCGCGCGGGCGGCGAATATAGCCGCCTGTCGCAGCAGAATGACGCAATGACTCTGGCGCTGGTCCGCGAGGCAAGGGTGCGCGGGCGGATGCGCGGCGTCGCGGCCGGAACCGGCTGGGTTGCCGTCGTCGCGGTGCTCGCGGCCGGCCTCTACGAAGTTTCGGAAGGCTATATCACGCTCGGCATGCTGATCGCCGCCGCCGCCGGGGTGCGCCACCTCGCCGGGCCGGTGCGCTCGCTCGGTTTCGCCCACGATTATTGGCGCCGCGCCTCCATCTCCCGCAAAAAGATCCTGGAGTTCATGACGAGCGGCAGCCGGCCGTTGTCGAGCCCGCTGCACAACCGCTTGAAGGTGCGGCGCGGCAAGATCCAGTTCGACGACGTGCACGTCCCTTCCGCCCTCCACGGCGTCAGCGCCACCGCGCAGCCGGGAGAACGGATCGCGGTCACCGGCCCCTCCGGAGCCGGCAAATCTACATTGCTCGGCCTGATCGGTCGGCTCGTTGAGCCGAGCGGCGGCGAAGTGCTGATCGACGGCACGCCGCTCCCGTCCGTAACTCTCGAATCCTCGCAGCGCGAAGTCGGCATGGTGAGCGGCGATCTGCCGCTGATGCGCGGAAGCGTCCGACGCAACGTCTCCTATCGCCGCCCCTCCGCCACCGAAGCCGAACTCTGGCAGGTGCTCGCCGCCTGCGGGCTTGAGGATCTGGTCGCCCGGCTGCCGGAGGGGCTCGACACCTGGATCACCGAAGGCGGGAAAAACTTTTCGACGGGCGAGCGCCAGCGCATCGCCCTTGCGCGCGCGATCATGGGCTATCCGCGCATCCTGCTTCTGGACGAGCCGACTACGAACCTTGACGCGGAAAGCATCGAGATCTTCCACGAAGTCGTTACCCGCTACCCCGGCACCGTCTTCCTCGCGACCCACGACCCGGCCGAAGCGGCGCTGATGGACAGGGTCTGGCGGCTGGAAAATGGGCGGCTGGTGGAGCAGAGCGCCGCGCCAGCCGGTGCGTCCGGCGCGCGGGAGGGGTTGCTGATACCCTCGCTCGGGTGAGCGTTCAAACGGGGGAGCGTTTAACGGCAGGCGGATCGGTGCAATGAGTGGCTGGGACGGCGAGGGGATCAACAGGCGCGGCTTCATCGCCGCGGCCGGCGCGCTGGCCCTGATCGCGCCGCAAAGTTCGGGAGGAAAGCGCGTGGCGGCTCCGCCGTTGAAATATCATCTTTTCCTCCCCGCCGCGGACACGCGCAAGCCGCTGCTCGTCCTCGTTCACGGCGTCAGCACCAAGCCGGAGATGATGGTGGAGCTGTTCGCCGTGGAAGCCGCGAAGCACGGCCGGCCGCTGATGACTCCTCACTTCGACGACGGCGATTTCGAAGAATATCAGCGTCTCGGCAGTTCCGCCGAGCCGCTCGAATCGGCCCGTGCGCTGGTGACGGCGCTTGGCGAGGCCTTCGCCCGTATCGGCCAGCCGCAGGCCCCGGTGGACTTGATGGGCTTTTCCGGCGGCGCCCAGTTCGTCCACCGCTTCGGCTTGTTCTTTCCCAAGATGGTCCGTCGGCTCGTAATTGCTGCACCGGGTTGGTACACGTGGCTTGATGCTAAAGACGCATATCCCTACGGTATCGGCCCAAGCGCGGCGAGCGAGCAGCGCACCCCGGATGTCGCCGCCTTCCTGAAGCTGCCGAAGCTGGTAGCGGTCGGCGAGGAGGACACCAAGCGCGACACCCAGCTGCGCACCGGCCGCGCCGATGCCCAGGGCCGCACCCGTCTCGAACGCGCCCGCCGCTGGGTCGCCCACGTCAACGAACAGGCGGAGCAAAAAGGTGGCGTGCGCACGCGCCTCGAAGTGCTTCCGAACACGCCGCACTCCGTCGCCCGCGCCGTGCGCAAAGGCGGTCTCGACGAAAAGATGTTCCGCTTTCTGGAAGGCGACGCCCCAGCGACTGTGGGCCCGGGAGCGAAGCCGTAAGCAACTTTCGCCACCTTCTGCAGCGGCGTGCCTTGCTCGTCGGCGCCGGTGCGCTTGCGCTCGGCGCACTGGCCACGCCGTTCCTGCTCGGCGGCGGCGAGGAGGCGAAGCGCCCCCCCGGCTACCGCCTTCTCCTCGCCGGCGACGTCCACCACGGCGACAATTATCGAAGCAGCGGCGCCCGGCTCGTGGCCGAGAAAGGCTATGACTTCAGCTTCGAGCATCTGCGGCCGCTAATCGGCCGCGCCGACTTCGCGATGGCCAATCTCGAGACGCCGGCCACCGACCGCACCGTCTCGCCGATCTCCAAGCGCTTCCTGCACCGCACCAGCTTCACGCAGGCGGCGCCGGCGTTGGCGCGCCCCGGCATCGACGCAGTCGGCCTCGCAAACAACCACAGCATGGATTACGGGCTCGGCGGCCTCGCCGACACCTTCCAGGCGCTCGCCGCCGCCAAGGTCCGCGCCTTCGGTGCCGGGGCAAACCTGGCCGCCGCGCAGCAGCCGCTCCTGCTCGCAATTCCGGGCGAAGGCGCGGCCATTCGCCACGTCGCCGTCTTTCCCATGTTCGAATACCGGGCGGAGTTCGACGGCGCCCTCAGCTATTACGCAGCCGCCGGCCGCCCCGGCCTTGCTTCGATCGACCCCAAGCGCTTCGCCGACCAAGTCCGGCGGCTGCGCGCCCGCTACCCCGATCTCTTCGTAATCGCCTCCGCCCATTGGGGCAGAAACTATGCCTGGCGCACCCCGCAGCAGGCGCAGCTCGGCCACGCTTTGG
This sequence comes from Allosphingosinicella sp., assembly GCA_036554525.1. Taxonomy (GTDB): domain Bacteria; phylum Pseudomonadota; class Alphaproteobacteria; order Sphingomonadales; family Sphingomonadaceae; genus Allosphingosinicella. The sequence goes on from DATBNC010000018.1 coordinate 55,910, forward strand.
TCGAGGCCGGCGCCGATCTCGTCGTCGGCCACCACGGCCACAATTTCCAGGAAGTGGAGCGCTACCGGGGCAAGTGGATCCTCTACGGGATCGGCAATTTCATGTTCAACTCGCGCGGCCGCTTCAATGAATTCGGCACCCTCCCGCCCTACGGCCTCGGTGTCGAACTCGACTTCCCCAAGTCCGCCAAGGGCGGCCCGCTCGCCCGCCTCTACCCTGTGCTGGTCGACACCGCCCGCACCCGCTACCAGCCCCGCATCCCCGCCCCCGCCGAAGCGCAGCAGGCGCTCTTGAAGCTCCTTGACCGAAGCGAACTCAGCCCCAACCGCCGCGGCGTCGCGCTCGACCAGGACGAACTCGGGGTCCACTTGCGGCTGTCGCTCTAACACTGCGTCCGCATCGAAGGCTCTGATCGGACGGGCATGGTCTGCGCCCCGTTGCAGGCGAAGCCCGGTCAGGGAATATGGTTACCATGAACCGGATCATGATCATCGGTCAGCCGGGTTCCGGCAAAAGCACGCTTGCTTGCGAGCTGGGCAACCTCACCGAACTGCCGGTCATCCACATCGACAAGATCCATTGGCAACCCGGTTGGGTGGAGCGAAGCAAGGCAGAGAAGACCCGCTTGTGCCGCGAGGTTGAGCAGCAGAGCCGCTGGATCTTTGAAGGCGGCCACTCGGCGACCTGGGCATCAAGAGTGGCGCGCGCCGACATGCTGATCGTGCTCGACCGACCGGTCAGTCTTCGGCTGTGGCGGGTGGTTCTCCGTGCGCTTGCCGGCCTCGGCAAGACACGCCCAGATATGGCCGAGGGTTGTCCGGAGAGGCTGCGCTCGCTCCCCGAGTTCATTCGCTACATCTGGACGACGCGCCATTCGAACTGGCGCAAAATGTACGCGCTTGCAGCCACGGCGCCGCAAGAGTGCGAAGTGGTCCACCTCCGCTCCGACAAGGAGGTGAAGCTCTTCCTCAAGAGCGCCGCCGCACACCGTGGGATGTCGGAAGGGAGAGACTGAAGGTCATGCCCCCGCTGCCGTTCGGCTCGGCGGTGAGGCTGCCGCGATGGGCAGTTGCTATTTGACGGGCGAGCGCGAGGCCGATGCCGGAACCACCTTCCTTGGTTGTAAAGAAGGGGACGAAGATCTCCTCGATCCGATCGGGCGGGATGCCGAGTCCGTTGTCCTGCACCTCGAAGCGGAGCTTGTCGCCGGTCACGACGCATGCGAAGCGCACCGCTCCGCCGCCCGTTCCGGCAACCGCTTCGCCGGCATTGCTCAGCAGGTTGAGCAGCGCCTGACGCAGCAGTCCGGCGTCCGCCTCCACCACCACGGAGCCGACCATATGCGCGGCGGAGAATGCCACGCCGCGCGCGCGCATCTGCGCTTTTCCTAGGATGTCGATGTCCGCCAGGAACGTCGGCAGGTCCAGCGGCGCGAATGCGGGAGCGGGTAAATCGGCGATTGCACGGTATCGCTCAACGAAATCGATCAGATGCCGGCTCTGCCGCGCGATCGTCTCGGCCGCGCCGCTGACCGCCGGCCTCCGGTCATCCCCCGTCAGCCGGGCAAGGCTCTCGGCAAGCGACGCCACCGGGGTAAGCGCGTTCATCATTTCGTGCGCGAGTACCCGTGTCATGGCGTGCCATGCACCGACCTGTACGGCATCCAGCTCTCCAGCCACGGCCTGCATCGAAACCAGGCGTTGAGGTCCCTCTTCCGGCGTCGAGAAGGCGCCGACCCAGACCAGCACGGATCGGCCGTCGGAGAGTGTAAGGATCTTGCGGCCGCCGACCGGCAGATCGAGGATCTCGGCCGCTGCCGGCCCATCCAGGGCGTCCCCTAGCCGCACCGCGTCACCGAGGATGCCTCGCGCGGCGCGGTTGGCGAAGCGTATGCCGCCGTCGGGGCCGAGCGTGAACAGGGCGACGGTTACGGCATCGAGCAGCGCCAGCGCCTTGGTGAGCTGCTGGGCCCGCGCCCGTTCCTCCACGCCTGGCAAAAGCCGATGATCCTCGCGGCCTTGGAACGCCACCCGCACCACGTCGACGAGCAGCAAGGCGGCCGCCGCGGCTGCCACGAAGGCGCTGGCGTAATGGCTGGTCTCCGTCAGCAGCCGGAAGAGGAGGGCAAGGGCAATGCATGCCAACAGGAGCCGCCAACCGACAGCGGAGACGGTGGTGAGACGGGCGTGCGCGCTAGAGCCCATGCTTTGCCAGGCGCCGGTAGAGCGCGGGGCGGCTGAGGCCGAGGGCTGCCGCGGCCTGTGCGATGTTGCCGCCGTGGCGATCGATTGCGCGGGCAATGGCCGAACGCTCAAGCGCATCGAGGCTGGTGCCTGCACGCGCCGCCTGCGTGCGCGCCGCCGCCTCGCCCACCGCTTTGACCAATGCTTCATTGCGCCAGGGCTTGAGCAGGAAATCGTCCGCCCCCTGCTTCAGGCTTTCGACCGCAAGCGAAACGGCGCCGTAAGCCGTCATCAGGATTACGGCGAGCGTCGGATCGGCCGCTTTGATCATGGCCAGGGCCGACATGCCCTCACGCCCCGATCGCTCGCCGGCGGCGAAGTTCATGTCGAGCAGCGCACAATCGTAGCGGGCCGCGGCCATCAACGCGGGCACCGCCTCCGGCAAGGCGGCGCTATCCACCCGCTCCACCCACGGCTCCAGTGCAAGCGCCACCGCCTGATGCACCTCGGGCTTGTCGTCGACGACCAATATGGCGTGGAGGCGTTCCATGGCGGCAGCGTAACGGGCGAGTGGCCCCTGCTCAACATGTCCGGATGCGGACGCTCCGCCCCGCTCGCTTCCATGCGCTAGCGCCTAACGTGCTGAGAGCACACGATTTTTGTTGGGCACAACTCGGTGTAGAATCGCGTCATGGATCCCTTTCTACAAATCAGCTCCCTTTCTCGCGCTTATCGCAGCAGGGAGGTCGAGACGCAGGCGCTCGATTCGGTCTTCTTCGACGTCGCGGCGGGCGAGTTCGTGGCGCTGATGGGGCCGTCCGGCTGCGGCAAGTCCACCCTTCTCAACATCCTGGGATTCTTAGATGCGCCGGACAGCGGCTCATACCGGCTGAAAGGCGAGGAGGTGGCGGCGCTCTCCGACGCGCGCTTGACGCGGCTGCGGCGCGCGCATGTCGGCTTCGTGTTCCAAAGCTTCAACCTGATCGATGAGCTCAATGTCGCCGAGAATGTGGAGGTGGCCCTGCTCTACCGGAGCGGAGATGCGCGGCGGCGCCGCACGCGGGAAGTGCTGGAGCAGGTCGGCCTTTCTCACCGCGCCCACCACCGGCCGCGGCAATTGTCGGGCGGTCAACAGCAGCGGGTGGCTATCGCCCGCGCGCTCGCGCCGGAGCCGGACCTGATCCTTGCCGACGAACCGACCGGCAATCTCGATAGCGCCAACGGCGCCGCGGTGATGGACCTTCTCAAGGGCGCAGCGGCGGCAGGCACGACCGTGATCATGGTCACCCACTCGGCGCTTCACGCCGAAGCGGCGGACCGGACGATCCGGATGCTCGACGGGCGCATAGTTGACGAGACGCGCCTGTGACCCGGCTGCTGCGCCATTCGGTTGTCACCTGGGGCCGCAACCTCGTCGCGAACCGGCTCCTCTCGGCCATCGCTATCACCGGCCTCGTTATCGGCCTCGCCGGCGCGATCCTGATGGGGCTCGTGGCACGGGTGCCGCTCACCTATAACCACCTGGTCCCGGCGCACGAGCGGACCTATCTCGCCGTCTCGGTTCTCAGCAGCCCCGACGTGGCGCCGGATTACCAGCAGGCGAGCCCCGGCGGCGCGGCGGCGCTGATCGAAGCGAACGTTCCGGAAGTAGAGGCGGCGGCGCGGCTGATGGAGGCCGAAGTGGAGCTGCGCCGCGGCGCCGCCGCGCACAAAGAAACCATTTATTGGGCGGACCCGGACTATTTCGACCTGGTGCGCCTTCCGGTCCTGCGCGGCGACCTCGCCTCGGCGCTCCGCGGCGGCCATGGCCTCGTCATGACCGAAAAGATGGCGCGCAAGCATTTCGGCCGCGCCGACGCCTTGGGCGAGACCATCGAAGTCGGCGGTCAGCCAATGGTGCTGCGCGCAATCCTCGCGGACCTGCCGCCCGGCGCCACCGATCTCGCCGCGGGCATCTTCGCTTCCGGGCTTGCCGCCAATTCAGGCCTCACCATCCTGGGAGCGGATCCGCCGGGCTCCTTTTCCATCAGCGTGCGGACTTATTTGCGGCTACGCGCAGGCGCTTCGGCGGAAAAGATGGCGGATGCGATCCAGCCGGCGATCGCCGGGCTGGTGCCGCCGCCCGTGCGCAAGGCTTATCGTCTCGAGCCGGTGCGCATCGACCAGCTCGCCCTCCACAAGGGCTTCCACCCGGGCGCCCGCGAGCGGCTGCTGATCGGCAGCCTTGTTGCCGCCTTGGTGTTGCTGATTGCGACTGCCAATTTCGTGAATCTAACGGTCGCGTTGGCGGCCCGGCGGCGGCGCGAGATCGGGGTGCGCAAGGCGAACGGCGCAAGCCCCCGCCAGATCGCGGTGCAATTCCTCGTCGAGTCGGTGCTGACGGTCCTGCTGGCGACGCTTCTCGCGCTCGCCGGGGCCGAATGGCTGCTGCCGACCGTGAACGGGTTCCTGGAAACGCATGCGCGTCTTGATTACGCCGCCAATCCGGGGCTGCTCCTCTGGCTGCTGTCGGGCGCGGTTCTCCTCGGCTTCGCGGCCGGCGCCTACCCGGCCTTTCTGCTCTCCTCTCTGCGCCCTGTCGCGACGCTGCGCGCCACCGGCTCCACGGCAGCGGGCGGCGCGCTGGTGCGCAGCGTGCTTGTTACGGGCCAGTTCGCGATCCTTATCGGTCTGATCATCGCCACCTCGGTGGTGCACAAGCAGCGGCTCTTCGCGATGCGTGAGGCGCTGCGGATGGACATCGATCAGGTGCTGACCATTCCCGCCCCGTGCCCCGCCGCTTTCGTCGCCGAGGCGGCCAAACTGCCCGGGGTGCGTGCCATCTCGTGCAGCAGCGAGAGCCTGCTCAGCGGTAACACATTCCTCCCGATCGACTGGCGAGGCGGGCAGGTGATGACGGACCTCGTCTCGGTACTGCCGTCGGTTTTCGCCTTGTACGGCGTGCGGCCGGTGGCGGGGTCGCTTTCCGCGCTTCCCCCCGGCGGGGAGGAAGTGGTTTCGCGGGTGGTGATCAACGAGGCCGCGGTGCGCGCCTTCCGGCTTGGCTCGCCTTCCGCCGCAATCGGGCAGGTGCTGCCGATCTCCGCGGATTCGCCGGATGTCACAGGGGCCACGGTAGTGGCGGTGGTGCCGGATTTCGCATTCCATTCCATCGAAAAGCCGATCGAGCCTACTTTGTATCTGCCGCAAAAGCCCGACGCGCAAAGTGGCGGGCTGGTCTCGATCAAACTGGTCGGACGCGATGTGCCGGAGACCCTCTCGGAGATCGACAGGTTGTGGCGCGCGACGGGCAATGCCGAACCGATCAAGCGCGCCTTTGTGAGCGACCACATCGAGGAATTGTATCGCAGCCTGAAGCGCAACGCGCAGCTTTTCGCGGTTTTTTCCGGCCTCGCCATCTTCCTCGCCTGCCTTGGCCTCGTCGGCCTCTCCCTTTCGGCGGCACAGCGCCGAACCAAGGAAATCGGTATTCGCAAAGCGCTGGGGGCGAGCACGCGCCAGATACTCGCGCTGCTTCTATGGCAGCTCAGCCGCCCGGTGCTGCTCGCCAACCTGATCGCCTGGCCGCTCGCCTGGTGGCTGATGCGGCGCTGGCTGAACGGCTTTGCCGAGCGCATCCCGCTGCAGCTTTGGCTCTTCCCGGCAGCCGGGCTGATCGCCCTCGCGCTTGCGCTGCTCAGCGTCGGCTCGCTTGCCTATCTGGTGGCGCGGCAGAAGCCGGTCGACGCGCTGCGCCACGAATGATCAGGCGCCGGTCTCCGCCAGTCTGGCCCTCCCGGATCTTCGGCCTCCTGCCGTCTGTCAAAGCTCGGCGGCAACTATCTTACCGAATGATCGGCGCAATCGCTCTTCTTTGCACTGGGTGTACGCCCAATCCGCCGCCACCACCCGTTCTTCTGTTCGCGGACCTTCCGGTCAGCGGGAATTTGGAGGCTGCGGTCCGCTTGGGGTTTGGCGGTTGCTTCAACACCGATGCAATACACGTCCGGTGCCGTCGCCATGGGGTTCTGGTTTATGGTGAAGGGCCTTACGAAGCCGCGGTCGACTTGCGTGGCAGTGATGGTCAATCAGGCTTCGATCATCTCACACTCTGGCACGACGATGATCAAAGAGCCTTGTTCAAGGTCCTATCAGCGCTTCACCGAAGGGGCTGGCGCTCTTGCGTAACAGGCACGGATCATGCCGGCGACCAGGCGATTTTCTCGCACAAAGACGCGTCCGTCCGCATATCGGTGGACCTAAGCTACTACGGGGAACGAAGGCTCAGGGTTTTTCCGGCTTGGAAGCGTCAGAGGCTATCGAGCCCCTGTATTCCCAACGACGGTCTGGGAATCTTCAATCTAGACGGCTGAATTTGTTGAAGCCCGCTGTGAGGCTTGAGCAGTGGCGGAGACGGAGGGATTCGAACCCTCGGTAGGAGTAATCCCCCTACGACGGTTTAGCAAACCGTTGGTTTCAGCCACTCACCCACGTCTCCGGATGCGCCGAAGGCCGGGCTATAGCGAGGGGCAGGGGGCGGTTCAAGCCGGGCTGAAGCGGCGGCCCGGCTTATTATCGACTCGCTCCGCCGTTCGTTCATTGCAGGGCAAGCCGCAGCGGGATTAACCTTGGCGAGGATTGGGTAAAGGGGGTTTGGCTATGTTGCGTTTCAGCTTGATGAAGCTCGCCGCCGCTGCGGTGCTAGTAGCGGGAAGCGCCGCCGCCGCGCAGGTCGGCACGGTGGATCCCAATGATGCTTACGCGCAGGAGACTACGCCAGCGCCCGTCCAGCAGCAGGCCGAGCAGGCGCCCGCCGACAGCGAGTGGGTCGCCGCCGATCCCGGACCGCAGGGCGCCGCCTCCACCACCGCCGCGCAGGCTGAGGCGCCATTGCCCGCCTCCGACGCCTCCAGCCGCGCCAGTGCCGCGTCGAAGGAGACGGTGGACTATAACAACGTGTTCAGCGCCGCCGAAGGCGTGTTCGGCAAGGGCGCCGAAGGCCTTGCCGACCTCCTCGAGAACATCCTGCGCAAGCAGGGCGAGCCGTCCGCCTACATCACCGGCCGCGAAGCCGGCGGCGCGGTGGTCGTCGGCGTGCGCTACGGATCGGGTACGCTTCACCACAAGGTGGAAGGCGACCGCCCGATCTACTGGACCGGGCCATCGCTCGGCCTCGACTTCGGGGCCGACGCCACCAAGGTCTTCGTGCTGGTCTACAACCTCCACGACGCGGAGCGCATCTTCAAACGCTACGGCGCGGCGGAAGGGAATGCCTTCGTGATCGGCGGCTTCACGGCAAGCTACCTTCGCCGCGGCGACATCGTGCTGATCCCTGTCCGCTTAGGAGTCGGCGCCCGGCTCGGCGTCAATGCCGGCTACATGCGCTTTTCCCAGAAGAGCCGCTGGCTGCCTTTCTGATCTAGCTGACCAGTCGCTTGAGGCCGTCGATCGTGTCGGCCTCGGCGGCCGGCTTGTCGCGGCGGATCCGCGACACACGGGGGAAGCGCATCGCAAGCCCCGATTTGTGGCGCTTAGAGACGTGGATCGAATCGAAGGCGACTTCGAGGACAAGCGTCTTCTGCACCTCGCGCACCGGGCCGAAGCGCTGAAGCGTGTTGTTGCGGACGAACTGGTCGAGCCACATCAGCTCCTCATCCGTGAAGCCGAAATAGGCCTTGCCGACCGGCAGCAGTTCGCCGTCGGGCGCCCAGCAGCCGAAGGTGAAATCGGAGTAGAAAGACGAGCGCTTGCCGCTGCCCCGCGCCGCGTACATCAAAACGCAATCGGCGACGAGCGGGTCGCGCTTCCATTTGTACCACAGCCCCGCCTTGCGGCCGGTGACGTAGGGGCTGTCGCGGCGCTTCAGCATCACGCCCTCAATGGAGGCGTCCCGGCTGCCGGCGCGGATCTCCTCCAGCGCGTCGAAGCTGTCGGCCTCGATCAGCGCGGAAAGGTCGAACCGCTCCGGATCGAGGCGGGCGACGAACGGCTCCAGTCGCGCCCGTCGCTCGGACCAGGGTAGCGCACGCGCGTCCTCCTTGCCGTCGAACAATATGTCGTAGAGCCGCACGAAAGCGGGATATTCGCGCAACGTCTTGGGCGAGACGACCTTGCGCCCAAGCCTTTGCTGGAGCGCGTTGAAGCTCGCCGCCGCGCCGCCATGGGCCTCGGCGCCCTGGAACTCGCCTTTGACGAGCAATTCGCCGTCAACGACGCCCTCGCAGAGAAAGGCTTCGGCGACTTCCGGGAAGCTGTGCGTGATGTCGTCGCCGGCGCGGCTGTAGAGGCGCGTCTGGCCGGCGACGCCGACGATCTGGACGCGGATGCCGTCCCACTTCCACTCGGCGGCATAGTCCTGCATCGACACCCGCAGCTCCTCCAGCGGGTGGGCGAGCATGAAGGGGCGGAAAACGGGCACGTTCTCCGACGTCGGCTGTTCGCCGCGCCCTTCCGCCCAGTCGAACAGCTCGCGGTACGGCGCGCCGATGCCGTGCCACACCTCCTCCACGGCATCGACGTCGAGCCCGAAGGCCTGGGCGAGCGCCGTCTTCGCAAGCCGCGCGGAAATGCCGATGCGCAGCTCGCCGGTGGCGAGCTTCAGCAGAGCGTAGCGGCCGGAGGCATCCAGATGGTCGAGCATGGCGATCAGCGCGCCCGGCGCTTCGACCCGGCCGAGCCCGCGAAGCCGCTCCACCACCGCGCCGATCCGCAAGGCGCCGTCGTCGATCTCCGGCGGCTCGCCCAAAGGCTTGGGCCAGAGCAGCGACACCGTCTCCGCCATGTCGCCGACATAGTCCCAGCTCATGTTGAGCAGCACCGGATCGACCCGCTCCTGCACCAGCGCCCGGATCGCGGCGGGTTTGACCCCCGGCAGATCGAGTTCCCCGGTCAAAGCGGCAAGCGCATAGCCGCGGTCCGGATCGGGCGTGCGGCGCAGATAATCGCCGATCAGCTTCAGCTTCCCGTTGCGCGAGCGCGTGTAGACGAGGCTGTCGAGGAGCTGGGAGAATTCGCGCATCGAAGCCGTAACGAAGCGCAGCGGTGCGGGTTCAGTTGGGCCTTAGCCGACCCAGGCGGCGACCTCGGCGGCGACGCGGTTGGCGGCTTGGTTCAGGGCGGGGCCGGCGCTTGCCGCGTCGATCACCGGCATCGGCACGCGCGCTTCGAACCGGCGGCTTTCCACCGAATCCCCGCCGCGGGCGAGAACGCCGTCGTAGATCACCACCGCTTCCTTGCTGTCGGCGTCGATTCCGAAGCTTTGCAGGGTGCCGGTCAGCCGAAGGCCAGGATCGAGCGTGAACTGGCGCGCGTCGAGCACGACGCGGCCGGAGCGGGCTGAGATCGTCTCGCCGATCAGCCGCGCGAACAAGGCGTCGGGATTCTCCACCCATTGCGCGTTCTTGAGGTACGCGACGGACGTCCCACCGGTGCGCACCGGCACGCGGGCGGTGCGCAGCTCCTGCGGGATCGCCGGCGGCACCACCGTCATCGTCTGCCCGGCGGCTGACGTCTGGGTCGTGCCTGCCGCGCGGCTCTGTTCCGGCATCAGCCGCATCAGCACCGGCGGCGTTTTCGGCCCAAAGCTGCAGGCGGAGAGAAGCAGCGCGCCCGAGAGCGGGAGGAGGAGGGTGCGATAGGCCATCACTTCTTTTGCCCTTTATAATCGGGAAGGCTTGGTCCGCTGATCACGCCCAGCGCGCCTTGCGTATCGAGCCGCTGCGAAACCGCGCTGAGGCTGGAGGAGACTTCGCGCAGGTCGCGGACCAGCTGGCCGACTTCGGGGATCGTCTGCTTGGAGAAGGCCTGAACGCCAGGCCGTGCGTCGCCGAGCAGGTCGTCGAGATTCTTCATGCTTCCTTCGGCGGCGCGCACCGTCTGGCGAAGGTCGGAGATCAGCGGGCGCGCGTCGCGTTGCAGAAGCGCGTCGGACGTGTCGGCAAGTTCGCCGAACTCCTCCGCCGCCTGCCCCGCCTGGCGGATGGCGATCCGCGCTTCGGCCATGGTGGCGGCGATTTCGTCCGAGCGCTCGGCGAGGTTGCGGCTGATCTCCTGGACGTTGCCGAGGATCGCGGCGATCGACTGCTGGTTGCGGTCGGAGAGGAGTTCGGTGAGGCGAAGCGTCAGCGTCGACACCCGCTCAAGCAGTTCCGGCGCGCTGCTCAGCAGCTGGGCGATGCCGCCCGGCTTGGTGGGGATCACAGGCACGTCATAGGGGCACAGAGCGCGGCGGTTCTCGCCTTCCGGACACGCGATTTCGCGGCCGCCTGCCACGCGCTGGTTGGCGTTGCGCTCCGGCGGGTCGAGCTGGATCTGGGAAACGCCGGTGAAGCCGACGCCCTTAATGGTCGCAGTGGTGCCGACCAGAATTGGCGTCTCTTCGCTGACGGTGATCCGAACCCGCACGAATTCGGGCGTCTTGGGCTCCAGGTTGATGGACGCCACCTGACCGACGGGCACGCCGGAGAAGGTTACGGCGCTGCCCTTGGCAAGGCCGTCGACCGCCTGCTTGAAGAAGATGTCATATTGCTTGTCCTGGCCGCCGCTTGCCTGGCTGATCCAGATCATGAAGCCGACAAGGGCGACGATCACCGCCAAAACGACGCTGCCGACGAGGAGGTGGTTCGAACGCGTTTCCATCAGGCCTTACCGTTCCCGCTCTGCGCGTCCGTGGGAGCACCGGCTTCCGCCTCCGCCGCCTCGACCGCTTCCTCCGCCGCGCGCCCGCGCGGACCCCTGAAATATTCCTGGATCCATTCGTGGTCCAAAGCCAGTAGCTCCGGAATGGTGCCAACGGCAACGACCTTGCGGTCGGCAAGCACCGCGACCCGGTCGCAGATTGTGTACAACGTGTCGAGATCGTGGGTGATAATGAAGACGGTGAGGCCGAGCTGGTCGCGAAGCTCCACCGTCAGTTCGTCGAACGCTGCCGCGCCGATCGGGTCGAGGCCCGCCGTCGGCTCGTCCAGGAACAGAAGCTCGGGATCGAGGGCGAGGGCGCGGGCGATGCCGGCGCGCTTCTTCATGCCGCCGGAAAGCTCGGCCGGATATTTCGGCCCGGCATTGGCGGGCAGGCCGACCATGACGATTTTGAAGGCAGCGATCTCATTGAGCAGTTTTTCCGACAAGCGCGGGTAGAATTCGCGCAGCGGCACCTGGACGTTTTCGGCCACGGTCAGCGTTGAGAACAAGGCCGCGCCCTGGAACATGATGCCCCAGCGCTTGCGCACGCTTTGCAGGCATTTCTCGTCGGCGGTGAGCATCGCCTGGCCGAAGACGTGAACGTCGCCCGCGTCCGGCTGCTGGAGGCCGATGATCGAACGCATCAGCACCGACTTGCCGGTGCCCGAGCCGCCGACCACGCCGATGATCTCGCCGCGGCGCACGTCGAGGTCCAGATCATCGTGGATGACCTGATCGCCGAAGCAGTTCTTAAGGCCCCGGACGGAGATGATCGGCTGTTCTTCGTTCACAGCCAGCCTAACTCGGTGAAGAATACGGCGAAAAATGCGTCGAGTACGATCACCAGGAAGATTCCCTGCACCACGGCGGTGGTGGTCCTGAGGCCGACTTCCTCCGCCGATCCTTCCACCTGCATGCCTTGGAAGCAGCCGGCCATGGCGATGATCAGGCCGAAGAAGGGCGCCTTTATGAGAAGCTGATAAAGATCGGTGATCGGCACAACCTCGCGGATGCGCTGCACAAAGGTGACGGGAGGGATGTCGAGGCCGACCCAGCAGAAGACGGCGCCGCCGATGATCGCCACGACCGCGGCGTAGAAGCCGAGCAGCGGCATCATCATCACCGTCGCGAACACGCGAGGAAGCACCAGCGCCTCCATTGGCGAGACCCCGATGGTGCGCATCGCGTCGACTTCTTCGGCGAGCTTCATCGATCCGAGCTGCGCGGCGAAGGAGGAGCCGGAGCGGCCGGCCACCATGATCGCCGTCATCAGCACGCCCAGCTCCTTGATGGAGCTTCGGCCGATCAGGTTGACGGTGAACACCTCGGCGCCGAACTGGCGGAGTTGCACCGCGCCTTGCTGGGCGATGACGATGCCCACCAGGAAGCTCATCAAGCCGATAATCGCGAAAGCGTGGACTCCGACCACTTCGAAGCGCTGCACCACTGCGTTGAGGCGGAAGCGGCGCGGCTCGCGGATGACGCGGCCGGTGGAGACGAGCATCGCGCCGAAGAAAGCGAGGAGGCCGACGAGGGTCCGGCCCGCTTCGCTGGTCGCGGCGCCCAGTTGGTCGAGCACGCGCACGAAGGGCGAGGGCGGATCGGGGCGGACCTTGACCGGCTGGTCGACCTCTTCCATCCGGCGCAGCAGCAGAGCGGGCCCCGGAGCGGCGCCGACCACCTGGCCGCCGCGCTCGCGCACCGTGCGGTGGATCAGCCAGGCGCCGATCGTGTCCATCCGTTCAACGCCCGCGAGATCCAGAACAAAGCCGGTTCCCCTAAGCCGCTCGAGCCTGGTCGGCAGCACGCCGAGCTTGGAAAGCGTCAAATCCCCTTCAAAGCGCAGGATGCGCTGCCCGCCTTCGGACCCCTCGGTGAAACGGGCAACACTGCTCATTGCCGCGACATAGCTTGTAATTTGGACTCCCGGCAAGCTGGACACGCCAGTTCCCCTGTGCTTGCGGGCGTTTCATGAAGGCACAGCTCGCCATTTACGACATGGACCGCACCGTCACTCGGCGCGCGACCTATACGTCGTTCCTGATCCATGCCGCGCTTTCGCTCGCGCCGTGGCGTCTCGTTCTGCTGCCGCTGGTGGTGCTGTCCATGGCCGCTTACCTCTTGAAGCTGATCGAGCGCGGGCGGCTGAAGGAGATCAACTACACCTTGCTGGTGGGCCGCGCGGTGGCGGCAAGCCGGCTCGAGCCGGTGATCGAAAGCTTTGCCGAAAAGCAGGTTGCAACCAACATCATGCCCGGCGCCCGCGCCAACATCGCGGCGGACAAGGCCGCGGGGCGGCGGCTGGTGATGGCGACAGCGTCCTACCGCCTCTACGCCGCGTCAATCGCCAAGCGGCTCGGCTTCGACGACGTCATCGCCACCGAGACGGAGCTGGACGGGGAGGGGCGGATCGTTGCCAAGATTTCGGGCAGCAACTGCTACGGCCCCGCCAAGCTCGACATGATCGAACAGTGGATGGTGCGCGAAGGCCTGACCCGCGACGCCGTCCACATCCGCTTCTACTCTGACCATGTTTCCGACCACCACGTCCACCGCTGGGCCGACGAAGCGGTCGCGGCCAATGCCCATGCACGTTTGGTCAAGCTGGCGCGGGTCGAGGGCTGGGAAGTGGTCGATTGGGGGAAGAACTGAAGTCGGCGGACTGACGCCGCCTGGCGATCGCCCACTCCGTCACCCCAGCGAAGGCTGGGGTCCATACTGACTCAGCATGGATGCCAGCCTTCGCTGGCATGACGAGAAAGGGGGACGGAGGCTGAAACCTCCGCCCGCCGCCGCAATCAGATTGCCGCCAGCGCCTGATCGAAGTCCACGATGAGATCGTCCGGGTCTTCCACGCCGATCGAGATGCGCACCAGGTTATCGGTGATGCCGAGCGCCTGCTTGCGCTCTTCGGGCACCGACAAGTGGGTCATCGCCGCCGGCGCGCTGGCCAGCGTCTCGGTGCCGCCCAAGCTCACCGCAAGATGCGCGATCTTCAGCGAGTCGAGGAATGCGAAGGATTCCCTCTCGCCCCCCTTCAAGTAAAGCGAGAAGGTCGAGCCGGCGCCGGTGCAGTGGCGGCGGTAAATGTCCGCCTGCCGCGCGTCACTGCCTTGCTCAAGGAAGCCGAGGTAGCCGACGCTTTCCACCTTGGCGTGATCCTTCAGGAACGCGCAGACCTGCTCCGCATTGCGGCCGGCCTTGTCCATGCGAAGCTCAAGCGTCTCGAGAGAGCGCAGCAGCATCCAGGCGGTGTTGGGATCGGTGATCGTGCCGATCGTGTTTCGAAGCATGCGGATGGTGTTGATCAGCTCCTTGGAGCCCGTGATCCCGCCCGCCACCAGATCCGAATGGCCGCCGGCATATTTGGTGAGCGAGTAGACCGAGAGATCGGCACCGTGGCGCAGCGGCTGCTGCCACAAGGGACCCAGGAACGTGTTGTCGATGGCGATCGGCGGGCGCGTGCCTTCTTCGAACTGCGCATCGACGACACGGCGCACCGCTTCGACGTCAACGAGGACGTTGGTCGGGTTGGCGGGGCTTTCGAGATAAACGAGCGGCACCCGGCCCTTGGCCTTGGCGCGCGCCATCACTTCGGCGATCTCGTCTTCGGTCGCGCCGGCGGGGAAATCGAGCCAGGTGACGCCAAAGCGGCCAAGGATGCGGCCGATCAGAGTCTCGGTCGCGGCGTAGAGGGGGCCGCTGTGCACCACCACGTCGCCCGGCTGGACGAAAGCGAGGAGCAGGGTGGCGATGGCCGACATGCCTGACGAGAAGGTGAGCGCGTCCTCGGCATCTTCCCACAGGGCGAGGCGATCTTCGAGGATCTCCTGGTTTGGTCCATTGAAGCGCGAGTAGACGAGCCCCTCTGCGCCGCCGGGACGCTTGCCGGTGACGCCTTCGAAGTGGCGCTTGCCCGCGGCGGCGTTCTCGAAGACGAAGGTGGAGGTGAGAAAGATAGGCGGCTTCAGCGAGCCTTCCGACAAAGCCGGATCGAAGCCGTGGCCCATCATCAAGGTCGCCGGCTTAAGCTTGCGCCCGCCCACTTCCAGCACGCCCTTCTTGGGGCGGCGGCGCGGCGTTGCGCCGGACAGGTCGGATTCGTCTTCGTTCATTGGGGGTCTCCAAGGCTTTGGGAGGCCCCTAGCCCAGAAGGGCGGCAATCATCCAGACAATCCCGACCATCAGCGGCACGCCGGCGAGATCGAGCAGCAGTCCCGCCTTCAGCATGCGCGGCAAGGCGATGTGCCCGGTCGCCCAGGCGATAGCGTTCGGCCCGGTGCCGGACGGCAGCATGAAGCCCCAACTCGCTGCCCATGCGGCGGGAAGCGCGAGCAGGATGGGATCGATGCCGGTCGCGGCGATGATCCCGGCGACAACCGGGATGATGCCGCTCGCCGCCGCGACGTTGGACGCGAATTCGGTAATCAAGATGACGAGCGCCACCAGCGCCACCGCGACCACCAAAGGGTGCACGCTGCGTAGCGGCTGAAGCGCAACACCGAGCCACTCGGCAAGCCCCGATTCGCCTATGCCGGCAGCAAGCGCCAGGCCGCCGCCGAAGAGCATGATCACGCCCCAGGGCGCGCGGTTCGCTTCCTCCCAGTTCAGGATTGCGCGGCCGGTGCCGTCCGGCACGATGAACAGCAGCAAGGCGGCAGCCACGGCAATGGTGCCGTCGGTGAGGCTGTCCTTGGGCAGAAACGGCGTCACGAACGGAAGCGCGATCCACGCGGCGACCACGCAGGCGATCAGCGGCACCAGGCGCTTCTCGGCAATCGACCAGGCGGAGGTCTCGCCGATCCCGGCAAGCGCTTCGGCAGGGTCGAAGTCGGTGGGCCGCACCCGCTGGACCTTCATCAGGATCCACCAGCACAAGGGGATGGAGATCGCGACCAGCGGCAGGCCGTAAATCGCCCAGGTCAGGAAATCGATGCGGAGGCCGGTGGAGCGCTCGATGATCCCGGCAGCAATGGCGTTGGTGGGGGAGCCGACTAGCGTACCGAGCCCGCCGATTGAGGCGGCGAAGGCGATGCCCATTGCGAGCGCGCCCGCGAAGCCGTCGGTATGTCCCTCTGGCACTCGAGCCGCCTTCAGCACCGCGACGGCGATCGGGATCATGATCAGGGTGGTGGCGGTATTTGACACGATCAGGCTGAGGATCGCCGTGGCGGTCATGAAGGCGAGCAGCATCGCGCCGGGCGACGATCCGCCGCGCGTCACGATGGCGAGGGCAAGCCGCCGGTGAAGCCCCGTCCGCTCAATGGCCAGCGCAATGATCGCGCCGCCGAGCACCAGGAACAGGATCGGCGAATAATAAGCCGCCGCCGTGGCGTTGGCGCTCATCACCCCGAACAGGGGAAAGGCGAGAAACGGCACAAGGGCGGTGGCAGTGAGCGGAAGCGCCTGCGTCATCCACCAGGTCGCCATCAGCACGACCAAAGCCGTCGTCTTCCACGCCGCGTCCGGCATTTCGGCGGGCGCTGGGAGGAGAAGCATGACGATGAATGCGGCAAGCCCGCCCCAAAGCCCGATACGTGCAGCCATTATTCCCCCTCTTCCGGCGGGGTGATGCCAGAGCGGGAGCGGGGCGGCTAGCCTCCCGCTGGAAGCGCGATCAGGCTGATCTGGCGGCCGTAGGTCGGCTCGGCTTGGTGGGTGGCGCGGCGGTAGCTGTAGAAGAGGTCGGGCTGGCTGTACGTGTCCTGGCCGAGCGCCTCCACCGTCGCCAGCCCGGCCTCGGCGAGGCGGGAAAGAACGAAGCCTTCCAGGTCGAAGCGGTGATGCCCTTCGCGGCTCGCGCCGAAGAAGCGCTCATTCTCCGGATCGGCGGACACGAAGCGGTGCAGGAACGCCTCGTCCACTTCGTAGCTTCGCCGCGCGATGCAGGGGCCGACGGCGGCGGCGATCCGGCTTCGCGAGGCGCCGCGCCGCTCCATTTCCGCCACCGTCGCCTCGACAACGCCGCCGAACGCACCCTTCCAGCCGGCGTGGGCCGCGCCGATCACCCCCGCCTCGCGGTCGGCGAACAGCACCGGCGCGCAATCGGCGGTGAGGATGCCCAGCACGAGGCCGGGCCGATCTGTGACCGCCGCATCGACATGCGGCCGCGCGTCGTCCGGGAAAGGCTCGGTGACGTAGAGCGCGTGGGCGGAATGCACCTGGTGCAGGGTCACCAGCCGCGCCTCAGGGGCAACGGCAGCCACCGCCCGCCGCCGGTTCTCGCGCACCGCTTCGGGGTCATCCTCCGCGCCCCATCCGGTGTTAAGCCCCTCCACCACGCCCTGGCTGACCCCGCCGCGCCGGCCGAGGAAGCCGTGCGGGACGCCGTGGAGGGCGCGGGCGCGGAAGGGTTCAATCGTCATGCTCGTCCCCAAGGGTCAGGCGCAGCACCATATCCTCGTCGGCATGGTTGCCGACTATGAATGTGTAAGGGCCGAGATAGGTGAAGCCGTAGCGTTCGTAGAAACGCTTGGCACGATGATTGTCGACGAACACCGAGAGGTAGATGTCGCGCGCGCCGCGCCGCCGCGCTTCGGCGAGCGCCCACTCCATTAGCTCGGTGGCGATGCCGCGGCCGTGCCAGGCGCTGAGCAAGTAGAATTGGCGAAGCTCGATCGCCTGCCCGGGCGCGACGTGGGGAAGCGTAGTCGGCCCGAGCTTCAGGTAGCCGGCGGCGCGCCCGTCTTCCTCGGCGACTCGAAAGGCGAAGGCAGGGTCGGAGAGCTCGGCGCGCCACCCTTCTTCGGTGAAGCCTTCCAGAAAGGCGGCGAGGTCCTCGGGAGCGTAGAGGTGGGCGAATGTGTCGATGAAGCTTTCGCGGAAGATCGCGTCGATTGTGGCTGCATCGGCGGCGGAGGCGTCGCGGTAGGTGATCATTGAAAGCCTTCGAGCTGGGGCCAGGCGGGCGCGGTAAGGCCGAGCACGCGGAACAGCGTCCCCATCTGCTCGTGCGAGACGAGCCTGTCGCGCGCGAGGAGGAACTCGTCGGCGCGATCCGGCGCGCTGGCGCTCAACGCCGCTAGCCGCGCGTCGATGCCGAGGCGGACGAGGAAATCGCCTTGGCCGCAGGGGCCGTGCAGGCGTAGCCCGCTTTCGCCGGCCGCCGCGCTGAGCGCCTCGAAATCGACATGAACGGTGAGGTCACGCTCGCCGGGTTCGCTCCACGGGTCTGCGAAGCCGTGGGCGCGCACCGCCTGCAAAGTGTCGCCCGCCGCGCTCCGGTCATGGCCGTAGTCGACGATCAACGCCGCGCCGCCCTGCGCGGCCAACCGCCCGGCAAGCAGCCGCATCGTTGCAAGCGAGGCTGGCGAGGTTTCCAGGATCGTACCCTCCGGGGCCCCGCGCAGGTGCTTCGGGATCGCACTCTCAGGCACCGCCGGTCCAGCGCCCGGCACGAAGCCGGTGCCGTCATGGCCGACCAGCCGCTCGTGCCAGCCGCGCGCGGCGCGGACCAGCTGGCGGGCGGGAAGGGCGTCGAAGAATTCGTTGGCCACCAGCAGGAGCGGGCGGTCGTTCGGTAAGGTGGAGAGGTCGTCGTGCCACTGCGCATTCGGCACCCGCTCCGCCTGCGCGGCGCGCAGCACCGGGCTCGTTTCAACGAAATGCACCTCCGGTTGCAGCCCCGCCGCCCGCATCGCGCGCAACGCGTCGGCGGCCAGCGTGCCGCGTCCTGGCCCGAGTTCGACATAGGCCGCCTCTGGACGCCCCGCACGCACCCAGCAGTCGGCGAGGCAGAGGCCGATCAGTTCGCCGAACATCTGGCTGATCTCGGGCGCCGTGGTGAAATCGCCGCCCACGCCGAGCGGGTCGCGGGTCGCATAATAATGCGCGTTCGCCTCCGCCATGTAGTGGGCGACGCAGATCGGCCCCGAGGAGGCGATCAGCCGCTGCAGGCGTTGGGCGAGAGACTTAGGCATTCACCACTTCCGTTCGTCCCGAGCGAAGTCGAGGGGCGCTGGCACTGACTCCTCGTGTGCGCCCCTCGACTACGCTCGGGACGAACGAGGTTGGTTAGCCCACCTTTACGCGACGCTCTCCGTACCCGCGATCGGCTCCACGCGCTGGCGGCGGCCGGCGGCGGTGGCGATGAGGTAGACGCCGGCGAGGATCATCGGCAGGGTCAAAGTCTGGCCCATGGTCAGGCCCCAGGACAGGTTCTCGAGGCCCTGGTCAGGCTGGCGGAAATATTCGACAAAGAAGCGGCTGAGGCCGTAGCCGAGCACGAACACGCCGGTCAGCAGGCCCGGCTTGTAGCGCGCATCGGTGCGCCAGAACAGGAAGCCGAGGATCGCGAACAGCAGCAGGCCTTCCAGCCCGGCTTCGTAAAGCTGGCTCGGGTGGCGCGGCACCGGGCCGCCGCCGGGGAAGACCACCGCCCAGGAGACGTCGGTCGGCCGTCCCCAAAGCTCGCCGTTCACGAAATTGGCGAGGCGACCGAGAAAGAGACCGATCGGCACCACGCACGACACGTAGTCGTGCACGCGAAGCACGCTCAGCTTGTTCTTCCAGGCGAGGTAGAACATCGCCAGGCTGGTTCCCGCCGCGCCGCCGTGGAACGACATGCCGCCGTCCCAAAGCTGCAGGATCTCCAGCGGATTGGCGAAGTAGAATTCGGGCTTGTAGAACAGAACGTAGCCGATCCGCCCGCCCAGGATCACGCCAAGCGTGCCGTAGAACACCATGTCGTCGGCATGGCGCCGCGCCATCGGCGCGCCCGGCCGGTCGAGCATCTTTAGGCAATACCACCAGCCGCCGAGGATGCCGGCTAGGTAGGCAAGCGAATACCAGCGCAGCTGAAAGAAGCCGAGGTCCAGCGCCACGGGATCGAGCCCCATGTTGGTGTAACTGAACGGCTGGCCGGCAACGCTCGCCAGCATATCGAAAAACGTCTGTATCAAAGGCTTCCCCCTCGGGCTGCTTTC
Source organism: Allosphingosinicella sp. (assembly GCA_036554525.1). Classification (GTDB taxonomy): domain Bacteria; phylum Pseudomonadota; class Alphaproteobacteria; order Sphingomonadales; family Sphingomonadaceae; genus Allosphingosinicella. The sequence continues at coordinate 75,675 of DATBNC010000018.1, forward strand.
CCTATTAAGGAGGGATACCCGAAACGGGAAGGGAGGACACGGATGCCGAGCGTGCTGGATCAAAAGTTCGACGCGGTGCTGGCGGCGGTTACCGCGCCGGACACCGGCCGGATCCAGATCGGCGAGGATCCAAACGGCCGCAAGATCGTCACCAACCTGCCGCCGACGCTGCCGGGCATGTTCGACCTGTTCTGCGCCCTCCACGCCGGCACGATCGGCATCGTCGCCGACGGCGAACGGCTCACCTTCGGCGAAATCAACGAGATGGCGACGCGGGTGGCCAAGGCCCTCGTCGGCGGCTGGGGCATCAAAAAAGGCGACCGGGTGGCGATCGCCATGCGCAACTGCCCGGCCTGGATTGTCAGCTACATCGCCGTGCTGAAAGCCGGCGGCATCGCAACCCTGGTCAATGGCTGGTGGCAGACCGACGAGCTTCGCCACGGCCTTGCGCTAACCGAGCCCGCCTTGGTGCTGTGCGACGCGCCGCGCGCCAAGCGGGTGGAGGCCTCCGGCCTCGGCCTCACCGCCGTGACCCTGCCGATCGAGCAACCCGTTGCCCAAGCTATGGCGCCGGTGTTGGATCGCGGCGGCGAGGATGCCGCGCTTCCGGAAGTGAAGGCGGAGGATGACGCCACGATCCTCTTCACCTCCGGCTCCACCGGCCTCTCCAAGGGCGCGGTGTCGACCCACCGGGCAGTGACGACCGGCCTTTATACGTACTCGATCAGCATCGTGACCCTGCTCGGCATCATGGAAAGCGAAGGCCGCGGCCCGGCCAATCCGCCGCGCACTTTGGTCAACGTGCCGCTGTTCCACGTCACCGGCGAAGTGCCGGTGCTCCTGAACAGCTTCGTCATCGGCCGCGGCATGGTGCTGATGTCGAAATGGGATGCGGGCGAAGCGCTTCGCCTGATCGAGGCGGAAAAGGTTACTTACTTCGTCGGCGTGCCGACGATGAGCCTCGAGATGATGCAGCACCCTGATCGCGACAAATACGATCTCTCGTCCCTGACCGACATCGCCGCCGGCGGCGCGGCGCGGCCGGTGGCGCACGTCAAGCGGCTCCAGGACAGCTTCAAGACCGCCCAGCCGGCATTGGGCTACGGCCTGACCGAGACAAACGCCGTCGGCTGCGGCAATTTCTGGCAGAATTATGCGGACAAGCCCGCGTCCACAGGCCGTCCGCACCAGCCGACGGTGGAAATCGCCATCCTCGGCGAGGGCGACAAGCATCTTCCGCAGGGCGAGACCGGCGAGATCGCGATCCGCTCCGCCGCCAACATCCGCGGCTATTGGAATGATCCCGCCGCAACCGCCGCCGGCTTCACCGCCGACGGTTATCTGAAAACCGGCGACGTCGGCTATTTCGACGAGGAGAATTACCTCTTCATCGTCGACCGCAAGAAGGACATCATCATCCGCGGCGGCGAGAATATCAGCTGCCAGGAAGTGGAAGCGACGATCTATTCGCATCCGTCCGTGTCCGAATGCTCGGTGTTCGGCGTGCCCGACGACCGTCTCGGCGAGGTGCCCGCGGCCGTGATCTATTGCGAGGACGACCGGGCCCTCGACGGGCAGGCCCTGCTCGCCTTCCTCGACGGCAAGATCGCCCAGTACAAATTGCCCGCTTACCTGTGGATCCACGACACTCCGCTGCCCAAGCTCGGCACCGGCAAGATCGACAAAAAGGTGCTTCGCGAACGTTATTCGCAGGAGCTGGAGGGCTGATCGATCGCGGCGCCACGTCGGGGCCGGCGGGGCGCGGCCCTGGAATTTCCCGCCGCGGCCTGTTGATCGGCGGCGGCGCGGGCGCCGGTTTGCTCGTCGCCTGGGCGCTGTGGCCGCGCAGCTACGCGCCCAACCTGCGCGCTGCGCCGGGCGAGACCCTGTTCAACGCCTTCCTGAAGATCGGCACGGACGGCCGCGTCGTCGTGGCGGTGCCGCAGGTCGAGCTCGGCCAGGGCGTCTGGACCGCCTTGCCGCAGATACTTGCAGACGAACTCGGAGCCGCCTGGGAAACGGTGGCGGTGGAGCCGGCGCCGCTGTCGCCGCTCTACGCTAACGGCCTCCTCGCCGAGGAAGCGGCGGACGCCGCAGCGCCCGAGTGGCTGCAGGGCGCCGCCCGCTGGAGCGCACGCGAATATGCGACGCGAAGCGCGCTTACCGCCACCGCCGGATCAACCTCCGTTCGTGCTTTCGAAGCGCGAATGCGGGAAGCGGGCGCGGGGGCTCGGGCGCTGCTGATGAAGGCGGCGGCACGGCGCTGGAACGTGGATTGGGAAACGCTCGACACGGCGGGCGGCTTCGTTCTCAACAACGGCGCCAAGCTGCGGTTCGCCGAGCTTGCCGAAGCGGCGGTGGGCGAGGAGCTGCCCGAATATCTGCCGATCCGCGGCGGCATCGACAATCGCCTGGTCGGTCAGCCGCTGCCGCGCATCGACCTTCCATCCAAGGTCGACGGTACGGCGCGCTTCGCCGCCGACGTGCGCCTCCCGGACATGCTTTACGCCTCCGTCCGCTCCGCGCCGGCGGCCGGCGGTCGGCTCGAGGGCCTGAACCGCGAAGGCGCCCGCGTGCCCGGCGTCACCGGCATCTTCGACACGGAGAAGTGGGTTGCGGTTCTCGGCACCAATTGGTGGGCCGCCAACCGCGCTTTGGAGGCGATCAACCCGCGCTGGAGCCTGGGTGGCGACACGCCATCGGACGAAGGCGAAGCGCAGGCGCTCGCCGCTGCGCTTGCCGACGACGAAGGTACGCGCATCTTCAGCAAGGGCGATGTTGGCGAGGTATACGCAGCCGGCCCCGTGGTCCGTGCCACCTACCACTCGGCACCAATGGCCAACGCGCCACTCGAAACCCTCACCGCCACCGCGCGCTTCAGCGGCGACCAGCTCGAAGTCTGGGCGCCGGTGCAGGCGCCGGGGCTGGCGCGCGACGCCGCCGCGCGGGCTGCCGACCTGCCGGCCGCACAAGTGACGCTTTACCCGATGACCATCGGCGGCGGCTACGGGCGGAAGATGGAGGTCGCCGCGATCGAACAGGCGGTGGTGCTGGCGCGGCAGGTGGGGCGGCCGGTGCAGGTCGTCTGGTCGCGCAAGCAAGAGACGATCCAGGATTCGCTGCGCCCCGCGGCGCGCGGCGAGCTGACCGCGCGGATGGCGGAAGGCGGCGTGGTGCTCGGCTGGCAGGCGCGGATCGCCGCCGCCGGTGCCTCGCCGGGCCTGGAAGACCGGCTCGGCGCCGGCGCCCGCCTGCTGCGCGGGCCGGCTTCGCCAACGGCAGGCGCCATTCCGCCCTACACCATCCCCGCTGTCGCCGTGGATCACCTCCCGAGCGAAACCAACGCCCGTACCGGCCTGTGGCGCTCCGCCGCACACGGTTACACCGCCTTTTTCACCGAAAGCTTCATCGACGAGCTTGCCCGCATCGCCGGCATCGAGCCCTTGTCGTTCCGCATGCAGATGCTCGGCGAGAACCCCCGCCTCGCCCGCTGCCTGACCACCGCCGCCGCGCTCGGCGGCTGGGACGGCGGGCAGAGCGGAAGTTCAATGGGCATCGCCGCCCACAGCGCCTTCGGCTCGCACATCGCCACCTTGGTCGAGATCGAAGTGGAAGCCGACCAGAGCATCCGCGTGCTGCGCGCCGTTTGCGCGGTCGATTGCGGGCGGATCGTGAACCCCAACATCGTTCGCCAGCAGGTCGAAGGCGGCCTGCTGTTCGGCATCGCCGCCGCGACCGGAAACCGCATCCGCTTCGTAAACGGCATCGTCGCCCAGCGCGGCTTCGGCCACTTTGATTTCCCGACGCTCGCCCGCTCGCCGGAAGTGACGGTGGAGCTGCTGGACAGCGACGAACCGTCCGGCGGCGTCACCGAACTCGGCGTTCCCACTGCGGCCCCGGCGATCGCCAACGCCCTTCACGCCCTCACCGGCCGCCGCCTGCGCGCGCTGCCGCTCGTTATCGGAAGCCGCGCATGATGACGCCCCCGCCCGATCACCCGCCGATCCCGGCGCCCAAGGTCGGCGTTCTGCTGATCAACCTCGGAACCCCCAATTCGCCCGAGCCGGGATCGGTGAAGCTCTACTTGAAGGAGTTCCTGTCCGATCCCCGCGTGGTCGAAATCCCGCAGCTCGTCTGGCAGCCGATCCTGCGCGGCATCATCCTTAACACCCGCCCCAAAAAATCCGCCCATGCCTATAGCCAGGTGTGGACGGAGGAAGGATCGCCGCTCGCCGCCATCACTGCCCGCCAGGCTCGGGCGCTGCAGGCGGAATGGGACGGCAAGGTCGTCGTCGAACACGCCATGCGCTACGGCAAACCCGCGATCCGCGAACGCATTGCGGGCCTCAAGGCACAAGGCTGCGAGCGCATCCTGCTCGCCCCGCTTTACCCGCAATATTGCGCAGCAACGACCGCAACCGCGAATGACGAAGCCTTCGTCTACCTGCGCGGAATCCGCTGGCAGCCGGCGGTGCGGACGCTGCCGGCGTATCACGACGACCCGGCCTATATCGCGGCGCTTGCCGAGCGCCTGGAGGAGGGCCTCGCCGCGCTCGATTTCCTGCCCGACGCAATCCTGGCGAGCTTCCACGGCATGCCGCAGCGGACGCTGGAGCTCGGCGATCCCTATCACTGCCATTGCCGCAAGACCGCGCGCCTTCTTGCCGAAGCGACGGGGCGCGATCTCACCGTTACCTTCCAGTCCCGCTTCGGCCGCGCCAAGTGGCTGGAGCCTGCGACGGACATCACCCTCGCCGCTCTGCCCGGCCAAGGGGCAAAGAAGGTCGCAATCTTCGCACCCGGCTTCTCCGCCGATTGCCTCGAAACGCTTGAGGAGCTTTCGATCCGCGGACGCGAGACCTTCATGGAAGCGGGCGGCACCCACTTCGCCTACCTCCCATGCCTCAACGACAGCCCCGCCGGCATGAAAATGCTGCGCAGCATAATCGCACGCGAACTTGAAGGTTGGGTGGCCCTTGCCTAAGCGCAGGGACACAAAACAAAAGGAGAGGTGAACCATGGCACGTGTCGCAATCGTTACCGGCGGAACCCGCGGAATCGGAGAAGCGATCAGCGTCGCTTTGCGCGATGCCGGAATGACCGTTGCCGCAAACTATGCGGGCAATGAGGAAAAAGCGCGCCAGTTCACCGAGCGCACCGGCATCAAGGCCTATAAGTGGGACGTCTCCGATTACGACGCCTGCATTGCGGGCTGCGCGCAGGTCGAAACCGAACTCGGGCCGGTGGACGTGCTGGTCAACAATGCCGGCATCACCCGCGACGGCACCATGAAGCGGATGACTCGCCAGGCTTGGGACGAAGTGATCGACGTCAACCTCGGCGGCTGCTTCAACATGGCCAAGGCGGTGTTCGAAGGTATGCAGGGCCGCGGCTACGGCCGCATCGTCAACATCGGCTCGATCAACGGCCAGGCCGGTCAATACGGCCAGGTGAACTACGCCGCCGCCAAGTCCGGCATCCACGGCTTCACCAAGGCGCTCGCCCAGGAAGGCGCCCGCGCCGGCGTCACCGTCAACGCAATCGCGCCGGGCTATATCGACACAGAAATGGTCGCCGCGGTACCGGCCGACGTGCTGGCAAAGATCGTCGCCCGCGTCCCCGTCGGCCGCCTCGGCAAGGCCGAAGAAATCGCCCGCGGCGTGTTGTTCCTGTGCGGCGAGGATGCCGGCTTCGTCACCGGCTCGACGCTGTCGATCAACGGCGGCCAGCATATGTATTGAGGCGTCGAAGTGGCGGGGCCCGTGAAACGATCCATGATGATCGCGGGCCACGCCACGTCGATCAGCCTTGAGCCCGTCTTCTGGGAGGCTCTGCGCGAGGCAGCGGAGGCGGAAAGTGTGCCTGTTAACGCCCTCGTCGCCCGCATCGACGCGGAGCGGATCGAAGAGGCCGAAGCGCCGAACCTCGGCAGCGCGATCCGCGTTTGGCTCTTCAAGAGGACGCGGAGTTCGGAAAAGCCCAGCTGACACAAACATCGTTCGTCCCGAGCGAAGTCGAGGGGCGCACACGAGGAGTCAGTGCAGGCGCCCCTCGACTACGCTCGGGACGAACGGAGTGGGTGTGCGGCAATATCTCTGCCCACCCAGCACTCACCGCCCCAGCAGCACCCGCGCCTGGGTCGCAATCTGCGCCAGCATCGGCGACGTCGTGATCGGCGCGTTCTTCGCCCGGTCGACGACGCGGCGGAACTGGTCGATGCGGGGGCCTTGCGCGGCCACCCATTGCTCCACCGCGACGTTGGGATCGGTGCCGGGCTTGCGCGCCAGGAAGTCGAGACGGAGCTGCTCGAAGTCGCGGGCGAGGCCGGCGGTGAGCAGGCGCTCCCACTGGTCCTTGGCCTGGAAGCGGTTGGCCACCGTCTGCGCCCAGTCGAGGCCAAGCGCTTCGCCGAGCCGGGTGTAGGCGTTGGTCAGCACGATCTCGTCCAGCCCCAGCTTGCGGCCCAGCGCGGCAACGCCGACGCCGCCGTTCAGCTCGTAGAGCCGCACCAGTCGGTCGGCGATCTCCGCCGGTGTGCCGAGTTCGATCAACCGCTGGCGCCGCGTCGCCGCTTCGTTGGCGATCTCCTGCCGCAACAGCACGCCCACCGCCGCGTCGAGCTTGCTGAGGCCCGGCTGAAGGCTATCGACGATCTCGGCGAGCTTGGAGCTTGCCGAGGTGTTGCGCAGGATGTCGGCGATGTGGAGCTGCAGCGCCTTGGAAGCCTGGTCGAACAGCTCCAGGCGAAGCTGTTCCGGCACGTCTACCGTGTCGAGCTGCTCCCAAAAGCTGCGCATGTCGAACAAGCGCTCGGCCGCGACGAACGCCGCCGCGACCTGGCCGAACGATGCGCCTTCCTCCTCCGAAAGCGTGAAGGCCGCGGTGATGCCGAGCCGGTTGACGAAACGGTTGGCGATCTTGGTTGCGATGATCTCGCGGCGAAGGCGGTGCTGAAGGATCGCCGGCTCGTGGCGCTTCTGCATAGTCTTAGGGAAAGCTGACAGGAGCTCCGGCGTCAGCGTCGGATCCTCGGTGATCTTGCCGGCTTCCAGCGCCGCCTGAAGCGCCATCTTCGACGTCGACAGCAAAACCGCCAGCTCGGGCCGGGTGAGGCCGCGGTTTTCCTGCGCGCGGCGCATCAGCTCTTCGTTGGATTCGAGGCCCTCGACTGCGCGGTTGAGGCGGCCGCTGTCTTCCAAAATCTCGATCGCTCGGATCAGCGGCGGCAGGTCGGCCGCGCCGCCGCGCTCGGCGATGGACAGAGCCAGCGTCTGGAGGCGGTTGTCCTCCAATACAATCGCCGCAACCTCGTCCGTCATTTCGGCAAGCAAGGTGTTGCGGTCCTCGAAGCCGAGGCGGCCTTCGATCATCTCCCGGTTCAGCGGGATCTTGATGTTGACCTCATTGTCCGAACAATCCACGCCGGCCGAATTGTCGATGAAGTCGGTGTTGATCCGCCCACAGGCCTGGGCGAACTCGATCCGCCCCGCCTGGGTGATGGCGAGATTGGCGCCCTCGCCAAGCGCCTTGGCGCGGATGTCGCAGCCGGTGATGCGAATGGGATCGTTGGCGGGATCGCCGACCTCCGCATTGCTCTCGCTCTTGGCGCGGATGTAGGTGCCGATGCCGCCGAACCAGATGAGGTCTACCGGCGCCTTGAGGATGGCAGTGATGAGGTCGGCGGGCGCGGCTTCCTCGCCCTCCAGCCCGAGCAAAGCCCGCACCTGCGGCGACAGGGGAATCGTCTTCTGGCTGCGCGGGAACACGCCGCCGCCCGCCGAGATCAGGCTCTTGTCATAATCTTCCCAGCTGGAGCGCGGCAGCTCGAACAAACGCGCGCGCTCGTCCCAGCTGCCCGCCGGATCGGGATCGGGATCGAGGAAGATGTGACGGTGGTCGAAGGCCGCCACGAGCTTAATCGCCTTCGAGAGCAGCATGCCGTTGCCGAACACGTCGCCCGACATGTCGCCGACACCGGTCACGCGGATCGGCTGCGTCTGCACGTCCACGCCCATTTCGGCGAAGTGACGCTGCACGGACACCCAGGCGCCCTTGGCGGTGATGCCCATGGCCTTGTGGTCGTAGCCGTGGCTGCCGCCGCTCGCGAAGGCGTCGCCCAGCCAAAAGCCGCGCTCCAATGCGATGGCATTGGCGACGTCGGAGAAAGTGGCCGTGCCCTTGTCGGCGGCGACTACGAAGTAAGGATCGTCGCCGTCGAGGATGTGGACGCCCTCAGGGTGCACCACCTTGCCGTCGACGATGTTGTCGGTGACCGACAGCAGCGAGCGGATGAAAATGCGATAGCTTTCCGTGCCTTCAGCAAGCCAGGCGTCGCGGTCGGCGATCGGCGGAAGCTGCTTGGGGTAGAAGCCGCCCTTGGCGCCGGTCGGCACGATAACCGCATTCTTGACCAGCTGCGCCTTCATCAGGCCCAGAATCTCCGTGCGGAAATCGTCCCGCCGGTCCGACCAGCGCAGGCCGCCGCGCGCGATCGGGCCGCCGCGCAGGTGGATGCCTTCGACGCGCGGGCTGTAAACCCAGATTTCGCGCCAAGGCACCGGCTTCGGCAGGCCCGGCATCTTAGCGCTGTCGAGCTTGAACGCGAGCGCTTCGTCGGCTGCGAGCGAGAAAGCGTTGGTGCGCAAGGTGGCCGAGATCACGCCCAGGAACAGGCGCAGGATGCGGTCCTCGTCGATAGCAGCGACCTGCGCCAGGCTGTCCCGGATCGCCCGCTCGGCCTCTGCCGAAGCTTCTGCGCGCGCGCCTTCGCGGGCGGGATCGTGGAGCGCGTCGAACAGCGACACCAGCGCCTGGGTCACCGCCGGCGCGCGGCGAAGCGCGTCCACCGCCGTGGCGAGGCTGTAGGAAACGCCGGTCTGCCGCAGGTAGCGGAACCAGGCGCGGAACAGCACCACGTCGCGGCGGCCGAGGCCAGCGGCGACGAGAAGCTGGTTGAACGGGTCGTTCTCCGCCTTGCCTTCGAGTACGTCGGCGATGGCGCGCTCGACCAGTTCGGCGCGCTCAAGCACGGTGGCCGCGTCGCCCGAACGCATTTCCAGAACGAAATCATGGATGTAGCCGAGCTTGCCGTCGTCAAGCGCGGTCGGCACTTCCTCTAGCACGCGGAAGCCGAAATTCTCGAACACCGGTACTGCGTCCGACAGCGGGATGAGTTCGCCCAAACGGTAGGTTTTGAGGCGCAGCCGGTTGGGCGCTTCCTCGTCGCCCCGGTAGAGGCGCGCGCCGCGCTGGCCCATGCCATGGAGCGAGCAGATGCGCAGGATGTCCTCCGCCGCTTCCTCGGGCGAGGTGTGCAGCCGGTATCCTTCGGGGAAGTCGGACAGGTAGGAGATGGCAAGGCGCGTCGCGCGCTGCGGGCCGACCGAATTGCCGAGCGCTTCCTCGACCGCCGGCTCCCAGCCGCGCACCATTTCGTGGAGGCGGCGGTTGAGCTCGGCAACGTTGGGCGTCTCCGTCTCAGGACCGACGTAAAGCGTGTAGCGGATCAGCGCGAGATCGCCGTCGCCAAGCTCCACCGACCAGTTGGAGATGCGGCCGTCGGCTTCGGTTTCGATCATGGTGCCGATCGCCAGTCGCCGGCGCGTGGTGAGCTCGTCGCGGGGCAGCCACACGAAGGCGAACATATTGCCCTTGAGCAGCGAGCGAACGAGCACGATGGTGGGCCGCGGCCGGTCGGCGAGCGACATGGCAGTGGTGACGAGCTCGCGCACGCAATCCATCGACAGGCTGACCAGCAGATCGTGGGGAAGCGCGTTCACCGCGTGGCGAAGCGCCTTGCCGCTGTGGCCGGACGGGTCGAAGCCGAACTCCTGCTCGAGCTGCGTCAGGCGTGCGCTGAGCAGCGGCACCTTTTCCACCGGCGAAGTGAGCGCTTCGCTGGTCCACAAGCCGGCATGGACGCCGATGCCCGTCACCTTGTCACCCTCGCGGACCGGCACGACGACGAGGTCGAGGGGCACGCGGCGGTGCACGGAGGAGCGGCGCTCCGCCTTGGCGAGCAGCGGCACCGAGCCGCCGTCCTTGAAATAGTTGATCGCGCCGATCGAGCCGCCGGGGTCGGTCGGGTCGCCGGGCAGGCTGAACAGGCCGAGCGCCTCGCGCGGCGGGCCGTCCGGGCTTTCCACTTCGTAGCCGAGCAAGGTCATCGCGCCGTCGGCGAACCAGCGCAGCAGCGCCGCGCCTTCCTTGTCGCCCGCTTCCTCGGCATCGCGGCGCATCCGCGCCTGCATCGCCCGCCAGTCGCCCACCGCGGCGCGCACGTCGGCAAGCACGCGGTGGATCTCCGACACCACTTCCTTGCGGCCCCGCGCATCCTCGCGATCGACTTCGAGGTACATCATGGACTCGCGGCGCTCGGCATCCTCGCAGAGCGGCTCGAGTGCGGTCAGCCTGTTGTCGCCGTCTCGTCTCACGCAAACCACCGGGTGGAGCAGGCGGTGAACGGTGAGGCCGCGGGCGGCGAGGGTGTTTGCGACCGAGTCTACCAGAAAGGGCATGTCGTCGTTGACGATGGCGATGCGCATGCGGCGCTGGCCAAGCGCGCCGCCCATGGTTTCGACCCGGACGAGCGGTTCGCCCCGGCCGCGGCGAAGCGCGCAGGCGGCGACGAATTCGGCCGCTTCGCGCCGGCGGTCCTCGCTGAATTCCGCGACCTCGCCGGGCAGCGCGCCGGTCACGAGAGCGCGGGAAAGGGCTTCGAGAATCTGCACGTCGGCGGTTTGCGCCGCGACCATGCTGTCCGAGTTCATATCTTGGCTCCGAAGGATCGGCGCCGGCAGCGCCGCGGGGATGCCGGGCCCTATGCTCCCGCGCGCGGCGAGGGGCAACCCCCGCGAGGGCGTCAGCGCCAGCCGAGTGAGCGGCGCTTGCGCATGATCAGGGTCGGCCACTCGCCATGCTCCACCCGCCCGGCAAGCATGAGACCGTGGCGGCGGTAGGCGGCGGCGACGCTTTCCGCCTGATGGTCGAGTAGACCGGCGAGGATCAGCCGCCCGCCCGAACCAAGCGCCTTCGACACGGACGTCGCCATCTCGATCAGCGGCGGCGCGAGGATGTTGGCGATGATCAGGTCGTACGGGCCGCGCGCCTTGAGGCGGGGATGGTCCATACCTTCCGCGACGGCGAGTTCGAGCTGCCCGCGAAGCCGGCCGAGCTTTACGCCGTTGATCTCGGCATTCTCCTCCGTCACCTCGATCGACACCGGATCGATGTCCGACGCGGCGGCAAGGGCGTTCGGCCACAGGCGCATCGCCGCGAACGCCAGCAAGCCGGTTCCGGTGCCGAGATCGAGGACATCCGTGAAGTTCACGCCCTGGTCCTTCAGGCGAGAGAGCGCGACAAGGCAGCCGCTGGTGGTTTCGTGCTGGCCGGTGCCGAAGGCGCGGCCGGCGTCGATCTCCAGCGCTATGGCGTCGGCCGGGATGGAATCGCGGTGCGCGGGGGTGTGGACATAGAAGCGGCCGGCGCGGATCGGCTCAAGGCCCGCCTGGCTGAGCGTCACCCAATCGTGCTCCTCCACCCGCTCCACCACCGGCTCGACGCCGGCGGCGCTGGGCACGAGGGTGCGCAGGAGGGCTACCATGTCGGCGCCCGGTTCTTCGCTGAAATAAGCGTCCATCCGCCATTCGTCGGGACTGGCGGGGTCGGGCTCGCTGGTCATCAGCACCGGCGGGCTGTCGAGGGAGGCAAGCTGCGGAACGTCCTCGGTCAGCGCCTCGGCTTCGGCCTTGCTGCAGGGGAGGGTGACCTTCCAGCTCGCCCCGTCAGCGGACATAGGAAGCGCCGTTGACGTCGATCACGGCGCCGGTCGAGGACGGCGGCGCGTCGACGGCGAGCCAGCGCACCGTCTCGGCAACCTCGTCAGCTGTCGCGACGCGGCCCAAAGGAATGTCGGCGGTAATCTGCTGCCCGCCGCGGCTGGCGAGATAATCCTCCACCATCTCCGACGCCGTGAAGCCGGGGCAGACGGCAAAAGCGAGGATGCCCTCGCCGGCATAAGCGCGCGCGATCGATTTGGTCATGCCGACCATGCCCGCCTTGGACGCGGCATAATGCCAGTGCGCCGGCGAATCGCCGCGGTAGGCCGCCCGGCTGGCGATGTTGACGATGCGGCCGCCGCCGTTCGCTTGGAAGTGCGTGACGGCGAGGCGGCAAAGCTCGGCGGAGGCGGTGAGGTTGATGCGCATGGTGCGCTCCCACGCCTCCACCCAGGCGCCATGCTCCATGTCGATCGGGGCGGCTTCGAACACGCCGGCATTGTTGACCAAAACGTCGATCCGACCGGCGGAGCGTTCCAGCGCCGCGTTCCAAAGCGCCTCGGCCGCGCCCGGTTGGTCGAGATCGGCCCCGATCAGCCCGTCGCCGCCGCGCGAGCTGTGGCCGACGGCGTCGTGGCCGGAGAGGGCGGCAAGAATGGCCTTGCCGATGCCGCGGCTTGAGCCGGTGACGAGGATGTTGCGGGTCTGGGTCATGGCGGCGTGCCTAGCCCGCCCGGCTCCCGCTTTGAAGCCCTCGCCGCCGCAGCCTGACCCGCCGCGAAAACGCTTCGCAAAGCCCCACTGGCGGAATAGTCTCGCCGCCATGGGGGAAAGCGAATCCTTGTTCGAGGATGTGCCGCAGGTGGGCTCGGCCGACCGGCTGACGCTTGACCTTGACGGTTGGGAAGGCCCGCTCGACCTCCTGCTCACCCTTGCCCGGTCGCAAAAGGTGGACCTGCGCGAAATCTCAATCCTGGCGCTGGTGGAGCAATATCTCGGCTTCATCGCCGACGCCAAGAAGCTGAAGCTGGAAATTGCCGCCGATTACCTGGTGATGGCCGCCTGGCTTGCCTACCTCAAATCCTGCCTGCTCCTTCCCAAGGATCCGACGCAGGACCCCTCGCCCGAAGAGCTCGCGATGCGGCTTCAGCTTCGCCTCCAGCGCCTCGCCGCGATGCGCGAGGCCGGCGCGCGGCTGGTGGCGCGAGACCGGTTGGGCCGCGACGTGTTCACCCGCGGCGCGCCGGAGGGGCTGCGGGTGGTGCGCAAGTCGCTGTGGCAGGCGGAGCTCTACGACCTCATCTCAGCCTACGGCTCGGTGCGGGCGCGGACGGAGCCGGCGATCCACATGGTCCACCGCCGCCCGGTGATGACGCTCGACGAAGCGCTGACCCGGGTGGAGCGGATGCTTGGGATGCGGGTGGAATGGACCCGAATCGAGGCGTTTCTCCCGGAAACCGGCGACGGCGAGTATCGCAAGTCCGCGCTTGCTTCGAGCTTCGTTGCAGCGCTCGAGCTTGCCAAGCGGGGGCGGCTGGAGCTCGATCAGGAATCGGCGTTCGCGCCCTTGTTCGTGCGGGCGGCATGACCCCGCTCGGCGACGATCTGCGCGCGGTGGAAGCGGTTCTGTTCGCCGCCGCCGAGCCGATGAGCGCCGACGACATTTCGGAGCACGTCGGCGAGGGCATCGACGCAAAAGCGGCGCTGGCGGCGCTCGAAGGCCATTATGCCGGGCGCGGCATCAACCTGGTTGAGCGCGGGGGCAGGTGGCACTTCCAGACCGCCGCCGACATGGCGCACCTCCTCCGCCGCGAGCGCGACGAAAGCCGCAAGCTGTCTCGCGCCGCGGTCGAAACTCTTGCCATCATCGCCTACCATGAGCCGGTGAGCCGCGCGGAAATCGAAGCAATCCGCGGCGTTCAGATCTCGAAAGGTACGCTCGACGTGCTGATGGAGGCGGGTTGGGTCCGCCCCGCCGGACGGCGCGAAGTGCCCGGGCGGCCGCTCACTTATGCCACCACCGGCGCCTTTCTCTCCCACTTTGGGCTGGAGAGCCGCCGCGACCTGCCCGGCATCGAGGACTTGAAGGCGGCGGGCCTGCTCGATCCGATCGACGCCGCGCTTGAACAGCTAGTGCTGGAAACCGGGCCCGAGGGGGACTAGGTAGGCGGCCAAGCCTTTTTTCGGAGTTTTCAGGTCATGGGTGGTTTCAGCATCTGGCATTGGCTGATCGTCGGGATCATCATTCTCCTGCTGTTCGGCAAGGGCCGCTTCTCCGACATGATGGGCGATGTCGCCAAGGGCCTGAAGAGCTTCAAGAAAGGCATGAGCGACGAGGACGAGGTGCCGCCGCGCGCGACGCCGGCCGCAGAGCCCCGCCGCCTGCGCGACGAAACCACGCTTGAGGTGCCCGCCGAGCGCACCCGCGACCTCGACGGCAGCGACGCGCGGCGCGAGCCCTGATCCCCACGCCTGCGCGCGGCTAGGCGCCCTATGTTCGACATCGGCTATTCCGAGCTGCTGGTTATCGCCGTGGTGGCGCTGATCGTGATCGGCCCGAAGGATCTGCCGCGCGTGATGCGCACCGTCGGGCAATGGGTCGGCCGCGCCCGCGGCATGGCGCGCCACTTCCGCTCCGGCGTGGACACCATGATCCGCGAGGCCGAGCTCGAGGAAATGGAAAAGAAGTGGCGCGAGGAAAACGACCGGATCATGCGCGACCATCCGATGGTGGCCGGCTGGGACGCCGCCGCGCCTTTGCCCGCGCCCGATGGTCCGGACGGCGAAACGCGCACTGCCCTTCCGGAAGCCGAGCCCGAGCCTGAGATCGGCGAGGACGACCGACGGCCTTTGGCTGCACCGCCGCCACGCGAGCCGGGCGAGCCGCTGCCGTGAGGGATCTCGACGAAAGCCGCGCGCCCCTGATGGAGCATCTGGTCGAGCTGCGCAGGCGGCTGATCTGGTCGTTCCTGGCGCTCGCCGTCGCCTTCGCGGTCTGCTTCTACTTCGCCGACAAGATCTTCGCCTTTCTCGCCCAGCCGCTGGTTCATGCCTTCGGCGAAGGGCAGGGGACTTTGATCTACACCAAGCTCTACGAAGCCTTTTTCGTGCAGATCAGGGTCGCCCTGTTTGCGGCCTTCTTCCTCGCTTTCCCGATCATCGCCAACCAGATCTGGCTGTTCGTCGCGCCCGGGCTGTATTCCAAGGAGAAGAAGGCGTTCCTGCCGTTCCTTGTCGCGACGCCGGTGCTGTTCACGCTCGGTGGCGCGCTGGCCTATTACGTGGTGATGCCGACCGCGTTCAAATTCTTCCTGCAATATGAAGGCAATCTGGGCGGCATTAAGCAGGAGGCGCTGCCCGCCGTCGGCGAATATTTGTCGCTTGTGATGCACTTCATCTTCGCCTTCGGCATCGCCTTCCTGCTGCCGATCCTGCTGATGCTGCTGGAGCGGGCCGGCATCGTTACCCGCGACCAGCTGAAGAAGGGGCGGCGCTACGCAATCCTCGGCGCCTTCGTGATTGCCGCCGTGGCCACTCCGCCCGATGCGATGTCGCAGTTCATGCTCGCGATCCCGCTGATGCTTTTGTACGAGCTGTCGCTGATCGCCATCTGGTTTACCGAGAAGAGGCGGGCCAAGGAAGCCGCCGCCGAAGGCGACGCTGCGGACGCCTGACGGGCGTCTCTCCTCCTCCCCAACGAAAAAGGCCGCCCCGAAGAGCGGCCTTCTTGAAGATGTCCCGAGGGGCTTGCCTCAGGTGGCTTTGTCGCCGGCGTTGCCGACCGATTCGATATCCTCACCGGCGCCCTTGACGGTGTTGCAGGCGCTCAGCGCAAGGCTGGTGGTGATGGCGAAAAGGGTAAGAAGCTTACGAGCCATGATCTTTCTCCTGTGCTGCCCCGGCACGCTTGGCGCGCCGCAAGCCGGCAAAGAGTGAAATGCGCGCGGGCGAAACTTGGTTCCGGAAGAGAAACGTATGCTCCGCCCGCGCGGGGGATCAGATTGCCTTGTCGCCGGCTTCGCCAACCGACTGAACGTCTTCGCCGACACCCTTGACGGTGTTGCAGGCGGAAAGGGCGAGGCTGGTGGTGATGGCGAAAAGGGTGAGAAGCTTACGGGCCATGATGGGTCTCCACTTGAAGCCGCGCCGTTGCCGAAGCGCCGGTGCGGCAGGTGAAGGCGTAAAGCGCCGGGGCGGCGGCTGGTTCCGGCTGCGCATCAACCGCACGCCGGTTTGAGCGTGGAACAAGGCGAGCGGCTTTGGCTGAACGCCCGAAGCCGCATGCAAAGAAAAGGCGCCTGGAGGGGCGCCTTGCTTGATCCTGAAGAAATGCGAGCCCGGAGCGGCCATCGGGGGGGGGGGGATGGTGGCGGCTCCGGGCTCGTCGTGGATAGCGAGAGCGGGGGGGCAAAAGGTCGCTATCCGAAGTACATAACCCGCAAAGCCCGATGGGGTTCCGGCGCGGATTTGAAATTTCCGAAAATTTTTGCCTGCTGAAGCAGTTGCTTCGTCAGCGTTTACGGCTCGGGCGATGCGGGCGTCCACCCACGCCGAGGCAAAGAAAAAGGCGCCGAAGCGGCGCCTGTTTAGAAGGGGTGAGCCCGGAGCCGCCACCGGGGGGGGGGGAGGTTGGCGGGTCCGGGCTCATTTCTTTTGAACAGCGAGAGCGGGGGGGCAAAAGGTCGCTGTCCGAGGTGCATAACGGCGAAGGCGAAAGTGGGTTCCGCGCGGCGACATGAAAAAATCGACGCGGTGCATTTTTTCGCAACCGCTTGGCCTTTCGGAGGATTGAGCAGGGAAAGAAGGAGCCCCGATCCGTGCCGAAGCCCCCGAAATCAACGCCGCACAGCGACCTTACCGGCGTTCACCGCGACGAGAAAACCAACATCGAAAGCTCGATCGAAGCGGGCCAAGACGCGGGCACGCTCGCCAAGGACCAGAAGCGCTCGGTCGGCTACCCCGATTATTCGGAAGACGAGACCAACCCGGAGGGGCCGCGCCCCTAGGGCTCAGCTCAGGTCGGCCTTGCCGACCACGGCGATGGCGAGGGCGTAGCGGCCGCTGTCCTGATCGCGGGTGATCGCCGAGCGGAGCTGGCGCGACAGGCCGGTCACGATCCGCTCGAACCGATCGGACAGGTTCTCGTCGCAAGGAATGTCGGCGCGCAGGCTTTCCGATTCGATCACCAGCCCCGCCGTTCCGTCCGTTTCGCCGTCGGTGAGCGAGATCGTCACGTTCTGGGCGCCACAGAACATGGCGAATTCCACCAGCTCCGTGATCAGAAATGCCACGGAGACCGCCACGTCCTGGGTGACGTAATACGGCTCGAGGTCGAGCCGGATCGCCATGTTGGATGCGACGTTCGGCGCGGTGGCGCGCAGGTTCGCCGCCAATTCGGAGATCAGCGGCTTCAGGGCGACGCCGCGATTTTCCTCCAGCTCGGCATAATGGTTGCGGTGCACCACCGCGAGCGCGTCGACCCGGCGCTGAATGGAAGCATAAGCCGACGCCACGTCCTCGCTTGCCGCCCCGCGGGCATGGAGGTTGAGAAGCGAGGCGACGACCTGGAGGTTGTTCTTCACCCGGTGGTGAACTTCGCGGACCAGTCGGGTCTGCCGCTCCACCGCCGCTTCCAAATCGGCCTCGTGGCGCGCGACCGTACGCGCGACCTGGTCGAAGGCCTGAGCAAGCGCCTCGATCTCCTGCGCCGGGGACCAGAGGCGCGGGATGTCGAGCGCGGTGTCGCCGGGCTGATAGGAGGAGACGGCGCGCTGCATCCGCACCAGGGGGCGAAGCAGCAGCCGGTCGGTCACCAGCCAGCCGACGAAGGCGGCCGCAAGCCACATCAGCACCGGCAGCAGGATGGTGAGCACGCCGAGCGCGGAGATCGGCACGGCGCTGAGCGCGATGTTGAGCCGCATCTGCCCGCTGGCCACCGGCGCCGATCCGCGCACGGTTTGCATGAAGGCGCCGCCGTCATAGCCGTCGCGAAGCACCATTCGGCGCCCACTTTGCACCAGTTCCAGGTCGAAATTGCGGCTGGTGCCGGGAATGAAGGACAGTTCGGACAGCATCGCGCGCGGGAATTCGGCGACGCCCTGAATTCGGCCTTCGGTGCCGAACACGGTGAGGCGAAGGGCGCTTCCGTCGGGCAGGAGTTCGGCCGTCGTGGCATTGCCGGCGGCAGGCGCTGTTTCGGGGGGAAGCCGCATGCCCGACGACGCGCAGGCGGGCCTGCCGCCCGCCCCGAACAAGGCATAGCGGCCGTGTGCGGGTCCCTGCTCGAGCCGGGCAAGCGTGGTCTCGCAAATCCGCGAGCGCAGTGGCGCGACGGCGATCGCTGCGGCGGCGGTGTCGATGGTGATGGTGGCCCGGGACAAAGCGGCGTTGATCCGCTGTGCCTTGATCTCCAGCCGGCTAAGCGTTTCCTCGCGGCGGTCGGCGCTGTTCTGCTTGGCGCTTTGCAGGGAAGCGAGCACCGCGATCAGGCCGAGCGGAAGCAGAGCAAGGCTCAGGATGAGCAGCATCTTCGCCCCGGTCGAGAGCCGGGCGAAACGCGCGCCGAACCAGCCTGTTTGCTTTTTGGTCACGAAATTTCACCGCCTGGGCGGCGGCTCTTAACCAAGCTTCCCGAGCAAATCGAGGAATTCCGGCGGAATGCTTTCGTCGATGGTCTGCTGGTACGCCGCGCGCAGGGCGTTTCCGACTTCGGGCGTGGTGCCGCGCTTTTTGCGAACCTTGGGAGCTTCGGTGGTGTCATGACCTTCGGGGGAAGGCGCCGACCGGCGCCTGCGCTCGTCATCCTTGTCGTTCGCGAAAGTCAAATCCACTACCCCTAACGGCCGTGCCGCCCGCTGTTCTTGCCAGGGCGAACCGCACCCCGGCTGTTGCCGGTTGTACGAAGCATGCCCCGCTCCGCGT
This sequence comes from Allosphingosinicella sp., assembly GCA_036554525.1. Taxonomy (GTDB): domain Bacteria; phylum Pseudomonadota; class Alphaproteobacteria; order Sphingomonadales; family Sphingomonadaceae; genus Allosphingosinicella. The sequence goes on from DATBNC010000018.1 coordinate 94,373, forward strand.
GCGAAATAATCGCCCGCAGTCGGCGTGGAAACAAAAAACTGTGCCAATGGTTCCACCCTCTCATGCGGGAGCAAGCGGGGCGAATTTCCACCACCGTTTCTTCCGCTGTGCGCGCCCGAGGGGGCAGGGTTGCAAAGCGCTTCCCACCCTCTCAATAGGGCCGCAGGGATTTGGATAGGAGTCGTAACGAATATGTCGCTCGGTCAGGAACTCGCGCCCCACCTTCCCTTTCTGCGGCGCTACGCCCGCGCCCTGACGGGTAGCCAGGGGCATGGCGACAATTTCGTGCGCGCAACCCTTGAAGCCATTGTCGCCGCGCCCGGCGATTTCCCGCGCGACGTCGATCCGCGCCTCGGTCTCTACCGCACCTTTCACGCTATCTGGTCCTCCGCCAATATCGAGGAGGATCCGGGCTCGGCCTCGTCCAGCGACCATGAAGGCATTGCCCAGGCTCGCCTTGCGCAGATCACCCCCTTGTCGCGCCAGGCGCTGCTGCTCACCGCCATGGAAGGCTTCACGCCGGAGGACGCCGGCTACCTGATTGGCGCTGAGCCGAGCGAGGTGGAAAGCCTGGTTTCGGAAGCGCTTGCCGAAATCGAGCGCCAGACCCGCGCCGAAGTGCTGATCATCGAGGATGAGCCGATCATCGCGATGGACATCGAAACAATCGTCCGCGATCTCGGCCACTCGGTGACCGGCGTCGCCGTTACCCGCGACGAGGCCTATGCGCAGGCCATGGCTCGCCGCCCGGGCCTGGTGCTCGCCGACATCCAGCTCGCCGACGACAGTTCGGGCATCGATGCGGTCAAGGACATCCTTGCCGAGTTCAACGTGCCGGTGATCTTTATCACCGCCTTCCCCGAGCGCCTGCTGACCGGCGAACGGCCGGAGCCGACCTTCCTCATCACCAAGCCGTTTCAACGCTCCACGGTAAAGGCGGCGATCGCCCAGGCGCTGTTTTTCGACCAATCCACTATCCCGGCCTGAGCGAAGCTGGGGAACCGGGGAGCCGAGCGGACGTTGGCGCCCTGTAACGAGTGGAATCAGGGCATCATGGACGACGGCAACCAACATATCGACACGACCCGCGCGCGCGCCGGGGCGACCCCGCACATGACGCGGTACATCCTGCCGATCTCGGTGGGACTGGTTGTGATCATCTTCGCGCTGCTGTTGTTGTTCTGGCGCTGACGGCCTACTTACACCTCTTCGGGGCGCGCCCGTAGGGCGCAGCAAGAGCATGACCGAAATCAGTACAGCGTTTTCCAGCGGGGGCAGCTTGAGCCAACAGCCGGCATCAGCGGACGATGAAATCGAAACGGAGCGGCCAGAACCCGTTCCGTTGCCCGACAACGAGTTCAAGGATCAGCTTGCGCAGGTCATTCCGCACCTGCGCGCCTTTGGCCGCTCGCTGTCGGGAAGCCGCGACTTAGCCGACGATCTCGTTCAGGAGACGCTGCTCAAGGCATGGGCGGCGCGCAAGCGCTTTCAGGCCGGCACCAACATGCGCGCCTGGACTTTCATCATCTTGCGCAACCTCTTCCTTAGCCAGATGCGCCGCGCGCGCTTCAAGGGCGAATGGGACGAGATCACCGCCTCCAAATTGCTCGCCGCGCCGGCAAGCCAGGACCGCCACGTCGAGCTCGGCGACATGCAGCGCGCGCTTCTCCACCTGCCGCAACCGCAGCGCGAGGCCTTGATCCTCGTCGGTGCCGGCGGCTTCGCTTATGAAGAAGCGGCGGAGATTTGCGGCTGCGCGGTCGGCACGATCAAGAGCCGCGTCGCCCGCGGCCGCGTCGCGCTCGAGAACCTGCTCGCCGAGGGCAAGCTTACCTCGCGCCGCGAGTATGAAACGGACGGGACTTCCGCGCTGGCCAGCATCATGAGCGAAGTCGACGACCTCAGCCGCGACCGCGACCCGCGCGGCGGCTGAGGCGCCCGGCCTTTGGGCCGCAAGCGATATGCATTTGTGCGCACGCGCAAAAACAAACCCCTCCGCGCACTGCGAAGGGGCTGTTGAGCCTTGCGCGAGGAGAAAAGCTTACTCGCCGTCGAGGCGGGCCAGCAGATCCTCGAACATCTTGAGCGAACGCACTTCGCCGTCCATCGCATAAGCCTGCCGCAGGGCATTGCCCACGCCGGCGTGAACCGTCGGCGGCGCGACCTTCACGAACCGTCTTGAGGAAGCTTGAACCATGGCTTCATGTCTCGGGTTGATCTTATTCACGTGGGGCAGAACGCCCGGGGCAAGCGAGGGTTTCAACCGTTGCGCACCCCCAATGGAACTGATCTGTGATGTTGTATGAATGACACGCAAAGTGAAAAAGCCGTTAACCACGCGCTGGCGCGGGCGCGGGCGCATTCGCCCTTTCTAGCGCTGCAGCTCGGACGCTTCCCCGAGGTAACGGCGGCGCTGGAGCGTGGGGCGCTCGGCGAAGCACTGTCCGAAGCCCGCGCAGCAGGAGCCGACGCGCCCACGCTTGGAACGGCGCTCCGGCGCGAACGAAGCGCCCTTGCCGCCGCGCTGGCCGTCGGCGATCTCGCCGGCCTGGTGCCGCTCGAAAGCTTGATGGAGCAGCTGTCCGACTATGCCGACAGCGCCCTTGAGCGGGCGCTCGCCACCGCCATCCTCGAACGCACGCCCGACAAGGAGCCGCGCGGCTTCGCCGTCATAGCTTTGGGCAAGCACGGCAGCCGCGAACTCAATTATTCGTCCGACATCGATCCGATCTTCCTGTTCGATCCCTACACGCTCCCTTGCCGCCCTCGCGAGGAGCCGGGGCAGGCGGCCGTCCGCATCGGCCAGCGCGTCATCGAGCTACTCCAGAAGCGCGACGGTGAAGGCTATGTCTTCCGCGTCGATCTGCGCTTGCGTCCCTCCTCCGAAGTCACCCCCATTGCGCTGCCCGTAGACGCAGCGATCTCCTACTACGAATCCAGCGCCCTGCCGTGGGAGCGCGCAGCCTTCATCCGCGCCCGCCACGCCGCCGGCGACGCCGAACTGGGCCGCTACTTCCTGGAAGCGATCCACCCCTTCGTGTGGCGCAAGTCGCTCGATTTCGGCGCAATCGGCGAAATCCAGTCGATCACACGTCGAATCCGCGACCACTATGCGACCGGTCAGGGGTTCGGCCCGGGCTACGATCTGAAGCGCGGCCGCGGCGGCATCCGCGAGGCCGAGTTCTTTGGCCAGATCCACCAGCTGATCCACGGCGGCCGCGAGCCCGCCTTGCGCGCCGCCGCCACGCTCGACGCGCTGCGCCTGCTCGGCGAAGCGGGCCGGATCGCGCCGGCCGACGCGGCGGCGGTGGCGGACAGCTACCGCTTGCTTCGAATCGCCGAGCACCGCCTGCAGATGGTGGACGATCTCCAGACCCACAGCCTCCCCACCGACCCGGAGGCGCTCGACAATGTCGCGCGGCTCCACGGCCTGGACGACGGCGCCGCCTTGCTCGACCTTCTTCGGCCAAAGGTGGAGGAGGTCGCCCGCCTCTACACCGCGCTTGCCGGCGAGGAGGAGCGGCGGCTTCCCGGCAACAGCGAGGCGCTTCAAGCCCACCTCGCCGCCATCGGCTTTCCCGATCCGCAAGGCGCGCGGGTGCGGGTAGAGGCGTGGCGGTCCGGGCGCGCCCGGTCGCTGCGCACCCCCGCCGCCCAGGACGCGTTCGAGGCGATGCTTCCTGCTCTGGTCGAAGCCTTCGCCCACGCGCCCGATCCGATGCGGGCAATGAACCGCTTTGAAGACATCGTCGAGCGGTTGCCAAGCGGCGTCAATTTCTACCGCCTGCTGCAAGCCCGCCCCGGCCTCACCGAACATCTCGGCGACATCTTAAGCCATGCCCCGACCCTCGCCGACCAGGTGGCGCGGCGCCCGCAGCTTCTCGACGGGCTGATCGACGCAAGCGCCTTCTCGCCCGCGCCGTCGGTCGAAGCCCTGATCGGCGACTTCAGCCGCTCCGACCGCGCCGACGAGGATTACCAGCTGATCCTCGATCGTGTCCGCCGCCTGGTCAACGAGCGCCGCTTCGCGCTTGGTGTGCAGCTGGTCACCGGGCGAAGCAATGCGCTGGAAGTCACCGAAGGCTATTCGCGCGTCGCCGAGGCCGCGATCAACGTGCTTGCCGACGCCGCGGTGGCGGAGTTCGAGGCGCGGCATGGCCGGGTGGCGGGGTCGGAGCTGCTCATCCTTGGCCTAGGGCGGCTCGGCGGCGAAGCGCTCACCCACGCCTCCGATCTCGACCTCGTCTACCTGTTCAGCGGCACCCACGAAGCGGAATCCGACGGCCCGCGCCCGCTTCGCGCCACCGATTATTTCAACCGCCTCGCGCCCCGCGTGTCCGCGGCGCTGAGCGTCTCCACGGCGGCGGGGCCCCTGTACGACATCGACACGCGGCTGCGCCCCTCCGGCGCCGACGGTATGCTTGCGGTCAGCCTGGAAAGCTTCGCGCAGTATCAGCGGGAGCAGGCCTGGACCTGGGAGCATATGGCCCTGATCCGCGCCCGCCCGGTCTACGGCTCCCGCGAAGCGCGGGCAGAGCTCGCCGAGGTGATCCGCGACACCCTTTGCATTGTGCGGGAGCCGAAGGCGCTGGTGGCGGACGTCGTGCGGATGCGATCTGACATCGCCTGCCACAAGCCGCCGCGGGGGCCCTTCGACATCAAAATGGGCCCGGGCGGGCTCGTCGATCTCGAATTCAGCGTGCATGCGCTTCAACTTCGCCACCGCATCGGCCTCGATCCTCATCTCGAGAATGCGCTTGCCGCGCTCCATCAAGGAGGGCTGGTCGAAGCGGAAATCGATCCCGCGCTCCGCCTCCTCACCTCGATCCTGGTCATGTTCCGCTTGGTCTCGCCGAGTTCCGCCGAGCCCCCCGAGGCGACGCGGCGGCTGGTCGCCCGGGCCTGCGGCTTGCCGGACTGGGAGGCTTTGCTTGCGGCCCACGACGCGGCGCGGCAGAGGGTGTCGGCGCTTTGGGCGCGGGTGAGCCAGGGAGAATGAACATGCTGAACGAGGGCGATCAGGTTCCGGACGTGAAGCTCATGAGCATGGACGGCAAGGAGATCAGCCCCACCGATTTTCGCGGCCAGAAGTTGGTTCTCTATTTCTACCCCAAGGACGACACGTCCGGCTGCACCGCCGAAGCGCAGGGCTTCAGCGCGCTTGCCGACAAATTCGCCGACACCAACGCCTGGGTGCTCGGAGTCTCCAAGGACGACGCCAAGAAGCACGCCAAGTTCATCGAGAAGTACGACCTCAAGGTCGCGCTCGCCACCGACGTGGACGGCAGCGTCTGCGAGGCGTTCGGCACCTGGGTCGAGAAAAGCATGTACGGCCGCAAATATATGGGCATCGACCGCGCCACCTTTCTGATCGATCGCGACGGCTTGGTGAAAGGCGTCTGGCGCAAGGTGAAGGTGCCCGGCCACGTAGAAGAGGTGCTTGCCGCCGCCGAAGCTCTGGTCTGAGCGCGCGTTCGCATACGGACGCCGTTGCTGTCCGGAACCGAACGCCGCCCGCCTAAGCGACTGAAGCGATAGCGGTTTGCTGCTGGCGCATTTCTTGCCTCTCGCTTCTTCGGAAAGCGAGGACAGGGTTTGTGGGTGTGACTGCGCGGGCTGGGCTGGCGGCGGCTTTGTTGATCGGCAGTGCGGCGCCCGCCTTCGCGCAGGAGGTGGGTGCGGGCGGGCGAACCGTCTACCAAGGCGCCTATTTCGCCCAATTCTCGCCGTCCAACGCACTTGAGCTGGTGCAGCGGGTTCCCGGCTTCAGCCTGGAACTCGGTAGCCAGGACGTGCGCGGCTTCGGCGGCGCGGCGGGCAACGTCGTGATCAACGGCCAGCGGCCGAGCGCCAAGAGCGACACGCTGGAAACGGTGCTTGCCCGCATCCCGGCGAGCCGGGTGGCGCGGGTCGAGATCGGGCCGGGCGACCTGTTCGGCTCTGAATTTTCCGGCAAGCCGCAGGTTCTGAACCTGATCCTTGTTTCGGGCGGCGGCCTCGCCGGCACGGTCAGCGCCACCGTTCGCCGCGACTTCTCCGGGCTGATCACGCCAGAAGGCAACGTCTCCGCGCTGTATCGGCGGGGGAAATCCTCGTTCAACGTCTCGGCCGGCTACAACAATGCGCATTTCCCGGAAGAAGGCACCGACACGATCACCAAGCTGCCGAGCAACACGCTGGTCGAGTTCCGCCGCAAATATAACGACACCAGCGAGCGCGAGGCGTACCTTTCCGGAAGCTGGGAGCATGTTGGCGGCGAGAACCGCACGGCCCACGCCAACTTCCGGGTCGCCGATGGGTATTTCGGGCTGTTCCAGACGAACAATGTTTTTCCCGTCGGCGGCATTGAGCGTGACGACCGGCTGAGTCAGGAGCAGGACCGGCGCGATTACGAGATCGGCGGCGACATCACCCGGCCGTTCCTCGGCGGCGGTCTGAAGCTGATCGGCCTCGCCACCCGCCGCCATCGCCGTAACGAAGATACCTCCTTCAACCGGATCGGCGAGGACGTGATCGGCGGCTTCATCCAGAACACGGACAGCCAGCGCAACGAAACCGTGGCGCGGCTGGTCTGGTCGCGCTCCAACTGGAACGGCTGGAGCGTCGAAACCGGCGCGGAAGCGGTGCTCAACAGCCTGGACAGCAATGTGAACCTGTTCGACGTGGACGAAGACGGCGTTCTCACCCGCATCGATCTGCCGGTGGATCAGGCAAAGGTGACGGAATATCGCGGCGAGGCCTTCGTTAACGCCGGCCGGGCGCTGTCGCCGACGTTGCGGATGGACCTCGGCCTCACCTTCGAAGCGTCGAAGCTGACAGTGACGGGCGACGCGGAGTCGGAGCGGGTGCTGAAGTTCCTGAAGCCCAAAGCCGTGTTCGACTGGAAGCCGAAGGGCCCGTGGCACCTTCAGTTGGCGTTGGCGCGAACCGTGGCGCAGCTCAATTTCGAGGATTTCATCAGCTCCGCCGAACTCACCAACGACCGCGTCGATGCCGGCAATGCCGAACTCCTGCCGCAGCGCGCGTGGGAAGCCTTGCTGACGGTGGAGCGCACGATCCTCGGCGACGGCCTCGCCAAGGCCGAGTTCGGCTACAACCGTATATCGCTGGTCCAAGACCGCGTGCCGACGCCCGAAGGCTTCGACGCGCCGGGCAATCTGGGCAGCGGCACCTTCAAATTCGTGCGCGGCACCCTCGACATTCCCTTGAGTACGATCGGCATCAAGGGCGGGCGGCTGACGGTGAACGGCACCTTGCAGGATTCATCGGTGGAGGACCCGTACACCCACCAGCGCCGCCGCTTCTCGGGCTATTCCAACTACCGCTTCGACGCCGCTTTCCGCCAGGATCTCGGCAAACATGCCTGGGGCTTCAACGTCTACACCAATCCCGGCCAGAGCTTCTTCCGCCGCAACGAGATCGACACGCCGAACGGCGAGGAGCCCTTCGTCACCGCTTTCGCCGAATACCGGCCGACGCAGAAGACGTCCGTCACCTTCGGCCTCGACAATCTGCTCAACGTGCAGGGCAAGCGCTTCCGCACCTTTTTCTCGCCCGACCGCAGCAACCCGCAGCCGAACCTCTACGAAATCCGCGAGCGCAATCAGCACCTCACCGCCTGGATCCGGCTCAAGCAAAGCTTCGGGTGAAGGCGCCTCAAGGGCGCGCGGGGTCAAGGTCCTCCAGTGCCGCCGCTTCGGCGAACAGGCTGGGGAGGTCCGCCTTTGCGACCTCCGCCAGCAGCTCTTCGAAGCTGTCGATGACGAAGTAGCATTTCTGGAATTCGCTCGACGTGTAGCGGGTGCGAAGCACCTCGAGGAGGTCGAACCGCCGGCGCTTCGGCTCGGCGCTTTCCAGACTGAAGCGGGATTCGCCGAAGCTGGAAAGGATGCCGGCGCCGTAGATGCGCAGGTCTCCGTCCTCGCGGGCGAGGCCGAACTCCACCGTGTACCAGTAAAGCTGCGCCAGCCGGTCGAGGTGGCCGGTGCGAAGCGCCTCCAGCCCCATCGCACCGAGCGCCTGCATGAAATCGGCGACCGCCGGCTGGGCGAGGAGGGGGACGTGGCCGAAGACGTCGTGAAACACATCCGGCTCTTCGAGGTAATCGAGCTGCGCGCGCTTGCGGATGAAGTTGCCGGCGGGGAAGCGGCGGGCGGCGAGGTGGCCGAAGAAGATGTCGTCGGGCACCAGGCCCGGCACCGAGACCACCGTCCAGCCGGTGCGCGCGAACAGCCGCTCGTTCAATTCGCCAAGCTCCGGAATGCCGGGGCGCGACAGCTTCAGGACGCCGAGCGACTCCTCGAAGGCGCGCACGGCGCGGCCGTGCAGCATCTGCTGCTGGCGGGCGAAGAGGAGGTCCCAGACGGCGTGCTCCTCGCCGGTAAACTGTGCCCAATTCTGCGGCACCGTCCAGTCGGCCGCCTTCGGTACCTCGGTGAAATCCTTGAACATGGCGTCGGTCCTTTTGAACAAAAGAAAAGCCCCGCCCGGAGGGTCCGGACGGGGCTGGTTTGAAGATCGCTTGGGTTTGAATCAGCGCGTCAAATCGGTCCCGTCCGAGAGGCGGGATAATAAGCGCCGAGAGCGCGGAGCGGGCGGGCCGAGATGGTCATTTGCAACGCAGCCTGACGGCCGCTCCTTCTTGTGTCAACTTGGGCTTTACGCCCGTGCGGGTGAATGCCGGGTGACCAGCCCGGTTGACCGGCGCGCGCCGTGCCGATAGCTTAGCTCCTGAAATGACGGCGCAAATCTCCTCCCTGTCCGGCTCGGCCCTTCGTTTGTGGTGGCGTTGGCCTTCCCACGGCGAGCCGGCGCGCCCAGCGAACAGGTAGAAACGAAGCCCAACCCGCTTCCCATTTTCACCAGCACGCGGCCCGCCCCTCCAGGCGGGCTTTTTTTTATTTCAACGACACGAACGGAAATGCACATATGATCATTGTCCTGAAGCGCGACGCCCCTCCCGAAACCGCGCAGGAAATCCTCTCGCGGATCGAAGCCAAGGGGCTGAAGCCGCTCCACATGCCGGGCACAGAGCGCGTCGTCCTCGGGGCGCTCGGCGACGAGCGGGTGCTCGCCGAGCTTGCGCTGGACAGCCATCCTATGGTGGAGTCGTTGAAGCCCATACTCGCGCCCTACAAGCTCGTCAGCCGCGAGCTTCACGCCCACGACACGGTGGTGCGCCTCGGCAAACATGCAATCGGCGGCCGCAACTTTACGGTCATCGCCGGGCCCTGCGCGGTGGAGACGGAAAGCCAGATGCGCAGCACCGCCCGCGCCGCAAAGGCGGCCGGCGCCCACGGCCTGCGCGCCGGCGCCTACAAGCCGCGCACCAGCCCTTACGCCTTTCAGGGCCACGGCCTCGAGGGGCTGAAGCTGCTCCGCGCCACCGGCGACGAGTTCGAGCTACCGGTGGTCACCGAAGTGATGGAAACCGCCGATGTCGAGGTCGTCGCCGAATATGCCGATGCGCTTCAGATCGGCGCCCGCAACATGCAGAACTTTTCGTTGCTCAAGGCGGTGGGCCGCTCCGGCCGCCCCGTGCTGCTGAAGCGGGGCATGGCGGCCAAGGTCGAGGATCTGCTGATGGCCGCGGAATATCTCCTGGCGGAGGGCAACGACCAGGTGATCCTGTGCGAACGCGGCATTCGCACGTTCGAGACGGCGACCCGCAACACGCTGGACCTCAATGCCATCCCCTACATCAAGCAGAAGACCCACCTGCCGGTGCTGGTCGATCCGAGCCACGGCACGGGGGTGCGCGATTTCGTCATCCCGATGGCGCTCGCCGCCGCCGCGTGCGGTGCCGACGGCATATTGGTGGAGGTCCACGAAAACCCCGCCGCCGCTTGGTCCGACGGGGCGCAGTCGCTTTACCCGGAGCAGTTCGAGCAGTTGATGGCCAAGCTGGAGCCGATCGCGAGCGCGGTCGGAAGGCAGCTTCGGTGACAATCGCCAAGGCGCTGACCCGGCGCCTCTACCGCTCGGTCGACGGGCTCGCGCTCTACGCCGCGCTTACGAATCGCGGCGCGCGCACGGACACGATGCTGATCGAGACCCTCGCCGGGCCGAGCTTGCTGCTGGAGCAGGCGGCGGTGCGGATCGAGTGCCGGGGGCGCGAGGTGCGGGCGGATGCGCTTACCCGCGGCGGCGCGGCGGTGCTGGACGGGCTGGAGCGCAGCTTCGCCGACCGCGCGCCGGTGCGGAAGGAAACGCGCCTCACCCTCCACTTTCCGGCGCCGTCGGGCGACGATGCCGAAGCGCGGCTGCTTGCCGCCTCGCCCTTCGATGTCCTTCGCGCGCTGTCCACCGGCACGGAGAACGAAACGCCGGACGAGCCCTTCACCCTTTCCTTGCTCGGCGCGGTGGCGTTCGACCACGTCGATCTGTTCGAGGATCTTTCGCCCGCCGCCGACGATCCGCTCGGCTTTCCGGACTTCCTCTTCTGGCTCGCGGAGTCGCTGGTGGTGATCGAGCAAGGCCAGGCGCCGCGCCTGGTCTGCACCGCCTTTGCCAGTGACGAGCCGGCCGACAAGACGCGTGCCCATTTCGGCGCCGCCGAACGCCTTGCCGCGCTGGCCGAACGGTGCGAGCGCCCGCTGGCGGAAGTGCAGCCCGCCACGCGCAGCGATCCCGCCGCCGAGACCGACCTCAACGACGGCGCCTATGGAGCCGTGGTTTCGGAAATGAAGGCGCACATCCTCGCTGGCGACGTCTACCAGATCGTGCCGTCGCGCACCTTCCGGGCCCCCTGCGCCGATCCGATCGCTTCCTTTGCCGCCGTGCGAAAGCTGGATCGAAGCCCCTACATGTTCTTCCTCTCTGCGCCCGAGCACCTCCTGTTCGGCGCCTCTCCCGAAACCTCCGTCCGCATCGTGCGGGAGGAGAAGTGGCCGACAGTGGAGGTGAAGCCGATCGCCGGCACCCGCCCGCGCGGCGCCGACGACGATGAGGACGATCGCATGGAAGCGGACCTCCGCCTCGACGCCAAGGAGATCGCCGAACACATGATGCTGGTCGATCTCGCCCGCAACGACGTCGCCCGGGTCAGCATCCCTGGCACCCGCCGCGTCGCTAGGCTGATGAGCGTCGAGCGCTACGCCCGCGTCATGCACCTCGTCTCGTCGGTGAAAGGCAAGCTCGCCATCGGCTATGACGCGCTGCACGCGCTTCAGGCCTGCCTCAACGTCGGCACCTTGTCCGGCGCGCCCAAGCTCAAGGCGACGCAGCTCCTGCGCCGGGTCGAGCGCACCAAGCGGGGGCCTTATGGCGGCGCGGTCGGTTGGCTGAACGGCGAGGGGATGATGGACACCGGCGTGGTGATCCGGTCGGCGGTGGTAAAGGACGGCGTTGCGTTCGTTCGCGCAGGGGCGGGCGTGGTGCACGATAGCGATCCCCTCGCCGAAGCGGAGGAGACCCGCCGCAAGGCCTCCGCGATCCTGTCGGTGCTTGGAGGCGCGGCATGAGCGGCCTGGTGCTGATGATCGACAATCTCGACAGCTTCACCTTCAACCTGGTGGAAGCGATGCAGCGGCTCGGCCTGGAGGTGCGGGTGCTGCGCAACAGCGTCTCGGCTGAAGATGCGTTTGCGTTGGCGGTGGGGGCGGGGGCGCGGATCGTCGTTTCGCCCGGCCCGGGGCGGCCGGAGGAAGCGGGCTGTTCGCTGGAGCTGATCGCGCGCGCCAAGGGCCGGGTGCCGCTGCTCGGTGTCTGCCTGGGCCACCAGGCAATGGTGCTTGAGGCGGGCGGCGAAGTGGTGCGCGCCCCCGCGCCGGTGCACGGCAAGACCTCGCGGGTCGAGCATGACGGGCAGGGGCCGTTCGTAGGCATTGTCGGGGCGGTGCAGATCGGCCGCTACCACTCGCTGGTAACGCGGAGGATTCCGGAGCGGTTTACGGTGCATGCGGAGGCGGACGGGCTGGTGATGGCGATTTCCGATGCGGCGGCACTTCAGACCGGCCTGCAATTCCACCCGGAGTCCATTCTGACGCCGGTGGGGAGCAGGATATTAGCGAACGTGCTCCTCCCTTGATCCTCCCCGGAACGGGAGGGGGACCGCGCGAAGCGTGGTGGTGGGGTCCCAGCGGTCGAGGTGGCACTGAGGCGGGCCCCCTCCACCAGCCTTCGGCTGGTCCCCCTCCCCGTGCCGGGGAGGATCGGCTAGGCCCCAGCCCATGACCTCCCTTGCCGCCGCCTGCCGTGATGTTCTTCTCGCCGCCGATCCCTACACCAAGGTGCGCACCGCCCGCGCCGCCGCGCGCGCCTGGCGCCGGGGTAATCTCGCGCACGTGTTCGACACATCGATGCCCGATCGCCCCGCCCGTCCGGACACGCCCGAACTCCTCCCCGCCTCGCGCATGCCGAAGCGCGGGCGGGGCGGCTCCGAGCGGGGGCGGATCGCGATGCTGCATGCGCTGGCGCATATCGAGTTCGGCGCGATCGACTTGGCCTTCGACATCGTCGGGCGCTTCGGCGGCCAATTCCCGCGCGCTTTTGCCGACGACTGGATCGGTGTCGGCGCCGACGAAGCGATGCACTTCGTTCTTCTCGACCGGCGGCTGAAGGGGATGAACAGCTTCTACGGCGCTCTGCCCGCCCATGACGGCTTGTGGGAAGCGGCGGAAGCGACCTCTGACGACGTGATGGCGCGCCTCGCGGTGGTGCCGATGGTGCTTGAAGCGCGCGGGCTGGACGTCACCCCCGCCACCGTGGCGCGCTTCGAAGCGGCGGGCGATCCGCGTTCCGCCGCGATCCTCAACCGGATCTACCGCGACGAGATCCGCCACGTCCGGGCGGGCACGCGCTGGTTCCTGGATGCTTGCGAAAAGCGCAGAATCGCGCCGGTGGCGGAGTGGAAGCGGCTTGTCGGCGCGCGTTTCAGGGGAGCGATTAAGCCGCCGTTCAACGACTCAGCGCGGGACGAAGCCGGTCTATCCCGCGATTTCTACGGCGGGGTGGACGCGGAAGGATATGTTTAACAGTCTCGGTTCAACGACACGGGGTGGGCAACTTCCAGTCGAAATCCACGAGCCGGAGCGGCAACGCACCGGACTTTGAACTGGCCGCAATCTGCAAAGCGGCCGCGCCGGTTAGCCGGCGTTGAGCGGGGACGAAATGGTGCTGACTAAGACAAACAACGCAGGTCTCGGTAAGGCGTTCCGTAACCTCTTCCGCCCGCGCGATATTTTCCTGCACGACGGCGCCAATCTGCGCCGCGTGCGGATCGGCACCGGCCTTCAGCTCTTCGCCGTCGTCGCCGCCGTCTTGACCCTCTTCTGGTCGATTTTTGCCGCCGCGCAGCTTGCTGCCGTCAAAACCGTTCCCGCTCCGGCCGAAGTCGCCAAGATGGAGCAAGAAGTGCGCGCCATGCAGGCCGATGTCGCCGCCATTAAGGCCGCCGCCCAGCAGCGTTTCCAGTTCACCGCCAGCGAAGTCCGTCGCCTGGGCCTTGATCCGAAGCGCATCCAGGCCACGGGCGTCGGCGGCCCGTATGAAGCCGTCGACTCCTCCCGCGCCGCCGATCCCAGCTTCAAGGCGATGTTCAACAGCTGGAAGCAACTCGATCAGCTCGAGCAGGGCACGATCGCCATTCCGTCGGCCGAGCCGGTCAAGGGCGTCGCCTTTACCTCTTCCTACGGCGTCCGTTCCGATCCGTTCCGCGGCACCCGCGCCATGCATGCCGGCATCGATCTCGCCGGCCCGATCGGCACCCCGATCTACGCCACCGCCGACGGCATCGTCGGCCGCTCCGAATATAACAATGGCGGCTACGGCAACCTCGTCGAATTGAACCACGGCCGCGGCATCCAGACCCGCTACGGCCACCTTTCCCGCTCCATGGTGTCGGCCGGCCAGCACGTGAAGCGCGGCGACATGATCGGCTTGATGGGCTCCACCGGCCGCTCCACCGGCAGCCACCTCCATTATGAAGTGCGGATTGACGGCAAGGCCGTGAACCCGATCCCCTTCATGCAGTCTTCCAACTACCTCCAGTCCGTCCAGCGCCGCGCCGCCGCCGTCGCGGTCGGCGGCCCCGCCACCGGCGCCCGGTAGGCTTCACACCCTATAGGAGAGGGCCAAAAGGTCACGGGGCCCCGGGGGAAATTTCGGGGCCTTTTTTGTCGTCCCAGCGGCGATGAGGCCGAGCAAGGAGAAGTGTGCGCAGATGAAGGCCGCGGCATTGCTCCCTCTCCCCAACGGGGAGAAGGCTAAGAAGAAGGGTCCTTGCGGCTGAGCTGTAAACCGGCTCGAAGTACCACTTCGAGACGAAGCGCTATTTGCCCTTCTTCGCCCGGTGCTGGTCGAGGTCGAGGACGCTGTTGGTCTCGCCTTCGGGGAGGAGGCCGAGCCGCCGGGCGACTTCCTGATAGGCCTCGGCTTCGCCTCCCAAGTCGCGGCGGAAGCGGTCCTTGTCGAGCTTTTCGTTGGTGGTCATGTCCCAGAGGCGGCAGCCGTCGGGGCTGATTTCGTCCGCCAGGATCACCCGGGCATATTCGCCGTCCCAGAGGCGCCCGAACTCCAACTTGAAGTCGACCAGGCGGATGCCGATCGCCGCGAAAAGCCCGCACAGGAAGTCGTTCACACGCACCGCCATGTCGGCAATGTCGTTCATCTCCTCCTGGCTCGCCCAGCCGAAGCAGGCGATATGCTCGTCGGCGATCATCGGGTCGCCCAATGCATCGTCCTTATAATAATATTCAATGATCGTGCGGGGGAGCTGAGTCCCTTCCTCGATGCCGAGGCGCTTCGAAAGGCTGCCCGCGGCCACGTTGCGCACCACCACTTCGATGGGAATGATTTCGACCTGCCGGATCAGCTGCTCGCGCATGTTGAGGCGGCGGATGAAGTGCGTCGGGATGCCGATCGTGCCGAGCAGTGTGAAGACATGCTCGGAGATGCGGTTGTTGAGCACGCCCTTGCCGCTGATCGTGCCGCGCTTCTGCGCGTTGAAGGCGGTGGCGTCGTCCTTGAAATATTGGATCAGCGTTCCGGGCTCGGGACCCTCGTAGAGGATCTTGGCCTTGCCTTCGTAAATCTGGCGGCGGCGGGACATAGACGGCGCGTCCTCGGGCTGAAAAAATCGGCCCCGGACGCGTCGTCAAGCAGACGGGCACCCAGGGCTTGAAAGCGAGCCCATAGCCGAGCCTCCCCCGGCTTGCAATCCGAGCGCCCTCTGGACGCCTCTACGCGCTTGCCCGCTCCCCGGCCCTCCGATCCTGCTGCAGAACGGCAATGGCGGCCACGAAGGCGCAGGCGATCAGGGGGAGGAGGTAACGCGCAGCCGCCGCGACGCCGAACAGTCCCACCATGAGCACATTCGCCAGGCCTATTGCCGTTGCGAGTATCACCACAGGATTGGTCGCGAAGCCCCGGAACCTCAACCACCCTTGCCGCGCCAGCAGGCAGATGCAGACCGCCAGTGCGAGGAGGCCGATACCCTTCTGGCCCAGGACCAGCCGGGAGACGCCCACAAACGGCCGAAGGTGCGCGCTCCGATGCGCCTTCTGAAAGGTGTCCGGCGGAACGCGGCCGGCGATCACCGCGCGGAATTCCGCATCACGCTCGCTGCTGTTGAGCGCCAGGGTCTTTTTGTCGAAGGGCGGAGGATTTTCCTCCCCGACGATGTCCACGCTCCTCCCAAAGGATCCGATGAGGTGTTCCACCCGGTGGCGTCGATAGGCGGCATGGTGGCGGACTAAGCTTGTTCCCCAATGGCGGACCAACGGCGCGGTGCCGCTTCTCCCGACCGCCTCGGCATAGGCTTGAGAATAGCCCGCGCACCGTCCCCACGGCGACAGCGGGTCCCACTCCGCTGCGGTGTAGCAGGCTTTCGGCGGCGGGAGCCGATCAACAGGCCACCCCTCGGCGCCGCGGAAGACGTTCGTGCCCGTTCGCGCCGACACCGCGGCAAGATCGAACAGGATCAGCTGCTGCTCGGGATGCGTGGGGTAAGCATGGAACACCCATCTGTTCACCGTCATCCCGGCCGGCAGCAGAAGCAGCGGACCGGCGGCGCAGAGCGCGATGGCGATCCACAACCGTCTCCCGCGCCGTACATAGAAGAAGGCAAGGGTGAGTGCTGGTATTGCCAACAAAACGAAGTTTGTGGGTCTGATAAATCCAACGATCACCACGCAGCAGACGAACAGGATGGGCCACAACCGCCCTGCGCCCTTGGCGCAGGAAAGCTGAAAAGCCGCCACCGCCGCAAGAACAAGGCCCAGCAGCAAGGCGTCCTTGATGATGATCCCCGCCCAGACCACCAGAGCGAGTTTGAAGACTGCCACGAGAGCGAGTGCGGCTACGGCTTTGATCGTCCAGGCAGAAGGGCCGCTTGGACGCACCGCCGCGTAGAAGGACAAGGGCAAGGCCTGGACGAGCACTGCGCCGAACGGTTGGCCAAGCAAACCGCCGGGCAGGCTCCAGAGCCAGGTCACCAGGGGACTATGCCAGTCGGTGAGGTAACGCCGGTCGATTGCGCCGATGAGTTGGACGAGGCCATCGACCGTGAGGCGGCCAGGATAGTTGATGGCCAGGCACGCTGCCGAAAACAGGACAAAGACCGGCAGGCTGAAACGCGCCGGAGGCATGGCTTCGCGTAAGCCGGAGCGAGCCATGGCAGCAGGCAAACGCCTGAACCGGGGCGGCACTTCAGCGGCTTCGGTTGTGGACATCAAGCTCCCTTGCCCCCCGGGGCGGACGCCGCCTCAAACGGGATCTGCGAACCCGGGATCTGCGAACCTATGTCACCTTGCCGCGCACGGCAAAGCGCGGCTCGCGCCAGCGTTCGGTGTGGAGGATGTCGCGCATCGTCTCTACCGCCTGCCAGATGTCCTCGAAGCCCAGGTAAAGCGGGGTGAGGCCGAAGCGGATCACGTCGGGGGCGCGGAAGTCGCCGATCACGCCGTCGGCGATCAGCGCCTGGCAGAGCTCGAAGGCATGCGGGTGGCGAAAGCTGATGTGGCTTCCGCGCTTCTCCGGCTCGGCGGGTGAGATGCAGGCGAGCTCGGGGCAATGCTCGGCGGCAAGGGCGGCGAAAAGGTCGAAGAGCTGCACCGATTTCGCCCAAAGCGCCTCCATCTCCACGCCGTCGAAGGCGTCGATGCCGCTTTCCAGAGCGGAGAGGCTGAGGATCGGCGGGGTGCCGGCAAGGAAGCGGGCAACGCCGGGGGCGGGGACGTAGTCGTCGGTAAAGGCGAAGGGCGCCGCGTGGCCCATCCAGCCGCGCAGGGGCGGGATGAGCTGCTCCTGGAGATGCTCGGCGACGTAGAGAAAGGCCGGCGCGCCGGGACCGCCGTTGAGATATTTATAACCGCAGCCGACCGCCAACTCGGCGCCGTCGCGGTTGAGGTGGAGCGGCACCGCGCCGGCGCTGTGCGACAAGTCCCACAGGGTCCGCGCCCCCGCCGCTTTGGCGCGCGAGGTGACCGCTGCCATGTCGAAGCGGTTGCCGGCCTTGAAGTGGACGTGGGTGAGGAGAAGGAGGTTGGTCTCGGCGCCAATCGTCGCGTCCAGCGCTTCGCGGCCGACGATGTCGAGCCGCATGCCGGTAAGCTCGGCGGCACCGCTGGCGATGTGGAGATCGGTGTGGAAATTGCCGCCTTCCGACAGGATCTGCGGCCGCTCCGGGGAAAGCTTCGCGGCCGCGACGAGCAGCTTGAACAGGTTCACCGAGACGCTGTCGGCGACGATAACTTCGTGCGGCTTGGCGCCGATCAGCCGCGCGATCTTGGTGCCGATTCGTGCGGGCGCATCGATCCAGCCGCGGCTGTTCCAGCTTCGGATCAGTTCGGAGCCCCATTCTTCTTCGACAACGTCGCGCTGCCGGACGATCGTCGCCTTCGGCAGGGCCCCAAGCGAGTTGCCGTCGAGGTAGAGGATCCCTTCCGGAAGAACGAAGCGATCGCGGAAAGGGCGCAGCGGATCGGCGGCGTCGAGGGCGCGCGCCTCGGCGAAGCTCGTCACCGGCGAAGCGCCTTTTCGATCTCCTTCACCGCCACCGCCCAGGCCTGGCTCTCCGGCGCGATCAGTTCGACGTGGCCGGTGCGGTCGATCATCCGCACGTCAACCTTGTCGCCCGCCGCGCGCATGCGCTCGGCGTAATCGTCGGCATAAGCGGTGGGGATGATCCGGTCCTGAAGGCCGTTGACCAGCACCTGGCGGATGCCGAGCGGCGCAAGCCGCGGGACGGAGGTGTCGGCGTAGACGTTGCGGCTGCTCAAGGTCGGCGGACCGACGAGCTTCTCGATCACTTCGGTGCCGCAGCCGCTGCCCGGCGGCGTCGCGGCGAGTTCAAGATCGGAAAGGCCGCCGAGGCTGACCACGGCCTTGATCGGGATCGGGTTCGGACTGCGGAGCGCGCTGTCCTTCGGCAGGCGCGGACGCGCGGCGAGCCACAAGGCAAGGTGGCCGCCGGCGCTGTGGCCGGTCGCGACCAGCCGCGAGATGTCGAGATTGTGCGCCTTTGCGTGGTCGCGGAGCGCATCGGCGGCGGCGGCGGCGTCCTGAAAGGTGCCGGGATAGCCGCCGCCCGCGCGGTCGACGCCGCGATAGTCGATGTTCCAGACGGCGATGCCGCGGCCGCGCAGATCGTTCGCGATCCAGTTCATGATCCGGCGGTCGGCGATCTCCGTCTGCCAGCAGCCGCCATGAACCATCAGCACCGTCGGGTGCGGGCCCTTGCCGGCCGGCAGCCAAAGATCGACGACCTGCATGCCGTCGTCGCCGTAGCGGATAGTGGAGGAGGGCTGGGGCCGCTCACGGGTGAGCAAAGCCGGCCACTTCATCAGCTCCGGCTGGGGCGCGGCGGCAGCGCCCGGCGGCGCCTGGTCGGGAATGCTA
The DNA here is from genome assembly GCA_036554525.1 of Allosphingosinicella sp. Lineage (GTDB taxonomy): Bacteria > Pseudomonadota > Alphaproteobacteria > Sphingomonadales > Sphingomonadaceae > Allosphingosinicella. Next base: position 113,210 of record DATBNC010000018.1, read on the forward strand.
TCCACCGCGCACGCCGCTAGCGGAACGGAAAGGGCGAGGGCAAGCGTGGTGAGGAAGCGCATGCCTTCGCCCTACCGCGCCCGGCGTCGAGGTGGAAGGGACCGGGTGGAGGTGGAGGGCGAGGTCAGGCCTGTCCGGCGCGGGCGCGCGTGGCGGGCGGCGAATGGCTGGCGGGGATCGCGGCGTTCCAAAGCCTGGCAAGCGCCGCTCCCACACGGAGCAGGCCGTTGTGCAGATCGTCGGAGAATTGCCGGCCATGCGCCTCCCAAAGGCGGGCGTCCATTTCATCGCGCATTTTATCACTCCCTGCTTGCCTGCCGCCGGATGAGCGGCTGGATGAAGTGGAGATAGGGGTGGAGCAGCAGGAGCGTCCAACTAAAGGATCGACAGCATTCATAAGGCTGGCTTATCATCTCCTGCGATGCGCCAGCTCCCGCCCCTCGCCGCCATACGCACCTTCGAGGCCGCCGCGCGGCACGAGAACTTCACCCTCGCCGGTGCCGAACTGGGCATGACCCAGGCGGCGGTAAGCTACCAGATCAAGCTCCTGGAGGAGCGGCTCGGCCTGCCGCTGTTCCACCGAGCGAAGCAGCGGGTGACGCTCAGTGATGCGGGGCGGCGGCTGGCGCCTTTGCTCACCGACTCGCTCGACCGGATGGCGGCGGCGTTCGGCAGCCTGGTCGGCGAGGATGAAAGCGTTCTCACCATCAGCACCGCCCAGACCTTCGCGTCGAACTGGCTGGCGCCCCGCCTCGGCACCTTCCAGATCGAGCGGCCGGAGCTTGCCGTGCGGCTGCAGACCACGTCGCAAATCGTCGATTTCGCCCGCGACGAAGCCGATGTCGCCCTACGGATGGGCCTGGGGCCTTGGCCGGGGCTTCACGCCCATTTTCTGTTCCGCCTCCACGGCACGCCGATGTGCACCCCAGAGTTTCGCGACCGCCACCGCATCGCCGCGCCCGAGGATTTGCTGCGCGTGCCGCGACTCAGTCCGGACGATATCTGGTGGAAGCTGTGGCTTGCCGAAGCGAAGCTGGTCGAGCCGGAGGGCGTCCGGCCGGGCGGCATCCTGCTCGACAGCCAGGTGACGGAAGGCAATGCCGTTCTCGCCGGCCACGGCGCGGGCATGCTGACGCCCTTGTTCTGGAAAACCGAACTGGCGAGCGGCCGCCTCGTTCAACTCTTCCCGCAGGTGATCGTGGAGACGCGCTCGATCTGGCTGGTTTATCCAGAGCACAAGCGCGGCCGCGCCAAGCTCCGGGCATTCCGCGACTGGCTGCTTCGGGCAGTGGCGGAGGAAAAGGCCTCCGCCCCGCCCGAAGTCTTTATTCCTCCGCCGGACCGGGCGCCGGAGCTTGGGACGGAGGCTGGCGGCGCGAGGCCCCTTCGCTGAAGAAGCGGCGGTTCACCCACCGCAGCCCAAGCGCGATGAGCAACGCCGCAAGCATCCACGGCAAGACGTAGAGCAAGGCGATGAGCAGCACGCGGGCGCCGCTCAGGAACGTACGCAGCGCATAGGTGGCTTGGGCACCGAACGACCGGTCGGTCTCGCCCGCCTGGTAGCGGAAGGTCATCGGCGTGGTGGCAAGCTGCTTGCGGCGCGCGCCGATCGTCTGCGCGCCGGCCTGCATCGATTGGCGCAGCGTCTCGGCCTGGCGCTGAAGCTCGGCCCGTTCCGTTCCGGAGCGGCCTTTTTCGGCGAGTTGCCCGTCGATTCGGCGGAGCGCCTCTTCCAGGCTCGTCTGCGTCTGCTGATCGCTGTCGATCGCGCTGCCGACATCCTCGCCGGTGATTTCGGCGCTGGTCACCAGCCCCTGCTCCCGGGAAACGGCGTCGGCCGCTTCCCGGCCGAAGCGGCGGGCAAGCTGCGGGTCGAGCTTGAGGTGGAGCTGGGCGGAGACATCGTCCTCGCCGTCCTGCTCGTAGCTCATGCCGGTGATGCGGCAGCGGTCCGGCCCGAGCTTTTCGCAGGCGGCCGCATGCTGTTCCTGCACGCCGCCGATCTTGGCCGCGGGCAGGCGAAAGGCGTAGCGGTAATCGAAGGCGACGCCCGGCGCAGCGGTTGGTGAAAATTCCGGCGGCCGGGGCGCGCCCGGCGCGGAGGCGTCAGCGGTTGCGGACTCCTCGGCGTCGAAGGTCTTCAGTTCCCCTTTTCCGCGTCCGTTCTGGTCGTTCTCCGCGCTGCCGCAGGCGGCAACCGAAAGAGCTAGGGCGACTGCTATTGCCTTGCGCATCCTTGTCTCCTTTTTCGCCGGTCTTTGTGCCGGCACGTGTAATATTATCTTATCGGTAGACATTGGCAAGCGGGCTCGCTTCACCCCCTCCGCGCTGCTATTCCTTGATCCATGTCCGAAATCTCCGATGCCGCAACGCCGATCGATCCCATTGAAAACGCGCCTTTCGACAAGGCCTTGTCGCAGCGTTACCTGGTTTACGCGCTGTCGACGATCACCGCGCGCTCGCTCCCCGATGTACGCGACGGGCTGAAGCCGGTTCACCGCCGCCTCCTCTGGGCGATGCGCCTCCTGAAGCTCGATCCGGCCTCCGGCTACAAGAAGTGCGCCCGCGTCGTCGGCGACGTCATCGGCAAATACCACCCGCACGGCGACCAGTCGGTCTACGACGCCATGGTCCGCCTCGCCCAAACCTTTTCGCTCCGCTACCCGCTTGTGGATGGCCAAGGCAATTTCGGCAACGTCGACGGCGATAACGCCGCGGCGATGCGCTACACCGAAGCCAAGCTGACCGCCGCCGCCGCCGATTTGATGGCCGGCCTCGACGAAGGCACGGTGGATTACCGCCCGACCTACAATGGCGAGGAAGAAGAGCCGGAGGTTTTCCCCGGCATCTTCCCGAACCTGCTGGCGAACGGCGCAAGCGGCATCGCCGTCGGCATGGCGACGAGCATTCCGCCGCACAACCTGGCCGAGATCGTGGAAGCGGCGGTTCACCTGATCGATAATCCGGGCGCCGAGGCTTCAGCGCTGATGGACTTCGTCTCGGGCCCGGATTTCCCGACCGGGGGCGTACTGGTGGACAGCCCGGTGGCGATCGCGCTCGCCTATCAGACCGGCCGCGGCGCCTTCCGGGTGCGCGCCCGATGGAACGTCGAGGATCTCGGCCGGGGCACCTGGAACCTGGTGATCACGGAGATCCCGTATCAGGTGCCGAAGTCGAAGCTGATCGAACAGATTGCGGCGCTGATCGGCGAGAAGAAGCTGCCGATCCTGGCCGACATCCGCGACGAATCGGACGAAGCGATCCGCATCGTCTTGGAGCCGCGCAGCCGCACCGTCGATCCGCAGGTGCTGATGGACAGCCTGTTCCGGCTCACCGATCTGGAAGTGCGCGTGTCCTTAAACATGAACGTGCTCGACGCGAACCATACGCCGCGGGTGATGGGGCTGAAGGAGGTGCTCTCCGCGTGGATCGCCCACCAGTTCGAAGTGCTGGTCCGCCGCTCGCAGCATCGCATCGGGAAGATCGAGGACCGGGCCGAGCTGCTTGAAGGCTATCTCGTCGCCTATCTGAACCTCGACCGCGTGATCCAGATCATCCGCGAGGAGGATGAGCCGAAGGCGGTGATGATCGCCGAATTCAAGCTCACCGACCGGCAGGCGGAAGCGATCCTCAACATGCGCCTTCGCTCTCTTCGCAAGCTGGAGGAGATGCAGATCCGCGGCGAGCGCGATGCGCTGATCAAGGAGCGGGACGAGCTTATCAAGCTGGTCGGCTCGCGCGACCGCCAGCGCACGCGGCTGAAGAAGGATTTGGCCGCGCTCCAGGCCCGCTACGGGGAGGAAACGGAGCTTGGCCGCCGCCGCACCACCATCGAGGAAGCGGGTCCGGCGCGCGAAATTCCGCTCGAAGCGATGATCGAGCGCGAGCCGGTGACGGTGATCATGTCGCAGCGCGGCTGGATCCGGGCAATGAAGGGCCATGTCGACCTCTCCAACCCGGAAGCGATGAAGTTCAAGGAAGGCGACGGCGCGCGCTTTTTCTTCCACGCGCATACCACCGACAAGATCCTGCTCGCGTCGTCGGGCGGGCGTTTCTACACGCTTGGCGCCGACAAGCTGCCCGGCGGCCGCGGCTTCGGCGAGCCGGTGCGGCTGATGGTGGACATCGAAGGCGAGGGCGACATCACGGCGCTCTTCCCGGCGGTGTCAGGGGCGAAGCTGCTGCTCGCCTCGTCCGACGGGCGGGGCTTCGTGACCTCGGCGGCGGGGGCGGTGGCGGAGACGCGCAAGGGCAAGCAGGTGGTCAATCTGCGTGCCGGTTCGCGGCTTGCGGTGATCCGCCAGGTCAAGCAGAACGATGATTTCGTCGCCGTGATTGGGGACAACCGTAAGATGGTCGTGTTCCCGCTCACCGAGCTGCCGGAAATGGGCCGGGGCGCCGGGGTACAGCTGCAGCGGTATCGCGATGGCGGCCTGTCGGACGCACGCACCTTCCGCTTCACCGACGGGATCAGCTGGGCAATGGCCGGCGACAGCGGACGGACTCGGACGGAAGCGGATTTGAACCCTTGGCGGACGGCGCGCGGCGCGGCCGGGCGGATGGCGCCGGTCGGTTTTCCGAAGAACAACCGCTTCGATCCGGAGAAGAAAGCCTAACCGCGAACCGGGCAACAGCCTCTCGCACAAGCCTTTTCGTGGACAGCTAACGCGCTGTTAAGCCTTTCCGCTTAGTCCCAATATGGATGAATGAAGCGGCTCCGCCCGGGCTCAAGCCCGACTGCGACATCGGCGTTGCCGAGGCGGCTCCGCAAGCCGGCATCGCCGCCGACGGCAGCCTCGCCGCGCACGTTCGCCAGGATTATCTCGAAGCGTTGCCCATCGCCGCCGGCGTGTTCCGGCGGGATGACGCTGCGGGCGCGTTGCTGATCGATCTCGCCAACAACCAGTTCGCTGCGCTGAGCGGCTGGCGGGGCGAAAGCGGAAGCCCGGCCGACGCTTTGCCTTTCCTGAAGGAAAGCGGCCTCGGCCAGACAATAGCCGACTTCCTGGCGGCGGACGGGCAGATATTGCAGTTCGAGACGGACGACGGCAACGCGGTCGGCGGGCGGCACTTCCTGGTGCGGATGGCGCGGTTGCGCGTATTTCCGGGCCTCGGCTGCCGCTGCCTTGTGTCGTTGATCGACCGCACGGCGCAGGTCGAAACTGAGCGCAGCCTTCGCTCCGAAATGCTGCGCGACAGCCTCACCGGCCTGCCCAACCGCCTGGCGTTCAACGAGGAGGTCGAGCGGGTGCTGGAGGGCGAGGCCTTTCTGCCGGGGAGCCACGCGGTGCTGGTGATCGACATGACCCGCTTCAGCCGGGTCAACGAATGCGTCGGCTCCATGGCCGGCGACGAGCTGCTGATCACCTTCGCGCGTCGGCTCCACTCGTCCTTGCGCGCCGGCGATGTTCTAGCCCGCACCGGCGGTGACGAGTTCGGCATGCTTATCCGCCTCGAAAAGGGGCTGGAGGACGCAACCCAGGCGGCCGAGCGAATCCGCAATACGCTTGCCGCGCCGTTCCGCTTGTCCGAATTGGAGATTCGCGTCGATTGCGCCATCGGCTGCGCGCTGTTGGGCGGTGGCGAGGAGATGGCCGAAGAGGTGCTTCGCAACGCCCAGTTCGCCTTGAAGCGGGCCAAGGCCTCCGGCGAAGTGCGCTTCTACGAACCCAACCAGGCCCGCGCCGCGCGGCGCCGCTTCACGATCGAAACGGAGCTTCGCCGCGCGGTGGAAGGCGGCGATCTGGAGCTTGCCTTTCAGCCGCTGGTCGATCTCGACAGCGGCACGGTCTCCGGCTTCGAGGCGCTTGCCCGCTGGCCCTCCCGGCGCGGTGCAATTTCGCCCGCCGAATTCATTCCAGTCGCCGAGGAATCGGGCCTCATCGTTCCGCTCGGCCGCTGGGCGCTGGATGCGGCGCTCGCAACGCTTGCACAGTGGGATTCGGATGCTGGGCAGATCCTGCCGCTGACGATGAGCGTCAACCTCTCCGCAATCCAAGTGGCGCGCGACGATGTCGCCAGCCTGGCAAGGGACGCGCTCTCCCGCCACGGCCTCGGCGGCGAGCGGCTGACGCTTGAGCTTACCGAAAGCGCCATCGTCCAGGACCCGATCCGCGCGACGCAAGTGTTGGGTGACCTGAAGGCTCTCAACGCCCGCGTGGCGATGGACGATTTCGGCACCGGCTACACCTCGCTCGCTTACCTTCAGCGCCTGCCGATCGACATTTTGAAGATCGACCGCAGCTTCGTGTCCGCGCTTCTTCAGGACAAGGATTCGATCGCCATCGTGCGCGCCATCCTCGGCCTCGCCCAAGCTTTGGGCATGGAGACGACCGCCGAGGGCATCGACAGCCGCGAGCTTGCCGAAACGCTGACTCGGATGGGCTGCACCCACGGCCAGGGCTTCTGGTTCTCGCGACCCATGACCGCGGAAGCGGCGCTGGCTTACTGGCTGGCGCGCAGAGCCTGATCGACAGCGGCTTGCGCAAGGCGCAGCTGCTCCGCTTCGTCCGCGGGAAAACCGGCAAGCGCCCAAAGCCGCTGAACCTCCTGCAGAGTCTCGGCGACGATCGGCCCCGCCGGCAGCCCGAGAGCGATCAGCTTGCCGCCGCCGACTTTCAACTGCGGCCGCTCCCAGCCGAGAAGTGATCCCGCGGCTGACGGATCGCCATCCCCCAGCAACAGCCGGTCGATCGCCTCCTCGCGGCCGAGCCGGTATGCGAGCACCGCCGCATCCTCGCCGTCGCCTGCCCCGCGCCGGGCGGCGGCAACGAGGCGCTTCACCGCCTTCGTCGAAAGCCGAAGCCGTTTGCCGAGCGCATCCGCCGCCTCGGGATCGGCGGGGAGGAGGGCTGTAAGGCGGCGGATCGGGTCGCCGGGGACGCCCGCAAGCCCTTCCCGGCGAACCAGCGTGGCGAGCCGCTCGGCGCCTTCGCGGCCGATCTCAGGAATCACCGGCTTCAGAATATGATGCTCCACCATCAGCCGCAGCGCCGGCGCCGGATCGGGGAGAGTGAGCAGCTTGGTGAGTTCGTCGGCGATCCGCTCCCGCGACAGCGCCATCAGGTCGTTGGCTCGGGCGGCGCAGGCGTTCAGCGCCGCCGCATCCGGAGCACCCTCGCCGAAGCGGGCGTAGAAGCGGAAAAAGCGCAAGATGCGCAGGTGGTCCTCAGCAATGCGGGTCAGCGGGTCGCCGATGAAGCGGACGTGGCGCCGCTCCACGTCCTCCCAGCCGCCGAAATAATCGTGAACATCGAGGCTCAGCGGATCGGCGGAAAGAGCGTTGATTGTGAAGTCGCGGCGCGCGGCGTCTTGCGCCCAGTCGTCGGTATAGGCAACGGTGGCGCGGCGGCCGTCGGTGGAAACGTCGCGGCGCAGCGTCGTCACCTCCACCGGCTTCCCCTCCACGACGGCCGTCACGGTGCCGTGCGCGATCCCCGTTGGCACCGCCTTTATGCTCGCCTTGCGAAGCCGGGCGATGACCTCGTCCGGCGTCAGGCGGGTCGCGAGATCAATGTCGCTGACCGGGAGCCCAAGCAATGTATCGCGCACGCAGCCGCCCACGTAGCGCGTCTCGCCTTCCGCCGCGCCGAGCGCGGAGAGAAGCGTGGCGAGGCCGGGCCGGTCCTGCCACTCGGCGCGGGGCAGCTTCACGACGCGAGCTCCAGCCGGCGGCTGAGGTTGACCAGCATCGCCGCCGTCGCGCCCCAGATTCGGCGCCCCTGCCAATTGATCTCGAAATAGGAACGCTGTGCGCCGCGAAAGTCGACGGTGCGGGTTTCCTGCCGCGCCGGATCGAGCAGGAAGCGCAACGGCGCCTCGAACATGTCGGCCACTTCGCCGGGCGCGGCGACCAGCGGAAGATCCGGCGGCACCACGCCGATCACCGGCGTCACCTCGAAGCCGGTGATGGTGCGGTAGAGGTCGGCGGTGCCGATCACCTCCACCTCGGCGGGCGGAAGTCCGATCTCCTCCTCCGCCTCGCGCAAAGCGGCTTCCACGGGGCCCGCGTCGCCGGGATCGATGCGGCCGCCCGGGAAGCTGATCTGGCCGGGATGCTTTCGCATGGTGGTTGGGCGCTCGGTGAGGATCACCGTCGGCTCCGGACGATCGACCACGGCGACCAGCACAGCGGCGGCGGCGAGGGGACCGCCTTCGTCTTCCATCATGTCGCTGGCGAGCAGGATCGGCGAGCGGCGCCGTCCGGCCTCAAGCGCGGCGCGCAGCTCGTCGGCCAGGCTCACGGGGCCGGCTCGAGCGGGAAGAATGCGCCGCCGCTCCAAAGGCCGGCGGGCTCGGCGCCCTCGGCCAAAGCGAGGTTGGCGAGTTCGTAATAGACGGGGCGGGCGATCAGCGCCTCAAGGCCGGGGCGGACCTCGATATACGGGTGCGGGCCGTCCTCGCCTGCCGCAAAGCGCAGCGGACGCTCGGCACTGGCGACGACGAGATCGCCGGTGTTGAGCCGGAAGGCCAGGCTCCGAGCCTCGCCTTCGCCTTCGCTTTTCAGCTCCACCGCGAGGAAGGGCGCGTCTTCGACTTCGATGTCGAGCTTCTCGACCGGGGTGACCAGCACGTAGCCGCCGTCGGGCTCGCGGCGGAGGATGGTGGAGAACAGACGCACCATCGCCTGGCGACCGATCGGGCTGCCTTCGTGGAACCAGGTGCCGTCGCGGGCGATGCGCATGCCGCTGGTGCCGCAATGTTCGGGGTTCCACCGCTCCACCGGCGGCAATTTCTCGTCTTCCAGGAGCCGGGCGATGTCCGCAAGGCTGAGGCCGGAAAGGTCGGGCGGCGCGGAGGTCATCGGCATGGTGTTTCCGCCTAGGGGAGGGGGGCGGCGGCGGCAAGCCTTGCCGGTCGGCGGAGGCGGGCTTAGGCACGGGGCATGAGCAGCGAGTTCGAGGGCCCGAAAACGGCGATCGTCACCGGCGGCGCCAAGCGGATTGGCGCCGCTTTGTGCCGCGCGCTTGCGGCGGACGGGTGGCACCTTCTTATCCACTGCAACCGGTCGGTAGACGAAGCGGAGGCGCTTGCCGCCGAACTCGGCAATGCGAAGGTGGTGCGGGCGGAGCTTGCCGACGCGGGCGCGGCGGAGACGATCTTCGCCGGGCTGGAGGGCCTGCCGCCGGCGCGTTTGCTGGTCAACAATGCGTCCCTGTTCGCCTTCGACAGCGCCGCCGATTTTTCGGTGGAGCAGTGGGACAGCCACCTCGACGTCAACCTTCGCGCGCCTGCCTTGCTGTCACAGGCTTTTGCGAAAGCGGGTGGAGGGGGACTGATCGTCAACCTTCTGGACGCGAAGCTTGCGCAGCCCAATCCGGATTTCTTCACCTACACCGTGTCCAAGATGGGTCTCGCCGGCTTGACCGAGCTATGCGCGCGCGCTTTTGCACCCGCCATTCGGGTCTGCGCCATCGCGCCTTCGGTAACCCTGGTGTCCGGCCCCCAGAGCCGCGACAACTTCGATCAGGTGCACGCCTTGAACGCGCTCGGTCGGGGCGTGGAGGTGGAGGAGATCGTCGGCGCCCTGCGCTTCCTGATCGGTACGCCGACCATCACCGGCCAGACCATCACTCTCGACGGCGGCCAGCGCTTTCTCGGCCTGGCGCGCGACGTGCAATTCCTGGAGTTGAAGCAATGAACGACCGTTCGCGCCTCGAGGGGCTGGTGCCGGGGGCGCTTGCGCCGCGCACTCGCAAGATCGTGCTCGAGGACTATTCGGTGCCGGTGGACATCGGCTTCCACGAGTTCGAGGTCGGCAATCCGCAGCGCCTGACCATCACGGTGGAAGTTTGGCTGGAGGAGGCGTTCTTCCCCGAAAGCGACGACGCCGCCGATGCCTGGGACTATGATTTCCTGCGCCGGGAAGTCGCCGCTCTGGTGGCGGGCGCGCGCTACAACCTGCAGGAAACGCTGGCGCGGGCGATCTACGATCTTGTCGCGGCGCGGCGGGGGGTCAGCGCGCTTCGCGTGTCGACCCGCAAGCCGGACATCTATCCGGACTGCAAGGGCGTCGGCGTGGAGCTTGCTTCTTTCTAGCGAACCGCGCGAGCGCGGGTGCAGGGGCCGAGCCGGTCGAGGATCAGCCGGTAGTCCGCCTGAATAGCGGCGGCGCCCGCCGCGTCAGCCTCGGCGAGGCTCTGCCGGGGCAGAGCGCGCGGAAGGGTGCAGGCCAAGCGGTACCAGAGCAGGGTGTCGCGCGCGGGCGTCGCCGCGGCATCGTCGACGATTTCGCCAAGCGCCACCGACCAGAGCGGCGTCTCGCCGGCGCGGCGCAGCACGTTGAGCGACACCGGCCGGCTGTCGGCGGTGAGGAGGAAAATCTGGGTCTCGCTTTCGCCGGGGATCGCGCCGGGAACGTGAAAGGCGCGGCCGATGCCGCTGATCCGCGGCGGCGCCTCGCGGGCAAGCGACTCGCGGATGATCTTGCGCAGCACTTCCGCCCGCTCGGCCGAGTAAGCAATCTGCGCGTCCGGCGCCGTCAGGCGGACTTCGCCGCTGCGGCCGGCGACCGGCGCGGCGAGCAGAAGCAGTTCGGTGCCCTTTTTTAGCTTGGGCGCCTTGCCCTTCGCATCGCGGGGCAGATCAACGACGTAGCTGATCCGCGAGGCGAGGCCTTCGGGCGCGCGAATGAGGGAGACGACCTGCGCCTGAACAAGCAGCCGCGCCAGGCCGGGGCGCACGTCCGGGACCGACGCAGGCTTAAGCGCGGTGGCGCCGGTCACGCGCACATGCGCCGCGATGGGGGCGGAAATGCCGAGGTCGGCCAGGTCGGCATAGGTCAAAGCAGACGGGGAGACCGTTTGCGAATCGGCCGGCGCGGCCACCGCCAGCAGGCCCACGGCGGCGGCGGCGGAGAATCTTAATTTTCTAAAAATCATTCCGGCCCCGCAAATTATGGTTCGATTGTCATACGCTTAGCTTCCTGAACCGCAGATTTCAGCCGTTTTTACGCCGGTACCGGGAGATTACGAGAGGATTGCGTCGCCCAAAGCGACGCGATAGAGACCCACCTTATCGATGATATGTTGAAACATCGATGAACCGATGGGACGGCAGTGCGTTCAAAATGCGCGCCGATCCCCGGCTGTAGGATGAGAGAGGGAGCGTGGCTGGTTAATGGCATATGCTGACAACACTAAGATGAGCTCGAGCCGGATCACGGCAATCGTGATCGTTGCGCTGCTCCACGCTCTTCTCGGCTACGCCTTTGTCACTGGTCTGGCCTTCAATGTGGTCAAGAAAGTGGCGGCGGACCTGAAAACCTTCAACGTCGAGGAGCCGCCGCCCCCCGAAGAGGAGCCGCCGCCCCCGCCGCCGGAAGTGGTCCCGCAGACCCCGCCGCCGGTTGTGTCGCCGCCGCCGATCGTACGTACCAACGTGCCGCCGCCGCCGGTCCAGGCCGTTCGCGACGCACCGCCGTTCGTGCCCACGCAAACGGCTCCGCCCGCGCCGCCCGCGCCGCCCGCGCCGCCTGCGCCACCGCCCCCGCCTCCTCCTCCGCCGCCCGCGAAGAAGGTTGAGCCGGCAAAGGCGCGCGCGAACCTCGCGTCCTACGTGTCGGACGACGATTACCCGGCGTCCGCCATCCGCAGCGAGGAACAGGGTACTACCCGTTTCCGCCTCACGGTTGGACCCAACGGCCGCGTTTCCGATTGCCAGATTACGGGCTCAAGCGGCTCCTCCGCTCTGGACTCCACGACCTGCCGCCTGATGAGGAGCCGCGCGAAATTCTCGCCGGCAACCGACAGCAACGGCAATCCCACCGGGGACACGGTGCCCGGCGCGATTAAATGGGTGCTCCCCCGCGAGTAAGGATTTCGGACGGCTTCTACCCTTTGAACTGAGAGGAAAGTTACTGACATGACCACCCCAGCAGCAGGCGCCCACGAGGGCGGCAACCCCTACGGCCTGATCGCCGCTCTCGAGCAGGGCGGTCTTATCGCCCAGGTGACCTTCGGCATTCTCGTCATCATGTCGGCCGCGTCCTGGTACGTGCTGTTCGTGAAGCTGTTCGAGCAGCAGAAGATCATCAACCAGGGCAAGCGCGCCCGCTCCACCTTCTGGCAGGCCGGGACGCTCCGCGACGGCGCCAACAAGCTGGAAAAGAACAGCGCCTACCGCCAGATCGTCGATGACGGCATCCTGGCTCTCGAACAGCATGACAAGCTGACCGATCCCATCGATCAGCACGACTGGATGCAGAACTCGCTGGCCCGCAGCCAGGGCGCCATTGCGTCCAAGCTGTCCAACGGCCTGGCGCTGCTCGCCACGGTTGGTTCGACCTCGCCGTTCGTTGGTCTGTTCGGCACCGTGGTCGGCATCTACCGCGCGCTGATCAAGATCGGCGCCGCCGGTCAGGCATCGATCGACGCGGTCGCCGGTCCGGTCGGCGAAGCACTGATCATGACCGCGCTCGGCCTCGCCGTGGCGGTTCCGGCCGTGCTTGCCTACAACTGGCTGCAGCGCCGCAACAAGGCGATCATCGAGGAGCTCGCCCGCTTCTCCAACGATCTCCACGGCTACATGATGTCCGGCGGCACCGTGAAGCCGGCCACCGCCCGCGCCGGCGCCACCGCCGCGACGGGTGCGACCAGCGCCAAGGCCGCGACGTCGCCGGGCGGTACCACCGCCACCGGCAGCGCCATCGGCACGACCCACTCGGGCCCCAAGAAGGTCTAAGCAAAACCCGGCGGGCAGATCCTCCGCCCGCCGGGACTTTTGCGAAGATGACCAGGTCTCGAGACAGAGAATAGGAAGCTAGTATGGCAATCAGTGCCGGCCCCTCAGACGACGACGCCCCGATGTCCGACATCAACACGACGCCGCTCGTCGACGTCATGTTGGTGCTCCTGATCATCTTCCTCATCACCGTCCCTGTTGTGGTTCAAACGGTGGACGTCAGCCTGCCGAAGGTGCAGTTCGAAGCCACCACCACCAAGCCGGAAAATGTGTCCCTGTCGGTGCGCGGAACGGCTGACGGCGGCTGCGAGGTCTACTGGGGTCTCCAGAAGATGAACGCCGAGCAGCTGCTCGAGCGGGCCGTCAAGAAGCTCGAGGACGACATCAAGCGCCTCGGTGGTGTTGAGAACATGACCGAAGAGAATATGCCGGAAGTGCATGTCCGCGGCGACATCAACACGCCCTACAAGTGCGTCGGCGGCGCGGTGTTCCAGATGCAGCGCGCCGGCTTCTCGCGGGTCGGCTTCATTTCCGAACCGCCTCCCGGCGGCGCCGTTCAGCGGAACTAATGACCCATCGGGTTCTAGGAGTTTAGATAATGGCAGGTGCAGTCAGCGCATCCGAAACCGAACCGATGATGGACATCAACACCACGCCGTTGATCGACGTGATGCTGGTTCTCCTGATCATGTTCATCATCACCATCCCGATCCAGACGCACGCGGTGAAGCTCGACCTTCCGGTCAACTCCGACACCAACACGCCGCCGCCGATCGATCCGGTCAAGAACAAGATCGTCATTACGCCCGAAGGCGGCGTGCTGTGGAACGGCGAAGCGGTGGATCTCATCCGCCTGCGCCAGTATCTCGATCTCACCCAGACGATGAGCCCGGTGCCGGAGCTTCACCTTCAGCCGGATCAGAACGCCCGTTACGAGCTGGTCGACGAAGTCCTCGCCGTCACCAAGCGCGCCAACGTGGAGAAGATGGGTTTCGTCGGCAACGAAGCTTATATGAACGCCTTCTAAGGCATCGAACTTAGTTGAAAAATATGGGCGGCTTCCTAAGCGGGAGCCGCCCATTTTTTTTGGCCCCGCGCTGGCGTCGACATGATGCATCGGGAAGTGGCAGGCGCCATGATCTCTCACGGAGCCGCAACACCGGCGGATTGTGGACCTCGGTAACGTCGGCCGAGCTTATGCGGCTGCCTACCATGACATGCGGCGGAACACGGATCCGCTCACCCAGCACTGCGAAGTGTCGATCCAGCGGGGTCGCCGAATTTCTCTCTCAGCCGGGTGCCCGCATCTGGGTTGCCGGGGGACGCCGACAGGTCCGGACTGGCCGGCATGGCGGGGCTGACGCTCCCGCTTCCCGCGAGTGCGGGTGAACTTGCGCGCGGCTACGCCGCCAGTCCACCGAACTGGAGGCCGGCGAGGCGGGCGTAGAGGCCGCCGGCGGATTGCAGGGCGCTGTCCGTGCCTTCTTCAACGATGCGGCCGCCGTCCATGACGACGATGCGGTCGGCGGCGCGTACGGTGGCAAGGCGATGGGCGATGACAATGGTGGTGCGATCCTCCATCAGGCGCTCCAGCGAGGCTTGGACGAGCCGCTCGCTTTCGGCATCAAGGGCGGAGGTAGCTTCGTCGAGGAGCAGCAAAGGCGCGTCGCGGAGGATGGCACGGGCGATGGCGATGCGCTGGCGCTGGCCGCCGGAGAGGCGGGCGCCGCCTTCGCCCATGAAGGTGTCGAGGCCCTCCGGCAGGCGGCGGAGGAACTCGGCGGCGTTGCCGGCTTCGGCCGCTGCCCAAAGCTCCTCGTCCGATGCGTCCCAGCGGCCGTAGCGGAGGTTGTCGCGCGCGCTTGCCGCGAAGATCACCGTTTCCTGCGGCACCACCGCGATCCGGGCGCGGATGTCGGCAGGGTCGGCATCGGGCAGGGTGACGCCGTCTAGCAGGATCGCGCCTGCTTCCGGATCGTAGAAGCGCTGGGCGAGCTGGAACAAGGTCGACTTGCCCGCGCCCGACGGTCCGACAACGGCCAGCCGCTCGCCGGGGCGTACGCTAAGGGAGAAATCCTCAAGCGCCGACACCTCGCGGCGTGTCGGGTAGCGGAAGGTGACGTGGCGGAACTCGAGTGCGCCCCGCGCCGGCTCCGGCAGCGCGCGCGGTTGCGCCGGTGCGCGGATCGCCGGTTGCTCGCTGAGCAGCTCCGCCAGCCGCGCCGCCGCCCCTGCGCCGCGCAGAAGCTCGCCGTAAACCTCGGCAAGCGCACCGAACGCGCCAGCGACAAGACCGCCGGTGAGCACGAAAGCAGCGATCGTGCCCCCGCTCAGCCGCCCCGCCTGAACGTCGAGCGCGCCCTGCCACATCACCATGGTGATTGCGCCGAAGATTAGGCCGATAACGGTTGCCGTCATCACCGCGCGCAGGGCGATGCGCCGCCGCGCGGTGGCGAAGACGCTCTCCACCGCCTCCCCGAAGCGCCGCGCCTCACGCTCCTCCTGGCCGAACGCCTGGACGATCTTCATGGCGCCTAGGACTTCGTCGACCATGGCGCCGACTTCGGCGACGCGGTCCTGGCTTTGGCGGGAGACATTGCGGAGGCGGCGGCCCAGCAGCGTGATGGGGACGATGACGAGGGGGATGCCGAGGAGCAGCATCAGCGTCAGCTTGGGCGACAGTGCGAAGAGGTAGACGATGCCGCCCACCGCCATGACGACGTTGCGAAGCGCGACGGAGATGGTGGTGCCGACGACCTGCTCGATGATGGTGGTGTCGGCGGTAAGGCGCGACGCGATTTCGCTCGGGCGGTTTTCCTCAAAAAAGCTCGGCGCCAGGCGGAGGAGGTTGCGCTGCACCGCCTGGCGTAGATCGGCAACGACCCGCTCGCCGAGCCAAGAGACGAAGTAGAAACGGCCCGCCGTGGCGAGCGCCATCACCAGCACGACGAGCAGCAGATATTGGAACCAGCGGCCGATCTCGCCGCCGGCCGCGCCGCCGAAGCCGCGGTCGATGATCAGCTTGAAGGCGTTGGGAATGGCGAGCGTCGCCCCCGCCGCGACGATCAGGGCAAGCAGCGCGCCGAGCACATGCCCCTTGTAACGCGCGGTGAAACCCCAGATGATGCGGAGGTTACCGAGTTTTCGGGGGGCGGGAAGATCAGGGCTGTTTTGCGCCATGCCGGGGGCCTAGCAGCGCGTGCCCCGGCGCTCAATGCCGCCGCCCGCGGGAGCTTTCGTGCCATCCACCGGTTTAACGGCTAAGTCCTTGTCGCGGTTGAACCTTCGCCCGCCGCGCACCAATTGGAGTTCCGATGCTTTACGACGCATATGAGATGCAGCGCTCGCTGCTCGCGGGGGCAAGCAGCCTCGCCAATTTCGGCGCAGGCTGGATGCAGAACCCGGCCAATCCGTTCGCGTACAGCCAGATGGGGCCGATCGTCTCGTCGGCTCTCGACGTCTTCGCGCACGCCTCCGCTTCGCGCGGCAAGCCGGATTTCGGGCTCGAGACGACGGTTGTCGAGGGCGAAACGGTGCGGGTCACCGAGGAGATCGTGCTTCGTAAGGCCTTCGGCCAGCTCAAGCGCTTCCGCCGCGAAGGCGTCGAAGCCGGGCCCCGCCTGCTGATCGTTGCGCCGATGTCGGGCCATTACGCGACCCTTCTACGCGGCACGGTGGAGCGAATGCTGCCCGGCCACGACGTCTACATCACCGACTGGCGCGACGCGAAGCTGGTGCCGACCGACGCCGGCAAGTTCGACCTCGACGATTATGTCGATTACCTGATCGAGTTCCTGGAGCATATCGGCCCCGGCGCGCATATGCTGGCGGTCTGCCAGCCGTCCGTGCCCTGCTACGCCGCCGCTTGCGTGATGAGCGAGACCAAGAACCCGGCGCGGCCCAAGACGCTGACCATGATGGGCGGCCCGATCGACACGCGCCAGGCACCGACGGCGGTGAACACGCTTGCGACCCAGCGGCCTTATGCCTGGTTCCAGCGCAACGTCATCGCTACCGTGCCCTATCTTTATCCGGGCAATGGCAGGCAGGTCTATCCGGGCTTTCTGCAGCTCGCCGGCTTTATGACCATGAACCTCGGCAACCACCTCACCAGCCATTGGGAGATGTTCAAGCATCTCGTCGAAGGCGACGGCGAAAGCGCGGACGCGACCAAGGCGTTCTACGAGGAATATCGCGCCGTCTGCGACATGACCGCGGAATTCTACCTGCAGACCATCGACGTCGTGTTTCAGCGCCACCTCCTCCCCAAGGGTGAGATGATGCACCGCGGCCGCCGCGTCGATCCGGCCGCGATCACCGACATCGGCATCCTCGCCATCGAAGGCGAGCGCGACGACATTTCCGGCATCGGCCAGACCAAGGCGGCGCTGGACATCGCCACCAAGCTGCCGGCCCGCCACAAGAAGTACCACCTGGCCAAGGAAGTCGGCCATTACGGCATCTTCAACGGCTCGAAGTGGCGCAACCGCATTGCGCCGGTGCTCGAGGACTGGATCAAGAGCCACGACGGCTGAAATTCGCCGCGCTAAGCCCTTGAAAAGGCTTAGGGTGCGCCCATCTTCCTCTCACTGTTCAACAACTGAAAGGAGGTGGTCTGATGTCTCATTGTCACATGCCGAACGCGGCTAATCTGGTGAGCGCAGCCTCCACGGGGGTTCGCGCCTAAAGATTCTAGCCGCATTCCGGCTGTACAATGTGAAGGCCGTCCCGCTTCGCGCGGGGCGGCCTTTTCACATGTGGGGTGGGCTGAGTTTAGAAGCCGCCGCCGGAGCTGCCGGTGCCGTCCTGCGCCTCGATGGCGGCGAGAACCATCCGCTCCCAGGTTTCGACATTGCCGGCGTCGGCCATGATTTGGTCGGGCTCGCGAAGGGTGCGAAGGACCGAAAGCGCATCGTCGATATGATCGCGCCAGATTTCGTCGACGCGCGGGCCCGCCGACGGATCGGCGCCTTCCGCGTTGATGCTCACCACCCGCCCGGCGATGACGCGCGCAATCCGCTCAACCGCGGACGTGTTCGATACGGGCATAATCCCTCCTTTGTTTCGTTACGACAACCACGCAGGCCCCAGCGGGTTGCGAGGCCCTTACGATTCACGCGTAGGCCCGGCGAAGCACCTGCCAAGTGAGCAAGGCGGCGAGCACCCAGACCCCAAGAACGATCACGATCCCCAGCTTTGAGCGCGGGCGCTCGGCAGCGGCAGCGGCGGCGGCGCGGTGCTCTTCGAGCAGGCCCGGCGGGAGCAACCTAGCGAACAGCCACAAGCCGGCGGGGATCAGCAAGGCGTCGTCCAGGAGGCCGAGTACCGGAATAAAGTCGGGGATCAGGTCGATCGGCGACAAAGCGTAAGCCGCGACGAGGACGCCCACGGCGTGCGCGTGCCACGGGCAGCGCGGGTCGCGGGCGGCACGCCAGGCGGCATGCGCTTCGATCCGCAGGTTGCGAAGAAAGGAGGGCGTCTCCGCCAACGATCCGGGCCGCCCAGCCGTCAGCGGCGGAGGCGGCGGATGCCGCCCAGCAAGCGGTGGCGGGCGAGCGGCTCGAAGCTCTCGTCGGCACTTTCCGGATCGAGGGACTCGCTGTGCGCCAGCGTCTTTTCAAGCTCGCTCGGCTCCTCCGGCTCGAGCGGCAGCAAGGTGCGTCCACCGCCGCGAAGTGCCTCGACCGTTTCGATCAGCGAGTTCGTGCGGCCGAACTCCCGGTCAACCTCCGCCACCTCCACGCCGAGATGCTCCGCCATCAGGTCGGCGCGGATTGCCGCGATGGTGCGCGCCGCCGCCCCCGAGGCGTCCTGCGCCGCGTCGATCAGCACGTCGCATTCGCTGTCCAGGCCCATGGAGCGGTTGTTGAGGTTCGCCGAGCCGACGCGCAGCATCCTGTCGTCGACAATGGTCACCTTGGAGTGGACGTAGATGTCCTCGCCGCCCTGCGTCACCGGGTGGTAGAGGCGGAGGCGGCCTTCGTGGTCCGCTTCGCCGAGCGCCTTCATCAGCTCGGCCCGCGCTGGGCTCATCGCTTCGTCGTCAAGCCAGCCCATGCCGGTCTTGGCCGTGACGAGCAGGAATTCGGGCCCGCCTTTTTCCTTCAGGCGCCGGGCGATGGCCTGCGCAATGACGCGGGAGGCGAAATACTGGTTCTCCATGTAGACGAACCGCTCCGCCGCCATGATCATGTCGACGTACAACGCCTCGATCTCGCGCACTTCCGTCCAGTTCGGCACCTTGCCGCGGGTGCGGGCGATTGCGATGTCGACGTCGCGAAAGCCCGGCTCCAGCCCCTCCGGCCAGGGTGCCTTTGGCGGCAAGGCGGCTTCGTCCAGTTCCTCCGCGCAGCCGACCTTCCAGCGCAGGCGGGCAAGCTCGCCAAGCGCGCGCGCCGCTTCGCCGTCCATCGCCATCGCGGTGTCGTGCCACGGCGTGTAAGGGCGGCCGGTGGTGGGGCGCCGGCGGCCGGGATCGTCGTCCTTGTGCGCGCGCGTGTCCCAGCGCGATCCGGTCATGTCGATGCCGCCGCAGAAAGCGAGGTTGTCGTCGATCACCAGGATCTTCTGGTGGTGGCTGGCCTCGAAAGGATGCTTGGCGTCGAAGCGGAAGTGGACGCGCTTGTGCCGTGCCCAGGTGACGAGACGGAAGATGGTCGAGCCGCGCCCGAGGAATTTGTACGCCGCCGCGTTCCAGGCGAGGACGTAGATTTCCAGCTCCGGCCGGTTGGCGTGCAGCCAGGACAGCAGGGGCCCGAGGCAATCGGGCGCCTCGTCGTCGCTGTTCTGGTCGAGGCAGATGCGGGTGTCGACGTCCCAGCCGATCAGCATGATGCGCGAACGGGCGGAGAGCATCGCCTTGCGCGCGACCCGGTAATAATCATCGGCATCGACGATGAAGGCGGCGCGATCGGCCTTTGCAACCTTCCAGCAATTGCGGCCCGGATCGAGCGGGAGCGGCCGGAGGTCAGCTGGGGCGGGCGGGGACACGGTAAGCACGGAGGCGTAACGGTTCTCCCGTTCGCGGGTTGCGTGGGTTTTCAATTGTCGTGTCAAAGGCCGCTCATCCGCCGTTCACCTGCTGAAAGCCGGTGTTCAGGTTACGGCGGCGGAACGTGCCTGCGCACCTGCCCAGCCGAACCGCCTGGTCCGGAACGGCCAGCCCTTGCCGCTTGTTGATCCGGTGAACAGCGTGAGGAGTGTGTCATGCGTAAGGTGTTTTTGATGGTTGGCGCGGCGGCGCTTGCAGCGTCCATGCCGGCCTTGGCGCAGAAGGGCGGCAAGGGCGGCGGTGGCGGCAATGGCGGCGGCCATGCCGCGCACGGTCAAGGCGGCGGTGGCGGTGGCGGCAAGGCCGCGCACGGCGGCGGTGGCGGCCATGGCGGTGGTCACGCCCTGGCGGCCAAGCCTGCGAAAGCGGAGCCCCAGGCCTTCCACGGCGGCGGCAAACCGCAGAAAATGGAGCGCCAGGCGTTCCGCGCGGCCAAGCCGCAAAAGGCGGAGCGTCAGGCATTCCGCGCCGCGAAACCGCAAAAGGCCGAGCGCAAGTTCGTTCAGAAGGCGGCGAAGCGCGACGCCCGGGTTCAGCGCGACTTCGCGCGTAGCGACGTTCGCCGTGACGATTATCGTAGCGCAATTACTTATGCCGCGGCCGGCGCAGGTTACGCGGCTGCCCAGAACTGCCCCCCGGGCCTCGCCAAGAAGGGCAATGGCTGCATGCCTCCGGGCCAGGCACGCAAGGCCTATGGCGTTGGCGAGCGGGTCGAGCAGAATTGGTTCGGCGGCTACGATCTGCCAAGCCGCTACAGCGCCTTCTACACCGACACGCCGCAATATTATTACGGCTATGACGACAGCGGCTACATCTACCGGGTAGACCGGCAGACGGACCTGATCAGCGGCCTCGTCCCCCTGCTCGGCGGCGGCTTCTCGGTCGGCCAGGCGCTTCCGGCGGGATACGACGTCTACAACGTGCCCTACCAGTATCGCGACGATTATTACGACACGGACGAGGCCTATTACCGCTACGGCGACGACGCGATCTACGAGGTCGATCCGCAAAGCGGCATGATCGAAAGTATCGTTGCCCTGCTCGGTGGCGATGACTTCGGGATCGGCCAGCAGCTCCCCTCGGGCTACGACGCGTACAATCTGCCCATGGAGTATCGCGACGAGTATCAGGACACGGACGAGAACATGTACCGTTACGCGGACGGCAACATCTACGAGGTCGATACCAAAACACAGATCATCCAGGCGATCATGGAGATGCTAGTCTGAGCGGCGCGAGAGGAGGGGCGGGGGAAACCCTGCCCCTCCCCGCGCGTACTGGCTGCGTAACGAACAAAGGGGAAGAACCATGCGACACCTGATGGTGCTTGCGGCCTTTGCCGCTCTGGCGGCGTGCGGCGGCAATGGCGACGGCGGCAACGGGCAGGCGCCGGCGGCCGATGGCACGGCGGCGAGCGGAAATGCCGCGGGCGGACAAGCGGGCAAAGGCGCGGCGAAGTCGTCTCTTCTCGCCAGCCTCGCCGCCTCGCCCGATCATGCGACGCTGGTCCAGGCGATCAAGTCGGCGGGGCTCGAGAAGACCTTCTCCGGCGCCCAGCCTTATACTTTGTTCGCGCCCACCGAGGCGGCGTTCCAGGCGCTTCCCGGCGGCACGCTCGACGGGCTGATGAAGCCGGAGGCCAAGGGCCAGCTCACCGCCTTGCTGACCGGCCACATCGTGCCTGGAACGGTGACCGCCGAAGACCTCACCCGCGCGGTGGAACGCGGCAAGGGCAAGGCGCAGCTCGCTACCGTCGGCGGCGCAACACTCACCGTCACCCGCGAAGGCGACGGGTTGGAGGTGGCCGACGCCAAGGGCGGCAAGGCGCGGGTAATGGCCGCCGACGGCGCTGCCTCGAACGGTGTCATCCACGGCATCGACAAGGTGCTCGCCGGCCAGTGAGGCGGCGTGCACGGGACGTGCACATGATCCGCGCGGCAAGCGGAAGACCCGCGCACCGCGGCTGAACCGCTCCGGCCTAGGGCAGCCTTTCTTGCAAAAGAAAGGGAGCCCCCATGCACAGCACCACCGCCTCCCCGGCCTTTTCACCCACCCCGGCGGCGCAGGCGCGTCGCGATTGGAGCTTCTCTGCGAAGGCGGGGGTCGCCGCGGCGCTGGTTGCGGCGGGCGACTGGTTGTTCGCCGGCTGGCGCGGTGGCGCGACCTTGGGCGTTTACGCGCTGCTCCTGCTTGTAGCGCTTGCCGCGACCGGGCCGGCGGTACTGCGCAGCCGCGCCGCCTTGGTTGCGGGCGCCGCCGCGGCGATCATGGCGGTCGCGCTCGGCGACGATCCTTCGCTTCTTGCCTTTGGTCTGTTCGGGGTCGCCGCGGCAAGCGCCGCCTTGCTGCCGCGCAGCCGCTTCCACGATGGCTGGCGCTGGGCGATCCGGCTGCTGTGCCACTTCCTCTTGGCGGTTCTTCAGCCGCTGCGCGACTGGCGCGGCGCGCGTCGGGCGCGGCGGCGGCGCGGTGTGATCGGCCTCGTCGCCCGGCTTCCGATCCTGGTCCTGCCGGTGGCCGGAAGCCTGCTCTTCGCCGCTTTGTTCGCAAGCGCGAACCCGCTGATCGGCGATGCCTTCGCCCGCATCGATGTTGCCGGTGCTCTGGCCGGCCTGTCGCCGTCGCGGCTGGCTCTCTGGGCAGTGCTCGCTTTAGCGGTTTGGAGCCTGCTTCGGCCTCCGGCGATCCTGCTCGCACCGCCAGGTGTGGCTCGTGACGCGATTGCACTTCCGGGCGTAAGCCTCGCCTCCGTCACCGTCTCCCTCTTTGCCTTCAACACCATTTTCGCGGCGCAGAACGGGCTGGACCTTGCCTTCCTGTGGAGCGGGGCGCCGCTGCCGGAGGGGATGACCCTGGCGCAATATGCCCATCGCGGCGCCTACCCGCTGATCGCCACCGCCCTGCTCGCGGCCTTGTTCGTGCTCGTAACCTTTCGGCCCGGAAGTGACATGGCCGCGAGCCCGCTGCTTCGGCGGCTGGTTTACCTGTGGATCGGCCAGAACGTCCTGCTGGTCGCATCGACCATGCACCGCACGCTTGATTATGTGGACGCTTATTCGCTGACCCGACTTCGGATTGCAGCACTGCTGTGGATGGCGCTGGTGGCGGTGGGCCTGCTTCTGATCTGCTACCGGATCTGGCGGGGGCGGAGCGATGCGTGGCTGATCAACGCCAACCTTGCGGCGGCGGCGCTGCTCCTTACCGGATGCGCGTTCGTTGATCTCGGCGCAGTGGCGGCAGGGTGGAACGTCCGCCACACCCGCGACGCGGGCGGGCGCGGCGCCACCCTCGACCTCTGCTACCTCAACAACCTCGGCGCTTCGTCGCTGCTCCCTCTGATCCAGCTGGAGAGCAGGCCAATCACTCCGGAACTGCGCGATCGGGTTTCATGGAGTCGTGAGGCTCAGATGGCGCGGCTTGAGGCGCAGCAGGCGGATTGGCGGCTGTGGACGTTTCGCGGGGCGCGGCGCCTGGCGGAAGCGAAGCGGCTGGTCGCCGAGCGGCGGCTGCCGAGGGTTGCAGCCGAACCGCGCAGATGCAGCGGCACACCTTTGACAGGCATGCGGGAGGGGTGACAGACATGGCCGCGATGACCCAGAAAATTCTCGTCGTCGATGACGACGCCCACATCCGCGAAGTGCTGACTTTCGCCCTCGGCAAGGCCGGCATGGACACTGTCGAGGCCGGCGACGGCGAAGCGGCGCTCAGGCAGGTGGAGCGGGAGAAGCCCGACCTCGTCGTTCTCGACATCAACATGCCGCGCATGGACGGCCTCGAAGTCTGCCGGCGGCTGCGCGCGACCGGCGATCTGCCGATCCTGTTCCTCTCCTCGCGCGACGACGAGATCGACCGGGTGCTGGGGCTAGAGCTTGGCGGCGACGATTATGTCGTAAAACCCTTCTCCCCGCGCGAAGTGGTGGCGCGGGTCAGCGCCATTCTGAAGCGCGGCGGGCGGGCGGCGGCCGAAGCGCCGGCCAAGGTGGCGGTGGCGCACGGCCACCTTCGCCTCGATCCGGAAGGCTGGGAAGCGCAGTGGACGGGCACGTTGGTGCCGGTCACCGTCACCGAATTTCAGCTCCTTCTGCTTCTCGCCAAGACGCCTTCCAAGGTGTTCACCCGCGACAACATCATCGATGGGCTGCACGGGCCGGGCTTCGCGGTCACCGACCGGACCATCGACAGCCACATCCGCAACCTCCGGCACAAGTTTGCATCCGTGGGTGCAGCCGACCTGATCGAGACGCGGCCTGGCGTCGGCTACCGCATCGGGCGGTGCCTGGGCGAGGCGGCTTGATCCGAAGGGCGAAGAACTGGCTGAAAAGCCGCTGGCCGGCGATGCGGCTGCGCACCGTCTTGTTCACCACATTGCTGTTCGTCGCGGCGCTTCCGGGCATCGGCGCGGTGTTCCTCCGCGTCTACGAAAACACCCTGGTGCAGCAGACCGAGGCGGAGCTGATCGCGCAGGGCGCGGCGCTTGCCGGCGCCTACCGGGTGATGTGGCCGGAGCCGCTGCCGCCGCCGTCGGACATTTTGGAGCCGCAGCGGCCGGTGATCGACTTGAACGACATGGATATTCTCGATCAGCAGCCCGACTGGCGGCCGACTGAGATCGTTGCTGCCGAGGCGGCGCGCAAGGCGGGCTTCGCGGTTGCGCCCATCGCGCGGGAAACCGCGCGAACCACCTTGGCTTCGATCCGCATCCTCGATGGCCAGGGGGTGGTGGTCTACGGGCGCGGCGACCTGCGAAAAAGCTATGCGCATTTGCCCGAAGTGCGCGCTGCGATGGCCGGGCAGACCAGCACGGTGCTTCGCCGCGCCGGTGAGTATCAGCTGCGCTACGCGGTGGAACTGCTCAGCCGCGCCGCCACCGTGCGCGTCCACTATGTCCGGCCGGTGGAGGTGGACGGGCGGGTAATCGGCGTGCTGATGCTGTCGCGAAGCCCGCGCGGATTGTTCGTCGGTTTGTACCAGGATCGCGGCAAGATCGCGCTCGGCATTGCGATCATCTTCGCCACCCTGCTGCTGCTCGCCG
Organism: Allosphingosinicella sp.; assembly: GCA_036554525.1. GTDB lineage: Bacteria > Pseudomonadota > Alphaproteobacteria > Sphingomonadales > Sphingomonadaceae > Allosphingosinicella. The sequence goes on from DATBNC010000018.1 coordinate 137,974, forward strand.
GCTTGCTGTCGCGCGGCATTGCGCGGCCGATCGAAGCCTTGTCGGAGGCGACGGAGAATGTCGCGCGCGGCTCCGTCGCGGTGCCGGAGCCGCCGGCAACGGCGGTGGTCGAGATCCGCAGCCTGTATCTGAACTTCGCGGCGATGGCCGAGCGGATCGAACGGCGGTCGCGCTACTTGCGCGATTTCGCGGCGGCGGTGAGCCACGAGCTCAAGACCCCGATCGCAGGCATTAAGGGCGCGCTGGAGCTGCTCACCGAGCATCCGACCATGAGCGAGGCGGAGCGGTCGCGCTTCCTCGCCAATGCCAGCGCCGATGCCGACCGGCTAAGCCACCTGCTGCAGCGCCTGCTCGACCTCGCCCGCGCCGACATGGCGGCGCCGCCGGAGGACAGCGTGACGCCGCTGGAGCCGCCGCTTGCCGCCATCGCCGATGCGCATCGTGGCCCGGGCTTCGATGTAGCGCTTTCCATCGGAGACCTGCCGCCCGTCGCGGCGCCGGCCACGTTGATCGAGGCCGTGGTCGAGACGCTGGTGGAGAATAGCCGCCAGGCCGGCGCCTCGGCGGTAACGATCGGGGGGCGCGCCGAGCATGGCCGGGTGCACCTCCTCGTGTCGGACAATGGCTCGGGCGTGCCAGCGGCCGATCACGAGCGAATCTTCGACCCCTTCCACACCAGCCGCCGCAACGAGGGCGGCTCCGGCCTAGGCCTCTCCATCGCCCGATCGCTGCTGGCGGCGTGCGGAAGCACGATCGAGAGCAAGCGGGTGGAGCGCGGCGCCTGCTTCGAACTCTGCCTCCCTGCCGCCTAGCGGTGCGGAGGCACTGGTTTATTCGAACTCCAATATCACCGCGTCTACCGCAAGGCTTTCGCCCGGCTTGGCGGCGACGCTTTTGACCCGGCCGGATTTCTCGGCGCGCAGGATGTTCTCCATCTTCATCGCTTCGACGACTGCGAGCGGTTGGCCCGCCTCCACCGCATCGCCTTCGCCGACGTTGAGCGCGGTCAGCAGGCCGGGCATCGGGCAGATCAGGAACTTGGAAAGATCGGGCGGGATCTTTTCGATCATGTGCCGCGACAGTTCGGCCACGTGCGGCGGGAGGACGTCGGCGTGGTGGCTTGCGCCGCGCGTGGTGAGTTTCCACTGCCGGCCGCGGCGGGAGACTTGGATGGTGCGTGCGCGGTCGTCGATGCGGCCTTTGAAAAGCGGCTGGCCCGGCTCCCACTGGCCGATCAGCTCGCGCCCTTCGCCATGGTCGACATAGGCGATAAGCCCACCATCGAAGCCGTCGAACTGGACGTGGTGCTCGGCGCCCGCGACGCGCACGATCCGCTCGGGCATCGGCGGGGTCGATGAGCCGAGCTGGCCGCTAATCTCCCGCGCGCGCGCGTCGGTTTCCACGCCCAGCAACGCGGCGATAACGGCGAGGTCCTCGACCAAAGTCCGGTCCGCGGGCGCGCCTTCGAAGCCTTCGGGATATTCCTCGGCAATGAAGCCGGTGGTGATTTCGCCCGAGCGGAAGCGCGGGTGCTGCATCAGCGCCGAGAGGAAGTCGACATTGTGGCCGATGCCGGCGATGGCGAAGCTGTCCAGCGCGTCCACCTGCCGGTCGATGGCTTCGATGCGCGTCGGCGCCCAGGTGATCAGCTTGGCGATCATCGGATCGTAGAACATGCTGACTTCGCCGCCTTCGTAGACGCCGTCGTCGACCCGGGTGACGCCCTCTGCCCCACGCGCAGTGCGCGGCGGCTGATAGCGCACGAGGCGGCCGGTGCTCGGCAAGAACCCGCGATACGGATCCTCCGCGTAGACGCGGTTCTCGATCGCCCAGCCGGTGAGTTCAACCTCCTCCTGGGTGAGCGGCAGCGCCTCGCCGGCGGCGACGCGGATCATCAGTTCGACAAGGTCGAGGCCGGTGACTTCCTCCGTCACCGGATGCTCGACCTGCAGCCGGGTGTTCATTTCCAGGAAGTAGAAGCTTTTGCCGCTGGTGTCGGCACCCGAGACGATGAGCTCCACCGTGCCGGCGCTGAAGTAGCCGACGGCGCGGGCGAGGGCGACGGCCTGCTCGCCCATCGCCTTGCGCATTTCAGGGCTGACGAAGGGGGAGGGGGCTTCTTCCACCACCTTCTGGTGGCGGCGCTGGATCGAGCACTCGCGCTCGCCGAGGTAGAGGATGTTGCCGTGCTTGTCGCCGATCAGCTGAATCTCGATGTGGCGCGGGCTTTCGATGAACTTCTCGATAAACACCCGGTCGTCGCCGAAGCTGGCAAGGCCCTCGCGCTTGGTGGCTTCAAAGCCCTCGCGCACGTCCTTTTCCGACCAGGCAAGCCGCATGCCCTTGCCGCCGCCGCCGGCCGAGGCCTTCATCATCACCGGATAGCCGATCTCCCCGGCGATCCGCACCGCATCCTCGGTGCTGGCGATGTCGCCGAGGAAGCCGGGCACCACGTTGACGCCCGCCGCCTTGGCGAGCTTCTTGGACTCGATCTTGTCACCCATCGCGGCGATGGCGTGCGGCGGCGGGCCGATAAAGGCAATGCCGACCTCTTCAAGCGCGCGGGCGAAGCTCTCGCGTTCGGACAGGAAGCCGTAGCCGGGGTGAACCGCCTCGGCGCCCGTTTCCTTGCACGCCATGATGATCAGCTCGGCGTTGAGGTAGCTCTCGGCGGCCGGCGGCGGGCCGAGGCGGACGCTTTCGTCGGCCATCCGGACGTGCGGCGCACGGGCATCCGCGTCCGAGTAGACCGCGACAGTCTTGATGCCCATCTTCTTGGCGGTGCGGATAACCCGGCAGGCAATCTCGCCCCGGTTCGCGATCAGGATTTTCTTGAACATCGGTCCTCGCTTATTCCGCTGCCACGCGCGCGGGCTCCGGCGCCGTCATCGGCTGAAGCCCCAGCTTGGCGAACAGCTCCGCGTCGGCGCCTACGCCGGCGTTGCCGGTGGTGAGAAGTTTGTCGCCGGTAAAGATGCTGTTTGCACCGGCGAAGAAGCAGAGCGCTTGGGTGCTTTCGCTCATGCTCTCGCGGCCGGCGGAGAGGCGGACCATGGAGCGCGGCATCAGGATGCGGGCGACGGCAACGGTGCGGACGAACTCGATGTCATCGATCCGCTGGTGCTCGCCGGCAAGCATGGAATCGCCGCGCGGTGTGCCGGTGACGGGGACAAGCGCGTTGATCGGCACGCTCTCCGGATGGGCGGGGAGCGTGGCCAAGGCGTGGAGGAAGCCGACCCGGTCCTCCCGCGTCTCGCCCATGCCGACGATGCCGCCGCAGCACACGGACATGCCCGATGCGCGGACGTTTTCCAGCGTATCGAGCCGCTCCTGGTACGTCCGCGTAGTGATAATCTCGCCGTAGTGTTCGGGCGAGGTGTCGAGATTATGGTTGTAATAATCGAGGCCGGCTGCGGCGAGGCGGCTCGCCTGGTCGGGCGTCAGCATGCCCAATGTCATGCAGGTCTCAAGCCCCATCGCCTTGACGCCCGCGACCATGTTGCAGAGCGCGTCCATGTCGCGCTCCTTGGGCTCGCGCCAGGCGGCGCCCATGCAGAAGCGGCCGGAGCCCGCGGCCTTTGCCTCGGCCGCGGCGGCGAGAACGGTGACCGTGTTCATCAGCTTCTCGGCCTTGAGGTCGGATTTCGCGAAGGCCGATTGCGAGCAATAGCCGCAATCTTCCGGGCAGCCGCCGGTCTTGATGGAAAGGAGCGTGGAGAGCTGGACCTCGTTCGCGGCGTGGTACGCGCGGTGGACCGTCTGCGCTTCGAAGAGGAGGTCGAGGAAGGGTGTCTCGAACAGGGCGCGGATTTCCTCGCGGGTCCAATCGGTCCTTAGCCCCTCCCCTTCAGGGGAGGGGTTGGGGAGGGGAACACCCGAATATCGCTGCGCCTGACTTACAGGCCCCTCCCCCGTCCCCTCCCCTGAAGGGGAGGGGCTTGTAGGCATGTGCGCATCCATCATTCCGCGGCTTCCTCGATCGGGGGCAGATTGTGCCCGAGCAGTTTCAAAACTTCGCGGGCAGCGTCCACCAGGTTGGTGCCGGGGCCGAAGATCGCCTGGACGCCGGCTTTGCGAAGCATGTCGTAGTCGCGAGGCGGGATGACGCCGCCAACGACCACCTTGATGTCGGCGCGGCCGAGCGCGCGGAGTTGGGCGATGAGTTCGGGCACAAGCGTCTTGTGGCCCGCGGCGAGGCTGGAGGCGCCGACCACGTCGACATCCTTCTCCACCGCCAGCCGGGCGCTTTCTTCAGGGGTTTGGAAGAGCGGACCGGAGACCACTTCGAAGCCCAAGTCGGCGAATGCTGAGGCGACCAGGTTGGCGCCCCGATCGTGGCCGTCCTGGCCCATCTTCGCGACAAGGAGCCGCGGCTTGCGGCCCAAGCGGGTGCCGACGGCTTCGACGCCTTCCTCGGCGCGGCCCCACCGCGGATCGCCTGCATAAGCGCCGCCGTAGATGCCGCTCACGGGGGTGGGGACGGTGTCGTAGCGGCCGAACACGTCCTCCAGAGCCTGGCTGATTTCCCCGAGCGTGGCGCGGGCACGGGCCGCCTCCACGCACAAGGCAAGGAGATTTGCATCGCCCGCAGCGCCTCCACGCAGCGCATCGAGGGCAACGCGAGCGGCGGCGTTGTCTCGGCCCGCGCGGGTGCGTTCGATGCGGTCGATCTGGCCGGCGCGGACGCGGGCGTTGTCTATCTCCAGCGTCTCGATCGGCAGCTCGTCCGCCAGCCGGTAGCGGTTGACGCCGACGATCACCGTCTCACCGCGGTCGACGCTTGCCGCGCGGGCGGCGGAGGCTTCCTCGATGCGGCGCTTGGGCATGCCCTCCGCTACGGCGGCGGTCATTCCGCCGAGCCCTTCCACTTCCTCGATCAGCGCCCACGCCTTGTCGGCAAGCTCCTTGGTCAGCGCCTCGACATAGTAGGAGCCGCCCAGCGGATCGGCGACGTTGGTGATGCCGCTCTCCTCGGCGAGGATGAGCTGGGTGTTGCGCGCGATGCGGGCGGAGAAGTCGGTGGGGAGCGCGATTGCCTCGTCGAAACTGTTGGTATGCAGCGACTGGGTGCCGCCGAGCACCGCCGCCATCGCCTCGATCGTGGTGCGGACGATGTTGTTGTACGGGTCCTGCTCGGTTAACGACACGCCGCTGGTCTGGCAGTGGGTGCGCAGCATCTTCGATTTCGGGTTCTTGGCGCCGAAATCGTCCATGATCCGGTGCCACAGCAGCCGCGCGGCGCGCAGCTTGGCGATCTCCATGAAGAAGTTCATGCCGATGCCGAAGAAGAAGGAAAGGCGCGGCGCGAAGGCGTCCACTTCCGCGCCCTTGGCGCGGGCGGCGCGGACATATTCCATGCCGTCGGCAAGGGTGAAGGCAAGCTCCTGCACCGCCGTCGCACCCGCCTCGAGCATGTGGTAGCCCGAGATCGAGATGGAGTTGAACCGCGGCATGTGCTCGCTGGTGTAGGCGATGATGTCCGCCACGATCCGCATCGAAGGCGCGGGCGGGTAGATGTAGGTATTGCGGACTGCGAATTCTTTTAGGATGTCGTTCTGGATGGTGCCCGAGAGCTGGGCCTGAGAGACGCCGCTTTCTTCCGCGGCGACGATGTAGAAGGCCATCACCGGCAGCACCGCGCCGTTCATGGTCATCGAGACCGACATGGTGTCGAGCGGGATGCCGTCGAACAGGATCTTCATGTCCTCAACGGTGTCGATCGCAACGCCTGCCTTGCCGACATCGCCGACGACGCGCGGATGGTCGCTGTCATAGCCGCGGTGGGTGGCGAGATCGAAGGCGACGGACAGGCCCTTCTGCCCCGCCGCGAGGTTGCGGCGGTAAAAGGCGTTGGACTCCTCGGCGGTGGAGAAGCCGGCATATTGGCGAATCGTCCAGGGACGGCCGGTGTACATCGAGGCGTAGGGGCCGCGCGTGAACGGCGCGAAGCCGGGCAGCCCCGGGTCGATGTCGGCAGTGTCTTCAGCCGTGTAGAGCGGCTGAACGTCGATCCCTTCGGGCGTATGCCAGGTGAGGTCCTTGCCCTTAACTTCCTTGGCGGCGGCGGCGTCCCAAAGGGCGCGGGTCGGCGACGCGGAGGCAGGTGCGAACGCCGGCGGCGTGGGCGCGGCGCCGCTGTCTTCGCCCGTGTTCTGTTCGATGATCGGCTTATCAGTGCTCACCGTGCGGAGTCTCCATCAGCTCGATCAGCACGCCGCCGGTGCCCTTTGGGTGGAGGAAAATCACCGGCGTGCCATGCGCTCCGATGCGGGGTTCGCCAAGAACCTTTGCGCCTTTCGCCTCCATCTCCGCCTTGGCAGCGTGGATGTCGGGCACCTCGAAGCAGAGGTGGTGCTGGCCGCCGGCCGGGTTCTTGGCGAGGAAGCCGTGCAGAGGGGAATTGTCGCCGAGCGGCTCGATCAGCTCGATCTGGCCGTTGGGCGTGTCGATGAAGCAGACGCGCACACCCTGCGGCGCAAGGTTGAATGGCTCGCCGATCTTCGTCGCGCCGAGCAGGTCGCGGTACATCGCGATACTCCCTTCGATCGACGGCGTGGCGACGCCGACATGGTTGAGGCGGCCGAGGGTCATAAAGCATCTTTCAAATTGAGGCCGAGCAGCAGATCGAGCGCGATCAGGGCGACGAGCACGAAACTGAGCGCGTGGAGCGCGAGGAGGGTGTTGAACTTGGCCGCACCCGCGTCGCGGCCGATGTAGGTGCGGTAGACGGGCAGCTTCCCCTCGCGGAGGCCGCGCAGGACCCTGGCCAGGATCATCCCCGCTACCACGGCCGCGAACGCGCCCACCAGAAAGTCCGCGGAGCCGTTCAAAGCCCCTCCCCTTCAGGGGAGGGGTGGGGGAGGGGAACATGGAATCGAATGCGCAGACGTCCGTGCAACCGACAGGCCCCTCCCCAAACCCCTCCCCTGAAGGGGAGGGGCTTTTGAGCGTCACAACGGTATGTTGTCATGCTTCTTCCAGGGGTTCTCGAGCTGCTTGTCTTTAAGCTTGCGGAGGCCCAGCGCGATGCGGCGGCGGGTGGAGTGGGGCATGATCACTTCGTCGATGAAGCCCTTGGACGCGGCAACGAACGGGTTGGCGAAGCGCTCTTCATATTCGCGGGTGCGGGCGGCGATCTTGTCCGGGTCGCCGATGTCTTTCCGGAAGATGATCTCCACCGCGCCCTTGGCGCCCATCACTGCGATTTCGGCGGTGGGCCAGGCGTAGTTTAGATCGCCGCGCAGGTGCTTGGAGGCCATCACGTCGTAGGCGCCGCCATAGGCCTTGCGGGTGATAACGGTGATCTTCGGCACGGTGGCTTCGGCGTAGGCGAAGAGCAGTTTCGCGCCGTTCTTGATGATCCCGTTATGCTCCTGCGCGACGCCGGGCAGGAAGCCAGGAACGTCGACGAAGGTGACGATGGGAATGTCGAAGGCGTCGCAGAAGCGGACGAAGCGCCCGGCCTTTTTGGAGCTTGCGATGTCGAGCACGCCGGCGAGCACCATCGGCTGGTTGGCGACGATGCCGACGGTGCGGCCCTCGACGCGCCCGAAGCCGACGATGATGTTGGCCGCGTGGTTCGGCTGAATCTCGAAGAAGTCGCCTTCGTCGACAACCTTCCGGATCAGCTCGTGCATGTCGTAGGGCTTCGACGCGCTGTCCGGGATCAGGGTGTCGAGGCTTTCGTCCACCCGGTCCCAAGCGTCGGTGCAGGGCCGCTCGGGCAGATCGTGGCGGTTCGAAAGCGGCAGGAAATCGAAGAAGTCGCGGGTTGCGAGAAGCGCCTCGATGTCGTTCTCGAACGCAACGTCGGCGACCCCCGATTTGGTGGTGTGGGTGACGGCGCCGCCAAGCTCTTCCTGGGTGACGACCTCGTTGGTCACCGTCTTCACCACGTCCGGGCCGGTGACGAACATGTAGCTCGAATCCTTCACCATGAAGATGAAGTCGGTCATTGCCGGCGAGTAGACGGCGCCGCCTGCGCACGGGCCCATGATCAGGCTGATCTGCGGCACCACGCCGCTTGCGAGGACGTTGCGCTGGAACACTTCGGCGTAGCCGCCAAGCGACGCGACGCCCTCCTGGATGCGGGCGCCGCCGCTGTCGTTGAGGCCGATAACAGGCGCGCCGACCTTCATCGCCATGTCCATGATCTTGCAGATCTTTTGGGCATGACGCTCGGACAGGGAGCCGCCGAACACGGTGAAATCCTGGGCGAAGACGTAGACCAGGCGGCCGTTAATCGTGCCCGATCCGGTGACCACGCCGTCGCCCGGAAACTTCTGGGTCTCCATGCCGAAATCGGAGCAATTGTGCTCCACGAACATGTCATATTCTTCAAAGCTGCCTTGGTCGAGCAGCACGCTGATGCGCTCGCGGGCGGTCAGGCGGCCTTTCTTGTGCTGCGCCGCAATGCGCGCTTCGCCGCCGCCGAGCTGCGCCGCGGCGCGCCGGGTTTCGAGTTCTTCCAATCTGGTCGCCATAGGAGGAGTCGGTGCCCTGTTGTGTCGCCTCGCTCTAGGCGCGGGCGAGGGCAGAAATCAAATCCGCTCTAGCGCCCGTTGAAGCGCGGCTGCTGCTTTTGAAGGAAGGCGAACACCGCAGCCTTGAAGTCCTGGCTCTCTCCCGCCGTCTTTTGCGCCACCCGTTCGGCGGCGAGCGCTTCGCTGAGCGGCAGCTGCTCGGCGTTGCGGGCGAGCTGGCGGATCAGGCCGAGCGCCACCGTCGGCCCCTGCGCAAGGTTGGTAGCGAGGGTGACAGCCTCCGAGGTGAGGTCCTCATCGTCCACGACGCGGCTGATCATGCCCCACGCCTGCGCCTGTTCGGCGGAGACGCGCTCGCCGAGCATCATCATCTCGGTGGCGCGGGCGCGGCCGACCAGGCGGGGGAGGAGCCAGGTGGCGCCGGCGTCTGGAATCAGGCCGATGTTGACGAACGCCTGCAGGAAATAGGCGGAGCGGGCCGCGATCACGATGTCGGCGGCGAGCGCGAGGCTGCAGCCGGCGCCAGCGGCCGGGCCGTTCACCGCCGCGACCACGGGGATCGGCAGCGCGAACAACGCTTCCACCAGCGGGTTGAAGTGCTTCTCCAGCGCCGAGCCCGCGTCTTCCGGCAGACCGCCGCCGCTCGCCAGATCGGCGCCTGAGGAGAAGCCGCGGCCTTCGCCGGTGAGGAGCAGGCAGCGCGCGTCGGAACGGCCCGTTTCCTCCACCGCCGCGCGGAGCTCATCGACCGTTTGCGAGGAAAGCGCATTCAAGCGGTCCGCCCGCGCGATGGTCAGCGTCGCGACGGCGGCGGGGCTGAACTCCAGCCGGACATGTTCGTAGGCCATCTCTTCCCCCTTCAGCGCGCGGCGACGCGCCAGATGATGTTGCCGACATCGTCCGCGACCAGCAAGGCGCCGTCGCGCGCGATTTCGACGCCGACGGGACGGCCGAGCGCCTTGCCGCCGCTTAGAAAGCCCGAAAGCACATCCATCGGCTGCCCCGAGGGCTTGCCGCCCGCGAAGGGTATAAAGACCACCTTGTAGCCGCTCGGCGGCGAGCGGTTCCAGGAGCCGTGCTGGCCGACGAAGACTCCGGAGGCGAAGCGGGTGCCGAGGCGCGCGCCCTCCGAGAAGACCAGCCCGAGCGAGGCGGTGTGCGGCCCGAGCGCGTAGTCGGGCTTGATCGCCCTGGCGACCATATCCGGCCGCGCCGGCTTGACCCGCGCGTCGACATTGGCGCCGTAATAGCTCCACGGCCAGCCGTAGAAGCCGCCGGGGCGCACGCTGGTCATGAAATCGGGAACGAGATCGCTGCCGATCTTGTCGCGCTCGTTGACCGAAACCCAAAGCGGGCCGCCGCCCGGCGCCCAATCCATACCGACCGGGTTGCGAAGCCCGGAGGCGTAGACGCGGGTGGCGCCGGTGGCGGGATCGATCTCCAGGATCGCGGCGCGGTTCTGCTCCTCGGCGAGGCCGTGCTCGGCGACGTTGCTGTTGGAGCCGACGCCGACATACAGGCGGCTGCCGTCGGGGCTCGCCACCAGGCTCTTGGTCCAGTGGTGGTTGCGGCCGGCGGGAAGGTCGGCGATTTTGCGGGGCGCGGAGCCGATCCGCGTCGCGCCGGCCTGGTAGTCGAAGGCGACCAGCGCGTCCGCATTGGCGACGTAGAGAATGTTCCCGATCAGGGCCATGCCGATCGGTGAGCGGAGGCCGGTGAGGAACGGTGTCTTCACCTCGGCCACGCCGTCGCCGTCCGCGTCGCGAAGCAGGGTGATCCGGTCGGCGCTCGGCACGCCCGCGCCCGCTTTCTTCATCACCAGCCCGGCGACGAACGACTTGATGCTCTTGCTCTTCTTGGTTGTGCTGGCGGGCTTGTTCGATTCCGCCACCAGCACGTCGCCATTGGGCAGGGCATAGACCCAGCGCGGGTGGTCGAGCCCTTCCGCATAACGTTGCACGGTAAGGCCGGCGGCGGGCGTCGGTGCCGCGCCCGCCGGCCAGCCGGTCGCATCGGCAACCTCCATGGTCGGGAGCAAGGTTTTGGCCGGTTTGGGCAGCGTCGGGTTGGGACCCGTGCCCTGCGCCACGGTCAGCGCGGCCTTCTCGCCCCAGGTGGCGTAGACCGTGCCGGCACCCAGCGCAGCTACGGCCGCGACGGAAAGAGCAATCGCGGACCGTTTTCGCATGTTGTTCCTACTCGCCCTGTTCGATTTCTTCGGGCGCGTGCAGCCGCATCCGGGTTACCCGGCGGGAATCGCTTTCGGTGATTTCCAGCCGCCAGCCCGAAGGATGTTCCAAAATTTCGCCCGCCTGGGGGACGTGGCCGGCGAGGACGGTGGCGAGGCCGCCCAAGGTGTCGACATCTTCCTCCACGGCACCGAGGCGGGCGTCGATGGTGACGGCGACGTCCTCGAGCTCGGCGCGGCCGTCGGCGTCCCAAATGCCGTCTTCGAGCGGGATCAGGAGCTGAACGACCTCCTCGTCATGCTCGTCCTCGATTTCACCGACGATTTCCTCGACCACGTCTTCGATGGTGACGAGGCCCTCGGTGCCGCCGAATTCGTCGACCACGATGGCAAGGTGGACCCGGTCCGCTCGCATGCGGGCGAGGAGGTCAAGCACGCCCATCGATTCCGGCACGTAAAGCGGCTTGCGGAGCAGGGCCGCGATGTCGTCGGGCGGCACGGCGCCGCTCATCTGCACGGTGAAGACGTCCTTGACATGCACCATGCCGATCACCTGATCGAGGCTTTCCTCGTAGACGGGCAAGCGGCTGTGCTGCGCATCGACAAAGGCGGCGGCGAGGTTTTCGAAGCTGATGTCGGAGGGCACGGCGATGATGTCGCCCCGCGTCACCGCGATGTCGGCAACGGTGCTTTCGCCGAAGTGGAGGAGGTTGCGGAGCATCTGCCGCTCGATCGGCGTCAGATCGCCGACGGCGGGGACCTCGCCTTCGTGGCTTTCGATCGCTTCCTCGATCTCGGCGCGCAGAGTCGCTTCGCTCTCCTCTCCGAACAGAAAGGTGCGAAGCGCGCGCCAGACGCTCGGGCCCGCGGGCGCGTTCTGGCTACTGTCCTCGTCTTCGGGCACTTAGTGTTGAACCTCCGTCAAATAGGGGTCGGCGATGCCGAGTGCGGCAAGGGCGCGCCGCTCGACCGCTTCCATGGCTTCGGCTTCGCTGTCGCCTTCCTCATGGTCGTAGCCAAGGAGGTGAAGCGTGCCGTGCACGACGAGATGGGCGGCGTGATCGGCGACGGAAATGTTCTTCTCCGCCGCCTCACGGGCGCAGACGCCTTGCGCCAGAACGATATCGCCGAGCAGGGCCTCGCCCGCCCCGGCGCCGACCAGCACTTCCAGCATCTCCGCTTCCACCATCGGGAAGGAAAGGACGTTGGTCGGCTTATCCTTGTCGCGATATGCGGCGTTCAGCGCGTGCACTTCGGCGTCGGTGGTGAACTTTACCGACACTTCCGCGGCCAAGCGGCTGTCGGTCAGGTCCGCCCACTCGCTTGCGGCAACGGCCGCCTTGGCGGCGCGCTCGGCAAGCGTCGGCCAGTCGGTGCTACTGTCCCACTCCGGGGAGGCATCGGATTCAACCAGGATCACCCTTGCTTGCCTTCGTAGGCGTCCACGATCCGGCCAACCAGCGGGTGGCGGACCACGTCGGTGGTGGTGAACCGGACGGTCGCGATGCCGTGGACGCCTTCCAGCCGCCCAACCGCGTCGGCGAGGCCGGACTTGGTGGGATCGGGAAGGTCAACCTGAAGCGGATCGCCGCAGATCACCATGCGGCTGCGCATGCCGAAGCGCGTCAGGAACATCTTCATCTGCGCGGGCGTGGTGTTCTGCGCTTCGTCGAGGATGATGACCGCGTCGGAAAGCGTGCGGCCGCGCATGAAGGCGATCGGCGCAATCTCGATCTCGCCGGACGCGATGCGGCGCTCGACCTGCTCGGCGGGGAGCATGTCGTACAAGGCGTCGTAAAGCGGGCGAAGGTAGGGATCGACCTTGTCCTTCATGTCGCCGGGCAGGAAGCCCAGGCGCTCGCCCGCTTCCACGGCCGGGCGCGACAGGATCAGGCGGTCGACCGAGCCGCCGATCAGCTGCTGCACCGCTTGGGCGACGGCCAAGTAGGTCTTGCCGGTGCCCGCCGGCCCGAGCGCGAAGATCATGTCGTCCCGCGCCAATGCCTCCATGTAGACCGCCTGCATCCGGGTGCGGGGCACGATGGTCTTTTTGCGGGTGCGGATCATCACCTTGGGCGGATCGGCGACGTCCGGCGTGATGATGCCCTCCAGCACCGGCTGGCCCGACATGCCGATGATCGCGTTCACCGTTTCGGCGTCGATGTCATGGCCCTCGTCGAGCCGGTTGTAGAGGCCGACCAGCACGTCGCGGGCGCGGGCGGCGCTTTCCGCCTCCCCCTCGATCTGCACCTTGGCGCCGCGCGCGGCGATGTAGACGCCCAGCCGGTCCTCGATGGCGACGAGGTTGCGGTCGAACTCGCCGAACAGGGGGCCCAGCAGGTGCGGCTGCTCGAACTCGATCTCCAACCGCGCGCGGGGCAGGCCGGCGGCGCCTTCCGGCGCGGATTTCTTGTTGGCCATCAGGCGGCGACCGAGACGAGTTCGGCACCGCCGACGCTGTTGGGTCCTGCGGAAACGATGTCCACGTCGATGATCTCCCCGATGTTCGCGTGCGTCTCGACGTGCACCGATTGCAGCCACGGCGACTTGCCGAGCATCTGGCCCGGGCGCCGGCCCTTGCGCTCCAGCAGCACGCGTATGCGGCGGCCGACGGAGCCTCGGTTAAAGGCCAGGCTGCATTCGGAGATCGCCGCCTGGAGCCGTTGCAGTCGTTCGTCCATCACTTGCGCCGGCACCTGATCGTCCATGTTGGCGGCGGGGGTGCCCGGCCGCGGGGAATATTTGAACGAGTAAGCCTGGGCGTAGTTCACCGCCTTAACAATTTTCAGCGTGTCTTCGAACTCGGCATCGCTTTCGCCGGGGAAGCCGACGATGAAATCGCCGGACAAAGCGATATCCGGCCGCGCCGCGCGAACCCGGTCGATGACGCGGAGGTAGCTGTCGACGCTGTGGCTGCGGTTCATCGCGCGCAGCACGCGGTCATTGCCGGACTGCACAGGCAAGTGGAGATAGGGCATCAGCGCGCCCACTTCGGCATGGGCGCGGATCAGGCCTTCGCGCATGTCGTTGGGATGGCTGGTGGTGTAGCGGATGCGCTCCAGGCCGGGGATGCGGTCCATGGCGACGATGAGGTCGTGCAGCGCGCGGCCTTCGCCGTCGTCCCAGGCGTTGACGTTCTGGCCGAGCAGGGTGATTTCCCTGGCGCCCGCATCGACAAGCGCCCGAGCCTCATCGAGGATCGCGTCCCAGCCGCGCGAGACTTCCGCGCCGCGGGTGTAGGGCACGACGCAGTAAGTGCAGAATTTGTCGCAACCCTCCTGCACGGTCAGGAACGCGCTCGCCCCGGCGCGGCGCCGCGCAGGCAGCACGCCGAACTTGGACAGGATCGGCATGTCGGTGTCGAGCGGCCTCGCGCCGCCCGCCGCCTGCGCGACCAGCTCCGGCAGGCGGTGATAAGCTTGCGGGCCGACGACGATGTCGACGCTCGGCGCGCGGCGCTGGATCTCGGCGCCTTCGGCCTGGGCGACGCAGCCGGCGACGGCGATCATGGGCCGAGAGCCGTCTTCCCGCGGCATGCGGCCGATGTCCGAATAGACTTTCTCGGCGGCGCGCTCGCGGATGTGGCAGGTGTTGAGCACGACCAGATCCGCTTCATTGCCCTCGGCCGGAGTGAGGCCCTGTGCGGCGAGGAGCTCGCCCATGCGCTCGCCGTCATAGACGTTCATCTGGCAGCCGAAGGATTTGACGTGGAAAGTCTTGGGGTTGGTCATGGCCCGCCTATAAGCGATCGGGCGCGGGCGCGGAAGGGCGCAGCGCCGCAACGATCGCATCCCGCGCCGCCTGGGCAAGCGCCTTGCGGTCGCCGAGCGCGAAGGGGTCGAGCGGCGGCAGGCAGTGGAGGGTGACGGGGACGGTGCCCTTTCGCGAAAGGACGCGGCGGGCGTTGGCGGCCGCGCCTTCCTCGCCGGTCCAGGCGATGTCCGCGCCCGCCGGGCCGTAGTCGATCGCCACCGGCTGGACCTGGAGGCCCGGCACCGGCGGGAAGAGGGCTGAGAGCAGGCTTGCGCGGAAGGGCAACACCTGGGTGCCGCCGTCGGTGGTGCCTTCCGGAAACAGCGCCACCGGCTGTCCGGACGCGAGGGCGGCGCGCAGCGTGTCGGCTTGGCCCTGCACCGCGCGGCGGTCCGAGCGGTCGACGTAGACCGTGTTGTTCATGTTGGCGAGCCAGCCGATCACCGGCCAGCGCCCAACATCGTCACGCGAGACGAAGGCAGTGCCGGTCGCGCCGGCCAGAACCATGATGTCGAGCCAGGAAAGGTGATTGGCGACGAACAGCACGTTGCGGGGGAGGGGCGTGCCGACGCTTCGCGCCTTCAGCCCCGCCGAGCGCCCAACCCAGCGCAGGAAGCGGCGCGGCCAGGGCGAGGGCGCGCGGAACACGCGCCATGCGTAGTGGAGCGGCAGGCAGACGATGAGGCCTGCCAGAATCGAGAGGATGCGGAAGGCGAAGCGGATATTACTCACCGCTGCGCCACCTCCCTGTCATTCCCGCGAAAGCGGGAATCCCGCTTTCTTGCCGAAGGGCGCTCAAGAAGAAGAAGCGGGGCCCCCGCTTTCGCGAGGGCGACGGTGGTGGTTCCGCCAGCTGTGCGTCAGCCCTTGCGGTCGATGGCAACGCCGTAAAGCTCCATCCGGTGGTCGACCAGGCGATAGCCGAGCTTTTCCGCGATTCGGCGCTGCATGGCTTCCAACTCGTCGTCGACAAATTCGATGACTCGGCCGGTTTCGACGTCGATCAGGTGATCGTGGTGGGTTGCGTCGGCGGCTTCATAGCGGGCGCGGCCATCGCCGAAATCGTGGCGCTCAAGAATGCCCGCTTCCTCGAACAGGCGCACCGTGCGGTAGACGGTGGCGATGGAGATGCCGCTGTCGATGGCCGAAGCCCGCGCGTGGAGCGCCTCCACGTCCGGATGGTCCGCCGCTTCCGAAAGAACGCGGGCGATGATCCGCCGCTGCTCCGTGATGCGCAGGCCTTTTTCGGCGCACAAGGTTTCGATGTCGATCCGGCGTGTCATGCTGGGCCGGTTTAGACGAATCCTCGCCGGGGTAAAGGCGCGCCGGAGCCCCAGGCCCCGGCGCCCGCCTTCATTTGCGTCCGGTCTTGCGCCGTTTGGTGCCGAGGCCGATCTTCTTGGCCAGCGCCCGGCGCTGCTCCGCATAGTTCGGCGCGACCATCGGATAGTCAGAATTGAGGCCCCATTTCTGGCGGTATTGCTCCGGTGTCATCTGATAGTGAGTCATCAGATGCCGTTTCAGCATCTTCAGTTTCTTGCCGTCTTCAAGGCAAACAATATAGTCCGGCTTGATCGAGGAGCGGATCGAGACCTTGGGCTCGAGCTTTTCAGGCGGCGCTTCGACCTTCGCGCCCAGCCCCGTCAAAGCATCGTGAACATTGCGAATAAGGTTCGGCAGGTCGCCGACCGCAACGCTGTTGTTGCTGACGTGGGCCGACACGATGTCGGCCGTCAGGGTGATGATAGTCTCGTCCGTTTCAGTGTTCTCAGCCATGCTCCGCCCGCCGGTTGTGCCACTGTGTTGATTTCGAGCCCTGCGGCAGGGATGATGCGCTTTTAAATGATTGGCAAGCCTATTTTGACTCTGGAAGGTGAAAGGCCGCTAAATGCTTGCCGGACGGGCAAGGGTAAGCGCGTCAAATAGCTGCCCCGAAGCGCCTTTGTAATAGTTGAAACGCCGGCCCACTTCTTGGAAGCCGGCCCGTTTATAGAGCTCAACCGCGTGATTTCCGTGGCGGACCTCAAGATGAAGCTTTTCTGCGCCCCTGCTTTGCGCTTCCGCTATAAAGGTGGCGAGCAGGGCGCCGCCGACGCCGCGGCGATGGGCGGAGCGGCGCACCGCGATCAGCAGCAGTTCGGCCTCTCCGGCGACAAGGCGGGCGAGCGAGAAACCGGCGGGGGCGCCGTCCCGCCGGGCGAGGGTGAGCCAGACTCCGGGCATCGACAGCAGGCCGGCGCATTGCGGCGCGGTCCAGGCTTCCCCGAATTCCGGATCGAAGCTTTCGCGCATGACCAGCATCACGTCGTCGAGATCGGCGACGCCGGCGGGCGCAACGGCGATTGCGGGGTCGCTCACGGCATCGGCTTCGCGTCGGGCGCGCGGCCGTAGATCGGGCGCGGAAGGAGGCTGCGCAGAGCTTCGGGCAGCAAGCGGGCGTCGGCGGCGCGGGGGAGGGCGTCTATCGCCTCCCCGTGGCCGCGCGCGCTTACCAAGGTCTCGGCGCCGGAGCCTGCGACACGCGCCGCGCGGAGGGCGACGGCGGCGTCCTCCGGCAGAAGCGATCGCAGAAGGTCGGAAGCTTCCAGCGGGTCATGGCGGAAGTTTTGCACGAAAAGCTGACCGTGTCCGCCGTGAAGCGCAACGCCTTCCGCGCCCGTCGCTGCGGCAATGGCGGCCATCGAGGAGTAACCGGTGAGGGGGACGCCCCAGCCGATGGCGAGGCCGTGCGCGGCGGCCAGGCCTACCCGGACGCCGGTGAAGCTGCCGGGTCCGCAATCGACCAGAATGGCTTCCGGGCGGCGGCCGGCGAGCAGTTGCTCGATCATCGGCAGCAAGCGCTCGGCATGGCCGCGGCCGACCAGCTCATAGCGCTCGCCAACCACCTCGCCACCGTCGAACAGCGCCGCCGAACAGGCGGCCGTCGCGCTGTCGATCGCAAGCAGCATCAGACCGCTTCGACGGTCTCGACTTCGGGGACGTAGTGCTTGAGCAGGCCTTCGATGCCGTTTTTAAGCGTCATGGTGGAGGACGGGCAGCCCGAACAGGCGCCCTGCAGCGCGAGGTAGACGGTGCCGTCGCGGAAGCCGCGATAGACGATGTCGCCGCCGTCGTTGGCGACCGCCGGGCGGACTCGGGTGTCGATCAGCTCGCGAATTTGGGCAACGATCTCCTCATCCTCCGGCCGGTCTTCGATGGTGCCGTGCGCGTCCTCGATGTGGATGCCGCCGGCGCTTGCCGGGCGGAAGAGCGGGCCGCCGCCGGCGAAATGGTCGAGCAGCACGGAGAGGACCTGCGGCTTGAGGTCGCGCCAGTCGCTGCCCGGCGCGGCGGTGACCGAGATGAAGTCGCGGCCGAAGAACACGCCTTCGACGTCGCCGAGCGAGAACAACGCTTCGGCGAGCGGGGAGGCCTCCGCTTCCTCGGGCGCGGCGAAATCGCGGGTTCCCGCCTCCATCACCCGCTGCCCGGGGAGGAATTTCAGGGTGGACGGATTTGGGGTGGTTTCGGTCTGGATCAGCATGAGGTCCATGTGGCCCGCGCCGCCGACCGGATCAAGGGCGGCTCCTCCCCGGCCGAACCCGGGGAGGAGCGCCGGATCAGAAGCCGATCTTGAGCGCCACGAAGCCGGACATTTCGTTGCCGCCGTCCTGCTCAAGGGTGGTGCTGCCCTGCACCTGCAAAGAGGCGGTCCGGCCGAGCGCCAGATTGGCGCCGGCGGTGAAGCGGCCGTGCACGTCCTTCGATCGGTTCTCGAGGTTGAAGGTGTTGACGATGCCCGGTGAGGCGGTGCCGGCGTAGCGGATCGCGCGGCTGTCGCCTTCCAGATCCTTTTCGGCGGTGAGCGCAGCGTAAGGCGCAATGGCCAAGCCGCCGGCGCTCCAGGACGCGCGGGCTTCGAGGCCGGCGGTGCCGACCAGCGCCTTTACGTCCTGCTCGCCGACGTTGAGCGTCAGCACCGGATCGCCGGTTTCGGTGTAGCCGTCGATCTTCGCCTTGGCGTAGTGGACGCCGACAACCGGGCCGACCTTGAGGCCGCCGAAGCCGGCGAGGTAGCCGGCCTTGAGGCCTGCCGTGATGGCGGTGCCGTCCGTTTCGGCGTGGATGTCGTCGATCACGGCGGTGCGGCGCATGTCGTAATCGAGCCAGCCATAGCCGGCATGGCCCTGAACAAAGGCGCCGCCCGTCGACCAGCCGGCATAGCCGCCGACCATCCAGGCGCGGGCGCGGGCATTGCCGCTGCCGCTGAACATGTCCGCGTCGGGGCGGCTGTGGTTCAGCGCCACGCCGAACACCGCCGCGCCCGAGTCATATTCCGCGCCGATGCTGACGCCGGTGGTGTCGAGATCGAAGCCCAGATTGCGGTTGCCGTCGGCGACCGTGCGGCTCGCGGTGTTGCCGGACACGAAGAGGTTGAGGCCCGTGCCCTCGCCGCCCGAACGGGCGTGGGAAAGATCGACGCGGCCGTCCAGCGTCTGGCCGAACGAGGTCGCGGCCTGAAGGCCCATGTCGGTCTGCGCCTGGAAGTGGAGCGGCGCTTCGAGCTGGCGCACCGCATATTGGCCGACGATCGCGAAGCCGGCGGAGGTCAGGTGGACCTGATCGACGTAGAACAGATACTGGTTGGCGAAGCCGGCATCGACCACGCAATTCTGCCCCGGGCAGGCGCCTGCGCTGGTCAGGCCGAAGGCGGCGAGGTTCTTTTCGACGACGTTTCCGATCTGGGTGAGATCGAGATAGTTGACGATCACGCCGCTTGCCGCGGTCTGGGCGAGGCTGGCCTGGAGGCCGCTATTGTAGGCGTTGGCGTAAGCCGTGCCGACCGCGGCGACGGGAAGCCCCTTCACTTCCGGCAAGCGGCCGACGTCGCCGACCAGGAAGGTGATGTTGCGCGCGCCGGCGCCGGTCAGCGCGTTGATGCCGGCCATGGTTTCGGTGACGCGAAGCGCTGCCTGAGCGGGTGCGCCGGCGATCAGGCTGGTGATCTGCGCGGACGTAGGGGTGAGGCCGAGGCTGCGCTCATAAGCGCGGGCGTCGTTGCCGCCGACCGAGATCACGGCGAGGTCGTTCGGGCCGAACTTCCCGGTCACCCGCGGGAAAGCGGCGGGGCCGCCGCCGGCGAGGAACGCATTATATTCGGTGAGGAAACCCGGAATGCCCGGGCCGTTGATGTTGCCGTTGCCAGTAAAGGCGCCGCCGATGGCAAAATTGTCGACCGGGACCTGCAGGATCTGCGAAATGGTGTCCACGAAGTTGGTGCCACCGGAGAAGCGGCCGGTGGGATAGGGCGCCGGGCGCGGAATGCCGAGCAATTCGAACAGATTGCCGTCGTCGGCGTAGGAATCGCCGAAGGCGACGACGCGGTTGATGCGCTGCGCGGAGGCGGGCGCGGCGGCGAAGGCGCTCACCGCGGCGGCGGCGCACAGAAGTTTGGCGGCAAAACGCGACATGTTTGTATCTCCCCATGGCCGCACCCCCCGGCGCGGCTCTTCGGCAAGGGAATGGCCCGAAACCGCGCTGCTGACAAGCAGGTAAGCGGCGCGGCGGCCTAGCTTTTCTGGCGGGAGAGGCGGGTCATCAAAATGGCGGCGCGCTTGGCCTGCCGCCACAGGCTTGGGACGTCGATCGTTTCGCCCGTCGCGTGGGAGCCGCCGCCGGCCGGCCCCATGCCGACGAGCCCGTCGACGTCGGCGGCGACGAAGCCGATGTCTCCGGCGCCGCGCTTCAGCGGATCCTGCGCGGCCATGGCTTCGAGGCCCATGTCGGCGTTCACCGCGTTAAGCGCGTCGAGGAGCTTCCGGCTTCCAGGGGTGGGCGCCATCGGCGGGTAGGCGCCTTCGTCGAAGGTGATGGCGGCTGTGGTGCCGGGCAGATGGCGCGCGACGATCTCGGTCATCTTCGCGGTGACGCGGTTATACTGCTCAAGCGACAGGGTGCGGATGTCGCCGCGGGCGATGGCGGTTTCGGGGATGATGTTGTTCTTGCCGGTTGCCTGGCCGCGGATGCCGGCCTCATCGAGCGTGGCGGTGGCGCCGCCGAGGATCAGGCCGACGTTGAAGGTAAGGTTCGGCTCCGGCAGTTCCTCGCGAAAGGCGGCGACGATGCGCGCCAATTCGTAGATCGCGCCGTTGCCGGACGTTTCGGAAAAGATGCGGCTGGAATGGCCGGAGCGGCCGGTGGCGCGGATTTCCCAATCGCCCGAGCCGCGCCGGGCGATGGAGCCCAAGTCCTTGCCGCCTTCGGTGGAGAGGCCTTCGAAATCGAGCGCAACGTCGGCACGCTTGCCGGCGGCAACCAGGTCGCGGCGGGAGACGGAGATCGGCTTCCCCGCATCCTCTTCGTCGCCGGTGAGGACGATTTCGATGTCGGCGTTCTTGAGCGTCCCCGCCTGGTGCATGGCGCGCAGCGCGGCGAGCATGACGACCACGCCGCCCTTGTCGTCGCCGACGCCGGGGCCTTCGGCGATGGTGGGACTTTTCAGCGTGTATCTCTGGAACGGCGAATCGGGTTCGAACACCGTGTCGAGGTGGCCGATCAGAAGCATGCGCTTGCCGCGACCGTTGCCCTTGTGGACGGCGACAATGTGCCCGGCGCGGCCTGCTTCGGCCATCGGCACCCAGCGCACATCGAAGCCGAGCGGTTCGAGCTCGGCGCGCATCATCTTGCCGACCGCTTCGACGCCGGCGAAGTTCAAGGTACCGCTATTCTGGTTCACCATGGCTTCGAGCAGGGCGAGGGTTCGAGGCTGCTCCCTGTCCACCACAGCCGCCATGCGTGCCTCGGCGGGCGCGAGGCGCGCTTCGGCGAGGGTCGGGGCGCAGGCCAGAGCCGCGAGGAGGATGGGCGCGAGGAAGGGCTTCATGGCGCCGTCCTGCCCGTGCTAGGTTTGCCGCGTCAACCGCTTAGCCGGAGCCGTGCATGCGTATCCCCGTCCTCCTCGCCGCCGCCCTTCTCTTCGCCGCGCCTGCCGCTGCGCAGGACTGGCGATCGGCGCCCGAATATGACGTGCTGCTGACCACCTACGACATTGCGCCGGACGAGATCCGTCTTCCCGCCGACCGGCCGGTGCGGCTGCGCTTCGTCAACAATTCGAACCAGGGGCTGGCTTTCTCGGCCGGCGGCTTCTTCCGCGCGGCCAAGGCGCGCACCCGCGACGGCGAACGCATCCAGGGTGGCCGCATCGCCGTGCCGCCCTTGTCGACGCGGACGGTGGTGCTGGTGCCGAAGAAGGGGCGCTACAAGATACAGGGCGGGACGCTGTTTCACCGCCTGATGGGCATGCGCGGGCGGATTGTCGTCGAATAAGGAGAGAGTCGAATGGCGAAGGACGGCAAGGGCAAGAAGAACAAAGGCGGCAAGAGCGCGATCCCCAAGGAGATCGGCGGGGTGAAGGTGCCCAAGAAGCTGCGCAAGCTTGGCGGCAAGGCGGTCAAGGCGGCGAGCGATCCGGTGGTTAGCGAGGTGGTCGCCGGCGCGCTGCTCGCGGCGGCGGCGGCCTTGCGGGAAGGCAAGGACCCGAAGTCGGCACTTGGAGCGGGGTTCAAGGGCGGGGTTCAGACCGCCAAGGACGGCGCGCGTCAGGAAGCGGGGCGGCTCAGCGACGCGCTGAAGGGGCTTGCGATCGACATCGCTAAGCGCACGTTCGAGAGCATCAAGGAGCAGAATGCGCGCGCCCCCGAGGCGCCGCATGTTGCCGCCGAAGTGCCGCAGGCGGACGCGCCCGAATCGCCGCCCCAGCCGGACCCCAAGCCGCGCCGCAAGGCCCCTGCCGAGCGCATGAATTAGGCGAAAAACTTACCCCCGTTATCCTCGTTATCCACAGGCGGAATCCGCTTGGTGCGACTCGCAAAGGGTGACAGCATCACTCCTGTAGCCGAGACGGGGCAACGCCGAGGAAACGAAGCGGAACACCGAGGAGGCAACACGCCGAACCGAAGCGGTTCCGGTCTCTTCGGGGAACGGGAATGCGGCTGGGGACGCGGAACCGGACGGCGAGACGGGGAGCCGGGCGCGCGGCGGCGAAAGCCGAAGCGGGCACCACATCCAGCCGAGCCGTCCGGGGCAGGGAAGACGCTTCTTCGGAGGCGCAACGGAACTGCCGAACGCTGCGAAGGAAACGGGGAATCGCCCCCGCTTCGGACACGGCGGATCGTAGCCGGCGGAGGTTCGCTTCCAAGGGTGCGGTCGAACGGAATCGGCGGCAGCCTTCGGGCCTTCACCGCGACCGGCGGGAACCACTCGCAGCTTCGGCTAAAGGTGGAACTCACGCAGGAAGGGGCGGCGCTTCGGCGCCTCCCCGACCGGCGACAACGGGAAACGAACGGGCCCGCGCCCGTTCGCGACCCACCCGCCCAGCGGGACGCCGCGCCGGCAGGCGGGCCATGGAGCTGGGACAGTGGGGGCTGGTGGCAACACCAGCCCCCACTACGTTGCGAGGCGCGCCGTCTGCCCCTTTCCCCTTTGCCAGAACCGATCCGAAATCGTCCGAAAAAACGGTTCGGCGCAATTGTTTACTAAATGAGTAGACATGCTGCCGCACCTCCCGTATTTCCTCCCCTGCTGGTGAGCCGCGGGCAGGGGGCCCAAGGCACCTCGCCCAGCGGATCAACACGCTCCATTGGAGAAAATATCATGAAGAAGATCGCACTCACCATCGCCGCCGTTGCTTCGCTCGGCCTCGCCGCTTGCACCGGTTCGAACAACGAAGCCGGCAACAACGCTTCGGACGTGAACAGCACCGTTCTCGAAACCGAAACCGACGTGAACGCTTCGGGCAACGACGCCGCCGCGATCGACGCGACCAACAACGGTCTCGACGCAGCCGGCAACGCGATCGGCAACACCGCCAGCGACCTCGGCAACTCGGTTGAGAACGGCGCTGCCGCCGTTTCCAACACGGTCACCAACGCCGCTGAGTAAGCCTTTCCTCAGCCTCGGCTGAGAAAGCGAAAAGAGGGCCGTGCATCTTCGGGTGCGCGGCCCTTTTTATTTGTGCGCGCTTGCGGCAAGCTCCGTCCTAATCCGAGGCATCACAGGAGAGCGGGAATGCGCAAAGGAACTTTGACGATTGCGGTAGCGGGCGCGCTGGCGCTCGGCGCGTGCGGCGGCGGCGACAGCAACGCGCCTACGGCCGAAGAAAATGCCGAACTGAACAACGCCGCCGAAATGCTCAACGACAACACGATCGACGCCTCGCCGGACAGCCTGACCGCGGCCGACACGCCCGAAGGCAATGGCGAAGCGCCCGCCGCGACCGGTGACGCCCTGGTCGGCGGCGGCGACAATGCCGCAACCGACGGTTCGGCCGTCAACGCGCAATAAGCGGCGGCCAAAAGAAAACCGGCGCCCGCTGCGAGGCGGACGCCGGTTTCTCTTTGCCAGTGGGTCAGCCGGTTCAGGCGACCTGGGCTTCTTCAACCTCTTCGGGATCGCGAAGCACGTAGCCGCGGCCCCAGACGGTTTCGATATAATTGTCGCCGCTGCACGCCAGGCTGAGCTTTTTGCGAAGCTTGCAGATGAAGACGTCGATGATCTTCAGCTCGGGCTCGTCCATGCCGCCGTAAAGGTGGTTGAGGAACATTTCCTTGGTCAGCGTGGTGCCCTTGCGGAGCGACAGGAGCTCCAGCATCGCATATTCCTTGCCGGTCAGGTGCACGCGGGCACCGTCGACTTCCACCGTCTTGGCATCAAGGTTCACCGCAAGCTTGCCGGTGCGGATCACGCTCTGGCTGTGGCCCTTGGAGCGGCGCACGACGGCGTGAATGCGGGCAACGAGCTCGTCGCGGTGGAACGGCTTGGTGACGTAATCGTCGGCGCCGAAGCCAAGCGCGCGGACCTTTGAGTCCATCTCGCTGATGCCGGACAGGATCAGAACCGGGGTGCCGACCTTTGCGAGCCGAAGCTTCTTCAGCACGTCGTAGCCGTGCATGTCCGGCAGGTTGAGATCGAGAAGAATGATGTCGTAATCGTAGAGCTTGCCGAGGTCCAAGCCCTCTTCGCCCAGATCGGTGGTGTAGACGTTGAAGCCTTCGCCCCCCAGCATCAGCTCGATGCTCTTGGCGGTGGTCGGCTCGTCTTCGATCAGCAGCACTCGCATATTGGCTCGCCCCTCTTGCTCAGCGCACCCGCGGCTTCTTGCCGGGTGATTGCTGGTGGCTGTCATTAACCATGGCCCAGAAGTGAACGCAAAAGGTTAATTTCGGATTAAACGCTGAATCCCAAGGACAATCCGGCGTCGTTGCGCCACCGCCACAGTTTATGGCAGTGCAGAACTCATGTGGGACAACCGCCTTTTGTTCGAAGATGCCGAAGCGCTTGTGATCGACAAGCCTGCGGGGCTTGCCGTTCACCCCGGGCCGAAAACGCCGGAAAGCCTGGAGCATTATCTGGGGCAGATGCGCTTCGGATTTCAGCGCAAGCCGAGCCTGGTGCACCGGCTCGACCGGGACACGTCGGGCTGCCTTTTGCTTGCCCGCAATCCCAAGGCGCACAAGCGCTTCGCTTTGGCGTTCGAGGAAGGGCGGGTGGCGAAAAGCTATCTCGCCGTGGTTGACGGCGCGCCGGACGGGGAGAGCGGCACGATCGATCTGCCGCTGCACAAGATTTCCAGCCGCGAGCAAGGCTGGCGCATGGTGCACGACGCCGAGCGCGGCAAGCCGGCGGTGACGCACTGGCGGGTGGTGGCGCAAGCGGGCGCGCGCACCATGCTGCTGATGACGCCGGAGACGGGCCGGACCCACCAGCTTCGAGTGCATGCCGCGGAAGGGCTGAACCGGCCGATCTGCGGCGATCCGGTCTACGGCGCGGGCAAGGGGCCGATGCTGCTTCACGCGCGCTCGCTGCGGCTGGAGCGGGCGAACAAGGAGCCCATTGACGCCACCGCGCCTTTGCCGCCGACCTTTTTGCAGGCGGGCTTCGAAGATGGCGACTACTGACGGGTTCGACTTGCCGGAGGACGCGCTTTCGGAAAGCTTTATCGCCTCGTCGGGACCCGGCGGGCAGAACGTCAACAAGGTGGCGACGGCGGTGCAATTGCGCTGCGACGTCTTCAAGCTTGGGCTGCCGCCTTACGCCTACAGCCGGCTGAAGGAACTGGCCGGCAGCCGGATGACGGGGGAGGGCGAGATCGTGATCACCGCCCGCACCCACCGAAGCCAGGACGCCAACCGCCAGGAAGCACGCGAAAGGCTGGCGGAACTGATCGCCCGCGCCCATGTGCGCCAGGCGAAACGGGTCAAAACCAAGGTCAGCAAGGCGGCCAAGGCCCGGCGCGTGGACGCCAAAAAGCAGCGCGGCTCGGTAAAGGCGGCGCGCGGGAAAGTGGATTTGGGCTGATGTACGATTTCAAGATTGCCGCCGCGGACACGGCGACCCTGTGGCGCGAGCTGGTTCAGGCGGCGGACGGGCTGACAGACGGCGAGCCGGACGCGGTGGCAAACATGGCGAACGTCGCGGCCTTACTTTGGGAGACTTTGCCGGACCTCAACTGGGCCGGTTTCTACCGCAATGTCGGCGGCGAGCTGGTGCTTGGGCCGTTCCAGGGCCGCGCAGCCTGCATCCGAATCCCGTTCGGCAAGGGCGTATGCGGCGCGGCGGCGGCGACTCTGCAGCCGCAGCGGGTGGAGGACGTGCACGCTTTCCCCGGCCACATCGCCTGCGACGCAGCCTCCGCGTCCGAACTGGTTGTGCCGCTCGTGCACGAGGGCCAATTGGTTGGCGTTATAGACCTCGACAGCCCGGATGTCGGCCGCTTCGATGCCGACGACGAGGCCGGCTGTCTCGAATTGGCACGGCTGCTCGCGCCGCGGCTTGCCGCGCGGTAGCAAAGCCGCCCCCGAAACGTTAAAAAAGTCTTAAGGCCCCCCGCATTTCGCGTGGAGGCACCCGGACTTTTCGACAGGGGATGCGGACATGACGAAGCTCTATCTGTTGGCGTTGGCGGCAGGCGCCGCCGTTCTTCCAGCCGCCGCCTCCGCCCAAAGCGCGCCGCATGCCGGGCATAGCTGGCGGGAGGGCGCGCCGGTCGCGGTTTCGCCGCCGGTGGTTGTTCGCGAAATACGCCAGATGCACCGCGGCCCGGACGGTCGGCATGGCGGCCGCTTCACCCATATCCCGCGCATCCGCCACGGCGGATTCGTGCCGGGCGGCTGGTGGGGCCCGCAATTCGTGATCCGCAACTGGCAGGGCTATGGCTTTCCCGAGCCGTTTAACGGCGGCCGCTGGATCCGTTATTATGACGACGCGCTGCTGATCGACCGCGACGGCCGCGTGCACGACAGCCGCTACGGCTACGATTGGGACCGCTACGGCGACCGCTGGGGCTATGACGGCCGCGGCGTTCCCATCTACGTCGGCGACGGCGATTACGAGCCGCGCGACCGGGATTACGACCGTGACGATCGCCACGAGCGCCATGGGCGGGACGTGGTGATCGAGCGCCGCGACTATCGCGGGCCGCCCCCGATGCAGCACGGCTATTCTTACGGCTATGGCTGCGGCTGCGGGCCGGTTGTGGTGACGGAAACCACCACCACGACCGCGCCGGTGGTGGAGCAGGTCACGACCTACGAATATGTCACCGAATATGTCACGCAAAAGGCTAAGCCGAAGAAGCGCCGCATCGTGCGCCGCGCGCCGGCCCCTGCCCGGGCGCGGCCGGGCGAGCGCGGTTAAGCTTCAGGCGAGGCGGTCGAGCGCCTCGTCCGACAAGGCGCCGGGGACGATGATCACCGGGCAAGGCAGGGTGCCTGCGACGCTTCCGGAAAAGTGGCTGACCAGCGGGCCGGGCGCGCCTTCCGCCGCAGCGCCCAGGATCAAGGCAGCAAAGTCGTCACGCTCGGCAAGCAGGTCGGCGATTTCCTTTGCCGCCTCGCCGGTGCGGACCAGGATGCGCGGCTCGATGCCCGCTTCTTCCGAGATCGCGCCGGCCGCCTGCAACGCCTTGGCTTCGGCGCGAAGCTTCGCTTCTTCCTCCATCGCCGCCTGAACGCCGCCCCATTCGACGAACTCGGCCGGCGGGATCACGGCGAGGATTTCGACGCTTCCGCCGGTGCGCGCGGCGCGGCGGGCGGCGTAGCGCAAGGCGACTCGCGCTTCGCCGGTTTCGTCCACCACCACCAGATAGGCCCGCATCGGCGCCGCTCCCTTGCGCGTTTTCAGTGCAACGATGCTGCGCCAGAAGCGGGGCCGCATGCAAGCGGCGCGGGGCGCGCGGAAGGCGCGGCAGGCTTGACCGCGCACCCGCCTTTGCTGTTTGGACGTTGAAAGACCGTCTCTCGCCAGGAGCTTGGCCACCATGCCGATCGAGTTGAAGATGCCCGCCCTTTCCCCGACCATGGAGGAGGGCACGCTCGCCAAGTGGCTGGTCAAGGAAGGCGACGTCGTGGCCGCGGGCGATCTTCTGGCCGAGATCGAGACAGACAAGGCGACGATGGAATTCGAGGCAGTGGACGAAGGCACGATCGCCAAGATCCTGGTCGCTGAAGGCACGGACGAAGTGAAGGTCGGCACGGTGATCGCGATCATCGCCGCCGAGGGCGAGGATGCCGGCGCGGCTGCTTCGGCACCGACGGCGGCGAAGGAGCCCGTGGAGAAAAGTGGCGGCGAGACGGGGGCTGGGCAGCCTGCGACCCCGACGCCCGCGCCGGACGTGAAGGGCTACGGCGCCAACCCGGCGGAGGACGCCAAGATCGCGGCGGCGACGCCTTCGGCGCCTGCTGCCGCGCCTGCGCCTGCGACTGGTGGCGGCGGAGAGCGGGTGAAGGCGAGCCCGCTTGCCCGTCGCCTTGCCGAGCAGCGTGGCATTGATCTCTCGGCGCTAACCGGCTCCGGCCCAGGCGGGCGCATCGTGAAGGCGGATCTGGAGGGCGGCGCGGCCGCTGCTTCCAAGCCTGCGCAGGCCGCCGCGCCCGCTTCGGCACCCGCCGCCGCCGCGCCTGCCCAGCAAACCGCCGCGCCCGCGACGGCCGCACATGCCATTCCGGACATTCCGCACGAAGCAGCGAAGCTGTCCAACATCCGCAAGACCATCGCGCGCCGCCTCACCGAGTCGAAGCAGCAGGTTCCGCACATCTACTTGACCGTCGACATCCGGCTGGATGCGCTGCTCAAGCTCCGCGGCGAGCTCAACGCCAGCCTGGAGAGCCGCGGCGTCAAATTGTCGGTCAACGACATGATGATCAAAGCGCTCGCCGCCGCACTGATCGAAGTGCCGAGCTGCAACGTCATGTACACGGCCACCGAGCTGGTGACGTTCAAGCGCGCCGACATATCGGTGGCCGTATCCACCCCCACCGGCCTCATCACCCCGATCGTCAAGGACGCAAGCAGCCGCTCGCTTTCCGCCATCGCCACGGAGATGAAGGACCTCGCTACCCGCGCCCGTGACGGCAAGCTCAAGCCCGAGGAATATCAGGGCGGGACGGCGTCATTGAGCAACATGGGCATGTACGGGATCAAGCAGTTCGAGGCGGTGATCAATCCGCCCCAGGGCATGATCATGGCAATCGGCGCGGGCGAGAAGCGGCCTTACGTGGTCGACGACAGCCTGCAGATCGCGACGGTGATGTCCGCCACCGGCAGCTTCGACCACCGCGCCATCGACGGCGCGGACGGCGCGCAGCTGATGCAGGCCTTCAAGCGCCTCATCGAAAACCCGCTGGGGATGATCGCCTGACATGGCGCTGACCAAGGCCGTCGCCGGCGGTCTTGTCGCCGCGCTTGCGGTGCCCACCGCGCTTGCCGGAGAGACGGGCGTGCTCGGCGACTATGTCCGCCGCTTCAGCGACCCGCTGACCGTGGGGAGCTTCACCCTCGCCTGGTCGTGGACCCTGTTCGCCATCGTCACCCTGTTCGCCTGGGGCTTCCTCGCCTGGGCCGAGAAATAAAGACCGAAGGACCTATCCCAATGGCTGACGCTTTCGACCTCATCGTTCTCGGCTCCGGCCCCGGCGGCTACGTCGCCGCGATCCGCGCCAGCCAGCTGGGCATGAAGGTTGCCATCGTGGAGCGCGAGAAGCTTGGCGGCATCTGCCTCAACTGGGGCTGCATCCCCACCAAGGCGCTGCTCCGCACGTCCGAGATCTACCATTATATGACACACGCCGGCGCCTATGGACTCGGCACCGAGAACCCGACATACGACCTCGCCAAGATCGTCGACCGAAGCCGCAAGGTGGCGGGGCAGCTTAATTCGGGCGTCAAAGGCCTGATGAAGAAGAACAAGATTGCCGTGGTGGAAGGCACCGGCGCACTGAAGGGCAAGGGCGTTCTGAGCGTCACCAAAGCGGACGGCAGTACGGAGCTCAGCGCAAAGCATATCGTGATCGCCACCGGCGCCCGCGCCCGTGACCTGCCCTTCGCCAAGGCGGACGGCGAGCGGGTCTGGACCTACCGCCACGCCATGGTGCCGAAGGTCATGCCGACGAAGCTGCTCGTCATCGGATCGGGCGCGATCGGGGTCGAGTTTGCAAGCTTCTATTCGGACATGGGCGCCAAGGTGACGATCGTCGAAATGCTCGACCGCATCCTGCCGGTGGAGGATGCCGACGTCTCCGCCTTCGTGCACAAGGCGCTGACCAAGCAGGGCATGACGATCCACACCAGCTCGGGCGTCGACAAGCTTGAGACCGGCCCGAACGGCGTGAAGGCGACGCTTAAAGGCGGCGCCGTGGAAGAGTTCTCCCACGCCATCGTCGCCATCGGCATCGTTCCCAACACCGAAGGGCTCGGCCTCGAAGCGCTCGGCGTGGAAACCAACCGCGGTCACATCGTCACCGACGGCTATGGCCGCACCGGCGTCGAAGGCATCTACGCGATCGGCGACGTCACCGGCCCGCCCTGGCTCGCCCACAAGGCAAGCCACGAGGGCGTGGTGTGCGTCGAAGCGATTGCGCAGCTGAACCCGCACCCGTTCGAAACCTGGAACATCCCCGGCTGCACTTACTCGCGCCCGCAAGTGGCCTCGGTGGGGCTGACGGAAGCGAAAGCCAAGGAGGAGGGCCGCGCCGTCAAGGTCGGCAAATTCCCCTTCATCGGGAACGGCAAGGCGATCGCCTTGGGCGAGGCGGAAGGATTCGTGAAGACGGTGTTCGACGCGGAAACCGGCGAGCTGCTGGGGGCGCACATGGTCGGCGCGGAAGTGACCGAGCTGATCCAGGGCTACGTGGTGGCGCGGCAGCTCGAGACCACCGAGGAAGACCTCATGCACACCATCTTCCCGCACCCCACGCTGAGCGAGATGATGCATGAGAGTGTGCTCGATGCGTATGGGCGGGCGGTGCATTACTGAGGAGTCACTGCAATGGGCGACTTGCGCGTCAGCTTTCCAAAGCCCTGCGATGAAAGTTGGGATGCGATGGCGCCCCGGGGTTGCGCGAAGCTATGCGGGCGGTGCGACACCCTTGTTCATGACCTTACGAACTTCGATCTTGAGGAGGCCGAAGCGCTGCTGCGCCGTAATCCGGAAGCGTGCGTGCGCGCGAAAGTTGCCGCCGACGGTTCATTTGCCCTAAAGCCCGGCGGTAGCGGCACAGGCCGGCGCATGGTTCTTGCAGCGGCGGTTACAGCCGGCCTGCTCGCCGCCGGCGAACCAGCCCTCGCGGAAACCGACCGGCCGCACGGCTCCATCGCTGGGGAAGTGGAAACCTTTGGCTTCCCGGTGCGCGTGGTGGCCACCGACGGAGCCGGCCGCACCTTCCGGGCCAAGGCCAATCGCAAGGGGCGCTTCAGGATCAAGCACCTTCCGGCCGGGGTCTACACGCTGACCTTTACTCCAAATTGCGGCACGGTCTGGACGGTCGCGGACGTGACGGTAGGCGAAACGCAAACAAGCGTGCCGCCATCAAGAAGCGCCGATATGTGTATCGTCGTGGGTAGGCTGCTGATCGAGGACAACAGCGGCTAACCAGCGCATCTCATGGTTCCGTGCGATCAAGGCCGGCTAGGCTGTGTCCTGACGGCTAGAAGCTCATCTCGTCGTAGACGCGGGACACGTCGCCCGTCCACTCGCCATGGTAGCGCTCCAGGAGCTGCTCGGCGGGGGTGAGGCCTCGGGCGACGATTTCGCGCAATGGGTCGAGGAAGCCGCTTTCATTGTCGCCGGCGGCGTTGAAGCGGGCGCGGGCGTTGAGGCCGGCTTCGGCGATTGCGAGGATGCGGCGGGCGAGATCGCGCAGGGTGCCGCCGCCGGGGGTGGGCGTGGCGAGGCCGAGCTTGGGGACCTGGTCGCGGAGGCGCTGGCGCTCTTCCAGCGGCCAGTCCTTCACCTCGTCCCAGGCGGCGTCGAGCGCGGTCTGGTCGTAGAGCAGGCCCACCCAGAAAGCGGGAAGGGCGCAGATCCGGTTCCACGGGCCGCCGTCGGCGCCGCGCATTTCCAGGAAGCTCTTGAGGCGCACTTCGGGGAAGGCAGTGGAAAGGTGGTCGACGAAATCGGAGCGGCGCGGCTTTTCGCCGGGCAGGATCGAGAGCTTGCCGGAGAGGAAGTCGCGGAAGGAGAGGCCGGCGGCGTCGAGGTAGCGGCCGTCGCGGTAGACGAAGTACATCGGCACATCGAGCGCGTAATCGACATAGCGTTCGTAGCCGAAGCCGTCTTCGAAGACGAAGGGCAGCATGCCGGTGCGGTGCGGATCGGTGTCAGACCAGATGTGGCTTCGGAAGGAAAGAAAGCCGTTGGGCTTACCTTCGGTGAAGGGGGAGTTGGCGAACAAGGCGGTGGCGAGCGGCTGAAGGGCAAGGCCGACGCGGAACTTCTTCGCCATATCGGCTTCTGATTGGTAATCGAGATTAACCTGTATGGTACAGGTGCGAAGCATCATGTCGAGGCCGAGGCTGCCGACCCGCGGCATGTGACGAAGCATGATCGCGTAGCGGCCCTTCGGCATGACGGGGAGTTCGGCCCGGGTCTTGTCCGGCCACATGCCGAGGCCGAGGAAGCTGAGGCCGAGCTTTTCGCCGACCGCTTTCACCTGGCTCAAGTGGCGGCCGGTCTCCGCGCAGGTGAGGTGAAGATTGTCGAGCGGCGCGCCCGATAGCTCGAACTGGCCGGCGGGCTCCAGGCTGACGTTTCCGTCGGGGCCGGCGAGGGCGATGACGTTGCCGCCTTCCTCCACGGGCGTCCAGCCAAAGTCGGTGAGTGCCATCAGCAGGTCGCGAATGCCGCCGGGCTCGTCGTAGGAGGGCGCGCGGCGGTCGGCCTGGCGGTAGACGAACTTCTCGTGCTCCGTGCCGATACGCCAGTCCGACGCCGGCTTCTCGCCCTTGGCAAAGGTAGCAAGCATGTCCTCCCGGCTCTCGATGAGCGGATCGGCCTTGGTGGTTTCGGTGCGCGTCGTCATTGCGCCGCCTGTAACGCCCGCCGCGAAACGCCGCCAGCAGGTTTCAACGCGCTACCGGTTCGCGCCAGTCGCCGGCCGCGGCCATCCACACGGACAACGCCGCGACGGCGGCGGTTTCGGCACGCAGGATGCGGGGGCCGAGCGAGACGGCGCGGGCCTGGGGAAGCGCGCGGATGGCGGCGGCTTCGTCGGGGGTGAAGCCGCCCTCGGGGCCGATCAGGATGGCGGCCGGGCCGGTCGTCTCGGCGGCGGCAGCAGCAAAGGGCGCGCCGCCGTTTTCGTCGGCAAAGAACAAGGTGCGCTCGGCGGGCCAGGCGCGGAGGACAGCGGCGAGCTTCACCGGCTCGGCGAGCTCGGGAAGCGCGGTGCGCTCGCATTGCTCGGCCGCTTCCACCGTGTGGGCGCGGAGGCGATCGAGGTTGAGCTTGTCGACGATCGTGCGCTGGGTGATCGCCGGCACCAGGCGCGCGGCACCGACTTCCGTCGCCTTTTCGATCAGCCAGTCGATCCGGCCCTTCTTGATCGGCGCGAAGACCAGCCAGATGTCCGGCACCGGCTCGCGGGGGCGGAGGAAGCGGGTAGCGACCAGAGTGATCCGCTTCTTCGCCACGTCCGTGATCTGGGCGAGCCATTCGCCGGTGCGGTTGTCGAACAGTTTGACCTGCGCGCCGGGCTGGAGGCGGAGGACGTTGCCGAGGTAATTGGCCGGTGCGTCGCCGAGCGTGAGCACGGCGCCTTCGCGCAGCGGCTCATCCACGAACAAGCGCGGTAGGCTCGACGGCGGCCAGGCGGGGGTGGCGGGCATGAGAGCGTGTTAGCCGCGCGGAAGGGAGCCGTCACCCCGCGCACGCGCTGGCGCGACTGAGGGGCGCATTTGAATTATGCTGCGCCGATTCGAGCCCGAACGGGAGGATGCGGTGCCGGAGGTGCAAAGCGCGACTTTGGAGGGCGGGGTGGTTCACGACCTGCCCGACGACTTCCGGCATGCGCTGCTCGCCGAGCCGGCGGCCGCCGCGGCATGGCGCGACATTACGCCGCTGGCCCGCAACGAGTGGATCTGCTGGGTGCAGTCGCCGAAGAAGCTGGAAACGCGGGTGAGGCGTATCGCCTGGGGCACCCAAAACCTGCGCGATGGCAAGCGCCGCCCCTGCTGCTGGCCCGGCTGCCCGCACCGCTGAGCGGGTGCGCCTAGACCAGGCGCGTGGTGAAGGGTCCCATTCTTTTGTGATCACCCTCGCAGCCTCGGCAACAGCCTGATCAGGGAGCGCGTGGCCCCCAGAGGATGATCGCGGCGCCGGCGAGGCAGATAGCGCCGCCGAGCAGGTCCCAGCGGTCGGGACGTACGCTCTCCGCCGCCCATAGCCACAACAAGGCGGCGACGATGTAGACGCCGCCATAAGCCGCGTAGGTGCGCCCCGCTTGTTCGCTATCCACCAGGGTGAGCAGGTAGGCGAACAGGCACAGCATCGCCACGCCGGGAGCGAGCCACCAGGCGCTTTTGCCGAGCCGGAGCCAGGCCCAGAAGGCGAAGCAGCCGGCGATCTCGGCCAAGGCGGCGACGATGTAGGCGAGGACCGTCACGCGGTTTTCACCAGCCGAGAAGGTCGCTTGTCTCCTCCAGCAGGCGGAGAACCGTGGAGTGTGCGGCGTATCGCACGCGCAGGCGGCGTTCGTCGCGGTCGATCCGGCCGCAGCGCAGTTCGCGGATCGCCTTGTTCAGCTCGGCGGCGCGCGCTTTGTCATAGGGCTCTTCGCCAAGGAAGTGGTTGCAGTTGGCGCGGCGTGCGATGAATTTCGCCACTGCCTTAGGCGAGGCATCGACCGCCGCCCGGAGCGGCTGCGAAGCGACATCGGCGGGAGGCGCCGTAAGGGCGAGCATCAGCGCCAGCAGGCTCATTCGGGCTTCTCCGTCTGCTCCTCACGGGCGACCGCGACGCCCTGCACCCCGGCATCGTACGACGCGCCCGGCGCTTTGCCAGCCCTTGTCGGTCAAGCCGACCCTCGACATCGCCGGCGCAGGGTTTAGGGGCGCAGGCATGGTGAATGCAGCGGACGAGATTGTACCCGACAGCGAGCGGCGGGGGCTGATCGGGGCGCTTCCGGCAGCGGTGCAGCCTTATGCGTCGCTGATGCGGCTCGATCGGCCGGTGGGGGTTTGGCTGTTGTTCTGGCCGGGGGCGTGGGCGATCGCGCTTGCGGGGGTCGGGCCGCGCGGGGCGGCGTTGATCGGGTGGTTTGCGCTTGGAGCATTCGCGATGCGGAGTGCGGGGTGCGTGTATAACGACATCGTCGATCGCGATCTGGACGCGCAGGTCGAGCGGACGCGGCTTCGGCCTCTCGCCTCGGGGCGGGTGTCGCTAGGAGGGGCGTGGGCGCTGCTGGTGGGGCTGAGCCTGGTGGGGCTCATCGTGCTGCTTCAGCTTGGGCGGACGGCGCAGATCGTGGCGCTTGGAAGCCTGGCGCTGGTCGCGGCCTATCCCTTCATGAAGCGCATCACCTGGTGGCCGCAGGCGTGGCTTGGGCTGGTGTTTTCGTGGGCGGCTCTGGTCGGCTGGCCGGCGGTGACGGGGGAGATCGGCGCGACCGCCTTGCTGCTGTGGGGCGGGGCGGTGTTCTGGGTGATCGGATACGACACGATCTACGCGCTTCAGGACCGCGAGGACGATGCGCTGGTGGGGGTAAAATCGTCGGCGCTTGCCCTGGGGACGCATGCGCGGACGGGGGTGCTGGTTTGCTACGTTGCGGCGCTGGCGCTTTGGGCGGCGGCGTTTTGGCGGGAGCGGCCGGACCGGCTTGCGCTTCTCGCCTTGCTGCCGATGGCGCTTCACCTCCTGTGGCAGGTCGCGGCGCTGAAGCCGGAGGATGGCGGCGATGCCCTTGCCAAGTTCCGCTCGAACCGCTTGGCCGGGCTACTGCTGTTCCTTGCTTGTTTGGCGGTGGGCACTTCCTAGACTTTGCGGCGGGCGCGCCCTACCTGCGCACCCATGCTGACCATCACAGACGCAGAAGAACGCGCCGCCGCGCTTGTGGAGCGCGCCCGCAAGGCCGGCGCCGACGCCGCCGACGCCATCTACATCGCCGATGCCTCCACCGGCATTCAGATTCGCCTGGGCGGGCTGGAAGACGTGGAGCGATCGGAAGGCGAAGAGATCGGGCTTCGCTTCTTTATCGGCCAGCGTTCGGCGACGGTATCGTCGTCCGATCTGTCGGAGGAGTCGCTTGCCGCTTTGGTGGAGCGGGCGGCGGCGATGGCGCGCGAAGCGCCGGAGGATCCCTGGTCCGGCTTGGCTCCCGAAGACATGCTGATGCGCGATGCGGGGCCGGACGTGGACGGCGACGACGGCGCCGACCCCGCGCCGACCGCGCTCAAGGCGCTTGCCGAAGCGATCGAGGAGGCGGCGCGCGGCGTCGCCGGCGTCACCAACAGCGAAGGCGCTGGGGTAAGCGCGGGCCGCTCGGTGGTCGCGCTTGCGACGAGCCACGGCTTTTGCAGGGGTTATTCGACGAGCGGCTATTCGGGATCGGCAAGCGTGATCGCGGGCACCGGCGCCAACATGCAGCGCGATTACGCCCAGCATAGCGCGCGGCATTTCGCCGATCTCGACCCGGCGGAGGCCATTGGCCGCCTTGCCGGCGAGCGCGCGGTGGCGCGGCTCGATCCGGCCAAGCTCGCCAGCGGCGCGATGCCGGTGGTGTTCGATCCCAGGGTCGGCGCGTCGCTGCTCGGACATCTGGCGAGCGCGATCAGCGGCGCGGCGATTGCGCGCAAGACGAGCTTCCTGCTCGGCAAGGAAGAGGAGCGGATTTTCGCGCCCGGCATCGTCATCCGCGACGATCCGCACCGGCCGCGCGGGCTTCGCTCCAAGCCGTTCGACGGCGAGGGGCTGCCGACCCGGCCGCGCGATATCGTCGCGGACGGGCGGGTGACCGGCTGGATCATGGAGAGCGCCTCGGCACGGCAGCTTGGGCTTCTTCCCACCGGCCACGCGACGCGCGGGGCGGGCGGGGCGCCGGGGGCGAGCCTTACCAATCTGCATATGGAGGCGGGCAGCCTCAGCCGGGACGAACTGATCGGCGACATCCTGCGCGGCGTTTATATCACCGAGCTGATCGGGCAGGGCGTCAACCCGGTCACCGGCGATTATAGCCGCGGCGCTTCAGGCTTCATTATCGAGAATGGCCGGATCGGCCCGGCGGTGGCGGAGATTACCATTGCGGGGAACTTGCTCGACATGTTCCGCCAGCTGACCCCCGCGAGCGACCTCGAGTTCCGGCGGGCGAGCAACGTGCCGACGCTTCGGGTGGACGGGATGACGATCGCCGGTGCTTGAGGCGGTTTCGGAGATCGCGCGCGAGGCGGGGCGGATCGCCGCCGCCCGGTCGGGCAGCGCGTTCAAGCGGTGGGAAAAGTCGCCGAACAACCCGGTGTGCGAAATCGACCTGGAGGTGGATGCCTTTCTGCGAGAGCGTTTGACGGCGCTCGACCCCGAGGCGGGGTGGCTTTCGGAAGAGACGCTGGACCAGTCGGACCGCATCGAGCGCTCGCGCTTGTGGGTGGTGGACCCGATCGACGGCACTCGCGACTACTTACGCGGGCGGCCCGGCTGGTGCGTGTCGATTGCGCTTGTCGAGGAACGGGTGCCGGTGCTGGGCGTGCTCGACGCGCCTGCGCGGGGCGAGCATTGGGCGGCGGCGAAGGGAGGGGGCGCGACGCGCAACGGTGAACCGATCCGGGCGAGTGGGCGCACGGCGCTTGCCGGTGCGCGGGTGCCCGCCGATCAGCTGCCGCCGGTGGATGCGGATCTGGTCGCCGTTCACAAGCCGAACTCGATTGCACTGCGCATCGCCCTGGTTGCCGCGGGGGAGGCCGATCTTGTCGCGACTCTGAAGTGGGGCTTCGAGTGGGACATCGCCGCCGCGGCGCTGATCGCCGAGGAAGCGGGGGCGCGGATCAGCGGGGCGCTCGGCCAGCCGCTGGCGTTCAACACGGCGTCGGGCGAAGCGTTCGGCGTGCTTGCCGCCGCGCCGGGCATCCATGCCGAGGCGGCGGAGCGGCTCCGCGCGCGGGCGCTGGAGCTGGTCTGAGCGCACCGCTCTTGTCCCCCAGACGGGGCACTCGCCTTTTGCCGCGCCTCTGATACACTCCCGCCTGGCCTTTGGCGGAGAACAAGCATGGCAGTTCGCGCAGCAACCTTTGCCCTCCCGTTCCTGCTCGCGGCGGGGCTTGGTGCGTCCGCTTCGGCGCAGGAGGCGCCGCCGATTCCAGCCCCGGACGTGGTGCTCGATTATCTCGCCGATCACAGCGAGCGGATGACGGTGCCGGTGAGCATCGACGGGCAAGGGCCGTTCCGCTTCGTTGTGGATACGGGGGCTGAACGGACGGTGATTTCCCGCGAGCTTGCCAACGATCTCTCACTCGATCGCGGTGCCCAGGCGCGGGTGCACAGCATGAGCGAAGTCAGCAACATCGAGACGGTGGTGATCAAGCAGCTGGAAGTTGCCGGGAAAAAGGTGCCGCGCGTCCAGGCGCCGACGCTGTCGAGGCGGAACCTGGGCGCCGAGGGTATGCTTGGGGTCGACTCGCTGAGATCGCGGAGAGTCTCCTTCGACTTCGTCCGTCAGAAGATGACGGTGACCAATTCCTACAAGCGCGAGGAAAAGTGGGAAAACGGCGCAATCGTGGTGACTGGCCGGCGTCATTTCGGGCAGTTGGTGCTGGTCGATGCTTCGGTGGACGGGCAAAAGGTCTGGGTCATCCTCGACACCGGTTCGGGGGTGACGGTGGGCAACAGCGCACTTCGCCGCAAGCTGGAGGCCAAGGGACATCTTGGAGCAACGAACCCGATCGAGATCGTCAGCGTCACCGGCGGCCGCGTTTTCGCCGATCAGGCGGTGACCAGGGGGATCAAAGTCGGCGGCATGAACATCAAGCACATGCCGATCGCCTTCGCCGACGTGCACCCGTTCCGTAAGCTGGAGTTGCTCGACCGGCCGGCGCTGCTGCTGGGCATGGATGCGCTGCGGTTGTTCGACCGTGTGTCGGTGGATTTCGCCAATCGCAAGGTACGGATGCTGGCGCGGCCGCAGTCCAGCCTGAACGGCGGTGCTCAGCTCGCCCGGCTGGAGCGTTAGGAAGCGGCTTCGATCCTCGGCACGCGCAGGCGTGGGAGGTCGATCTTCGGGCAGCGGTCCATGACGACCTTAAGGCCAGCCGCTTCGGCGCGGGCGGCCGCTTCGTGGTTGACTACGCCCATTTGCAGCCAGACCGATTTGGCGCCGGCGGCGATCGCTTCGTCCACCGCTTCGCCGGCGGCCTGAGGGCGGCGGAAGATGTCGACCATGTCGATGGGCTCGCCGATCTGGGAGAGTTCGCGCCAGACATATTCGCCGTGGACATGCTCGCCGGTGATCTGCGGGTTCACCGGAATAACGCGGTAGCCCCAGTCCTGGAGAAAGCGCATCACGCCCCAGCTCGCCCGGTCAGGGCGATCGGATGCGCCGATCATCGCAATGGTGCGGGTGCGGCTAAGCAGGTCGCGGATTTCGTCGTCGGTGGTGAGCGGCATAAGGCGTTCAACTCAGACGGCGGCGATATGCTCCAACAGGCGCTGTGCAATCGCGCGGAAGACCTGGCCTTCTTCGCTCTCCCCCGCAGCCGGAGGCGTGCCGGCGTCGGAGGCTTGGCGAATCGCCATGGCGAGGGGTACGCGACCCAAGAAGGGGATGGAGAGCACCCGCGCCGCCGCTTCCGCGCCGCCGGCGCCAAACGGGTCGGAAACTTCGCCGCAATGGGGGCAGGCATAGCCCGACATGTTCTCGACCAAGCCGAGGATCGGCACGTTCATGGTGCGGAACAGGTCAATGGCGCGGGTGGCGTCCATCAGCGCAAGGTCCTGCGGCGTCGAGACGATCACCGCGCCGGCGGGCTTCCACTTCTGGATCAACGACAACTGGATGTCGCCGGTGCCGGGCGGGAGGTCGGCGACCAGGATTTCGGTGTTGCCCCAATCGCCGTCGATAAGCTGGCCAAGCGCGCTTGCCGCCATCGGGCCGCGCCAGGCGAGCGCTTTGCCCGGCTCCACCATCTGGCCGAGCGAGAGCATCTTGATGCCGTGAACGGAGGCTGGGACGATCTGCTTGTCGTGAAGCGCGGGCTTGTCGTGCATGCCCATGATCTGGGTCTGCGACGGGCCGTAAACGTCCGCATCGATCAGGCCGACCTTTTTCCCCGCGCGCGCCAAGGCGACGGCGAGGTTGGCGGAAACGGTGGACTTGCCGACGCCGCCTTTGCCCGAACCGACGGCGATGATGGTGCGCTCCACCTTGTCGGCGGTCATCGCCACGCGCACTTCCGTAACTTCGGGAACGGCGGCAAGCACGGCGCGGATTTGGCGCTCAAGCGTTGCCCGCTGCTCGCCGGAAAGGCCGGTGGAGTCGATCACCAGCGAGGCGATGCCGCCGCTCAGCCGCGGCGTTGCAAGGCGGCCGGAGCCGGGTAGGGTGCCGGTGCCGCCGGGATCGGCAATCCGGATCAGCGCCTGAAGAAGGGGAGTGGGATCGTCGCTCATCGGCGCGACATAGGGGCGGTCGCCTGCCTTGCCACTGTTTTTCCGCCCCCGCGCTTCTTATAAAGGCTTCATGAGCAGTTTTTTCGGGTGGGGCGCGCGCCTCGGCGCCATGTGGAACGAGAATAAGGGCGGCCCATGGGGCCCGTCCGGCGGCGGATCGGAAGGCGGCGGCGACGACGGCGGCTCCGGCGGCGGATCGCGCAGCCCCTGGGGCCAGCCGCCGCGCAAGCGGGGTCCGCGCGGCTCCGGCGGACCGGGCAGCGTCACCTCTCTCGACGATTTCCTGAAAAGAAGCCGCGACCGCTTCGGCGGACGCTTCCCGACCGGCGGCGGAGCGGGCGACGGGCGACCTTATTGGCTCTATGGCCTGGGCGTGTTCCTGCTGCTGTGGCTGGTGTTCACCAGCTTCCACCGCATCGGCCCGCAGGAGCGCGGCGTGGTGACCCTGCTCGGCTCCTACAGCCGCACGTTGCAGCCGGGCATCGGCTTCACCCTGCCGGCGCCGCTGGAATCGGTGCAAAAGGTCGATATCCAGGCGGTGCGCACCGCCAACATCGGCTCCACTGATCGCGCTCAAGAGAACCTCATCCTGACCGGCGACCAGAACATTATCGATCTCGCTTATTCGGTGCGCTGGAACATCAAGGATCCGCAACTCTACCTGTTCCAGATCCAGAACCCGGACGAAACCATCAGCGAAGTCGCCGAAAGCGCGATGCGCCAGGCGGTGGCTGGCGTGTCGCTCGACGACGCGATCGGCGCTGGACGTTCGGAGATCGAGCAGCGGGTGCAGATTCTGATGCAGCAATTGCTCGACAGCTATGGCGCGGGCGTCCGGGTGCTCGGCGTCGCCGTCAAGCAATCCGATCCGCCGGCCGCCGTCAACGACGCCTTCAAGGAAGTGTCGGCGGCGCAGCAGCAGGCGCAGAGCTATATGAACGACGCCCGCGCTTACGCGCTTCAGCTTACCGCCAAGGCGCAGGGCGAAGCGGCTGCGTTCGACAAAGTCTATGCCCAGTACAAGCTTGCGCCGGAAGTGACCCGCCGCCGCATGTATTACGAGACCATGGAAAGGGTGCTTTCAAGAGTGGACAAGACCATCGTCGAGGCGCCGGGGGTAACGCCCTATCTGGCTCTTCCGGAACTCAAGCGGCGCGCCGATGCGGCGCCGGCCGCGCCTGAAGCGGCGGCACCACGATGAGCCGGGCAATCCGCAATCCGCTGGCGCTCGCCTTTCTGGCGATCCTGCTCCTGGTGCTGATCGGCAGCACCTTCGCGGTGGTGCCGGAAACCAAGCAAGCGGT
This sequence comes from Allosphingosinicella sp., assembly GCA_036554525.1. GTDB lineage: Bacteria > Pseudomonadota > Alphaproteobacteria > Sphingomonadales > Sphingomonadaceae > Allosphingosinicella. The sequence goes on from DATBNC010000018.1 coordinate 179,602, forward strand.
GATCGTCCGCTTCGGCAAGCCGGAGCGGATCATCAACCCGTACAAGCGCGGCGAGACCTTCGGCAAAACCCAGGCGGGCCTGATCGCCCGGGTGCCGTTCATGGAGAAGATCGAGTGGATCGACAAACGCATCCTGTCGATCGCCATGGAGCGCCAGCAGGTGCTGTCCACCGATCAGCTGCGGCTGCAGGTCGACGCCTTTGCCCGCTACCGGATCGTTGATCCGCTGCAGATGTTCATTTCGGCGGGCACCGAGGAGAAGGTCAGCGATCAGCTGAAGCCGATCCTCGGCTCGGCGCTCCGCAACGAACTCGGCAAGCGCCAGTTCGCGGCTTTGCTCAGCCCCGAGCGCGGCCAGATGATGCAGAACATCAAAACCGCGCTCAACCGGGTCGCGGGGCAATATGGCGCGGAGATCGTCGATGTGCGCATCAAGCGCGCCGATCTGCCGGAAGGCACACCGCTAGATTCGGCCTTCCAGCGGATGCGCACCGCCCGCCAGCAGGAAGCCCGCTCGATCCAGGCCCAAGGCGCCAAGCAGGCGCAGATCATTCGCGCCGAAGCCGATGCCGAAGCCGCGAACGTCTACGCCGAAGCGTTCGGCAAGGACCCGGACTTCTTCGATTTTTACCGGGCGATGCAGTCTTACGAATCGACCTTCATCAACAATGGCAGCGGCCAGGAGCAGGGGCGCTCCAGCATCATACTGTCGCCGAACAATCAATATTTGCGGGAGTTTCAGGGGCGGCGGTGATCCGCGGCCCCGCGCCTATTCAATTCACGTTCAGGCGCACCAGATAGGTTGACTACAAGTGTTTTCATCAACCCGGGTCCTCGCCTGCCCGGGCGGTAGGACCAAGAGGAGGATTCCGATCGTGCGTTATGTTTATGGCCTCACCGCTGCCCTTTTGATCGGCGGCGCCACGGCGACGCTCACCGTTGGCCCCGTTGGCGCGCAAACCGCGCAGAACGAGCCCGGAAGCATGGCCGCGTCCGCGCCGCGCCCCGGCGCGCCGATGAGCTTTGCCGACCTGGCCGCGCGCCTGCAGCCGGCGGTGGTCAACATCTCTACCAAGCAGAGCATCACCGTCAGTCAGAACCGGCAGCTGCCGCCCGGCTTCGAGGAATTCTTCCGCCGCTTCGGCGCGCCGGTGCCCGAAGGCGGCGGCGATGCGCCGACCACCCAGCGCGGCGGCTCCTTGGGCTCCGGCTTCATTATCTCGGCCGACGGCTATGTCGTCACCAACAACCACGTCGTCTCGCCGGCGCGCAGCGGCGCAACGGTGGACCAGATCACTGTGATCCTGTCTGATCGCCGTGAATATGAAGCGGAACTGGTCGGCCGCGACCCGACATCGGATCTCGCCGTGCTGAAGATCAAGGGCAACAACCTGCCCTTCGTCCGCTTTGCGCGGGGCGAGCCGGTGCGGGTCGGCGACTGGGTCGTTGCGATCGGCAACCCGTTCGGCCTTGGCGGCACCGTCACCGCCGGCATCGTCTCCGCCCTTCACCGCAACATCGGCGCGGGCGTCTACGACCGCTACATCCAGACCGATGCAAGCATCAACATGGGCAATTCGGGCGGGCCGATGTTCGACCTGAACGGCAACGTCGTCGGCATCAACACGGCACTGATTTCGCCCACCGGCGGGAATGTCGGCATCGGCTTCGCCATTCCGGCGGACCAAGCGGCGCCGATTGTCGAGGCGCTTCAGAAGGGCAAGCGTCCGCAGCGCGGCTATATCGGCGTCAGCCTGCAGGCGATCGACGATGCCATCGCCGCCGGCCTCGGCTTGCCGAAGAACCGGGGCGAGCTGATCCGCGGCGTCACCGAGGGCGCGGGCGCGGCGCGCGCCGGCATCCAGCAGGGCGACGTGGTGATCACCGTCAACAACCAGCCGGTGACGCCCGACCAGTCCCTCGCTTACCTCGTCTCCAACATCGCGCCGGGCACGCGGGTGCCGATCGAACTGATCCGGGGCGGCGAGCGGCGGACGGTGACGGTTACGGTCGGCGAGCGGCCGACCGAGGAGGAACTCGCCAAGCTCAACGGCATCGAGGAAGAGCAGGAAGTCACCGCGCCGGGCGAGACCGAACAGTCCACCGGCCAGCGTTCGGCGCGCGAAAGCCTGGGTGTCACCGTGCAGGCGCTGACTCCGGAAATCGCCCGCACGCTGCGGCTCAACGATGTCAACCTGAAGGGCCTTGTGGTTGCCGGCGTGAACCCTTCGAGCGACGCTGGGCAGAAGCTCCAGGTGCGCGACATCATATTGTCGATCAACCAGCGCGCCACCCGCACGCCGGAAGAAGCGGCGGCGGTTGTTGCCGCGGCGCGGGCGGCCGGACGTAACAGCGTGTTGCTGCTCGTCCGCCGCGGCAACGCGCCGCCGATCTATGTCGGCATCGAGCTTGCCCGCGCGCGCTAAGACGCGCGACAGCGCTCTCGAATGAAGACGGCTTGCCGCCCCTCCCCGGTTGGGGAATAGGGGCGGCAGGCTTTTTTCACTGGAGCGCGCCTTGGACGACAGCAACTCCATCCTGATCGGCGCCGGTCCCGGCGGTCCGCAGCGGCTCGTCCTGTCCCGCGCCAACCGGCACGGCCTGATCGCGGGCGCGACCGGCACCGGCAAGACGGTGACCCTGCAGGGCCTCGCCGAGGGTTTTTCGGCTGCGGGCGTTCCGGTGTTTCTCGCCGACGTGAAGGGCGATCTTGCCGGCATCGCCATGGCGGGCTCCGCCACGTCCAAGATGCACGAGGCGCTGACCAAGCGCGCCGCCGACCTCGGCATCACCGATTACGCTTATGCCGATAACCCGGCGGTGTTCTGGGACCTGTTCGGGGAGCAGGGCCACCCGATCCGCACCACCGTTTCCGAGATGGGCCCGCTGCTTCTCGCGCGGCTGATGGGGCTCAACGAGACGCAGGAGGGCGTGCTCTCCATCGCTTTCCGGGTGGCGGACGAGGAAGGGCTGCTGCTTCTCGAGCTCGACGACCTTCAGGCGCTGCTGAGCTATTGCGCGAGCAACGCGGCGCGGCTGTCGGCGGAATACGGGAACGTCGCCAAGGCGACGGTGGGCGCCATCCAGCGCCAGCTTCTTCAGCTCGACGCGCAGGGCGGCGGCCACTTCTTCGGCGAGCCGGCGCTCGACATCCGCGACTTTCTCGGCACGGACGATCAAGGGCGCGGCGTGATCAACGTGCTTGCCGCCGACAAGCTCATGGCCAGCCCGCGGCTCTACGGCACCTTCCTGCTCTGGCTCTTGTCCGAATTGTTCGAGGAGCTTCCGGAGGTCGGCGATCCCGACAAGCCCAAGCTCGTCTTCTTTTTCGACGAAGCGCACCTCCTCTTCGCCGATGCGCCGAAAGCGCTCGAGGAGAAGATCGAGCAGGTGGTGCGCCTCATCCGCTCCAAAGGCGTCGGCATCTATTTCGTGACCCAGAACCCGATCGACATTCCGGACACGGTGGCGGGCCAGCTCGGTAACCGGGTGCAGCATGCGCTTCGCGCGTTCACGCCCAAGGAGCAGAAAGCGGTGCGGGCAGCGGCGGAAAGCTTCCGGGCCAATCCGGGCGTCGATGTCGAGACGGAGATCACCCAGCTCAAGGTCGGCGAGGCCTTGGTGTCGCTGCTTCAGCCGGACGGGTCGCCGTCGCCGGTGGAGCGGACCATGATCCGCCCGCCGCACTCGCGGCTCGGCCCGGTGTCGATCGGCGAGCGGGCGGTGTTCATTTCCACCTCGGCCGTGTCAGGCAAATATGAGGATCGGGTCGACCGGGAAAGCGCCGAGGAAATTTTAAAGGCGCGCGCCGAGGAAGCGAGCGCGGCGGCGGCCGAGAAGAAGGCTGCAACCGAGGCCGCCAAGGCGGAAGCGGCGGCGGACAAGGAACAGGCCCGCGCCGCCCGCCACAGCAGGGCCAACCGCGGGATCGGCGAGGAAGTCGCGATCCAGCTTGGCAAATCGGTGCAGCGCCAAGTGGTGAACCGAATTGCGGGGTCGCTGGTGCGCGGGCTTCTCGGGGGCCTTTTCAAGGGGAGATAAAGGATGGCGACTTCGGCTGAGCCAAGCGGCGGCGCGATGCGCGAGCTGACCCTGCGCGCGGTGATCCTGGGCGGGCTGATCACCTTGGTGTTCACTGCGGCCAACGTTTATCTCGGCCTTCGCGTCGGGCTGACCTTTGCGACGTCGATCCCGGCGGCGGTGATCTCCATGGCGGTGCTGCGCTGGTTCAGCTCCTCGACCATTCTCGAGAACAATATCGTACAAACCGTTGCGTCGGCGGCGGGGACGCTTGCAGCGATCATCTTTGTTCTGCCCGGGCTGGTGATGGTGGGCTGGTGGCAGGGTTTCCCCTATTTCACCACCGCCGCCGTGACGGCGGTGGGCGGCATATTGGGCGTCATGTTTTCCGTACCGCTGCGCCGGGCTTTGGTGGTAGATTCGGAGCTGCCCTATCCGGAAGGCGTCGCGGCGGCGGAAGTGCTCAAGGTCGGCGCCGGCACCCGCGAGGGCGGGGCGGAGGCGCAGCAGGGGCTAAGGCTGATCGTGTTCAGCTCGGTCGTGGCGGCGGTGTTTACGCTCCTTTCCAAGACCCGGCTGCTTGCCGAGGAAGCGGCGGCTTTCTTCCGCGTCGGATCGGGCGCCACCGGCATCTCCGGAGGGCTGTCGTTCGCGCTGATCGGGGCGGGGCATCTGGTCGGCATTTCGGTGGGCGCGGCGATGTTCGCCGGACTGGTGCTCGGCTGGTGGATCGTTCTTCCGATCCTGACCTCGGGCGTTCCCGGCGCGGCGGAGGAAGTCGCGGCCAACGTGTTCCGATCGGAAGTGCGCTTCCTTGGCGCGGGCGTGATCGGCGTTGCGGCGATCTGGACCCTGCTCAAGATCATCGGGCCGATTGTCGGCGGCATCCGCTCGGCCATTGCCGCCTCGCGCCAGCGCGGGGTGAGCGGCGCGGTGCTTGCGCTCGAGGAGCGGGACATGCCGATCGGCATCGTCGCGGGGGTGATCCTTGCCTCGCTTATCCCGATCGCCTGGCTGCTGTGGCGCTTCATCGCCGGCGGGCCGCTGGAAGGATCGGCGGTGCCGCTGATCCTTGGGACCCTGCTGTTCGTGCTGGTCGCGGGTATCGTGATCGCGTCGGTGTGCGGCTACATGGCGGGCCTGATCGGCGCGTCGAACAGCCCGATCTCCGGCATCGGCATTCTTGCGATCCTGGGCGCGGCCTTGCTGCTTGCCTTGGGCTTCGAGGGCGGCGGGACGGAGACGCCGGCGCTGATCGCTTATGCCTTGTTCACCACCGCAATCGTGTTCGGCATCGCCACCATCTCCAACGACAACCTCCAGGATCTGAAAACCGGCCAGCTGGTCGGCGCGACGCCGTGGCGGCAGCAGGTGGCCTTGGTGTTCGGCGTGATCTTCGGCGCGCTGGTGATCCCGCCGGTGCTCGACCTCTTGAACGCCGCTTACGGCTTCGCGGGCGCGCCGGGGGCTGGGCCGGAAGCGCTTCCCGCGCCGCAGGCGGCGTTGATCTCGGCGCTTGCCGCGGGCGTGCTTGGCGGCGATCTCAATTGGCGGATGATCGGCATCGGCGCGGCAATCGGCGTGGTGGCGGTGATCGTCGACGCGGCGCTCGGCAAAGCGGGCAAGCTCCGCCTGCCCCCGCTCGCCGTCGGCATCGGCATCTACCTGCCGATGGCGGTGACCTTGCCGGTGGTGATCGGCGCGGTGCTCGGCAAGCTTTACGACAGGCGCGCCGAGCGCGCCGCCGATCCGGAAGCCGCCAAGCGCATGGGCGTGCTGATGGCAACCGGTTTGATCGTCGGCGATAGCCTGCTCAACGTCGCCTTTGCGGGCGTTGTGGCGGGCACGGGCAGCGGTTCGCCTCTTGCGGTGGTGGGCGACGATTTCGCGGGCACCGCGATCATCCTCGGCACCCTCGTCTTCGCCGCTTTGCTCTGGCTCCTTTATCGCCGCACCGCCCGCGAAGGCGGGCTGCGCTAGCCCCGCGCTTTCGCCTCGAACCAGCGGGTGATGTCGGGGAGGCGCGTGGTGCGCACCCGCACCCGCTCGCGGATCGATCCGATCGCCTGATCGGCCGGGCGGCGCGATTCGGGCGTCAGATAGCGCGTGGCGAACGCCTCGATCCGCTCCACCATGGCCGGGTCGGACGAGCCTGCGCCGAGACCCGCAATGTAGCGGGAGCGCGACGATGTATCGACCAAAGCTTCGACCTTCTCGCGGTTGCGCAGCGCGAAGTCGAAGGCGAGATCGGGATGCCGGGCCGCAACGGCGCTGACGATGGCCGAGCTGGTCGTCGCCCCCGGCTCATCGGTGAGGGCGAGATCGAGCGCGCGCTGGGCAAGCGCCGGATCGCTCGACGCGCCGAGCAAGCGGTAGAGCGACGCCTTGACCAGCGGGTTGGTCTCCGCCTTGGCCTGGGCGCGGAGGCGGTCCCACTGGCCTGCGTCCATGTTGCGGGCCACCACCGAGAGGATGGTGGTGCGCAGGCCGCCGGTGGTGGCGAGCGGGTCGTTGGAGCCGTAGAGGCGGTTCGCTTCTGCCACGACCTTCGCGTCGCCCATCGCGCCGAGTGTCGCGATCAGGTCGGAGCGGAGCACGGGCACCGTCGGCGCTTCGCCGGCCTTTGCCGTCCAGCCGATCTTCGCGAGCATCGGCGACAATTTGGCCGAGGCGTAGCGGGCGACGATCGCCTGACGCGCCGGATCGCCGTCATACATTCCGTGGACGGCGGAAAGGATACCGGCGGCGCGGCTGATCACCTGCGTGTTGGCGTTGGCCGGCATCGCATCGAGCAGGTCCAAGGCTTCGGCGGCGGACTGCTGGCCGGCAAGGCCGAGTGCCCAATTGTCGGCGAGCAGGCCGGATTGATCGATCGGCTTCAGCTTGGCGTAGGAGGCGGTGAGCTTGTCGAGCATCGCGGGCGTGTAGAGCGTGCGGTAATAGCCGGTCTGGCCGCTGTTCAGCAGCACGGGGCCGCAGCCGGGCATGGTCAGGCTCGCCGCGCCGCCTTCCACCAGGCCGCGCACTTCGCTGCCGCCGACGGTGGAAGCGATCACCGGCACGCGCCAGGAAAGCGGCGCCTTGTCCGGCCGGTCGCGGGTGAATTCGGATTGGCGGAGGCTAACGCGAGTGCGCCCGCCGCTGCAGGTGGCATCCTCAACGCGGATCAGCGGCACGCCCGGCTGAAGCGTGAAGTCATGGGCGATCGCCGTCACCGGCTTGCCCGCCGCCGCTTCGATCTTCTGCCAAAGCTGGTCGGTCTGCGTGTTGCCGAGGCGATAGGTGCGCATATAATCCTGCACGCCCTTTCGCCACGCATCCTCGCCGACATAATCCTCCATCATCGTGATCACCGCCTCGCCCTTCGAGTAGGTGATCGAATCGAACGCCTGGCTGATCTGCTCGACCGTGGTCAGCCTCTGCACGATCGGGTGGGTCGTCGCCACGGCGTCCTGTCCGATGGCGCCTTCGCGCGCCCCGACCAGGGCAAGCTCCGGTTCCCATTCCGGATGGAGGTCGTTCATCGCCTTGCTGGCCATCCAGGAGGCGAAGCCTTCGTTCAGCCAAAGGTCGTCCCACCAGGCCATGGTGACGAGATCGCCGAACCATTGGTGCGCCATTTCGTGCGCGGCGACTTCGAAGATGCGCTGGCGCGTCGCTTCGGTGGTGATCGCCGGATCGACGAGCAGGATCGATTCGAAGGAGAAGATCGCGCCCCAATTCTCCATCGCGCCGAAGAACTGGCTGCTGCCCGGGCCTGCGACGTTGTCGAGCTTGGGGAGCGGATAAGGCGTGCCGAAATAGTCGTTATAATAAGGCAGGATCTGCGCGGAGCTGTTGAGCGCCCAGCGGCCCTTTTCGCTGTCTCCGGCCTTGGTGACGACGCCGATTTCCGTTCCGGCCGCGGTGGTGGTGATCCGGTCGAAATCGCCGACGCCGAGGAACAGGAGGTAGGACGACATGGCGGGGGTGGTGCGGAAGGTGACGGTCTTGGTGCCGTCGGCGCGCTGCTCGACGCCCGCTTGCGGCATGTTGGAGACGACGTCGTCGGCCTGCGGAACGGTTACGGTGAGGGTGTAGGGCGTGCGGAATTGCGGCTCGTCCCAGCCCGGGAAGAAGCGGCGCGCGTCGGGTGCTTCAAACTGGGTGTAGAGCGCGCGCTTCTTGCCGGTGGGCGAGTCGTAATCGAGCGCGAACAGGCCGGCGGCCTGGGTGTTGATCTTACCGGCATAATCGAAGCTCAGCCGGTAGCGGCCGGGTTGAACCGGGCGGCCGAAGTGGACCGTGGCGGTCTGCTTGTCCGCGTCCACCGCAATTCGCTTTGCAGACATAGCAACTGGCGCCGGGCGGCCGTCGGCCGACAGGGTGGCGATGTGCGCTTCCTTGAAGCTCAGATCGGCGGCGTTGACGGTGATGCTGTCGGTGGCCTGGAGCACATCGACGTCGACGGTGCTGAGCGCGGTGAAGCGCAAGTTGGCGGCGTCGGGCGTTGCGGAAATCGTATATTGCAGCGGCCGCGTGTGGGTCGGGAGCTGGGTCGGGATCTGGCGCGCGGCCTGCGCGGGGCGCGGCGCGTCGGCGGCGGAGGCGGGCGCGCTGTCGCGGGTGCTTGCGCAGGCGGTGAGCGCGGTAAGCGCGAGGAGCGAAGCGGCAAGGGAAAGGCGCATGCGGACGAGTCTCCGAGACGTGGGGCGCCCAAGGCCCTGCGCGGCGCCTAAGCCCTTGTCAAATCAGTAGCCGAAGAGCGGCGCGACCTTGTGGCCCTGGAGGACGTGCGCCTTGAGCTCCTGCGGGCTCCACAGGTGCTCCACGCCGGCTTCGGCCTGCTTCACCAAGGCGACGATCGCGGAATTGACAGGCGTCTTGCGGCCAACGGTGGCGCCGAGCTTCACCACTTCGCCGTTCAGCCAATCGATCTCGGTGCGGCGGCCGGCTTTCAGATCGTCGGCCATCGAGGAGCGGGCGTGGCCGTCGATCTTCTGCACTTTGAGGAAGACGTTGTTGAACAGCAGGTTGGGCGCGGCGATGGCGTGGGGGAGGAGCTTGGGCGGCACCGGGCCGATCTGCGCCGGCTCGAGCCCGGCGGCGGCAAGCACGTCCAGCGCCTCGACTATGGAGGCGGCGACGATGCGGCGGTAATCGCGCTCCTTGAGCTGCTCGAGCAGGGTGCGGCCGGACAGCGCGTTTACCGCATTGTTGAGGTTGATGAGCAATTTGCCCCAGGCGAGGCCCGGCATGTTGGCGTGAAGCGTGAGCTTGACCGGGCCGTCGCCGATCCGCTCGGCCAAGGCGCGGGTGGCCGGTACGTCCGCCGCGGCAAGCTCGCCCGCCACACCTTTGTGGAAGCGGCCGTTGCCGAGATAGGCGATGTTGAACGGCACCATGCCCGGCGCGATTGCGAAGCCGCGCCGCCCGAGCGCCGCCTCCAATACCTCGACGTTGCTGACGCCGTTCTGAAAGGAGATGACCAGCGCCCCCTTTTTCGCGTGGCGGCCGATCTGCTTGGCGGCTTCGGCGGTGTCCTGGCTTTTGACGCACAGCGCAACGATATCCGCCTTGCCGAGCGCCGCCGGCTTGGTCGTGAAGTCGACTTCCGCCGCCGCGAGGTGCGCCCGCCAGCCATTGTGTTCGGTGAGGGTAAGGCCGTGTTCCGCGATGGCGCTGCCGATCCGGTTCCGGCCGATCAGCGTGACGGGCACGCCCGCCGAAGCCCAGGCGCCGCCGATGAAGCAGCCGACCGAGCCCGCGCCAAGAACGGCGACCTTCACCTCAGCCGCGCCCGCGATAGCCGGGGACGTCCTGCCCGGGGACCCACAAGCCCGCCGGCGGCTCGCCGGTTTGGAAGAAGACGTCGATCGGAATACCGCCGCGCGGATACCAATAGCCGCCGATGCGCAGCCAGAGCGGCTTCATCTCGTTCGCAAGCCGCTCGCCGATGCCGACCGTCACGTCTTCGTGAAAGCCGCAATGGTTGCGAAAGGCGCCTAGGAACAGCTTCAGCGACTTGGATTCCACGATGCTTTCGCCGGGCGCGTAATCAATGACGATGTGCGCGAAATCGGGCTGGCCGGTGACCGGGCAGAGCGAGGTGAATTCGGGCGCGGTGAAGCGAATGAGATAAGGGCGGCCGGGGCGCGGGTTCGGCACGTAGTCGAGCTGTGCCTCTTCAGGCGACGCGGGAAGGGCCGATGCGCGGCCGAGATGGGTAAGGTCCATGGCGCCGCTCTCTATCCGCTGCGGCAGCGATGCGAAAGCGTCTGCCGCTTTGCCGGAACAGTGCCGCGTGGCATAGCTCCCGCCATGATCAGGCTCCTCCTTGCCCTTTCCGCCGCCGCGCTTGCCGCGCCCGCTTTCGCCCAGGCTTCTCCCGCCGCCGACAAGAAGGGCGCCGACGCGGCCATTCCGCCGCCGACTGTCTCCGTTACCCGGCACAGCGGCACCTTCGGCGGCACGCGGGTGTCCTTCACCGCGACGGCGAGCGAGACTTACCTCAAGGGTGAGGACGGCACGCCCAAGGCGAGCATCTATTCGACCTCCTACGTCAAGGAACCCCGCGATCCCAACCGGCCGGTAACGTTCCTGTTCAACGGCGGGCCGGGCTCGGGCTCGGTCTGGCTGCACATGGGCGCCTTCGGGCCGAAGCGGGTGGCGATTCCCTCCGACGCGCGCGACGACGGCGCGCCGCCCTTCCCGATCGTCGACAATCCGGACAGCCTGCTCGACGTCACCGACATCGTCTTCATCGACCCGGTCGGCACCGGCTTCTCCCACGCGCTCGGCAAGACCGACCCCAAGGACTATTGGGGCGTCACCGCCGACGCGAAGTCCGTGGCCGAGTTCATCCGGCTTTGGCTCAACGACAACGGCCGGTGGAACAGCCCCAAATTCCTGGGCGGCGAAAGCTACGGCACGACGCGCTCGGCGGCGGTGGTGAACGAGCTCGAGGGGCGGTTCAACGACGTGTCGCTGAACGGCGTGATCCTGATCTCCACCATCCTCGATTTCGGCGCGCAGGCGAACGTGCCGGGCAACGAGCTGCCCTACGTCCTCTACCTGCCGTCGATGGCGGCGGCCGCGCATCACCACGGCAAGGCGCCGGCCGATGCGGGAAGCGTCGAAAGCTTCGTCGACGAAGCGCGCCGCTTCGCGATCGGCGATTATGCCTCGGCGCTGCTCCAGGGCCAGGCGCTGAAGGGCGATCGCCGCGCCGACATCCGCCGCCGCCTGGCGCGGTTCACCGGCCTGTCCGAGCAGTTTCTGGAAGAAGCCGATCTGCGCGTCAGCGATAGCCGCTTCTACAAGGAATTGCTGCGCGACCGGGGCCTCACCATCGGCCGCCTCGACGCGCGCTATACGGGGCGCGACTTCGACAATGCGGGCGAGGAGCCGGACAACGATCCAAGCTTCTACGGCATCGACGCAGGCTACACCGCCGCGATCAACAGCTGGGTTCGGGACGGGCTGAAGTTCCGCAGCGACCGGAGCTACACCACCATCGGTCCGGTCGGCGACTGGAACTGGGATCTGGGCGGCGGCGAGGCGAAATATTACAAGAACGTCGCGCCTTATCTCGGCCGCGCGCTGCGCGAGAATAGCGGCCTCCGGATCTTCGTCGGCCAGGGCTATTACGATTTCGCGACGCCCTTCTTCGGCGCGGAATATGCGTTGTCGCGCACCGGCATTCCCGCCGACCGCGTGCAGTTCAGCTATTACGGCTCCGGCCACATGATGTACGTCCGCGACGACGACCGCGCCAAGCTCAGCCGCGACATCCGGGAGTTCATCGGCAAGCGCTAGCTGGACATCGCGTGAGGGGCGCGACAAGGAACGGGGACACACTGCCTGTCCGGGAGTTCGCCATGCGTTTGTCTCTCCTCGCTTTGCCTCTCCTCCTCGCCGCCTGCGCCACGGTGCCGGGGGCGCCTTCGCAGGCTGAGCGGGCGGAGCGTTGGTGGGGGGACGTTTCCGTTCTTGCCGACGACGGCATGGAGGGGCGGCTGACCGGCACGCCCGGTTATCAGCGCGCGGCCGATTATGTGGTGGCGCAGGCGCGCGCGATTGGGCTTCAGCCGGCGGGGGACGACGGCACCTTCTTCCAGCGGATCGCGTTCGAGGAACAGTTTGTCGACCATAGCAAGTCCGAAGCGTCGCTGGTGTCGGGCGGCCGCGAGACCCGGCTCGAATTGCCCGGCGACATTGTTGTCGGCCGCGGCGGCGGGGGGGTGCCGGAGCGGGTGGACGCGCCGCTGGTGTTCATCGGTTACGGCCTGCACATTCCCGAAGCCGGCCATGACGATCTCGCCGGAGTCGACTTGAAGGGCAAGATCGCTGTGGTGGTGAGCGGCGGACCTGAGACCATTTCGGGCGCGCTCAAGGCCCACGCGCGCCGCGACCGCACGCGCATTCTTGCCGAGCGCGGGGCGGTGGGCGTGCTGTCGCTGACGACATTGAAGGCGGTCGAGACCCCTTGGTCGCGGTCGATGGCGCAGGTCGGGCAGGGCGGCATGTATTTTGCCGACGCCTCGCTGCGGGACGTGAAGACGCCGTTCGTGCAGCTGAGCTTCAATCCCGAGACGACGCAGAAGCTGTTCGCCGCCGCCAATACGAGCTTCGCCGAGCTTTCCGCCGCCGCCGACGCGTCGCGGCCGCTGCCCAAGGTGACCTTCAACACCAGCCTGCGCGGCAGCTTCAGCGCGTCGCAGCGGCAGGTGGTCTCCAGCAACGTCGTCGCGCGGCTGCCCGGCGGCGACCCCGGCTTGAGCGGCGAGCATGTCGTTTTCTCCGCCCACCTTGACCATCTCGGCGTTTCGACGCCGATTGAGCGCGACGGGCTCTACAACGGAGCGATGGACAATGCCGCAGGGGCGGCGGGGCTGCTCGACATTGCGCGCAGCTTCAAGGCGCGCGGCACAAAGCCGAAGCGCTCGATGCTGTTCGTGTGGGTGACGGCGGAGGAGAAGGGCCTGCTCGGCTCGCGCTATTTCTCGCTGCGCCCGACCGTGCCGAAGCGGTCGATCGTCGCCGATCTGAATTTCGACATGGCGCTGCCGATCTTTCCGCTGAAGAGCGTGATCGCGCTGGGGGCCGAGGAAAGCAGCCTTGGCGAGATTGCGGGGGAAGTCGGCCGCGCGCAGGGCCTGCCGCTGGTGCCTGACCCTTGGCCGGACCGGAACAGCTTCGTCCGTTCCGACCAGTATAGCTTCATTCGCGAGGGCGTGCCGTCGCTGGCGTTCAAGTTCGGCTTTGCCAGGGATACGCCGGAAGCGGAGATCGAGCGGCAGTGGCGCTCGACGCGCTACCATGCGCCGTCCGACGATCTCTCCCAGCCGGTGGAGAAACTGGACGCGGTGCGGCTTCACGATTTCGTCGCGGAATTGGGCTGGCGGGTGGCGAATGCGCCGGAGCGGCCGAAGTGGGACGACCGCAGCTTCTTCCGCCGCTTCGCGCAGGACTGAGCGGTGGAGGCGCTGATCCCGACCGAGTGGCTTGCGGGCGAGCTCGGCGCGCCGGATCTGCGGGTGATCGATGCCAGCTTCTTTCTGCCGACCGACCAGCGCGATGCACGGGCCGAATATGAGGCGGAGCATATCCCGGGCGCGGTGTTCATGGATCTGGACGCGGTCGCCGACCCCGCCCACTCGGCGCCGCACATGGTGCCGCCCGAGCATATCTTTGCGAGCCGGATGCAGGCGCTTGGCCTCGGCGACGGGCAGCGGGTCGTGGTCTACGACAACAGCCCGCTGCACAGCGCGGCGCGGGGGTGGTGGATGCTGAAGAGCTTCGGGGCGCGCAAAGTGGCGGTGCTTGATGGCGGGCTGCCGAAGTGGAAGGCGGAAGGCAGGCCCGTGGAAGCCGGCAGGCCGCAGGTCCGGCACGGGCACTTCACGCCGAGGTTCGATCGCAGCGCTGTGGTGGACAAAGAGCGGGTGCTGGGGCTGGTGGGGTCCGACAGCCATCAGATCGTTGACGCGCGCGGCGCGGCGCGATTCGCCGGGAGGGAAGCGGAGCCTCGGCCGGGCATGGCGGCGGGGCACATTCCCGGTTCGCGCAACCTGCCGCAGTCGAGCCTGTTCGGGGCCGACAATAGAATGAAGCGCGGCGAAGACCTGCGGGCCGCCTTTGCGGAGGCGGGCGTCGATCTGGACAAGCCGCTGGTCGCGACCTGCGGGTCCGGCATCACCGCCTGCGTGCTGCTGCTTGGGGCGCATCTGCTCGGCAAGGAGGACGCGCAGCTCTACGACGGCAGCTGGTCGGAATGGGGCGCCGATCCTGAGATGCCCAAGGCGACCGGCGCGGCATGAAAAGCGGAGGCGGCGGCCGGCGCGATACGCGGATCGTGCAAAGCGGTCGGCGGCCGGAGTGGACGGGAGGCATCGTCAACCCGGCGGTGTGGCGGGCCTCCACCGTGTTGTTCGACAGCGTCGAGGCGATGAAAGCGGCCAACCCGCCCAAGGCAGGCACGCTGCACTACGGCCGCAATGGGACGCCGACGCACTGGGCGTTGGCCGAGGCGCTGACGGAACTCGAGCCGGGCGCGGCGGGGACCAAGCTGTTCCCATCCGGCGCGGCGGCCGTGACGATGGCGCTGATGACCGTGCTCAAGCCCGGCGACGAATTGCTGATGGTCGACAGCGCCTACGCGCCGACGCGGATCTTCTGCGACGAGGTGCTTGCGCCGTTCGGCGTGACGACGCGCTATTACGAGCCGCTGGTCGGGCGCGGCATCGAAGCGCTGATCGGCGAGAAAACGCGCGCGGTGTTCCTGGAAAGCCCCGGCTCCCTCACCTTCGAAGTGCAGGACGTGCCCGGCATCTGCGCGGTGGCCAAGGCGCACGGGCTTGTGACGCTGATCGACAATACCTGGGCGACGCCCCTGCTGTTTCCGGCGCTGCAGGCAGGCGTGGATTTCTCGATCCTCGCCTGCACCAAATATATCGGCGGCCATGCCGATGTGATGCTTGGATCGGTGACGGTGGGGGAGGAGTGGCTCGGGCCGCTGGAGCGGAAGAGCCGGGCATTCGGGCAGACGGCGTCGGCGGACGATTGCTGGCTCGCGCTGCGCGGACTGCGGACGCTTGCGCTCCGGCTGAAGCAGCATGGCGAGAGCGCGCTGAAGGTGGCGGGGTGGCTCCAAAAGCAGCCGCAGGTGGCGCGGGTGCTTCACCCGGCGCTGCCGTCCTGCCCGGGGCACGAACATTGGGCGCGCGACTTTGGAGGAGCGTCGGGGCTGTTCGCGTTCGTGCTGAACGGCTGCGATGATGCGAAGCGGGCGGCGTTGATCGACGGGCTCCGCCACTTTGGCATCGGCTATAGCTGGGGCGGGTTCGAGAGCCTGGCCTTGCCGGTCGATCCGGAGCGGATTCGCACCGCCCGGCGTTGGGAGGCGGAAGGACCGCTGGTGCGACTTCATATCGGCCTGGAGGACGTGGACGATTTGATCGAGGATTTGGCGGAAGGGCTCGCGCGCTACGAGGCGCGGGGTTGAAGGGCCTGTTCGAAGGCCTCGGCGTCACCTGGCCGACCTATGCCGACCGGGCGTCGGCGGGCGTGGCGCTGCTGATCTGCGCGGCGGCGTTCGTGATCGCCTGGCTGGTGTCGCGCTGGGCGGGGCCGAAGTTGACGCGGTTCTGGGAGCATCGCGCGGGCACGCGCGGCGAGGGCCTGGCGCCGCGGATGAACGGGCTCACGCGCTACCTTGTCGTCGGGTTGATTACGGCGGTCGTGCTGAACGTCGACGAATGGCGGCCGCTGGGCGCGATCGTGCTCGGGCTGGTGCTCGCCGCTTCGACTGCCTTGCTGGTCACCGGATTGGTGCGGGGCGTGCAGACGCCGCGCTGGGCGGCGGCCTTGCTTGGCGGCGCGACCTTCGTCGGCCTGCTTGCGCGTTCGGTGGGTGGGCTCAAGCCGATTACCGAAACAATGGACCGGGTCGGCTTCGACGCCGGCGCGACGCGGGTGTCCTTGCTCACCATCTTCGAGTTCCTGCTCACCGCGGTCGCACTTTACGCAGTGGTGAAGCTCCTGAACCGGATCGTTTCCCACTCGATCCGCCGCGCGTCCGGGCTCGATCCTACCCAGAAGCTCCTCGCCCAGAAGCTGGCGGCGATCGCGATCATCGTGGCCGCCTTCTTTATCGGCATCGACTTCCTCGGCATCGATCTGACGGCGCTTGCCGTCTTCTCCGGGGCGTTCGGTCTGGCGGTGGGCTTCGGCCTCCAGAAGACGTTCGGAAACCTGATCGCCGGGATCATTTTGCTGATGGACCGGTCGATCAAGCCGGGGGACGTGATCGTGGTCGGCGACAGCTTCGGCCATGTTTCAAAGATCGGCGTGCGCGCCGTTTCCATCGTCACCCGCGACGGCAAGGAGCATCTCATTCCCAACGAGAATCTGATGACTCAGGAAGTGGAGAATTGGTCTTATTCGAGCCGGGATGTCAGGGTGCATATTCCGGTCGGCGTTGCTTATAGCTGCGACCTCGCCCTTGCGCAGAGATTGATGATCGAAGCGGCCAAGGTGTCGCCCCGCGTTCTTCAGGCGCCGGAGCCGCGGGTGTGGCTCCGCGCGTTCGGCGAAAGCTCGGTGGACCATGAAATCCTGGTGTGGATCGCCGATCCCGAAGCGGGCGTCGGCAACGTGCAGTCCGAGATCCTCAACCACCTGTGGGTGTCGTTCAAGGAGAACGGGATCGAGCTGCCCTTCCCGCAGCGTGATATCCGGATTAAGGAATGGCCTGAGCCGCCGGAGCGGCCGAAGTCTTAGGCTGAGACGATTTCGCGCAGGGTGCCGAGCGCCTTGCGAAGCTCCTCGGCCAAGCGCCCCGCCGCCGGCTTCACCGGCCAGCCGCGCTCTTCCAGCGTAAGCAGAGCCTCGAGCCCGGCGGCGGCCCAGCGCGCGGTATGCGCCGCCTCCTGGTCGAAGCGGCGCTGCACGATCGGCGCCGCGGCCTCATAGGCCGCGCTAACCCGCGCCGCTTCGTCGAGGGCCTCGGTGTCGGGCGCGGCGGCGGTGCCGGCAAGCTCTTCGACCAGGGCAAGCACCTGGCGAAGCTGCGCGATCTCGCCGCCCGCATCGGCGGTGCCGTAGGCAAAGGGTGCGTTCTGGCGGCTCATCGTCTCCCCCTAAGCCGCCGCCGCCTAAGGAAGGCTAAACGCGCTGCTTGCCCGAATCCGAAAAGCGGTTCAGTTTCGTCCGCGGAGGGGACCAATGTCGTTTTTGAACGAGGCTGCCGCAGCGGCGGGCGACAAGGAGCCGCGCACCGAACGCGGCCGCAAGACGCTGCGCAAGCTCATCGAAGCGGCGGCCGGCGAGTTCGGCGACCGCGGCTACCATGACGCGGCGATCACCGGCATCACCCAGCGCGCCGGCGTCGCGCTCGGCACATTCTACACCTATTTCGGGTCCAAGGAAGAAGTGTTCCGGGCGCTGGTCCGCGAGATGAGCCGGGCGACCCGCGCCCATGTCGCCGAAGCGGTGAAGAACGCGCCTGACCGGCTTGCGGCGGAGCGGCTGGGGCTTGAGGCGTTCATTGCCTTCGTTCGCCAGCACCCCGAGCTCTACCGCATCATCGAGGAAGCGCAGTTCGTCGCAGAGGACGCCTATCGCGAACATTATTTGACCTTCGCCGACGCCTATCGCCGCAACCTGTCGGGCGCGCGCGGGCGGGGCGAGATCACCGACGGGCCGGACGAGCCGCGTGCCTGGGCGCTGATCGGGATGAGCGTGTTCCTCGGCATGCGCTACGGCATCTGGGACAAGGATTTGTCTCCGGCGGAAGTCGCTGACATTGCAATCACCTTGGTCTCCGAAGGGCTGAGGAAGCGCGAGGCATGATCGCCGACCTGCCCGATCTGCTTGCCAAGCGGGCGCTGCTGTCGCCGGACGCGGTGGCGCTGGAGGATGCCGTCAGCGGGCGGGTGCTGACCTATGCCGAGCTCAACCGGCGGGCGGGGCAGGCGGCGGGGGTGCTGGTGGCGGAAGGGGTAAGCGAAGGCGACCGGGTGGGCATATTGTGCCGCAACAGGGTGGAGTTCTTCGAGCTGCTGTTCGCCTGCGCCAAGCTCGGCGCGATCCTGGTGCCGCTCAACTGGCGGATGCCGGCGGGCGAGCTTGACCGGATGATCGCCGACTGCGGACCCAGCCTGCTGTTCTACGGCAAGGAGGACGAGTCATGCGTCGCCGCGCTTGCCGCGCCGCCGCGCGCGGTTGCGCTGGACGGAGTGTATGAAGCGCAGGTCGCCGCCGCGTCCCCGCTCACGGGGCGGGAGACCTGGCCCTCCGATGGCATCTGGTATCTGCTCTACACGTCGGGAACCACCGGGGCGCCGAAGGGGGTGATCTACACATTCGGCATGGCGGTCGCGAACCTGGTCAACATCGGCTCGGCGATCGGGCTGGTGGCAAGCGACACCACCGCCAATTTCCTGCCGCTGTTCCATACCGCCGGCATCAACCTCCACACCCTGCCGACCTTGCTGACCGGCGGGCGGGTGGTGGTGCTTCCCGGCTTCGACGCAGACGCGGTTGTGAAATTGCTGGAGGCGCGGCGGCTCGACACGTTCTTCGCCGTGCCGACGGTGTATCAGGCGCTGGTCGAGCATCCACGCTTCGCTTCCGCGCCGCTCGGCCACGTGCGCCACTGGGGCTGCGGCGGAGCGCCCTTGCCCGACGCGCTTGCCGCCCGCTGCCGCGACATCGGCATCGGCGTCTGCCACGGAATGGGCATGACCGAAACGGGGCCCACCGCCTTCCTCACCGCGCCGGCGGACGCGTGGGACAGGATCGGAAGCGTCGGCAAGCCGCAGCTGCTGGTCCGCGCCCGGATCGTCGACGGGGAGGGACGCGAGGTGGCGGAGGGCGAAGTCGGCGACCTCCACTTCGCCGGGCCGGCGGTGACGCCCGGTTACTGGAACAACGCTGAGGCGACCCACGCCGCCTTCACCGCCGACGGCTGGCTTCGCTCCGGCGACCTTGCGCGGCGCGACGCGGACGGCTTCTTCTTCATCGCCGGGCGGCGGAAGGAGATGTTCATTTCAGGGGGCGAGAACGTGTTTCCGGTGGAGGTGGAGAATGTGCTTTCCGCCCACCCTTGCGTCAGCGCCGCCGCCGTTGTGCCGGCGCCGCATCCGCGCTGGGGGGAGGTCGGCCGGGCGTTCATCCAGCTTGCGGTGGGGGTGAAGCAGCCTGGTGAGGACGAACTCGAAGCATTCTGCCGCACCCGGCTTGCGCCGTACAAGGTGCCCAAGACCTTCGAATTCGTCCCCGACTTTCCCCGCACCGCGGCCGGCAAGGTGCAAAAGCACCTGCTCGGCTAGCGCGGCTTCATCATCCCCTTGCGCGCCGCCGTCCAGAAGATCGCGACGAGGTGCAGCAGCGCAAGGCCCGCGATCAGGCCAATCGGGGTCACCCAGTCGACAAAGCTGAGGTGGGCGAGCAGGACCCAGGCGCTGAGGCCAACAAGCGCGAGGTTCAGGGTCAAAGCCGAAGCTTCGAGGCTGACCTGTCGCATCAGCTCGTCCGCCCGCCGCCGGGTGGCGACACCGATAGCGACACCGCCGGCCAAGCAAGCCCCGGCGGCAGCCGCCCAGACAGTGAAGTCGCCGCCTTTCTCCACGGGCGCAAGCGCGAGGAGGAGTAGAAAAGCGCCGATCAGGATGCACGAGATCGCGCTGGGGCCGAGGCTTGCGCGCTGCTCGCGAAGCTCCTCGGCATCCTCCACGTTGAGGAACACGGCGCCCTGCCGCGGTGCAAGCGCGCCGACGCCGACGCCCAAACCCATCACGAAGTAGATCAGCCCGGCAACGATCGCGACCGCGACGCCGGGATCGCCCGAGTCCAGCCGCGACTTGCCGACATATTCCATAAAGGCGATCGTGGAGAGCGCCCCCGCCGCCGCCCCGATCAGGAGCTTCAGCGCCTGCCGCCCCTTGCCTTGCTTGTTCGCTGTTGCCGTCATTCCTCTTCCCCCGCAGTCCAATGGTCGATGAAAAGCTGGTCCACCGCCACGCCGAACAGTTTCGACATGCGCAGCGCCAGCGGGAGGCTCGGATCGTATTTGTCGGTTTCCACCGCGTTGATCGTCTGCCGCGACACGCCGAGGCGCCGGGCAAGGCTGCCCTGGCTCCACCCTTGCGCCTCGCGCCACTGCTTGACCCGATTCTCCATACCGGCAATGTGGTGTAAAGAGTTCTTGACTGTCAAGAGTTCTTTACAGGGCTGGAGGCGCGGCTGGAAAGCGCTTGCGAATCAAGCAGCGGCTGTCTAGGGCGCGTTCCACTGTATTATCACGGTGTAACAAAATGCCTGTCACTATCACTGCGCTCGCGCCGCTCTCGGCGGCTCGAGATGCCGATGCGCTCACCGCCGATCTCTGCGCCGCCTTGCTGACGCCCGGCGATGCGGCGGAGATGCGCAAGCTGCTCACCGACCTTTGCACGCCCGCCGAAATCCGCACCATGGCGGAGCGCTGGCACGTTGCGCGGCTCTTGGACGGCAGCGACATGTCCTACCGCGACATCCACGACGCGACGGGGGTGAGCACCACCACCATCGTTCGGGTGGCGCGATTCCTTCGCCAGGAGCCGCACCAGGGATACCGCCGCGCAATCGATGCATTGGGGGCAGGCAATGCTGGTTGACGACACGCGGCTGCACATCGCCATTCAGAAGTCGGGGCGCTTGTCGGAGATGAGCCGGGGGCTGCTGCGCGACGCCGGCCTGCGCATCCAGAACGGCAAGAACGAGCTGACCGCGCGGGTGGAGAATTTCCCGGCCGACCTGATGTTCGTCCGCGACGACGACATCCCGACCTTCGTCAGCGACGGCGTGTGCGAATATGGCATCGTCGGCGAGAACGTGCTGCAGGAGTTCGCGCTCGGCGAGGCGGCGCCGCGCTTTGAGGTGCTGGCCAAGCTCGGTTTCGGGCGCTGCACGCTAAAGCTCGCCGCGCCCGAGGCGACGGTTTACGCAGGGCCGCAGTCGTTGCAAGGCGCGCGCATCGCGACCTCGTATCCGTGCATCGTGCAGGGCTTCCTCGACAGCCACGGCGTCACCGCAACCGTGGTGAAGATGAACGGCGCGGTGGAGCTTGCGCCCCGGCTCCAGATCGCCGCCTTCATCTGCGACCTCGTTTCCACCGGCGCGACTTTGGAGGCGAACGGGCTTCGCGCGGTGGAGGAGGTGTATAGCAGCGAAGCGGTTCTGATCCGCACCCGCAAGCCGATCACCGCCGCCAAGCTGGAGCAGGGCGAGCAGCTTTTGAGCCGGATCGAGGGCGTGCTGGCCACCAAGGAGTCGAAGTACATCATGCTCAACGCGCCCGGCGAGGCGCTTCGCCAGATCACCGCCATCCTGCCGGGGGCGGAGGCGCCGACCATCCTGCCGCTGCACGGCCGGGCGGGGCATTTCGCGGTGCACGCGGTTTGCCAGGAATCGGTCTTCTGGGAGACCTTGCAGAAACTGAAGGCGGCGGGCGCTTCGGCGATCCTCGTCCTTCCGATTGAAAAGATGATGATGTGAAGCGGCTCGACTGGACCAGGCTCGGCGAGGATGCGCGGCGTGCGGCACTTGCGCGGCCGGAGCAGCGCCGCGACCCGGGGCTGCAGGCCTCGGTACGCGCCATCGTCGACGACGTGCGCGAGCGCGGCTGGGCGGGGCTCGCGGCGCAGGCGCTTCGCATCGACGACGCCTTACCGCGCCGCATACCCGTTGCGGAAGCCGCCGCTCGGGCGCGGGCCAAGCTCACCGCCGAGCAGGTGGCGGCGATGGAGCTTGCCGCGCGCAACATCCGCGCCTTTCACGAAGGCAGCCTGCCCGCCGAGCATGCGGTGGAGACCATGCCTGGCCTGGTGGTCCGCAAGGTGTGGCGGGCGATCGACCGCGTCGGCCTCTACATCCCCGGCGGCAAGACGCCGCTTTTCTCGACGTTGCTGATGCTCGCGCTTCCGGCGCAGGCGGCGGGGGTGCGGGAGCTGGTGGTGGTGACGCCGCCCGACCACCGCGACGGCGGGCTGGATCCGGTTCTCGCGCTTGCCGCCGAATTGTGCGGGATCGAGGCGATCTGGACGGCGGGCGGCGCGCAGGCGATCGCAGCGCTCGCCTTCGGCGCGGGCGAAATCTCGCGCGTCGACAAGATTTGCGGGCCGGGCAACGCCTGGGTCGCTGAGGCGAAGACTTTGGTCGCCTCGCTGTCCGGCGGCCCGGCGGTGGACATGCCGGCAGGGCCGAGCGAGCTGATGGTGATCGCAGACGATACGGCCAACGCCGTGACCGTCGCTGCTGACTTGCTCAGTCAGGCGGAGCATGATGCGTCTGCACAGGTGCTGCTGGTGACGCCTTCGCGCGGGGTTGCCGATGCGGTGGAGGCGGAGCTTGTCCGGCAGGTGGCGGCGCTGCCCCGGCGCGCGGTGGCGGAAGCGTCGCTTCGGGAAGCAAGCATCGTTCTTGCCGCGAGCCTGGAGGAGGCGGTCGAGGTCGCCAACCAATATGCGCCGGAGCATCTGTCGCTTGCCGTTGCCGATCCGGAGGCGTTGCTGCCGCTGGTGCGTAATGCGGGCGCGGTGTTCGCCGGGCCGCTGGCCGCCGAGACGTTCGGCGATTACCTCGCCGGTTCGAGCCACGTCCTCCCCACCGACGGCGCGGCGCGGGCGTGGAGCGGCGTTTCCGTGCACACCTTCCTCAAGGCGATGACCGTGCAGAGCGTCACCGCCGAAGCGGCGCGGGCGATCGCCGGGCCGGCCGCCGCTCTGGCGCGGCTTGAGGGGCTCGAGGCCCATGCCCGCGCCGCCGATGCGCGCGGCGAAGGGGCGGCGGAATGACCTCGCTCGCCGAGCGGCTTGCCCGCCCCGAAGTCCTGGCGCTTGCACCGTTCGACATCGCCGCCAATGCCAACGACGCGTTCGGAAGCGATGCGATCAAGCTCGACGCCAACGAAAATCCCTATCCGCCGCTCAGCGACGGAAGCCTTGCCGCCGGCCTCAACCGCTACCCGGAGCCGCAGCCGGCGCGGCTGCGGGACGCGATGGCGGCGCTCTACGGGGTGAAGCCGGAGAACCTGATCGTCACCCGCGGCGCAGACGATGCCATCGACATCTTGATGCGCACCTTCTGCCGGGGCGGCATGGATGCCGTGTCGATCTGCACACCGACCTTTTCGGCCTACGCGCATTTCGCGGCGCTCGGCGGGGCGAAGGTGGTGGAGGCGCCGCTGAACGCCGAGTTCGACTTTGACGCGGCGGCCTTCATCGAACGCGTGAAAGGCGAGGCTAACCTCAAGCTCGCCTTCATCTGCGCGCCGAACAATCCGACCGGTAATCCGGTGGCGCTTGCGGAAGTTGAAGCAGTCGTGCGGGCGTTGCCGGACGCGATCATCGTGCTAGACGAAGCTTATATCGAATTTTCCGAGCAGGAGAGCGGCGCGGAGCTGGCGGCGGCGACGGAGAACCTCGTCGTCCTCCGCACCCTGTCAAAGGCATACGGCCTCGCCGGCGCTCGCGTGGGTGCGATGATCGGACACCCGACGACCGTCGCGATGGCGGCGCGGGCGCTGCCGCCATACCCGCTGCCCAGCCTCTCCATCGAAGCGGCAGTCTCCGCGCTGGCGCCGTCGCGGCGGGCGGTGCATGCGGAGCGGATCACGCGGATCAAGGCTGACCGTGACCGCCTTGCGCCGCTCTTCGCCGCTTCGCCGATCGTAAAGAAGGTGCGCAACGGCGGCGGCAACTTCCTGTTCTTCGAAGTGGAGGACCCGGCGGGGCTTGCCCGGAAGCTCAACAGCCTCGGCATCCGCGCCCGTTTCCGTCCGAACGCTGCGCCCGGCGGGGTGCGGCTGACCATCGGAAGCGATGCCGAGAACCAAGCCGCTCTTGCCGCTTTCGGCGTCTCGCTCAGCGAAGAGCCTGCGCGCCGTGCGGAGGTGGTGCGGGACACCAAGGAGACGAAAATCGCCGTTGCAATCGACCTCGACCGGCCCGCGCCGCGGCGGATCGACACCGGCATTCCGTTTTACGACCACATGCTCGACCAGGTGGCGGCGCACGGCAATTTCTCTCTCGTCCTGTCCTGCGAAGGCGATATCGAGATCGACGCGCACCACAGCCTGGAGGATTGCGCCATCGCCTTCGGCACCGCGCTCTCGCGGGCGCTCGGCGAGCGGCGCGGGATCGGCCGCTTCGGCTTCTCCTTGCCGATGGACGAGACCGAAGCGCACGTGCTGATCGATCTTTCGGGTCGGCCCTACAGCGTGTTTGAAGGCACGTTCGAAGGGAGCCACATCGGTGCGTACCCGACGGAAATGACCCGCCACATCTTCCGAAGCCTCGCTGACAGCCTCGGCGCGGCGGTGCACGTGCGGGTGACGGGCGAGAACGACCATCACAAGACCGAGGCCTGCTTCAAGGCGCTCGGCCGGGCGCTCCGGCAGGCGGTGGGCCGCGAGGGCGACAAGGACGCAATGCCGAGCACGAAGGGGGTTTTGTGAGCGGCGCGGCGCCTAAAAAGCCCCTCCCCTTCAGGGGAGGGGTTGGGGAGGGGCTTGTCTTCCAGCGCCGCACGGTCGGATATTCCCCTCCCCCTACCCCTCCCCTGAAGGGGAGGGGCTTGTGAACCTTGTCATTGTCGATGTGGGGTGCGGGAATATCGGGTCTGTGGGGATTGCGTTTGAGCGGTTCGGCCTTTCTCCCCGCGTCTCCGGGGATGCGGAGATCATCGCCTCCGCCGACAAGGTGATCCTGCCCGGCGTCGGCGCTGCCGGTTACGCGATGGAGCAGATTCGCGCGCGCGGCCTCGTGCCGGTGCTGAAAGGCCTCACTCAGCCGGTGCTCGGCATCTGCCTTGGCATGCAGCTCTTGTTCGAGCGGAGCGAGGAGGAGGATACCGATTGCCTCGGCCTCATGCCCGGCCGCGTCCGCCGCATGGCCGCCGCGCCCGGGATGCCGGTGCCGCACATGGGCTGGAGCGCGCTTGAGGTGACGGACGAAAGCATCGGCCTCGCCACCGGCGACTATGTCTATTTCGCGCACAGCTTCGTGGGCGATGACGGGCCGTGGGTGCTCGCTTCCGCCGACTACGGGCGCAAGGTTCCGGCGGTGGTGCGCAGCGGCAACTTCACCGGGGCGCAATTCCACCCGGAACGGTCGGGCGAAGCGGGCGCACGGTTCCTCCAAAGGTTTCTGGAATCATGATCCTCTACCCGGCGATGGACCTGATGGGCGGGCGCGTCGTGCGCCTGGCGCAGGGGCGCTTTGAGGATGCAACGACCTATCCCGGCGACCCTGCCGAAGCGCTTGCGACCTTTGCCGAAGCGGGCGCGCAGTGGGCGCATGTGGTCGATCTTGACGGCGCCCGCGCGGGTGCGCCTGTGCAGCACGATCTACTCTGCGCACTCGCACAAGTCGCGCCGCTTAAGCTTCAAGTCGCGGGCGGTTTCCGAACCGCCGAGCACATCGCGCGGGTGCTCGATGCGGGCGTTGCGCGGGTGGTGATCGGCAGCCTGGCGGTGAAGCAGCCGGAACTGGTGCGCGGTTTCCTTGAGCGCTTCGGTGGGGAGCGCATCACGCTGAGCCTCGACGTCCGACTGGTGGACGGGGCGCCGATGGTGGCGACGCTCGGCTGGACCGAGGATAGCGGCCAGAGCCTGTGGGACATCGCGGCGCTTTACCCGGAGGCGCGGCACCTGTTGCTCACCGACATCGGCCGCGACGGTATGCTCCAGGGGCCGAACTTCGAGCTGCTCGAAGAAGCCGGGCGCCGCCTGCCGCACCTGGCCATTCAGGCATCGGGTGGCGTCTCCTCGCTCGCCGACCTTTCCCGCCTCACCACCGCCGGTGCGATCATAGGCAAGGCGCTTTGGGAAGGGCGCATCGACTTGGCGGAGGCGCTTCGTGCCTGCGCGTAGGATCATACCCTGCCTCGACGTGCTGAACGGCCGGGTGGTGAAGGGCGTCCAGTTTCGCAACCATCGCGACGCCGGCGACATTGTCGAAAGCGCTTTGCGCTACCGCGACGAGGGCGCGGACGAGCTGGTCTTCTACGACATCGCGGCAAGCGCCGAAGCGCGAAGCCTCGACACAGATTGGGTGCGGCGGATCGCGCGTGTGATCGACATTCCGTTCGCCGTCGCCGGGGGCATTCGCACCCGCGACCAGGCAGCGGCCTGCCTCGACAGCGGCGCCGACAAGGTGTCGATCAATTCGCCCGCGCTGGAGCGGCCGGCGTTGATCGAGGAGCTCGCCCGCGACTTCGGGACCCAATGCGTGGTGCTCGGCGTCGACAGTTTCGAAGCGGACGGCGACTACCGCGTGAAGCAATATACCGGCTCCCCCGACGCCACCCGCGATACCGGCCGGCGGACACTCGACTGGGTGCGGGAGGCGACCGAGCGCGGCGCGGGGGAGATCGTGCTGAACTGCATGCGCCGCGACGGGGTGCGCACCGGCTACGATCTGCCGCACACCAAGGCGGTGGTGGAGGCGGCGCCGGTGCCGGTCATCGCCTCGGGCGGGGCAGGGGCGCCCGAGCATTTCCGGGACGCCTTTGCCGAAGCGGGCGCGAGCGGGGCGCTTGCCGCAACCGTGTTCCACGACCGGATCATTCCTATCCCCGAGCTGAAGGAGTTTCTCGCAACATGCGGGATCGAAATGCGCCGTTAGCCAAGGCGGACATCGCCGGCCTTGCCTGGGACAAGATGGACGGGCTGCTGCCTGCAGTGGTTCAGGACGCCGCAAGCGGGCGGGTGCTGATGCTCGGCTATATGAGCCCCCAGGCGCTGTCGGCGACACTGGCGAGCGGCTTCGCCACTTTCCACAGCCGGTCCAAGGCACGGCTTTGGCAGAAGGGGGAGACCAGCGGCAACCGCCTGAAGGTGCGGGGTGTGCACGAGGATTGCGACCGCGATGCTTTGCTGGTGATCGCCGAGCCGGAGGGGCCGACCTGCCACACCGGCACGCAGAGCTGCTTCGGCGGGGAAGTGGCGGGGCCGGGCTGGCTCGCGAACCTGTCGCGGGTGGTGGCGGCGCGTGCGGCGGCGGGCCGGGACGCGAGCTACACCAGCCGCTTGCTTGCCGAGGGCACGGCGACGATCGCCCAGAAGGTGGGGGAAGAGGGGGTTGAGGTAGCACTTGCTGCCGTCACTCGTGACGCCGCTGGTTGCGCGGAGGAGACGGCGGATCTGCTCTATCACCTGACGGTGCTGATGCAGGATCGGGGTTATTCGTGGGAGGATGTGGTGGCGGTTCTGAAGGCCCGTCACTCCGCCTAGCCCCACCACCGTTCGTCTCGAGCGAAGTCGAGAGACGGGGTTCCTCACTAGCGATTCTCGACTTTGCTCGAAACGAGCGGGTGTGGGGGATCAGGCGGCTGTGCGCATGATGGTCACTGCCTGCTCGAAAAGCTCGGGCGTAGCCGCGGCGATGATCTTGCCGGCGCTGAACTCGTCTTCGCCGCGCCAGTTGCCGACCACCCCGCCGGCAGCGCGGACCACCGGGATCAGCGCATTGTAATCGTGGGGCTTGAGGCTGTTTTCGACCACCAGATCGAGGGTGCCGGCGGCCAGGCGGGCGTAAGCGTAGCCGTCATGGCCGTAGCGAGCGGTGCGGACCTGGACACGCAGAGCCTCGAAGGCGTCGCGTTCGGCGCCGCTGAAAAGGTAGGGATCGGTGGTGGAGAAGCGCGCTTCGCTCAAAGCTCGGCAGTCGCTGGTCCGGCCGGAGCCCTGGTCTCCCCACCCGAAGGTGAGTTCGTCCAGGCACGGCGCGTCAACGAGCCCGAGCACCGGCTTTCCCTCGTGGAGCAGGGCGATCAACGTCACCCAATTGGGTAGGCCGCAGATGAAGGAGCGGGTGCCGTCCACCGGATCGAGGCTCCAGCTCCACGGGCCCTGCGCTGGGCGGTCCGGGAACTCCTCGCCGCTGATGCCGTGCTCGGGATAGTCCGCCTCGATCAGTGCACGCATTGCCCGTTCGGCTTCGCGGTCGGCGTCGGTGACGGGATCGTAATCAACGGTGCCGCCCTTGTCGTCGCTCGCGCAGCCGGAGCGCCAGCGCGGCAGCGTCTCCGCCCGCGCCGCCAAAGCAAGGCGGCGGGCGATGGGGAGGAAGTCGGCGGGGGAAGCGCTGGTCATGCAGCGCTCCTACCGGGTCGCGGGGGCGGCGCAAAGGCGGCGCTGGTTCTCGCGCCCGAAATCCGGCTATCGCTGGGGGATGTCCCTTCCCGCCCTCGTCGAAGACAAAGCGCTCGGCTACAGCGGCGGCCCGGGCCTTTCCGATAATCTGCTGATCAAGGGCGACAACCTCGACGCCCTGCGCGCGCTTCACGCGACCCACGCGGGGCAGGTGAAGTGCATCTACATCGACCCCCCCTACAACAAGGGCGGCGCCTTTGCCCATTACGACGATAACCGCGCCCACGCCGCCTGGCTTTCCTTTATGCGCGAACGGCTGGAGGCGATGCGGCCGCTGCTTCGTGTCGATGGCATATTGTTCGTCCAGATCGACGATGCCGAGGGCGCTTATCTGAAGGTGATGGCAGACGAGGTGTTCGGCCGCGCCAACTATATTGGGCAGTTCGTCTGGGAGAAGAAAAGGAAGCCGAGCTTCCTGGATGCAAACCTGGCAAGCGTCACCGAGACGATCCTCGCTTACGCGCCCGAGCGCCGTTTCGCGCCGCCGTTCGTCGGCGGCCTGACCACCGCCAACAAAAAGTATCCGCTCAACAATGCCGGCAATCCGGTCGCGACATTGACCTTTCCGGCCGGAAGCGTCCACTTCGGCTGCGGCGACGGCGTCATCCCGGCGGGAGATATGTCGGGCGGCAATATCGTCACCGGATTGCTCGATCCGGTGGAGGTGGCGGGCGGCACCAATGCAGGCACCTTTCGCCTGCGCGGCGAATGGCGCTATTCGCAGCGCACGCTTGACGCGCTGCTTGCCGCGGGCGAGCGGATCACGATCAGCAAGGCGCCGTTTCGGCCGAACCACGTCAAAGCGGGCGGCGAGGCGAAGAAGCTTAAGAACCTCCTGTCGGTCGCCCATTACCCGGTCGGCACCTACGAAGACAGCGCGGCGGAGTCCGAGGCGTTGTTCGGTCGCGATGCGTTCGATTACCCGAAGCCGGAGGGGCTCATTCAACTGCTTCTCGGCGCCGTTACGGCCCCCGGCGATCTCGTTCTCGATGCCTTTGCCGGCTCCGGCACCACCGGCGCGGTGGCGCACAAGATGGGCCGGCGCTGGATCATGGTCGAGGTCGGCAATCACGCGGAAACCCACATTGCGCCGCGCCTCACCAAGGTGATCGACGGCGCAGAACCGGGCGGCGTTACCGCGGCCACCGAATGGGGCGGCGGCGGAGGATTTCGCTTCTACCGCTTGGGTTGAGGTTCAGCCGGTGGGCGGGTCCGCCGCGCGGCAAGGACGAGCCGCGACCCGATGGCGAACGCCTCCTCAGGATTGAAGCCGTTCGTTGACGACAGCATCGAACGTGATGGACTCGTCGTGCAAGCACCTCGTGATGAGCTGGATCGTCTTGGACACGCTGTAGGTTTGCCGCGCCTGCTTGAGGTGCCGCTTCACCGTTTCGTCCGAGATGTTGAGCGCCTTGCCGATAGCCCCTTCGGTGAGCCCGCGCGCGGCAAGCACCGTGCATTCCATTTGCCTTGGCGTCAGCCGCGGAGCCTTGCGCCGTGCGATTGCCGCGGCGGGAAGCGCCGACAATCGGTGCGCGGCGTTGCAGACGAGCAGCCCCGCGATGATCAGATGGTCGTTCTTCGGCAGCGCTCGGCCCGGCCCCACCGAGAAGTGGCAAGCCCCTGCGCCCCCGTCCGCCGTATGGAGGGGCACCGTGATGCCGTCGGCCAGCCCCTCCGCACGCGCGGCTTCCATGAACTCGGCGGCGTCGGTGTCGACGCCTTCACGCTTGTGGAGTTCGAACCAGGTGAACGGAATGGAGGTTTGCTGGGACGCTACCACGACCGGATCCTGCCGGCCGCGCCTGGTCCACTCTTTCCACATTTGGACCCAGCGTTCAGGATAATTATGCCGAACCTTCATTAGCGGCTGGGGCGATGATGGCGAAGCGCGCCCGGTACGCCAGTTGAGAGCATAGAAATCCAGACCCAGTTGCTGCGTCAGCGCAAGCAGTACCCGGTCAAGCTCCGGCCAGGTCCTTGCTGCGGCAAGCTGGGCTTCCAAGCGTTGCAGATTGAATTGTCGGGCCGGCCCGGCACCTGCCGCAGCGATGCCATCGAACCGGAAGCTCTTCGAAAGATCGTTCAACTCAAAAACATCCGGACTGGACATATTCACTCACCTTACCGCCCTTGTCAGCGATGGCGTGGTCCATTAGGCGTCGTTTTCCGGCTCTAAGGAAAGTGCCACTTTTGGGAAAAAAGGCTAGTCCACTCGCCGAGAGCTCAGCGTGGATAGGAATGAGCGTCGATCGGACCGCTCCGCAGTCGCTCCACGTCCAGCTCTACACTTTGATCAAGCGAAACATCGAAATCGGACGGATACCGCCGGGGAGCCCGCTTCCATCCTCGCGAAGCTTTGCCGCCGAACTGGGCCTTGCCCGTGCAACGGTGACCATTGCGTTCGAGCAGCTCGCCGCCGAAGGCTACGTAACCGGCCGCCGCGGCACGCGGCTGAGGGTTGCGGATGCCTATGATCGACCGGCTGGCAACCTGACACCGTCGCTCCTTCCCCCGGCCGAACAGCGCGAAAAAACGCCTCCGCTTCTGAGGCCCGGCCTGCCTGACATCCGCTTGTTCCCCAATGCGGCGTGGAACAAGGCGGCGGCGCGGTGCTGGCGCTCCGCCTCTCCGGGTGTGCTTGGCGGGGGCGATCCGTGCGGGGCGCTTGAACTGCGCCGGGCGCTTGCCGGGCACCTGGCCGAATGGCGCGGTATTCAGGCCGATCCCGAGCAGATACTGATCACCGCCGGATCGGCGGGCGCGCTTCAATTGATCCTCGATACGCTGACCCAACGGCACGACGTCATCGCTACGGAGGAGCCGAGCTACCAGGCGTTTCGCCGCCTCGCCGATCGACGCGGCTTGAACGTATGTTCGCTTCCGGTTCGCGAGGACGGGATCGATATCGACGCGCTTCGCGGCTGTCCGGACACCCTGCGGCTGTGCGTCGTTACTCCGTCACACCAATATCCGCTTGGCCATGCAATGCCGATCGTGCGCCGCTTCGCGCTTCTCGACTGGGCGGCGGAAGCGGGTGCCGTTGTTGTCGAGGACGATTATGACAGCGAGTTCCGCTATGACGGCCGCCCTCTTCCGTCGCTGATGGCGCTGTCGCATGAGGCACGGGTGATCAACGTCGGCACCACGTCCAAGGTGCTCTCGCCCGCTCTCAGGATCGGTTACGTGGTTGCGCCTCCGTCGCTCGTCGAGTGCTTGCGCGCCACCGCCGACGATCTCGAGCAGCGCGCGTCCACGGTGCCGCAATATCCGTTGGCGGAATTGATCGTCTCCGGCGAGTATGCACGCCACTTAAGGCGAATGCGTCGGACCTATCGTGAACGGCGGCGCGTGCTTACCAGCCTGCTGGAGGAACGGGTGCCGTGCACTCACTTGACCCTCCAGCCTCAGGCGGCGGGGCTTCACCTGGTCTCGTATCTCGGCCCTGCATTAACAGCCTCGTCAGACGACGTCGCTTTGGCAGCCAAATGCCGCGAAGCCGGGCTCGGGGTCCTTCCGCTTTCTTATTTTTACCGGGGGGCGACCAAGCGCCAAGGGCTGCTCCTCGGCTTCGCCGCCTTCGATGAAGGGGAACTGACGGAGGGCGTAAGCCGCCTCGCGGAGGTTCTGCAGGCGACCTGAAGGCAGCGGCGAAAGAAAAATGGTCGGGGAGAGAGGATTCGAACCTCCGGCCCCTGCCTCCCGAAGACAGTGCTCTACCAGGCTGAGCTACTCCCCGACCGGATAACGGCGCCAGGGCGCCGACCGGGAGACAGGTGGCGAGCCTATAGGCACGGCCCAGGCGAAGCGCAAGCGCCGGTTCTAGGGCGCGATTGCGGCCAGCATCTCGGCAATCGAGGCGAATTTCTCGCGGGGGCTGCCGGCGCGCGCGCGGGCGGCTTCGGCGGCTTCGATGCGCTGCCAGTCGCTGAACGTCACCGGTTTCGCGCCGCGTTTGGCGAGGAGGGCGTCGAGCGCAACGGCGCCCTTTTTGCCGCTGTTGCCCGTGCCGAACTCGGCGTGGATCTTTTCGGCGACTTCGAAGCCGTCGGGCCGGTTCGTGCCGATCGTGCCGGTGGGCCCGCGCCGCGCCCAGCCGACGCAGTAGAGGCCGTCGCCGATAACGCCGTCCGAGTTGGCGAAGCGGCCGCGGCCATGTTCGTACGGCACGCCGGCAATGGGCGGGGTGTGGTAGCCGATGCAGGTGACGACTAGACCGCAGGGGATCGCATACGTTTCCCCGGTGCCGACCGAGCGCAGGTCCTCGGTCAAGGCAGTGCGCTCGACGATCAACCGCTCAACCTTGCCGTCGCCCTCCACCGCCACCGGCATGGCGAAGAAGTCGAAATTGACGGTCTTGCGCTTCGCCTCCCGGGCAGCCGCAAAGTCGCGGAGGTGGGTGACCGACTTGCGCATGCCGGGCTCGAGCAGCGCGTCGTCGGCTTCGGCGGGCAGGTCTTCCGGGTCAACTCGCGGCGCCGCGTCGCTGAGGTGGCCGAGCTCGCCAAGCTCCTTGGGCGTCATCGCGATCTGGTGCGGTCCGCGCCGGCCGAGAATGTGGATGGTACGCATGGCTGAATCTGCAAGCGCCCCAAGGGCGTGGCCGGCGATATCCGAGCCGGCGAACTCCTCCGTGGTCTTGGACAGGATCCGCGCCACGTCGAGGGCGACATTGCCGTTGCCGATCACCGCCGCCGCTTCCACGTCGAGCGGCGGGGCAAGGCCTGCGAAATCAGGATGGCCGTTATACCAGCCGACGAAGGCCGCAGAGCCGACCACGCCGGGCAGGTCGCTTCCGGGGATTTCGAGCGGTCGATCGTTCGGCGCGCCGGTGGCGAGGATCACCGCGTCGTAGAGGTCGCGAAGCTCCGTGATCGACACGTCGCCGCCGACGGACACGTTGCCGACGAAGCGGACGCCGCCGCCGAGCGCCACCTTTTCGTAGCGCTTGGACACGGCCTTGATCGACTGGTGATCGGGCGCGACGCCTGAGCGGATCAGGCCGTACGGGACCGGCAGGCGGTCGATCAGGTCGATCGAGACCTCGTCGCCATATTGCTTGTGAAGCGCTTCGGCGGTGTAGAAGCCCGCCGGTCCGGAGCCGATTATCGCTACGTGCCGCATCGCCAAGCTTCCCTCTCGCTGCCCCCGCCGATGCTAGCGGAGGACGGCGGCGTGGCAAGCCGCATCGTCAGCGGGCGTTCAGACCCTTTCGCCTAGGTAGACGGCATGTACAAAATCCTCCTCCCCCTCCTCGCCGCAACGCTTGCGGCACCTGCCGCCGCTGCTCAGGCAGACACCGCCCGCCGCCATTCCGTGTCGGAGGCGCCCGAGGCGCGGATTCCCTTTGCCGGGCTGCGCCTCCGCAATTTCCGCGCGGACGGCCGCGACGTGGTCTACGTCCAGGACCAGCGCCGCAACTGGTACCGCGCGGAATTGTTCGGGCCGTGTTCCGAGCTTCCCTTCGCGCACGCGATCGGAATCGACACGCGCGGTTCGAGCAGCTTCGATCGCTTCAGCGCCATCATCGTGCGCGGCGAACGCTGCCAGCTCAAGTCGCTCACCCACAGCGCCGAGCCGCCGAAGCGCAAGGGCAAGAAGAGTCGCGCCTGAGGCCGTTCAGCCCTTCTTGCCGCCGCTTCGGTCTTCCAACATTTCGGTGCCGTGGCGGCGGATCAGGCTTTCCACCTTGCTTGCGAAAAAGGAGAGGAAGCCGGGGAGCGTGACCTCCAGACGGACGATCTTTTCCTGAACGTCGATCTTGGCTGAAACCTGCTGGCCCATCGCCTCGACGCTGAGGTCCATGCGGTCGCCGGTCCAGCCGGACTGGACCTGCGCCCCGGCGGGGAGGTGATCGCGAAGTCGGCCGATGCCGCCGGCGATGCGCGCCTTGGCTTCCGCGGCGCCCAATTTGTGGGGCAGGTCGACGACGATCGGCTTGGACATTCTTGCTACTCCCGCGGCCTTGGACCTCCTCGACATGGTGCGCGGGAGCGCAAGCGGAAAGGGCAGGCGCCCGCCAAGGTTAGGCTTTCGCTAACCATGCGCCCTAACCTCTCCTCAACCCCCGGCGCCTAATGCGGTCCCCTCTCGCTCCATGCCGTAGCGAAAAAGGACCGGATTCATGAGGGCCATGCAGCGGCTTAAGGTGTTTTTGAAAAGCGAGCGCGGCAACGTGCT
The DNA here is from genome assembly GCA_036554525.1 of Allosphingosinicella sp. Taxonomy (GTDB): domain Bacteria; phylum Pseudomonadota; class Alphaproteobacteria; order Sphingomonadales; family Sphingomonadaceae; genus Allosphingosinicella. The sequence continues at coordinate 213,977 of DATBNC010000018.1, forward strand.
TGCCATGGGCGCGGCGGCCATGCCGATGCTGCTCGCCTCCGCCGGCTTCGCCGTCGACACCATCCAGCTTGCCATGATGAAGCGCCAAATGCAGCGCGCCGCCGATTCGGCCGCGATCGCCGGCGTCTATGCGCTGTCGCAGGCGGACAGCAGCACGCAGCAGCAGACGTTCGCCAAATCGGCGGCCACTATCGACATCGCCAAGAACAAGACGCCGACCCTGGTGGGGGACCCGAGCATCGTCGCGGGGCCGAGCCTCGGTTACGACAGAACGGTGCAGGTCGCGCTTGCGGCCAAGCCTCGTCTGCCGTTCATGGCGATCTTCACCCGGGCGCCGACCAACGTCACCGCCACCGCCACCGCGGCTTTGGTCGACAGCGGCAGGTTCTGCCTCCTGTCCCTCTACAATGACGATGACCAGCCGGGCATCGAATTCACGGGCAACGCCACGGTGAATCTGGGCTGCGGCATGGCGACCAACGCGCGCGGCGCCTCCGCGATCACCGCCGGCGGCAGCTCGGTCATCACCGCTTCGCCGGTCATGGCCCCGGGCGGGCTGCAGATGAGCACCAACTACACGGCGGGCACGAAGCTTCAGCCGTACAGCGCCGAGCAGCAGGATCCGTTCGCCCACATCAACGTGCCGAGCGTCGACGTCAGCAACTGCCCGGCCCTTGTGGTGAACAAGAACGATCCGCCGAAAGCGGTGGGCAGCGGCTGCTATTCCAGCCTCGACATCAAGGGCACGGTCACCTTCACCGGCGAAATCGTCGTCTATGGCGGCAATATCAGCTTCGATGCCGGTGCCAAGGTGACGGGCTCGGGAGTGACCTTCTTTCTCACCGGCCCCGGCGGCGCGGCGGGAACGATCGACGCCGGCATCTTCGACACGGACGGCCATCCGGAGCTGAACCTGACCGCCCCCACCACCGGCACCTACAAGGACATCTTGTTCTACCGCGACCGGCGCGCGACCCAGACGACCATGAAGCTGAACGGCAACGCCCAGTCGACCATGTCGGGCGCGTTCTACTTCCCGACGGTGGATCTGACGGTGAACGGCAATGCCGGCTTCAGCGCGACCTGCTTCCAGATGGTCGTCCGGCGTGCGATCTTCAGCGGCAATGAAAAGCTCAACAACAGCTGCAACAGGCCGGGCGACCTGCCGAGCTTCCAGCTGGAATATGTAAGGCTGGTGAAGTGAGGATGCCGCGCCTGCTCCGGCCGATGCTGCGCGACGAGCGCGGGGTGAGCGCCGTCGAGTTTGCCTTTCTGGCCCCGGTCCTGTCGGTGCTAATCGTCGGCATGATCGATTTCAGCTCGGCCATTTCGCAGCGCTTCACTCTGCAGCAGGCGGTGAACCGCAGCCTGGAGATGATCCAGGCCAACCGCGCGCCGGTGGGCGCCAATGGCGGTTCGCCCGATTACACCTTCCTGAAGCAGGAAGTCGCGAGCGCGGCCAATATCCCGCTCGGCAACGTCACAATGGAGCAATGGCTGGAGTGCAACGGCGCCAAGCAGGGCAGCTTTACCGGCACCTGCCCCGACAACAACGACACGGCGCGCTACCTGCAGCTCAAGGCGACAAAGGAATTCCGGGGCAAGATGTACCTCAAATCCTTTACGCTTGCCGCAACGTCAGCCGTGAGGGTCCAATGAGGCTGCTTCGCAAATTCCGCCGCAACCAGCGCGGCGTCGGCGCGGTCGAATTCGCGCTGATCGCGCCGGTTCTGCTCGGCATGCTGGTCGGCATCACCCAGCTTGGGCGGCTGTATTTCGCCCGCGCCGACCTGCGCAACGCCGTTGCCGCCGGGGCGCGCCAGGCGCAGATCTTTCCGCGTCCGACGACCGAGACGGTTACGGCGACGATCACCGGCAAGATGGTGCGGATCGACAAGAACCGCGTCACCGGCCCATCGATTACTTATGGGGTGGACGGCAACGGCTTCGATTTCGCCGAGATCGAAGTGCGTTACGCCGTGCCTTTGAACTTCGCCATCTACAAGCCGCCGCCCGTCACCCTGATCGAGAGGCGGCGCGTCTTCCTCCAGCCGACGAGCTGAGCGGCCGCCCTTGCCCTTGCGCCCGGCGCGCGGCACAACGCCGCTCCGCCGCGCAAGGAGTTGGCATTGACGGACAATCGTTCAGCCGAAGAGCCGCTCCGCCGCGACATCGGCTTTTTCGGCTCCGCTTTCCTGTCGTTCAACGGCATGGTCGGCGCCGGCATTTTTGCACTGCCCGGCACGCTTTACGACAAGTTCGGCGCGTTTAGCCCATTTCTTTTCCCCATGTTCGCGCTTGTCGTCCTGGTGGTCGCGCTTCCGTTCGCGCGGGTGGCGGCGCATCATCATGTTTCGGGAGGGCCCGTCGTCTACGCTGCGGCGTTTGGGCCGGTCGTCGCCTTCCAAACTGGGTGGCTTTATTACGTCGCGCGAACCGCGGCGAGCGCGGCCAACACAACAGTATTGGTCACCTATCTCGCCGCTTTGTGGCCCGTGCTTGGAGCGGGTCTTCCGCGGGCGGCGATCATCCTTGCCGTCACCGGGATCATCGTGCTGGTCAACATCGTCGGCGTCAAAAAGGCAGTCCGTTTGCTTGACGGGCTTACCCTGCTCAAGGCGGCACCCCTGCTCCTGGTTGCGTTGGTAGGCCTCGTCGTTGCCGGGGCGAGCATCGAGGCCCCTACCGCTTTTCCCGTCTTCACCGATCTGGAGGCGGCGGCTCTGCTTGTTCTTTATGCCTTTGTGGGCTTTGAAAACAGCGTCGTCCCGGCAGGAGAAACCGCCGACGCCCGAAAAACGGTTCCGCGTGCGCTCGTGACGACGATCTTCTCCACCGCCACGCTCTATTTCCTCCTGCAGCTCGCTTACGTGGCGGTTATGGAGCCGGGCGAGGGCACGAAGGCGCCCATGGTGGCGCTCGGCACCACGCTGATGGGACCCGCCGGCGGCATTCTTCTTACCGTAGCGGCCGTCTGCTCGATCCTCGGCAACGTCAGCGGCGGGGTGACCAGCACGACCCGGGCAACCTACGCGATGGGGCGGGACGGGCTGCTCCCCGCCTGGTTCGGCCAGGTAAGCGCACGTTTCGCGACACCGGCCAATTCCATCGCCTTCATGGGCGCACTGATCGCCGTGCTTGCGCTTAGCGGCAGCTTCGTCTGGCTGGCGGTGATCAGCACGCTCGCCCGGATGTTTGTTTATTCGATCTCGATCGCCACCCTGCCCAGAGCAAGCCGGGGCGAGGCGCTGCGTCCGCTGATGTGGCTGATGGTGATCGCCGGTATCGCTGTCTGCGCCTGGGCGGCCTCACAATCCACGTTGCAGGCTTGGCTGACCTTACTCGGCCTCGCCGTCGCCGGCATGGGCCTGTACCTTGCCGCGCGGGTGGCGGCTCGGAGGAGGTCGAAACTTCCGGCCTGATTGTCGGCGACAGGGTTGGGCTTTGTCGGCGCGTCAGGCGGGTTCCAGCTCGGCGGCCACCGTTTCCTCGATCCAGCCGCCGCCGAGCACGCGGTCGCCGTCGTAGAGCACCGCCGCCTGGCCGGGGGAGACGCCATATTCCGGCGTTTCGAAGTGGATGTTGTCCCCGTCGAAGCGCACTGGGGCAGGCCGTGCCATCGAGCGGACCTTCGCCGACAGCCCTTCGCGCTGATCCTCGCCGAGCCAGTTGATCGCGGAAAGGTGCGCCGCGCGGATAGCGAGGGCGCGCCTTGGCCCAACCACCACGCGGCGCGCTTCGGGTTCGATGCGGACGACGTAAAGCGGCTCGGGCTGGCCGCCGATCTCCAGCCCGCGGCGCTGGCCGACGGTGAAGTGGATCAGCCCCGCGTGGCGGCCGAGCACCTCGCCGGAAAGATCGACGATCTCGCCTTCCTCGGCCGCTTCGGGGCGCACCTTCTTGACCACAGCGGCATAATCGCCGCCGGGGACGAAGCAGATATCCTGGCTGTCCGGCTTGTCGGCGACCAGCAGGCCGAGATCGCGGGCAAGCTCGCGGACCAGCGGCTTGGGCAGGTCGCCAAGCGGAAAGCGCAGATAATCGAGCTGTTCCTGCGTGGTGGCGAACAGGAAATAGCTCTGGTCGCGCGCCGGATCGGCGGCGCGGTGCAGCTCGGCGCCATTCGGCCCCATCACCCGGCGGACATAATGGCCGGTGGCGAGGCAATCGGCGCCGAGATCGCGGGCGAGGCCGAGCAGGTCGGTGAACTTCACGCCCTGGTTGCAGGAAATGCAGGGGATGGGCGTGCGGCCCTTCATATATTCGTCGGCAAAACGCTCGATCACGCCGTTCCGGAACGCGCTTTCATAATCGAAGACGTAATGCGCGATGCCTAGCCGGTCGGCGACGGTCTTGGCGTCGTAAATGTCCTGGCCGGCGCAGCACGTCTTGGTTTTGCCGATCGCCTCGCCGTGATCGTAAAGCTGCAGGGTGACGCCGATCACTTCCGCGCCGGTACGGGCGGCAAGCGCGGCCACCACCGACGAATCAACGCCGCCGGACATGGCGACCACGATCCGAGCCTCGGGGAGCGGGCGGTTGAGCTGGAAATCGACCTGCATGATGGGGCGTCACATAGGGGCGAAGGGCCCGAAAGCCCATACGCGGCGTCGTTACCAGCTTTTCAACCTTCTTTGCGTAGAAGCTCCCGAATGGACTTGAGCTTCTTCCGCCGTGCCGAGCAGCGCTTCGCGAGCCGCACCGCCGCGCACCCCGATTTCGGGATGCTTTCGGCGATGCTGCGCGCGCAGGCTGAGCGGTCGCCGGCGGCGCGGGCGCAGGCATCTGTGCCGGCACCGCGCGAAGTTCCCGATCCCCTGGCCGAAATCCTCTCCGCCGGCCCGTGCTGGCGGGCGGCGGTGGCCGCGCTCGGCGGGAGCTTTAATCCCGCCGTCGCGCGGCAACGGGCCGTAAACTGAAATGACCGCGCCGTTTACCTTGCGGTTTCAATCTTCCTTCAAGCCGGCGGGGGTACACGCAGGTCTGGGGAAGGCAAAAACGCCGGGAGCGCTTTGAGGTGGGAATGATTGAAAACCAAAAGATAAGGCCGGCACAGGTGATCGGGCCCTTGGGCGAACCGCTGACGCTGGATTCGCTGCCGAAGCCCGGCACCAGCCGCTGGGTGGTGCGCCGCAAGGCGGAAGTGGTCTCGGCGGTGAATGGCGGGCTGCTGTCGGTGGACGAAGCTTGCGACCGCTACGGGCTCACCCTGGAGGAATTCGCAAGCTGGCAGCGGGCGGTTGACCGTTCGGGCATGCCGGGCCTGCGCGTGACGCGCATCCAGCATTATAAATCCCTCTACGAGCGCCAGCAGAAGTTTTAATGGGTTCCGCTCCATCGGGGATGGAGCGGAGTTAATGGAAGTTGCGGCTTTTGACCCGGATCGTATCCGCCGGGTCCTGTACCGAACGGCCGGTGGAGATCCCAAGGGGCTCCGCCGGCCGTTTCGCTTTGTGGCGTGGATCGGGGCCGGAGAATTTGGCGCCGTCTGCGGGGCCGGTGCGGTGCGGGAATTCTCGCTCGCCGACCGAGTGGAGGAGTGGGGTCAGATCCTCCATCCGCGCGGTGATGACGTGGATGATCTCGCCTTCCCTCTGAACCACGCCCTTGATGCCGATCATCGAGGCGGAAAGCACGATGCGCCGCTGCGCCTCGAACCGATCGGGCCAGAGTATCGCGTTGGCGACGCCCGTTTCGTCCTCGATGGTGATGAACAATACGCCCTTGGCCGAGCCCGGGCGCTGGCGGATCAGGACGACGCCGGCCACCGTCACCGGCTTACCGTCCCTGGTGTGAGCGAGATCGGCGCAGCGGGTAACTCCGCGCCGGTCGAACTCCGGGCGCAGGAAGGCGAGCGGGTGGGCGCGTAAGGAGAGCTGCAGCGCGCGGTAATCCTCCACCACTTCGCGGCCTTCGGTGAGCGGCTTCAGCGCCACGTCCGGCTCGCGCCCCTCGGCGGCGGCGAAGAGGGGGAGGGGCGCTTCTCCCAAGCCCCGCACCTGCCACAATGCCTGGCGGCGATCGACGCCGAGGCTCCGGAACGCGTCTGCGTCGGCAAGCTTCTCCAGCTCGGCCAAGGGCACGGCCGAGCGCCGCCAGACATCCTCGATGGAGGTGAACGGCCGCTCGGTGCGGGCGGCGAGGATCTGCCCGGCATGGGCGTTCGACAACCCCCGCACCATGCGAAGCCCAAGGCGAAGGGGGAGGAGGAAATTAGATTGGCTACCAACGGGTGTTGTTGGCTCCTCAATGTCCACCACCATCGTGTCCCACCGGCTCGTGTTGATGCAGGCGGGGCGGATTTCCACCCCGTGGTCGCGCGCGTCGCGGACGATTTGGGCAGGGGCGTAGAAGCCCATTGGCTGGGCGTTGAGAAGCGCCGCGCAGAAGATGTCCGGGTGGTGGCACTTCATCCAGGAGGAGGCGTAGGCGATCTTGGCGAAGGAGGCGGCGTGGCTTTCGGGGAAGCCGTAGCTTCCGAAGCCCTCGATCTGCTTGAACGTCCGTTCGGCGAATTCGCGGGGGTAGTGGCGCGACACCATGCCTTCGATGAGTTTGTCGCGAAAATGCGTGACACCGCCGGTATATTTGAACGTCGCCATGGCGCGGCGCAGCTGGTCGGCCTCGCCTGGGGTGAAGCCGGCGCCGACGATGGCGACCTTCATCGCCTGCTCCTGGAAGAGCGGCACGCCCAGCGTCTTCTCAAGCACGGCGCGGAGTTCAGGCCGCGGATATTCCGGCTTCTCCTTGCCCTCGCGGCGGCGAAGATAAGGGTGAACCATGTCGCCCTGGATCGGGCCGGGGCGGACGATGGCGACTTCGATGACCAGGTCGTAGAAACGCGTCGGCTTCATGCGCGGAAGCATCGCCATCTGGGCGCGGCTTTCGATTTGGAAGACGCCCAATGTGTCGGCCTTCTGGATCATCCGGAACACGTCCGGATCGTCGTCCTGAAGGTCGGCCATGCCGATATCGACGCCCTTGTGGTCGCGAAGCAGGTTGAACGCGCGGCGCATGCAGCCGAGCATGCCGAGGCCGAGCACGTCGACCTTCATGAAGCCTAAAGCCTCGATATCGTTTTTGTCCCATTCGATGACCCGGCGGTTCTCCATTGCGGCGGGTTCGATGGGGACGAGGTCGTCCAGGCGATCCTGGGTGAGGACGAAGCCGCCCGGATGTTGGCTAAGGTGCCGCGGGGTGCCGATCAGGTCGCGTGACAACTTAAGGGTCAAAGCAAGGCGCGGGTCTGATTGATCCAGATTAAGTTCTTCGACGTGGCGGTCCTCGACGCCTTCGTTGGACCAGCCCCAGACCTGGCCCGAAAGCGCCGCCGTCATGTCCTCCGGCAGGCCAAGCGCTTTCCCCACTTCGCGGACGGCGCCGCGGGCGCGGTAGCGGGAGACGACGGCGGTGAGCGCCGCGCGGTGGTGGCCGTAGGTCTGGTAGATCCACTGAATCACTTCCTCGCGCCGTTCATGCTCGAAATCGACGTCGATGTCGGGCGGTTCGGGCCGTTCGGGGGAGACGAAGCGCTCGAACAGCAATTCGTGCTGAATGGGATCGATCGAGGTGATGCCGAGCAGGTAACAGACGCAGCTGTTCGCCGCCGAGCCGCGCCCCTGGCAAAGGATGCCGCGCGAGCGGGCGAAGTTGACGATGGAGAAAACGGTGAGGAAGTAAGGCGCGTATTTGAGCTGGCCGATCATGCCGAGCTCGTGGCGAAGCTGGGCGGCGGTGCGTTCGGGCACGCCGTCCGGATACTTGGCGTGCGCCGCGTCCCAGCTCAATTTTTCCAGCGCCTCTTGTGCGGTCATGCCGGGCAGCACCGCTTCTTCGGGATATTGGTAGCGAAGTTCAGAGAGGTCGAAGGTGCAGCGCCGCGCGATCTCCGCGCTTGCCCTGATGGCTTCAGGATAGGCGGCGAAGCGGCGGGCCATCTCTTCGGGCGCCTTTAAGTGGCGGTCGGCGAAGCGTTCGCGGCGGAAACCGAGTTCGTCCACCGTGCATTTCTCGCGGATCGCTGTCATCACGTCCTGGAGCATTCGGCGGTCGGGCGTGTGGTAATGGATGTCGCCCGTCGCGACGCTCGGCACGCCCGCGGCGGCGGCTTGGGTTGCGAGCTGGCGGAGGCGGAGCGCGTCGCCGGGGCGGCGGCGGATGGTTAAAGCCTGCCAGCAGCGGCCGGGAAAGGTGCGCGCAAGGCGCTGGAGGAGGCGCTGGTTCTCCGCGTCCGGTGCGTCGGGGAGGTGGATGGCGAGGAGGCCCTCCCCATGCGCTTCGACGTCGCCCCAGTGGAGCTCGCACTTGCCCTTCCCCGTGCGCGCCTTGCCGAGCGAGAGGAGGCGCGTGAGCCGCGACCAGGCGGGGCGGTTTGTGGGGTAAACGAGCAGGCTCGTGCCGTCGGCCAGGTCGAGCCGGCAGCCGGCGACGAGGCGCACGCCGGTGGTTTTCGACGCTTCCCAGGCACGGACGATGCCGGCGAGGGAGTTGCGATCGGTGACGCCGAGCGCGGGGAGCCCGAGCATGGCAGCGGCGGCGAACAGTTCGTCCGGCCCGGACGCGCCCCGGAGGAAGCTGAAATGGGTGGTGGTTTGGAGTTCGTGGTACATGGCGAGGGATCACCAGCCCTGCCTTGCACAAGCCACTAATCTCGTTCGTCCCGAGCGAAGTCGAGGGGCGCTGCACGGGCGCCTGAGGTGCGCCCCTCGACTACGCTCGGGACGAACGGGGTTTTTTTCCTGCACCAACTGATTCACCCGAACACTCCGTGGAGGTACCAACTGAGGTCCCCCGTACGCGTGTCCACGCCGTCGCCGCGCCGATAGAGCCAGAAGCGGCTGCCTTCTTCGTCTTCCACCTGGAAATAATCGCGCACCCGTTCGGCCTCGCCCGAGCGGCGCCACCATTCGCCGTGGATGCGCTCGGGGCCGTCGGCGGCGGCGACGCGGTAGGCGCGGCCGCGCCAGGTGAAGCGGCGGGGCGGCTGGTCGGGGAGAAGCGCGACGACGCCGTCCACCCGCTCCGGCCGGGCAAGCAGCCGCACCGGGCGCGGCCAGGCCGGCCAGCCGTGGGTGGGGCCGAGCGGGTGAACCCGGCGGACGCTGCGCTCCGGAACGTCGCTTTCCACCGCGCTTGCCCGGAACAGGCTGCGCGCACCCAGGCGGCCGGCGAGGCGGTCGACCAGCGGCGCGAGATCGGGCGCGGGCTTGTCGCCGGCCAGTTCGCCCTCGATGGTCTCGGCGCCGAGCGGTTCGCAGCGGCCGGCGAGGAGGCGCATCGCATCGAGGCCGAAGCCGGGTTCGATGGTCTCGATCTTCATGTTGAGGAGGCGGAGGAGGTGCTTGCCGTCGCGGGTGGCGCGGGCGGTGCCGATGGCGATGCGCTGCACTTCCCCGTCCACCCGGTCGCAGGAGAGCGTGAAGGCGCGGGCGGCGAGGCCGGCCTTGCGAAGCGTGTCCAGCAATTGCGCCATCAGCAGGCGCAAGGCTTCGGCGATGGCATCGGCGGTGGCGATCGGCTCGGCGAAGCGCAGTTCGGCGACCGGCGGGTCTTCGGGGACCACCGGGTCGATCGCCTCGCCCGCCGCGCCCAAAGCCTGGTCGAGGCGGACCAGGAAGGGCTTGCCGAGCCGCCGGGCAAGCGGCCCGCGCGGCATCGGAATAACTTCGCCAATCCGTTCCAGCCCCAGCCGGCGGGCGGCGGCGAGGGCGCGTTCCTCCAAGCGGAGGGCGGCAAGGGGGAGGGTGGCGAGCGCTTCCGCTTCGCGCCCGGCGGGGCAGAAGGTGAGGGGCTCAGGCGCGTGGCGGGCGAGGGCGTAAGCGGTGCCGGGGGTGGCGGCGACGGCGATGCGGGCGGCGAAACCGAAGCGGGCGCAGAATTGGAGAATGCGCCGGCACATCCGCTCTTCGCCGCCGAACAGGTGGGCGCTGCCGGTGATGTCGAGAAACAGCCCGTCCTCCCCCGATACGGCGGCGCGCGGAGTCCAGCGGCGGGCGGCGAACAGGGCAAGGCTGTGGAGAAGCGCGCGGTCGCCGTCGGGATCGGCATCGACGATGTCGAGGCCCGGCACGAGCGCGCGGGCCTGGGCAAGCGCCATGTCGGGGGCGAGGCCGAGGGCAAGCGCCTGCGGGCAGGCGGCGGCGACGAGGACGCGGTTGCCGCTCCGGGCGGCGGTGACGAGGGGGGTGGCAATTAGGAGGGCTTCACCAGACTCGTTCGTCTCGAGCGAAGTCGAGGGGCGCTGGCACTGAGTCCTCAACTCCGCCCCTCGACTACGCTCGGGACGAACGGGTTTGGGGGTCTCGCTCCTATCTTCCCTTTTCCGAAACACCACCTCCGCCGCTTCGGTTCTCCGCCCAAGCTCCCGCATCGGCGGGCGCTTGTGTTCCGGCGTGTCCTGGGCCCAGCGGGCGCCCGGGCGCCAATGTCCCTCGCGCGGGCAGGAGCAGTCGCCGATGCGGGTGCCGGGGCTGGGCTCCGCCGCGGGTTCGTCGAGGCCAAGTTCCTTGCGCAACGCCAGGATTTTCGCACGTTCCTTGGCATTTTCGGGTTCGCGGGCGGTGGGGTGCCAGTCGCTTCGCCCTTCCCATGCACGCGGAGGGACTTGTTCCTCTCCAAGCGCACGTGGGGAGGAGTGCTGCCCAGTGGGAGCAGAGGTTCCCGCGCGATCCGTTGCTTCTGAGCCAGTTACCCCTCCACCACCCTCCACGGGCACCCGCCAAAGTAGTACTTTGGCGGGAACCCTCGGGTGGTTCCCCTCCCCATCTCCCGATGGGGAGGAACTGGCGTTAAGCCGCGATGCGCGACGGATCCTGTCGATGCTGAGCATCGGCAGGAACAGCGAGGCGACCCGTGTCATCGGGGCTCTCCAGGGTCCAGTGGTGGGGCTCGCCGCCGCGTTGGCGGGCGAGCGACAAGCTCCAGCGGGCGCGGCCGATGCCGGGCACGGGGAGCGGCGAAGAAGGGGCGCATGCGACCCGCCAGCGGGTAACGGCGGCGGACGGCTCGGTAAGCGGATCGGCGCCGTTTCTGCGCCAGCGCTTGAGCATCAAGGCCAAGGTTCCGCCTTCCTCGGCGGCGAGCTGGAGGCGGCGGGTGGCGGCCATCGGCACGCGCGCCGCTTCGCCGACCACCGCGCCGAGGCCGCCGTGGCGAAGGCCTTCCTCCACCACGGCGAGCACGTCCTCGTCGCGGCCGCATTCGGCGTAAAGGACACGGGCAGGATCGAGGCCGGCAAGGGCCAAACCGGGGGCGAACAGGTCGCGGCGGCCGAGCGCCCACAGCACCGGACCCTCGGTGCGGGCGGCGATGGCGGCGAGGAAAAGCGTGGCGGCGGCGTCGTCGCCCAAGTGCGCGCGGTCGGGCGCGGCTTCGTGGAGCGCGCCGCCGGCAAGGCCGCCGCCGGCGAGCCGCGCGTCGATTGCCTCCACTCCGAAAGGAAGGCATGGCCGCGCCTCGGCGCTCCCAGCCGATTCGATCGCGCGCACTTCCGCCCGAAGTGCGGAGAGGCGGTCGGCAGGGGCGGGATCGATGTTCATGGCGGCGACTCGGAACGGGCTTGTTCCTCTTATGTTCCGCTCCCGTTCAGCCAGAGTCAAGGCTGGTGGGGGGAGTATCGGCGGGTGTTTGGAACCCCTCGTAGATGCGCCTTCAGGGGGAAGCCTGCTTGAAAGGCAGGTGCAATTCCCCAACCTCGTTCGTCCCGAGCGAAGTCGAGGGGCGCTGGCACTGAGTCCTCGTGTGCGCCCCTCGACTACGCTCGGGACGAACGGAGATCTTTGCTGCTTAACTGCCGCACCATTGGATAATTCCTCTTCATGAACAATGCTTTCCGCCGCGCTTTTTTCGCTCTGTTCCTGCTCCTCGCCGCGCCTGCTCTCGCGCAGGGGGATACGAACTGGTTCTACCGGGACACGGACATCGCCCGCGACCCGGCGTGGCGGTTCGGGACGCTGCCGAATGGGCTCAAATATGCGGTGCGGCGGAACGCGCTTCCGCAGGGGCAGGTCTCCATCCGGCTCAGGATCGACGCGGGGTCGCTGCACGAGACCGACCGGGAACGCGGCTGGGCGCATTTTATCGAGCATATGGCGTTTCGCGGCACGGCGGGCTTCGGCGACGGCGAGGCGCGGCAGACGTGGCAGCGGCTTGGCGCGAGCTTCGGCAGCGACACCAACGCTTCCACCGAGCCGACGCAGACGGTGTACCAGCTCGATCTGCCAAAGAATGACGAGGCTTCGCTTAATGCAAGCCTGAAGCTGATCGCCGAGATGGCGGACAAAGCCAATTTCGACCCCAAGCTGGTGGAGGTCGAAAAGGGCGTGGTGCTTTCCGAATATGGCCGGCGGACGGAGATCGCGACCAAGCTCGGCGAAACGATGCGGCCCTTGTTCTTCGCGGGCCTGAAATATGCGAACCGCGACACGATCGGAACGGAGGAAACGTTGAAGGCCGCCGACGCCGCGGGGCTGCGCGCGTTCTACGAGCGCTGGTATCGGCCGGAGCGGGCGACCCTGGTGCTGGTCGGTGATGCCGATCCGGCGCTGCTCGAGAAGCTCGCGGCCAAGCATTTCGGCGGCTGGCAGGGCACGGGCGCCGCCCCTCCGGAGCCGGATTACGGCAGCCCTGCGGCGGTGGCGGAGCGGACGGCGGCGCTTGCCTATCCCGGCTCGCCGCACCTTGCGACGTTGAGCTGGGTGCGGCCCTACCGCACCGTGCCGCCCACCAAGGCGCGCGAGCGGCAGGAGCTTGCCGACGCCATTGCCAAGCGCATCCTCAACCGCCGCTTCGAAGCCAAGGCGCGGGGCGAAGCGGCCTTTCTCAACGCCCAGATCGGCGGCGACGCGTCGGTCAACATCGCCGATTACACGCAGGTGTCGGTGATGGCGAAGGAGGGCAAGTGGCGCGAAGCTTTGGCCGAGGCTTATGCGATCCTTGCCGACGCGCGGCAGAACCCGCCGAGCCAAACGGAGATCGACCGCGAGATGATCAACCTGCGCAGCGGCGCGCGGGCGGCGGTGGAGGGCGAGGCGACCACCCGCTCGCCGACCCATGCGCAGCGGCTGATTTCCGCGATCGACGGCAACGGCCTGATTTCCAGCGCCGAGGGCAATCGGGCGCTGCTCGACGAGCTTGCGCCGGCGATGACACCCGCGTTCGTCGAGCAACGGCTCAATGCCTTGTTCGAAGGCAGCGGGCCGCGGATGGTGATGCTGTCGCCCGAGCCGCTGACCGGCATCAACGACGCGCTCGCCGCCGCCGAAAAGGCCGCGCCCGCCGCCCGCGCCGCCGAGCGGCTGGTGACCATGGACGACCTTCCCAAGCTTGGGCCGCCGGGCCGCGAAGTGTCGCGCGAGCGGATCGCCGACCTCGACGCGACGATCGTGCGCTTCGCCAACGGGTCGAGCCTGGTGTTCAAGAAGACCGATTTCGAGAAAGGCCGCGTCAATGTCGGGCTTCGCTTCGGCACAGGGCTTTCGGGGCTTCCGGCGGACAGGAAAACGCTTGCCTGGATGGGCGGGCTGATCGGCTCGACGGGCGTTGCCGGGCTCGACCTCGACGGGCTGGAGCGGCTGCTGACCGGGCGGCGGATGACGTTGAGCTTCGGGGTGGACGAGGATGCCTTCCAGCTCGGCGGCACAACCAACGCGGCCGAGCTCGGGGACCAGATGCGGCTTCTGGCCAGCAAGATCGCCTTTCCGCGCTGGGACGCGGCACTGTTCGCCCGCTACCGCACCGGCGCGCTGGAGAATTACGAGCTGAGCTTCTCCTCCGCCTCGTCGCGGGCGGGGCGGGAGTTCGGCGGGGTCACCCACCCCGGCGACGCGCGCTGGGCGCCGGTGGAGAAGGCCGACATCGCCGCCGCCACGCCCGTCGAGTTCGAGCGCCTGTTCGCGCCGCTGATGGGGCAGGCGCCGATCGAGGCGGTGATCGTCGGGGACGTCGATCTCGACGTCGCGGTGAAGGCGATGCTTGCAACGGTGGCGGCCCTGCCGAAGCGGGCGGAGGTGAAGGCGCCGCCGGCGTCACTGAAGGTGCTTCCGCCGAAGCCGATGACGGCGCCTTTGACCTTCAGCCACAAGGGCGACGGCAACCAGGCCTATGCCGCGGTCGGCTGGTCGACCTTCGGCGGGGCGGAGCGGACGCGGGAGCGGCGGGCGCTCGCGCTGGCCGGCAACATGGCGCAGGTGCGCCTGTTCGAGAAACTGCGCGACGTGGAAGGCGCCACCTATTCGCCGGGGGCGGGGGCGTCGTCGTCCGAGGTGTTCGCCGATTGGGGCATCTTCTATGCGGCGGCGGAGATCCGGCCGGAGCGGGCGGACCTGTTCTTCCGGCTCGCGCGGGAGACGGTGGCGGACCTCGCGGCCAAACCGGTCGAAGCCGACGAGTTCGCGCGGGCGATCAACCCGGCGGTGAGCGGGCTCGAGCGGCGGATGAAGACCAACGGCTATTGGCTCTCGGCGATGGAGGGCTGGTCGCGCGATAAGCGCCTGGTCGACCAGACCCGCACCCTGCTCTCCGACTACCGGACCATGACGGCGGCGGAGGTGCGCGACGCGGTGGCGCGTTACGTCCGCGACGAGGGCGACTGGTCGATCCTGGTTTTGCCCGCTAGATTGACGGGCAGTGTCCACTAACGCGATCCAGACAGCAGCCCCCCCAAAGGGCGAAGCGGCAAGCGGCCGGAAGCCTTTCAAGTTCCAACCGCAGCCCTTTTTCGAAGACAAGAACCGCGCCTTCTGGATCCTCCAGTCGGCGGGGTGGGCGGGCTATTTCGTGCTGCGCATCCTGAGCGGCGTCGCCAATGCGATGGGCTGGACCTATGTCGTCCACACCGCGCTTTTGACCGCGACCGGTTATTCCATCACGCTTTTGATGGGCGCGATCTTTCGGCGGCTGATCCGGATGAAGCTGATCATCACCTGGACGGTGTCGGTAGCGCTGGTGCTGATCGCTGCCGGGATATTCTCGTCCATCGAGACGTGGAGCCATGCAACGTTCCTGGAGCCGGGCGCGCGGCCGGGAGGGCTCCGGTTCCTTGGCTCCATCCTGCTGACCAGCGCCATCCTGGTGGCGTGGACCGCGCTTTATTATTCGATCAATTATTACCTGATCCTGGAAGAACAGACCGACCGCCTGCTCCGCCTCGAGCACCAGGCGTCGAGCGCGCAGCTTGCGATGCTGCGCTACCAGCTCAACCCGCATTTCCTGTTCAATACGCTGAATTCCATCTCCACGCTCGTCCTCCTGAAGCAGACCGAGCGCGCCAATGCGATGCTGTCGCGATTGTCCTCCTTCCTGCGCTACACCCTGGTCAACGAGCCGACAGGATCGGTGACGGTGGCTCAGGAGGTGGAAACGCTGAAGCTCTACCTCGAGATCGAGAAGATGCGCTTCGAGGACCGCTTGCGGCCGCGCTTCGAGATCGATCCGGAGGTGTCGCGGGCGCGTCTGCCGTCGCTTCTGCTCCAGCCCTTGGTCGAGAATGCGATCAAATATGCGGTCACCCCGCAGGAGGAAGGCGCCGACATCGAGGTCGCGGCGCGGCGCTCGGGCGACCGGGTGCTGATCCGCGTCAAGGATACCGGCCCCGGCGCGGAGGACCATTGGGTCAAGGCGCAGGAGTCGACCGGCGTCGGCCTCGCCAATATCCGCGACCGCTTGACGCAGGCTTATGGGACGGACCAGAGGTTCGATACGGAATCGAACGGAAGCGGGGGCTTTAGCGTTACCATCGAAATCCCCTATCAGATCGAAGCATCCGAGGAGCCGAAATGACCATCCGCACGATTCTCGTGGACGACGAGCCGCTCGCCATCCAAGGCCTGCAGCTCCGGCTCGAGAAGCATGACGATGTCGAGATCGTCGAAACCTGCTCAAACGGCCGCGAGGCGATCCGGGCGATCAAGACCAACAAGCCGGACCTCGTCTTTCTCGACATTCAGATGCCGGGCTTTGACGGTTTTTCCGTGATTCAGGGCCTGATGGAGGTCGAGCCGCCTTTGTTCGTGTTCGTCACGGCCTATTCGGACCATGCGATCCGCGCATTCGAAGCCCAGGCGGTGGATTACCTGATGAAGCCGGTGGAGGAAGATCGCCTCGCCGACACGCTCGACCGGGTGAGGAACCGCTTGGCCGAAAAGCGTGGTGCCGAGGAAGTCGGGCGCCTCAAGGAAGTGCTCGCCGAGGTTGCGCCGGAAGCGGCCGACCAGGTCGCCGGGGCGGCGGAGGACGCGCCGCAATCGAGCCGCTACGAAAAGCTCATCAACATCAAGGACCGCGGCCAGATCTTCCGCGTCGACGTGGACTCGATCGAAAAGATCGACGCGGCCGGCGATTATATGTGCATCTACACCGGCGATAATACGCTGATCCTGCGCGAGACGATGAAGGATCTGGAAAAGCGGCTCGACCCGCGCCGCTTCCAACGCGTGCACCGGAGCTGCATCGTCAACCTCGACCAGGTAAGGCAGGTGAAGCCCCATACCAACGGCGAATGCTTCCTGGTGCTGGAAAGCGGAAGCCAGGTGAAGGTGAGCCGCTCCTACCGCGACGTGGTGGCAAGGTTCGTGCACTGACCCAAAAAGCCCCTTCCCTTCAGGGGAGGGGTTGGGGGAGGGGAATGTAAGCAGGGCATGGTTTCGGGCGTTTAGAACATCCAGATGTGCCCCTCCCCAACCCCTCCCCTGAAGGGGAGGGGCTTTAGAAGAAGAGGTTCGCCATGCTGTTTCTTCTCCTCCTTCAAGCCGCCGCCGCCCAGACGCCGCGTGATATCGAGCTCAACATCCGGGCTCGCGCGAAGTCGGCCGAGATCGAGCGGAAGGCGGAGGCGGAGCTCCAGGTCACCGCCGAGCCGGACGCCGGGAGCCGCGTCGAAGCGCGGGTGGAGCCGCTGCCGGAAGGGCGCACGAGCCTTCGCAATGTCGAGGTCAATGTGCGTGCCGAAGCGCGGATCGGCGAGGGCGCCAAAATAGAGGCCGAGGCGGAAACCGCCACGCCGCAATAACGTTACGCTCCCGATAGCAGGGAGAATCACATGCGTTATGTTCCGCTCGCGGCCGCCGCCGCCGTTTTTGCCTTGGTCGCAGCTCCAGCCGAGGCGCAGAACCGGCGCGAACAGCCGCGCGGCACCACCCAGTCCACCGCGCTTGCCCAGCAGGTCTCGTCAGGCGCCGAGCAGCCGGACGTGATCCTCGACATCCCGAACCTCTCGATCGACGAAGTGACGGTGGAGGTGAAGAACCTCAACGTCGACATCTCGCTCGACGCGCGGCTCGCCAATCTCCTCAAGCTCACCGCCGGCGCGCAGGCGAGCATCGACGACGTCAAAATCCAGATCAAGGGCGTGCAGGCGACCGCGACCCTGGTGGTGCGGCTCGACAACGTTCGGGCGATCATCGAGCGCACGCTTCAAACGTTGGACAACAACCCGCAGATTGTGACGCAGCTGCTTTCGACCGTCGACAACACGGTTGGCACGGTCGGCGGCGTGGCGAACAATGCGGTCGGCACCGTCGGCGGGGTCGCGAACAACGCGCTCGGTACGGTGGGCGGCATCGCAGCCAACGCGTTGCGGAACGGACAGGTGCTCGATCTGGCGCGTGCGGGCCTCAGCGAGGTGTCGCGGACGGTGAACGGCTCCGGCCAAACGGTGCGCCGGGTGCGGGACGGCGCCGGGCAGCTTCTTGAAGTGGTAACCGACACCGCCGGCCGCATCGTTTCCTCGCGCCGCGTTACGCAGTAAGCTTCAAGCCAGAACTTATCCCCGTCACCCCCGCGAAAGCGGGGGTCCCGCTTCTTCTTCTTTCCTCCGGCCTGTTGAGAAGCGGGATTCCCGCTTTCGCGGGAATGACGGTAGAAGGGTGGTGAACAGGGGGAGGGACTTACATGGCGAGGGTAACCGGACTGGGCGGCGTCTTCTACAAGGTCGCCGATACGGAGGCGACGGCGCGCTGGTATCGAGAGGTGCTCGGCCTCGGCGGCGAGTGGGGGATTACCTTTCCCTGGAAGGTCGAAAGCGGCGGCGAGGCGTACAGTCTGCTCTCCGCCTTCAAGGCCGACAGCGACTATTTCGCGCCAAGCGCCGAGCGGTTCATGGTCAACCTGCGGGTCGACGATCTCGAAGGCATGATCGCCGATCTGGAGGCCAAGGGGGTGGAAATCCTCGGCCGGCAGGACGAGGATTACGGCAACTTCGCCTGGATCCTGGACTGTGACGGCGTGAAGCTGGAGCTTTGGGAGCAAAAGGGTGCGGCGCCGGAGTAAATTCTAGCCTCCCCGGAACGGGGAGGGGGACCGCGCGGAGCGCGGT
Source organism: Allosphingosinicella sp. (assembly GCA_036554525.1). Taxonomy (GTDB): domain Bacteria; phylum Pseudomonadota; class Alphaproteobacteria; order Sphingomonadales; family Sphingomonadaceae; genus Allosphingosinicella. The sequence goes on from DATBNC010000018.1 coordinate 232,287, forward strand.
GGTGGGGTGCGAGCGAAGCGAGCTGCACAGGGGCGGGACCCCTCCACCAGGCTTCGCCTGGTCCCCCTCCCCGTGCCGGGGAGGATTTGGGCGCTAAGCCTTTTTCGCCTTGATCACGGCCATTGAGCCGCCGCCCGACTTGAGCACGTTCCTCCGGAACAGGGTCGCGCCGAGGCTTACGATGAGCCACACCCAGAAGGCCTGCCAGACGAGCGCCACCAGATGCGGCCAAATCTCTGGGAGCTGGGCGGCGCGGGCGACCATGGTGAGGGGCGAGCTGAACGGGAAGATCGCGGCGCCGAGGCCGATGAGGTTGTTCGGCTGGCCGATCGCGAAGGAGGCGAACAGGAAGACGAGCATCTGCGCCACCGTCACCGGCATGGAGAGCGTCTGCACTTCCCGAACGCTGTTCGCCTGGCTGCCGATGCCGAGGAACAGGGCGCCGAGCAGCAGGTAATTGGCCGCGTAGTAGAGAAGCGCCAGCAGCACGAAGAGCGGCCAACCGACCGCCGGCTCGGGAAGCGCACCGGCGTCCTTTACCCAGAAAGCGACGGCGGCAATCGCGCCCGCGGCCCAGACGGCGATGCCGACCAGGCTGACCGCGAGCATCGAGAAGAGCTTGCCGGCGAACACCGCGTCGATCGGAAGCGCGGCGGCGAGCACTTCGATGATCTTGTTGGATTTCTCTTCCAGCAGGTTCGACAGCAGCATGCCGGCGAGAAGCACGGTGAGCATGAACAGGAGAAGCTGCGACATGCGCGCGGTCAGCGCGCGCGCGGTGGCGGTGGAGCCGGCCGATTCTTCGACCTTCACAATGCGGATGTCCGTCGGGGCAAAGCCGCCGGCGCGCGCCAGCGACTGGGTTTGACGTGCTTCATCGAGAATCAGGCCGAGCTGCTTGCGGATCGAGCCGTCTTCGCTGATCGATCCGGTCAGCGTCGGCTTGGCGAGGCCGCCGGTCAGCACCGCGACGATCTTCTGATCAGCGGCGCCGAGCAGTTTCTCGGTCTGAAGATCCTGATCGTAATCCGGCTCGACGCGGGTCAGCTCCGGGAGGACGCCCTCGCGGAACACCGGCTCCACCTGCTTGCGGGCAGCGTCGATCGGCGCGAAGTCGGCGGCGCTGGCGATCACCGCGACGGTGGAGCGCACGTCGTTTCGCGCCATCTTGCTGCTGACGTTTCCAAACAAAACGGAGATGCCGATAATGATCAGCGGCCCAAGCAGAAAGAAGAGAAAGGTGCGCGACCAGACGGTTGCGACGAAGTCGCGGCGGCCGATCACGAAAGCGGACTGAACGAAGCTCATCATGCTGCGCGCTCCTCGTTGGCGGCTTCGTTCATGGCGCGGGCGGCGGCTTCGCCGGCAATGGCGACGAATGCGTCGTGCAGGCCCGGTCGCTCGATCGAAAGCTCCTCGATGCCGGCGCCGCCGTCGATCAGCGCCTTCAAAAGCGGTTCGATGCCCGCCTGCGGAAGTTCGAAGCTCCACACGCCGTCGTTCAGCGCCGCGTCGGCGGGAAGGGCAGGGCGCCACGGGCCGTCGGCGTTGCGGGTGCGCAGGCGAACCTGCGGGCGAAGGCGGTCGCGGGCTTCGGCGACCTGGCCTTCGAAGCGCACTTCGCCGCCGGCGATAATCGCGATCCGCTCGCAGAGGCGCTCGGCATGGGCGATGACGTGGGTGGAGAAAATGATGGTCGCCCCGCCCGCCGCTTCGTCGCGGATCAGGCCTTCGAGGCGGCCCTGGTTGATCGCGTCGAGGCCCGAGAAAGGCTCGTCGAGGACGATCAGCTTGGGGCGGTGGACGATGGTGCCGAAGAGCTGCACCGTCTGGGCCATGCCTTTCGAAAGTGAGCGAATCGGCTTGTCGACATAATCGCCGAGGCCGTTGTCCTTGAGGAGGCCGGCCGCGCGCATCCGGCCGGTGGCAAGCGGCAGGCCGCGAAGGGCGCCCATGAAGGCGATCGAATCGCGCGCGGTCATCGCCGGGTAGAGGCCGCGCTCCTCCGGCAGGTAGCCGACGAGGTTGGCGGCGTTGAGCGGCTCGGAGTGGCCGAGCAATGTGCGGCTGCCCCGGTCCGGATCGATGATGCCGAGCAGCATGCGCAAGGTCGTCGTCTTGCCGGCGCCGTTGGGCCCGAGAATGCCGTAGATCGTGCCTTCCGGCACGGCGATATCGACGCCGTTAACGGCCGTCTTGCCGTCGAAGGCCTTGAAGAGGCCTTTTGCCTCAATAGCTAAGCTGGTCACCCCGTGTCCCCTTCCCCGGAAACTGTGGTAGCGAGAGGCGATGGGCGAAGGCAAGCAACCATTATTGCGCGAAAGGCTGGAAGCGGAGGCGCGGGCGCTTGGTTTCGCCGCCTTCGGAGTCGCGCGCGCCGATGCGACGCCCAAGACGGCGGAGCGCCTTCGCCAGTGGCTTGAGGAAGGCTGCCACGGCGAGATGATCTGGATGGCGGACACGGCGGAGCGGCGCGGTTCGCCGGCGGGGCTGTGGCCCGAGGTGAAGTCGGTGATCTCGCTCGGCATGAGCTATGCACCCGGGGTGGACCCGCTTGCCTTGGCGGGGAGCCCGGAGCTTGGGCGGATCTCGGTCTATGCCCAGGGCGCGGATTACCACGATACGGTGAAAAAGGCACTGAAGGCGCTGGCGCGGTGGCTGGTCGCCGAGGCCGGGTGCGAATTGAAGGTGTTCGTCGACACCGCGCCGGTGATGGAGAAGCCCTTGGCCGAAGCGGCGGGGCTCGGCTGGCAGGGGAAGCATACCAATCTTGTCAGCCGCGCGGACGGCAGCTGGCTGTTCCTTGGCGCGATCTACACGACGCTGGAGCTCGAGCCGTCCGAGGCGCCGCACCGGGTGCATTGCGGGAGCTGCACGGCGTGTCTCGACGCCTGCCCGACCAACGCCTTTCCCGCGCCGTTCCGCTTGGATGCGCGGCGCTGCATTTCCTACCTGACGATCGAGCATAAGGGACCGATCCCGCACGAATTCCGCGAGGCGATCGGCAACCGAATCTACGGCTGCGACGATTGCCTCTCCGTCTGCCCGTGGAACCGCTTCGCCGACACCGCGCGGCGCAACCAGGCGTTTCTGCCGAGGGCGGAGCTGGTGGCGCCTGCTCTGGCGGACTTGCTGGACCTGGACGATGCGGGCTTCCGCCAAGTCTTCGCCGGCTCCCCTATTAAGCGCATCGGCCGCGGCCGGATGGTGAGGAACGCGGCCATCGCGGCTGGGAATAGCGGCCGGGCGGAATTGCTGCCGGTCCTGGAGCGGCTCGTGGGGGATGAGGACGCGGTGGTGGCGGAGGCGGCCGCTTGGGCAATTCAGAAGCTTCGCGCCGATCCCCCACTTGGTTCGTCCCGAGCGTAGTCGAGGGGCGCACCTGAGGAGCCAGTGCGAGCGCCCCTCGACTTCGCTCGGGACGAACGAGGCCGGATGGGTCGTCTGGAAGGCTACTTCCGCGCCTGGCCTAGCGCCGCCACACAGCTCGCGCGGTCGAAATCCCGCCCGTCCGGCAGCCTTGCATCGACGTGGGTGACGATCGGCTCGCCGCCGGCGGCGGGCGGGTAGAGATAGGCGTCAAGGACGCAGGCGGGGGCGGAGAATTGGAGCTTGCGCGCCTTTCCTTCGCGGATGTCGAGATCGGGGCGGCCGAACTGCGTTTCCAGCGCGCGCGCGGTGCGGCCGAGTACGCTTTCCAGCCCCACCGCCGTGTAGCTTTGCGGCTTCGCGGCCGGCGGGGCGACCGGCTTTGCAACCGGCGTCGAGGCGCAGGCGGCGAGGAGGAGGGCGGCGGCGAGGGCGCCGGCCTGTGCGTAGTGCGTCATTTCTTCCCCCGGTGGAACATGTGCGTCGCCGCCGCGGCGCCGAGCAGCGGCGCGAGCAGATTGGCGAAGGGAATGAGGAAAAGCCATGCGGCGCCGAGGCCAAGCGTCGCGCGGCGAAGGCGCGTCGCCGCAAGCCAGCGCTTCATGCCCTCGCCCTCATGGTGGCGGGCGGCGACCATTTCTCCCAGATCGCGGCCGAGCGCCAGCGCGTTGACGAGGGAGAAAAGGACCAGCGGACCGACGGCAGTGATCATCAGGATCAGGTAGAAAGGCGCGGCGGCGAGGTTCCAGAGGATTAGCCGTGCGAAGGAGGCGAGCGACAGGCGCAGCGAGCGGGCGAAGGGCACGTCCCGGCCCGCGGCGTTCGGGTAGTGGCGCGCTTCCACCGCGGCGACGATCTCGTCGGCGAAGATTCCGATCACGCCGATCGCGACGGCCGGGAACAGGAACCAGAGGCCGATGAACCCCAGCAGAAGCGACAGCAGCGCGCCGCTCCCCGGCTCGATCCGGCATTCGTAGGAAAGCGGGCCGATGCCGCACGGGTTGGTGCCGGTCAGCAGCCAGCCGAGCAGCACGGCCAGCGCGGCGAAGAGGAGGAGGGTCACGGCCAGAGACTTCACCAGCACCCGCCGCATCGCCGGGTGAGCGAGGTCTCCGAAGGCAAGGGCGAAGGCGGCGAGCATTGCGCCTGCTTTGGCCAGCCGTAAGCTATGGTCAAGGCGGCGCGGTTGATCGCGCCGCCTCCCGCCGCTAGTGCGCGCGCTTTCCTTCCAAGCACGAAAGTTCACGCGCCATGGCCGACACCCGCCTCGACGTTCTCTGCATCGGCAACGCGATTGTCGACGTGATCGCCGCCACCGACGACGCTTTCCTCGCCTCCGAAGGGCTCGACAAGGGCTCGATGCGGCTGATCGACGCGGAGGAAGCGACGCGGCTTTACGGCAAGATGGGACCGGGGCGCGAGATCAGCGGCGGATCGGCCGGCAACACGGCGGCGGGAATCGCGATGCTTGGCGGTAAAGCGGGCTTCGTCGGCCAGGTGGCGGACGACCAATTGGGCGAAGTCTATGCCCACGACGTCCGCTCGATCGGCGTCGAGTTCACCACGCCGACGCTCCCCGCCGCCACCATGCCGACGGCGCGCAGCCTTGTGCTGGTGACTCCGGACGCGCAGCGCACCATGAACACCTTTCTCGGCGCGGCCCAGTATCTCGACACCGCCAAGCTCGACGAAGCGCAGGTGCGCGACGCGGCGATTCTCTACCTCGAAGGCTATCTCTACGATCCGGAAACGCCGCGCGCAGCGATGGAGCGGGCGATCGAGGTTGCGCACGAGGCCGGGCGCCGGGTCGCCTTCACGCTGTCGGACAGCTTCTGCGTCAGCCGCCACCGCGACGGCTTCAACCAGCTGATCGACGCAGGGAAGGTCGACATCCTGTTCGCCAACCAGGACGAGATCGTCTCGCTGACCGGCGAAAGCGGCTTCGACGCGGCGGTTGAGAGCGCGTCGAAGCGCGTCAAGCTGCTGGTCGTCACCCGCGGCGAGGAAGGCGCGATCGCAGTCGAAGGCGGCCGCCGCGTCGATGTTGCGGCCGAGCCGGTGGCGCAGGTGGTGGACACCACCGGCGCCGGCGACCTGTTCGCCGCCGGTTTCCTGGCCGGCATCAGCCAGGGCCGCGACCTGGAAGCGAGCCTGCGCATGGGCGCGATCGCCGCCGCGGAAGTGATCTCCCACTACGGCGCCCGCCCCGAAGCGGATCTGAAGGCGCTGGTGGCTGAGAAGCTGGGGTGATGTAATTCCTCCCTGCCGCGCAGCGGTGGGGAGGGGAACCACCTGAAAGGTGGTGGAGGGGTGGAAGGCGGAGGCTTTAGCCGTTTCGCGCCGCACCCTCTAGTTCTACAGCAACTACCCCTCCACCACACTTTGTGTGGTTCCCCTCCCCATCTTCGATGGGGAGGAACTGATAAAAAAAAGGGAGGCCGTGGCCTCCCTTTTTCTTTGTCTGCGCGCGCGCTCAGCGCGAGTGGCGATCGTCGTCTACGCCCGGAATGCCCGGTTCAAGATCGGTCACTTCGGTCTCGTGCACTTCCACGAGGCCTCGGCCGAGATGGCTGACGTGGCGGCCATAGACGAAGTAGGCGAGAAGACCGAGCGCGCCCCAGATCGCGAACACCATGATCGCCTGCCACGGCAGGTTGAGGAACAGGAAGATGCACCCCAGGATCGTCGCCGGGCCGATGATCGCCAGCATCGGCGTACGGAAGGAGCGTTTCACGTTGGGTGCCGTGCGGCGCAGGATCATGACGCAGATCGCCACCATCATAAAGGCGTAGAGCGTTCCCGCATTCGCCCAATCGGCAAGCTGGCCGACCGGGAAGAAAGCGGCGCCGAACGCGACCGCGATGCCGGTCATGATCGTCACACGGTAGGGCGTCTTCCACTTCGGGTGAACTTCCGACAGCTTCTCGGGGAGAAGGCCGTCGCGGCTCATGACGAAGAAGATGCGGGTCTGACCGAACATCAGGATCAGGATCACCGACGGAAGCGCGAAGCCGGCCGCATAGCCGAGTGCGTTCCCGACGCCTGACCAGCCGATCTGGCGAAGGACGTGGGCCAGCGCCTCGTCCGAGCAGACCAGGGCCTGGGCATATTGCGGAAGCGCGCACTGGCGGGCGAGCTCTTCCGACCCGGTCGGGAAGGGAATTCCGTTCGGACCCATGATCGGCTGGCCGCCGACCGTGCCGATCGCGCCCGCCGCGACCAGGATGTAGAACACGGTGCAGAACAGCAGGCTGCCGATCAGGCCTATCGGCACGTTACGCTGCGGGTTCTTGGTCTCTTCCGCCGCGGTGGAAACCGCATCGAAGCCGACATAAGCGAAGAAGATCGTCGCCGCCGCGCCAACCGCGCCGACTCCGGTGCCGAGACCGCCGAACGTTCCGGCCGGCAGGAACGGGTTGAAATGCTCCGCATTGAACTGGTCGGACGGCAGGGTGAGAAAGATGAACACGGTAAGCGCCGTCACCTTGATCGCCACCAGCACAGCATTCACACGCGCGCTTTCGGTGGTGCCGATCATCAACAGCCAGGTGATCAGCCCGGCAATGAGCACCGCCGGCAGGTTGATGAACCCACCCGGCTTGCCACCGAGCGCCAGCGGCGCGGATGATAGATAAGTAGGTAGCTGCACCCCCAATGTTTCGTTGAGGAATGTGCCTGTAAAATAGCCGGACCAGCCGACGCAGACGGCGCTTGCCGCAACCGCATATTCAAGCACCAGCGCCCAGCCAACCGTCCAAGCCAACATCTCGCCCATTGAAGCGTAGGTGTAGGTGTAGGCGGATCCCGCAACGGGGATCATGGCCGCGATTTCCGCATAACAAAGCGCGGCAACGATGCAGATCGCGCCCGCAATGGCGAAGGCCAGCATCAGGCCGGGTCCGGCCTTTTGTGCGCCCGCGGCGGTTAAAACGAAAATGCCGGTCCCGATCACGCAGCCGATACCGAACAGCGTGAGTTGGAACGCGCCGAGCGTGCGGTGGAGCGACTTCTTCTCAGCGGTAGCTAGGATGGCCTCGAGTGGCTTTACGCGCCCGAACATCATCACGATCCCCTTGTTTGGCGGGGGCGATGTTTCGCCCTCCTTCTCCCATTGCGCCGGAACCTAGCCAGTAATGACGCCCCCGCAAAGAGTTTAAACGCGGGAAAGCATGGGCCCGAGTTTACGTCCGCCGAAGAGATGCACATGAAGATGCGGCACTTCCTGCCCGCCATGCGCGCCGACATTGGCGAGCAGGCGGTAACCTGGCTCCACCAGGCCGAGGCTGCGCGCGACCTGGCCGACGGCACGCACGAAGCCGGCGATTTCCGCGTCGGAAGCACGCGCGGAAAAATCGTCCCACGAAACGTAGGCGCCTTTGGGGATCACCAGGACGTGCACCGGCGCGGCGGGGGCGATGTCGTGGAAGGCGAGGGCGTATTCGTCTTCGAACACGGTCTTGTTGGGGATCTCGCCGCGCAGGATCCTGGCGAAGATGTTGTTCGGGTCGTAGGGCAGAGTGGCGTCTATGGGCATGGGCGGCTCCTCCTGTCGCATCGCCTCCAACATGGATCAGCCGGCGGGTGCAAGCGCGCTTGACCGGGCGGCGGGCGGCGCTACCACGGAAAGCATGAACGACGATGCGCCCGACAGCCTGATTCCGTATGACGAGATCGTCCAGGAGGCGCTGCGCGCGGTGGTCGGCCGGGTGCTCGGCGAGGTGGAAACCACCGGCGTTCTGCCGGGCGAGCACCATTTCTACATCACCTTCAAGACGGCGGCGGCCGGAGTCGATATTCCGCGCCACCTGTCCGAGCGTTTCCCCGACGAGATGACCATCGTCATTCAGAACCGCTTCTGGGACCTGAAGGTCGGCGGCGACGGCTTCGAAGTGGGCCTGAGCTTCAACCAGTCGCCGGCGCGGCTGGTTATCCCCTTCTCGGCGATCACGGGCTTCGTTGATCCGGCGGTGAACTTCGCCCTCCAGTTCCAGGCGCAAACCGACGAAGCGGGCGCCACCGAGCATGACGAGGCCGAGAACGACCGACCGCCCGTTGAGCCGGTGGAAGACGGCTCCAACGTCGTCTCGGTGGATTTCAGCCGCAAGAAGTAGGGCGCTCTAGCCCCGCCCCTTCAGGGGAGGGGTTGGGGAGGGGCCTGTAGTACGCGCATAGCCTCCGAGTGCCTCACGCTGACATTCCCCTCCCCAATCCCCTCCCCTGAAGGGGCGGGGCTTATCCGCTTCCGTCCCGCCTTTCCTTCGCCTTCGAACCGCCTTAGGGCGGCGGCGAATTGAGGCGCTTTTCGAGGAAGAAAATGGTCAACACCACCCGCACCGAAACCGACAGCTTTGGCGGAATCGAAGTTCCCGGCGACAGCTATTGGGGCGCGCAGACGCAGCGGTCGATCCAGAACTTCCCGTTCGGCCCGCGCGAAACCATGCCGGTGGAGATCGTCCATGCGTTGGGCTTCGTGAAGCAGGCGGCGGCGCGGGTGAATGCGCGGATCGGCGGTCTTGATGCCGAGATCGCGGAGGCGGTGCAGCAGGCGGCTGGCGAAGTCGCGGCGGGCACCCATGACGACCAGTTCCCGCTCGTTATCTGGCAGACCGGCTCCGGCACGCAGTCCAACATGAACGCCAACGAAGTGATCGCCGGCCGCGCCAACGAGATCCTGACCGGCACGCGCGGCGGCAAGTCCCCGGTTCACCCCAACGACCATGTCAACAAGGGCCAATCGTCCAACGACAGCTTCCCGACCGCAATGCACATCGCCGCGGCGCGGGCGGTGGAAGGCCGGCTGATCCCGGCTTTGTATGCCATGCACCGGCGGCTTTCGGCGCAGGCGAGCGCGTGGGACCGGATCGTGAAGATCGGCCGCACGCACCTCCAGGACGCGACTCCGCTGACGCTGGGCCAGGAGTTCTCCGGCTACGCCGCGCAGATCGAGGCGGGAATCGAGCGGCTCCGTGGCGTGCAGCCGCGGGTGCTTCAGCTCGCCCAGGGCGGCACCGCCGTCGGCACCGGCCTCAACGCGCCCAAGGGCTTCGCCGAAGCTTTTGCCCAGCAGGTGGCGGCTTTGACCAAGCTGCCCTTCACCTCCGCGCCGAACAAGTTCGAGGCGCTGGCGGCGCACGACACTCTGGTGGAGCTGTCGGGCGTGCTCAACGTCATCGCCGTGTCCCTGACCAAGATCGCCAACGACATCCGCCTGCTCGGCTCCGGCCCGCGCTGCGGCTTGGGCGAACTCAAGCTTCCGGAGAATGAGCCGGGCAGCTCGATCATGCCGGGCAAGGTCAACCCGACCCAGGCCGAGATGCTGACCATGGTCGCGGCGCAGGTGATGGGCAACCACACGGCCGTCACCATCGGCGGTCTCCAGGGCCATATGGAATTAAACGTGTTCAAGCCGCTGATCGCCGCCAACGTGCTGCGCTCGATCGACCTCCTGACGGTGGGCGCGGAGAGCTTCACCGAGCGGACGCTGGATGGGCTCGAGCCGGACGAGCAGCGCATCTCCGACCTGATGAACCGCTCGCTGATGCTGGTAACCGCATTGGCGCCGGAAATCGGCTACGACAACGCCGCCGGCATCGCCAAGCACGCCCACAAGCACGGCATGACGCTGAAGGAAGCCGGGCTCGACCTCGGCCTGGTCGATGAGGAAACCTTCGACCGGGTGGTGAAGCCGGAGACGATGCTGGGGCGGTAAGGCCGCCGCCTAGCGGAAGCGGTAGTTCAGGCGGACACCGATCGTGTCGAGGCCGGGGTTCTGCCCGCTGAACAATTGGGCGTGGCTGAGGTGGACCCAGCTTGCTTCCACCGACAGCCGGTCGTTCAGCTGCACGCCCGCGCCGATTTCCGGTTCGAACAGGATGCGCGAGCCGAAGTCGATGCGGTCGTCGCCCGGCACGGGCCGTCCGGGGCCGGTGTGGATGGCAAGGCCGATGCCGGGGCGAATGTAGACCTTGCCCCCGATCTTCCAGTTGACGCCGGCGGCGGCGAAATGGGTGTTGCCGGCGCTGTTGGCGGAGATGAAGGCGTGCGGCGTGGCGGTGCCGACGAAGCTTAGAAAGCCGATCCGCTTGCCGCGTATGCCGAGCTCCAGATCCACGCCTTCCTCGATGCCGCTCCGCGTCAGGCCGGTGTCGACATCGTGAACGTAAAGGCCGCCGAACACCTCCTGCGCCTGGGCGGCGGCGGGGAGGAGGAGGCCGAAGGCGGCCGCGGCGGCGAGGGTGGAGATGCGCATCGTCTTTCCTTTGTGCCGGATCGGGCCGCGCCGATGAACCCGCCGCCTTGCGCCGAGGTTCCGCCGGAACCGGTCGCGCTTCCCGCTGTTAAGCCTGGGAACCGGGGAGACTTCATGCTGCTCAACACGATTTCCGCCGAGCCGGCCGCTGCGCAGCGGTGGGGCGCGGACTCTTCTTACGGCCGCCTGCGCCGCGTGCTCTTGTCGCCGCCGCCTGTGCACGACGATTGGCACCACAGCGCCGAAGCCGAGCACCGCGCGCTTCGCGAGGCGCTTGCCGACGAGGGCGTGGAGGTCGAGCTTGCGCCGAGCTGGTCGGAGCGGGCCGACATGCCCTTCACCCGCGATCCCCTGCTGATGTCGCCCTGGGGCCTGATCGAGCTTGCCATGCAGGCGCCCGCCCGGCGCGGCGAGGAACAGCGGCTTCGGGAGCATGTCGAAAGCCTGGGCGTGCCGATCGCGGGGCGTGTGGCGCAAGGGCATGTGGAGGGCGGCGACGCGTCGGTCGTCCGGCCCGGGCTGCTGGTCGTCGGCTGGTCGGGCGAGCGGACCACGCTGGAGGGCGCGAAGTCGCTCGCCAGGATGTTCGAGGCGCATGGCTGGCGCGCCTATTTCCACCATTTCGACGAGCAGCATCTCCATCTCGACCTCCTCTTCACGGTGATCGGCAAGGACGAAGCGGTGGCATGCAAGGCGCTGCTTGGGCCGGAATTCTGCGCCAAGATGGAAAGCTACGGCATTTCGCTGATCGACGTGACGCCGGAGGAGAAAGAAGGCTTCGGCTGCAACCTCCTCGGGCTTGGCGACAAGCGGGTGATCTCGGTGGCGGGTCACGAGCGGCTGAACGGCGAGCTGCGCCGGCGCGGCTACCGGGTGATCGAGCGGCAGGTCTCCGCCTTTACCGCCAATCGCGGCGCGGTGCATTGCATGACCTGCGAGCTCGCCCGTGACCCGGGATAGGCGGAACACAGCGCACGCCTGCCGCATTAAGCGTGCATGACCCAGACACCGCAGAACCCCGGCGACGAAGCCGCACCCGGAACCCCCGGTACCGGCGAGAACCTCTGCCGCCATTGCAACGGCACCGGCGAGCATGACGGGGTGCCCTGTCCGGTGTGCGACGGCACAGGCAAGGTGATCGAAGGTCTTGCGGGCGGCTGAGCCCGTGCGGGATCGTACCGGCCGGCGGCCAATCGCCTAACCTGCGTCAAGCATGGCGATTTTCGGGGAACTCCCGCGCGTTTCTCCCGGTTGGCGGCATGTTCCGAACAGGGGACGTTGCCGACACCAGGAGATTCACATGTTCAAGCCCTTGCTGCTTTCCGCCGCCGCCGCGCTCGCCCTTTCGGCCTGCGCTTCCACCCAGGCCGACATGCAGGCCGACGCCGCGATGGCCGCCGGCGACATGACGCCCACCCAGCGCGGAGCCTATGTCGAAATGGCCGCGGCGAGCGACCTGTTCGAAATCCAGACCGGCCGGATGGCGGCCGAGCGCGGTGGAAGTGCGGCGGTGCGCCAGTTCGGCCAGATGCTGGTTCAGCACCACACCCAGACCACCGCCCAGCTCACCGCCGCGGCGACGGCGGCCGGCACGATGCCGACACCTGATCTGATGCCGATGCAGGAGCGGATGGTGGCCGAACTCCGCGCCGCGTCTGGGGCAAGCTTCGACCAGGTCTTCCTGCGCCAGCAGGTGACCGCGCACGAAATGGCGCTCGCCCTGCACAGCAATTACGCCTCGAGCGGCGACACGCCGGCCCTGCGCGCAGTGGCTTCGGCGGCGGTGCCGATCGTCCGCCAGCACCTCGAGCAAGCCCGCACGATGCGCATGTAATCCGCTGCCCCTCCCTCGCCGCCAGGCGGGGGAGGGGCGGTTTACGCGCCGCTTTGCCAGGCGCGGATCGCGTCGCTTGGGGTGACGAGCATCAGGACGTTCAGCGTTAGATTGTCGCGGATCACGAGCATCGTGATCAGCTCGAACGCCACGCCGACGCCGACTGTGGCCCACACCGGCAGCCGGCGGGCGATGCCGAAGCCGAGCATCATCCAGCCGATGTCGGCCAGCGAGTTGATCACGCTGTCGCCATTGTAGCCCAAAGCCATCGTCGCCTCGCGGTAGCGGTCGATGATGAACTGGCTGTTCTCCAGCAGCTCCCACCCCGCCTCGATCAGCATCGCGGCGAGCAGGCGGTCGCCGGGCGGGTTGCGGCGGAGCACTGCCCAGCCGAGCGCGTAGAACAGGAAGCCGTGGATGATATGGCTCGGCGTATACCAGTCGGCGAGGTGCTGGCTGTTGTCGGGCCCGTTCACCGTGCCGACCCACAATTTGACCTCCCCGCAGGTGCAGATCGCCGGGCGGCCCATCCACAGCAGGATCGCCCCGGCGACGGCGGCGAGAAGAAAGGCGGCGCCCCAGTAGCGACGCTCGATCAAGGGCACGGACTGCACAGCATCTCCCCGATCGCAAGAACGGTGCGCCAGTTGCGCCCCGTCCACAGGCCCGGCTTCGGCCCGCCCGAAAGCTTGGAGCGGCCGCCGCCGTTGGCGAAGTAGATCCACAGGCTGTCGCTATGCCCCGCGACCTTTTCCTCCGGCGCGGCGCGCGCGCTGAGGTAGACGACGGCGGCTTCCGCATTTGCTTCCTTGCCGGCGTAGAGGACCAGGAACTTCGGCGCGGCCTCCGCTTCGGCGGGGAAGGGGTTGGCGGCGATCGTCGCCTGCCATTGCGCGCCGGTGCGGACCATGATGTCCACCGGAAAGCCGAAATGCTTCTCCACCGCCGCTTCCAGCAGCGTTTCAAGTTCCGTCGCCGGCGCATCCGCTTCGAAGAGAAGGTTGCCGCTGGCGATCAGCGTCCGCACCCGGGTGAAGCCCAGCGCCTCCGCAACGTTCCGCAGCTCAGCCATCGGCACCTTGCGCCCGCCGCCGACATTGATCCCGCGCAGCAGCGCGACGTGCATCCCCATCGCTCTACCTTAGCAGCGCATTCACCGATGTCTGCCCTTGACGGCGGCACGCCGCCCACGCCACTAGCACCCATGGAAATCGCGAGCGCCTTTAAGCGGCGAGGCCTTCTTTTCGTTCTTTCGAGCCCGTCCGGCGCCGGCAAATCCACGATTGCGCGCATGCTTCTTGCCGCGGACGACGGCATTGCGATGTCGGTGTCGGCGACCACCCGGCCGCCGCGCCCGGGCGAAGTGGACGGACGCGACTACCATTTCGTCTCCAACGAACGCTTCGACGAGCTGGTCGAGGAAGGCGCCTTCCTGGAATGGGCGACGGTGTTCGGCAACCGCTATGCGACGCTGAAAAGCGAAGTGCTGCGCGTGATCGAGGGCGGCCGCGACGTGCTGCTCGACATCGACTGGCAGGGCACGCAGCAGCTGAAGCAGGTCGATCCCGATATCGTCCGCGCCTTCATTCTGCCGCCGTCGATGGAGGAACTCGAACGGCGCCTCCGCCACCGCGGCACGGACGACGAAGACGTCATCCGCCGCCGAATGGACCGCGCCGCCAACGAGATCAGCCACTGGGCCGAGTACGACTACGTGCTGATCAACAACAATGCCGAGAAGTGCCGCGAGCTCGTCCACAACATCCTGAAGGCCGAGCGGCTGAAGGCGACCCGCCGGATTTTCCTGCACGACTTCGTGCGCGGGCTGATCGGGTAAGGGCCGGCTTCAGGGCCTCCTTCTGCGCAACACCCCACCTCGTTCGTCCCGAGCATAGTCGAGGGGCGCTGGCACTTACTCCTCGTGTGCGCCCCTCGACTTCGCTCGGGACGAACGGGTTCGTGACTCTACGGTGCCTACAGCAGCGTCAGGAACCGGTAGGCCGCATCGAAGTCCCGCCGCCGCGCGGCGAGGGCCTGGGCGGCGAGGTCGTCTTCGCCCCATTGTTCGGCTTGCCATTGCTCGTCCAGCGTTGCAGCGGCCCAGGCCTCCTCCAGGCCGATCGTGCCTTCCGCCAGCGCAAGCGCGATGACCAAAGAGCCGGAGATGGTGACCAAAGGCGAAAGCCCCGCCAGCCGGAACGGATCGCGCGCTGCAACCGCCGCCGCGAGGCGGGTGACGCTGCTCTCGGGCTGCGGGCGGTGCATCACGCCGGGCGCGGTGTGCAGCTCGATGTCGAAGCGCTTGCGCGCCCACTCCAGCAGCGTGTCCCACCGCTCCGACTGGCGCTGGACCAGCGGCTGCGGCGATTCGGCGCGGTAGCAGAGGAGGTCGCTCTCGCCGTACTGCGCGATACCCTGCGCGAAGGCGGCGGGGTCGGGCGTCACCCGGTCGATCGCCGCGTTGGCGAGGCCGGTGAGCGGCATCGAACGCGGGTCGATCTGCTCGCCTTGGCTATCCCATTCGGCGGCGATTGCTTCGGCCAGTTCCTCGGTCGGCACGAACAGCGGGTGGCGGCCCGGCGTCTTCACCGGCCGCGCGTCGAGCAGGATCGCGACTCCGCCGGCGGAGGGCACCGCCCCGGCCTTTTCATAGAAGCGCTTCACGGCTGGCGCGGCCCCCGCCAGCGGCGCTGCATGTAGATCGGGCCCCAGAAGCTGGCGATCAGCGCGATAAAGGTGATGGGGATGCCGAGATACGGATTGGGCTCGACGATCAGGTCGCTTTGCCAAATGGCGAGGCCGAGCAGCACCACCAAGGTGGAGCCGATGCGCATCATGTTCACCGCGATGAAGCGGTTGCGCCACAAAGTCTCATTGTCGTCGGGGGGAGTCATGCGGGGGCCTTCATGTATTCCGCGACGTCGCGCGGGTGTTCGGCAACAAAATCCGCACCTGCCGCGATCAGTTCCTCGCAGCTGTGATAGCCCCAGGCGACGCCGATCGCGGTGACGCCCGCGGCCTTGGCCATCGCCATGTCAAAGGTCGTGTCGCCGATCATCATGCTGTCGGCGGCTTCGGCGCCGGCATCGCGGAGCGCCTGCTCGATCATCGACGGGTGCGGCTTGGAGGGGTGGCGGTCTGCGGTCTGCAGGGTGACGAAGCGGCGGGAGAGCCCGTGGCAGTCGAGGCAAAGGCCGAGCCCCCGATCCGACTTGCCGGTGGCGACGCCGAGCAGCCAGCCGTCCGCCTCAAGGCTGTCAAGGAGCTCCGGGATGCCGTCGTAGAGCGGTTCCTCCACTTCGCCGCGCGCGCGGAGGCGCTGGAAGGCGGTCTTGTAGTCTTCAGCGAGTGTGCGGTGGAGTGCGGGTTCCGCGTCGGGGAGCAGCGCATGCATCGCCTCCACAAGGCTGAGGCCGACAACGCGCCGCGTCCGCTCGCGCGGCGGGGCGGGGAAGCCGGCGGCGGTGAAGCATTCCTCCATAACCGCGCAGATATTCGCCTGGCTGTCGACCAGCGTCCCGTCGCAGTCGAAGATCGCGAGACGGGTCATCCTTGTTCCTCGCCGAGGGCAGGCCATGGAGAGGAATAGAGTTGCGCCATCGCATCCTCGCCGCGCTCGCTGAGGGCGACCGCGATACGTGCCCGCACCTCGTCCGGCTTGTCCTGATCGATCTTGGCCGTGCCGCGCCACTCCGCGACGTGCATTTCGAAGCCGGCAATGGCCTTCAACAAGCCCTCGAAGCGGCCGGGGCTCATCTCCTCGCGGGTCCACGGCGCCTTGGGGGCGAGGCGCTCCTCATGCTCGGCGGACATGGCGTCGAGCAGTTCCACCAGCGCCTCGTCGGAGAGGGGACGGACTGGCCCGTTCAGCTCCACCGCCACGTAGGACCAGGTCGCCACCCGATCGGGCAGGCCGTACCAGTCGGGGCTGATATAGGCATGCGGGCCGTTCGCCACGAACAGCGCCTCCGCGCCCGCGCACAGCGCCGGGTAAACGAGGTTGCTCCGCGAGATGTGGAACCGCAGTCGCTCGCCATCGAGAAGCACCGGCACATGCACCGCGCGCAAACCCTGCTCCGTCTGCACCGTCAGCACCCCAAAACCTTCCGCGCGCACCAAAGCCGCCATCCGCTCCGGGTCCGCGATGTGGAAGCGGGCGCTGGGGTGCATCAGCCGCGGCCCCGCTCGCTCCCGCCGCCACCGCCCCGGCTCCGGCGCTCGCCCTTGCGTTCCTTGCGTCGCGACTTGGCGGCGGCGGTGGCCGCCTTGCGCTTGCCTTCGGGGGTGTCGAAGAACTTCGGCTCGTCCAGCGGAAGATCGGCAAGGACCGGATCGAAGCCGAGGTTGGCGATGGTTTCGGCGAAATGCTCGGGCAGTTCGGCGGTGATGTCGATCTGGCCGCCGTCGGGATGATCGATGCGAAGGCGGCGGGCGTGGAGGTGGAGCTTGCGGCTGATCGTGCCGGTCAGGAATGCGTCCTGCCCGCCATATTTCCCGTCGCCGACGATCGGGTGGCCGATCGCCGCCATGTGGACGCGAAGTTGGTGGGTGCGGCCGGTCATCGGCTGGAGCTCGACCCAGGCGGCGCGGTTGCCGGCCTGATCGATGACCCGGTAGCGGGTGCGGGCGGGGAGGCCGTTTTCACCCTCCTCGACATGCATCTTCTCGCCGCCGGTGCCCGGCTGCTTGGCGAGCGGCAAATCGATATAACCGTCGTCGATCGAGGGCACGCCCGCCACGATCGCCCAATAGACCTTTCGGGCGGTGCGGCCGGAAAAGCTCTTGGAAAAGAATGCTGCGGCGCGCGGCGTGCGGGCAACGAGCAGCGCGCCCGACGTGTCCTTGTCGAGCCGGTGGACGAGCTTCGGGCGGTTGCCGACGTCGTCGGCGAGGCCGTCGAGCAGTCCGTCGAGGTGCGTGTGGGTCTTGGTGCCGCCCTGCGTGGCGAGGCCCGGCGGCTTGTTGACGACGATGGCCTGGGGATCGCGGTGGATGACGATCTCGTTGACGAAGGCGACTTCGTCGTCGCTGAGGCGTGGGCGCTCGATCTTCGGCTTGGCCGGGGCGGCGACCGGCTCGGCGGGTGGAACGCGGATCACCTGGCCGGCGAGGATCCGGTCGCCGGGGGTTGCGCGCTTGCCGTCGATGCGGAGCTGGCCGGTGCGCGCCCAGCGCGAGACGTGGTTGAAGGTCGCATCGGGGAGGTGGCGCTTGAACCAGCGGTCGAGGCGGATGCCGTCGTCGTCGGCCATGACGGTGAATTGGCGGACATCCATGCTCATGCCAGCGCCCTCCCGCCTGCGTAGCCGAGGCCTGCGAGCGCGAGGCCGGCAACCACTGACAAGGCGGCATAGCCGGCGGCGGCGAGCGGCTGGCCGCGTTCCACCAGCTGCACCAGCTCGAGGCTGAAGGCAGAGAACGTGGTGAAGCCGCCGAGCAGGCCGGTGGCGAGAAACAGCCAAAGCGGGCGGTCCGCCGCGCCTTCGGCAAGCAGCAAACCGGCGAGGAGGCCGATCGCCAGGCTTCCGAGCAGGTTCACGAACAATGTGCCCCAGGGAAGGGCGCCGCCGAAGCGGGCAAGCGCAATCCGCCCCGCCTCATAGCGCAAGCCGGCACCGGCGGCGCCGCCGATCATGACGAAAAGGAGATTGGGCATGGCCGCGATGTAGCCGGGCAGGGGCCTCGGCGCCAGTGGGGCTTTACTTCCTCCCCGGCACGGGGAGGGGGACCATGCGCAGCATGGTGGTGGGGTCCCAGCCAAGAGGGTGCTCCAAGGTGGCCCCCCCCACCGGACTTCGTCTGGTCCCCCTCCCCGTGCCGGGAGGATCTAGAGGCTTACCGCCCGTTGTTGACGATCAGGGCGACTTCCGAGCCGTTTCCGCGGGGCGTGACTATCAGATAATAAGCACCGTTGTCGCTGGCGTTGGCGCCGGCCAGGATGTGGTCGCCGGCGCGGACCTGGTGTTCGGAGGAGTAGCCGGCGCGCACGGCGCGGGTGTTGTACCAATCGAGCACGCGCTGGAAATCGTCGGCGGTGGTGAAGCTCACCACGCGGGTCGAGCAGCCGTCCGAATTGTTCGCCGCCGCTTCGGTCAGGCGGCCGTTCGGGTAGAATGGGAAAGCGGCGGGAAGACGCTGCGCCCAGCCATTGTTGTAGGCGAATTTGGCGCCGTCCGTGCAGTTGGCGCCGCCGCTTGCGGCCGCCGGGCCGGCGGGAGCGCTGGCGAGCTGGGCGCCAGCCTTGGGCGCGGCGCCGGCATTCCCCTTCGCAGCCGCCGAGTCGGCCGGATAGGTCGCGGTGGTCGGCGTTTCGGGCGGGCGCACCGCGTTGGCGTTAGACTGCTGGGCGAGGTTCGGGTCGACCGCGATCTGGTCCTGAAGCGCGGCGGTGAGCGCCGGATCGCTGTCGTTGGCGAGCTGATTGTCGAGGCTGGCGAGGTTGCCGTCGTCGCCGCGGCCGCAGCCGGCAAGCGCCAGAACGGCCGCCAGCGCGGTGAAAGCAAGCATCCTGGTGGTCGGTTTCGGCATGAACTGGAACTCCTCGGACCGTCGCTATGCCGCAAAGTCCCAGCCAATGGGTGAGCGGAATTGGTTAACGGGAGGCCTCCTCGCCATCTGTCCCGGCGCGGGACTGGTACCAGCGGAAGGTTTCCGCCTGCACGGTGTCGATGAAGCGCTTCGCCTCTGGGCCCTCCCAAGGGCCAAGATAGCCGCGCGACCGCGCTCCGCCGGCCACCCACCAGCCTTGTCCGGGCAGCCGGTCCGATTGCCGTACGACCAGCACGGCGAGTTCCGCATTGCCCTCGTGCGCGGCCATTTCGTCCACCGTGCCGAGGATCGCACACAGCGCCCGCATCTTTGGGCGGGAGAATGCGTAGCCCAGCCGCTCCAGCACTTCGGAATAAGTCAGCGCCGTCCCCGCCTCGGCGGCGGCGACGAGGTGGAGGCGGACTTCTTCGGGTTCGGCAAGCGCGGCCATGGTTCGGTGGTAACCCGAGCCGCCCCGTCCGCCAACGCTTGTCGCGCGCCAACGCTTGTCGCCTAGGGGCCGCTCGGCTAGGCGCCGCCGGTGACCGACAATCGACATCGCGGCGGCCTTGTGCTCGGCCTTGGCGCCTACCTGCTTTGGGGCATTCTTCCGCTCTATTTCAAGGCGGTGGACCATGTCGGCGCGCTTGAGATCGTCGCCCACCGCATCGTCTGGTCGCTCTTCTTTCTCGCCGCCTTGGTGACTTGGTGGAAGAAGTGGCCAGGCATTCGCGCGGCGCTTTCAACGCCCCGCGTGGTGATGACGCTTGCCCTCACCGCCTGCCTGATCGGCGTCAATTGGCTGGTCTACATCTATGCGGTGGTCAGCGGCCACGTGTTGGAGGGCAGCCTCGGCTATTACCTCAACCCACTGGTCAACGTGCTGCTCGGCGTGTTCCTGCTCAAGGAGAAGCTCAGCCGGGCGCAGATCGCGGCGGTGTTTTTGGCCGCGGCGGGCGTCGCGATCCTTGCGGCGGGGGCGGGCGGTGCGATCTGGATCAGCCTGACGCTTGCCGGCAGCTTCGCACTCTACGGCTACCTTCGCAAAGTCGCGCCGGTGGATTCGTTGGAAGGCCTGTCGATCGAGACCACCATCCTCGCCCCAGTGGCGATCGGCTACATCGTCTGGCTGCAGATGAGCGGAACCGGGAGCTTCCTGGACACGCGCGGCACGGACATCCTCTTGATCCTCGGCGGCGCGATCACCGCCATCCCGCTACTCCTCTTCACGGCAGCAGCGCGGCGGCTGCCTTATTCGACGCTGGGCTTCCTGCAATATGTCGCGCCGTCGTTGCAATTCCTGCTTGCCGTGCTGGTGTTCGGCGAGAAGCTCACCCCGCAGCATCTGATGTGTTTCGCCGCGATCTGGACGGCCTTGATCATTTTCGTGTTCGAAGGCGTTCGCAAGGGCCGGCTGGCGGCGCGGGAGCGGCGGGCGGCGGCGGCGGACGTGGCGGCGGCCTAGCGGAGGTCCGCTCAAGCGGGTAACGGAGAAGGCATGTTCAGAAACGTCTCCCTTCTGCTCCTCGCGCCGCTGGTTATTACAGGCTGCGTCACCACCAAGCCGGTCGATCCTTATTATTCGCCCTGCAAGGCGATCTCCACGCGCGACTGGACGGCGGTGGTCGCCGTGCAGAAGAACCCGAACGTCTTCGAACCCGACGCGACCACCGTGCTGGTAACCGGCACGGTGACGGTGCCGACCGGCGGCTACGAACTGGCGATTGAAGGGGGGCCGCTGGTTCAGCTCAAGCCGCCGGTGCAGCAGGTGCTTTTGCGCACAAACGCGCGCGACGGCATGGCTACCCAGGCCATCGTCGAAGAACAGGTGAGCGGCCGGGTGCCGTTCGACCGACGCGCCACGTCCGTCGCGATCCGCTGCGGCGATGCGACTGTTGCCAGCGTAGCTGTGACCGGCGATCTCCCGGCGGCGGACGCGTCAGCTGAGTGAGGCGACCAAAGCCGGGCGGAGCACCAGGGCGATGCCGGCGATGCTGACGATGAAGACCATTGTGCGCACCTTCGGAACGCCCGCCGCGTAGAGCGGCAGGTAGATCACCCGCGCGCCGAGCCAGAGCAGGGCGCCGAGCGCCGTCATTGGGGTTTCGAGCTTCGCGACGCTGACGATCAGGATTGCCGCGGCCATCACTGGAAAGGTCTCAAGGAAGTTCGCCTGCGCGCGTGCCAGCCGGCCGACGATCGGCCGCGGCGGGGGGAGCTCCTCGTCACGCGCACCCATGTTCCAGGTCGTCCCATATTGCCGCGTCTTGAAGCGGACGGCGACGAAGATGTGGACGAGGGCGAGGACGCAGCCCCAGGCGAGGACGGAGAGTTCGGTGGTCATGCGGGCGACCGTGGCAGAAGCCGGGGCCGCTTGCCAAGCGGATACCTGCTTTAGGCCGGGGTGGGGACACGGCGCGCGCCCATTGCGTTGGGAAGGGGAAACGCAGGAGGCGGAAAATGGCGGACGATCTCAAGACCGGCGACAAGGTCAAGTGGAAGAGCCACGGCGGCGAAGCGCATGGCAAGGTGGTCAAGAAGCAGACGAGCGAGACCCACATCAAAGGCCACAAGGTCGCGGCGACGCACGACGACCCGCAGTTCATCGTCGAGACGGAGGAAGGCAAGCGCGCCGCGCACAAGCCTTCGGCGCTGAGCAAGGACAGCTGAGCAACGGCTGGTGGCCTCTCTGGCGCACTCGGGGATTGAGCCGCTGCAGGCGGAGGCGGGGCGGCTGTTTGCGGGGGCGGTGAAGCGCTTCGGCAGGGCGCCGCTGATCCTCGGCCATTTCGACGCGGACGGGCTTGCAGCCATCGCCATCCTTCAGCGCGGCCTGGAACGCGCCGGCTTCGCGCCGCGCGTTCGGATCGTCGGCAAGGGCGAGAACCCCTGGTCGGACGCGATGCGGGCGGAGCTTGCCGCCGCCGCGCCGGACGGGCTGATCGTCGCCGATCTCGGCGTGCGGGAGGGCGCGCTGGCGGAAGGTGTGCCAACGGTGGTGATCGACCACCACGTCCCCACCGGCACGCCGGGCGACGCGCTGGTGATCAGCGGTCACCACGAAGTTCCGGAGCCGACCAGTGCGCTGCTCGCATACTGGTGCGCGCAAGGGCTCGGCGACGCGGACGACCTGCTCTGGCTCGCCGCGATCGGCCTGATCGGCGACATGGCGGAAGACAAGGGCTTCCCGGAAATGGCGGAGGCGCAGAAGCGGTTCGGAAAGACGGCGCTGCGCAACGCCGTGTCGCTGATCAACGCGCCGCGCCGGGCGGCGAAGGCGGACGCGACGCCGTCGCTGGCGCTTCTGCTCAAGTGCAAATCGCCCAAGGAGCTGCTCTCCGGTCAGCACTCGGAAACGGCCGAACTGCATACGGCCAAGGAAGAGGTGCGCGCCGAACTCGACGCGGCCAAGCGCATCGGCCCAAAGGTGCGTGGCGACGTGGCGTTGATCGCTTTCTCCTCCGCCTGCCAGATCCACCCCCTGGTCGCGCAGCAGTGGCGGACGCGGCTCGGCGACAAGGTCGTGATCGCCGCCAACAAGGGTTACCGCCCCAGCTGGGTCCACTTCGCCGCCCGCACCGCTTCGGGCCGCGATCTCATCGATTTCCTTGCCGAGCGCCGCCCGCCCGGCGCCGACGAGAATTACGGCAACGGCCATCGCCAGGCGACCGGCGGCGCGTTGCGGCACGGCGACTGGAACGCCTTCGTCCGGGCGCTTGGCTTTCCCGAGGAGCAGATTCGATGACCACCCGCCCACTCAGGCTCGGTTTCCCGGTAAAGGTGCTCGGCCGCCCGGACCTCAAGGCCAACGACACCCGCCGCTGGCAGAAGAACCCGCATCTGAAATGCAGCCTTGAGGGCGTCGACGCCATCTTCCACTATCTCGCCCAGGTCGGCATCGACATGTATCGCTTCTCGTCCGACCTCGCCCCGTACGCGACGCACCCGGACATGCCGCAGTTCCACAATATGGTGGCGGAAAGCGATGCGGAGCTTGCCGCATTGGGCGCCAAGGCGCGGGCGCTGGATTTCCGCATCTCCTTCCACCCTTCGCAATTCGTGCTGCTCAACAGCCCCGATCCGGAGCTCACCGCCAAGAGCATCTGGGACTTGTCGAGCCAGGCCGAGATGCTCGACCGCATGGGCGCGGGGCCGGAGGCGGTGCTGGTCACCCATGTCGGCGGCGTCTACGGCGACCACGAAGCGAGCCGCGCGCGCTGGATCGAGGGCTGGAACAAGTGCCCGGAGCATGTCCAGCGCCGGCTGGTGCTGGAGAATGACGACATCCGCTTCTCCGCCGCAGATGCGCTTTGGATCCACGAGCGGACGGGCGTGCGCTTGGTGTTCGACTATCAGCATTTCTGGTGCTTGAACCCCGAGCGGCTGGAGATGCGGCCGACGCTTGAGAAGTTCCTGGCGAGCTGGCCCGAAGGCGTGCGGCCGAAAATCCACTTCTCGTCGCCGCGCACCGAGATGCGCGAGGTGAAGCGGGCGATCGGCGCCAAGGAACGCGCCAACGTCGCGGCGGGCAAGAAGAGCAAGGGCAAGGAAGTCACCAAGGCACCGGTGAAGGCTGGGCAGCGGGTCAAGACGGTGCTCGTGCCGCCGATCTGGACCGGCCACAGCGACTTCACCAACCCCTTCGAATTCGCGACTTTCATGCGGATGGCTGAAGGGCTGGAGTTCGACGTGATGATGGAGGGTAAGGCGAAAGACCTTTCGATCCTCAAGCTTCGGCCGGATCTGCTCAGGTTTGCGCCGGACGTGGCGGAGCGGTTCGGAATTTGCCCGTCCGATGCAGGGAAGCTTGCGGCGGATGAGCAGGCGCTGGAGCAAGGCGCAGCGGCGGACGAGGAAGCGGATGTGGACGAGGGGAGTGTTGAGGCGCTGCCCGCAGAGGAGATAGCTTAAAAGCCCCTCCCCTTCAGGGGAGGGGATGGGGGAGGGGCATACCCTCCAGCACAGCGGATGATGGATATTCCCCTCCCCAACCCCTCCCCTGAAGGGGAGGGGCTTAAGAGGCCGACGCCTCAGTCGTACTTATCGAAGCTCCTCGCCCCGCAGAAATCCGGGCGGAACTTCTTGCGCTCCGGGTCGGGGCGGCAGGGGAAGCGGCGCTTGATGCATTCGTTGAAGTAGCGGCCCGCCGACGGCGCTTTCTTGAGGCCGTCGAACACGGCGCGGGGGACGTCGGAATAGATGTAGCGGCCGGTTTCCTTGAACCACAGGCTCAAGGATTTCTCCTCCTCGTCGTAGCAGGCACGCTCGATGGTGGAGGAGGACAGGCGAACTGCGCGCAGCATGTTGATTCCCTTAGGAGAATCGTCTGCCAGCGCTTCTGGGAATCGCTTGTTCCTGCGCCCGCGCCGAAGCGAATCGATTCAGCGCCCGAACGAGTCTAAGCTTGCGCCCATGAGCCAGAACGACCTGCGCATCGACGCCTACATCGCCGCCCAGGCCGACTTCGCCCGGCCGATCCTGGAGCACATCCGCCGCGTCGTCCGCGAAGCGGCACCGGAGGCGGAGGAGACGATCAAGTGGGGCATGCCGCACTTCACGGTCGGCGGGCGAATTCTTGCCGGAATGGCCGCCTTCAAGGCGCACGCGACGTTCGGCCTGTGGCGCGGAAAGGACGTGCTCGGCGAGACCGGCACCGAACGCGAGGCGATGGGGCAGTTCGGGCGGATCACGTCCATCGCCGATCTGCCGCCGGAGGAGGAGCTGAAGGCAATCATCCGCGCCGCCGCGGATGCGGCCGCCAAGGGGAGAGCGCCCAAACCGAAAGCGACGCCCAAGCCGGACGTGTCGGTGCCCGAAGAGCTTCACGCGGCGCTTGCCGAACACGCCGCGGCCAAAGCAACGTTCGACGCATTCGCGCCGAGCTGCCGCCGCGAATATTCGGAATGGATCGCCGAAGCCAAGCGGCCCGAAACCCGCGCCCGCCGCGTCGCGCAGGCGGTGGAGTGGCTGGCCGAGGGCAAGCGTCGCAACTGGAAGTACGAAAAGTGCTGATCCGGTTTCGCGGCGAACCGTTGCTCGGGCCGCCGCGTCCTTAACACTCCATCAAACCTCTGCGCGTAGGAACGCTGGCAGTGCCGCTCGCCAAGCAGGATTGCCATGTATCACGCGCCCGTAAACTTGGACCTTGAAGAGCAGGAGCCCGAACCGGGCGACGTCGCCGACGAAAGCGTCGGATCCGACGCCGGAAGCGCCCGGCTTCGCGAGGCGCACCTGCACAACAGCCAGGCCCAGACCCGCGCTCTGTTTGCGCCCTTTTTCGCGATCACATCCGGCGGCGGCGCATTGCTCGTCGCCTGGGCCATGCTCGGCGGGGTCAACATCTTTTTGATCGGCGGCTGGGTCGCCGTGGTCGGAGCGGCATTCTTTTATTACTGGCAACGCGCGGTGCGCGAAGGGCTTGCGGCGAACAGCCGGTCCGCCCGCGGCCGCGCCTGGGTTCACTCGGTAGGGGAAGCGGTTGTGCTCGCCGCTATCTGGTCGGCGCTTCCGATCTACGCCTTCGCAACGGTTGAGCATGAAGTGCAGGTGGTGATCGGCGGCGCAATGGCCGCAATGATCGTCGCCGCCGTCGGCCTCGCCGCCGCGCCCGCCGCCGCCTTCGCCTGGATCGCAACCATCACGCTGGCTTTGTGCTGCGCTTATTATCTCGGCAGCGAGCAGCTTGCCCCCACCGTCGGGGTGGCCATAGTCGGCGTCGCCGTAGTCGCCATCTTCGGCGTCGCGCGGCTGACGCGGTGGAGCTTCGAACAGCTTCAGACCATCGCCAAGGTGCGCACGCACGCCGAGTCGGTCCGCCTGCTGCTCAAGGAATACGAGCATCGCGGCGTGGGCTGGCTGTGGCAGGTCGATGCGGAGAACCGCGTGGTGTACATTTCCTCGCGGATGACCAGCCTGCTCGGCCGCTCGGCCAACCAGTTGATCGGCCACTCACTGCCCGCGACGCTTGGCGGCAACAGCGCGCTCGGCCGCACGCTCCTTGCACGCGCCCCGTTCGCCAACCTGGAAATGGAACTGAAGACCCGCCGCGGCACGCGCTGGATCAGCCTTGCCGGCGATCCGATCATCGATATGTCCGGCCAGTTCCAGGGCTTCCGCGGTGTCGGCTCGGACATCACCGAGGTGCGCAAGACTCAGGAGCGCCTGACCAACCTCGCCAACATGGACGTATTGTCTGGCCTGCCCAACCGCGGCCGGGTGCGGCAGCTGCTGGGCGAGGCCTTGTCCGGCGCGACGTCCGGCAATGTCCCTTGCGCGATCATGTTTCTCGATCTCGACGGCTTCAAACCGGTCAACGACACGTTCGGCCACCCCAAGGGCGACGCGGTGCTGAAAAGCGTCTCGCAGCGGCTGGTGAAGGAAGTGGGCGAAGTCGGCCATGTCGGCCGCATGGGCGGCGACGAATTCGCAATCGTCATCAAGGACGCGCAGAGCCGGAAGAAGGTGGAGGACCTCGCCCGCCGGATCATCGACGCGGTGGCCGATCCCTACCATATCGACAAGGCCGAGATCCGCATCGGCGTCTCCATCGGCTGCGCCTTCGGGCCGATCGACGGGCAGACGGTGGACGACCTCATCCAGAAGGCCGATCTCGCGCTGTACGAAGCGAAGAATCAGGGCCGCGGCACCTGCTGCTATTTCTCCGACGACATGCAAAACGAAGCGGAGGACCGCTTGCGGCTCGAGCAGGACCTTCGCCAGGCGATCAGCCTGAAGCAGTTCCGCCTCGATTATCAGCCGCTGGTCAACGCGTCCGACCAGAGCCTGATGGGTTTCGAAGCGCTGATCCGTTGGCACCACCCGACCCGCGGCATGGTCAGCCCGGCCGATTTCATCCCGCTTGCCGAGGAAACCGGCCTGATCATGGATCTCGGCGACTGGGTGATCGAGGAAGCCTGCCGCGCCGCCGCAATGTGGCCCGATTATATCAGCGTCGCCTTGAACGTCTCGGCCCGCCAGCTCATTCTGCCGGCGCTCCCCAACACGGTGTCGGAAGCGCTCGCCAAATATCGGGTCAAGGCGAACCGGATCGAACTGGAAGTCACCGAATCGGTGTTCCTGGGTAATTCGGAAGGCTCGCTGGACGTGCTGAAGCGCCTCCGCGCGCTCGGCGTCGGCATCGCGCTCGACGATTTCGGCACCGGCTATTCGTCGCTCGGCTACCTCAACAAGGCCGTGTTCCATAAGCTCAAGATTGACGGCAGCTTCGTCCGCGAAGCCGCGCACAACCGCGAAACGGTGGCGATCATTCAGTCGATCGTCAGCCTCGCCAAGAGCTTCCGGATGACCGTAACGGCGGAAGGCGTCGAGACCGCCGAAGACTTCGGGCGGATGCGCGAACTCGGCTGCAACCAGATCCAGGGCTATCTGTTCGGCCGGCCGATGAGCTTCGAGCGTGCGACCGATCTGGTCCACGGCGTTCAGACCAAGATGAGCGCCTGAGCCAGCCTTTTGCACGGGACGGGCTTTGGGGTAGAAGGCGGCCATGCGCCGCCTTTTGCCGTTTGTGACGCTCCTTGCACTGGCCGGCTGCGGCCGCGACGAACCTGAGCCGAGAAGGCAGACGCAAGCCAAGTCGCCGAGCGACAAGCCGCCGGCTGCCGCCGTTCCGCAAAGCCGTTCCGAAGAGGAAGCGCGGGAGACTGGGCGCGACGCGGCGGCGGTGCTTCGGCGCTATTACGACCACATCGAAGCGGGCCGCTACGACGACGCCTGGGCGATGCGCGGCGGGGAGGCGGAAGGCGCGGAAGCCTTCGTGCGCAACTTCGCGGCCTACCAAAGCTACAAGGTGACGCTCGGCCCGGCGAGCGAGCCGGTGAGCGGCAACGGTTGGACGTTCGTGGACGTGCCGATCATGATCACCGGCACCATGAAGGGCGGCAAGGGCTTCGGAAGCACCGGCAGCGTCACCCTGCGCCGCGCCTCGGGCGCCGCCGGCGCAACGTCGGCGCAAAAGAACTGGCACATCTACACCGGCGATTGAGCGGCGGCATGGAACCGTTGCGCGGCTGCGGCTTTCATGTAATGTAATCTCATTACAAGATGAGGAGGACGCCATGACCCGTCACCGCCGCCCGTCACCGGTTTATGCGATCGACACCGGATCGCCGATCTCCGGCATCAACACCACGCCGCTGATCGACGTCATGCTGGTCCTCCTGATCATGTTCATCATCACCATCCCGATCGCCACGCACAGCGTGAAGATCGACCTGCCGAATGGCCCGCCTCCGCCGACAACGGCCGAGCCGGTGACCCACAAGCTCGCCATGAACCAGGCCGGCGTGCTGACGCTGGACGGCGCGGCGATCGCGGAAGGCGACGTGCGCGGCCGGTTGCGCGGGCTCGAGGATGCCAATCCGCTTGTGCAATTCCAGTTTCAGGTCGACGGCAGCGCTCGCTATGAGGATTTCGACCGCGTCCTCGCCGAAGTGAAGAAAGCCGGCGTGCAGAACCTCGGCTTTGTCGGAAACCAGGCGTTCCTGAGCGCGATCTGATTAGGGAGACGAGACCATGCGCAAGGCAGTGATCGCGGCAACCGCCGGAGCAATGGTTCTTGCGCTCGGCGGCTGTGAGGACGGCGCGCCGGAGCCGCAGCGCAAGGCGGTGAAGATCGCCAACCCGACGTCTGAAGGGCTGAAGGCGCTGACTCCGCTCTACCGCTTCCTCGGGCTTCGCCGAGCGATCGTCGACAACGGCCAGCGCTGCAAGAAGGTGGATCGCGGCCACTTCCAGCAGGATTACAAGAACCTCGCTATGTGGACGGCGAACTGCACGGACAGCGGCGAATGGGCGGTGTTCATCGCGCCGGGCGGCGACGTCCAGGTGCGGCGCTGCGGCAACCTCTCGAAGGTCAAACTGCCGGCCTGTCAGCCGATCCCGGCGCCGGAAGGCGAAGCCGACGCCAAAGCCAAAGCCTCTAATCAGGCGGCGCCTGCTCGGTGAAGCGGTAGGC
This sequence comes from Allosphingosinicella sp., assembly GCA_036554525.1. Classification (GTDB taxonomy): domain Bacteria; phylum Pseudomonadota; class Alphaproteobacteria; order Sphingomonadales; family Sphingomonadaceae; genus Allosphingosinicella. Next base: position 261,240 of record DATBNC010000018.1, read on the forward strand.
GTTCCTGATCCGCGCGTTGAAGTGCCGGCCCTTGATCCGCGCGGCGCGAAACGCTTCGGCCGCTTCGAGCGGCACGTCGTGGAACAGGTAGCAGCGCCCCGTGGTGAACTCGACCTGGAGCTCACGCGCCTCGGCGCGGTAGGAAACAGCGCGGATCACCGTGGACGGCATCGCCGGCGGTAACGCGCCGCCGCGATGCCGGTGCCAAGCCGCCTAGCTTGCGGCGCCCGCCATCTCGACCTTCCCATTCTCGCCCATGTCCGGACGGGCGTTCGAGAAAGCGGCGGCGGCCGCCATCCGGATCATGGCGCGCACCCGGCCTGGGCTGTCCCAATATTGCGCGTCCACCGGAGTCACCTTGAGCACCCGGATCGCCGGGTCTTCCGGGCTGTCCCACCAGGCCTTTGCAGGCGTGTTGAAAAGCTCGCGGATCTTCTCGCGGTCGTTCGACACGGCGGCGCGGCCGGTCAGCGACACGTAGGAGTGGGAGCCGGCGTCGGCGAAGGCGAGGTTGACCTGCGGGCGGGCTTCCACCTCCTCGTCCTTGGCGCTCTCCGCGTCGGTCAGGAAGTAGATCGTGCCTTCCCCTGGCTCGGCATGCGCGGCCATCGGGCGAGAGCGGATCTCCTCGCCGTCGAGGGTGGAGAACATGCAGAAGCCGATGCGCTTCATCATGTCCCACACCTTGGCCTGGTCGTCGCTTTGCTCGCTCATGTCGGGTCTCCGGATGATGTTTCCGGATCAATGGCGGGCGCGGCGGCGGGTTCCGCACCCCGGCCTAAAGCAGGTAGCGCCCCGTCACTCCGCCACGCGGCCGGGGAGGCTTCGATCCTCGTTGACCAACAGCACGATGTCGCGGTTGGGGCCGGTGACGGCGAGCACGTTGCCGGTGAAGAATTGCGACAGGCGAAAGGCGTCGGAGCCGGGGCTTTGATCGCAGCGTGGGGCGGTGCGCTCGAGCGGATCGGGGCTGAACCGCGCCGGCTGTCCGCCGCGCCAGTCGCCTTCGATCCGGCCGCAGGCCAGGTCGATCGCGAACTTGCCGCCGGGCTTCAGCGTCAGCCGCCCGTCCGGGCCGAGGAGGAGGATGCTGCGCGGGCCGCGAAGGCCGAGCTGCTCGCCGGTGCCGAACGGGCGCTGCGAAAGGCGGGTGAGGCTAAGCGTGCCGTTCGTGGAGACCAACGCGAGTCCGTCGGCCGTTTTAGCCACCCGCGGATTGCTGCCGACGATGTGTGGCACGCGCTGCCGCAGCGGGTCCGGCGCGCAATTGGCAAGCGTGCTCATGCCGGAGCCGCGGGTGAAGAGCTGGCCGGAGACGACCAGCGCCACGCCTTCCGTGTGGTTGCAGCCGTCCCAGACAGCGTAGCCGGCCTTGCCGAAGGCGACCGAGGGCGGGCGCGGCGTCGGCTTCGGCGCGACCCCGTCGACCGAGGCGACCCGCCACTCGCCGAGCAGGAGGTCGGCCGAAAGGCGCATGGCGGCATTGTCGAAGCGGCCGGTCAGCCAATGCGTGGCGCCGCCCATTACCAGCTCGCGATTGTGCCCGACCACGTAGTGCGGCCCGGCGGCGGCCATTGCTCGCACCGCGTCGTCCTCCGCCTTCAGCGTCGGGCTGCAGCGGGCGGGCTGCTTGGTGGCAACGGACATGGTGACGGCGCGGCCCTCCTGCCGCCAGGCGCCGCCGAGCGCGCCGCAGCCGGCGTCCAGCGACCAGCGGTCGGCATCGAAGCGCAGCCGCGCGCGGATGTGGCCGCTGCGTTCGCCGACCGGGCGGCCATCGATATTTCCGATCTCCCAGGCGGTTCCGGCAAGCAGCATCGGCCGGGGCTGGACGGCGCTGTCAGGTTGCACCGCGTCGCGGCGCAGGCGCAGCGACCCGGCAGCGCCGGTCAAGGTCGCCTCCTCCCCCGTCAGCACCACCTTTGGCCCGCGCCAGGCGATTGCGAAGATCGCCTCTTCCTGCGCGGTCATCGTGCCGCAACCTTGCTGGGTGCCGGTTGGGGGTTCGCCGAACCAGCGGTCCCCCACCAGCAAGCCGGTGCCGCCGAAGCTGTTGCAGCCGCTGCTTCCGCCAAAGGTGGCAGGCGTGAAGATGAGGTGCGGCGGGTTTGAGTCCGGCGTGCCGAAGCTGAGCGGCGCGGCGCCGTTCACCTCAACGATCCGCCAGCGGCCGTAGAGGCTGGGCTCGGCTTTCGTCGCCGCAGCTTTGGTGGGCGGCGCAGCGCCGCAGCTTGCGGCGAGGCAGGCGGCCTGCGCGATCAAAGCCAAGCGAACGAGGAACATAAGCAAACCCTCAACAACAGCCTCTTCTTCGCCGGACCTGCCTGAACGGCGCGGGAACGACGCGAAGCGGTGCAACGTTGGAATGGGCATGCGTGCTTGCCAATCCCCCCTTTGGGCCACCTTCCTGATCGCCGGCTGTGCGGCCGCGGCGCCTGAACCCGCGCCGATGTCGGTGGCCTCCGCGGTGCCGACGGGAGGCACCCTCTCGCCTGAGGGCTTCCTGACCATCCGCGAAGTGCCCGCTTCGCCTTATCCGGACGCGCCGCCGCCGGAGCCCGCCGCCACCGACGATTTCGCGCGGCGAACGAGTTCGCCCGATCCGGCTGTGCGCGCCAAAGCTTGGGAAGACGCCAACGGCTCCGCTGCTTTCCAGGCCGAACTGCAGCGGCTTCGCGAAGTACTGGCGCGCGAGCAGCGCGGCAATTTCGTGGAGGTCCGGCTGGTGCGCGATCCGGCGGTGGCGGCGGAATTCTGGTTCAAGCGCGATGCGGCGCGCACGCTTGCCCGCTACACGTCCAACCCGCAGTTCCGCGCCCGGCAGGGCGGACTGAACCGCGACGAGCTTCAGGCGCTTCAGAACCTTTGGGTGCAGCGGAGCGAAGGCGGCAGCCTGATTACCACGATCGGCGCCGATCCGTTCACCGGTACGGTGGAGCTCGGCATCGCGGTGGAGGAAGCGGATTTCCGCCGCGAGGCCGCGCGGCGCGGCTGGGCGCTGGAGCCGAACCTGAAGCTGCATTTCCCAAGGCCGCGCCCGCCAGCTTTCGCCGAACCGGGGCTGGAGCGCTACGTCCGCACCTTCGCGCGCGAGACCAACGCCAAGGGCATTCAGCTGCTTGTCGGATTCACAGGCCGGATCGTGCTGGAAGACGGCTGCTTCCGTCTTGCGCGCGGCACGGCTTCGCAAGCTGGGCCGCTTGTGATGTTCGGCCGCGGAACGCAGCTCGGCCGCGACGCGCAGGGCTATCTGATCGTGCGCGGCGAGGAAGGGCAGCGGCAGTACCGGATCGGCGAGATCGGCTCCTGGGGCGGACCCAACGGGTTCGATGAAGCCGACCCGCAGGTGCAGGCTCTACGCGTGCGTTGCGGCGCCGGCCCCATCGTTAATGTTGCCGAACCCGAGAGCGAGCGCTTGTTCGCGCTTCCCGATCCGAGCTGGGTCGCCGAGTATGCGCGCGCGAAGTCGATGACCTATGGAGAGGCATGGGACGAAGTGATCGGCTGTATGAAGCGGCTTGACCGTATCGGCCGCCGCGGCCTCGATGCGCGGGACCGCTGCATCCGCCAGTTCAACTAGGATTTCGCCATGAGCATGGACGACGAAATGATCGACACGCCGAACGGGCCAATGACCTGGGCGGAGTGGAAGAAAAAGAACCCGGTGCAGATCCCGTCGCGGCGGACCAAGGGCAAGAAGCTGCCGGTGAAGGTGAAGCGCTTCACCGGCGAGACATAGCGCCCTCTACTTCCCCGGCGACCTGGACGGGCTTTCGAACACCTCCTCGATCTTAAGCTCGAACAGTTCCGCAATCCGGAAGGCGAGGGGAAGCGACGGATCGTAGCGCCCCGCCTCGATCGCATTGACGCTTTGCCGGCTGACTTCAAGGAGGTCGCCGAGATGCTGCTGGCTCCAGCCGCGCTCGCCGCGCAGCTCGCGAAGGCGGTTGTTCATGCCGCCCGTCCCACCGTGAACTTGTTGATGCACGAACCGACGCCGAGGCCGCCGAACCACACCACCGCGATCCAGTAGGCGTCGATATGCGGCGCAAGGCCGAAGCTCTCGAGGAACCCCCAAAGCGTCGCGACGCTGAGCGCGAGGCCGGAGGCGATCAGGCTTTGCCGCACCATCAGCAGCCGCAGATATTCGTCGCGTTCCTCGATCAGGTAGCGGCCGATCGCGACGAACACGCCGATGATCAGCAAGGCCGGTACGGTGGCCGCCGCGTACGCCGTGACGCCGCGCGCGTCCGGGTGGTTGTTGAAGTAAGCGGCGGCGCCGAACAGGGCCGCCGCATAGCCGGCGGAACAGCCCAGCACCGCCATATTGTAGCGCCGCTGCGCGAGGGACTTGGCCATGTTCATTCTCCTTCGAATCGACGTGAAGGAAGCTTTACATGACAAGCTCGCTTTACGTCAAGCGTCCTTTCCATCACGAGCGGCGTTGCGGGAAGCGTTTGCGCGACGCGCGGCTTCTGATAGGCCAGCGGCAACCTCCTCTCTGATCCGGGAATTCTCATGAAAATGCGCAATGCAGCCGCCCTCCTCGCAACCCTGCTCGCCTCCACGGCGGCGAGCGCAGACGAAGGGATGTGGTTGCCGCGCCAGACGCCCCAGCTTGCCGCCGAATTGAAGAGCAAGGGCCTGGAGCTCGACCCCGCCACCTTGGCCGACCTGCAGAAAGCGCCGATGAACGCGATCGCTTCGCTTGGCGGCTGCTCCGCGGCATTCCTGAGCCCGCAGGGTTTGGTCGCGACCAACCACCACTGCGTCTACGGCTCCATTCAGTACAATTCGAAGCCGGGGCAGGATTACATCACCGACGGCTTCCTCGCCGCCTCGCTCGGCGACGAACTCCCCGGCGCGCCGGGCACGCGCATCTACGTGATCGAGGATCTGCGCGACGTCACGGCCGAGGTGAACAAGGGCGTCACCGCCAAGCTCGGCGGCGAGGCGCGCTACGAGAAGATCGAGGCGAACCGCAAGGCGCTGATCGCGGCCTGCGAAAAGCAGCCCAGCCGCCGCTGCGACGTCCGCGCTTATTACGGCGGCGCGACTTACTTCTTGCAGCAGCAGCTCGAGATCAAGGACGTCCGCTTGGTCTATGCGCCTGCCGGCGGCATCGGCAATTTCGGCGGCGAGACCGATAACTGGATGTGGCCGCGCCACACCGGCGATTTCGGCTTCTACCGCGCCTATGTCGCCCCCGACGGCACCTCCGCGCCTTATTCGGCGGCCAACGTTCCCTACAGGCCGAAGTCGTGGCTGAAGATCGCAAAGGAGGGCGTGAAGGAGAACGACTTCGTGATGGTCGCCGGCTTCCCCGGCACCACCAGCCGGCTGGTCACCGCCGCCGAAGCCAAGTTCAACTTCGATACCATGACGCCGGTGCAGCAGACCCTGCTTAACGAATATTCGGCGGCGATCGAGAAAGCGACCGCAGGCGATCCGGACGCGACGATCAAATATGCGTCGATCATCAAGGGCGCCGACAATTATAAAAAGAAATATCTCGGCGAAATGGCCGGCGCCGACCGGATCGGCATCGGCGCCCGCAAGGACGCAACCGAGGCGGAATATCGCGCCTGGATCGCCGCCGATCCGAAGCGCGCCAAGATGTACGATCCGGCCGCGCTCGATGCGCTGGTCGCCGAAGCGAACCAGAGCGCGCTCGACACGGTGCGCATGGGCACCTTGTCGCGGGCGCAGCTGCTCGGCGCGGCGCGCAACCTTTACCGCTGGTCGAAGGAGCGGGCGAAGCCCGACGCGCAACGCGAGAGCGGCTACCAGGACCGTGATCGCCTCCCGACCGAGCAGCGCCTCACCGCCATCGAGCGGCGTTACGTGCCGAAGGTCGATCGCGTCCTGCTTGAGCAGGCGCTGACCGAATATCGCAAGGCGCCGGCCGCCCGCCGCGACGCCGCATGGGAAGCGAAGATCGCCGAAATCGGCATGGACCGGCTTTACGCCGACACCAAGCTCGGCGACACCGCGACGCGGCTCGCCTGGCTCGACAAGAGCCCGGCCGAGTTCGAAGCCTCAAGCGATCCGTTCATCCAGCTCGCCGTCGCCGCTTACCCCCGCGACATCGCCCGCGAGCGCGAGGCCAAGGAACGGGCGGGCAAGCTCCAGGCGGCGCGCTCCGCCTACATGCGCGGCATGCTGCAGTTCGCCCAAAGCAAGGCCCGCACGCTCTATCCGGACGCCAACGGCTCGCTGCGCTTCACCTACGGCAAAGTGACCGGCAAGACGGTGGACGGCCAAGTCTGGACGCCCTTCACCACCGCCGAAGGCCTCGCCGCCAAGCAGACCGGCAAGGGCGAGTTTGCCGCGCCGCAAAAGGCGATCGACCTGATCAAGGCCAAGGATTACGGCCGGTGGGCGGCGCCGGAGCTCGGCACCCTGCCGGTCGATTTCATGTCCACGGTGGACATCACCAACGGCAACTCAGGCTCTTCGACGCTCAACGCGCGCGGCGAGTTCGTCGGCCTGGCGTTCGACGGGACCTTGGACGGGGTGATCGCCGACTGGCTCTACGATCCCACCATCAACCGCACCATCCACGTCGACAGCCGCTTCATGCTGTGGACCATGGACAAGGTGGACGGCGCTCAGCGCCTGCTGACGGAAATGGGCGTCCAGTAAGGGATGCTGGCGCCGGTGGATGTAAACCGCCGGCGCCGCTGCTCTTCTTAGCGGGTGCCGCCCGTTGCGCCGGAGGCGGTGCGCGACGCAAGCGGCGCCGGCTGGGGCGCGGCATCGGCGTTGAAGCCGTCGTAGATCATCCGCGCAGCGGTTGCGATCACCGCGGGGCGGTTCTCGCCGCCGCGCGCGTAAAAGGCGACGGCGATGCGCTGTCCGGTCGGCGAGATCAAATAGCCGACGTCGCCGGTGTAGCCCGACAAGGTGCCCGTCTTATTCTCCACCCGCGCGCCCGGCGGAAGAATGCCGCGAATACGGTTGGAGCCGGTGCGGCAGCGCGCCATCATGTCGAGCAGGGTCGCGCGGCTGGCGGGGGTCAGCGCGTGGCCGGTGTCGATCAGCCGAAGCAGACCGAGCATCGCCGTCGGCGTGCTGGAATCCCGCACATCGCGAAGGTCGCGGCGCGCGCTGAGCAATTGCGCGATCGTCCGGTCGACGCGGATGTTCTGAAGCCCGTGGCCGCGCAGCCAGGCGTCGATGGGTGCCGGCCCGCCGAGCGTTGCGATCAGCTGGTCGGTGGCGCGGTTGTCGCTCCGCGTGATCATCGCGTCCATCAGCTGGCGCGCGGTGGTCGTGCCGATCACCTCGTCCAGGCTTCGCCGGCCGGCATCGACTTCGGACAGGTAAGCGGCGGCCACCGCAATTTTCATCGTGCTCGCCATTGGGAAGGGCGTCTCGCCGTTGAAGCTGATCGTCCGGCCGGTGGAAAGGTCCATCGCCGCGATCCCATATTCACCCGGATTTTCGCTCGCCATCGCGGCAAGGCGCTGCTCGACCTCATGAAGCTTCGGCGTAACATCGGCGGCCGCCGCCGGCACCGCCAGAAAAACCGCCGCCCATGTAAGCACTGGAAATAGCCGCATATCTGATCCCATCCACCCGCGAGGCACCCGCTTGCCTCGCGCCTTTTCAGTGGGTCCAGCCTACATTCCCCTTGCTGAACAAGGCACTGCCGAATTGGCGGAGCCGTCGCGCGGATCGGTCGCTTCGGCGATTATTCGGCGTTCGTCATCTGCGCGCAGTGGTCGAACGACACCGCCATGCGAGTGACCCCCGGCTACCCCTTCGAGCGCCGGCGCACCGGTTACGGCATAAAGCAGGTAGGAACAGCGGCCGCTCGGCGCTGGTTCTGTTGCAAACGGAAGGAGCGTCTCGATGGACGAAAAGCATGATGTGGATCCGGGCGACATGACGCCGTTTCCGGAAGTGGCGCCCGCTGCGCCGGAGGGAATGGAAGACGCGCAAAAGGAGGCGGCCGAGAAGCGCCTTGAAGGAGGCGGTTACGGTGGATGATGCACGGGTCTGGTCCTTTGAGCGGGACCTTTGGGTCGGCGATGCGGAACTCTATGCACGCGCGATCGACGACGAATGCCTGATGGTGCTTGCCAGGCCGCCGTTCATTCTGACGGGCGCCGAAGCCGCCGAGCAGGTAACGGCGACGCCGCGATGGATCAACGTCGAGTTCTCGGAAGAGCGCATTTCACGGCCGCAGGAAGGGCTGCTGATCGCCGCCTACCGGGTGCGCGCCTCCTTGCCGGAGGTTGAAAGCTTTGAGGCCTATTGCACCACCACCTACCGCCGCCTCGCCCATGAGGAATGGCGGGTGGTGCAGCACCAACAGGCCGCCGCCCCGATCGCGTGAGCCCGGACGCCGGGTCTCGAAACTGGCAGCCGCGCAGGCTGCTCGTTACCCGCAGCGCGCGCGGTTACCCCCATGGCCGCTCTATCATGGCGCGTGCCGCGGCGCGGGGCGTGGAGATCGTCGAACTTCCCGGCGACCGGCTGGCGCTCGGCTTGCCGGACGATCCCCGCCGGGCTTACACCGAGGCCAAGACAACGCTGGCCGTGGTGGTCGCGCCGCCGGGCAAGCGCAGGCTGCAGCCGATCGCGCCCAGCGCCGACTGGCGTGTCGATCTGGCGGAAGGCTGCCCGGCGCATTGCAGTTATTGCTACCTCGCCGGATCGCTGAAAGGCCCGCCGGTGACTCGCGTCTACGCCAATCTCGAGGAAATACTGGAGGGGCTGCCCGCCTATCTCGGCCAAGGCACCATTACGTCGCGGAACGCCGCCCGCGCGCATGAAGGCACCACGTTCGAAGCCTCCTGCTACACCGATCCGCTGGGCATAGAGCCGATCACCGGTTCGCTCTCCGCGGCAATCGCCTGGTTCGGCACGTGGCAGGCGGATGCGCAGCTGCGCTTCACCAGCAAGTTCGCCGACGTCTCGCCGTTGCTTGACATCGTACACAACAGCCGCACCCGGATGCGCGCCTCGATCAACCCGCGCCCATATGCCCGGTTTGAAGGGGGAACCGCGCCGGTGGCGGCGCGGCTGGAGGCGCTCAGGCTGATGGCCGGGGCCGGTTACCCGATCGGGCTCACCATTGCGCCGATCCTCGCCGCCGACGGCTGGCAGCAAGCCTATGGCGAACTCATCGATCAGGCGGCCGCGGCCTTGAACGGCCTTTCGCATTTGGATGTGACGGTGGAGCTGATCACCCACCGCTTTACCGCGGGATCGAAAGCGGTGCTGCAAAGCTGGTACCCCGGGTCGCGCCTAGACATGACTGACCTCAATCGCGCCACGAAGCGCACGAAGTTCGGAACGGAAAAGCAGGTCTACGACGCGGAGACGATGCGTGCTCTGCGCAGCTTCTTCGAAGCGCGCATCGGCGACCGCCTGCCGGACGCGCGCATCCTCTACTGGACTTGAACCGCGGCTGGCGGCCGTGCCGAGGATCAGGGCGCGCGCTGCAGGGTTAGCCGGCCGACCGTCAGGCTGATGATCCGCCCGGTTTTCTTATCGCGCTGGAACTGAAGCGGGTCGCCCCGTTCGGCCAGGGCATAGGCGTCCGCCTGCTGCGGGATTGCTTCCACCGCATCCCCTTGGGTGGGCACGAAAACGAGGCCGCCGTCCTTAAGCCCGACATGCGCCGAGAGGTTCGGGCTGGTATAATAGCCGACCTGCTCCACCCGCGATTGTTCGCTCACCGGAGCCGGGGTGACGGTGCGTTGCTCCGACCCGGGCCAGCCCAGCACGCGGCCGATCGCCACCCGGACGGGACCGAGCACCTCGTTGCCCGTTTCGCTGTTGGCCATGATCACCACCGCTTGCCGGCGGTGGGGATAGCTGAGTAGGATCGCGCGGAAGCCCTCGTTCACCCCATTGTGCCAGAAGCGGAGATCCTCGCCTTCGCCCTGCAAGCCGACGCCGAGGCCCCAGTCCCCCATGCCGGGGGTCAGCATCGCGCGGGCCGTATCGGGGGTGAGGGGACCACCGGTCTCGCCCCGGTAAGCGGCCGAGACGGCGATCGACCAACGCGCGAGATCGCTGGGCGTCGTCCAAAGGCCCGCCGCGGCCATTTCAGGATATACATGGAAGCGGCCGGGGATCGGTTTGCCGTCTTTGTCATGCGCGGTCGCGGCCCCGGCAGCTAGGGCGCCGCTCAACGGCTGCTGGTAGGTAGAGTGGGCCATGGCGAGCGGCTTCAGCACCAGGCGCTCCATCAGCGCCGGGAACGGCTCGCCGGTGGCATCGATCATCAGCGCCTGTGCAACGCTGATCCCGCCGCCCGAATAGCGCCAGCGCGAGCGAGGCTGGATGTCTACTTTCACGGCTTCGGTATTGGCCGGCGCTTCGCCGTTCAGCACCTGAACCAGGGTGGGGAGCGGCGTGCCCACCGCGTAGCCGGGGAAGCCGTGCACGGTCAGGCCGGCCGTATGGGAGAGCAGGCGCCGCAGCGTCACCGTTTCGGTAAAGTCGTGCGGCGGGACCTTCCAGGAGACAAGCTGCTCGTTAACCGGCCGGTCAAGGCTTAACAGCCCCTTGTCGATGAGGGCGAGTGCGCCCGTTGCGGCGACTGGCTTGCTGATCGAGGCGGCCTGGAACATCGTCTCCGCCGTGGCCGGCTGACCGGTGACGCTGTCGGCCACGCCGTAGGTCCGCGCCCAGACGACCCGCCCGTCTTCCACCACCGCGACGCTGATTCCGGGTACTTTTTCCCGATCCATCAGGTCGGTCACGGCACGCGGCCGATAGCTGCGGCCGGCGACCTGAACGAACGGCACCATATTTTCCAGTGCGTGCTCCAGACGCTGCTCGATCGTCTGGCCGTCGGCCGCCGGCTGAACCAGAGCAGCCGAAGCCGCGGCCAGAAGAGACGAAATCCCCATCAACACACTCCCACTTTCCAATGGGGTGTGTTACATGGGTAAGTCAGTGAAGGCAACAGGCCGCTGCGCGGCTCGCGGCAGTCCGGCTGTTCCGATCGCCGGTTCAACAGTTCGGCGGAAGGGCTTGGCTGGGGCGGCAGGATTCGAACCTGCGAATGCCGGTACCAAAAACCGGTGCCTTACCACTTGGCGACGCCCCAACAGCCGGGCGGCTTATACCGGCCAAGCCGCCGAGCGAAAGCCCTAGCGGGTGGAATTTCGCCGGTTGGCGAGATCGAGATAATCCCCGCGCAGCATCCGCGTCATCTCGCCTACTTCGAAGCGCCACGGGCCGGCTTCGGAAACGGGCGTCACTTCGGCCGCGCTTCCCGTCAGGAAGAATTGCTCGAACCCTTCCAGCTCCTCCGGCCAGATGGCGCGCTCGACGACCTCGATGCCGCGCTTCCGGGCAAGCTCGATCACCGTCTGGCGGGTGATGCCGTTCAGGAAGCAATCGGGCGTCGGGGTGTGAAGCTTGCCGTCCTTGACGAAGAACGCGTTGGCGCCGGTGCCTTCGGCAACCTGGCCGCGCCAGTCGAACATCAAGGCGTCGTCATAGCCCTTGGCCTGCGCCTGGTGCCGGGCGAGGGTGCAGATCATGTAGAGGCCCGACGCCTTGGATTCGGTCGGCGCGGTGTAGGGGGCGGGGCGGCGCCACTGCGAAATGTCGAGCCGGAGGCCCTTCATCAACGCTTCCTCGCCGAAATAAGCTCCCCACGGCCAGGCGGCGATGGCCAAGTGGATTTTCGAGTTCTGCGCGGAAACGCCCATCTGCTCGGAACCGCGCCAGGCCAGCGGGCGCATGTAGCAATCCTGAAGCCCCGTCGATTCCAGCACCTGGCGGCAGGCGGCGTCGATTTCCTCGACGCTCCACGGGATGTCGAAACCGAGCAGTTCGCCGCTCTTCTTGAGCCGCTTGCTGTGATCGGTCAGCCGGAAGATCTCGCCGCCATAAGCGCGCTGCCCCTCGAACACGGACGAGGCGTAATGGAGCGCATGGGTGAGGACGTGGACGTTCGCCTCGCGCCACGGCACCATCTCCCCGTCGAACCAGATAAGGCCGTCGCGGTCGTCGAAGCTGCGCTGTTCCGTCACAAATACCCTCGTTTCATGCCCCGGCGGCGGCGATAGGCGCCACGCCGGGGAGCGTCAATCTGGCGCCCGGACGGCGCCTTAGCGTCCCACCGTCTTGTCGACGGCGGTGGTGGTGACGGCGTGGTAGCCGGAGCGGGTGGCGCGGTAGATGCGCTCGGCGATCGGCTTGCCCCACGCGCCTTCGTTCACCAGGGTCGCGAACAGAGGCGCGACGAATTTGCGGCGGCCCATGCCGGCCAGAAAGCGCTCCGCGGCTGGCACTGCGGGCTCGTAGCGGTTGGAGAGCGCAAGCTGCAGCCAGGCGAACAGGGTTTCCGAATTGGTGCTTCCCGTCAGGTTCATCGCCCGGTCGAGCTCCGCAAGCCGCGCCTGCGAAAGCTCGCGCGGCAGGCCGTTCAGGAAGCGCAGCCGCTCGGCAGTGGTCCAGCCGGCATAAGGCACCGCGCCCGCCGCGCCGCCGCGGGTGAAGGCGGCAAGCGCCACATCGACCGGCGCAAAGGCGTTGGTGTCTGGCCGGGCGGCGTTGGCGGGGAGGCCGGGTTGGTACACCCACTGGTCCAGCATCAGCCGCTGTTCGAGTGCCGCGTCACCCTTGATGAGGTTGGCGCGCAGATCGGCAAGGAAACGCTGCGACGTCATCGGCTGGAAAGCATGGCGGTCGAAATAGGAGCGCAGATAGGCGTCGAAGCGCTCGCGGCCGACGGTGCGTTCGATCGTGCGCAGGAAATCGGCGCCCTTGTCGTAGACGATGCCGCTTGAATCGGCGCCGCTCGGATCGTGAAGGCGGGTGCCGGGCGCGTTGGCGCCGAGCTCCTTCACCGCGTCCTCGAAATCGGCAAAGGAAAGCGCTTCCTCCTGGCTGGCTCGGGCCTTGCCGTAGAGCGATTCCATGATCCGGTTTTCGAAGTAAGAGGTGAAGCCCTCGTTCAGCCAGCTGTCGGCCCAGACCGCGTTGGTGACGAGGTTGCCCGACCAGCTGTGCGCAAGCTCGTGCGCGACGACGCCGTTCAGGCTCTTGTCGCCGGCGATAAAGGTCGGGGTCAGGAAGGTGAGGGTCGGGTTCTCCATGCCGCCATAGGGGAAGCTCGGCGGGAGGACGATCATGTCGTAGCGGCCCCAGCGGTAGGGGCCGTACAGCGCCTCGGCCGCGTCGATCATCCGTTCCGTGTCGGTGAGCTCGGCGGCGGCGGCGGGCAGGGTCGCATGCTCGGCATAGACGCCCGAGCGGGGGCCCAGCTTGTGGAAGCCGATGTCGCCGACCGCGATCGAAATCAGATAGGGCGCGACCGGCTTATCCATGCGGAAGCGGAAGGTGCGGCGGCCGTTTGCGGCGGACTCGCCCTTGGGCGTCAGGCGCTCGCCGCTCATCACGGCGGTGAGCGGCGCCGGCACGGTGATGCGCGCGTGCCAGGTCTGGCGGATGCCGGGGCTGTCCTGGGTCGGGATCCAGCTCCGGTTGAGGATCGCCTGGCCCTGGCTGAACAGGAAGGGGTGCTTTTTACCCGCGGTTTGCGCGGGGCTCAGCCATTGCAGCGCTTCGGCTTCGGGGGCGCTCAGATAATCGATGCGGATGCGCTTCGCGCCGTTCAGCTGGATCGTCAGCGGCGCGCCCTTGGCGCCGTCGGACGCGCCGAAGGCGAAGGGAAGGGCGCGGCCCGAAGCGTCGGTGACCGAGCGGACGGCGAGGCCCTTGCTGTCGAGCACGATCTCGCGCGCATCGGGCGCGGCCTGGATGTCCAGCGTCGCGGTGCCGGCCATGCGCTTGGCTTCGAAATCCGCCTGCAGGTCGAGGGCGACGTGGGTGACGCGGGCTTCGGCCGGGCGGGCGTAGCTCGACGTGTCGACCGCATCGGCGCCGGTGAGGATCGGCGCGACCATGGCGGACGAGGCAGTCTCGACACCGCGCATCGCGGGGTCGCAGGCGGTGATGGCGAGGGCGAGGAGGGGGAGGGCGAAATGGCGCAACGGACAGGCTCCTGATGAAGCGAAAGGGGTAAGGGCGCGGTTAGCGGTTTGGCGGGGTCGGCGCCAGCGGCAGCCGGTTCATCGCCGCGCCGACCGCACCTTCCGCGGCAAGGCCGATGGCGACGCCGGCGCCGACGTCGGTCGGGTAATGGGCGCAGCGCGGGATCTGGGCGAGCGAGAGCAGGCCGCCGACCAGGTAAGCGGGGGCGGCCCAGTCCGGCACTTCGCGGGCAAAGGCCTGCGCGACGGCGGAGGCGCCGGCGGCGTGGCCGGAGGGGAAGCTGGTCTCTTCCTTGGCCTCGCTCCGGCCGGGTGCGAGGCGGTGGTCCTTAGCCTCATCGCCCGCGGAGCGTGGGCGGGTGCGGTCCACCCGGTGCTTGACGAAGTCCTTGGTCCAGGTGGCGAGCGTGTGCGCGGCAAGCATTCGTACCCCGGCCCGGACGAAACGGCGGTCACGCGCGAATATTCCGGCGGCTATCGTGGCCCCACAAAGCACCCGCATCGCCGGCTGGTCGCCGAGGTCGGCGAGCCGCTCGAGCAGCGGATTGTCCTGGTAGGGCTGGGCGGCTTCAACCGTCTTTGCGTCGGCTTCCAGCAGGCCTTCCGCCGCGTCCTCAAGCTTCTGCATGAAGGCGCGCCGCGAAAGGGGAGCTGTCGTAGCGGGCGAGGAGGTCTGCCGCGCCGTCGTAGAGAAAGGCGGCGCCGCTCGCCTGCAGCGCTTCATCCGAAAAGCCGCCGGAGCGGAAGCCGACCGTGCGAAGCCCCACCTTGGAGGCTGCCTTCACGTCCCACGGCGTGTCGCCGATCACGAGTGCTTGGCTCGCTGTAATCGGCGCGACCTTCTCAAGCGCGGCAGCGAAGATGTCCGGGCAGGGCTTGGAGCTTTCGACATCGTCCTTGGTGGTGACGGCGGAGACGAGGTCCGAGCAGGCGATGAGGTTCAGGTGGTAATCGACCTCCGGCCCGCTGGAGGAGGAGGCGAGCACGATCTTCACCCCGTCCGTCACCAGCCGCTCGAAAAGGTCGCGCACACCCGCGAAGGGTACTGCGCGCGGCAGGTAATCGCGCTTGAACAGCTCGCCCCGGAAGCTGTCGATTTCCTCCGCGTCGGAGTCCGAAATGCCGGGGATCAGGCTGGGCAGCAGATTGTCGCCCCCCTTGCCGATTTGCGTGCGGATCGCGTCTATCGGGAACTCGTGGCCGAACTTCTCCAGCGCCACGCGCCAGGCTTCGGCATGGAGGTCGTTGGTATCGACAAGCGTGCCGTCGACATCGAACAAGGCGGCGCGCGGCGGCTGAAAGGATCCGCCACGGGATTCATCGGTGTTGTTGAACATGTCCCGACAACGGACGGAGCCGCCGCGAGTTTCCGTGGCCTGCGTCTTCGCTCTCTCGGCGGAGCGCCAGCGTGCCTCCGCATGACGCTGTTACGCCGGGAAGGTGGTTAACCCGCCATTGACCAAGATTGTCGGGCGTGGGCCGAACGTGCTAAGCCATTCCGCGTGGCGAACGACCTTGCGCCGCAGAAGGGGTATCCGGGGTGACGCAGCAGGCGCTGAAAGGCATATTCTTCATCATGCCGTTCCTGTTCGGCATCGGCTTCATTGCACCGTTGATCGCCGCGCTCGTTCCGCTTGCGGGTGTCGCGCCGCCGTTCGCCCTTAGCCCAACCGCGTTCGGCCTGTTTGCCGGCGGTGCCTGGGGCCTTTACGCGACGGTAAAGGGAAGCTGGCTGTGAAGCTGGAGTCCGTCACCCACCCGCTCGACGCCCGGACGCTCGACGCGCCGGCCGGCTTTCTGCCGCCGGATGCGGAGCGGGATCGTCGCCGCGCGCTTCTTCGCGAGGAAAAGGCGATCGCCACCCGCTACATGGGCGGCCGGATGTGGGGCTATGTCGTCGCGGCGCTTGGCGGGTTCGCGCTTTGGGTGGCGCTGTTTCCCCTGGCAATGACCGGAGCGATCCCGCTGTGGCTCGGCTTTCTCGTTTCAACCGCGCTTGCCACGGGCGGCTATGTCCCGTCCCACGAAGCGATGCACGGCAACATCGCCCGAAAGGGAGAGAAACTGCGCTGGTTGAACGAGGCGGTCGGGCAGGTCAGCACCATTCCGATCATTTTCCCGTTCAGCATGGCGCGCATCATGCATCTCCAGCACCATTACCATTGCAACGATCCGCTCCGCGATCCGGATTATCCCGATGCGGCACCCAACGCCTTCATGGCGCTGGTCAAGGCGTGGAAGAACCAGCAGCCGCGTAACGGCGGCGCGATTCACAATTACAAGCGGATCCTGACGGAACTCGGCACGCCCGCGGCGCGGCGGGCGCACCGCGACACCGCCATGCTCCAGCTCTTCGCGATGAGCTTCTTTTTCGCCATGGCGTGGAGCGGCTATGCGATCGAGGTCGCTTTGCTGTGGTGGCTGCCACGCCACATCGCACTTGCCTATATCCGCTTCTACCTGAGCTGGGCGCCGCATCATCCGCGGGCAGGGCGGGATCGTTACACCAATACCCGGGTCTTCAAGAGCCGCCTGGGGCATGTATTGTCGATGGGGATGGAATCGCACATCGTGCACCACCTTTACCCGAACATCCCCAATCACCGGACAAGAGCGGCCTATCGCGACATGCGCGGGGTGCTCGCGGCGCGCGGCGTGGACGTGTCTCCGCTCTAGCAGCGAC
Organism: Allosphingosinicella sp.; assembly: GCA_036554525.1. GTDB lineage: Bacteria > Pseudomonadota > Alphaproteobacteria > Sphingomonadales > Sphingomonadaceae > Allosphingosinicella. Next base: position 277,896 of record DATBNC010000018.1, read on the forward strand.
GCAAAACACGGCGGTGTGGCCGCGCCGGCTCAGCTCCCGGGGTACGCCATCCGGTAATCAAGCAGCGGACCGTCGATCACCAAGCGGGTGAGCCGCGGATAGCGGCCAACGAACCGCTCCATCCCCGCCGACATCGACAGGGTCCAGGGCGTTCCGTCATGGCGCGTGAGCATAAGCTCCAAACGCGCCGGTTCGGACCGTTGAAACATGAATTGCGAATGCCCTGCGTCCATGACCGGATTTATCGCGGCTAAAGGTTCATAAATGCTTGCCGGTTCCGGCGCGGTGCGAATTTAATCCAAGATAAAGGTCTTTCCGGCAGAACCTTCGCGAACCGGAGTGGATTTTGACCAGAATAACCGACAGATTGCGGAACATCGGCAGCCTGGACAAAGCACTTGCGGACGAAGTGCGGCAGCTGCTGGTGGAAACGCTGTTCACGTCTCCCAAGTCGCTTGCCGCGGGCGCCGTCGCGGGCGCGGTGATTTCCGCTGCTCTGGCCTTTGCCACGGGGGACGTCTGGCTCGAGGTCCTCGCGATCGCGATCGCCTGCACCGGCCTTTTGCGCGTGGCGCACGCCGTTTTCCTCTACCCGTCCGACCGCCGGGGTCAGGCGCAAAGCACGCGTTCCGAGGTGATCTACGAACTCGGCGCTTGGGCCTATGCGGCGCTGCTCGGCCTGTTGACGCTGGCGACCCTGATGCGGTCCGACAACGCGCTTCACCACCTGATGGCGGCGGCGGTGACGAGCGGCTACGCGGCCGGCATATGCGGACGCAATGCAGGGCGGCCGATGATCGCGATCGGCCAGCTCACTTTCGCGTCCGGCCCGCTCTCGCTCGGTCTGTTCCTCAGCAACGACCCGCTGCGCTGGGTGCTCGGCTTCGTGAACGGCTGTTTGATCGTCGGAATGATCGACATCACCTTGCAGACCTATTCGGCGGTTCTGAAGGCGACATCGGCGACGCACGAGCAGAAACGCCTCACTGCCCGCTTCGAGCGGCTTGCACGCTACGACACCATGACCGGACTGGAGAATCGCGGCGCCTTTCAGGAGCGGCTGCAGGCGGCGCTTGCCGACGGAATTGACGAAAGCAACCAGGTTGCGGTGCTTTGGGTCGATCTCGACAAGTTCAAGGAGATCAACGACTCGCTTGGCCATCCAACGGGGGACAAGGTGCTTTGCGCGGTGTCCCGCCAGCTGAGTTCGCTTGCGGAGGGCCGCGGCTTCGTTGCGCGGTTTGGAGGCGACGAATTCGTCCTCCTGCTGCACGGCACCAAGGCAGGGTTCGCGGAGGAAGCGGCGCGCGAGCTGATGCGGGCGCTGTCGGTACCAATGAGCATCGACGGCGTGTCGCTTCAGGTCACCGGCTCGGTCGGCGCGGCGGTGGCGCCGCTGCACGGCACGGACGGCGAGACCTTGCTCCAGCATGCCGACATGGCGCTTTACCACGCCAAGGCGAACGGCCGGAACGACTTCTGCCTGTTCGAGGAGTCGATGGAGCAGCAGTTCCATGAGCTGCGCACGCTGGAAGGGGCGCTCAAGCTCGCCATCGAGAACAATGAGCTGGAGGTTTACTACCAGCCGCTGATCGACCTCAAGACCGGCCAGATCACCTGCTGCGAAGCCTTGCTACGCTGGCACCATCCGGAGCTCGGTTCTGTCAGCCCCTCACGCTTCATTCCCATCGCGGAAGCCACCGGCCTGATCTCTCCGATCAGCCACTGGGTGCTTGCCCAGGCTTGCGAGGCAGCCGCCCAGTGGCCGGAGGAGGTGAGCGTCGCCGTCAACATGTCGCCGGCCCTGCTCAAGGATCTGCACTTGAGCCACATGATCCTGTCGTCGCTCTACACCAGCGGCCTCGCCGCGCGGCGGCTGGAGCTGGAAATCACCGAAACGGTGCTTCTAGAGGACAATGCGCAGGCCAATACCTTGATCAAGGAATTCCAGAAGATCGGCCTCAAGCTTTCGATCGACGACTTCGGCACCGGTTACTCGTCGCTCACCTACCTCAAAAAATACAAGTTCGATAAGATCAAGATCGACACCACCTTCATCGCCGACGTCACCCGCAGCCGGGAAGCCCGCGCGATCATCCACGCGCTGGTCGGCCTTGCCGCCGAGCTCGACATGGAGATCGTCGCGGAAGGGATCGAGACGGAAACCCAGCTCGGTTACGTAACGGGCGCCGGCTGCACCTCGGCCCAGGGCTTCTTCATCGGCCGGCCGATGCCGCGCGCGGCGATCGCCGAACGCCTCGCGGCGCAGCAGCGCGGCGAGGCGTGGGAGATGGCGGGCGCCGAAGCCGCCCAGCGGCTCAGCGCCTGAAGCTCAGGCGTCGGCGAGCCGCGACTGGGCTTCCACCAGCCGCTTCATCAGCTTTAGATCGGCGTCGCTGAGGCAAAGCGCCGAATCGGCCCACACCTCCACAACCGCTTCCAGCTCCTCCAGGCTGATCGGATCGACCAAGGCCGAGGCGCGGTAGATGCCGCGGTGGCCGTTCTGCTTGCGGCCGTTCTTGGCGATATAGGCCTTCACCGCCTCCTCGCCGCAGCCCGGATCGGCGAGCACGTGGACTAGGCCCATTTCGTGCATCTCCTCGGCTGAATATAGCCGGTTAGAGAGCATCATCTGCTCGGTTTTGGCGAGGCCGATCTTGCGGGCAAGCAGGCAGTGCGCTCCCATACCCGGGAACAGGCCGAAGGCGATTTCGGGAAGGCCGAAGCGCGCGCCGCGCTCCGCCACCACGACGTTGAACGACAGCATCGCTTCGAAACCGCCGCCGAGGGCGTCGCCTTCGACGAGGGCGACGGTCACGATCGGCAGCTCAAGCCCGCGCATATTGTTGTGCAGGATGGCGACGCAGTCGCGGCCGTAGCGGACCAGCCCGGACCGGTCGCCGGCGCTGATGAAGCCGGCGAACAGGTCAAGGTCTCCGCCGAGATTGTAGATGCCGGGAAAGCGCGACCCGAGGACGACGTATTTGAGCCCCGCGTCCGGGCTTGCGAACTCGCGCTTGATCTCACTTTGCCAGCGCTGGAAGTCGCGAAGCATCGGCCGGTTGAAATTCGGCCGGTCGAGCGGCGTCATGTACGTCCACAAGGTGCCGGTCGCCGCGTCCCACGTCACGTCGAGCTGGCCAAGATCGAACAGGCGCGACCCGGCGCCCTCGGGTGCCAACGGCACAGTCTCCGGCGGGTGGTGCGGCGCGATGGGTACGCAGACCGCCTCCTCCGCCGGCTTAAGCTTGAACTGGTGATCCATACTCTGCCCCTAACGAGTTGGTTTACGGTCAGGTAAGCATATTGACGGTGCCGCAACAATCGCTGGCGAGGGCGCGGCAAGCGATAGGTGGTTAACTGTTGCGCTTTGTACTCGCTTCGGCGGCTTCAGGAAAAAGCGACCGCGGCGGCGATGCGCGTCAAGCGAATGCCATAAGAAACAAAGATATGCGGCAGGATTGGCGGGCGCCCGACCGAGTGTTCCTCGCATCATCATCTGCCAATAAGGCGAAACCTTCGGTACGTGCCGCGTCTAGTGAGGCGCCGCCCATGTCGCTTTTCGGGACGGCAACCTGCCTCCTGTTACTGACGGCAGAACCGACGATGGCGTCAGCAGCGTCTCGGTTGCGGGGAGCGCGCAGGCAGGCAACGAAGGCTGGGGATAAGGCGCGCGGCGGGCCTTGCCGGTGGCGCCCCGGCTCGTCCAAAGCAGGGGCGATGTCGGCGATGATCGAAATGGGCACGGGCGCCGGCGGCGCGGCGGTGACAATGGACTTGGAAGAGCTCCTCGCCACGCGCCTGCTCGTGCAGGGCAATTCGGGCTCCGGCAAATCGCACCTCCTCCGTCGCCTGCTCGAGGAAAGCGCCGGGCTTGTTCAGCAGATCGTGATCGATCCGGAAGGCGATTTCACGTCGCTCGGCGACCGCTACGGCCATTCGGCGATCGAGGCGTCCAACTACAGCTTCGCGGAAGTCGCCAAAATGGCAACGCGGGTGCGGGAGCATCGCGCGTCGGTGGTGCTGAGCCTGGAAGGGCTGGAGATGGACGCGCAGATGCGCTGCGCCGCGACCTTCCTGTCCGCCCTTTTCGATGCGCCGCGTGAGCACTGGTATCCGGCGCTCGTGGTGGTCGACGAAGCGCAGGTCTTTGCCCCGGCCGCGGCGGGCGAAGTGAGCGACGAAGCGCGGCGGGCGTCGCTTGGCGCGATGACCAACCTGATGTGCCGGGGCCGGAAGCGCGGCCTTGCCGGCATAATCGCTACCCAGCGCCTCGCCAAGCTCGCCAAGAACGTCGCGGCCGAAGCGTCCAACTTCCTGATGGGCCGCACGTTCTTGGACATCGACATGGCCCGCGCTGCCGACTTGCTCGGCATGGAGCGCCGCCAGGCCGAAGCGATCCGCGACCTGCAGCGCGGCGAGTTCCTGGCGCTCGGACCCGCCTTGTCGCGGCGGCCGGTGAACGTGCGGATCGGCGCCGTCGCGACCCAGGCACGAAGCGCTAGCCCCAAGCTGATGCCGCTGCCGAGCCAGAGCGGGCCCGCCGCCGATCTCTTCGCCGGGCTGGAAGACGCCCCGCCGCCGCCGCCCGCGCCGCCCCCGCCCCCGGCTCCCGCCGCGGAAAGCCTGCTTCGTGCGCTCGAAGCCCCCGCCCGCGCTCCCGCGCCGTCGCTCCCCGCAATGGATGAGGAAGCGCGGGAGCGGATCGTCGCCGAAGCACTGAGCGGGATCGTCGCCGAAGCGGGCTCCTCCGTTTTGCCGGTGCCGGTGCTGTTTCAGGATTTCCAAACACGCTGCCGGATGCTCGGCCTTGTCGGTCAGCCGCTCGACCTCGCCGCCTTCCGCACCCGCCTCGCCATGGCGCGCGCCGGCATCGCAGGCGAAGGCTGGGAGGAAGCGCTGGCGCTTGGCGCGTCCTTGCCCGACGACATGCTCCCCGTCTTCCTGCTCCTCGCCCGGGCCGCCCGCGAAGGCGCGGCTTGCCCGCCCGATGCGGAGCTTGCAGCAATCTACGGCACCGGCTCGCTTGGCCGTCTGCGCCGGGTGCTGGCCTATATCGAGGAGCAGGGAATCGTTGTCGCCCGCACCGACCTTTCCGGCCGCCGCAGCCTGTCGCTTCCCGCTCTGGGCTGGACCACGGCGCCCGGCGAAGCGGAAGCGGACGCTTCCGGTCCCGCGAGGCGCACGGCCCGTCGCGGCTGAGCGGCGGCGGATTCGACTCCAGAGGGAGCTTACCCCATACCGCATGCGGAACGACCGGGAGGGGTCCTTGAATATGGCCGAAATGAGGCTATATAGTTGATATGCAACATTTAATCCGCCTCGTGGCGCTGGCCTTGGCCGCGCTGGTCGCTACTCCTGCGCTGTCCGCAAGCCTGCCCGAGGGGCAGAACAAGGCGGATTACCTCGCTTGGCTCGCCAAGGATCCGGGCGCGCGCGCTGAGGTGTTGTCGTTCCGCTCCTACCTCGACGCTGCCGGGGTTCAGGATGTGATCCCGACCTGGCAGCTGGTCCGCACGGCGAGCAAATGGCGCGATTGCAGCGGGCCGCGCTTCGAAGTCGCGCCGATGGGCGAATGGACCCACATCGCCGAAACGCTGAAGTTCGTGAAGAACCATGTCGAGCCGGTGATCGGCGAGGTCGAGGCCGTCTCCGGGTTCCGCAACGAGGAGCTCAACCAGTGCTCGGGCGGCGCCAAGGCAAGCGCCCACCGCCACTTCTACGCTCTCGATCTGGTGCCGGTGCGCGAGGAAATCTCCCGCGGCGCAATGATCAGCAGCATCTGCCGCATCCACGATCTGCGCGGCGACGATTACGGCATTGGCCTCGGCTTCTACACCGGCAATCGCTTCCACGTGGATTCCAAAGGCTTCCGCCGCTGGGGCGCCGACGGCAAGGGCGCAACCAGCCCTTGCGCCACCGGCATCGCCTGAGCCGCCTTTAGGCGGCGCGCGCGGCGCGCCGGACGGCCATGTCGCGGCGGCGGCGGCGGGCGGTGAGCCACATCAGGACGCCGGTGATCGCAAGCAGCGCCGGGATGATCCCGCCAAGGAAGATGATCACCTGCCAGACGGTGCCCATGCCGGTGCCGTCGTGGATGCGTCGCATCAGCCGCGCGGTGGTATCGGGTTGCGGCGGCTTGGGCGGGGTCACCTTAGCGCTGCCGTCCTCGACGCCGACTTCCGCATTGCCGCCGGGGCGGGCGAAAGCGAGCTTCCACTTCGCTTCCGTGTCGGTGGGCCAGCTCACCGTCACGAGCCTACCCGTGGCGAGCGGCTGAGCGGCGGCGAGCGCGGCCTCCGGTGCAAGCTGCGTCTCGGCGAGCGGCACCGCGGCCATGCGCCGCATCCGCTCGGCGGCGGAGGGACCCGCCGGATCGCCCGACAGGCTCGCGAAGAAGGCAGGAAAGGAAATCCACGCGCCGGTGAAGGAAAGGACGGCGAGCGGAAGCGCGATCCAGAAGCCGCCCTGGTGGTGGACGTTGCCGCTCACCTCCGGCTGCCGCCGCCAGCGCAGGCCCCGCCCGATGCCACCCTTCAAAGGCCACCACAGCCACAGGCCGGTGAGCGAGGAGAGCAGCATCGCAACGCCGATCCAGCCGACGATCGTACGCCCGACGCCCGGCACCATCAGGCTGCCGTGGAGAACGTGCATCACCTGCACCGCGCCTTCGTTGCTCTTCGCCGAGTCGAGCAGCCGCGCGTCGCTCGGGTGGAGATACAGCATCGTGCGCACCGGCCGCCCGCCGCCGGCGGGCGCGGGGCTGGCGAGGGTGGCGACGACCGGTCCGTTCTCATGCGGGAAGCCGATGCTGACCAGCCGCTGGTCAGGCGCGGCACGGCTTCGCGCAGCCTGCGCATAGGCTGAAACCGGGAGGGCAGGGGCCGCCGAAACCACACGCTCCGGGTTCAGCACCCCCTCCAGCCAATCGTGCCACACCAAGGCGGCGCCGGTCAGCGAGATGGGGATGATCAGGACGGCAAGGCTGAGGCCAAGCCATTTGTGAAGCTGGAACCAGAGGCGGCGGAGCTGGGATTTGCTGGACATCCGCGACGCCTAAGCAAGCTGCGAACGATTATCAATAAGCGTTAGCGCGTTCCGTACGTCCTGTCGCCCGCGTCGCCCAAGCCAGGTACGATATAGCCGTGGTCGTTAAGCTCCTCATCCATCGCCGCGGCCCAGATCGGCACGTCCGGATGCGCCTTGCGCAAGGCCTCTGCGCCCGGCCGGGCGGCGAGCAGGCAGACGAAGCGCATGTCGCTCACCCCCGCTTCCTTGAGCCGGTCGATGGCGGCAATGGCGGTGTGGCCGGTGGCGAGCATCGGATCGACCAGGATGACCCGCCGCTCGGCGACGTCCTCGGGCGTTTTGAAATAATATTCCACCGCTTCGAGCGAAAAGGGATCGCGGTAAAGGCCGATATGAGCGACGCGGGCGGAAGGCACCAGGTCGAGCATCCCTTCCGCCATCGCAAGGCCGGCGCGAAGGATCGGCGCGATCACCAGTTTCTTGCCGGCAATGGCGGGCGCCTGCGTCGTCGCCACCGGCGTTTCCACATTGACGATGTCGGTCGGCAGATCGCGGGTGACTTCGTAGCACAGCAGGGTCGCCATTTCCCGCACCACCGTCCGGAACAGCAGAATGGAGCTGGAGCGATCTCGCAGGATGGTAAGCTTGTGCTGCACCAGGGGGTGCGAGACGATGGTCAGTCCGTCCATTAGAATACAGTCCCGTCGCTGAGGATGTTGAAGGGTGGCCCGCCGCCCGCGCGGCGTTCGGCGGCGATGCGGCGGCCCGCCGCCCAGCTCCCGCCTTCCAGCATGCGAGCGAGCGGGAAGGCGCTTTCGGTAACGCCGAGCCGTTCGCGCACCAAAGGTGCCATTCGGTCGAGCAGGGCGACCGTCATCGCTCGCCAGGCGACGATCAGCGGATCGGACACCTGGTGGGTTCGGGCGGCGTCCTCCGGATCGGTAAGGGCGAGCACGCCGGTGTCTACGAACAGGCCGCCGTTGCGGTACTCGGCGAGGCCGGTGAGGCCGTCGATCTCGATCACCTCGATGCCGGCCTCCTGCAGCGGCTCGATCAGCGAATAGCTGAGCCATTGCGACAGCTTGTGGAGCGGCACGAGGCCGTCCGTCGCGTCGTCCCGCTTAAGAGCCGGGTGCCGCCAGCAATCGCCGAGCGCGACGTTGTAGATCACCAGCCGGTCCGCCCAGATCGGGCCGAGCGCTTCAAGCAGCAGCTCGAGGATGGCGGCGGCGGGGAGGGGGGCTCTGTTAGCGCGGGCGGCGAGGACGTCGAACAGCCCGCCCGGGCGCGGCGTGTCCTCGCTCGCGAACAGGTCCGGCCGCGCCTGCACCTGGGTGCCGAGGCGCCTCAGCAAAGCAGCGCGCCCTTCAAGGCCGAGCAGCGGGTTGCCCTCGTCGACCTGGAAGCCCGCCGCCAGCGTCTCCGCCGTTAGCCCGGCAAGCGCCGCACCGTCGGCGCGCAGCGGCGAGCCGCCGGCCGCCGCGAAGGCGCCGCTTTCGAACATGCGCTGGCTTGCAACGGCAAGGCCTTCGGAGCGCGTGTAGGTCTCCGCCCCCTCGCTGAAGCGCCAGCCGGGGCCGGTGCCCGCGTCGAGCAGCACGGAGAGGATCGTCAGGTCGAACGCCGCCCGCGCCCGCTCGGCGGGATCGCCGTCGGGAAGCGCCGGCGGGCCCGCCACAAAGTGTCGCCAGCGGGCGTGGAAGGGAATGGCAAGGTCGGGGTAGTTCTCCCGAGTGACCGCCACCGTCCGGTCGGCGGCTTCCTCGAGCCGTGACAGGTCTACCGCCCAACCCTCGACCTCTCCGGCCAAGGCAAGGTCCAGCATCTCATGCGCCCGCTCGCGCACCGCGGCGGCGCTCAGCAGCCCCTGCAATTCCCCCGAAGACATGGTGCTCAAAACTTCTCCAGGTCCCGGCCGACGACGCCGCGCAGCGCCTCTTCGCTCGGCGCGCCTTCGGGCGTGTAATAGCCGGCCGCCTTCTTGGCCTCCATTTCCACGCTTGCGTCTGGCGGCACGAGGTCATCGGGGATCGGCACCCGTTCGCCGATCTCGATTCCGCCCTCGGCGAGCGCGTCGTACTTCATGTTGGACATGGAGACGAAGCGGTCGATCCGGCTGATGCCCAGCCAATGGATCACGTCCGGCATCAGTTGCTGGAAGCGGGCGTCCTGAACGCCGGCGACGCATTCGGTGCGCTCGAAATAGGTCGCCGCCTGGTCGCCGCCCGGCTGCCGCTTCCTCGCATTGTAGACGAGGAACTTGGTCACCTCGCCGAGCGCGCGGCCTTCCTTGCGGTTGTAGACGATGAGGCCGACGCCGCCTTCCTGCGCGGCGCGGGTCGCTTCCTCGATGCCGTGGGTGAGATAGGGGCGGCAGGTGCAGATGTCGGAGCCGAACACGTCCGAACCGTTGCACTCGTCGTGGACCCGGCAGGTGAGTTTCTTGGACGTGTCGCCAAGGCTCAGCGGATCGCCGAAGATGTAGAGCGTCATGCCCCCGATCGGCGGCAGGAAGACCTGCATGTCGGGGCGGGTGACGAGTTCAGGGTACATGCCGCCGGTTTGTTCGAACAAGCAGCGGCGAAGACCGGCCTCGGCCACGCCGAAACGCTCGGCAACGCCCGGAAGCCACCACACCGGATCGACCGCGATCTTGGTGACGGAGACGTCGCCGGCTTCATGGACGATCTCGCCATCGACCTTGAGCCGGCCGAGCGCGATGGCGTCGCGGATTTCGCCAAGCGTCAGCCGCGCCTTTGTGATGGCGATGGAGGGGCGCACGTCCACCCCTTCGGCGATCATGTCGGCGAAGTCGCAGGTCAGGCGGTGGCCCCAGGGATCGAGGCTGACGATCTTGTGCGGGTCCGCCCACTGCGCGTGCGGCCCGATTTCGCAGACGGGCGAGGTATCGTGCAGATCCGGCCGCGCCGACGGGTCCATCGCCCCCGAGGAGATCGCAAGCGCGCGGTAGATGGAATAAGAGCCGCCATGCGCTCCGATCGCATTCCGGTCAGCGCCGGCGTTCACCGTGGCGATCACCGGCCCGCGTTCCGCCGCGGTGCCTGCGCCCCAGGTCAGGGGATAACGCGACGGCCGCCCCGGGTGGGAGGTTAGCCGGATATGGCTGCTCCTGGTTTCCGCTTCCGCCTTCATCCGCTGTCCTCTCGTTGCCGGCCTTGTGTCCGGTCTCGAGGGGAGCGTAAGGCGAAGCGGTCGCCGGTGCTAGCTATCAAAAGCGGGCCGGGCGCAGCACGTGCTTTGCGGTTTTCGCCCGTTGACCCTTCCGCCCCTCCTCGCTATAGGCCGCCTCGCCCGGGGCTGTGGTGGTTCTCTTGAAGAATCGTTGTTCCGCCTCTGACGGGCACAAGAGCTTGAACATTGCTGTTGCGACGCAGGGGCCGGGGGCCGTTTGGTTCCCCGCTTTTCTGCGTTTTCGCACCAGTAAAGTAACTAAGGTGAAGGGCTTCATGCCGACGATTAACCAGCTGGTCCGCAAGGGCCGCGAGCCGCAGAAGGCGAAATCCAAAGTTCCGGCGATGGAGCAGAATCCGCAAAAGCGCGGCGTTTGCACCCGAGTCTACACGACCACCCCGAAGAAGCCGAACTCGGCGCTTCGCAAGGTCGCCAAGGTTCGCCTGACCAACCAGCGCGAAGTGATCAGCTACATTCCGGGCGAAGGCCACAACCTCCAGGAACACAGCGTTGTGCTGATCCGCGGCGGCCGTGTGCGCGATCTTCCGGGCGTGCGCTATCACGTGCTTCGCGGCGTGCTCGACACCCAGGGTGTCAAGGACCGCCGCCAGTCCCGCTCCAAGTACGGCGCCAAGCGTCCGAAGTAAGCCGATCGGCGGGTTTGCGCCCGTCCGCTCACCAGGCTGAAGTCAAGAAGGGTATACAATATGTCTCGTCGTCGTCGCCCAGAGAAGCGCGAAATCCTGCCCGATCCGAAGTTCGGGGATCTCGTGCTGTCCAAGTTCATGAATTCCGTCATGCTCGACGGCAAGAAGTCGGTTGCCGAAGGCATCGTCTACGGTGCCCTTGAGACCGTTGAGACCCGCGCCAAGCGCGATCCGCTCGGCGTGTTCCATGACGCGCTGAACAACATCAAGCCTGGCATCGAAGTCCGCAGCCGCCGCGTCGGCGGCGCGACCTACCAGGTTCCGGTGGAAGTTCGCACGGAGCGCGCTCAGGCGCTTGCCATTCGCTGGCTGATTTCCGCGGCGCGCAGCCGTTCGGAGAACACCATGGCCGCCCGCCTGTCGGGCGAGCTGATGGACGCCGCCAACAACCGCGGCAACGCGGTGAAGAAGCGCGAAGACACCCACCGCATGGCCGAAGCCAACCGGGCGTTCTCGCACTACCGCTGGTAAATATCGTCACTATATCGTCGGTTAGCGGGCCTTCGGGCCTGCCCCCGACATCGGAGAATTGATCATGGCCCGCCGCCATCCGCTCGAGCATTATCGTAACATCGGCATCATGGCGCACATCGACGCCGGCAAGACGACGACCACCGAGCGCATCCTTTATTACACCGGCAAGTCCTACAAGATCGGCGAAGTGCACGAAGGCACGGCGACGATGGACTGGATGGAGCAGGAGCAAGAGCGCGGGATCACGATCACCAGCGCCGCGACCACTTGTTTCTGGCAGGCGGAAGAGGGCAAGGGCCCCGAGCACCGCATCAACATCATCGACACGCCCGGCCACGTCGACTTCACCATTGAAGTCGAGCGTTCGTTGCGCGTCCTCGACGGCGCGGTTGCCTGCTTCGACGGCGTTGCCGGCGTCGAGCCGCAGTCCGAAACCGTCTGGCGCCAGGCCGAGAAGTACAAAGTGCCGCGGATGTGCTTCGTCAACAAGCTCGACCGCACCGGCGCGAACTTCGACATGTGCGTCGGCATGATCAAGGACCGCCTGGGCGCCCGCCCGGCCGTTCTCTATCTCCCGATCGGCCTTGAAGGCCAGTTCAAGGGCCTCGTCGACCTGGTCAACAATCGGGCCATCATCTGGTTGGAAGAAAGCCTCGGCGCGAAGTTCGAATATCGCGAAATTCCGGACGACCTGAAGGACGCCGCCGAAGCAGCCCGCATGGAGCTGATCGAAATGGCCGTCGAACAGGACGACGACCTTATGGAAGCCTATCTCGGCGGCGAAGAGCCCGATGCCGCGACGCTGAAGAAGCTGATCCGCAAGGGCACGCTGAACTTCTCGTTCGTGCCGGTGCTGTGCGGCTCCGCGTTCAAGAACAAGGGTGTCCAGCCCCTGCTCGACGCCGTGGTCGACTATCTGCCGAGCCCGCTCGACGTTCCCGCCATTCAGGGCCTCAAGCTCGACGGCGAAACCGTTGACGAGCGTCCGGCCGACGACGAAGCGCCCTTCTCGGCGCTGGCGTTCAAGATCATGAACGATCCCTTCGTCGGCACCCTGACCTTTGCCCGCATCTATTCGGGCAAGCTGGAGACTGCTTCGCAGGTCACCAACTCGGTCAAGGACAAGAAGGAAAAGGTCGGCCGCATGCTGCTCATGCACGCCAACGACCGCGAGGACATCCAGGTGGCTTATGCGGGCGACATCGTCGCTCTCGCCGGCCTCAAGGACACCACCACCGGGGACACGCTCTGCGCCGCCAACGCGCCGATCATCCTCGAGCGGATGGAATTTCCCGAGCCGGTCATCGAGCTCTCGGTTGAGCCGAAGACCAAGGCCGACCAGGAGAAGATGGGCGTCGCGCTCAACCGTCTCGCCCGCGAGGATCCGTCCTTCCGCGTGTCGACCGACAACGAAAGCGGCCAGACCATCATCAAGGGGATGGGCGAGCTCCACCTCGAGATCCTGGTCGACCGCATGAAGCGTGAGTTCAAGGTCGAAGCCAATGTCGGCGCTCCTCAGGTCGCGTATCGCGAATATCTGAAGAAGCCGGTAGAGCTCACCTACACCCACAAGAAGCAGTCGGGCGGCTCCGGCCAGTTCGCCGAAGTGAAGGTCAAGCTTCAGCCGGGCGAGCGCGGTTCGGGCTTTGTTTTCACCGACAACGTCAAGGGCGGCAACGTTCCGAAGGAATATATCCCTTCGGTTGAGAAGGGCATGCGCGAGACGGCTGAAGGCGGATCGCTGATCGGCTTCCCGATCATCGACTTCGAAGTGCAGCTGATCGACGGCAAGTACCACGACGTCGACTCGTCGGCTCTGGCCTTCGAAATCTGCGCCCGCGGCGCGATGCGCGAAGCGGCTCAAAAGGCCGGCATCACGCTTCTCGAGCCGATCATGAAGGTGGAAGTCGTCACGCCCGAGGATTATCTCGGCGACGTGATCGGCGACATCAACAGCCGGCGCGGCCAGATCCAGGGCACGGACAGCCGGGGCAACGCCCAGGCGGTCGAGGCGATCGTCCCGCTTGCGAATATGTTCGGATACGTTAATGAGCTGCGCTCGTTCACCCAGGGCCGTGCGCAGTACACGATGCAGTTCTCGCACTATGACGAGGTCCCATCGAACGTTGCCGACGAGGTCAAGGCCAAGCTGGCCTAAGCGCAACACACACTGATTTAGAACCGTAAAACACGAGGGTTAGGCACAATGGCGAAAGCTAAGTTTGAGCGGAACAAGCCGCACTGCAACATCGGCACCATCGGTCACGTCGACCACGGCAAGACGTCGCTCACCGCGGCGATCACCAAGGTCCTCGCCGAAACCGGCGGCGCCACCTTCACGTCGTACGACAACATCGACAAGGCGCCGGAAGAGCGCGAGCGCGGCATCACCATTTCGACCGCGCACGTCGAATATGAAACCGAAGCGCGCCACTATGCGCACGTCGATTGCCCGGGCCACGCCGATTATGTGAAGAACATGATCACCGGCGCCGCGCAAATGGACGGCGGCATCCTCGTGGTGTCGGCCGCCGACGGCCCGATGCCGCAGACCCGCGAGCACATCCTTCTCGCCCGTCAGGTCGGCGTTCCGGCGCTGGTCGTGTTCATGAACAAGGTCGACCAGGTGGACGACGAGGAGCTCCTGGAGCTCGTCGAGCTCGAAATCCGCGAGCTTCTGTCGTCCTACGACTTCCCGGGCGACGACATCCCCATCGTCAAGGGTTCGGCTCTCGCCGCGCTTGAAGATTCGGACCGCAAGATCGGGCACGACGCCGTTCTCGAGCTGATGGCCGCCGTCGACAGCTATATCCCGCAGCCGGAGCGTCCGCTGGACCGTCCGTTCCTTATGCCGATCGAAGACGTGTTCTCGATCTCGGGCCGCGGTACGGTTGTTACCGGCCGCGTCGAGACCGGCATCGTCAAGGTTGGCGAGGAAGTCGAGATCGTCGGCATCAAGGACACCCGCAAGACCGTCGTTACTGGCGTTGAAATGTTCCGCAAGCTGCTCGACCAGGGCCAGGCGGGCGACAACATCGGCGCGCTGATCCGCGGCGTCGGCCGTGAAGAAGTTGAGCGTGGCCAGGTTCTGGCCAAGCCGGGTTCGATCACCCCGCACACCGACTTCCAGGCGGAAGTCTACGTGCTCTCGAAGGATGAAGGTGGCCGTCACACGCCGTTCTTCGCCAACTACCGCCCGCAGTTCTACTTCCGCACCACGGACGTAACCGGCGAAGTGGTTCTCCCCGAGGGCACCGAAATGGTCATGCCGGGCGACAACGTGCAGCTGGGCGTCAAGCTCATCGCGCCGATCGCCATGGACCAGGGCCTGCGCTTCGCGATCCGCGAAGGCGGCCGGACCGTCGGCGCAGGGGTTGTGGCCGAGATCACGAAGTAATATAGGGCACGGGCCGCGCGGCTCCCCACGGGATTCGCGCGGCCCAGCTTTATACAGTTTTGAGTACAGGCCGCTCCGGGGCCGCAAGGTTCCGGTATCGGCCGTTTTGGTTCGCCCCGCTTTCGGGGCTCGCTCTTTGCAATCGGTAAGCAGGTTATGGAAACGCAGAACATCCGCATTCGCCTGAAGGCGTTCGATCATCGTGTGCTGGATCAGGCCACGGGCGACATCGCCGATACCGCTCGGCGCACGGGTGCTCTTATCCGCGGCCCGATCCCGCTGCCGACCCGTATCGAAAAGTTCACCGTCAACCGTTCGCCGCACGTCGACAAGAAGTCGCGCGAACAGTTCGAGGTGCGCACCTACAAGCGCCTGCTGGACATCGTTCAGCCGACGCCGCAGACGGTGGACGCGCTAATGAAGCTCGACCTCGCAGCAGGTGTTGATGTTGAGATCAAGCTGGCCTAAAGGGCTGGCTCTGCTCCGGATTCGGAGTGAAATCGTCGCACCAGCGTAGGCTGGTGCCCATACTGACTCTGCATGGATGCCAGCCTTCGCTGGCATGACGGAGTAGGGGCCTCAAGGCCTCTCGCACAGTCGAGGATACCGCCGGGCTTGTCCCGGGTCTGCGTCCCCGCCGTTTCGCTGACGCGAAGCATGAGCCCAGGCGGGGCACGCATTTTTCATGGGCTGCAAGCCCCTCGGATCGTCCGGGGGGCCTCTGTATAAGGAGCATGATCATGCGCACTGGCGTGATCGCGAAGAAAATGGGGATGACCCGCCTGTTTCAGGACGACGGCCGGCACGTGCCGGTGACCGTTCTGGCGCTCGAAGGCTGTCAGGTCGTCGCCACCAAGAATGCCGACAGCGACGGCTATGTTTCGGTTCAGGTCGGTGCAGGCACCGCCAAGGCCAAAAATCTTTCCAAGCCGCAGCGCGGCCATTTCGGCAAGGCCGAGGTGGAGCCCAAGGCGAAGCTCGTCGAGTTCCGGGTGTCGGAAGACGCCGTTCTCGACGTCGGCGCCGAGCTTTCGGCTGACCATTTCGCAGTCGGCCAGATGGTCGATATTCAGGGCGTCACGCAGGGCAAGGGCTTTGCCGGCGGCATGAAGCGCTGGGGCTTCGGCGGCATGCGCGCCACCCACGGCGTCTCCGTCTCCCACCGCGCACTCGGCTCCACCGGCCAGCGCCAGGATCCGGGCAAGGTCTTCAAGAACAAGAAGATGGCCGGCCACATGGGCGCCAAGAACCGCACGCAGCAGAACCTCGAAGTCGTCCGCACGGACGTCGATCGCGGCCTGATCTTCGTTAAGGGTTCGGTTCCCGGCTCCAAGGGCGGCTGGCTCCTGATCAAGGATGCCGTCAAGATCGCTCGTCCGGACACCGCGCCGTACCCGGCCGGCATCCGCCAGGCTGCCAACAGCAACACCACCGACGCTCCCGCCCCGGCGGAAGCGACCGACGGCCAGGAAGGCTAAGCCATGAAGATCCAGGTCCGGAACCTGAACGCCGGCGAGAACGGCGAGATCGAGCTCAACGACGACGTGTTCGGCGTCGAGCCCCGCGCGGACATCCTGCACCGCGTCGTCACCTGGCAGCTCGAAAAACGCCGCGGCACTGCCCGTGGAGCCCGCGAGCGCTCGGACGTTGCCCGTACGGGTAAGAAGTTCGGCCGCCAGAAGGGTGGCGGTACCGCCCGTCACGGCGATCGCCGCGCACCGATCTTTATCGGCGGCGGCAAGGCCCACGGCCCGCGCGTTCGCGACTTCAACCCGTCGCTGAACAAGAAGGTTCGCGCGCTCGGTCTTCGCATGGCGCTCAGCTCCAAGGCCGCGGCCGGGCAGCTGATCGTTCTCGAAAGCCTGGACGTGACCGAAGCCAAGACCAAGGCGGTGCGCGAGCAGCTCAGCAACTTGGGCCTCGGCAAGACGGCTCTGGTGATCGACGGCGATGCGCTGAACGTGGGCTTCGCCCAGGGTTCGGCCAACCTTCGCCAGATCGATCTGCTGCCGGCCGCCGGCGCGAACGTGTACGACATTTTGAAGCATGAGACTTTGGTGCTCACCCGCGCCGCCGTCGAGAAGCTGGAGGCCCGTTTCAATGGCTAAGGCGAAGAAAGCCGCGGTCGACATCAACCATTATGATGTCGTCCTCGCGCCCCACATCACCGAAAAGACGACCCTGCTTTCCGAGCAGAACGCGGTTGTCTTCAAGGTCGCGAACGACGCAACCAAGCCGCAGATCAAGGCGGCTGTGGAAGCTTTGTTCGGCGTCAACGTGCTGGGCGTGAACACCCTTAACCAGAAGGGCAAAACCAAGCGCTGGAAGGGCCGTCCCTACACGCGCTCGGACGTCAAGAAGGCGATCGTGACGCTGGCCGAAGGCCAGTCCATCGACGTCACCACCGGTATCTGAGGCGGTCACGATGGCACTCAAAACCTATAATCCGACAACCCCGTCGCAGCGCGGCCTGATCCTTGTCGACAAGTCTTCGCTTTGGAAGGGCAAGCCCCTCAAGGCGCTGACCGAAGGCAAGCACAAGACCGGCGGCCGCAACAACAAGGGCCATGTCACCTCGCGCGGCATCGCCGGCGGCCACAAGCAGCGTTATCGGTACATCGA
Organism: Allosphingosinicella sp.; assembly: GCA_036554525.1. Classification (GTDB taxonomy): domain Bacteria; phylum Pseudomonadota; class Alphaproteobacteria; order Sphingomonadales; family Sphingomonadaceae; genus Allosphingosinicella. The sequence goes on from DATBNC010000018.1 coordinate 295,317, forward strand.
TTTCAAGCGCCGCAAGTGGGACGTTCCCGCGACCGTCGAGCGTCTCGAGTACGATCCCAACCGCACCGCGTTCATTGCGCTGGTGAAGTATGAGGACGGCGAGCTCACCTACATCATCGCTCCCCAGCGCCTTGCGCCGGGCGACCAGGTGATCGCCGGCCGCAAGGTCGACGTGAAGCCGGGCAACGCGATGGAGCTGGGCGCGATGCCGGTCGGCACAATCGTCCACAACGTGGAAATGAAGCCGGGCAAGGGCGCGCAGCTCGCCCGTTCGGCAGGCACCTACGTTCAGGTCGTCGGCCGTGACCGCGGCATGGTGATGGTCAGGCTCAATTCAGGCGAGCAGCGCTACATCCGCTCCGACTGCATGGCCACGGTTGGCGCGGTTTCGAACCCGGACAATCAGAACCAGAACTTCGGCAAGGCCGGCCGCACCCGCTGGCAGGGCCGGCGTCCGCTGACCCGCGGCGTCGCCAAGAACCCGGTCGACCACCCGCACGGCGGCGGCGAAGGCCGCACCTCGGGCGGCCGTCACCCGGTTACCCCGTGGGGCAAGCCGACCAAGGGTGCCCGCACCCGCAACAACAAGGCGACGGACAAGATGATCATCCGGTCCCGCCATGCTAAGAAGAAGAGGTAATAATGGCCCGCTCCGTCTGGAAAGGTCCGTTCGTCGAGCTGTCTCTGCTGAAAAAGGCAGAAGCCGCGCAGGACGCCAACAACCGTTCGCCGATCAAGACCTGGTCGCGTCGTTCGACGATCCTGCCGCAGTTCGTCGGCCTCACCTTCAACGTGTACAACGGCCGCAAATTCATTCCCGTTTCGGTGAATGAGGAAATGGTGGGCATGAAGCTCGGCGAGTTCGCGCCGACCCGCTACTTCCCCGGCCACGCCGCCGACAAGAAGGGCAAGAGGTAAGCCATGGGCAAGCAGGCAGCTCCCCGCCGGGTGGCGGACAACGAAGCGCTCGCGGTTGGCACCACCATCCGCGGCTCCGCGCAGAAGCTCAATCTCGTTGCGGCGATGATCCGCGGCCGCAAGGCCGAAGACGCGCTCAACATCCTGCAGTTCTCGCCGAAAGCGATGGCTGTGGAGGTGCGCAAGGTGCTCGCATCCGCGATCGCCAATGCCGAGAACAACCACAATCTCGACGTCGACGCGCTCGTCGTCGCCGAGGCGTCGGTCGGCAAGAGCATCTCGATGAAGCGCTTCACGCCGCGCGCCCGCGGCCGTTCAAGCCGGATCGTTAAACCCTTCAGCCGCGTGCGCATCGTCGTCCGCGAGCATCAGGAAGCGTAAACCATGGGTCAGAAATCCAATCCGATCGGTATGCGGCTGCAGATCAACCGCACCTGGGACAGCCGCTGGTATGCCGACGGCGCCGATTACGCCCGTCTGCTGCTCGAGGATCTCAAGATCCGCACGTTCATCATGAAGACGGTGCCGCAGGCTGCGATCTCCAAGGTGGTGATCGAGCGTCCGGCGAAGCTCTGCCGCGTTTCCATCTATGCCGCACGCCCGGGCGTGATCATCGGCAAGAAGGGCGCGGACATCGAGAAGCTTCGTAAGCAGCTCGGCGCCATGACCAAGAGCGACGTCAGCTTGAACATCGTTGAAATCCGCAAGCCGGAAATCGACTCCAAGCTCGTTGCCCAGGGCGTTGCCGATCAGCTCGAGCGCCGCATCGCCTTCCGCCGCGCCATGAAGCGCGCGGTTCAGTCGGCTCTGCGTCTCGGTGCCGAAGGCATCCGCATCACCTGCGCCGGCCGTCTCGGCGGCGCGGAAATCGCCCGCACCGAATGGTATCGCGAAGGCCGCGTTCCGCTGCACACGCTGCGCGGCAACGTCGATTATGCCGAAGCTACGGCGCACACCGCCTACGGCGTTTGCGGCATCAAGGTCTGGATCTTCAAGGGCGAGATTCTCGGCCACGATCCGATGGCTCAGGATCGGCTGATGATGGAAGCGCAGACTTCCGGCGTCCGCCCGGCCCGCTAAGGAACATTCGAAATGCTGCAACCGAAACGCACCAAGTTCCGCAAGGCCTTCAAGGGCCGCATCCATGGCGACGCCAAGGGTGGAACGGCGCTCAACTTCGGCGCCTTTGGCCTGAAAGCCATGGAGCCCGAGCGGATCACCGCGCGCCAGATCGAAGCGGCCCGCCGCGCGATCACCCGCCACATCAAGCGCCAGGGGCGTTTGTGGATCCGCATCTTCCCGGACGTGCCGGTGTCGTCCAAGCCCGCCGAAGTCCGCATGGGCAAGGGCAAGGGCGCGCCTGAATTTTGGGTCGCCCGCGTCAAGCCGGGCCGGATCCTGTTCGAGCTCGACGGCGTTCCCGGCCATATCGCCAAAACCGCGTTCGAGCGCGCCGCCGAGAAGCTGCCGATCAAGGTAAAGGTCATCGCGCGCCTCGGCGAAACGATGATTGAGGAAGCCTAAGACATGGCCCAGATCGACGATCTCAAGTCCCGCACCGACGACCAGCTCTCCGAGCAGCTGGGCGAGCTGAAGCGCGAGCAGTTCAACCTGCGCTTCCAGTCCGCCACCAACCAGCTCGAAAAGCCGTCCCGGATCCGCGAAGTGCGCCGCACCATCGCCCGCATCAAGACGCTGCAGAGCGAGCGCGCCAGCGCCGCTCAAAAGGCATAAGGAGTTAATCGAATGCCGAAGCGCGTTCTCACCGGCCGGATCGTGTCGGACAAGACCGACAAGACCGTTGTGGTCCTGGTCGAGCGGCGGGTGAAGCACCCGCTCTACGCCAAGATCATCAAGCGGTCGAAGAAGTACCATGCCCATGATGAGGGCAATGAGTTTCGCGAAGGCGAGACCGTTCGCATCGAAGAGACGCGGCCGATCTCCAAGCTCAAGACCTGGCGGGTTCTCGACCGCGTGGACACCCACGCGACCCCGGCCAAGGCGGACATCGCGTAAAGCCTTCGGGCCGATTGTTGCAACTGATCGCCGGGCAGTTTGTCCCGGTTGAAGTTTAAGAAGGAATTGGATCGATGATCCAGATGCAGTCCAACCTTGAGGTCGCCGACAACAGCGGTGCCAAGCGCGTCCAGTGCATCAAGGTCCTTGGCGGATCGAAGCGCCGCTTTGCCGGCGTCGGCGACATTATCGTCGTCTCCATCAAGGAAGCGGCCCCGCGCGGCCGCGTCAAAAAGGGCGATGTCCACAAGGCCGTGATCGTGCGGACCGCCAAGGACATCCACCGCGCCGACGGCTCCACCATCCGTTTCGATTCGAACGCGGCGGTGCTGGTCAACAACAATGCCGAGCCGATCGGCACCCGTATCTTCGGTCCGGTGGTGCGCGAACTGCGCGCCAAGAAGCACATGAAGATCATCTCTCTCGCGCCGGAGGTCTTGTAAGGTCATGGCTGCTGCTAAGATCAAAAAGGGCGACACCGTTGTGATCCTGTCCGGCAAGGACAAGGGCAAGACGGGCGAAGTCACCAAGTCGATGCCGAAGGACGGCAAGGTCGTCGTCTCGGGTGCCAACATCATCACGCGTCACCGCAAGCCGAGCCAGGCCAACCCGCAGGGCGGCCTCGAGCGTACGGAAGCGCCGATGCACATTTCCAAGGTCGCGATCGCGGACCCCAAGACCGGCGCGGCGAGCCGGGTGCGGTTCGAAGTGCGCGACGGCAAAAAGGTTCGCGTCGCCGCGAAGTCCGGGGAGCTGATCAATGGCTGAGTCCAAATACGTGGCGCGCCTTCGGGCCGATTATGACGCGCGCATCGCGCCGGCGATGATCGAGAAGTTCGGTTACAAGAACAAGCTCGAGGTCCCCCGGCTCGACAAGATCGTCATCAACATGGGCGTCGGCGAGGCGACCCAGGACAAGAAAAAGGTCGAAACCGCCGCTGCCGAAATGCAGCTGATCGCTGGCCAGAAGCCGGTGATCACCAAGGCGCGTACCTCCATCGCCCAGTTCAAGCTGCGCGAAGGCATGCCGATCGGCGTCAAGGTGACGCTGCGCCGGGAGCGGATGTACGAATTCCTCGACCGTTTGATCACCGTCGCGCTCCCCCGCGTTCGCGATTTCCGCGGCCTCAACCCGAAGTCGTTCGACGGGCGGGGCAATTATGCGATGGGTCTCAAGGAACAGATCGTGTTCCCCGAGATCAACTATGACCGCATCGAAAAGGTGCGCGGCATGGACATCATCGTCACCACCACCGCGAAGACGGATGACGAGGCGCGCGAGCTGCTGCGCCTCTTCAACTTCCCCTTCCCGCGGACCGAAGAAGATCAGAAGCAGGCCGCGTAAGCGTTCCCCTGTTTCTCGACCAAGAAAGGCGAGAACTTAAGTCATGGCGAAACTGAGTTCCATCAACAAGAATGAGCGTCGCAAGAAGCTGGTGAAGAAATATGCCGGCCAATATGCGAAGCTGAAGGCGATTGCGGACGATACGTCCCTGGACGAGACCGAGCGTTTGATCGCCCGGCTCAAGATGGCGGAGATCCCCCGCAACGGTAACCCGACCCGGGTTCGTAACCGTTGCATGATCACCGGCCGTCCGCGCGCCAATTATCGCAAATTCGGGCTGTCGCGCATCATGATCCGTGAATTGGGCAACAAGGGCCTGATCCCCGGTCTCACGAAGTCCAGCTGGTAAGGTATAAGATATGCCCTTGACCGATCCCCTGGGTGACATGCTCACCCGCATCCGCAACGGCCAGCAGGCCCGCAAGGACAGCGTGGTTTCCCCCGCGTCCAAGCTCCGGGCCCGCGTTCTCGACGTTCTTCAGCGCGAGGGTTACATCCGCGGCTACAGCGAAGAAGCCTTGGGCCGCCATGCGGGCCTTCGCATCGAGCTGAAATATTTCGAGGGCCGCCCGGCCATTCAGCACGTCGCCCGCGTTTCAAAGCCCGGACGCCGCGTTTATTCGGGCAGCCAGGAACTGCCGCGGGTCCGCAACGGCCTCGGCATCACCATCGTGTCGACTCCGCGCGGCGTTCTCTCGGACGCCGAGGCGCGGGAACAGAATGTCGGCGGCGAAGTGCTCGCGGAGGTGTTCTGATATGAGCCGCATCGGAAAAGTGCCGGTCACCCTGCCGAGCGGCGTCACCGCTTCGGTGGACGGCGCGATCCTGTCGGTGAAGGGCCCCAAGGGCACCCTCACCATGCAGATGATGGACGACATCAGCTACGGTATCGAAGACGGCCGCATCGTTGTGCAGCCGGCCAACGAGACCAAGCGGGCGCGCTCCTTCTGGGGCATGCACCGGACGCTGGTTCAGAACCTCGTCACGGGCGTCACCGACGGTTTCACCAAGACGCTGGAAATCACCGGCGTCGGCTACCGCGCCGCGATGCAGGGCAAGAACCTGCGTCTCCAGCTCGGCTACAGCCACGACGTGAACGTCGAAGTCCCGTCCGACCTTACGGTTGTCACGCCCGATCCGACCACGGTTGTGATCTCGGGCAGCGACGCCCAGAAGGTCGGTCAGCTCGCCGCCGAAATCCGTCAGTGGCGCAAGCCGGAGCCCTACAAGGGCAAGGGCATCAAATATCGCGGCGAGTTCATCTTCCGCAAAGAAGGCAAGAAGAAGTAAGCCATGGCGAAACTCTCTCTCTTCGACCGCCGCCGTCAGCGCGTGCGTACGTCGCTCCGCAAGCGTGCCGGCGACCGCCCGCGCCTCAGCGTCCACCGCTCGGGCCGCCACATTTATGCGCAGGTGATCGACGATCGCCAGGGCAAGACGGTGGCTGCCGCCTCCACGCTGGAGAAGGACGCGACCGGCACCGGCGCGACCGTCGCCTCGGCGCAGGAGGTCGGCCGCAGGGTCGCCGAGCGCGCCAAGGCTGCCGGCGTCACTCAAGTTGTTTTCGACCGTGGCGGTTTCCTGTTCCACGGCCGCGTGAAGGCTCTCGCAGATGCCGCTCGCGAAGGCGGATTGGAGTTCTA
>DATBNC010000022.1:0-42881 GCA_036554525.1 Allosphingosinicella sp.
TTCTTCCAGCGGTCGATGAGCCCGCCGAGCTGGCGCGCTGGCCAGCGTTTTTCGTCGAGGTCCGCGGCGGTGATGAGCTGCTTAAGGAGCCGGAGCTGATCGTCGGTGTCGAGAATGGTGAAGTTGGATTTGAGGCCAACCAGCTCGGCATGCCGCCGCAACATCTTCGCGCCCACGGCGTGGAAGGTCCCGAGCCAGGGCATGCCCTCGACCGCATCGCCGACGATCCGGCCGACCCGCTCCTTCATCTCGCGCGCCGCCTTGTTGGTAAAGGTGACAGCAAGGATCTCGCTCGGCCAGGCCAAGCGGGTGTTGATCAGGTGCGCGAGCCGGGCAGTCAGCGCCGCGGTCTTGCCCGTGCCCGCACCGGCAAGCACCAGCACCGGCCCGTCCGTGGTCAGCACCGCCTGGCGCTGCGGTTCGTTGAGCCCGCGCAGATAAAGCGGCTCGGGGGCGGTGCTGAGGGGCTGGTTCACGCCTGAACAGGTAGGGAACGCCCTCGCTTACGGCAAGCGCGATGTGGTTGCGGAACAGACTGGCGGGGTATCCCCAAGCTGCTAAAAACAGGGGCAATCGCGTTGCATTTGCGGGGAGATGAAGATGGTTGACGACGTGCGGCTGATGCGGCGGACGGTGCTCGGCGGGCTGGCGGCCCTGCCGTTGCTCGGCGGCGAGGCGTTGCGGGCCCAAAGCCCGAAGCCGATCGTCGCCTCCATCGCACTGGAGGACCGGCGGGTCTGGGTTGGCGTCACCATCGGCGGCCGCCCGCCGGTGCTGTTCATCTTCGACACCGGCGCGGTGGTGAGCAAAATTCAGCCGTCCTACGGCCGGACGCTCGGCCTTCGTAAGCGCGGACCAACCCGCTTGGTCGGCATGGGCGGAGAGCAGGCCTTCGACCTCTATCAGGCCGAGGACGTGGTGTTCGGCGGCGCGATCCGCCAGCCGAAGGTGATCTTCGCCCAGCCGGACGGGGACCTGCGCCTGGCCAGCGACGCCAAGGGCCTGCTTGCCGCCGGCCTCCTGACCAGCGTCGACAGCGAACTGGATTTCGAAGCGGGCGAGTGGCGGGTCTACCCCGGCGGCCGCGGCAAGCGCGAAGGCTTCACCGCCTTGCCGTCGCGGATCCAGGGCCAGCAGAACAGCAACGGGTCGGAGATGATCCTGGTCGACGCGCAGATCGACGGGCGCACCTATCGCCTGCTTGCCGATACGGGCGCGCCGGGGCAGATCCACCTGTTCCATGAGGCGACGCGGCTCAGCGGCTTTTGGAACGGGGAGCGGCCTTACGTGCCGATCCAGCAAGGCGGCATCGGCGGCCTTGCCAAGCCGGGGCGGATGGTGCGGGCGGGCAAGGTCATGCTCGGGGACATTGCCTTCGAGCGGCCGCTGGTGACCCTGTCGCAGGAAGTGCGCCGCCACCCGCTCGCCGATGGCGTACTCGGCCTTGGTTTGCTCGAGCTGATGACGCTGTCCACCGACGTGAAGGGTGGCCGCCTCTGGGTGAACCGCAATGGGCGCAAGCCGCAGCCGGAGCGGTTCGGCATGACCGGCCTTTGGCTCGAGGAGCGGGGCGGCAAGGTGACGGTGGCTGACGTCAGCCCGCTCAGCCCCGCCGCCGAGGCCGGGCTTGCCGAGGGCGACGAGCTGATAGGCGCGCCGCTTGCCGTCGCGCTTCGCAAGCTGGCGGGGAAGCCGGGCACCCGGGTTCCGCTGCGGGTGCGGCGCGGCGGCACAGAGCGCGACGTGGCGCTTACCCTTCGCCCTTACATTTAAGCGGGTGCGCACAGCAGGGTGATCTTGGCTTTGCCGTGGGTGCGTTCCGTGTCCAGCAGCAGCCCGGGGGCGCTCACCGTCTCCCCCCGGCCGGTTTCCACGCTGACCCACGACCCGGGGGCGAGGGGGAGGCTGGGGATTACCTTGTCGGCAAGGCCGCTGCCGTAGGGCGGATCAAGGAAGACGAGGTCGAGCGGCTTCACGAACCGCGCATGCTCCGCCGCGCCCTGCCGCACGTCCGCCTCCACGCCGAGCTTGGCGAGATTAGCGCGGATCGCGTCGGCGGCGGCGCGGTCGTTGTCGACAAAGGTGCAATGGGCCGCGCCGCGCGACAATGCTTCCAGCCCCAGCGCACCCGAGCCGGCGAAGACGTCGGCGACTTCCAGCCCTTCGAAGCTGCCCACCCGGCTCGCCAGCATCGAGAACAAGGCTTCCCGCGCCCGCTCGGACGTCGGCCGGGTCGCAAGCCCCGCCGGCGCCACCAGCGGCCGCCCGCGCCATTTGCCCGAGATGATCCTCACTTCAGGCCCTTTCGGAACTCCAGCAGATCCTGGTGAACGATCTCGTTCACCGCGCCTGGCGGCATGTCGCCAAGCTGGAACGGGCCGTAAGCGGTGCGGATCAGGCGCGAGACCTGGAGACCGAGATATTCCAGCACGCGCCGCACTTCGCGGTTCTTGCCTTCGGTGAGGCGCATTTCGATCCACACGTTGCGCCCGGTGCGCCGCTCCAGATTGGCGTCGATCGCGCCGTAGCGGATGCCTTCGATCTCGACGCCGGTGATCAGCGCCTCCAGCTGCTCCTGCGTCACGTCGCCGAAGGCGCGGGCGCGGTAGGTACGCTCGACCTTGGAGGAGGGGAGTTCGAGCTGACGCTTGAGCTCGCCGTCGGTGGTCAACAGCAGCAGGCCCTCCGTATTAAGATCGAGCCGACCGACCGGGATTACCCGCGGCAGATCCTTGGGAAGGGCATCGTAGATCGTCGGCCGGCCGGAGAAATCGCGCTCCGCCGTCAGCACGCCCGCCGGTTTGTGGAACAGGAACAGCCGCGCAGGCGCGGGCGCGCCGACCGCCTTGCCGTCCACCGTCACCCCGGCGAGTGAGGTGAGAAGGGTGGCGGGCGTCTCCAGCGGCACGCCGTCAAGCGCCACGCGCCGCTCGGCGATCATCCGCTCGATTTCGCGCCGCGAAGCGATCCCTGCCCGGGCCAGGAGCTTGGCGATCCGCTGCGGCTCCCGCGACGGCGTGTGGGGACGTGGCGGCGGCGCCGGCGCTGCTTCGGGCGCAGCGGCGGGGGCGGGGCGCGGCGTTTGTAAACGTTCGGTGGAGCGGGCGGGCTTCATGGCTCGCGTGGGCGCTACCGAGGGAGCGTCCCGCCGGGCGGTCGGCCGGGAGGGACGCTGACCATCCCGTGGCGACCGCTCGCGCGCTGGAGCCGCAGCGTCATCGCGGCGTGCGCCCCGCCGGGCAGGACGCTGACCATCGCGTGAGGGCCGCTCGCGCGCTGGAGCCGCAGCCTCGTCCCGTCGCGCGCCCGGCCTTGAGGGACGCTGCCCGTCCCGTGCCGGCCGATCACGACCCGGTGCTGAAGGGCGCTCACCGAAGCCAGAAGCTCTCCCACGCCGGCCGCGCGCCGGTTCGGAGGCACCGGCGTTGCGATCCCGCTCGGCGCCCCGCTCGCTTCTCCGCCCACCGGAACGCTCCTCGCGCTGAGGCGGATCGCTTCGAGTGCCGGGGCGCGCGGGGCGGCGCGAACCGCCCGGCGTGCGGGGGCCCTTGGGCGGTCCGGGCGATCGGGGCGGGCGCGGGGGCAGGGGCTTTCTCCTCCTTGGAGCCGGACAGGCTGAAATATGCGCCGAACGGGTGGCAGAAGGCGGCACCGAACCGGCGCTGCCTCGTTACGCAGCCAAACCGAGTGTCGCCGGGAAGGGCAAGCGTCTAGATGTTGTTTGGAAAACGCGAAAGGGCCATCCGCCGCATCCTGATCGTGGAGGACGAGCCGCTCGTCGCTTTCGACAACGAACATTCTCTCGCCGAAGCGGGCTACGAAGTCGCCGGAACGGTGGACACGCTTGCCGACGCGGTTCGCGCGCTCGCTGAGGAAGAGGTCGATCTCGTCCTCTCCGACATCAAACTGAACGGCGACGGCGACGGAATGGACGTCGCCCGCGCGGCGGCGGCGCGCAACGTGCCGGTGCTGTTCGTCACCGGCAATTGCCCGCTGGAAGCGCAGGCGCTCGGCATCGGCTGCCTCGCCAAGCCGTATTCGGAAAAAGTGCTGAAGGCGGCATTGGAAGCACTCGATCGCAAGCTCCAGGGCAAGAAGCCGGGGCGCCTTCCGCCCGGCCTCAAGCTCTACGATCTCGTCGACCCGGCCCAGCCGAGCGCCCGCTCCACCTGATCGTGAAAGTGGCGGATGCCCGTCTCAAGCGTCCCTAGCGTCAGCCGCTCGAGCGCCCCGGATGAAAGCCCCTCCTGCCCGAGCGCGGCAGCGCGAAAATCCTCGGACGCGAACACGCCGCCGTCGAGCAGCTGCCAGCTTTTCTCCCAATGCGCTTCTTCCTCCGCGTCGCGCGGCGGCTCGGGGATCAGCATGAAATCCTCAACCAAAGTGCGGTCCACCGCTTGCGGCATCAGCACCATCAGGTTGATGTAATCCGGGCTCACCACCAGCACCGTCGCCGGGAACAGCTGGTACGCAAAAGTGACCGCGCCGCGCAGCGATGGCCAATGATCATGGTCGATGCGGGCGAGGTGCTCGGTCCGCCCGACGGCGGAGCGCTGGTGCGGGCCGAGCGTGTCCGCGGCTGTGACGCCATCGGCGAAGAAGCGGCCGATGGTTTGCGAATGGAGCCGCTGGACATGGTAGCTCTCCAGGAACGCATCCATGATCAGCTTCCAATTGCCGGCAACCTCGTGCGTCCTGCGCCGGTAGAGATGATGCCCGGCAAGGCCGAACGCGTCGAACTCGGGCGCAAGCGCGTCGGCGCCGGAGAAGTCCGCCGCCTCCTCGCGCCCGAACCAGATCAGCCCGCCCGCTTCCCGGCACGGCAGAGGCTTCAAGCCGTGATCGCTCTTGCACAGGCCCGGAAAGGAATCAGTGCGGGGCAGGGCAACAAGCGCGCCGTCCATGCCGTAGCTCCAGGCATGGTAGGGACAAACCAGCCGCGGCGCCGCCTGCACCTCGCCGCCTTCAACCAGCCGCGTTCCGCGATGCCGGCAGACGTTGAAGAAGACGTGCGCCTCGCCGGCCTTGTCCCGGGTCAGCAGCAGCGGCGGGCCGAAACCGTCATGCGCCACCGCCATGTTCGAGCGCGGCAGCAAAGCGGAAGGCGCGATCACCTGCGGCAGCCGCGCAAAGATCGCCGCCTGCTCCGTCTCGAACCGTGCCGCGTCGGTGTAAGCGCTCGCCTCCACATGCGTGATTCCGGCGCCGTGCGAATTCTTCCCCCGCGCAACCAGCTCGGCAAGCGCGCGCTGCCCTTCGGTTGGGCGCAGGGAAGACGGCATGTCCATCGCTCCGGATGCTGCGCTGGCCGCCCGCGCCGCGCAAGCCTCAATCAGGGTCTGGCGAGCGCGCGCGGAGGCGTTACAAGGACGGCATGAACCAAGCCGCACCGCACAGCGCTCACACCGGTTGGCGTAGCCGTCTTCCCGAAGCTATCCGCCCCTATACCGAAGGCGCGCCGCTGGCGGCTTTGTTCGTGGGCATCTCCTCCGGCTTCCCCTACGCGATGCTTGGCGCCACCCTCACCACGCGCCTTGCCCAGGACGGGATCGACAAGAAAAGCGTCACCGCCTTCAGCCTCGCTTTCCTTGTCTACAATCTGAAGTTCTTGTGGGCATGGGTCGTCGACGGCGTGCACATCCCGATTCTCGGCCGCCTCGGCCAGCGCGTGTCCTGGCTGCTCGTCGCCGGCGTTTTCGTGATCGCGGCGGTGATCAACCTCGCGCTTGTCGATCCTTCCGCCAGCCTGCTCTACACCGCTTATGCGGCCATTCTCGTCGGCGTCGCGGGCTCAACCTTCGACATCGTGATCGATGCTTACCGGATCGAGCTGCTTGAGCCGCGCCAGCTCGGCGTCGGCGCCGGCATGTCGCAATATGGCTGGCGGCTCGGCTCGGTCCTTTCCGGTGCGCTTGCTCTAGTCGTGGCGCAGCGGGCTGGCTGGGAAGTCGCCTACATGGCCTGCGCCGCCTTTGCGCTTCCCGCCATGCTGACCGGCCTCATCATGGGCGAGCCGGAGCGCCACCGCGAGGTTCAGGAACGACGCGGTTTCGCCGAAAGCTTCAAGGCGGTCTGGGGGCCGTTCGCCGAATTCTTCATGCGCCGCGGCGCCATCCTCGTCCTGCTCTTCATCCTGCTCCACAAGATTGGCGATACGCTTGGCCAGCTCACGCTGCGCCTGCTGCTCGACGACATGGGCTATTCAAATGACGAGATCGCAATCTACGACGTCGGCGCCGGCTTTTGGGCCTACCTGATCGGCATCTTCATCGGCGGTGTGCTGTATTCCAAGCTCGGCATGAAGCGTTCGGTGCTGATCAGCCTGTTGCTGATGGCCGTGTCGAACTTCTCCTTCGCCTTGCTGGCTCAGGCGGGGCATAGCAATTGGGGCCTGGCCGGAGCGATCACCTTCGAAAACATTGCCAGCGGCATCGGCGGCGTAACGGTGGTGGCCTACTTCTCCGCCCTGTGCGATCTGCGCTTCACCGCTTCGCAATATGCGCTGATCTCCGCTGCTGCTTCCGTCGTCGGCCGCTTTCTGACCGGCACAACGGCGGGAGCGATGGTGGAGGAGTTCGGCTACGTGAACTTCTATCTGTTCACCACCGCCATCGCCTTTCCGGGCATCATTCTCTTCTGGCTGATGATGCGGGCCGGGCTGATCGACTCCTCGATGGGCACCGCCGGGACAGTTGGCGAGGGCGATGCACGCCAGGAGAACGGCACCGGCTGATGCCCATTATCGGTCTGTCGATCCTGATCCAGATCCTGTGCGCGGTTCATTGCGTGCGCAGCGGCCGCAACGGTATGTGGCTGACGGTGATCATCTTCCTGTCCATCCCCGGCTGCCTTGCTTACGCGGCGTTCGAGATCCTGCCGCAATATCAGGGGCGCCGCGAGGTCCGAGCGGTGAAGGCGGTTGCAGCCAAGAAGCTTGATCCGGATCGCGATCTGCGCTCGGCGTGCGACGCGTTGGAGATGGCGGACACTGCCGCCAACCGCACCGCCCTTGCCGATGCGCTTGCCGAGAAAGGCGACTGGACGGAGGCCGCAGGGGCGTATCGCGACGCCCTCTCCCGCACCTATGGCGGCAGCGACCGTGCTCTTCAGGTAAAGCTCGCTCGCGCCGAGCTCGAGCGCGGCGATCCCACCGCGGCGCGCGACATCCTCCGCGCCGTCCCGCCGTCCGGGTCACCCTCGGAGAACGACCGCACGTCGCTTCTCCTCGCTCGCGCGCTCGACGATTGCGGGGAGAGCGACGCGGCGCTCAGCCTCTACGCGGACGTTGGCGAGCGGCTTGCCGGCGCGGAGGCGCAATGCCGCCACGCCGCCTTGCTGATCCGCCTCGGCCGAAGCGCGGAAGCCGTGCCGCTGCTGGAAGAAACCGAACGCCGCGCCCGCCGCATCGACCGGTTCGAGCGGATGCGCGACAGCGACATGTACGCCTGGGCCGCCCGCACGCTCGCCGAACTGCGCGCCCCCTAGGTCGGCAGCTGCGCGTTGGCGCTGAGCACTTCGCCGGCAAGGTAGAGCGACCCCAGGATCAAAACCGCGGGCGGCTGTGCCCGGTCGGCGTGGCGGCCGATCCAGTCCAACGCATCCGCAACATCCCCTGCCGCCATCGCGTTCAGCCCCGCCGCCTGCGCGGCCGTGATCAGCTCCGCCGGAGGGTGATGCGCATGGCCCGGCACCGGCACCGCGTGCAGGGTGGCCGAGCGGCCCGAAAACGCCTTCAGCACCCCGGCCGCATCCTTGTTGGCGAGCAGCCCGAAGACGAGGTGGAACGGCCTTCCCGACGGCACGTGCACTCGGAAGAAGTCGGCCACCGCCCGCGCCGCGGCGGGATTGTGGCCGCCGTCCAGCCACAGCTCCGATCCCGCCGGAAGCAGTTGGTGAAGCGGCCCGGTGCCGAGCCGCTGCAGCCGCGCCGGCCACTCCGCCCAGCCCATTGCCGCGCGAAGCCCGCTTTCGCGCACCGGCACCGCCTCCTGGTGACGAACCATCGCAATGGCGAGGCCGGCATTCAGCGCCTGATGCGCGCCGGGCAGGCGGGGGAGGGGGAGGTCGAGCTTGCCCGCTTCGTCGCGGTAATGGAGGCGTCCCCGATAGGCGGCAACGTCCCAGCGCCCGCCCTTCGGAAGCCAAAGCGCGCCGGCCGCCGCCGCCGCTTCGCCGACCCGGTTGGCGAGGCTGTCGGGGTAATGCTGGGTGACCAGCGGCACGCCCGGTTTGGCGATGCCCGCTTTCTCCGCCGCAATGCCGGGCAACGTGTCGCCCAGGAATTGCTGATGATCGAGCCCGAGCTGCGCAATGCCGCACACAGCCGGGCGAGGGATCACGTTGGTGGCGTCGAGCCGCCCACCGAGGCCCACCTCGATGATGCAGGCATCGGCGGGCGTGCGCGCGAAAGCGAGAAAAGCGGCAGCGGTGGTGACTTCGAAAAAGCTTGGCCCGATGTCACCCGCGATGCCCAGCACCTCATCGAGCAGCTCGGCAAGTAGATCGTCCTCGATCAGCTTGCCCGCGATCCGAATGCGCTCGTTGAAGCGCACGAGGTGGGGGCTGGTATAAACGTGCGCGCTAAGCCCCGACGCTTCGATCGCCGCTCGCAGAAAGGCGCAGGTCGAGCCTTTGCCGTTGGTCCCCGCCACATGGAACACGGGCGGCAGGCTCCGCTCCGGATTGCCGAGCCGATCGAGCAGCGCCGAAATCCGCTCCAGCCCAAGCACGTCCGCACCGGGCGAAAGCGTCGCCAACCGGTCAAGCTGCCGCTGAACCCCCGGATGTTCCGAAACCGCGCGGTCCATCAGCGTGCGGAGGTCACGCCGCCGCTTTCTCCGGCACCAGGTACGAAATCAGCCGGGCAAGCGTTGCGCGCAGGTCTTTCCGGTGCACCACCATATCGATCATGCCGTGCTCCAGCAGATATTCGGCGCGCTGGAACCCCTCGGGGAGCTTCTCGCGAATGGTCGACTCGATCACCCGCTGCCCGGCGAAACCGATCAACGCGCCCGGCTCGGCGATCTGAACGTCGCCGAGCATCGCATAGGAGGCGGTGACGCCCCCGGTAGTCGGATCCGTCAGAACGACGATATAAGGCAGCCGCGCTTCCTTGAGCTCGGCGATCGCCACCGTCGTTTTGGGCATCTGCATCAGCGACAAGATGCCTTCCTGCATCCTGGCGCCGCCGGCCGCGGTGAAAATGATGTAGGGCGCCCGCTCCCGGATCGCGGCGCGCGCGCCTTCCACGAAGGCGGCGCCGACGGCGAGGCCCATCGAGCCGCCCATGAACGCGAAATCCTGCACCCCGACCACCGCGGCATGCCCGTTGATGGTGCCGCGCGCGTTCATCAGGGCGTCGCCTTCCCCGGTCTGCTGCCGCGCCGCCTTGATGCGGTCCGCGTAGCGCTTGGTGTCGCGGAACTTGAGCGGGTCCTCGCGCACCTGGGGCGAGGCGAGGGTCGTGTAGCCGGGATCGAAGATCCGGTCGAAGCGCGCCTTTGGGCCGATGCGGCCATGGTGGTCGCAGCGCGGGCAGACGCTGTCATTGTCCTCCCACTCTTTGGTGAACACCATCGCGCTGCACTGCCGGCACTTGTGCCACAGATTGTCGGGCGTCTCCCTTTTGGGGAGGAACGGGATGGAATTGCGGACGCGGTTCAGCCAGCTCATTGGTGATACTCCTCGGGCGAGCCGATAAGACTGGAGGCGGGGACATGTCCACTCTTGATCCTCCCCCTCCCGGGGAGGAACCCTAAAGCGTCGCTTCGATCGCTCGCGCGGCGAGGCCGGGATCGGGCGCTTGCGTAATCGGGCGGCCGACCACCAGGATCGACGCGCCCGCATCCAGCGCCCGGCGCGGCGTCATCACCCGCTTCTGATCGCCCGCATGGGAGTCTGCGGGGCGCACCCCCGGAACCACGAAGAAGCCGTCCGGCCAGATCCTGCGCGCCGCCGCGACTTCGTTGCCCGAGCAGACGATGCCGTCGATCCCCGCCGAATGGGCAAGCTCGGTAAGCCGCTCCACCTGCTCGTGCGGGTCGGCGTGAACGCCGATGGCGGCGAGGTCCTCCCGGTCGAGGCTGGTCAGCACCGTCACCGCCACCACCTTGGTGCCGAGCGGCGCGGCCGCCTTGGCGTCTTCCATCATCGCCCGCCCGCCCGCGGCGTGAACGGTGATGATCGCCGGCTCCAGCCCATGCAGCGCCTGCACCGCCTTGCCGACCGTGTTGGGGATGTCGTGGAGCTTTAGGTCGAGGAAGATGGGGAGGCCGAGCTCCGCCATCTCGCGAATGCCGTGCCTGCCGTTGGCGCAAAAGAATTCGAGGCCGAGCTTCAACCCGCCGACATGGCCTTTTACATTGGCGGCGATCGCCTTGGCACGCTCCATGTCGGGCGTGTCGACCGCGACAAAGATCGGGCTGCTCATGCCAGCGGCCAGACCTTGGTGTCGGTCGCCAGCCGCTCGCTTTCGGCTTCAGGCGCAAGCGAGGGCGCGGCTGGAACCGGCATCGCCGCAACCGGGGCGGCGTTGCGCTCATTCACTTCCAGGCGGCGGCGCAGCGACCACATCTTGGCGCGGTAGACGGCAAGCGTGGGCAGGAAACCGAGCAGGAAAACCAGCATAAGCAGCACGGGGAGCTTGGCGTCGGCGATCAGCCCGCCCCACAGCTTCACTTCCACCGACCGCCAATTGGCGTCGGCGAACAGCACCAGCAAAACGGTGAGCACGATCCAGAAGAGGATCTTCAAAAACTGCATATGTCCTCCTCCCGCTTCGCACTCCTGCTTATGGCGGGGGCGGCGCGGGCGCAACCGTCAGCCGATCTCGGCCTCCAGTTCGTCGAAGAGCGCGGCGATGCGGGTAAGCCGCGGCCGCTCCTCAGCGAGGATGGCGCGAAACGCCTGCTTCTTCAGATCCGCAATCGATTCAGGGGCAAGCTTTTGCTCCCCGATCAGTGTGGAAGAGACGATGTCGATCATCCGCTCGGCGCCGTGCAGGCGGCCCCACAGGTAATCGTTCTCGCGGTAAGCGCGGCTGAAAAAGGCGCCGAAGCTGTTAAACTGGATGCCCTTCAGCGTCGCCCCGGCGCCGCCGGCGCGGATCGAGGTGCAATCGTCCGGTGAGATCCGGTCCACCTTCACCGGATCGAACTCGTCCAGCCCCTCGCCGCCGAGCAGGGGCAGGGTGGCGATGTCGTAAAAGGGAAAGCC
Source organism: Allosphingosinicella sp. (assembly GCA_036554525.1). Lineage (GTDB taxonomy): Bacteria > Pseudomonadota > Alphaproteobacteria > Sphingomonadales > Sphingomonadaceae > Allosphingosinicella. Next base: position 11,215 of record DATBNC010000022.1, read on the forward strand.
CAAATAAGCGAGGATCAGCGCCCGGCGCTCCGCTTTTGGGAAGGCGGCAAGCGCGGTGGTGAGCAGCGCATCGGCTTCGTCGTCGATCTGCTTGAGGCTAAGCAAGGCGGCGAGCACACCGAGGGCGTCGGATGCGTCGTCGCCGGCGCTCGGGAAGCGCTCCGCCTTCCTGTCGGCCGCGCCCAGATAACGGCCGAGGAGCTGATACACCGCCTCGCGAGCCGCTTCCGCCTCCTTGAGCGGCGCACCGTCCGCGGCGGCGATCTCGCCGATGCGTCGGGCAAGGAAGCGAAGGCGGCGCACCCGAAAGCCGAGATCGAAATTGCGCAGGAACAGGATCATCTCCGCCGACGCGCCCGCCGTGCCGGACGCCGTCAGCCCCTGCGCCCGCACCGCAGCCCATACCGACCGGCGCACCTGCTCGGCCGCATTCTCGCCGCCGCCGAGCCGGACCAGCATATCGGCCACGTCCTCGACCACCGCCGAAAGCTTGAGCTGCGCGTAAGCGGCATAAGCATAGCCGGCGTCGCGCGCGGCAAGCGTCTGCGCCTTTGCGCGCCAGCCGGCGAGCCGCTTGGGCGTCGGGCGGAGCAGCAGGATCGTCGATCCAAACACCCGCTCGATCGCAGCTTCCACCTCCGGCCGCATCGCCTCCACGATCCGCCGAAGCCGCCGAATCCGCGAACTTCGTCCCTCGATCGCTTCCAGATTGTCGCGGATCGGCTGTTCGCGCGGAATGTCGGACAGGGCGCCGAAGATGGTTGCGAAGAAGCCCGGCGGGTGGTTGCCGCTCCCCGTCAGCCGCACCGAACGGGAGCCCGGCTTGGGATCGATATAGACGAAGCGCCGGTCCACTTCTCGCCGCGCCGGCCGGTTGCGGAGCGCCTGGATCGCCGGGCGGAACGGCGCATTGGCAAGCACAGACCCGTCGATCAGCACCGCCGTTTCCGCCTCCTGAGGAGAAGCGTAGCGGGGGAGGGCGCGGCTCAGGAAACCGTCCCGCCCCCGCCAAGCCACGCTTTTGCCGGCGAGCACCTTGTCGAGTTCGCCCACCTGGAAGGGCGGAAAGGCGCCGGGGAAGCTCGCCGTCGCGCGGGCGGCAAAGGCCAGTTCCGGCGCTTCCGCCAGCCGCCGCTCCGCGCCGCCGTTATCGTGGAACTCCAGCGTCAGGCGGTGCTCGCGCTCGGTGACTTCCGCCGGCGAATTGAGCCGCAGCCGCTCCGGATAACCGTGGAAGTCGGTCACCGTTACGAACAGGTCGAGCGGCTGGTAGGGCGGCAGCAGCGGCGCGCCGCTTTCCCCCTCCCGCATCGCGTCCAGCGCATCGAGCAGCAATGTGGTGAAGCCTTCACCGCCGAATGGAGGCGAGAACCAACGGGCGCGGACGAAATTGGCGAGTTTTGCCCGCACCTCCTCCCGGTGCGGCGCGTCCACCGTCGTTTCCACCGTTCCGCCCCGCCGCCGCGACAAGGCCCAGGCGAACGGCACCGCCGCCGTTTTGGCGAAGCGCGACACCGCGTTGACGCCGGGATCGAGCAATTTGTCGATATCCGCCGTCTCCAGCCACAGGTCGGTCAGCGGCTCGAGGCTGCGGCCGGTGGAGATCGCTTCGGCAAGAAAGATGGCGTTGATCCCGCCCGCGCTCGCGCCGGTGAGAATGTCCACCAGCACCCGCAGCTCGACGCCCGCTTCGGCGGCGATGCGTTCCAGCAGCCGGCGGTAAGCGCCTTCGCTTCCGCTGGCCGTCTCAGCGTTCCCATCGTGAAAAGCGCGGCTTGCGCGGGCGAGGTGCCACACTTCGCGGGTGATGCCGTGCATGTACACGGCAAGACTGATTCCCCCGTAGCAGATAAGCGCCAGCCGGATTTCGTTCTCACGCACCGGTGAAACGTGGCATCGCAGCGACGAGTTGTCGAGGCGAAGCGGAACACAATCCGTTCGTCCCGGAATCGCAACTCGCCGCCGTAACGAGCGGGACTCGCCGGGAACGCGCCGCTAGCCCCTCCTCATCGGGAACGGCCAGGGGCTTCGAATATGATAGCAACCATGCGCAAGAGCGCCACGCATGCCTTCGTGGCTGTTGCACTGGTAGGCCTCACGGCCTCGGCTCCGGCGAACGCGGTAACGACCGCTTCCACCGCACCGGTTCAGTCTCTTGCCGACATTGTTGCCGATCTTCCCGAACAGACCGCACCCGTTTTCGTTCCCGCAATTGCCGAGCCGCAGACCCGGTACGAAGTGATCGGCGAAGGCGTTGCCAGCTATTACGGCAGGGAGCTGGCCGGCAACCGCACGGCAAGCGGCGAGCGCTTCAACCCGTCCGACCTTACCGCCGCGCACCGTTCGCTTCCGCTCGGCACCAAGCTTCGGGTCACCAACAAGTCCACCGGCGACGCGGTCATCGTCCGAGTCAACGATCGCGGGCCGTTCATCAAGAGCCGCCTCATCGATCTCTCCTTGGGCGCGGCCCGCGAAATCGGCATGGTCCGCACCGGCACCGCCCGCGTCACCGTGGAAATCCTGCGCACTGCCTGAACGGGCCGGGGGGCGGCTGCTTGTCCGCCCTTGCGAATCTCGCCGCAGCCTCGCTTTTAGCGCTTTGTAAAAAACCGCGCGGGCTGTATGAGGCACCCACCTTCTTTTGGGTGGGGATTTCCTAATATGATCAAGCACATGATGTTGTGCGGCGCGGGCGCCATTGCCCTTGCCGCGACCGCGGTTCCGGCCTTTGCCGCCGGCCAGACCAAGCCGGCCGCCGCCGCTTCCGAGAAGCCGCAGCTCGGCACCTGGGGCGTCGATCTGTCCGGCATGGACAAGACGGTCAACCCTGGCGACAATTTTTACGATTACGTCAACGGCACCTGGCACAAGAACACCGAGATCCCGGCCGACAAGGCAAGCTGGGGCGGCTTCGGCATTCTTCGCGACCTGTCGGACACCCGCACCCGCGAGATCATCGAAGCTTCGGCCAAGGCGAAGGCCGCGCCGGGCTCCAACGAGCAAAAGGTCGGCGACCTGTACGCAAGCTTCATGGATGAAGCCGCGATCGAAGCGAAGGGCCTGACCCCGCTTCAGCCGATCTTCGCCAAGATCAACGCGATCCAGAACCCGACGGACCTCGCCCGCTTCTTCGGCGAAGCGAACCGCCTCGGCATCGGAACTCCCTTCGGCGCCGGCATCGAGCAGGACCTCAAGAACAACACGGTTTACGCCGTCTATCTCGGCCAGGGCGGCATCGGCCTTCCCGACCGCGATTATTACTTGGACGACAAGAACCCGAAGTTCGCGGAAGTTCGCACCAAGTACAAGGCGCACATCGCCAACATGCTGCGCCTCGCCGGGATCTCGGATCCCGAAGGCCGCGCGAACCGCATCTACGATCTCGAGCACAAGATTGCCGAATCGCACTGGACCCGCGTCCAGCAGCGTCAGTTCGACAAGATCTACAACCAGATGGATGCGCAGAAGATGGCGCAGGAAATGCCTGGCTTCGATGTCCAGACGTTCCTGAAGGCCGCCGGCCTCGACATCCAGCCGCAGGTGATCGTGACGACGCCGAGCGCGCTGGCAGGCGCCGCCAAGCTCGTTCAGTCCGAATCGATCCAGACCTGGCGCGATTACCTGACCTTCCGCACCCTTTCGGGTTCGGCCGGCATGCTGCCCAAGGCGTTCGTGGATGAAAGCTTCGCCTTCAACGGCAAGGTTCTGTCCGGCACGCCGCAGCTCAAGGATCGCTGGAAGCGCGGCGTCGACCTCGTTGGCGGTACGATGGGCGAGGCCGTCGGCCAGCTCTACGTCGCCCGCTACTTCCCGCCGGATGCGAAGGCCAAGGCCGACGAGCTGGTGAAGAACCTGATCGCGTCGATGGACAAGCACCTCGTTGCGCTTCCCTGGATGGCTGCCGAGACCAAGGCCAAGGCGCGCACCAAGCTTGCCGCCTTCACGCCGAAGATCGGCTATCCGGACAAGTGGCGCGATTATTCGGCGCTTCAGATCGTGCCCGGCGATGCCGTCGGCAATGCGATGCGTGCCCAGGCGTTCGAATATCAGCGGCAGCTCGATAAGGTCGGCAAGCCGGTGGACCGTTCCGAATGGGGCATGTCGCCGCAAACGGTGAACGCCTACGCCAACCCGCTGCTGAATGAGATCGTCTTCCCGGCCGCGATCCTGCAGCCGCCGTTCTTCGATCCCAACGCCGATCCGGCGGTCAATTACGGCGCCATCGGCGCTGTCATCGGCCATGAAATCACCCACCACTTCGACGACCAGGGTTCGAAGTTCGATCCCACCGGCAACCTCTCCGAGTGGTGGAGCCCGGCGGACGTCGAGAAGTTCAAGGCGATGACGTCGAAGGTCGTGAAGCAGTATGGCGAATATGAGCCGCTGCCCGGCAGCAAGGTCAACGGCGAGCTGACGCTTGGCGAGAACATGGCCGACCTCGCCGGCCTCACCATTGCCTATGACGCGTACAAGATGTCGTTGAAGGGCAAGCCTGACAAGGTGATCGGCGGTTACACCGGCGACCAGCGCTTCTTCCTGGGCTTCGGCCAGGTGTGGCGCAACAAGATGCGGGACGCGGCGCTGCAGCAGCAGCTCACCACCGATCCGCACAGCCCGGGCAACGTGCGGCCGAACGTGGTCCGCAACTTCGACCCCTGGTACCAGGCGTTCAACGTCAAGAACGGAAAGCTTTACCTCAAGCCTGAAGAGCGTATCAGGATCTGGTAAACGCCGCATGCACCGGGCCGGCGCCTCTCCCTGAGAGCGCCGGCCCGGCCGCATCGCAAGCACCCGCCAGGAGCCTGTTCTGTCGAAGTCGAGTAAACGGAAGCCGCGCCGTTCCGCGCTTCCCTGGATCCTCCTGGCCCTTCTCGCGCTCGCGCTCCTCTATTGGGCGGCGACGCATGTCAGCCTGAGCGGGCCTTCCGAGGAGGAGCCGGCGCTCGGCATTTCCAACCAGCAGATCGCCCAGATCGAGGAGCGCCAGCGCGCCCCCGGCAGCGTGATCGATTATGCCCGCATCGACGCGCGCCTGGGCCGCCTGATTGGCGAAAATGCAATGGTCGGCATGGCGGTCGGCATCGTCGAGGACGGCCATATCCGCTTCCTCAAGGGCTATGGCGTCACAACTGCGGGGACGACCGATCCTGTGCGGGTCGACACGATCTTCCGCTGGGCCTCGGTCTCGAAGGGCGTAGCCGGCGACATGATCGCGCTCCTCGCTGACGAGGGGAAGATCGGGCTCTACGACCCGATCTCCAAATACAACACGACGCTGCGCCTGCCCGGCGGCAACGAATATAAGGCAACCGTGTCCGACCTCATGTCGCACCGCCTTGGCCTGTTCAGCCACGCCAACGACAGCAAGCTTGAAGACGGCATCGACCCGCGCCTGCTCCGCGCCCAGCTCGGGGCGGTGAATTCGATCTGTTCGCCAGGCCAATGCCATGCCTACCAGAACGTCGCCTACGACGCCGCGTCGGAGATCGTCGAAAAGGTCACCGGCATGAGTTACGCCGAGGCGGTCAAGCAGCGCCTGTTCGGCCCGCTCGGCATGAACTCCGCGTCCCTCACCCGCGAAGGCCTGGTCGGCGCTCCAAGCTGGGCCCGCCCGCATGTCGGCGGCAAGAATTCGAAGCCTGTCGAGGTTACCGAGCCTTATTACCGCGTACCCGCGGCGGGCGGCGTCAACAGCTCGATCAAGGACATGGCGGTTTGGCTCCAGGCGCAGATGGGGCTCGAGCCCTCCGTGTTGTCCGAAAAGGCGCTCGAACTGGTCCGCGCGCCCCGCGCCTCGACGCCGGGCGAGCTTCGCCGGATGCGCAAGTTCCGCGAGCGCATCAACACGGCCGCCTACGGCATGGGCTGGCGGATCTACGATTATGCCGGCCACCGCGTTATCGGCCACCATGGCGGCGTCCGCGGCTATCGCTCGCTGATCATGTACGATCCGGAGCGCAAAACCGGCGTCGTCGCCCTGTGGAACGGCTCCACCGGCCAGCCCTGGGGCCTGGAGCTGGAAGTCATGGACATGCTCTACCAACTCCCCGCCCGCGACTGGCTCGAGCTCGACTCTAAGCCCGCCGCGGCACCGACTGCGCTGGAACCCACGGCGGACGTCGCCGACAACAGCACCGAAGCGGAAGCCGGCGGGAACACGCAGCGCTAGGGGCGTCTCACCCCCGCGTCAGCGACGCCCAAATCGGGAAGTGGTCGCTCGCCCGTTTCGCCGTCGCGCTTTCGTGAACGCCGCATTCCGCCACCGTCAGCCCGTCCGTCACCATGATCCGGTCGAGCCGCGCCACCGGGCGGCGGACGTGGAAGCTCTTGCCGCATTCGGCGAAGCGGCAATGCTCGGCGAAATCCTTGAGGCAGCCGCCGCGCAGGCTCCATTCGTTCAAGTCGCCCATCAGCACCGCCGGTAACGCGCCGTCGCCGCCGCGCACCGCCGCCAGCACCGCCGCCGCCTGCCGCCGCCGCCACAGACCGGAAAGGTCGAGGTGCATGCCCACCACCCGCACGTCCTCCCCGCGAAGCCGGATGTCGGCCATCACCGCACCGCGCGGCTCGAGCGAGGGGAGGGCGACCAGCAATTTCGCAAGCACCTCCGCCTCCTTGCGCACCAGGATCGCGTTGCCGTGCCAGCCGATGCTTCCTGCCCGCGCCTCGAACGCCACGGCCTTATAGTCGCTGTGCGATTCAAGCAGCGACAGGGGGATCGCGCTCGCCCGCGATCCAAAACGCCGGTCGGCCTCCTGAAGCGCGACGATGTCGGCGCCGAGCTCGTTCAGCACGTCCACCGTCCGCCCCGGCTGCCGCCTGCGGTCGGTGCCAATCGCTTTGCGCATATTGTAGCTGGCGACGCGGATCATCGCGGCTTCCCTTGGCCGCGCCGCGCCGCCCGCGCAACCACCGTGCGCTGCCTCAATGACCCTTTCGGTCGGTGAGCTTGCCGAGCTGATGGTCGAGGGCGCGCACCACCTTCTTCGCCGCGCCGATCACCGCCCGCTCATAGGTATTGCCTTCATCGATCGCCGCGATCGGCGGAATGCCGTTCATCCGCGCCTCCATTGATGCGCGCTTGTCGGCATTGCCGCCGCGCGGGCCGTTGATGTCGGACATATGCACTTCCACATCGGTGATCCGCCCTTCGAAGCGGGCAAGGCGCTGCTTGATCTGCTCCTCGAGCCGCGTGTCGCGGTCGTTGTCGCTTGGAACCTGGTTGTCGGCATGAATTTGGATAAACAAGATACTCTCCATTGCTGGTCCAGGGAAAATGCGAGGGGAGGGGAGGCGTTCCGTCCATTCGTCGCGCGGAGGGAGTCTTTGAACTGATCGCCAGGGTCGCGCCGACGCTTTCCTACGGGATCATGTTCATGCTACGTTCCCGCCCATGAACAAGTGTTCGCTTCACCCGTGCTCTCTCGCGCACCCCGCGGCACCCGCCTTGCAGGCCGGCGGACCCGCAGCATTGCGTGACTCTTGTGACCTTTCGCCCGCTTCCGCGCCGCGACTCCAGCCGCTACTCCTCCGCTGATGGCAAAGCCGAAGAAGAGATATGTCTGCCAGGCCTGCGGCTCGGTTCAGACCCGCTGGATGGGCCAATGCCCCGACTGCAGCGAGTGGAACACGCTGGTCGAAGACGCCGGCGCCGTCGTCACCACCTTCTCCGCCCGCCACAACTTACGCGGCGGCGGCCGCTCTATCGATCTCGTCGGCCTCGACGCGGAAATCGCGCTCCCGCCGCGTATGTCGACGGGCATTCGCGAGTTCGACCGGGCGCTCGGCGGCGGCATCGTTGCCGGGTCGGCGACCCTGATCGGCGGCGATCCCGGCATCGGCAAATCGACGCTTCTGCTCCAGGCCGCGGCCAAGATCGCCGAGCGCGGCCTCGCCGTTGCCTACATCTCAGGCGAGGAAGCGACCGACCAGGTGCGCCTCCGCGCCCGCCGCTTGGGCCTCGGCTCCGCCCCGGTGAAGCTCGCCGCCGCCACCTCGGTGCGCGACATCCTCACAACGCTGGGCGACGGACCGCCGCCGGCCCTCCTGATCATCGACTCGATCCAGACCATGCATTCCGATCTGATCGAGGGCGCCCCCGGCACCGTCAGCCAGGTCCGCGCTTCGGCCGGCGAACTGATCCGCTACGCCAAGGAAAGCGGCTGCGCGGTGGTGCTGGTCGGCCACGTCACCAAGGACGGCTCCATCGCCGGCCCGCGGGTGCTCGAGCACATGGTCGACACCGTGCTCTCCTTCGAAGGCGAGCGAAGCCACCTCTACCGAATCCTGCGCGCCGCCAAGAACCGCTTCGGCGGCACGGACGAGATCGGCGTCTTCGCAATGGGGGAGGGCGGCCTCGACGAAGTCGGCAACCCGTCGGCACTGTTCCTCACCCATCGCGGCGAAGCGGTCTCGGGCGCGGTGGTGTTCCCCGCACTCGAGGGCACCCGCCCTGTGCTCGTCGAAATTCAGGCGCTCACCGTCCGCCTCGCCAGCGGCGCCACCCCGCGGCGCGCCGTCGTCGGCTGGGACTCGGGCCGCCTCGCAATGATCCTCGCCGTCCTCGAAGCGCGCTGCGGACTCAGTTTCTCCACGTCCGAAGTCTACCTCAACATCGCCGGGGGCTACCGGATCAGCGACCCCGCCGCCGACCTCGCCGTCGCCGCCGCTCTGGTTTCGGCGATCTCCGAACGGCCTGTGCCCTCCGAGTCCGTCGCGTTCGGGGAGGTATCGCTCTCCGGCGAAATCCGCCCCGTCGCCCACGGCGGCTTGCGCTTGAAGGAAGCCGCCAAGCTCGGCTTCGAAAAGGCCCTGGTCCCAGCCTCCCTGAAGGAGGACCCAAGTGCCATGTCCCTCACCAGCTTCCGCACCCTGCGCGACGTGGTGGACCATGTCCTCGGCCGCTGAGAAAGGCACACCGGACACACCCGCCGTCACCCCCGCGAAAGCGGGGGTCCCGCTTCTTCTTCCTTCCTTCGTGAACCCGGAAAAGAAGCGGGATTCCCGCTTTCGCGGGAATGACGGGAAGGAGCGCGGCCTCCGCCGCCGGCCTTTCCCTCGCCATAAACAATTGTTAGCGCTTGCAGCATGACCGCCCTCGACATCATTGTCCTTCTTCTCGTCGGCGGCGGCCTGGTCCAGGGCTGGTTCAAGGGCTTCGTCGGCGAAGTGCTCAGCCTCGCCTCGTGGATCGTCGCGATCGTCTTCCTGAAGCTGCTCCACACCCCCGTCACCGATGCTCTGACCGGCGTCGTCGGCACCCGCTCCGGCGCGGCGGTGCTCGCTTTTGCCCTCGTGTTCGGCATCGTCTTTGCCATCGGCAAGCTCGTCGCCCGGCGCGTCGGGGGCGGCGTCAAGCGCTCCAAAATCGGACCGTTCGACAAGCTGCTCGGCGCCGGCTTTGGCGCTTTGAAAGGCCTGATCGCCGCGACCTTGCTCTACCTCGGCTTCAACCTCGTCTACGACACGATCTGGGGCAACACGGCCGAGCGCCCGCAATGGCTCGCCACGTCCCGCACCTACCCCTTGCTCTACGCCAGTGGCCGGGCAGTGGTGGATTTCGTCGAATGGCGCCGCGGCGTGCCGAAGGAGCCGGTCTACCGCCAGAAGGTGCCCGCCACCGAAAGCGCGAACGCCAGCCGATGACCGAGATCCGCCTCCACGACACAATGGCGCGGGAAAAGCGCGTCTTCACCCCCGCCGACTCCAAGCGCGTGACGATGTATGTCTGCGGCCCCACCGTCTACAACCGCGCGCATATCGGCAATGCGCGTCCTGCGGTGGTGTTCGACACGCTCTCCCGCCTGCTCCGCCACGTCTATGGGGAAGACAAGGTCATCTACGCCCGCAACGTCACCGACGTGGACGACAAGATCATCGAAGCCGCCGCGGCCGAAGGCGTGGATCCGTCGGTGATCACCCGCCGCTTCGAGGATTTCTACCTTTCCGACATGGGTGCCCTCGGCGTCCGCGCGCCCGACATCGCGCCCAAGGCGACGGAGACGGTTCTCGAGATGGTGGCGATGATCGCCCGGCTGATCGAGACCGGCAACGCTTACGAAGCGGACGGCCACGTCCTCTTCAACGTGCCCTCCGATCCCGATTACGGCGCGCTCGGCCGCCGCGACCGCGAGGCGATGATCGCCGGCGCGCGCGTCGAAGTGGCGTCCTACAAAAAGGACCCGTCCGATTTCGTGCTTTGGAAGCCGTCGCCGGAAGGGGTGATCGGCTGGCACAGCCCCTGGGGGCGCGGCCGCCCCGGCTGGCACATCGAATGCTCGGCGATGATCGAGAAGCATCTTGGGCAGACGATCGACATCCACGGCGGCGGGCTCGACCTCATATTTCCGCACCACGAAAACGAACTCGCCCAAAGCCGCTGCGCCCACGATGGAGAGCCGCTCGCCCGCTACTGGCTGCACAACGGCTTCCTCTCGATGGCCGGCTCGGAAAAGATGTCGAAGAGCCTCGGCAACGTCGTCAGCGTCGGCGACCTTCTGGAGCAGGGCCACAAAGGGGAGACGTTGCGCCTCGCGCTCCTCTCTGCGCACTACCGCCAGCCGCTGGAGTGGTCGGAAGCGCTGATCGCCCAGTCCAGGGCGACGCTGGACAGGCTGTATCGAATGGCGGGAGAGGCCGAAGGCGGGGAAGCGGACACGGCCGTGCTTGAGGCGCTGTCGGACGACCTCAACACGCCGCTCGCCGTGTCCCGGCTGTGCGCCATCGAGGACGCTGCAACACTGCGCGCATCCGCCCAGCTGCTCGGCCTTCTCGGGGAAAACCACTCTGCCTGGTTCCAGGGCGCGGGCGACAGCCGCATCGATGCGCTCGTCGCCGCTCGTAGCCAAGCGAAGAAGAATCGCGACTTCGCCGAAGCCGACCGCATCCGCGCCGAGTTGACGGCTGAGGGCATCCTGCTCGAGGACGGCCCCCAAGGCACCACCTGGCGCAGGGCCTGACATGGCCGCTGCGCTTTACACCCGCGAAATCCTGCGCCTCGCAGCTTCCATACCGCACCAAGGGCGCCTCGCCGCGCCGGACGCTACGGCTGAGAAGCGCTCGCCCGTCTGCGGCAGCCGCGTGGTTGTGGACGTGGCGCTGGACGGGGAGGGGAGGGTCGCCGCGCTCGGCCAAGACGTAAAAGCCTGCGCCCTCGGTCAGGCCTCCGCCGCTCTCCTGGGCGCCCACGCAATCGGCGCCACTGCCGCCGAGCTTGCCGCCGCCCGGGACGCCCTCGGCGCTTACCTTCGTGGCGAGTGCGAACATTCGGACCTTTGGCCCGGAATCTCCCTGTTCGCCGAAGCCCGCCCCCTGGCGGCACGCCACCCGTCGATCCTTTTGCCCTTCGAAGCCGCCGCCGAAGCCGCGCTTGCCGCCACCGCCGCCGCCGCTAAGGCGGCCTGATGGAACAGGAAACCAGCCACGCCGCCGCCCTTCTGCTTCGCGACGGGGTGATCATCCTCGGCGCGGCAATGGCGTTCGTGATGCTGTTCCGCCGCCTGGGCCTCGGCGCGGTGCTCGGCTACCTCGTCGCCGGAGCCCTAATCGGCCCGCACGGCCTCCGCCTCATCGGCGCGCCGGAGGAGATGCTCCACATCGCCGATTTCGGCATCGTGCTTCTCCTTTTCCTCGTCGGTCTCGAGCTTCACCCGAGCCGGCTCTGGCGCCTCAAGCAGGACATTTTCGGCCTTGGCCTTCTCCAGGTCGTCGTCGCCGGCATTGCGATCAGCGCGCTCATTTTCGCCTTCACCGGCTTCACGCTCGGCGCCGCGCTCGCCCTCGGCCTGCCGCTTGCTCTCTCCTCCACCGCCCAGGTCCTGCCGAGCCTTCGCGCCTCCGGAGAGATCAACACACGCGGCGGCGAACGCGCTTTCTCCGTCCTCCTATTCCAGGACCTGTCGATCGTTCCGCTAATCACGATCATCGCGGCCTTGTCGCGCGTGCCTGCCGCCGCCGACGCGCCGACCGGACTCGAGCTCGCCTTCTACACCGTTGCCGCGATCGTTGGCCTGGTCGCGGCCGGCCACTTCCTGATCAACCCGCTCTTCCGCCTCGTCGGCCGTATCTCCGAGCGCGAATTGTTCATCGTCGCCGGCCTGTTCATCGTTCTCGCCAGCGCCGCGGTGATGGAGGCGCTGAACCTCAGCACGGCTCTTGGCGCCTTTATCGCCGGCGTGATGCTCGCCGATTCGCCTTACCGGCACGAGCTGGAGGCGGACATCGACCCGTTCCGCTCGCTTCTGCTCGGCATGTTCTTTGTCGCCATCGGCATGAGCATCGATTTGCCGGCGGTGATGAATAACCCGCTGTTCGTCGTCGGCATGGCCGCTGCCCTGATCGCGACCAAGGCGGCGGTCCTGTTCGGCCTCGCACGTTTGTTCGGCATCGAAAGCCGCCCGGCCTTCAAGCTTGGCCTGCTGCTCAGCCAGGGTGGCGAATTCGCTTTCGTGCTGTTCGGCGGCGCCCAGGCTTCCGGCCTTATCGCGCAGGAGGCGGCGAGCCTGTTCACCGCCGTCGTCACCCTGTCCATGGCCACCACGCCGTTCCTGATGATGCTCAACGATTGGCTTGACCGGCGCGGCGCGATTCAGGCCGGGCGCGACCTCGAAGGGCCGGAAAATAGCGACGACACCCGTACCATCGTGATCGGCTACGGCCGCTTCGGGCAAACGGTTGCGCAGATGCTGATGGCCAAGGGCATCGGCGTTACCTTGATCGATTCGAAGCCGAGCCAGATAGAACTGGCCGGCACCTTCGGCTCGAAGGTCTATTACGGCGACGGCACCCGCCTCGATCTCCTCCGCCTCGCCGGCGCGGCGGACGTAAAGGCCTTGCTCTTCTGCATCGACGGCAACGATCTTACCGCCCGCAAGCTCGAGCCTATCCTCGAAGCCTTTCCGCAGGCGGCGGTGTTCGTCCGCGCATTCGACCGAATCCACCTGATGGAGCTGGCGCCGCTCGACCTCAAATGCACGGTGCGCGAAGTCTACGAATCGGCCATCACCATGGGCCGCGAGGCTCTAAACATGTTTCTGGACAACGAAGACGAGGTGACGCGCGTTGAGCAGGAATATCGCGACCGCGACAGCGTGCGGCTTCACCAGCAGACCGAATCGGGCGATCTCCACGCGCTGAAGGAGACGATGTTTACGCCGGAGAACACCCTGGACGACGATCAGCCGAACGGGGAGGCGAGGAAGGCCTCGACCTCCGCCAACTCCACCGACTGATCCACGAACGCCTGCCCGATCCCCCGGGCAAGAATGAACGGCACCCGCCCGCCGCTCTTTTTCTTGTCCCCCGCCATATGCGCGACGAGCGAGGCGGGCGTGCCGAACTCGGGCCGCACCGGCAGCCCGACGGAGGCGAGATGCGCTCCCACCCGATCCGCATCAGCCTCCGAACACAGCCCCCGCCGAGCCGAAAACGCAAAGGCAAGCGCCATCCCCACCGAAACAGCCTCGCCATGGAGCAGGCGGTCGGAGAAGCCCGCTTCCGCCTCCAGGGCATGGCCGAAGGTGTGGCCGAGGTTGAGCAAGGCGCGGCGCCCCTTGGTCTCCCGCTCGTCCTCCGCGACAATCGCCGCCTTGGCGCGCACCGACGTTTCGATGGCATGCACCCGCGCCTCGACATCCCCCGCCAGCAGCGCCGCTCCATGCTGCTCGCACCAGGCGAAGAAGTCTGGATCGCCGATCAGCCCGTATTTCACCACCTCCGCATAGCCGGCGCGGAGCTGGCGCGGGTGGAGCGTGTCGAGCGTCAAAGGGTCGATCAGCACCGCCGCCGGCTGGTGGAATGAGCCCACCATGTTCTTGCCCGCCCCGGCATTGATCGCCGTCTTGCCGCCCACCGAGCTGTCCACCTGCGCAAGCAACGTCGTCGGCACCTGCACGTAAGGGCAGCCGCGCTTCAGGACCGACGCCGCGAAGCCGGTCAGGTCGCCGATCATGCCGCCGCCGAACGCGAGGAGGTGGTCGGAACGCTCCACCTCCAGCGCCAGCAGCCGCTCGATCAGCTTCTCCAGCTGCTGCCAGCTCTTGCTGCCTTCGCCGGGCGGCACGGGGATGACCTCCAGCCGCAGCCCACTCGCCTCCAGCCGCCGCCCTTGGGCCGCCCACACCTGCTCGTCTGTGACCACAATCAGTCGCCCGCCGCGCGCGAATGGCGCCAGCGCCTCGCCTGCCCGGTCGAGCAACCCGGGCGCGATGGTCACCATGTAGCTGCGTTCGCCGAGCGAAACCTCGATCCGCTTCACTTTTCCTCCCCGCGCTTCGCCAGCGCCGCCAAGATCATGTCCACCGCCCGCTCGTGCGGCACCGATTCGCTGCGGATGTGGATATGCGCCTGCGCGTAAAAGGGCCGCCGCGCTTCGGCGAGCGCTTCCAGCACCGCCGCCGGATCCTTGCCGTGCAGCAGCGGGCGATGGCCGCGCCGCGACACCCGCTCGGAAAGCGTCGGGATGTCCGCATCCAGCCATACGGCGATGCAGCGCTCCAGGATCAGGCTCCGCGTCCGCTCATCCATGAATGCCCCGCCGCCGGTGGCGATCACCTTGGGCGGGCCGCCGATCAGCCGGGCGATCACCCGCCGCTCGCCGTCCCGGAAGTTGGCCTCGCCGAAATCGCTGAAGATTTCCGACACGCTCCGCGCCGCCGCTTTCTCGATCTCCTCGTCGCTGTCGATGAAGGGCAAGGAGAGCCGTTTCGCCAGCCTGCGGCCCACCGTCGACTTGCCCGCGCCCATCAAGCCGACGAGGACGATGCAGCATTTGGGGGGGGCAAGCGCATCGTCCATGGCGGCGGGGGCTATACATAAGGCGGGGTCGTGGGGCAAAAGGCCCGCCATGCGTAGCAGATCCTCTTTCGCCCCGGCCCGGCGCCGCCGTTCGCCGCTTCCGACGATCCTTCTCACCCTCCTCGTCCTGTTGATCGGCTTCCTGATCTGGGCGTCGACCCGCAGCAGCGAAGTGCCGACCCAGCGCATCGAGCAGGATGTGACGAATGAAGCCCTGGCGCGGTAGGATCCTGCTGCTGGCGGGTGTCGCGGGGCTTGCCTTCGCGCTTCCCGCCTCCGGCCAGCGCGACGCGCCGCAGGAGGCGGAGCTTCCGCCCGGCTTCGGCGATCCCGGCACGCCCGCGCCGGCGCCCGAACCCAAAGCCGCGGAACCCGACAACGCCGCCGAACCCGAAGCGTCGCCACCGCCGCCGGCGAGCAGCGGGGAGGGCTCCGGAGTCTCCGTCAGCGATTCGCCGCTGATCGAGAATTCGGCTCAGGAAGACCTGGAAGCGCTCGCCGCCCAGAACCTGCCGCCACCCATTGAAATCCCCGACGAAGCGCGCCGCCCGACCAACGTCGTCGGCGTGCTCGGCGATGACAATGGCGGCCTCGGCTTCAACGCCTGGGGCGATGCGCATGGGCGGCTGCTCACCGGTTTGATGGGCCGGATCGATGCGCCTCTGCCTTCGCGCTGGGGTTCGATCCTGCTTCGCCGCGCGCTGCTCACCCAGACGCCTGCGCCGCGCATGGTCAACGAAGTCGACTGGGTCGCCGAGCGCGCCTGGCTGCTTCTGCGCATGGGCGAGGCCGACGCCGCGCGCGCGCTCGTGCAGGCGGTGGACGTCGACCAGTTCACCCCGCGCATGTTCTCCGTCGCCGTTCAGACGGCCCTCGCCACCGCCGATCCGGCCGCCTTGTGCCCGCTGATCGGTCCGGGCCGGGAAGTCAACCCGCAGCCTTATTGGCCGCTTGCCCAGGCGATGTGCGCCGCGCTTGAAGGCAACGCCTCGCAAGCCAGCCAGCTGATCGATCAGCAGCGCCGCCGCCTCGGCGCCGGGGACATCGATCTGCTGCTCGCCGAAAAGGTGGTCGGCGCGGGCACCAACACCCGGCGCGCCGTCACCATCCAGTGGGAGGGGGTCGATACGCTCAACACCTGGCGCTTCGGCCTTGCCGGCGCCACTGGCCTCAAGGTGCCGGACGCGCTGATGAACAGCACCGGCAACCACGTCTGGGCGTGGCAGGCTCGGGCGCCGATGATCCCGCTCGCCGAGCGCACCCGCGCCGCCCACGCCGCCGCCGTCGCGGGCGTCTTCTCGCACGCCGCTTTGGTGGAGATGTACAGCCTGCTCGCCGACGGAACCGATGCCTCTGAGCTCGAGGACACGGTCGCCGGCCGTCTGCGCCAGGCTTACGTCGCCGGCACCGTCGACCAGCGGCTGGATGCGATCAAAGGCCTGTGGGGTGAGGATTCGCTTGGCGACCGCTACGGGCGGCTGCTGCTGACCTCCACCGCCGCCTTGCGCGTGGAGCCTTCGGAGAAGCAAAACGAGCGCGCGGCCGATCTTGTCGCCTCAATGATTGCCGCCGGGCTCGATGCCCAGGCCGCGCGTTGGGGTCCGGTGGTGGACGAGATGGGCGACGAAGGCGACCGCGCCTGGTCGATCCTCGCCGTCGGCGCACCGCGCCCCGCGGTCGATCTCAGCGCCGGCCAGGTGGAGGCCGTCGCCGAGCGCTTCGAAGGCCATCACGGCCAGATGCTTGCCGCTGCGCTGGCCGGCCTCGGCCGCTTTGGCGACCCAGCGGCGCTTGGCGTTGATCCGGCGCCGCGTGATCGCTGGAGTCAGATGATCGCGCTTGCCGCCCAGCGCCGTCAGCCAGCCACTGTGTCGCTGCTCGCCGCGACGGCAATGCAAACGCCCTCCTGGCGCGGCGTCCCGCCCCAGCATTTCTTCCAGATTATCAAGGCGCTGCGCCAGGTCGGCCTCGATCACGAGGCGCGGATGATCGCGGCCGAGGCGATGACCCGACTGTGACCGAGGCCGGCGAGGACAGGCGGCTGATCGGCGCCTTCCTCGAAATGATGGCCGCCGAAGCCGGCGCTGCGCGCAACACCCTGCTCGCTTACGAGCGCGACCTGCGCGGCGCGTCCGAGCTTCTGGGAGGCCGCCTCGCCGCGGCATCGCCCGACGATCTGCGCGGCCTGTCCGAGGCCTGGCTGCCGCTCGCCCGCGCCACCGTCGCCCGCAAGGCGGCGGCGCTTCGCCGCCTCTTCGCCTTCCTGCACGACGAGAAGCTGCGCGGCGACGATCCCTCCGCCGCTTTGCCGCGCCCCTCGGCGGCGCGGCCGCTTCCCAAGATCCTCGATCACCGCGCCGTCGATGCGCTGTTCGCCGAACTAGACCGGCGGCGGGAGGAGGGGGCGACACCAGCGGCGCTTCGCCTCACCGCTCTGGTCGAATTGCTCTACGGCTCCGGCCTTCGCGCAACTGAGCTCGTCTCCCTCCCGCGCCACGCCGTCAGACCCGATCAGCCTTTCCTGATCCTGCGCGGCAAGGGCGACAAGGAACGGCTCGTGCCCATCTCCGACCGCGCTCGCGCCGCGGTTGCTGAGCATGCCGCTTTGGTGCCGCGCGACGGCCTGTGGCTCTTTCCCTCCGGCAAGGCGCATCTCAGCCGGGTGCGCCTCTACCAGATGTTGAAGGAACTCGCTGCCGCCGCCGGCATCCCGCCGGAGCGGGTGAGCCCCCACGTCCTGCGCCACGCTTTTGCGACCCACCTCCTCGAAGGCGGCGCCGACCTGCGCGCACTTCAGCTCCTGCTCGGCCACGCCGACATCGCGACCACCCAGATCTACACCCACGTCGATAGTCGGCGCCTGGTGGAGCTGGTCAACAGCCGCCATCCGCTCGTTGACGTGCGGGGCAGGGGAGCCTAGCACCCGCCCCGCTTATGGCCACCTATCTCGACTTCGAAAAATCCGTCGCCGAACTCGATTCCCGCATCGAGGAGTTGCGCGAAACCGCCGAAGGCAGCGACCTCAATATCGAGGGCGATATCGATCGCCTGCAGGCCAAGTCGGACCGGATGCTGCGCGAGACGTACGCGAAGCTGACGCCGTGGCAGAAGACGCAGGTCGCCCGGCACCCGGACCGGCCGCACTTCAAGGATTATGTCGCGGGGCTGATCTCCGACTTCATGCCGCTGGCCGGCGACCGTAATTTCGGCGAGGATCAGGCGATCCTCGGCGGCCTCGGCCGTTTGGGCGACCGCAAGGTGGTGGTGATCGGCCACGAAAAGGGCGACGACACGGCAAGCCGCCTCCGCCACAATTTCGGAATGGCCAAGCCCGAAGGGTATCGCAAGGCGATCCGCCTGATGGAGCTCGCCGACCGCTTCGGCTTGCCCGTGGTCACTCTCGTCGATACCGCCGGCGCCTTTCCCGGCGTGCAGGCGGAAGAGCGCGGCCAGGCCGAAGCCATCGCCCGCTCCACCGAGCGCTGCCTGTCGCTGAAGGTGCCCCTCGTCGCGGCGGTCGTCGGCGAAGGAGGATCGGGCGGCGCCATCGCCATCGCCGCCGCCAACCGTGTGCTGATGCTGGAACACGCAATCTATTCGGTGATCTCGCCGGAGGGCTGCGCGTCGATCCTCTGGCGCACCGCCGAACGCGCTTCCGACGCCGCCGAGGCGATGCGCATCACCGCGTCCGACTTGAAGGCGCTCGGCGTCATCGAGCGCATCGTCCCCGAGCCGATGGGCGGCGCCCACCGCCGGCCGGAAGAAGCCATCGCCGCCCTGGGCCGCGCTCTTGGCGAGGAGCTCGACGCGCTTGCACAGCTGTCGCCTGAGCAGATCCTCAACGAACGCCGCGCCAAGTTTCTCGCCATCGGCTGACGCCGCTTCGCCGCGCGGGCAGGAACCCGCCGAACCCTCCTGTGTTTGTTACGCCGACGATTTCGTTCGCGTAACCAGGAGTACTCCCATGAAGTCCAAGACGCTTCTAGCGCTTGCCGCCTCGGCGGTCGCCATCGGCTCGGCCAGCGGCGCCGCCGCGCAGAGCAGCAAGACCCGCTCCATTTCGCAGGGCAGCGCGCAGCAGGCGGCGAAGCAGCATCCGGAGATCGTGGAGCAATTCGGCGGCGAGGAAACGGGGCCGCGAAGCGCCTACGTCCGCTCCGTCGGGGCAAAGGTCGCCGCGCAGACCAACATCCAGGGCGGCGCCAACGCCTTTCGGATTACGACGCTGAACTCGCCGGTGATCAACGCCTTCGCGGTGCCCGGCGGCTACCTCTACATCACGCGCCAGCTGCTCGGCCTGATGAACGATGAAGCCGAACTCGCCTCTGTATTGGGCCACGAAGCCGGCCATATCGCCGCTCGCCACAGCCGCGAGCGCAGCCGGGCCAACATCCTCAGCCAGATCGTTGCCGGCGTCGCCGCCGTCGCCACCGGTTCCCAGCAGATCGGTCAATATGCCGGCTTGATCGGGCAGGGCGTGTTTCTGAAATATTCGCGCAAGCAGGAGCTCGAGGCCGACGATCTCGGCGTTCGCTACATTGCCGGCGCCGGCTACGATCCGATGGCGTCCGCCTCTTTCCTCGCCACCCTCGGTGCCGCCACATCGCTCGAGACGCGCGCCTCCGGGGGTGCGGACGAGCGCCAAACGCCAAGCTGGGCCCGCACCCACCCGCTGAGTTCCGAACGCGTCACCCGCGCAACCCAACAGGCGCAAAGAACCGGCCTCGCCGGCCGCGGTGTTCGAAATCGCGACCAGTATCTTGCCCAGGTGGACGGCGTCATGGTCGGCGACGATCCCAAGCAGGGCGTGATCGAAGGCCGAACCTATACGCATCCGGACCTTCGCCTGCGCTTCTCGGTTCCCACGGGCTACGGCATGCAGAACAGCAGCACCGCGGTCAGCATCGTCGGCCAGCAGGGGCAGGCAATGTTCAGCACCGGCGCCTTCAACGGCGATCTCGGCACCTATATCGCCCAGGCCTTCCGTTCGGTGGCGGGCGCCCAAGCGCAAGTGAACTACAGCCAACCGCGCTCGACCACCATCAACGGTATCCCGGCGGCTTACTCCACCGCCCGAGTCGCAACTCAAAACGGCCAGGTCGATCTCACCATCTTCGCCTACCAATTCGCGTCCAACACCGCTTATCATTTCGCGATCATCACGCCCGCGGGGCAGGGGGTCGGCCCTTTCACCTCCATGGTGCAGTCGCTTGGGCGGATCAGTGCTTCGGAGGCAGCGGCAATCCGGCCGCGGGTCATTGACGTGGTAACCGTGGCGCGCGGCGATACGGTGCAGAGCCTAGCCGCCCGCATGGCGTACAGCGACATGCAGCTGGAGCGCTTCCGCGTCCTCAATGGGCTCGGCGCAAATCAAGCGCTGGTCCCCGGCCAGCGCGTGAAGCTCGTCGTCTTCGGAGCGCGGGGCGCCTGAAAATACGCGGCGCGCACAGCAAAGGGGCGGCGGAACATGGTCCCGCCGCCCCGGCTGGTTGCCTGTGGCTGAACTAAAAGATTAGTTCATGTTGCCCGCAACGGTGGTGAAGCTGTTGCTGACGCCCTTGCCGACCGACTTGACGGCGGTGATCATGGCGACGGCGATGAGGGCTGCGATCAGGCCGTATTCAATAGCCGTCGCGCCCTTGTTGTTCTTGATGAACTTGCGAATCTTCAACATGTCCGGTCTCCTGTTCCAAAGCTTTGGAAGTCCACACTTCCGTGCCCCCATCTGGTGTCGGGTAGCAATTGTGGTTTTACGGCGATGAAGTTTCCAAAAGGTTATCGCCCAACCTTACCGGAAAAAAACTTTCAGGTATTTGCCGACACGTTGTTGCCGACGGCGTTCCACATGGTGATCGCGCCGTCCGCGGCCGCGATCATTGCGCCGATCGCCGCGATGGCGATGAAGGCGGCGATCATTGCATATTCAACTGCCGTTGCCGCTCTCTCGTCGTGGAGCAGCTTCCAAAATGTGCGCATTGTTCCTACCCCTCGAGGATGTAGCGAGAGGGCCCCCAGCCTCATTCAACTGCTAAGCTGCGGATGTTAACGAAACCCTAGGAGGCGCATGGGCGAACACGGTACCAAAAGCTTCACGGTGGTCGCCGCGGCGATGATCGATGGCGAGGGGCGCATCCTTCTTCAGCGCCGCGCGGAGGGCCGGGCAATGGCCGGCTTGTGGGAATTTCCAGGCGGCAAGATCGAGCCCGGGGAGACGCCTGAAGCTGCGCTGGTCCGCGAGCTCCACGAAGAACTCGGCGTCGATGTCCCCGAAGCAGCGCTGGAGGCGGGGCCGTTCGCAAGCGCCGACAATGGCGGCCGGCACATGCTTCTTCTGCTTTATCTGTGCCGGGAGTGGCGGGGAACGCCCCGCGCGCTGGATGCCGACGCGCTGCTTTGGGCGCGGCCGGCCGAAATGAAGGCGCTGGCCATGCCTCCAGCGGACGTGCCGCTGGTAGCGATGCTCAAACAGCTGCTCGCCGCCTAGCGCGGCTTCAGCGCCTCGGCGAGCGACACCTTGCCGCTGCCCCGCCGCGCCGGCGTGGGCTGCGACGGCGCCGGCGCCCAGCCGAGCAGGTTGAGGATCTCGAACCGCTCCGCCGTCTTCCCGTCCGCGTCCGCATGGTCGGCAAAGTCGGCTATCGCGGCGGCGAGCGCATGGCGGCCGAGCGGGAGGTGCGAGCGTGCGGCGAGCACGTTGGTCGCGCCCATTGCCCGCAGATCGGCCACCAGCGACATCAGGTGTCCGAAGCGCACATCGACGCCGTGGCAATCCACCACCGGCAGCGCAAAGCCGGCGCGGGTCAGGAGATCGCCCGCGGCGCGCACGTCGATCTGCGGGTGAATTCGCGGCGCCGCTCCGCCTTGCGCGGCGTCGGCGGCGAGGATCGCGCTGCGGAGGCGGGGCAGGGAGCCGGCGCCCGCGAACGCGCCGAGGAACAGCCCGTCCGACTTCAGCGCGCGGCGGATCAGGATAAGGGCGCCGGGCAGGTCGTTGACGCTGTCGAGAAGGCCTATCGAGACCACAAGGTCGAAGCTGGCGTCGGCGAAGGGCAGGCGATCCTCATCCGCCTGAATGCCGCCTGCCGCCTTGGCGAATGCAAAGCCAGGGTCGGCGAAGACGGTTTCGATGCCCCGCGCCCGCAGGCCCTCCGTGAGCAGGCCGCCGCCACACCCGAGGACCAGCGCACGCTCGAACGTGCGCGTAACCGTGTCCAGCCGCTCGAGCATATCGTCCGCGACCATCCGATAGAGGTAGTCAGCGCCGCCGATCCGCTTGGCCGAGCGGTCGCGGCGGAGGCGGCGAAGCGCGCGGTCGAAGGGCAGGTCCTGGCTCACCGCGCCCCCCTAGGCGCTTCGCCCCGTCGGATAAAGCGGGGGCTCAAAAGCCGCCGCGCACCTCGCGCAGGCTCAGCATCATCTGCAGCCCCGCGCCGATCACCGCCGCAAAGGCGAGCAGATAGGGAAAGGCGCGCTCTTCCGGCTCTTCCTCCGGCACGGCCACCCGCGCACCCGCGAGCTGAACCGGCTCCTCGGACCCAATAAGCTGCCGCGCCCAGGAGGCGAAGGGGCTGCGAACCGCGGGAAGGTTGGAGTCGCGGTGGACTGTAGGAAGCACCGGAGCATAATCCGGCTCCAGCGAATGGCTGTGGCAGCCGCCTTTCCACACCACCTTGTGCCCGCGCGGCACCGCGCGCCACGCCGCGCCCGTCCGCACCATGTCGCACCGGCAGCGGCGGCAGCGGCTGAAATAATAGCCGCTATTATAGGTCTCGCGCTCCGCCGCTTCGTGGCCGCCCAGTCCGCACAAGATGCTCAGCATGTCACCTATCCTCCCTCGTTGAATTTGACTTCGCCCAGCCGAAAGGCGGCGATTTCGCGCAGCGCCGGGTCGTCGGCTTGAGCTGCAAGCTCCGCGCTCCAGATCTCGAACCCGCTGCCGGTGCCGACTAACAGAGCGAGAGCGCCGATCCGCCCTTTGCTGCGCAGCATCGGCGGCAGCATCAGGCGGCCGCGCTCGATCTCCACGTCCTCCGCAAATCCGAACAGCCTGCGTGCCCGGGCGTGATGTTCGGACGGCGGCGCACCCTGCGCTTCGTCGCGAAGCCGCCGCCGCTTCACCTCCGCGTGCAGCAGGGGCGCGTGGCTCGTCTCCCAGGCGGTGAGGCAGGGGTCGCTTTCATGGGCGCCAACGACGATCCGGCCGGTGCCCTTCGCCGTGCCGTCGAGAACGCGCAGAATGAAGCGGGGGAGGGGCACCGCGCCGTCGGCGCCCACTGCGCCCAATGCGCTTCCGCTGAACACATTCTCGCCCACCACGGTGCGCCACCCCTTCAAGCAACAGGCGCAGGCTCAACAGGCCAGCGCCGAGGCAGGATGGGGCCTCACGGCGCCGGCTGCACGATGGGGAATTTACCTTCGTATTCCTACCGGCTCCGGCACCGGTGCTTGCCTGCGCATGTAACTGGGAGAAGTGGCGGCCGGGCTTTAGGAAGAACGGGGGTCCCGCAAGGTCGACGCAAGTGCTTTCGCGCGAAAAATATGATCTCGATCAACATTGTCACCTAACGCTTGGAAGGGCCAATTCCTCCTTGCTTATGGCCGTAATTTCCCTAGGTTGATCAATAGTCAGCCGACTCAGACACTTGGCTGGCGAGGTCCCTGTGTTTTGGGCCTCTACCGGGGGAGCGAGCGTATGTCGCACCAACGCACGGTCTATTTGATCGACGGCCAAGTCGAGAGCCGAAGGTCGATGACTCGTACTCTAGCGGCGGTCGGAGCCGAGGCCTGGCCGTTTGGAAGCGGGGCCGAATTTCTCGAGATATTCGACCATCTGTTGCCGGCCTGCATCCTTGTCGACATGGACATTGAGCAGCCTTCGGGTCTCGACGTCCTGCGCCTGGTGGCGGCGCGGCAGCTGCCGTGGCCGGTGATCGCGCTCTCCGCAAAGCCCGACGTTGAAGTGGCCGTGGAAGCCATGAAGCTCGGCGCCCGCGATTACCTTGCCAAGCCCGTTCGCCCGGCAGCGCTTGCCGCGGCACTCAACGCGGCGTGGCCGGCGCTGGAGCAGTCCGTGCGGGCCGCCGAAGTGCGGGCGGCGGCGCAGGAGAAGGTGGCCCGGCTCACCCCGCGCGAACTGGACATCGCCGTCGCCTTGCTCGCCGGCCAGGGCAACAAGGGCGTCGCCCACGAACTCGGCATCAGCGTCCGCACGGTGGAGATGCACCGCGCCCACGTCATGGCGAAGCTCGGCGTGAAAAGCCTCGCCGAAGCCGCGGTGATCGCGACACAAGCCGGGTTGCTTGCCGCGCCGCGCGTCAGCAGCGCCCCGCCGGCGCGGCTTGCCTTGCCTCCGGTGCGCGCGCTGCCGCTGCGGACGGCGGCGAGCAACGACCGGCTGCTTGCCCGCCGTGCCTAGAAGAACATCTTGCGCAAGCTGATCCGCACCGAACGGCCGAGCGGATCGAGCAGGTTCGGCTGGTAGCCGAGCGGCGTGATGCCCGATGCGTCGCGCACGCCGGGGCGGCTGTTGAAAAGGTTGTCGATCGACAAGGTCACCCGGCTGCCGCGCAGGAAGGGAACGTCGCGCACCAGTTTCTGCTGCTGACCGAGGTTCGCGAACAGCCGCAGGTTCACGGTGGCGCTGTCGGAGAAGAACAGGTCGCTCCGCTGCGCGCCGCCGGCCGTCGGGCCGCCGCGCACGAAGGTGCCTTCCTGCCAGGTGCCGGTCAGCCGCGCGCCGAAGCCGTTCTTGAACACGCCCGCTTGCACTTCCAGCTCGTGGCGCGGCCGTCCGCCGCGGCTGCCCGAGGCCGAGCCGCCGAGGAAGTCGAGCTCCGGAACGCCCGGGCGGATCAGCACCGAATCCTCGAAGCGCCAGGTGTGGTAGAGGCCGAGCTGCAGCCGCCCGCCTTGCCCGCCGCCGCCGAAGCCGCCGCGGCCCCCGCCGCCCCCGCCGAAGCCGCGTCCGCCGCCGCCTGCTCCGCCGCCTCTACCTCCCGCGCCCGCGCCTTGGCCGCGCGGCCGCTCCCCTGTCGGCGGCGTCTGTCCTGCTTGTGCCGTGCCCGGCACCACCGGCGCCGCTCCAGACGCACCGCCACCCGCCGCTGCTTGGCCTCCGCGCCAGCCGCCGGGGCCACCGCGCTGCGCCGGCTCGGGGCCGATCGAACGCGAATAGTTGAAGCCCCAGCGCAGCTCGCGCCGGTCGGAGCGGGCGAAGTTCACCGGCCGCGCGTCGATGCGCAGTAGCCGCCCTTGAGCGTCACGGGTGAAGCGGTCCGGAAAGGCCGCTTCGATCTCAGGCGTGGCGGTCGGAAAGGAGGCGATCGGGTTGCGGATGCTGTTGTCGGTATAGTCCGCGCGGATCGAGAAGTCGGTCTCCCCGAACGGGCGAATGGTGGTGCCGAGCTTCAGCACGCGGCGCCGGTCGGCCATCAGCGCCGGATTGCCGCCCTCCAGCCGGGTGATGTCCACCGTTTCGCCGCGCCCGAAGTCGAACACCCGAACATTCGGCGTTTCCAGCGGCGGATCGCCGATCTGGCCAATGGCGGGCGCGCCGTCCTCGTCCGTCACCGACGCAATGAAGCTGATCTGCTCGATCGGCGACCAATTGATGCCGGTGCCGAGGGTGCGCAAGGTTCCGAAGTCGGAAAGCCGCTCCACCTCCGCGTTGAAATTCACCGACAGGTCGCCGATCGCGCCGAGCACGTCGCGGCGGCGGCTGGTCAGCGGGATGTTGAGGTTCGTCTGCGCGCTTACCCGGTCGCGGCCGAGATCGCGCGGGGTGATCACACCCGAGCGGAAGGTCTCGCCCTCCAGGCTGCGCGTATCGGCGCCGACGCGGACGCTGGCCGTGACGTCACCGGCCGGCAGATCGAGTACCGGGCCGCTCATCACCAGCTCGGCATTGGCCGTCCGGTTGAGGCTGTTCGACCGGTCGCTCGGCAGCGCGGTCAGCAGGTCGGCTGGAATCGCGCCGACCGGATCGAAGACGTTGCCCGCATCGATCCGCTCCTGAAGCAGCACCGGATCGACGCCCCGTTGGGTCAGTGTTTCGCTGCGGTTGCGGTCGTAATTGGCGGTCAACGACCAGCGCCACGGGCGGATGTCGCCGTTCAGCGACAGGCCGAGATGAAGGTTACGGCTGTCGCTCGCCCGCTCCAGGGGCCCTGCCGCAAGACCATAACGGAACAAGGGCTGGCCGTTCGGCAGATCCAGGGTGAAGGAGGGGAGGCCGAGCAGGCTCTCGCTCGAGCGGATCTGGTATTGCCCGTTGAGCGTCGCCGACACGTTGCCGAGCACTGTCCGGTTCACACTTCCGTTCACCGTCGCCTGCTCCGTCTCGGGGAGAAGGGTGCGGAACGGGGCGATGCTCGCCACCAGCGGATCGCTTGAGCCGCCGGTGGCCTGGATGATGTCGCGCTCGCTTTCCAGCAGGCTCGCCTCGCGCTGATATTCGGCGTCCACCGTCCAGCGGCCGTCGCGGTTGATGCGCAGGATGTTGAGATCGAAGCCGCCGACGCCGCGCCCGCCGGCCGTGGCGAGCCCGCCATTCACTTCCGCCGTCACCGCCCGAAAGCGCCGACGCAGAACGAAGTTCACCACCCGCTGATCGGCGCGATAACCATATTGAAGCGCCACTTCCTCCGGCAGGATGTCGACGCGCTCGATGGCTTCTGGGGGCAAGTCGCGGATTTCGGCGAAACTCGAGATGCGCCGGCCGTTGAGCAATGTCACCGGCCCGCCTTCGCCGCGGCCACGGCCGCTGCGGGTCTGCGGTGCAATCGCATCAAGCAATTCGGCAATGCTGGAGGCGCCGGTGGCGCGGATGTCGCGGCGGTTGAGCTGGTCCTCCGGCGGGATGTCCGTGTCGACCGACCCACGCTCGCGCTGGCCGGTGACCACGATCGCTTCCGGCTCGGCTTCCTCGTCGCCGAGATCGTCCACGACCTCGGGAGCTTCAACGGCGGCTTCCGGTTCGGGAGCGGCTTCCGGAGCAGGCGGCGGCGGCGCGGGTTCGGCGGGCTGGCCGGCGGCCTGGGCGGTTGCGAAAAGGCCGGCAAGAAGGATCGTGGACGCCACTGGTAATCACCTTGAACTGTACGAAGAACTTCCACCCCGCTGGCGTGGCAAGGCTGAACTCCCGGTGTACTGAACGGTTGCGCATCGGCGGCAGGGGGTGGAAAACACCTGGGTGGAGCTTGCCGCCCCTGCACGCGCCGCTCTTCGGCTGGCGCTCGATTTCGCGCTTCCGCCGCGCTGTCCCTCGTGCGGGGTGGTGACGGCCGATCCCCACCGCTTTTGCCTTTCCTGCTGGAACGCCTTGGCCTTTCTCGGCGACCCGTGCTGCGCCTGCTGCGGCCTGCCGTTCGAATACGATCCGGGGGAGGGGCTTTGCGGCCGCTGCCTTGCCGATCCGCCGCGCTTCGACCGCCTTCGCGCGGCCGTCGGCTATGGCGAGGTCGCGCGGCGGGTGGCGCTGAAGCTGAAGTATAGCGGTCGGCCCGGCGTCGCGGAGACGCTTTCAGCGTTGATGGTCCGCCACCTCGCGGAAGCGCCCGCCGACGCATTGCTGGTTCCGGTGCCGCTTCATCGCTGGCGGATCTGGACGCGCGGCTACAACCAATCGGCGCTAATCGCTGCAGCCTTGTCCCGCCGTACCGGGCTTCCCGCGGCGCCCGGTCTCCTCAGCCGGGTAAAAGCCACGCCGCCCTTACGCGGCATGGGCCGCCGCGAGCGCGCCGAAATCGTGCGCGGCGCCTTCCGAGTCTCGCCGGCGGGAAAGGAGGCACTGCGCGGCCGCCACCTCATCCTGGTGGACGACGTCTACACCAGCGGCGCCACCGCGGGCGCCTGCGCCAAGGCGCTGAAGCGGGCCGGCGCGGCTCAGGTGGAGGTGCTTTGCTGGGCCCGCGTACTCCGCCACGAAAGCGCCGCTTAGTCCGCGTCAGGGAGACATTCGCCCCCGCGCGTGTTGTGGCGGTGAAGCCGTTGACAGCGGCACAGGCGCCACCCAGGTGGCGCATATGTCTTGAAGGAGCTCAAAGAACATGGCCCGCGTCGAAATCTACACGAAGTTCGGTTGCCCTTATTGCGCCCGCGCCAAGGCGCTGCTCGGCGAAAAGAACGTGCAGTTCGAAGAATATGAAATCAATTCAACGGTCGGCAAGCGCGACGAGATGCTGGAACGCTCCGGCGGCCGCCACACCGTTCCGCAGGTTTTCATCGATGACCGCCATGTCGGCGGTTCCGACGATCTCGCCGAGCTGGAGCGCAAGGGCGAGCTCGACGGCCTCCTCGCCGCCACCTAAACCGGTATCTCCGTCGTATATTTGACCTGGCGCAGCGCGAAGTTCGATGCTGCGCTGGCGACGCTCGGGTGGGCAAGGACCCCGCGCATCACGAAGCGATCGTAATCGGCGACGTCCTCGACCGCGATGCGCAGCAAATAATCCCACTCGCCCGACATGGCGTAGCATTCGACGATCTCTTCGCGCGATCCGATAAACGCCTCGAAGTCGGCGCGCGCTTCAACGCTCTGCCGGGTCATCCGCACCTGGCAGAGCACGTTGACGGCGCGCCCGAGCTTCTCCGCGCTTGCCAGGCGAACTGCCTTGCCGAGCACGCCGCTCGCCTCCAGCGCCCGCACCCGCCGCCAGACGGAGGCGGCGGACGCGCCGACGCGTTCGCCCAGCGTCGCATGGCTAAGGCCCGCGTCGCGCTGAAGCTCGCGAACGATCCGACGGTCGATCGGATCGAGATGAGGTTTTTCTTTCATGTTCTTTGTAGTAGCTAAACGTCTGTTTCGCCGCGAGCGCTTTTCGGCTGAAATCAGATACGCGCTTTGAGCGGCGGGGCGCTAAGCGTAAGTGGCGCGTTGAACCTCCCGTCACGGGAGAGCTTGAGGAGGCGGAATGGCGGACGGTGTCAGCACGGCAAGGGGCCCGGGCCTTTTCGAGAGGCTCGAGGAGCAGAAGAGCGACAGCCTCCTGAACCTCATCGCCTTGTGCAACGCCGATCCGCGCGAGGAAAAGATCGACGTCGGCGTCGGCGTCTACCGCGATCCGGAGGGAGGAACGCCGATCCTGCGCGCCGTTAAAAAGGCCGAGCGCATTCTGTGGGAAACACAGGAAACCAAGGCCTATCTCGGCTCGGCCGGCGACACCCGCTTCGTTGAACTGATCAAGCCCATCGTCTTCGGCGAAGCCGGCGCGGCGGACGATCGCATCGTCGGCGTGCAAACCCCCGGCGGCTGCGGCGCGCTTCGTCTCGGCGCCGAACTCGTCGTCGCCGCGAACAAGAATGCGCGCATCTTCGTCGGCCAGCCAACCTGGCCCAATCATGGCCCGTTGATTGAATGCGCGGGCGTCGAAATGATCAAGCACCCTTATTACGACCGCGAGCGGCGCGAGATCGAGTTCGACGCCATGATGGACGGCCTTGAGGATGCGCAGCCCGGCGATCTGCTGCTCCTCCACGGCTGCTGCCACAATCCGACGGGTGCCGACCTTT
This sequence comes from Allosphingosinicella sp., assembly GCA_036554525.1. GTDB lineage: Bacteria > Pseudomonadota > Alphaproteobacteria > Sphingomonadales > Sphingomonadaceae > Allosphingosinicella. Next base: position 40,516 of record DATBNC010000022.1, read on the forward strand.
CCCCGGACCAGTGGCCGGTGGTCGCCGATTTCGTTTCGAGCCGCGGCATCGTGCCCCTCGTCGATCTTGCCTATCAAGGGCTCGGCAACGGCCTGGAAGCCGACGCGGCAGGGACGCGCCTGGTCGTGGAAGCGTCCGAACAGGCAATCGTTGCGCAAAGCTGCGACAAGAATTTCGGAGTCTACCGCGAGCGCACGGGCAGCCTGTTCGTGAAGGGCGTAAGCCGCGCCAACGCCGAAGTGATCATGGGCAACCTCCTCCGGCTATCGCGCACCATGTGGTCGATGCCGCCCGATCATGGCGCCGCCGTCGCCCGCACGATCCTCGACGATCCGGAGCTGCGCGCCGATTGGCATGCCGAGCTCGACTCGATGTGCGCGCGCATCCGCTCGCTCCGCGCGCGGCTCGCCGCCGCCGACGAGCGGCTGGCCTATATCGATCACCAAAACGGCATGTTCTCCATGCTGCCGCTCACGGAGAAGCAGGTTCTGGAGCTGCGCGAGGAGAAGGGCATCTACATGGCGGGCAGCGGCCGCATCAATGTCGTGGGCCTCTCCGACGACAATGTCGATCGCTTCGCCGCCGCCGTCGTGGAGAAGATGAATGGCTGAGGAACAGCTCGCCGAAACCGCGGCGCGCGGCAACGCGCCCGATCCGGATTTCGACTGGCGCCGGATCGCCTATCTCACCCTCGTCAGCCGGGCGATGGACAAGCTCGAGGAAGAGCGGCTCGTTCCAGAGCGCAAGGTTCTCTACCAGTTCAGCGCGCGCGGCCACGACATGGCGCAGGTGATGCTCGGCTCGCGCCTCACCAACGCCAAGGACGCGGCATGCGGCTATTACCGCTCGCGCCCGCTGCTGCTCGCGCTCGGCGTGCCGCTTGAGGATGCGCTCGGCTCCGGAATGGGCAGGGCAGGCGGCTATTCGGACGGCCGCGACATTGGTGTCGTGTTCAACTACCCGAACCAGGGCGGCCCGCCGGCCTTGCCGATGTCCGGCGGCGTCGGCGCACAATACACCCCCACCGCCGGCTGGGCGCAGGCGATCGAATATCACCGCAAGGTGCTCGGCAACCGCCGCTACGAAGGCGCGATCGCGGTGGTGCTCGGCGGCGACGCCTCCTGCGCAACCGGCGGCTTCTGGGCCTCGCTGACCATCGCTACCACCCAGCAATTGCCGATGCTGTTCTACATCGAGGACAATCAGTTCGGCATCTCCGTTCCCGCGCACTACCAGACGCCGGGCGCGGACATCTCAGCCAACCTCGCCAGCTTCACCGGCCTCACCATCTTCAAGGGCGACGGCACCGATCCCGCCGAGGCGGCGCGGCTGGTCAAGGCGGCGACTGAGCATGTTCGTAATCGCAAGGGTCCGGCGCTCCTCCACCTCCGCGTCCCGCGCCTCCAGGGCCACAGCTTCCAGGACACGCAGACCTACAAGGGCGAGGAGGTGGTGCGCGACGAATGGCTTCGCGATCCGCTGCCCAAACTCAAGTCGTTCCTCACCGGCTCCGTGCTCGGCGAGGACGAATGGGACCGGGTCGAAGCGGAAGCTAATGAAGCGGTGGAAGCCGCGCGCCACGAGGCGGAGAGCCGCGGCATCGCCGATCCCGAAAGCGTGCTCGCCAACGTCTATTACGAAGGCGAGATGCAGCAGGTCGGCGGCCAGTGGACTCAAGGCTACCGCGCGCCGAAGAGCCACGAGGAGCCAAAGCCCGAAGGCCAGCGGATCAACATGGTCACCGCCATCCGCCGCACCCTCGATCACGAGCTCGCCATCAACCCCCGGGTCCTCCTCTTCGGCGAGGACATCGGTCCCAAGGGCGGAGTCCACGCCGTCACCCTCGGCCTCCAGGAAAAGCACGGCGCGTCCCGTGTCTTCGACACCAGCTTGAACGAAGAGGGCATAATCGGCCGCGCCGTCGGCATGGCGCTCGCCGGCCTCATGCCCGTCCCCGAAATCCAGTTCCGCAAATATGCCGAGCCCGCGACCGAGCAGATCAACGATTGCGGCACCATGCGCTGGCGCACGCATAATCGTTTTGCCGCCCCCATGGTGCTGCGCATCCCCGGCGGCTTCTTCAAGTGCGGCGATCCCTGGCACAGCCAGACCAACGAGGTCGCCTTCATCCACCCTCCCGGCTGGCTGGTCGCGGTCCCCAGCAACGCCGAAGACGCAGTCGGCCTGCTCCGCGCCGGCCTTCGAGGCAACGACCCGGTCATCTTCTTCGAACACCGCGCCATGCTCGATGACGCCTGGGCCCGCCGCCCGTACCCGGGCGACGGCTACGTCCTCCCCTTCGGCCGCGCGAAGAAGGTCGCCCACGGCACCGACATCACCATCGTCACGTGGGGGGCGATGGTCCC
>DATBNC010000006.1:0-24248 GCA_036554525.1 Allosphingosinicella sp.
AGCAGGCGGAGGAGCGGCGGGCGCTTCCCCAGCCGGGGCAGCGGCGGGCGCGGCGGCGACGGGCGCCGGATCGTTGGCCTTCACCGGCGACGGACGGGATTGGAGGCCGAGGCGGTGCGCCTTGCCGATGACGGCGTTGCGGCTGACGCCGCCAAGCTCGTCGGCGATCTGGCTCGCGGTCATGCCGCGGGTCCAGAGGTCCTTGAGGCGGTCGATCCGTTCGTCGGTCCAGGACATGCTTGTTCTTCTTCCTTCACGGCTTGCGGGCCACTGCGTCTGCCTCTAGCGACGGCGCGATGAACGACCAGCCTTCCAATTGGGTCAGAGCCGAACCTGGCGTGCCGACAATCCGGCGCGTCAACTGGGGCGGTCTCCAGACGCTCTATGTGAAGGAGGTGAGGCGTTTCTTCAAGGTCCAGCTTCAGACCGTCTGGGCGCCGGCGATCACCACCCTCCTGTTTCTGGTGATTTTCAGCGTCGCGCTTGGCCGCGGCGACCGGATGGTGGCGCTCGGAGCGGCGCAATTCCACTTCGCCGACTTCATCGCGCCCGGCCTGATCGTAATGGGCATGATCCAGAACGCATTCGCCAATTCCAGCTTCTCGCTGCTGGTGGGCAAGATACAGGGCAATATCGTTGATTACCTGATGCCGCCGCTGTCCACCGGCGAGCTGATCGCAAGCCTGATCGGCGCCGCCGTCACCCGCGCCATCCTGGTGGGTTGCGCGGTGTTCCTGGCGATGCAGCTCTGGCCTGGCGTGCACGTCATGCCGGTGCATCTTTGGGCGGTGGCCTGGTTCGGGGTTCTCGGCGCCATGATGCTCGCCTTTTTCGGCCTGATTACCTCGATCTGGGCCGAGAAGTTCGACCATGCGGCGGCAGTGACCAACTTCGTCGTCGCGCCCTTGTCGCTTCTCTCCGGCACCTTTTACTCGATCGACAGCCTTGCCCCCGCGTTCCAGGCGGTGAGCCACGCCAATCCGTTTTTCTACGTGATCTCCGGCTTTCGCTACGGCTTCCTCGGCGCCGCCGACTCCCCGATCGCTTTCGGCGCGGGCCTGCTGCTCGCCATCAACATCGGCTTGGGCACCCTCTGCTACACCCTCCTTCGCAAAGGCTGGCGCCTGAAAAGCTGAGCCGCCACCCTGCCTGAACGGCGCCTTTCAGGTCCGTTCAGGGCCGAAACATTCGCCGAGTCGTAGAAGGGGCGCATGGTTCACACGAGGAGTAAGCCAATGCGTAAGTTTCTCATCTCCGCTCTCGCCCTTTCCGCGATCGCCGTTTCCGCGCCGGCCGCGGCCCAGTATCGCGGCGGCGGCGGTTACAACCAGGGCGGCCAGGGCATCGAGCGCCAGATCGACCAGATGGAGCGTCAGATCGACCGTCTGCGCGACCGTCGCCTGATCTCGGCCAACGAAGCGCGCCGGCTCAGCCGCCAGGCCGAGCAGATCGATCGCCTTCACGACCGCTACCGGCGCAACGGCCTCAGCCAGGGTGAGCATCACGATCTGATGCAGCGCATTCAGAACCTGCGCCAGAGCGTCCGCTACGAGCGCCGCGAAGGTCGCGACGACCGTCGCAACGACCGCTGGTAAGCAGATGAACCGGCCGCCGTGTTGACGCGGCGCCCGGCCGATCTCTAGAGGAAAGGCGGCTCCGCAAGGGGCCGCCTTTTCCTGTTCCAGCGCCCTTGGAGGAGCCCCTTATGGCCATCACGCCGCTTATGCCCGTTTACCCGCGCTCTCCGGTGCGGCCGGTTCGGGGCGAAGGCGTGTACCTTTATGGCGAGGGCGGCGAGAAGTATCTGGATTTCGCAAGTGGCATCGCCGTCAACCTGCTCGGCCACGGCCATCCGCACCTCACCAAGGCGATCCAGGAGCAGGCGGCGACGTTGATCCACGTTTCCAACCTCTACGGCTCGCCGCAGGGGGAGAAGCTTGCGCAGCGGCTCGTCGACTCGACCTTCGCCGACACGGTGTTCTTCACCAATTCGGGCGCGGAAGCGGTGGAATGCGCGATCAAGACGGCGCGCCGTTACCACCATCATCACGGCCGGCCGGAGAAGAACGTTCTCCTGACCTTCCGCAACGCTTTCCACGGCCGCACCATGGCGACGATCAGCGCGACCGATCAGCCCAAGCTGCGCGACGGCTTCGCGCCGCTTCTGCCGGGCTTCGAAGTGCTGGAGTTCGACAATCTGGACGCGGTGAAGGGCGCGATCTCCGACAATGTCGCCGGCTTCCTCGTGGAGCCGGTGCAGGGCGAAGGCGGCATTCGCCCGGCCAGCGCCGAGTTCATGCAGGGCCTTCGCGCGCTTGCCGATGAACATGATCTGATGCTGGTCCTCGATGAAGTGCAATGCGGCGTCGCCCGCACGGGGAAGCTCTACGCCTACGAGCATTACGGCATCGAGCCCGACATCCTCGCCACCGCAAAGGGCATTGGCGGCGGCTTCCCGCTCGGCGCCTGCCTGGCCACCGAGAAGGCCGCGGCGGGCATGGTGGTCGGCACCCACGGCTCGACCTATGGCGGCAACCCGCTTGCCATGGCGGCGGGCGAGGCGGTGCTGGACGTGGTCAACAACCCCGAATTCCTCGGCCACGTCGCCCAGATGGGCGAGCGGCTTCGCGGGGCGCTTGAGCAGATGATCCCCAACCATGACGAACTGTTCGAGAGCGTCCGCGGCCTCGGGCTGATGCTTGGGGTGAAGATGAAGACCGACAGCCGCGCCTTCGTCACTTATCTTCGCGATCACGGCATCCTTACCGTCGCGGCCGGCGACAACGTGATGCGTGTGCTTCCTCCGCTGATCATCGAGGAGGCGCACGTTACCGAGTTCGTCGAGCGTCTGTCCGAAGCGGCGCGCGGCTACCAGGTGCCGGAAGCGGCGTGAACTTGAACGGGGGAAGGGCGTTAGCCACATCGCGCCCATGACTTCTCCCGATCAGCAGACGGCGGACGCGACCGCCAATCTCGACGAAGCCGTCGGCTTCACCATTCCAGGCCGCAATGCTCGCGGGCGGATCGTGCGCCTCGGACCGGTGCTCGACCTCATTCTGTCGGCGCACGATTATCCGGCTCCGATCGCCCGCACGCTTTCGGAAGCGCTGGTGCTGACCGCCTTGCTCGGCTCCCTCCTCAAGGAGGAAGAGGGCCAGCTCACCGTTCAGGCGCAGACGGAAAGCGGCATCGTCGACCTTCTGGTTTGCGACTACCGGGCGGGCGAGCTGCGCGGCTATGTGCGCTTCGACAAGGAACGCTTGGGCGAGCTGCCGACCCACCGCGACCTCGCCGCTTTGTTCGGCAAGGGCTACCTCGCCATCACCTTCGATCACCCCAAGGCGGAAGAGCGCTACCAGGGCATTGTGCCGTTGGAGGGCAGCTCGCTTGCCGAAGCCGCGCAAAATTACTTCGTCCAGTCCGAACAATTGCCGAGCGTGGTTCGCCTTGCGGTAAACGACACCGGCCACGTCGCCGGCGGCATCCTCGTCCAGCACCTTCCCGAAGGCGAGGAGGGGCGGGACCGGCTCCACACCCGGCTCGATGATCCGGAATGGGAGCATGTCCGCGTGCTTTCGGAGACGATCAAGGGCCACGAACTCACCGACCCGCAGCTGCCGCTGGAGGGCGCCTTGTGGCGGCTTTTCCACGAAGAGGAAACGCGCGTGCTGAGCGCGGTGCCGCTCACAAAGGGTTGCCGCTGCAATTTCGACTATATTCGCGGCGTCTTGTCCCGCTTCGGCCCCAATGAGCGCGCAGAGATGGTGGATGAAGATGGTTTCATCAGCGTCGACTGCGAATTCTGCTCGCGGGTATTTCCGTTGTCGCTCAACGACTTCGAGAACTGAAGCCGGCTTCGGCGCCGCCGAGTCGATTCGGCGACTGCTTTCTGGTAGAGTGATGACATGATCGGGTTGAGGGCCATGCGGCGCCGGGGGGCGCTGATGCTGGCTGGGGCAGCGCTGCTCGCGCTTCCGGCGGTCGGCGCCGCGCCGTCCGGAATCGCCGCGCTTGCCAAGCTCGAGAAGGGCCGCTGGCAGGTGCGGGACATGGACGGCGCCGTTGCGCCCACCTCCATCTGCCTTGGCGATCCCAACCAGCTCCTCCAGTTCCAGCACCGCTCCGGCGGCACCTGCCCGTCCCAAACGCTGGAACAAGGGCCGGCAAGCGCCACCGTCCAATATCGCTGCGCCGCGCGCGGCTTCGGGCACAGCCAGCTTCGCGTCGAGACGCCGCGCGCGGTGCGGGTCGAGACTCAGGGGTTGAGCAACGGCCGGCCCTTCTCCTACCGGCTCGAAGCACGGCGCGTCGGCGCCTGCTGATCTCACGCTAGCCGCGAAGGCTGGCTGTTAACCGTCTGTTTACCCTGTTTGTTATAGAAGGTGGCTGTGCCGATCGATGGCACGCTTTCCTCCCTAGAAGGCTCAAGGGCCTAACCTGGGCCGCCCCTCACCGGGCGGCCCGTTTCTTGTGCGCGAACTTGCGCGGAGCCGACAAGGCGGCTAGCCGCCGCGGCCATGCCTCAACACCGCAACGCCGTCGTCCTCGTCTCGGGCGGCCTCGACTCCATGGTCTCCGCCGCGCGCGCGCGGGAGGAGGGCTATCGCCTCTTCGCCCTCACCATCGATTACGGCCAGCGCAACCGCATCGAACTGGAAGCCGCGGCGCGGGTGGCGGCGGTGCTCGGTGCCGAGCGGCACATCGTGCTCCCGCTCGATCTCACCGCCTTCGGCGGCTCCGCGCTCACCGCCGATATCGACGTCCCCAAGAGCGGCGTCGAGGAAGGGGCGGTGCCGGTCACCTATGTCCCCGCGCGCAACACCATCTTCCTCTCCTTGGCGCTCGGCTGGGCGGAAGCGGCGGGCGCGCGCGACCTGTTCATCGGCGTCAACGCGCTCGATTATTCCGGCTACCCTGATTGCCGGCCCGACTTCATCGCCGCCTTCGAGCATCTCGCCGCGCTCGGCACCAAGGCTGGCGCCGAAGGCGCGGGGTTCCGGATCCACGCGCCGCTTCAGCACATGACCAAGGCCGACATCGCCCGCGAGGCAGCCCGGCTCGGCCTTGATGCCGGCATCAGCTGGTCCTGCTACGACCCGGCGCCGACCGGCGAGCATTGCGGCCTCTGCGACAGCTGCCGGCTTCGCTCCCGCGGCTTCATCGAAGCGGGCCTCGCCGACCCGACGCGCTACGCCACCCAGCGATGAGCTACGCCGCCAAGGAACTGTTCCTGACGCTGCAGGGGGAGGGGATGCAGGCGGGCCGCCGCGCCGTGTTCTTGCGCCTGGCCGGCTGCAACCTCTGGTCCGGCCGCGAGGCGGATCGGGCACGGGCGCAATGCACCTTTTGCGACACCGATTTCGTCGGAACGGACGGGGAAAACGGTGGCCGCTACGAGGCCAATGCGCTCGCCGCCCGGGCCAAGGCCCTGTGGGGCGAGGGTGAAGGCGCCCTGGTGGTAATCACCGGTGGGGAGCCGATGCTCCAGCTCGACGCGGCTTTGATCGACGCGCTTCACGCCGCCGGCTTCCAGATCGCCATGGAGACCAACGGCACGCTTCCCGCCGCGCCTGGCGTGGATTGGATCTGCGTCAGTCCAAAAGCGGGTACCGAGGTGGTGCAGCGCTCTGGCAACGAACTGAAGCTTGTGTGGCCGCAGCCCGGCCTAGATCCGGAGGCGCTGCTCGCCTGGGATTTCGATCATTTCCTGATTCAGCCGCTGGACTGCGCCGACGCCGCCGACGCACGCGCCGCAGCAATCGACTATGTCATGAAGCATCCGCGCTGGCGGCTCAGCCTCCAGACGCACAAGCTGCTCGGCCTGCCCTGAGGCTCAGGCCTTCGGGCGGCATTTCTTGTTGAGCTGGCCCTTTTTGTCCCAGCAATTGTCCGGGATCACCGGCAGGGACGGAACCGTCACCGCATAAGGATTGAAGCCGAAGCCCGGCTCGCCGACATAAACCAGGCTGTTGCGCAGCTCGCGCATCCGCCCTTGGGCGACTGCGTAAAGCCCGCCTTTGGGCGCCTGCAACGCCGACTTCGCGATGTTGGTCGCGGTCTGGCAGAAGCCCATCTGGGCGGTGATCGCCGCGAAATTGTTATAGGTTATGGTGGAATAATCGTCGAACGCCTTCTGTCCCTTGGCGCCTTGGGTTCGTTTGAAATAGCCGTTCACGGCCGTGTAGGCGGCGGCGAGCTCGACCGAATGGTGGGCAAGGATGCCGTTATAGTTCGCCACCGCGCGAAGCCAGGGCGAGAACTGGCACTGAAGCGCCGCAACGTTGAGGCCGGAGCGCAGGTTCCAAACGAGGTGCGCGCGATATTCGGCCGGCGTCGCGCCGGGAAGCGGCAGGCCGGCGAGCGGGTCGCTGCCTTCGATGGGCGCGGGCTTGAAGCCGGGATCGGTGAAGAAAAGCTGGGCCGGCGCGGCGGAGGGGGCGGCAAGGCCCAAAGCGGCGAAAGCCGGCAGCAATGCGGATTTGATAAGCTTCATGAAACCCCTCCACGCGATAGACAAGCAGTGCGGCGCTTCGCCGCGTCCGTCCAGCCTGCGGCGCGCGCGCGGTCGCGCCGGCGCCACGCTTCACCCTCTAAGCGGCTGCCACGCATAAGAAAAGGCCGCCCGGTCGCCCGGACGGCCTTTCCCATAGCTTTCGCCAGCGGAAATTACATTCCGGTGGTGTTGCCGGTTCCGGTGGTGCCGGTGGTGTTGCCGGTGCCGGTGGTGCCGGTGGTGTTCATGTCCGTGCCGGTGGTGCCGGTGGCGCCGGTGGTGTTCATGTCCGTGCCGGTGGTGCCGGTGGTGTTCATGCCGGCTTCGGCGCCGAGGTTGCCGGTGCCGTTCATCGCGTCGAGCGCGCTGTTGTCGGTGCCCATCAGGCCTTCGTCCGCGAAGTTGCCGGCGGTGTTGTTGGCCGAGGCATCTTCGCCGCCGCCACAAGCCGAAACGAGCAGAGCTGCGCCGGCGATCATCGAGCCGGTCATTACTTTCTTGAAAAGGTCACGCATTCGAGAAACTCCCTAGTTGTCGATTTGGCCGGGTTTGCCCCAATTTTGCCAAACCAAGTTCACACAATAAACAGAAAGACGTTGGCCCTCAAGCCTTCTCGACTCCCCCCTCGAGGGAGACCAAAAACCGGTAGAGCCCCCGCTTCAGTGCCAGATCGAAACGCCCGTGCCCGCAAGGCACGCCCATCTCGCCGAGGCTGGTCACTGGGAACTCGGCAATACCGCACGGCACTATGCCTGAGAAGTGGGAAAGTTCCGGCGCCAGATTGACCGAGAAGCCATGCATGGTCACCCAGCGCCGTACCCGCACGCCGATAGCACCGACCTTCGCTTCGCCGCGCGGCCCCACCGTCCAGATACCGATTCGCCCCTCCGCGCGAAAGGCGGCGACGCCCAGTTCGGCGAGCGTATCGATGATCCAGCCTTCCAGCGAATGCACGAAACGCCGGACGTCGCGGCCCCGCTTATCGAGGTCGAGAAGCACGTAGCCGACCCGCTGCCCGGGTCCGTGGTAGGTATACCGCCCGCCGCGCCCGGCGGCGTAGACCGGAAAGCGCTGCGGGTTGAACAACTCCGCCGGATCGGCGCTGGTCCCGGCGGTGAACAAAGGCGGATGCTCGAGCAGCCAGACGAGTTCGCGCGCTTCGCCGGCACGAATCGCGGCGGAGCGGGCCTCCATTTCGGCCAGCGCCTCCGGATAAAGCACGAGGCCGTTGCTGACCCGCCACTCGACGCCGGCCGCCGCCGCTTCGTCCTGCTCCTGTTCGTCCATCACCCGCTTTTGCGCCCGTGGTCGCCGCCGGTTCAAGTCTTTGCGCGCCGCCTCGGCTTCGCTATGCCAATGCAAAGCACATTCGAGGGGGCACGTTATGCGGTTTTCTTATTCGGCAATTTGGGAAGACACGGTTCGCCTGCTTCGCGCCCATGCTTCGCTCGCTGTCGCACTGGCCGGCGTGTTTTTGTTCCTGCCGGCGCTGCTCGTCTCATACCTCCTGCCGATGCCGCAGAGCAGCGATCCGAACGAGATGGCGCGGCAGTTCACCGAATATTTCACGGGTAATGCCGGGTGGATCTTGCTCAGCGGGATCTGCGGAATGGCCGGCACCCTGTCGATCCTGATGCTAGTCTTCCGAAGCCCCGGAATCGCGGTCGGCGGCGCGATCGCCGCGGCGCTGGCGCTGCTGCCTTTCTACTTCCTGGCGAACCTGATCGCCTCCATTCCGATCATCATCGGCGTGCTGCTGTTGGTCGTGCCCGGCCTGTATCTGCTTGGCCGCTTCCTCCCCATCGCGCCGGTGATGGTGGCGGAGGGGCAGCGCAACCCGCTTACCGCGCTTGGCCGCAGCTGGGCACTAACCCGCAGGCACGGCTGGGCCGTGCTTGGGCTGTTCCTTCTCGTCTTCGTCGCAGGCTTCATTCTGTCCAGCGTCGTCGGCGGGATCATCATCGTGATCCTGCGCGTCCTTGTATCGGGAGACCTTGCGCGGCTGCTCGGCCTGATCGTCTCCACCGCCGGGAGCACGATCCTGCAGGTGGTGCTGATCTTCCTCTACGCCGCAATCTACCGGGCGCTCGCCGCCCGTGCCGATGAGGCCGCTGTGCCTCAGACGGGCAGCAGCGGGATCTGAGGCGCGGCCCCGGGGGGCAGCACCCCTGCCAGCCGCGGGTCGGGAAAGGTCTCGAACGCGCGCTTATAGGGCCTGAAGCCGGCTTTGAGGTACGCTGGCAAGGCGGCCGGATGGTCGAGGCTGCACGTATTGACGTGCACGCGCGCCACTCCCGGCCGCCACGCCAGCGCGATCGTCTGCGCGAACAGCCAAGCGCCGTGGCCCTTGCCGGCAAGCTCCGGCACCAGCCCCAGGAAGCGGATCAGGCACTCGCCGTCGGTGCGGAAATCGAACTCTAGCATGCCGACTTCCACACCCGCCCGGTCGGTGACGGCGTGGACCTCGGCGATCTCAGCGCTAAGCCGCGCATCGTCCATCAGCAGCCGCGAATACCAGAGCCACTTGGCGCCGACCCGCTCGAACAGCATCCGGTACTTGGCGGGATCGGGCGCCTTCCACCGCTCGAGTCGAAGCGGCGAGGCGGGAAGCGGCCGGAGGGGAGGGCGCTGGGTCATCTCGAGGAACGTGACCACCGTCCCGAGCTGGCCGGCGGGTATTTCGATCAAAGCCATAAAGCGGCGATGACGGACGGGCGCGGGCGATGCAAGCGGGTGCAACCCCCGGCTTGCCAAGCGCCGCCGCCGCTTTAGTGGGCGGCGGACATCAACACGGGAGAATGCAGCGTGACCGCGATCGGCCTCGACGACCCTGCAACCATGATCGACCTCGACGGCAAGGCGCCGATCATCGGCACGATCCGCGACTGCGCAATGCACTTCGCCATTTTCAACGCCCACGCCAAGACGCAGGCGCGGGTGCTGCTGACGCGGCCGGTTCACCGCGAAGGCCGCAAGACCCGCACCTGGCTTCTCGAGCCGGATGAAATCGCGGCGCTTGCCGAACGTCTCAAAACGGAAGGCTGAGTCCCTCGCGCGCCGTGCCGCACTCTCTGGACGGGCGGTGCGTGCGCGTTATGATCGGCGGGCAAACAGCTTGGGGGATTGCCACATGAACCATCGCCTTTTCACCGCCTGCGCGGCCGCGTCCTTTCTTTTCGCCCTTGGGGGCTGCGGCGACTCGGAGGGTAACTCCACTGCCGCCGCCCCAAGCGTGCGCGACAATTATGCCAAAGCCGCCGACGCCCTGATCGCCAAGACCGGCGCACCTGGCGCCAAGGCCGAAATGCCCACCGCCAACGATCCCGCGGTGCAGGCGTTCGAAGCGCAGGCCGGCAAGGCGATGACCGCGCTCGGCACCGACGCGATGCCGATCGACGGATTCGACAGCTTCCAGGCAGTTTGCGGCAAGGCGGCGGCGATCGTCGGCGCTTATGCCGCCGCTGGCACCAGCGGCACCGCCGGCCCTGCCCAGCAGCAGAAGATGGAAGCGAATATCGGCGCCTACATGGACCAGATGTTCACGCCTTTGCTGTTCGCCGCCCACTGCAACGCCGCGCACATGCCCTATCTCGACGGCGAGGCGGAGAATGCCGCTTCCGACAAGAAAGCAGCGGTCGGCGAGGTCCGTCAGGGCATGTTCGGCCAGATCCTGGGAATGGTGCAGATGGCCTCCGATCCGACGTTCGCGATGGAGCGCCGGAAGCGAATCCTCGACATGGTCGAAAAGGATGCGCCGAACTTCGCCCTTGGCCTCGGGCCCTCCGAGCGTAGCCAGGTGATCGCCGCGCTCCCCCAGCTCCGCGCAAGCCTGCCCGCGGATCTTCAGCCGAAGACCGACGCGATCGGCAAGGCGATCCAAAGCGCCAAGTGCGGCGCCATCTGCAAAAGCGCCTAAGCCTTGCTCCCCCCGCTCAGCTCCAGGTGGCGAGCGGGGGGAGGCTCATCAGGATCGCATCGACGTTGCCGCCGGTCTTGAGGCCGAACAACGTGCCGCGGTCGTAGAGCAGGTTGAACTCGGCATAACGGCCGCGCCATTCGAGCTGCTGCGCCCGGTCGGCCTCGGTAAACAGCGTGTCCATTCGCCGCCGCACCAGCTTAGGGAAAATGTCGAGAAAGGCTTCGCCGACGTCGCGGGTGAAGGCGAAGCTCGGCTCGAACGGGCCGTCCAGGTGGTCGTAGAAGATGCCCCCGACGCCGCGATGCACGCCGCGATGCGGGATGTAGAAATAGTCCTCCGCCCACTTCGAAAAACGCTCGTAGAAAGTCTGGTCGTGCGCGGCGCAGGCGGCGCGCAGCCGGGCGTGGAAATCGGCCTTGTCTTCTTCGTAGGGCAGCGGCGGGTTCAAGTCGGCGCCGCCCCCGAACCACCGCTTCGTGGTGCACAGGAAGCGCGTGTTCATGTGCACGGCGGGCACGTGCGGATTGGCCATATGCGCAACCAGGCTGATTCCCGTCGCAAAGAAGCTTGGATCTTCGGCCGCGCCGTGGATGGTCTTGGCGAATTCCGGGTTGAATGTGCCGCCAACGGTGGAGACGTTGACGCCCACCTTCTCGAACACCTTCCCCTTCATCACCCCACGAACCCCGCCGCCGCCGGGGGCGCCGGCGTCGTCCGTCCGGTCCCACGAAGTATAGCCGAACGTAGCGTCCGATCCCGCCTCCCGCTCGATCGCCTCGAACTCGGCGCAGATCCGGTCCCGCAAGGCTTCGAACCAGGTGCGCGCGGCTTGCTGCTGTTCGTCGAGCGCCATGCTCATTTCGGCCATTGCCCCAATTGTCGTAAAGCTTCGGCCGCGCCGATGCCCGCTGCCACCGCAAGATTCAAGGAGCGGGTGCCCGCCGCCTGCGGGATCCGCACCCGCAGGTCCGCCCGAACGTGCACCTCCGCTGGAGCGCCGCGGCTTTCCGAGCCGAACAGAAGTGTATCGCCGCCTTCGAACCGCGCCTCGGGAAGCGGCACCGCATCCGCCGCCGTGGTGAACAGCACCAGCCGCCCCGGCACCTGCGCCTCGAACGCTTCCCAGCTGGCATGGCGGGTGACCGCGGCGATCTCCGCATAATCCATCCCCGCCCGCTTCAGCGCCCGGTCGGAAAAGGGAAAGCCGCACGGCTCCACCACGTCGAGCGGTATGCCAAGGCACGCGGCGATCCGGATCACCGTGCCGACATTGCCGGCCTGATCGGGCTGAAAGAGGGCAAGGCGCATGGTTGGGTCCTCTTGGTCGGCGGCGGGCGGCGAGGCAATCCCCGCTGCGCCCGCCACCCGGCCCCGCTTGCATTCACAAGGCGTTCAAAATGGCAGTTGGCAAAGCGCCGTCCAGCCGTCTATCAGGCGCGCCAAGCCGCTAGGGGTATGCCCCGACGCGGCGCTGTGCGCAGGCTGTCTCCGCCGCCCGGATGGGGACGCTTCGCACATCCAGGTTCGAACCGGTTGAAGGATGTTATGGCGACCGTTGAACATACCGATGGCACGCTCGGCCACGCCCCCGACGGCGGCGTGCGGCGGCGCGACTTCATCAATATCGCGGCGGTGAGCTTCGCCGGCGTCGGCGCGGCGGCGACTTTGTATCCGCTGGTCAACCAGATGAACCCGTCCGCGGACGTGCTGGCGCTCGCCTCCATCGAGGTCGACGTGTCGCAGATCCAGCCGGGGCAGGCGATCAAGACCATCTTTCGCAAGCAGCCCTTGTTCGTGCGCCACCTGACGCCGGCCGAGATGCAGGCGGCCAACGCCGTGTCCACCGGAGAGCTTCGCGACCCGCAAACGCTCGTCGAGCGTACCGCCGAAGGCAAGCCGCAGTGGCTGATCACCATGGGCGTCTGCACCCACCTAGGCTGCGTGCCTTTGGGCGCCGCCGAGGGCGAGAATCGCGGCCAGTTCGGCGGCTATTTCTGCCCGTGCCACGGCTCGCATTACGATACCGCCGGCCGCATCCGCAAAGGCCCGGCTCCCAAGAATCTCGAGGTTCCGGAGTATAAATTCACTTCGGATACCGTCGTCTCCGTCGGCGAGGTCGCATAAGATGAGCTTCCCCTGGGCAAAAGCCTATGAGCCCAAATCGGGCCTGATGCGCTGGATCGACGAGCGGCTGCCTTTGCCGCGGCTCGTCTTTAATTCGATCGGCGGCGGCTACGAAGTGCCGCGCAACTTGAACTACATGTGGAACTTCGCGGTGCTCGCGGGCTTCGCTTTGATGCTGCAGATCGTCACCGGCATCATCTTGGCGATGCACTACGCACCGGCCGGCGATCTCGCCTTCCGCTCGGTTGAGCACATCATGCGCAACGTCAACCAGGGCTGGATGCTGCGCTACGCCCACGCCAACGGCGCGAGCTTCTTCTTCATCGTCACCTACATCCACATCTTCCGCGGCCTCTATTACGGGTCGTACAAGGCGCCGCGCGAGCTCGTCTGGATGCTTGGCGTCGTTATCCTGCTCCTGATGATGGCGACCGCTTTCATGGGCTATGTGCTTCCCTGGGGGCAGATGAGCTTCTGGGGCGCCAAGGTGATCACCGGCCTGTTCGGCGCCATCCCGCTGGTCGGCGAGCCGATCCAGACCTGGCTTCTGGGTGGCTTCGCGCCGGACAATGCGGCGCTCAACCGCTTCTTCTCGCTTCACTATCTGCTTCCGTTCGTGATCGCCGCCGTGGTTATCCTCCACATCTGGGCGCTTCACATTCCGGGCTCGAACAACCCAACGGGCGTCGACATCAAGTCGCCGCGCGACACCCTGCCGTTCCACCCGTATTACACGGCCAAGGACGGCTTCGGCCTGGGCGTGTTCCTGATCATCTACGCGGCGGTGACCTTCTTCGCGCCGAACTATCTCGGCCACGCCGACAACTACATCCCGGCCAACGCGCTTTCGACGCCGGCGCATATCGTCCCCGAATGGTATTTCTGGCCATTCTACGCGATCCTGCGCGC
Source organism: Allosphingosinicella sp. (assembly GCA_036554525.1). Taxonomy (GTDB): domain Bacteria; phylum Pseudomonadota; class Alphaproteobacteria; order Sphingomonadales; family Sphingomonadaceae; genus Allosphingosinicella. Next base: position 13,446 of record DATBNC010000006.1, read on the forward strand.
TTTCACCGTCGACTTCATCCTGCCTGCGAAGCTGTGGGGCGTGCTGGCGATGTTCGCCGCCATCCTGCTCCTCTTCTTCCTGCCGTGGATTGACCGTTCACCAGTGCGTTCGGGCAATTACCGGCCGACCTTCCGGAAGTTCTTCTGGATCCTGGTCGCCGACGTGCTTGTGCTCGGCTGGGTCGGCGGTCTTCCGGCGGAGGAGCCCTACGTGATGATCTCGCAGCTCGCGACCATGTACTATTTCGCGCACTTCCTGATCATTCTGCCCATTCTTTCCGCCACCGAGCGGACCCTGCCGCTGCCGAGTTCGATCGCGGATTCCGTGCTGCACGGGCAGGAAGTTGAATCGCAGCCGGCCGGCATCAGCCCGCGCCCCGCAGCCGCCGAATAAGGGAAAGAAGCGTCATGGTTCGTATCCTCGCCTTTCTGGTCGGCCTGGGCTTCTGCTTCATTGCAGGCTTTTCGCTGATCACGGGCGCCGTCACCTACCTTTCGGAGCCGCATGAGGAATCGGTCGAGCACCGCTTCCACAAGGAGCCGAAGGACGTCGCTTTCTCGTTTGACGGTCCCTTGGGCAAATATGACCGGCAGCAGCTTCAGCGCGGCTTCCAGGTCTACAAGGAGGTTTGCTCCTCCTGCCACGGCCTCAGCCTGGTCGCGTTCCGCAACCTTGCCGAAATCGGCTACGAAGAGCCGGAAGTGAAGGCAATCGCCGATCAGTGGCAGATCCAGGTTCCTTCGGTTGATCCGAAGACCGGTGAAGCCGCGACCCGCAAGGCGATCCCCGCCGACGCCTTCCCGTCGCCTTACCCGAACGAAGTCGCCGCGCGTGCGGCCAACAACAACGCCATGCCTCCCGATCTTTCGCTGATCGCCAAGGCGCGCCACGGCGGCTCGGCCTACATCTACTCGTTGCTAACCGGGTATCAGAACCCGCCGGGCAACCTCCCGCCGGAAAACCGGCCGGGGCAGGGGCTTCACTTCAACCCTTATTTCCCGAACTTGAACATCGCCATGCCGCCGCCGCTCCAGGCCGACGGGCAGGTGACCTACGCCGATGGCACCAACGCGACGCGCGATCAGATGGCGAAGGATATCTCCGCCTTCCTCGCCTGGACGGCCGAGCCACGGCTCGAAAACCGCCATCGCACCGGTCTTGCGGTTCTCGTCTTCCTGATCCTGGCGACGATCCTCGCTTACATGGCCTACCAGAACATCTGGGCAGGCGCGAAGAAGCCGCCGGCACGCGGCGACGGCGAGGACGATTACAGCCCCGGCCACACCGCAACCGGCCACCATTGATCGAAAACGCCCCCTTCGGCACACACCGGAGGGGGTTTTCGTTGGGGCCGGGGAGGGCGCTTCCGCCTTGCTCCGCACGCGCGGTTCGCGCACCCTGTCGCTCCGCCTTCAAAGGAGCGCGTCACTCATGACCAGGTGCGGCAGGCAGTTCATGCAAAGCGGCGTCCGAGCGTGCGCTCTCCTGGCCGCGCTGATGATTGCGTCCTGCGGAACGGGCCGCGCCGGCGCCCCTGCACCGGCGCCCGCCGCCGAGACCGTTCGGCTTTGGCCAGGGTCAGCGCCCGGCACGGAGAGCTGGAGCGGCGAGGAGGTCGAACTCGACGCGGACGTACCTGGCGCGGGCAAGGTGCACGTTGTCACAAACGTTACGACCCCAACGATGACCGTGTTCCGCCCGCCCGCCGGCAAGGCGAACGGCGCCGCAATGCTCGTCCTCCCCGGCGGCGCGTTTCGCGCTCTGGTGTGGGACTTGGATGGCACGGAAGTCGCCGAATGGCTCAACCGCCGCGGCATCACCGCCTTCGTCCTCCGATACCGCGTCCGCCCGCCGACCGAGCAAGGTCCGGGCGGCCCCGAAAGCTTCGACGCCTTCTTCACCCGCACCCGGCCAGCACGAGACATCGCGGTTGCAGACGCCCGCCGCGCGATTGCCCACGTGCGCACCAACGCCGCCCGGTACGGCATCGCCGCCGGCCAGGTCGGCGCCATCGGCTTCTCCGCCGGCGCAATGGCGACGATGGACTTGGCGCTCGGTACCGATCCTGCAGTCCGCCCGAATTTCGCGGCGACGGTCTACGGCGCCATGCCACCCGACGCAACGCCACCCGCCGGAGCGCCCCCGGTGTTCATCGCCGCCGCGCAAGACGATCCGCAGGTGCCGTCCACCCGCAGCCTCGGCATCTACCGAAGCTGGACGGCCGCCAAGCAACCGGCCGAGCTCCACCTTTTTGAGAAAGGCGGCCACGGCTTCGGCATCCGCACCCGCAATCAGCCGGCCGACCGGTGGCGCGACGCGTTCGAGGCTTGGCTGATCGCCCGAGGTCTGGCGACGGCTGCGCGCGAGTAGCCGCTCCTACCGCGCCGCGAGCTTCGCCTTGTCCGGCACTCCAAGCTCCCGGATCGCAGTGATGTTGGCTTTGGCGGGGGAAGTGGCGCGGTACAGGCGCGTGGCTCCGGCTCGTCCCCGGTGCGGCAGCTCCGCGACGAGGCGGTAGCCGGAGGCGGGATCGGCAAGCGCCGCCGCAAGCTGCGGCCGATGGGCAAATTCCTCTACCCCAGGCCGCTCGGCGACCACCACTCCGGCGAGCCCGAGTCGCCGCATCTCCGCCGCTGCCTGTTGCGGCGACGAGAAGCGCAAGCGGTAGCGGTTGCCCATGAAGTCGCTCGTCGCGAGCAGCTTCGAGGCGCGCACCGTATAGCCGCGCAGCTCAGGGTCACGCACCGCCATCGCGGCCACGAACGCGCCCTCGGCACCGCTGCCGCCGTCGATCAGCCACGCCTGCCCAGCGTCGCCGCTGGAGGCCAAAGCCGCGGCTTCGTCCATTCGGAGGTCGGCTTTTGGCTCCCGGCTCGCCAGGTGCGCCGCGCCGGGAAGCAGCAGCAGGAACAAGGGCGCCGCGGCCCAGGCACGCCTCGCCGCCGCCAGCCGCGCAAGCTCCAGCGCGCCGAGCAAGGCCAGAACCAGAAGGGCGGGCAAAGCAGGCGCCATGTAGCGGGGATCGAGGTCCACCGGCACGATCGCCTGCAAGGTCAGCGTTGCGCCGATCAGCGCCAAGCAGGCGGCGACCAGGTTCCAGCGCCCCTCTTCCCGCCGCTGACGCCATGCAGCGACCGCGCCGATGCTTGCGAGAAGAAGCCCCAGCAAACCGACATTTTCAAGGAGGACGCCCAAATTATAGGCGAGGGACTTGGCGGCAAAGGCTAAGCCCGGCTGATAGTTGAAGCCGTCGGCCGAAATGCCCGCCGTGGCCAGATACCAGGGCCCGACCGCTGCAAGCCCGGCCGCCGCGCCTACCCACAACTTCACCGAGCGAAGCAGCGCCCACCGCCCCGTCAGCGCGAGGTGAAGCGGCGGGATCAGCACGATCAGCCAGCCATTGCCCTTGATCAGGATGGCAAGCGCCGCAAGGCCCGCGAACAGCAGGATGCGCCACCATGTCTGCCGCGCCGCGAAGGCCGCCCAGGCGATCGCCGCCGCAACCGCGCAGGCGGCAAGCGCCTGGTCGAGCATGAAGAAAGCCTGCCCCTCGATCCCGAGCGGCGTCAGCGCCAACAGCACCGCACCCGCCACCGCCCCCGCGCGCCCGGCCAGCCGAAGCAGCAAGGCGGCAACCCCAAGCGCGGGAAGCGCCGCCACGAACAGGTTCACCGCCATCGCCGTCTGCGGCGTCGCCGGCGCGACCCAGAAGACCGGCGCCACCAGCCCGTAAAAAGCCGGCGGCCAATGGCCGATCGAGATTTTCGGGTAGTGGAGGTAGAATTCCGTCGCATAGGCGAGCGGATCCTGCCCGAGCGCATCGCGCGCATAGGCGGCAACGAACCAGCTGTTGATGAAATGCGCCGGCTCGTCCGCGCCAGAAAAGCCGGAGCTCCAGGCGCCCGCTACCCACAAGGAGAGGAGCCCGGCGGCGATTGCGACGGCATAAGCAGCGAGGAGGGAAGGGGCGGCCCGGGTCATTGCCCCTTGCTCTAGCCGCGCGTCGCTTGCGATTTCGCTAACCTGCGGCACCGCCATCCAGGGGCACTGGAACTGGCGTCAACCACGTTCGTTTTCAGGGCCTTAGACGCTTCATCGTGCACGGCTCGGGGCGGAGCCTGTGTGAGCCTTTGCCACGTTCGTCAGGAGAGTATGCTTATGCCCGGCCGTCTTCCCACCCTCGCTCTGGCGCTTGCCGCCTCCGCTGGCCTGTCCGCCTGCGCCACCTACGACGATTATGGCTACGGCTATGGCGGCGTCTCGGTCGGCTACCAGTCCGGCGGCTATTGCGACCCGTATTACGACAATTGCTACGGCGGCTACGGCGACCGCTATTCCAGCAATTATTATGGCTGGTACGGCGATTATTATTATCCGGGCGTCGGCTTCTACATCTACGATCGCGGCGGGCGCCGCCATCGCTGGAACGACGATCATCGCCGTTATTGGGAAGGCCGCCGCAGCCAATATGGAGGCCGCGACTGGAACGACCGCCGCTACGAGAATTGGGGCTCCTACCGCGCCGACCGGCGGGAAGACCGCCGCGAAGTTCAGCAGAACCGGGGCGAATATCGCGCCGAACGCCGCGACGATCGCCAGGTCTTCCGCACCGAGCGCCGCGAGGATCGCCAGGCGGTCCGCAATGGCACCGTGACACGCGACCAGTTCCGCACCGACCGGCAGCAGGACCGCCGCCAGTTCCGCCAGGATCGCCGCCAGGACCGCCAGCAACTGCGCCGTGAAAACCGCCGCGACCGCAGGGACTAAACGCCCGTTCTAGCCCCTCCCTTTGGAGGGGTTGGGGAGGGGCCCGTAGTCACACGATAGCTACGAGCCGCCCCGCTGCGGATATTCCCCTCCCCAAACCCCTCCCCTGAAGGGGAGGGGCTTAGCTAGCCTCCGCCGGCTTTCGCCGCATCAGCACGATGCTGGTGAAGGTCAGCACCGGCACGTCGTCCTGGTTGGTCACCGTCGTAGCCGATCGGAAGGATCCGATCTCCGGCTTCGACCGCGACGGCCGCACCTCCTTGATCCGCGAGCGGACGTGCAGGGTGTCCCCCGGGTAAACCGGCTTCAACCACCTCAACTCGTCGATCCCCGGCGAGCCGAGCCCGGCCTGCTCCGTCTCGACCACGTGGCGGGCGATCACCCCCATCACCATCGCGCAGGTATGCCAGCCCGACGCAGCGAGCCGCCCGAAATGCGTTCGCGCCGCCGCTTCGTCCGACAGGTGAAAGGGCTGGGGATCGTAGCGCTGGGCAAAGGCGATCACCTCCTCCCGGGTCACTTCGGTGCTTCCGAAATAGGTCTCGTCGCCAACTTTGAGATCGTCCAGCCAGATCACGCTCAGCCTTCCGCTTCGCGGGTGAAATGCGCTTCGCCGCCCACGCGCGCCGCGGCCTTGCCGAGCATGACCAGGACGGTGACGGCAATCACCGTCGCCAGGATTGCGTAGGTGTAGAGGCCCGCGAGGCTGTCGCCGAGGCCGAGCTTGGCAAGCGTCGCCTTGATCGCCTCGTTCCAGGCCAAAGCCGCCACCAGGCCAAGCGATGCCGAAGCAAGTGCGATCATGGTCTGCAAAAACATGCGTGGGTTCATGTCGTGGTTTCCTCCTGTTGGTCGCTTGCGGCGGTCAGCGCCGCGATCTGGTCAGCCGTCAGCTTGAGTTCCAGGCTGAGCAGCAGCTCTTCAAGCTGCGCAAGGCTACGGGCACTGGCGAGCGGCGCCGTCACCCCCGGCTGCGCCGCCGTCCAGGCAAGCGCGACCTGCGCCGGCGTCGCCCTGCACTCCGCCGCGACCCGATCAAGCGCCGCAAGCACCCCGGGCCCGTTGCCATTCACATACTGCTCCACCCGGTCGCCCCGCACACTTTTGCCGAGGTCGTCCGGCCCCCGATATTTGCCGGTGAGGTAGCCGTTGGCGAGCGCAAAGAAGGCGCACATGCCAAGCCCGCGCCGCTGCACCACCTCCTGCAACGCATCCTCGAACTTCCGCCGCTCAACCATGCTGTACCAGGTCTGCAGCACCGAATAGCCGGTCCAGCCGTTCGCAGCCGAGACATCCAGCGCCTCCTCCAGCCGCGCCGCGTCGATCTGCGACGCGCCGAGCGCCCGCACCTTGCCCGCCTTCACCAGCCGGTCGAACGCCTCCAGCGTCTCCTCCAGCGGCGTCTTGGGATCGTCGATGTGCGCGTAGTACAGATCGACATAATCGGTGCCGAGCCGCCGAAGCGACCCCTCCACCGCCTCGGCAATCGTCCCCGCGCCAAGCCCGCTCGCTAGGCCGACCTTGGTTGCGATCAGCACGTCGTCGCGCCGCCCGCGCCGCGTCAGCCATTCGCCGATGATCGTCTCGCTCTCGCCGCCTTTGTTGCCCGGCGCCCAGACGGAATAGACGTCGGCCGTGTCGATCATCGTCCCGCCCGCCGCCGCGAATCGGTCGAGCACCGCGAAACTCGCCTCCCGGTCCGCAGTCCAGCCGAACACGTTGCCGCCGAGGATGAGGGGAGGGGTCCGAAGCCCGCTGCTGCCCAGTGTCCTCATCCGCGGCATGCTTGGGCCTCCCTCAGACGTTGAAGCGGAACAGCATGATGTCGCCGTCCTTGGTGACGTACTCCTTGCCTTCGGAGCGCCACTTGCCGGCCTCCTTGGCGCCCGCTTCGCCGCCATGGGCGACATAATCCTCATAGGCCATGGTTTCGGCACGAATGAAGCCGCGTTCGAAGTCGGTATGGATCGCGCCGGCCGCCTGCGGCGCCTTGGAGCCCTTCTCCACCGTCCACGCGCGCGCTTCCTTGGGGCCGACGGTGAAGAACGTGATGAGGTCGAGCAGCGCGTAGCCGGCGCGGATGATCTGCGACAGGCCGGTTTCGGCAAGGCCGAGGTCCTTCAAGAAATCCGCCCGATCCTCCGGCGCCATCATCGCAATCTCCGCCTCGATCGCCGCGGAGATCACCACGGCATGCGCGCCTTCCGCTTTGGCTTTTTCGAACACGCGCGCGCTGTGCGCATTGCCCGTGGCGGCGTCGCCCTCGTCGACGTTGCAGACGTAGAGTACCGGCTTGGCGGTCAGCAGCTGCGCCCGCTCCAGCGCCTTCGCTTCCTCCTCGTCCTTCGGCTGGGTCAAGCGCGCCGGCTTCGACTCCCGAAGCAGCTCCAGCGCCTGGCCAAGCACCGACGCCTGGATCTTCGCTTCCTTGTCCCCCTGCGTCGCCTTCTTGGCCAAAGCGGGCACCCGCTTCTCGAGGCTCTCCAGGTCGGCAAGCATCAGCTCGGTCTCAACCGTCTCGGCGTCGGCGATCGGATCGACCTTGCCCTCGACGTGCGTCACATCGCCTTCCTCGAAACAGCGCAGCACGTGGACGATGGCGTCCACCTCGCGGATGTTGCCGAGGAACTGGTTGCCGAGCCCCTCGCCCGTGGAGGCGCCGCGCACCAGCCCGGCAATGTCGACGAACTCGAGCTGGGTTTCGATAATTGTCGCCGATTTGCCGATGCGCGCGATCTCGTGAAGCCGCGGATCGGGCACCGCGACGCGGCCGACATTGGGCTCGATGGTGCAAAAGGGATAGTTCGCCGCCTGCGCCGCCGCCGTTTCGGTCAGCGCGTTGAACAGGGTGGACTTCCCCACATTGGGAAGCCCGACAATACCGCACCGAAAACCCATTTCGCCCGAAGCCCTTTGATGTTCCGAAAAGTCGCGTTCCCCTAACCGCTGAGGCGAGAGAGCGCCAGCTTAACCCTCTCCCTGGTGGGGCGAGGGTAGGTAGATCACCGGATGTGCGGCAGAGGATTCCCCACAGTAAAGCAGCCGAAGTACCAACCGAGACCACCCAAATGACCGACGCCGATCTCCAAAGTCTGGTAGACGCCTTCTACGCCAAGGTGCGGGAGGACGCCCTGCTCGGCCCCGTCTTCGGCGCGGCGGTGGCGGACTGGCCGGAGCATCTCGAAAAGCTCGGCGCCTTCTGGTCCTCGGTGATGCGCACCACCGGCCGTTACAAAGGCAGCCCGGTGGGCGCCCACCTGCGCCACGCCGCCGCGATCAAGCCGGAGATGTTCGACCGCTGGCTCACCCTCTGGCGCGAAACCGCCGCCGAGCAGCTCGCGCCCGAAGACGCGGCGGCGGTGATCGAGAAAGCCGAGCGCATCGCCGAAAGCCTGAAGCTCGCCCTCTACTTCCGCCTCGCGCCGGCAGCGCCCCGCCCGTACAAATCGACGCCGGTGTTCGACGAACACAGCCTGCCCGCGGGCCTGCGCCGCGAACACAGCACCAAGGCCGGCGTGTGGGGCGTGATCCGGGTGCTGGAGGGGCGACTGCGCTACCGAAGCGGGGAGGGCAGCAGCGACCTCGAAGCGGGTGCCGAAATGGTCATCAAGCCGCGGCAACCGCACAGCGTCGAGCCGCTCGGCGCCATGCGGATGCAGGTGGATTTCTACGATGCGCCGCCGCGCAACGCTTCGCGTACCAACCGTCCCGAACGCGAACAGGTCGCCGCGCCAGCGCTCTAAACTGTTGCCGGAACAGCATTTCAGTGAGAGGCAGGGGGCAAAGGAGCCTCCTCCATGTCCAAAAGCCGCACCCTCACCGCCGCCCTCATTCTCGCAGCTGCGGTCCCCATTGCCCCGCTCCACGCCGCGCCGCCGAGCCCTCCGGTCTTCTGGGCAGGTTGCGCCGGCGCGCTGGCCGTGAAGGCGGAGCGCAGCGGCAACAACCGCGCGGTCAATGCCAACCTCGCGCCGATGATCCGCCGCGCCCTCGCCCAGGCCAACGTCGCGGCCAACCCTGAGCGGCTCACTCCAGCCCAGATCAACGGCGTCGCCGTCTCGGCAAGCCGCAGCTTCCGAAGTCAGCTGGCCCGCAACCCCGGCCAAACCGCCGCCTTCGACCGCGCGGTGAAGCTGTGCATGGATTCGGTCGCGAAGCTTCCGAAGTAGGAACCCCCTCGGGGCAAGCGCCTCAACTTCCGGGCGCTGCTTCTCATCCGGGGGTGAACCCTAGCGGTTGCTGTCCGCTTGGGCCTCTAGATATCCGCGTGCCTTTTCAGCTTCCGCACAAAGCGCGCCTGTCTGCCGGCACGACAGCTCCATCGCCTCAACCGTTCGCCGGTGCTGCTCGAGGACATGCGCATCCCCTAAGATGTCCGGCGAATATGGGTCGCGCCGCTCCGCCGTTTTTCGCATCGGGCTAGGAGAGCGGTGCGCTTCGCCCGCTTCCGGCTGAAAGGAGCTGCTGCCGGAAAAGGCCATTCCAGCGGGGAAAGCGATGGCCGCGCCGAGGAGCGCGGCGCATCCAAGTCTGCTCCATTCCGATACCGCCCGCCGCATGGCGGTAGCTTAGCTCTATCGTGAGGCGCCGCAATGGTGGGCCGCCAGCCAGTTAAGCCTTAATCTTGAAGCCGGAGCGCCACCTCGTTCATGAAGCGGGCGTCGTCGCCGTCGGCGAGCCACTGTGCTTCCGCCGCGATGGCACCGAGCATGTCGGCGAGATCGTCCGTCTCCGCCTTCGCGTAATTGCCCAGCACGTGGCCGGTCACCCGGTCCTTGTGCCCGGGATGGCCGATGCCGATCCGCACACGGCGAAAGGCGTTCCCGACATGCGCCTCGGTGGAGCGGAGGCCGTTATGCCCCGCCGTGCCGCCGCCGGTTTTCACCTTCACCTTGAACGGCGCGAGGTCGAGCTCGTCGTGGAACACGGTGATGTCGCCGACTTCTTTCTTGAAGAAGTCCATGGCGGCGCGGACCGCGCGGCCGCTGTCGTTCATGAAGGTTTCGGGCTTGAGCAGCAGCACGCGCTGACCGCCGATCCGGCCCTGCTGCGCCCAGCCGCGAAAGCTCTTCTTCGGCGGATCGAAATTGTGGGTTGCGGCGATGGCGTCGAGCGCCATGAAGCCGACATTGTGCCGGTGCATCGCATATTGCGCGCCCGGATTGCCGAGGCCGACCCAGATCTGCACGGGCTTGAAATCCCCCCAGTCGTCCGTTGCGTCGAGGCCAAGGGGCTGGCCCGGCACCTCCACCGCCTTTGGAGCGAGGAGAGCGCCGAGCCGCCTGAGTAGCGACAAGGATTAGTCCTGCGTCTGCGCGGGATGGTCCTCTGCTTCGTCGCCCGCCGTTGCGTCGGTGGCGGGAACTTCGTCCGCCGCGACTTCGGCTTCCGCCGCCGCGTCTTCGGCTTCCAGAACCGAGCCGGACGAGGGGACAACCGTGGCAATGGTGAAATCGCGATCGGTGATCGCCGGGGAGACGCCCTTGGGCAGCTCGACCGCCGAGATGTGCAGCGAATCGCCGATGTTCATCGACGCGATGCTGATTACGATCTCGTCCGGGATCTCGGCGGCGTCGCAGACCAGCTCGAGCTCGTGGCGGACCGGGTTCAGCACACCGCCGCGCTTGATGCCACGCGATTCTTCTTCGCCGGTGAAGCGAATGGGAACGTTGACGGTGACGGTCGAGTGCTCGGAGATGCGCAGGAAATCGACATGCAGCGGCCGGTCGGTGACCGGGTGGAACTGAACGTCCTTGGGAAGGGTGCGCGCGGTGCCGCCACTTGCGACCTCGATCATCACGACCGAGTTCATGAAGTGGCCGTTCGACATCGCCTTGACGAGGGCTTTCTCCTCGAGGTGGATGGCCAGCGGCTCTTCCTTGTTGCCGTAGACTACGGCGGGGACGCGGCCTTCACGACGCATTGCACGGGAGGCTCCCTTGCCAGCCCGTTCGCGCGTCTCGGCCGACAGCGTAAGCTGTTCGCTCATATGCATGTCTCCAAAATCTTGGGTTGCTCAAAATGCCCGCGCTCAC
>DATBNC010000010.1:0-136510 GCA_036554525.1 Allosphingosinicella sp.
ACGGCCATGTCGCCGCATTCGACGCGGCCGCCGAGGTGGGCGGTGGCTTGGCTGAGCAGTTCCGCGATGGCGAGGGCCGACATTCGGACGGCGTAGACGGTGAGGACGAGGAAGCGGCTTTCGGCGTCGAGGAGCTTGGCGCAATCGGCGATGAGGGTGGGCAGGCCCTCCTCGAGCTTCCACACCTCGCCGTTGGGGCCGCGGCCGTATTTGGGGGGATCGAGGATGATGCCGTCGTAGCGGCGGCCGCGGCGCACTTCGCGGGCGGTGAACTTGGCGGCGTCGTCGATCATCCAGCGGATCGGCTTGTCGGCCATGGCGGATAGAACGGCGTTCGCCTTGCCCGCCTCCACCGATTTCTTGGACGCGTCGACATGGGTGATCTTCGCGCCCGTCGCCGCCATCGCCAGGCTGCCGACTCCCGTGTAACCGAACAGGTTCATCGCTTCCGCGCCCTCGCCGAGCCGTTCCCGCATCCATGCCCATTGCGGGGCCATGTCGGGAAAGAAGGCCAAGTGGCGGAACGGCGTATTCTGGGCGCGGAAGCGGACTTCCTGCCAGCGGAGGTCCCAGCCCTCCTTTGGCACCGCGCGGGCATAGTCCCAGCGGCCGCCGCCTTCTTCGTCCGAGCCCGGGATGAACTCGCCGTCCGCGTCCCAGCTCTCGGCGGCCGGCGCCCACATCGCCTGCGGTTCCGGACGGATGAAGCGGAAGCGGCCGTAGCGCTCCAGCTTCCGGCCGTGGCCGCAATCGACCAGGCCGTAGTCGGCCCACGGTTCGGCAACGAGGGTCTGGAGGCTCATGCCGCGCGAACGGCGGGAAAGCCGATGGTGGCGCGGGCGCGCGGGCCGGAGAGCATCTTGGCGCCGGCGGCTGCAACCTGATCCAGCGTCACCGCCTGAAGCTCGCCGATCACTTCCGCGGGCTCGACCAGGCGGCCGTAGACGGAAAGCTGCCGGGCGAGATAGCTCGCCTGACCCCAGGGGCTCTCGACACCCATCAGCAGCCCGGCGCGTGCCTGGGTGCGGACGCGCTCGACTTCCCGTTCCGTCAGCGAGGATGGCGCGGCGGCGAGCGTTTCCTCGATCAACTGCGCGGCGGCGGCCGATTCGCGGCGGGCGGTGGCGGCGTAGACGTAGAACAAACCGCTGTCGGCGTAAGGCGCGAGCTGCGAGTAGATCGAGTAAGCCAGGCCGCGATCCTCGCGCACCTGCTGAAATAGGCGCGACGACATGCCGCCGCCGACGATGTCGGAGAAGAAGCGGGCGGCGAAATAATCGGCGTCGCGCTGGGCGGGCGCTTCGAAGGCAAGCGCGAGGTGCGCCTGGTCCGCCTTGGTGCGCCCGATCTTGGCGCCGCCGGTGAAGCGGCCGGCCTCCGGCGCGTCGAGTTCGCCCACCGGCAGATCGGCGAACCGCTGCTCGGCAAGCGCAACGAACGCGTCGTGGTCGACCTTGCCGGCGGCGACCAGCGACAGGCTTCCGGCGCGGTAGCGGGTGGTGCGCCAGTCGTGGAGGTCGGTTCGCGCAATCGCTTCGATGCTGCCCTCGTCGCCGAGCACCGGGCGGCCGAGCGGCTGATCGGCGAATGCGGCGGTCCACAGATCGTCGAAGATGATGTCGTTGGGCGTGTCGCGTGCTTCGCCCAATTCCTGAAGGACGACATCCTTTTCGCGCTCCAGATCCGCCGCGTCGAAATGGGGCTTGAGGATCATGTCGGAGATCAGCTCGACCGCCAAGCCGACATGCTCGGCGAGCACGGTGGCGGTGAAGTTGGTGCCGTCGCGGTCGGTGCAGGCATTGAGGTCCCCGCCGACATCCTCGATCGCTTCGCTGATTTCGCGCGCCGAACGGCCGCCCGCGCCCTTGAACACCATGTGCTCGTAGAGATGGGCGATGCCGTTAAGGCGCGCCGGCTCGTGGCGCGATCCGGCCTCGGCATACAGGCCAACGGCGGCTGTTTCGACGCCCGGCATGTTGCGGGTGGCGACTCGCAGGCCGCTCGAAAGGGTGGTGAGCTTCATGAAGGACGCGAAGTTAGGGCTGCTTCGGTTCGGCTTCAACCGCCACGGTGCGGCGGCGGCGAAGCGCCAGGATGTAGATCAAGGCGGCGGTGAGCGCGAAAAAGAACCACTGGCCGGCATACCAGCGGCTGCTGTTCTCCGCCGGCGGCTGCGGCGGCACCGTCGGCTCAAGGCCCGGCGCGGCTTGCGACGCGACGATCATTGGGCGGGGCGGCGGCGCCTTGCCGGTGATCCGCTCGAGGAACCCGGCGTCCGACGGTGCGGCGGTGACAACCCCCGTCACTTCCCCGCCCTTCCACTGCGGCACGAACTTGGGATCGGCTGAGACTCCGAGATCGGCGACGAAGCCAGCCCCTTCCGCGCCGGTGCTGCACGAGGCGATGTGGCGGGTGCCGCTGGTGCCCGACGCGGACTTGCCGCCGACGCGGCGCCAGGAGGTCACCTCCAGGCAGAAGGCGGTGGCGCGACGGTACAGCAAGGCTTCGTCCGCCGCTGCGGTGGCGGGGAGCGCCATCGCCGGAAGCGTGCGGTTCGCCTCGAAGCGGGCGGCGAGCGCGTCTCTCTCGTGGGCCCGCCCGATCTGCCAGATGCCAAGCGCGATCATGGTCGCCACCGCTGCGACGACGAACAGGGTCGGAAGAAGCGGGAAGCGCATGGTCACGCGCTCCCGCCGTTCCCCATCAATGAAGCTCGGCGCCCCAGCCGCCCCAGACGTAGATGGCGACGAACAAGAACAGCCACACCACGTCGACGAAGTGCCAATACCAGGCAGCCGCTTCGAAGCCGAAATGCTGCCGCGGCGTGAAGTGGCCCTTGTTGGCGCGCATCAGGCAGACGATCAGGAAGATCGTGCCGACCAGGACGTGAAAGCCGTGAAAGCCCGTCGCCATGAAAAATGCCGAGGTGTAGATATTGTCGGAGAAGCCGAACGGCGCGTGGGCATATTCGTAAGCCTGGATCGCCGAGAAGATGACGCCGAGCACGATGGTGGCGAGCAGGCCCTTCTTCAGCCCATCACGGTCGCCGTTGATCAGCGAATGGTGGGCCCAGGTAACGGTGGTGCCCGAGCAGAGGAGGATCAGCGTGTTGAGCAGAGGGAAGCCGAATGGATCGAGCACTTCCATGCCCTTGGGCGGCCAGACGCCGCCGACCGAATCCACCGCGGACGGGAACAGCGCGGCATTGAACCAAGCCCAGAACCAGGCGACGAAGAACATCACTTCGGACGCAATGAACAGGATCATGCCGTAGCGCAGGTGGAGCTGGACGATCGGCGTGTGATCGCCGGCATGCGCCTCCCGGATCACGTCGGCCCACCAGCTGAACATCACGAACAGAACGGCGATCAGGCCGGCGAAGAACACGTAGCCGCCGAATTCCTGGTCGTGCATCCACATCACCCCGCCCGCGGCCATGGCCAGCGCGGAGAAGGAGCCGACGATCGGCCAGATGCTTGGCGGCAGGATGTGGTAGGGGTGGTTCTTCGCTCCGGCCATCGACTGAGACTTTCCTTGGCTTGCCGCCGGCCTCGTGGGGCCGGACTCCCTGTTGCGTTTGGGTGAACCCTCTAGCTTCCGCTCTTCGCCTGGTCCACCGGGTAAAAGGTATAAGACAGCGTGATTTCGCTCACGCCCGCCGCGTCGGGATCGTCGACGATCTTGGGATCAACGAAAAACACCACGGGCATGCGCGCTTCCTCGCCCGGCTGAAGGGTCTGCTCGTTGAAGCAGAAGCACTGGATCTTGTTGAAATATTTGCCCGCCCAGACGGGCGTAACGTTGAACGTCGCGCTCCCGGTGACCGGCTTATCCGAGAGGTTCTTGGCAAGGTAGAAGGCCATGTAGCGCTCGCCGATGCGCACCTTCTTCACCGCCTGCTCCGGCTTGAAGTGCCAGGGGAGCGCGGGCGAGGTGTTGGCGTCGAAGCGGACGCCGACGTTCTTGCCCGCAATGCCGCCCGGCGCGTCGCCTTTGGCGCGCATGGTGGTGCCGTCGAAGCCGGTCACCTGGCAGAACAAGCGGTATAGCGGCACGCTCGCAAACGCCAAGCCGACCATGGCCAGCACCAGCAAAGCCGCGAGGCCGGCGGTGCGGCCGTTCCGCCGGGCAAGCGCGTCGCTCATTTTCCGGTCATCCGCACGATCGTGATGCCATAGATCAGAGCAACGAAGGCGCCGAGCAGCAGCGCCATGATGATCGCGCGGCCGCGCTGGCGGCGGCGCACTTCGGCGAGGTGCTGGGGATCGTCTTGGGTCATTTCAGGATCCACTGATCGAGGACAAGAGCGCCGAACACGGCGAACAGATATAGGATTGAGTAGGCGAACAGCCGCTTTTCGGGCTTCATGCCTTCGGGCTCGGTGGCGCGGTTGGCGAGCACCTGCAGCGACAGGACAAGGAAGACCAGGCTGAGCGCGGCGGCCGCGATGCCGTAGATCGCGCCGGTGAGGCCGAGCGGCCAGGGCGCGACGGCGGCAATCGCCATCGGCACGGTGTAGAGCGCGATCTGCTGGCGGGTGACCTTCGGGCCGGAGACGACCGGGAGCATCGGAACGCCCGCGGCGGCGTAATCGGAGCGGACGAACAGCGACAGCGCCCAGAAATGCGGCGGCGTCCAGAGGAAGATCAGGACGAAGAGCAGAATGGGGAGCAGGGTCGCATCGCCGGTCGCCGCCGCCCAGCCGATCAGCGGCGGAAAGGCCCCGGCCGCGCCGCCGATGACGATGTTCTGCGGCGTCCGGCGCTTCAGCCAGATCGTGTAGACAACCACGTAGAAAAGGATCGACACGGCCAAGACGGCGGCGGCGAACCAGTTGGTCGCAAGCCCCATCAGCAGCACGGAGAAAAAGGAAAGGCCGACGCCGAAGTGAAGGGCCGTCTGCCGATCCATCCGGCCTGCGGGCAGCGGGCGCGAAGCGGTGCGCGTCATCTTGGCGTCGAGATCGGCCTCGTACCACATATTGAGCGCCGCCGCCGCGCCCGCGCCGAGTGCGATGCAGAGGATGGCCGTGAAGCCGAGGATCGGGTGGATGTGCGTCGGCGCGACGAGCAGGCCGCAGAGGCCGGTGAACACGACCAGGCTCATCACCCGCGGCTTGGTGAGCGCGAGGAAGTCGGTCCAGTGGGCTGGCAAGGAGGCGGGGGCTGCGGTCACAGTGACGGTCATCTCGAGTTCCGAATGCAAAAGATGGGCCCGGCGCAGGGAAGACGCAATGTCTCCGGCTGCGGCGGGCCCACCCCTTTTACCTCCCTCCCGCCCCGCGGGAGGGATATTCATCAATCCACCTTCGGCAGGGTCTCGAACTGGTGGAACGGCGGCGGGCTGGACAAGGTCCATTCCAGCGTCGTTGCGCCTTCGCCCCACGGATTGCCCGCGGCCTTGCGGCCCGCGACCAACGCCCAGATGATGCTCAGGAAGAAGAACACCATGCCGGCGGCCAGGATGTAGAAGCCCAGGCTCGCGATGTGGTTCCAGTAGGAATAGGCATCGGCATAGTCCGGCACGCGGCGCTGCATGCCCTGCATGCCGAGGAAGTGCATCGGGAAGAACACGATGTTCACGCCGATGAAGAACAGCCAGAAATGGAGCTGGCCGAGCACTTCCGAGTACATCCGGCCGAACATCTTCGGGAACCAGTAGTACCAGCCCGCGAACAGCGAGAAGACCGCGCCGAGCGAGAGCACGTAGTGGAAGTGGGCAACCACGTAGTAGGTGTCGTGGACGTTGTTATCGATGCCGCCGTTGGCGAGCACCACGCCCGTCACGCCGCCCACCGTGAACATGAAGATGAAGCCCAGCGCCCACATCATCGGCGTCTGGAAGGAGAGCGAGCCGCCCCACATCGTCGCGATCCACGAGAAGATCTTGATGCCGGTGGGCACCGCAATCACCATCGTCGCCGCGGTGAAGTACATCTTGGTGTTCACGTCCATGCCGACGGTGAACATGTGGTGGGCCCACACAACGAAGCCGATCACGCCGATCGCGACCATGGCATAGGCCATGCCGAGATAGCCGAAGACCGGCTTGCGGCTGAAGGTCGCCACCACCTGGCTGACGATGCCGAAGCCCGGCAGGATCATGATGTACACTTCGGGGTGGCCGAAGAACCAGAAGAGGTGCTGGTACAGGATCGGATCGCCGCCGCCGGACGCGTCGAAGAAGTGCGTGCCGAAGTTGCGGTCGGTCAAGAGCATGGTGATCGCGCCGGCGAGAACCGGGAGCGAGAGGAGAAGCAGGAAAGCGGTAACCAGCACCGACCACACGAACAGCGGCATCTTGTGCAGGGTCATGCCCGGCGCGCGCATGTTGAAGATGGTGGTGATGAAGTTGATCGCGCCCAGGATCGACGAGGCGCCGGCAAGGTGGAGCGAGAAGATCGCCATGTCCACCGCCGGGCCCGAGGAGCCGCTGGTCGACAGCGGCGCGTACACCGTCCAGCCGGTGCCGGCGCCGTTGCCGGTGCCTCCGGGGACGAAGGCCGAGCCCAAGAGGAGCAGGAACGCCGGAACGATCAGCCAGAAGCTGATATTGTTCATGCGCGGAAAGGCCATGTCGGGCGCGCCGATCATGATCGGAACGAACCAGTTGCCGAAGCCGCCGATCATTGCCGGCATGACCATGAAGAACACCATGATCAAACCGTGCGCGGTGATCAGCACGTTCCACATATGGTTGGCGGCATCCATGTCGCCGCCGTTCAGGCCGGGAAGGATGTCCATGCCCGGCGAGGCGAGCTCGGCGCGCATGATGCCGGAAATCGTGCCGCCGATGATGCCCGCGACGATCGCGAAGATCAGGTACAGCGTGCCGATGTCCTTGTGGTTGGTGGACATGAACCAGCGCGCAAAGAAGCCGGGCTTGTGATCGGCGTCATGGTGCGCGGCATGGCCGTGATCGGCCTGGAAATGGGCTGCGTTGGCAGTGGTGTCGGTCATCTTAATTGCTTCCGCGTCTGGATTCGGCTGCGCCCTGGGTGGAAACCGCCGGCTTGGCCGTTCCAGGCGTGATGTTGGTCGGGGTCGGCGTGGTCTCGGTTGCGCCCGAAGCGCCTCCGGTCGGGGTCGGGCCGGTGCCCACCGCCGGCTTGGCCGCGGCCGCGCCCGGATTGGTGATCGGCGACGTAGCGGTCTCATCGCCCGACTTCATCTGCGGCGAACCCGGCATGGTGCCGCCCTTTGAAGCGACCCAGGCGGCGAACTGCGCCTGCGGGACGACCTCAACGGCGATCGGCATGTAAGCATGGCGCGCGCCGCAAAGCTCGAAGCACTGGCCATAATAAACGCCCGGACGATCGGTCTTGAACCAGGTCTCGTTGAGGCGGCCGGGAACGGCGTCCATCTTCACCCAGAAAGCGGGAACGCCCCAGCTGTGGATCACGTCGGCGGAGGTGACGATCACCTTCACCGTTGCGCCGACCGGAACCACCACCCGCTCGTCAACGGCCAGCAGGCGCGGCTCGCCGCGGCGCTTGGCTTCGTCTTCCGACAGCATGTTGGCGATCACTTCGAAATCGCCGTGATCGGGATAGTTATAGGTCCAATACCATTGGTTGCCGGTCACCTTGATGGTGAGATCGGCCTTGGGCGGCGAATATTGGTGGGCGAGCAGCCGGATCGACGGAACGGCGATGGCGACCAGAATGAGCACCGGAACGAGCGTCCAGGCAACCTCTAGAAGCGTGTTGTGCGTGGTCCGCGACGGCGTCGGGTTGGCGCTGCGGCGGAAACGGATGATCACGTACAGCATCAAAAGCAGCACGAACACCGAGACGATGGTGATCAGCGGCATCAGGATTGCGTTGTGGAACCAGGCGGCTTCCTGACCGATCGGCGTGACCTGCGGCTGGAAGCCGATGCGGTCCTCGCGCGGCTGGCCGACGGTGGCGTCGGGCGCGGTGCGGGCGAGGGAGCTGCTCAGCACGGAGGCGTTCGACGGCGCCTTGTCGGCCGTATCGGCGCCCGAAACCTCTTCCGGCTGGGCGGGCGAAGCCTGGCTCGAAGCGCTGATCGCGTCGCGCGGCGCCGTGCTGCCCGGCGCGGTCGGGGCAGCGACGACGGGCTGCGGCTTGGCGGGCGCGGCCGCCGGGGCTTCCGGCACCGCCGCCTGCTGTGCAAGCGCGGCCGGGGCCATGCCGAATGCCGCGGCGGCGGCGATAAGCGAAAGAAAAGTCTTCATTTAAACCCCTGTGTGCCTCCGGGCGGAGCGGGACGGATTCGTGGGCCGGTGCTTCGAATTTGGGCGCCTTATAGGGAGGAGGTCTCCCCGCCTCAAGGCTCTTGGCGCGGGTTGATGGAGGGGCGCTCCCGCCTTATTCACCGCCCCCGGCCAACAGGAGCGGCGCCAGCATGACGCAGGACGAGATATTGCACGAATTCCGCGTCGCCGACGCTCTGCTGGAGGGGCATTTCGTCCTGTCCTCCGGCCTGCACAGCTCCCGCTACCTGCAATGCGCCCGGGTGCTGATGGACCCGTCCCGCGCCTCGCGCTTGGCCTCCGCCCTCGCGCGCACGCTGCCGCTGGAGATCAAGGCGCAGATCTCCATGGTGGTTTCCCCGGCGATGGGCGGCATCCTGATCGGCCACGAGATCGGCCGCTCGCTCGGGCTTCAGGCGATCTTCCTGGAACGGCCGACCGGCACCTTCGAACTTCGCCGCGGCTTTCGGCTTGAGTCGGGCCAGAAGGTGCTCCTCGTCGAGGACGTCGTCACCACGGGCCTCAGCTCCCGCGAAGCGATGAAGGCGGTGCGCGAAGCGGGCGGCGAGGTGATCGCCGCCGCCGCCCTCGTCGACCGCTCCAACGGCCTTGCAGATCTCGGCGTGCCCTTCTTTCCGCTGATCAGCATCGACGTGCCCACCTACGAGCCCGCCGCGGTGCCGCCGGAATTGGCCGCCATACCCGTCGAGAAGCCCGGAAGCAGGAAGGCCGCTTGAGCGCCGGCTTACGCCTCGGGGTCAACATCGACCATGTCGCCACCATCCGCAACGCGCGCGGCGGCGACCATCCCGATCCGGTGCGCGCCGCCTTTGCCGCGGCCGAAGCGGGCGCCGACGGCATCACCGCGCACCTGCGCGAAGACCGCCGCCACATCCGCGACGAGGATATCGCCGCTTTGATGGAGCATCTCGAGGTGCCGCTGAACCTGGAGATGGCGGCGACAACCGAAATGCTCGACATCGCGCTCCGCCACCGCCCCCATGCGGTGTGCATCGTTCCCGAAAAGCGCGAGGAGCGGACCACCGAAGGCGGATTAGACGCGGCGGGGCAGGACAACCACCTCGCGCCCTACATCGCCCGGCTGAACGACGCTGGCATCCGCGTTAGCCTGTTCATCGAGCCCGACGCGCGGCAGATCGACGCCGCCATACGCCTCCGCGCGCCGGTGGTGGAATTCCACACCGGCCTCTACGCCCATCTCGACGGCGAAGCGCGCTCGGCCGAGCTGCGGCGCATCGCCGACGCCGCCGCGCTTGCCACCAAGAACGGCATCGAGCCGCACGCCGGCCACGGCCTCAGCTTCGACAATGTCGTGCCGGTCGCCGCCATCCCGCAGATCCGCGAGCTTAACATCGGCCACTTCCTTGTCGGCGAGGCGATCTTCACCGGCCTCGGCCCCAGCATCCGCCAGATGCGCGCCCTGATGGACGAGGCACGGGGTTGAACCTGTCCGCCCACGCCCACCCGCCCGCTTCGAGCGAAGTCGAGAAGCGTGTCTCGACGTCGCTCGACACAAGCGGTGCAGGGTATCGGCGCACGCCATGATCATCGGCATCGGCTCCGACCTCTGCAACATCGAGCGGATTCAGAACTCGCTCGACCGTTTCGGGGAGCGTTTCACCAACCGCGTCTTCACCGACGCCGAGCGGCGCAAGGCGGAAGGGCGGCCCTTCACCCGCGCCGGCACCTACGCCAAGCGCTTCGCCGCCAAGGAGGCTTTCTCCAAGGCGGTGGGCACCGGTTTCAAGCGCGGCGTGTTCATGAAGGATATCGGCGTGGTCAACGCCCCCTCCGGCGCGCCGACGCTTGAGCTGACCGGCGGCGCCAAGGCGAGGCTTGACGCCTTGATCCCGCCGGGCCACTTCCCGCAGATACATTTGACGATGACGGACGATCATCCTTTTGCGCAGGCCTTTGTGATCATTTCCGCCATTCCCGCAGCCAGGAGCGACGGGTGACCAGCCCAGACAGCATGACCGACACCACGCCCCCCGCCGCTTCCGCCGCCGCCGCGCCCGAAAAGAAGGGCACCGACTGGTGGGCCGAGCTGAAGGCGATCCTGTGGCTGGTGCTTGCCGTGCTCGCCATCCACAGCTTCCTCGCCAAGCCTTTCTACATTCCGTCGGAATCGATGATGCCGGTGCTGCTCAAGGGCGACCGGCTGGTGGTCAGCAAATATCCCTACGGCTGGTCGTGGGTGAGCCCGAGCTTCCACATCCTGCCGCAAACCAAGGGGCGCCTGCTCGGCCACATGCCTCAGCGCGGCGATGTCGTGATCCTGACGCCGCCGGGCCGCAGCTCCGATTACATCAAGCGGGTGATCGGCATTCCCGGCGACACGATTGAAATGCGCGAGGGCCAGCTGTACCTGAACGGGCAGGCGGTGAAGCGCGAACGCGCCGCACCGACGCGCATTCCCGTTGATGCCAACGCGCCGTGCGACAACAGCCTGATCGACCGCCGCGTCACCGGCGAAGACGGCGCTTTGTATTGCGAGCTGCCGGTGTTCCGGGAGACCCTTCCCAACGGCCCAACCTACGACACGATCGACCTCGGCTCCACCGCCGTGGACAATTACGACAAGATCACCATCCCGGCCGGCCACGTCTTCCTGATGGGCGACAACCGCGATCAGTCCGCCGACAGCCGGGTCTCGTCCGACGAGCAGGGCCTCGGCGGGCCGGTGCCGTGGGAGAATATCGGCGGCCGAGCCGAGTTCATCACCTTCTCGCTCGACGGCACATCCGAATATTGGAACCCGATCAGCTGGTTCAGCGCGCTTCGCGGCGGCCGGGCCGGCGATTCGCTGCGCCCCGACGAAGCGCCCGCCGCCGCGCGGTCGGCCAAGTGAGCGAGGCGCCCGGCCGCCACGTCGAGCAGCCGGGCCCCGCTGAACTTCGCGATCCGCTGATCCGCCACGAGCTGAAGCGGGCAAGCGTCTGGTTCGGCCTTGCCTTGCTGATCGCGGCCGTGATCTTCCTTGCCCAGCCGCTGCTTCTGATCTTCGCGGGCATCGTTCTCGCCTCGATGCTCGACGGCGGCACCCGATTGCTCGGCCGCGCGCTGCCGATCGGCCGCGGCTGGCGCTTGTTCATCGTCACGCTCGGCGTGGTCCTGTTCCTGATCTGGGTCTTCTACTTCGCCGGCACCACGCTTGCCGGCGAAGCGGAGCGGCTTCGCGAAACCATCACCGGCCAGGTCAACAAGCTGCTCGCCTGGGGCAATTCCCTGGGCATCGTTCAGGGCGGCGCGCAGATGGACAAGCTCTCGGGGCAATTGATGGGCTCGCTCGGCCGTCTGGGTTCGGCGGTCTCCAGCGCGCTCGGCGCCCTTACCAGCCTTGTCATGATCCTGGTGATCGGCATCTTCATCGCGGTCGAGCCCCGCCTCTACCAGCGCGGCTTCGCCTGGATGATGCCGATGGCCAGGCGCGACAGCTTCTACCGCACCGCGCACGACATGGGCTTCACCATGCGCCGGCTGATGGCCGGGCGCCTGATCGGCATGGCGGTGGAAGGCATCGGCACCTGGATCCTGCTGCTGATCGGCGGCGTGCCGATGGCGGCGGTGCTCGGCATCCTCACCGGCCTTCTCGCCTTCATTCCCAACATCGGCGCGATCGTGTCGGGCGTGCTGATCGTGCTTGCCGGCTTCTCGGTCAGCTTCAACTCCGGCCTGTGGGCGATCGGGGTCTACGTCGTGGTGCAGGTCGTCGACGGCTACCTCATCGTCCCCTACGTCGCCCGCAAGACCGTCGACCTCGCCCCTGCCCTGGTGCTCGGCGCCCAGCTATTGTTCGGCGCGCTCTTCGGCCTGATGGGCCTAGCCCTTGCCGATCCGATCGTTGCAATGATCAAGACTGCGCTTGAGCGCAAATCGGTCGAGGACAATGGCGGCGACGCACAAGCCTCAGGCTCCGAAGCGGTGCGCAAAAGCGGGTAAAAAGCCTTCGAACAGATCGAAACCCGTTCGTCCCGAGCGAAGTCGGGGGGCGGAGCCGAGGAGTCCGTGCCGCGCCCCTCCACTACCTTCGGGACGAACGAGGCTGAAGGAAGCCTAGCGCCGCTCGGGCGTCTCCTGGGCTCCACCTTCGCCGCCTTCCGGAGCCGCGCCGCCCGGCGCACCACCCGCGCCGCCCCCCATCATCTGCTGCTGCATCATTTGCTGCTGCATCATGATCTGCCGGAACTGCGCTTCGGAGATGACCTCGTGTATCTCCACGTCGAAATCGAGCGTCGAGTTGGGCGGGATCTTGCCCATGTCCTTGTCTTCATAGCCGAGCTGCGGCGGGATCTTCAGGCGGTAGCTGCCGCCCTTTTTCATCAGCTTCAGGCCCTCGGAAAAGCCCTTGATCGTCGCCCCTTCCGCGACGGGAAACGGCGCCGGCTGCTGGCCCTTGTTGGAATCGAACACTTCGCCGTTCGCCAGCCGCCCGGTGTAGGTGACGATGGCGATGTCGGTTTCGGTCGGGTGCGCGCCTTCGCCTTCCTTGATCGTGCGGATCTGCAGGCCGGACTGGGTGGTGGTCCACACCTGGCCGCGCGTGCCGATCCAGGCGGCGCCCGCGCCGGCCAGGGCAAGCAAGGCAAGGCCGATCCACAGCTTCAGGACCGAACCCTTCTTCACGGGGCGGAGCGGAACGGCGGTGACGGACATAAGCGAGGGGCTCCGAATAAACGAAAGGCGGCGATACACATCGCCGCCCCTCGAGGAAACAGTCTGGTGAAGCGCGAAGCTTACCGGCCGGCGGGAGCGCCGCCGTCGCGCTCGGCGCGCTTGCGCTCCAGCTTGCGGGCCCGGCGAATCGCCGCCGCACGCTCGCGGGCGCGCTTTTCGGACGGCTTTTCGTAGTGACGGCGAAGCTTCATTTCGCGGTAGACGCCTTCACGCTGCAGCTTCTTTTTAAGGGCGCGCAGCGCCTGGTCGACGTTGTTGTCGCGAACGAGGATTTGCATAAAAGGTCGTCACTCTCCGAAAGGGCTTTGAACGGCAGCCGCGCCGGCAAGCCGTGGAAAAACCAAAGATAGCATAAAAAAGGCCGCCCCGAGACACGTCTCGTTGCGTCGGGCAGGGCCGATAGCAAAGCGAGGGCGCGCGTTCAACCCTTTACGAGCACGGCGCCCACGGCGGCGATCCGCTCCACGTCGCGATAAGCGGGTTCTTCCAGCAATTCGCCGAAGATGTCGGGGTCGAGTTCGGAATACCGCAGGGAGAAGCCGCGCACTGTGGCACTGTCCGCCAGCGCCTGGCGAAAGCCGTCCCGGCCCGAGACGATGGCGCTCCCGGTGTAGAGCAGCATCGCACCGCCGTCCGGCAGGCGGCGCATCGCTTCGTCCGCCCAGTCGAGCGAGAGACGAAGGCCGTGCATGTCGCCGCCGTCGCGATAGGTGCGCCCGCTTTCGTCCATCACGAAGGGCGGGTTGGCGATCACCAGATCGAAGCCGCCCGCCACGCTTTCCAGCCCCGCGGATTCGATCACCTCCGCCTCCAGCCCCGCCGCCGCCGCATTGGCGCTGGCCAGGCGAAGCGCGAATGGGTTGATGTCGGCAAGCGTCAGCCGAGCACCCGGCAGGAGCCGCGTCGCCGCAATGCCGCCCACGCCGCTGCCGCTGCCGATATCGACAAGTCCGCGTCGCGGGCCAAGCGCCGGCAGTTCCGCTTCAAGGAAGGCGATGAAGCGGTAGCTGTCCGGCCCGAAGAACACCGAATTGGGATCGTCGGTCGGAAATGCGGAGTGAAGAAACAGCGTCTCCGCCGCCGAAGAGATTCGCAGCCGGCTGTGCCAGAGGCCTTGGCCGGCTTCTTCCACCAAGTCGGCCGCGCGAAGCGGCTCCCACAGATCGTCGGGAAGGAGATCGCGCTCGAAGTTCATGCTCCATCCGAACACGTCGCGCAGGTCCTTCGCCGTCTCCCCTTCGCGCCGCGCCAGGACCCGGCGGTGGGTCTCGGGGGTAACGGTGGTGAAGCTGTAATCCCGTGCCCGCGCGGCGGCGAGCAGGGCCTGTAGGGGGGTCACGAATCAAGGTCTCCAAAGGTGGGGGTGCTTTTTGCCATGCGCGCCTGGATTGCGGCGGTGAGATCGGCGCTGACCAGCGTACCGGCGTTCCACAAGGCAACGTGGCGAAGCCCCTCCTCCACCGTCCGGCCGCGGCTGTAGTTGAGGCTCATCTTCGCCCCCGCAACGGCAAGCGGCGACTTGGCGGCAATGGCGCGGGCAAGTTCCATACCGGCAGCGATCGCCGCCTCCCGGTCCGGCGCGACCTGGTTGACCAGGCTGAGCCGGCGCGCTTCCTCCGCATCCATTCGCCGCCCTGTGAACGCCAGCTCGCGCACCACGCCTTCCGGAATGAGGTGGGTAAGGCGCTGTAAGGTGCCGAGGTCGGCGGTGATCGCGACGTCGACCTCGGCGACCTGGAAGAAAGCGTCGGCGGACGCGACTCGCAAATCGCAGGCGCTTGCCAGGTCCACGCCGGCGCCGATGCAGCCGCCGTGGATGGCGGCGATCACCGGCGGCCGCGCATCCTCCACCGCGTTGAAGCTGTCCTGAAGCCACTTGATGTGCCGCAACCGCGATTCGGCGGCGCGGCCGGGATCGGATGCGGGCGGGAACTGGCTCGCTGCATATTGCAGGTCGAGCCCGGCGGTGAAATGCCGGCCGCGCCCCGAAAGCAGGATGCAGCGCACGCTGGGATCGGCGCCAAGCGCGCGGAACGTCTCGCCGAGCGCTTCGAACATCTGGTGGTCCATCGCGTTGAACTTGTCCGCGCGCGCCATTTCGACGTGGGCGACGCCGCCGTCGCGGCTCACTTCGATCCTCCGGCTTTCCATCGCGCCGTGCCTCCCTCTATGCTTGGCCAATGACGCGCTTAACGGTGAACGGCCAGCCCATCCACTACCGGCTCGATCCGGAAACGCCTTTGCTGTGGGCGCTGCGCGACGCGTCCAACCTCACCGGCACCAAATATGGCTGCGGCACCGGCCATTGCGGCGCCTGCACCGTACATGTCGACGGTCGCCCCGTCCGGTCCTGTCAAATCCCCCTCAGCAGGCTGGAAGGGAGCTTTATCACCACCATCGAGGCCTTGTCGCGAGACCGCTCGCATCCGGTGCAGCAGGCCTGGGTCGCCGAATCGGTTCCGCAATGCGGCTATTGCCAGTCCGGCCTGATCATGGCGGCAGCCGCCCTGATTGACCGCAACCCGGCGCCCAGCGACGAGGAGATCGATGCGGCGATCACCAACATCTGCCGCTGCGGCACCTACCCCCGGCTCCGCGAAGCGATCCGCCGCGCCGGCCGCGTGAAGAACGGTGAGGAACAGATTTCCGCCGCGCCGCCGCCGGGGATCGACCCTGCCGACGCCGCCCGCGAGGTGCCAGCGCTTCGGGCGCCGGCCAAGCGCTAGCTGAACGGACGCCTCCGTTCCGGTTCAGCAACGGCTCACCTTCCGCAACGCACATACCGTCCCATCAACGAAGCGGCTCCCCTTGGGGCTTGCGGGGACTAGGAGTGAGTACATGCGTAAGGCATTTTACGTGGTTTTGATGGCCGCAACCGTTGGCTCGGGCATCAGCCCCGCTTTCGCCCAGAACCGCGAAGGCCGCGGCGGGCCGCGCACCGAGCAGCGGCAGGAGCGCCAGGAGTTTCGCGGCATCTTCCGGGCGGCCCGCCAGGAGCAGCGCGCCGAGCGGCAGGCGGAAGCACGCCCGCAGCGCGTCGAACAGGCGCAGCCGGCGCCGCAGCGCGCCGAGCGCCGCGAGCAGCGTCAGGCGGAGCGCGCGGAGCGCCGCCAGCCGGACGTCGCCGTCCAGCCTGTCGACACTTCGGTGCGCGAACAGCGCCAGGCACAGCGCGAAGTCTATCGTCGGCAGGGTGCCGGCGGAGCCCTTCAGGGCGATCGCGCAGGCCGCGAGCAGAACCGTGCCGAGCGCCAGGCGGTGTTCGAGCAGCAGCTTCGCGACCAGCCGGCCCGCACCTTCGGGCGCGCCGAACGCCGCGAGGACCGGGTGGAGCGCCGCGAGGATCGCCGCGACTACCGTCAGGATCGCCGCGAAGACCGCGTCGAACGCCGTGACGACCGCCGCGACTATCGCCAGGACCGCCGCGCCGAGCGCCGCTGGGACCGCAATTGGCGGCAGGACAACCGCTACGATTGGCAGCGTTACCGCTACTCGAACCGCAACCTGTACCGCAGCGGACGTTATTACTCGCCCTACCGGAACCACAGCTACAGCCGCATCTCGATCGGCTTCTCGCTCGGCTCCCTGTTCTACTCGGACCGCTACTGGCTGAGCGATCCGTGGCAGTACCGCCTGCCGCCGGCCTATCCGGGCACGCGCTGGGTTCGTTATTATGACGACGTCCTGCTGGTCGACACCTACACCGGCGAAGTGATCGACGTAATCTACGACTTCTTCTGGTAGTCGCGCCTTAACCTGAAACGGGCAAGCCCGGGCTGCGCAAGCGGCCCGGGCTTTTCTCTTGCCAGACGCGGGCGCGGCGAAGCATGGATGGAGCTCCTGTTCAGGGGGATTTCGCCCGATGCGCGCACGCTTGCTGTTACTCCTCGCTTCCCTGGTTTCGGCGGCGCCCGCTGCGGCCGAGACAATCGTGGTTCACGCCGGCCGACTGATCGACGACGCGTCGCGCGCGCCAAGCGGCCCTTCCACCATCACCGTCGAAAACGGCCGGATCGTCTCGGTCACCGACGGCCTCACCCCGCCGCCGGCCGGCGCGCGGCTGGTGGATCTCTCCGCCAAGACGGTGCTGCCCGGCCTGATCGACAGCCACGTCCACATTTCGGGCGAGCCGGGCGGCGATTACCGCGACGAAGCGGTGAACACCGACGAATGGGCGACCCTGGTCGGCGTTCAGAACGCCTTGATCACCGCCCGCGCCGGCTTCACCACCGTCCGCGACCTGGGCTCCCCGCCGCAGGTCGGCTTCGCGCTCCGCCGCGCTACCGCCGAAGGCCGGATCCCCGGCCCGCGCATCCTCTCCTCCGGCCCGCCCATCTCGATCATCGGCGGCCATGGCGACGTGTCCGGCTTCTCGCCCAAGGTCGTCGCCGCGCTCGGCGTCGACAACACCTGCACCGGCGCCGAGGAATGCGCCGAGCGGGTGCGTCAATTCTCCCGCGCCGGCGCCGACGTGATCAAGTTCACCGCAACCGGCGGCGTCCTGTCGCAGCAGGCGCGCGGCCTCGGCCAGCATTTCACCGACGCCGAGATGAAGTCGATGGTCGACACGGCCCACAGCCTCGGCCTGAAAGTCGCCGCCCACGCCCACTCGGCCCGCGGCATCGAAGCGGCGGCGCGCGCCGGCGTCGATTCGGTCGAGCACGGCACCTTCGCCGACGCCGCCGCGATCCGCGCGATGAAGGCGAGCGGCTCCACCCTGGTGCCGACGCTGATGGCGTTCACCGGCATCCGCGAGCGGCTCGGCAAGGGCGTCTACACGCCGCAGGTCGAGGTCAAGATCCGCGAAACGCTGAGCGAAGTCGGCAAGGCGGCCCGCGCCGCCCGTGCCGCCGGCGTGCCGGTGGTGTTCGGCACCGATGCCGCAGTCTACGAGCATGGCCGCAACGCGCAGGAATTCGCCTTGCTTGTCGAATATGCCGGAATGTCGCCGGCCGAAGCCATTTCCTCGGCGACCACCGGCGCCGCCAAGCTGCTCGGCATGGAAAAGGAGATCGGCCGGATCGCGCCGGGCTATTCCGCCGACTTCATTGCGGTAACCGGCGATCCGCTGCGCGACGTGCGGACGCTCGAGAAAGTGGATTTCGTAATGGTGCGCGGGAGGACCGTGGAATGAGCAGCAAGGTCGGCGATCCCGGCGCAATCTACCGGATGCAGATCGGCGCCTGGGTAAAGGACAGGATGAAGCGCACCCCCAATGCGTTCCAGATCCCGGCGCAGGGCCTCGACATCTTCGTGGTCCGCGATTTCCTGACCAAGCCGGAATGCGACCAGGTGATCGAGAAGATCGACGAGGACCGCGTTCCCTCCGGCTTGCTTTCGCCCACCGCCGATCCGGAGTTCCGCACCAGCGAAAGCTGCAACCTGCGGCTCACCGACCGGATCAACCAGGTAGTTGAAACCAAGATCAACGCGCTGACCGGCATTCCGCCGACGCAGGGCGAAACCATCCAGGGTCAGCGCTACGCCGTCGGCCAGCAGTTCAAGCCGCACCACGATTTCTTCTACCCGTCCGAACCTTATTGGCCGGCGCAGGAGAAAAGCGGCGGCCAGCGCACCTGGACGGCGATGGTGTTCCTCAACGAGCCGGAGGCCGGCGGCCAGACCTTCTTCCCCAAGGCCAACGTCCGCGTCACGCCGCGCACCGGCAACCTCCTCCTGTGGAACAACCTCGACGAATTCGGCGAGCCCAACAGTTATTCGCTGCACACCGGAATGCCGGTGGAGGCGGGCACCAAATATGTCATCACCAAATGGTACCGCGAGCGCGACTGGACCTGGTGGGCGGCGAACGGGGTGACGCCCACCGGCGCCTGATTAGCAAATGCGGGCAAGGCATTCGCCTTGCGCCGCCGCCAGCTGCGCCGCTACGGTCCCCGCCATACCATCACCCGGGGGACCTCCGATGAACCGCTTCCTGCTCGCCGCCACGTCCGCGCTGGCTCTCTCCGCCTGCGCCGCCACCAACGACACGCAGGTCGCCGCCGCCGCGCCCGAGCCGGCCGCCGCACCGGCGCAAAGCGAAGGCGCCCGCCTCGCCGCCATCTTCCGCGAAAGCGACGAAGCTGGGCTCAAGCGCAATCCCTTGAGCGCCCTCTTCCGCGGCGATATGCGCTACGCCGACACCTTGGGCGATTCGATCAGCGACGAATATTTCGCAGCCGAACGCGCGGCGGGCGAAGCGGACCTCGCCGCCTTGAAGGATATTGACCGGGCGAAGCTCAACCCCACCGACAAAATCGCCTACGATGTCTTTAAAACCCAGACGGAGCAGGGTCTGATAGGCCTTTCGCCCGAAATCATGGCGCTGACGGTGGTCCGGCCGATGAACCACTTCTTCGGCTTCCACACTTTCTATCCCACCTTCGCCAGCGGCAAGGGCGCGGCGCCGTTCAAGACCGTTGAGGATTACGACAACAATCTGAAACGCCACCGCGACTTCGTGACCTATCTCGACCGCGCCATCGGCCGCTTCCGCGAAGGCATGGCGACCGGCGTCGTCGAGACAAAGCTCACCGTTCGGAACATGATCGACCAGCTCGACACGCAGCTCAAGCAGTCGCCGGAGCAATCATCCTATTACGGCCCGATCGGCATGTTCCCTGACGCGGTGCCCGCCGCCGAGCGGACCCGCCTCACGGGCGAATACCGCACCGCGATCACCGGCCAGATCTACCCTGCGCTGAAGCGGCTTCGCGATTTCCTCGCCAACGAATATCTCCCCGTCGCTCGCGAAGGCGTCGGGCTCGTCCACATGAAGGACGGTCTCCGCCTTTACCGGACGTTGATCGAGCAGACGACGACGCTGAAGCTCGAGCCCGATTACGTCCACAATCTGGGTTTGAGCGAAGTCGCCCGCATCAAGAGCGGTATGGAGAAGATCAAGAACGAGGTCGGCTTCAAGGGCACCCTGCCGCAATTCTTCGACCACCTGCGCACCGACCCCAAGTTCAAGGAGAAGTCGCGCGAATCGCTGACCCAGCGTTATTACGAGGTCGGCAAAAAGGTCGATGCGGCGATCCCCAGCCAGTTCTCGACCATTCCCAAGGCGCCGCTCGAGATCCGGCCCTATGAGGAGTTCCGCGAGAAGTTCGAAGCGGGCGGAAGCTACCAGTCCGGAACCCCCGACGGCTCGCGCCCCGGCATCTTCTACTTCAACGCCTACGATCTCCCGTCGCGCACCACGCCGGGCATCACCACCCTTTACCTCCACGAAGGCGCACCCGGGCACCATTTCCAGATCAGCCTTGCGCAGGAGAATGAGGCGCTTCCCTCCTTCATGCGCTTCGGCGGCAACACCGCTTATGCCGAAGGCTGGGCCCTCTACGCCGAGACGCTTGGCTATGAGATGGGCCTGTTCGACGACCCCTATCAGCGCTTCGGCACCCTGTCGGACGAGATGCTGCGCGCGATGCGGCTGGTGGTGGACAGCGGCATCCACGCCAAGGGTTGGACCCGCGATCGGGCCATCGACTACATGCTCGCCAACAGCGACATGGGCCGCACCGACGCAACCGCCGAGGTCGAGCGCTATATCGCCATCCCCAGCCAGGCGCTTGCCTACAAGATCGGCGCGCTGACCATTCAGCGCCTCAAGAAAAAGGCGCAGGACGCGCTCGGCGCCCGCTTCGATCCGCGCGAATTCCACGCCCAGGTGCTGATGACCGGCGCCCTGCCGATGACGGTGCTTGAAAAGAAGATCGACGACTGGATCGCCAGCAAAAAGGGATGAACCGTATGAAGCCGCTTCTGCTCGCCGCCGCAGCCGCCATCGCCTTGGCCGGGTGCAGCCGCACCGCGCCGCCGGCGAGCGCGTCCACCGAAGCGGCCGAGCCGGCTGCATCGCAGGCGCTTGCCGCCTTGTTCGCGCAAAGCGACGCGGACCTGCTCAAGCGCAACCCGCTTGAGGGCCTGTCGCGCGGCCTGCCCAGCTACGGCGCGCATTTGCCCGAATGGTTCTCCGACGGGCAATATGCAGCGGAACGGGCGGCCGCGGAGCGCGAACTCGCCGCGCTGAAGCGGATCGACCGGGCGAAGCTGACGCTCGACGAGCGCATCTCCTACGACACCTTCCTGTGGCAGCGCCAAACCGACCTTCGCGGGCTCCAGCCCAACCTGCTCGCGGTAAGCGCCGCTTTGCCCATCGACCATTTCGGCGGCGTCCACGCTTTCGTCGCTGAAATCAGCTCCGGCGAAAGCATCGCGCCGTTCAAGACGATAACCGATTACGAAAACAGCCTCACCCGAATGGACGATTTCGCGGGCGCGCTCGATCGGGCAACGGCGCGGATGCGCACGGGTATGAAGTCCGGCGTTGTTCAGCCCAGGATCGTCACCGCCAACGTCCTCGAGCAGATCGAGGCGATGCTCGCCGATCCGATCGAGCAAAGCGCCTTCTTCCGGCCCGCCGGCCGCTTCCCGGCCGACGTGCCCGCCGCCGACCAGGCGCGGCTGCGCACCGCTTACCGCCAGAAGATCACCGGCACCGTTCAGCCGGCGCTTGAGCGCCTGCGCACCTTTTTGAAAACCGAATACCTCCCCGCCTCGCGCGAAAGCGTCGGCCTGAGCGACGTACCGGGCGGGGACGCGCTCTACGCCCACCTCGTCCGCGCAAGCACAACCACGGATCTCAGCGCCGACGAAATCCACCGCATCGGGCTCGAGAACGTCGAGCGGCTCCACGCGGAGATGGAAGGCGTGAAGCGCCAGGTCGGCTTCACCGGCACCCTGCGCGAATTCTTCGAACACATCCGCACCGATCCCAAGTTCAAGCCGGAGAGCCGGGAAGCCTTTCAGCAAGGCTTCGTCGCCATCGGCAAGCGCGTCGATGCCACCCTGCCGCGCCTGTTCCGCACCCTGCCCGAGACCGGCCTGGAGATCCGCCCCGTGCCGGCGCTGACCGAAAAAGGCGCCGCCCGCGGCTCCTATAACAGCGGCACGCCCGACGGGTCGCGGCCGGGCATCTTCTACTTCAACGCTTACGATCTGCCGTCGCGCACCACGCCCGGCATGGAGACGCTCTATCTTCACGAAGGCGCGCCGGGGCACCATTTCCAGATCAGCCTTGCGCAGGAAAACGAGTCGCTTCCCAGCTTCCAGCGCTTCGGCGGCAACACCGCGTTCGTCGAAGGCTGGGGCCTCTACGCCGAAACGTTAGGGCGCGAACTCGGCGTCTACACCGACCCCTACCAATATTTCGGCTACCTCGATTCGCAGCTGTTCCGCGCCATCCGGCTGGTGGTCGACACCGGCATCCATTCCAAGGGCTGGACCCGCGACCGGACGATCCAATACATCCTCGACAACAGCTCGCGCGGCCGAAGCAACGCAACCGCGGAGACCGAGCGCTACATCGCCATGCCCGGCCAGGCGCTCGCCTACAAAATCGGCCAATTGAAGATCAGCGAGCTCCGCGCCCGCGCCGAAAGGGCGCTCGGCCCCCGCTTCGACATCCGCGCCTTTCACGAACAAGTGCTGATGTCCGGCGCCCTCCCCCTCGCGGTGCTGGAGCGCAAGATCGACGACTGGATCGCTGCGCAGCGCGCCTAACACAAAGCCCCTCCCCTTCAGGGGAGGGGTTGGGGAGGGGAAGACCCAACAGCGGCTACCCCCAAGAACCCGCACAGATTACAGGCCCCTCCCCAAACCCCTCCCCTGAAGGGGCGGGGCTTAAGGCGCTTCAGTCCGCCAAAGCCTCGGCGATCAGCCTCCGGCTGTTGTCCACGCCGTACAGCGCAATGAAGCTCCCCATGCGAGGCCCCTGCGCACTGCCCAGCAGCGTCTCGTACAACACGCCGAACCAGTCGCGCAGGCGCTCCTTGCCGTAATGCGCCTTGCCGATTTCGTAGATGTGGTTCTGCAGCACCGACGCCGGGTCTTCGCCCTCACGGCCGGTCCCGTCATCGCCCGCCAGCAGCGCGTCGAGCTCACGCAGCGCCGCTGCTTCCTCCGCCGTCGGCTTACGCCGCTTCAAGGTCGGCGCAACGAAACGCTTGGCGTAAGCGACGGCGAAACCGACCAGCTTGTCGAGCGCCGGATTGCCCTCCGCCGACAGCTCCGGCCGGTAGCGGTGGAGGAAACTCCAGATCGTCTCGCGATCGCCGACGCCCGGCAGGCTGGCGATGTTAAGCAGCAACGCGAAGCTCACCGGCATGTCCGCCCCCGGCACCTCGCCGGCATGGACGTGGTGGACCGGATTGCCGAGCCGCTTGTCCCACGGCTGCGCCTCGTAGGCGCCGAGGAACTGGTAATATTCGTCTACCGCCTTCGGAATCACGCCGAAGCTTAGCTGCTTCGCCTTTTTCGGCTCGCGATAGATGTAAAAGGCCAGACTCTCCGGCGGGGCATAGCTCAGCCACTCGTCGATGGTGACGCCATTGCCCTTGGTCTTCGAAATCTTCTCGCCATTCTCGTCCAGGAACAGCTCGTAATTGAACCCCTCCGGCGGCCGCCCGCCGAGCGCACGCGCGATCTTTCCACTCTGGATCATTCCGTCGATGTGGTCCTTGCCGGCCATCTCGTAATCAACGGCAAGCGCCACCCAACGCGCCGCCCAATCGACCTTCCATTGCAGCTTGGCGCCGCCCGACAGGATCGACTGCTCCACCATCTCGCCGGTCTCCGGCTCCCTGTACCGGACGAGGCCGGCTTCGGGATCGGCCACTTCGATGGGCACTTGCAGCACCTTCCCGTTGACCCGGCTCACCGGCAGCACCGGCGAATAGGTCCGCCGCCGCTCCTCGCGCAACGTCGGCAGCATGATGTCCATGATCGCCGAATAATTGCGCAGCACCTGGCGCAGCGTTTCGTCGAAGCGCCCCGATGCGTAGCATTCGGTGGAGGAGATGAATTCGTAGTCGAAGCCGAAGCGGTCGAGAAATTGCCGGAGCAGGTTGTTGTTGTGCGCCGCATAGCTGCCATGCCCGCAGCCGTACGGGTCGGGCACCTGGCTCAGCGGCCTGTCGAGATGGCTCAGCATCATCTCCTGCTCCGGCGCGGCAGGAGGAACTTTGCGCATGCCGTCCATGTCGTCCGAAAAGGCCACCAGCCGGCTCGGCCAGTCGACCATTTCGGCAAGCGCACGGCGCACCATCAGCGTTCGCGCCACTTCCTGAAAGGTGCCGAGGTGCGGCAGGCCCGAGGGTCCGTAGCCGGTCTCGAACACGATCTCGCCCTTCGGCGGCCCGTCCGGATAGCGCTTCAACAGCTTGCGCGCTTCCTCATACGGCCAGGCCTTGGAAACGAGCGCGGCTTCGCGGAGCGCGGCGGGAATGGTGTGATCGGGCATGGCTGCCCTTTCGCCGCTTAGCGTCGCGCACGCAAGACGGGGCACCCCCCAATGAGGCTGGATATTCCCTCCCGATATTGATAATCAGTCGCAACAATGGAGATCACGCTCGATCAGCTTCCGTTCCGCGCGCCCGCGACCGTGACCGCGATCGACTGGGCGCGTCTGCCGGAGCCGGATGCGCGGCGCCTTCGAAACCTCGGTTTGGACGAAGGCGTCGCCGTCGAGTCGCTGCACGGCGCGCCGTTCGGCCGCGACCCGCTCGCCGTCCGCGTCGGGCGGATGACCATCGCCCTTCGCCGCGCCGCCGCCCGGGTGATCACGGTGGACCAGACGGCGCGATGACCACCATTCCGCTGGTGGCGGTGGTCGGCAACCCCAATGCCGGCAAAAGCGCCCTGTTCAACATGCTGACCGGCGCGCGCCAGAAGGTCGGCAATTATCCCGGCGTCACCGTGGAGCGGAAGTCCGGCCGCCTGTTCCTCGCCGACGGCCGCCCGGTGGAGATCGTCGATCTACCCGGCGCCTACAGCCTCGACCCTTCGAGCCCCGACGAGGAAGTCACCCGCGACGTCGTGCTCGGCAAGCAAGCGGGCGAGCGCCTGCCCGACGCGTTGCTCCTCGTTCTCGACGCGTCCAACCTCGACAACCACCTGCGCTTCGCGCTGCAGCTGATCGCGCTCGGCCTGCCCGTCGTGATCGCGCTCAACATGGTCGATCTTGCCCGCCGCGACGGCCTGGAGATCGACCCCACCGTGCTGGAGCGCGAGCTCGGCGTGCCTGTGGTGGAAACCGTCGCCGTCCGCCGCCGCGGCGCCGGCGAGATCAAGGAGGCGCTCAGCGAAGCGGTCTCCGCCGCCCGCCTGATCCGCGGCGGAGACGGACGCGATCAGGAAGACTTCACCGCCATCCAGCGCCGCGCGAGGGCTATCGCCCGCGCCGCCACCGCCCGCGAGACGCCGGTGCGGCGAATCAGCCAAGCGATAGACAAGGTCGCGCTTCACCCTCTCGCCGGACCGCTGATCTTTGCGGCGGTTATGTTCTTCATGTTCCAGGCAGTGTTCGCCTGGTCCGAAACGCCGATCGGCTGGATCGAATCCGGGGTCTCGGCGGCGCAGGGCGCGGTGGCCGGGTGGCTGCCCGACAATGCGCTTCGCTCGCTGATCGTCGACGGCGTACTCGGCGGTGTCGGCGCCGTGGTCGTCTTCCTGCCGCAGATCCTGATCCTGTTCCTCTTCATCCTGCTCCTGGAAGCATCAGGCTACATGGTCCGCGCTGCGTTCCTGATGGACCGGCTGATGGCGCGGGTCGGCCTCTCGGGCCACGCCTTCATCCCGCTCCTTTCCTCCTTTGCCTGCGCGGTGCCGGGCATAATGGCGACCCGCTCGATCGAAGACCCGAAGCACCGCCTCACCACCATCCTGATCGCGCCGCTGATGACCTGCTCCGCCCGGCTTCCGGTCTACGCGATCATTATCGGCGCCTTCATTCCGGAGCGCACCGTCGGCGGCGCCTTCGGCCTCCAAGGCATCGTGCTCTTCGCGCTCTACGCCTTGGGTGTGCTCGGCGCGCTGGTCGCGGCGCTTTTCCTGCGCCTCACCGTCACCAAGGGCGTCCCGCGCGGCTTCCTCCTCGAAATGCCGAAATACCAGCTCCCGCACCTGCGCGACGTTTTGCTCGGCCTCTGGCAGCGGGCGCTGATCTTCCTGAAGCGCGCCGGCACCCTGATCTTGGTGTCCACCGTGGTGCTCTGGGCGCTGCTTTCCTTTCCGCAGCCGAAGGAGGGCGAGACCGCGCTCGACAGCTCCATCGCCGGCAAGATCGCGTCGGGCCTGGAAGTGATCGTCCGCCCGATCGGCTTCAACCACGAGATCGCCCTCGCGCTGATCCCAGCCATGGCGGCGCGTGAAGTCGCCGTCTCAGCGTTGGCCACCGCTTATTCGATCGATGCCGAGGATGACGCGGCGGCCGAACAGCCGTTGATCGAGAAATTGCGCGGCCGCTGGAGCCTGCCGACGGCGCTAGCGTTCCTCGCCTGGTTCGTGTTCGCGCCGCAATGCTTATCCACAATTGCGGTGGCCCGGCGCGAAACCAACGGGTGGAAATGGCCAGCCTTCATGCTAGCCTATCTCTTCACGCTCGCGTGGCTTGCGGCCGGCGCGACATATTGGAGCGCGATCGCGCTCGGGCTTTGAAAAGGGTTTATCGATGGCGGGCGTTAACAAGGTGATTCTGGTCGGCAATTTGGGCGACGATCCGGAAAGCCGCTCGCTCAACAACGGCGGCGAAGTGGTGAACCTGCGAATCGCCACCTCCGAAAGCTGGAAGGACCGCGACGGCAACAAGCAGGAGCGGACCGAATGGCACCGGGTCGTGATCTTCAACGAGAATCTCGGCAAGGTTGCCAAGAGCTACCTTAAGAAGGGGTCCAAAGTGTACCTCGAGGGCCAGATCCAGACCCGCAAGTGGCAGGACAATAGCGGCCAGGACAAATATTCCACGGAGATCGTCCTTCAGCGATTCCGCGGCGAGCTCGTCCTCCTCGACAGCCGCGGTGGCGGCGGCGGTGGTGGAGCCGGCGGCGGCGGCGGCTATGGTGACGATTACGGCCAAAGCGGCGGCGGCTTTGGTGGCGGTGGCGGCGGCTTTGGTGGCGGCGGCAGCGGTGGCGGCAGCCGCCCGCAGTCGCGCCCGGCCCCGGCATTCGACAGCGACCTCGACGACGACGTCCCGTTTTAAGCCGAAGCACCCGAGCGCAAGGCGGGGATTGCGCAGCAATCGTCGACTTGCACGAGAGAGGGCAAAGGCCGGCCAGCGGGCGCTCAAGCGCCCGTCTGACGTCACGCGATTAACTCGCGTGACGGCCCCCGAAGTTACTCCCCGAGCGTATCCTTAAGCGCCGCGAGCCCGGCAAACGGACTCCCCTCCCGCTTCGCCTCTTCCTCGCTCTTCACCCCCGCCTCGCGCAGCGCCTTCTCCGCCTGTGGCGAGCGCGGAAACGGGTTCAGCGCCAGCGACACCGTCTCCGCGACCGCCTCGCCCAAGTCGATCGCGGAGCCGTCGTAGAACACCACGTCGAGCTCGCTTCCGCTCAGTTCGATCTCCTCGTCGGGCGCGGTCACCTCCGGGTGCGGGCGGAATTCGATAGTGAAGTCCTCGGCCACCTGCTCCTCCACCGGCTCACCGGTCGCCACGCAGCTTTGCACCACGGTTGCAGTCACTCGCCCCGACGCACGCACGGCTTCGTCGGCACGGGTGAGGCTTGCGGTTGCGGCAAGCGCATGAATTTCCGGCAAGCCGAACCGCTCCGCCAGCGCCAACCGCTCGGCCTCATCCGCCTCGATCGCCACTTCGCGCGCACCGGCGCCGAGCGTGTCGATCCGAAAGGCGCGGCTGAATTCCGCCATCAAATTTCTCCCGCCAACAGCTGCGCCAGCGAAACCCCGGCAAGCCGCGCATGCAGCGCCCGAAGCCGCTCCGCCGCCACCGGCACCACCTCGTCGGAGGGCGGCGAATCGCGGAACATGTTCAGCCGCACCGCTGCGTGGAGGTCGCCCTCCCCAGCCAGCGCCTCGCGATATGCCCCAAGCCGCCCGCCCAGCGTCGACATCAGCTTGCCCACCCTCTTGCCGACGACGAGATCGCCCGTCCCCGCCTGGCGAAGCGTTGCGTCCATGTCGTCGATGAACAATTCGGTGAGCATCACCGTCTCCCGCCGCGCCACGTCCCCTTCCGCCTCCAGCCGAAGCAGCAGCAAGGCAACTACGGAGGAGACGACATCGAACCGCCCCGTCATCGTGTCCGGCACCCCGCCTTCCAGGTACCAGCCCGGATCGCGGCCCAGCCGCACCGCCGCGTCGTAAAGGGGGCGAAGCGTCTGGCGCTCCGAACGGTCGCCGAACAGACGGGAGAGAAAGGTCAAAGAGGTGCTCCAGGTGGGGCGCGTACTTGCGCCGTTCAGCTTTTGTCGGATATTGGTGTCTCTCGTCCCCGCCCGCAAGGCAGGCGCGGCGCCACGCGGGGTGCGCAGCCGCTTTTACGGAGAGTTTCCAATATGATCGTTCGGCACGCACGCAGCATCGCGCTGATCGCCGCCGCCGCTGGCGCTTTCGCGACCGCCGGCTGCACCAAGATGGCGCTTCGCCAGGGCTATGTTGTCGACGAAGCATTGGTGACGGCGGTTCAGCCGGGCGTCGACAACAAGGAGTCGGTGCAGACCACCCTTGGCCGCCCGACCTTTACCGGCCAGTTCAACGAGAACGATTGGTATTACGTTTCCCGCAACACCAAGAATTACGCCTACAACCAGCCGAAGGTGAGCAGCCAGACGGTGCTTCGCGTGCGCTTCGACGCCGCGGGCAACGTCACCGCCGTCGACCGCCGCGGCACCGAGCAGGTCGCCTCGATCGATCCAAGCTCCGACAAGACGCCGACTTTGGGCCGCGACCGCAGCTTCCTTGAGGAGCTCTTCGGCAATATCGGCTCGGTCGGCAGCGGCGGCATGAGCGCCCCCACCGGCAACGGCGGCAGCAGCCCCAACTAAGGACGATCGGCGGCGTTAAAGACGCCGCCCGCCTCCGCCTAGCGAACGATACCGCCGGCGCCGAGTACGGCCAGCGTCAGCAGGTCCGACGCGCTTGCCGTCATCGTTGCGATCTGCACCGGCTGCGCCATGCCGACGAGCATCGGCCCGATCACGGAGTCGCCGCCAAGTTCGCCAAGCAACTTCGCCGACAGGCTTGCGGATTGCAGCCCCGGCATGACCAGCACATTTGCCGGGCCGGTCAGGCGGCTGAACGGATAGACCCGGTGCATCGCCGGGTTGAGCGCCACGTCCGGCGCCATCTCGCCTTCATATTCGAAGTCCGCGCCGCCGCGCTCATCGAGCAGCCGCACCGCGCCGCGCACGTTCTCCAGGAACGTGCCTTCGGGATTGCCGAAGGTGGAATAAGACAGAAACGCCACCCGCGGCTCGTGACCCATGCGCCGCGCCACGCCTGCCGTCTGCGTCGCGATCTCGGCGAGCTGCTCGGCGGTCGGCCGCTCGGTGACGGTGGTGTCGGCCATGAAGATGGTGTGGCTCTGGCCGACCAGGATGTGGATGCCGAACGGCGTTGCACCCGGCTTGGGATCGAGCACGCGCCGCACCTGGCGAAGCGCCTGCACGTAGGGCCGCGTGACGCCGCTGATCAGCACGTCCGCCTCGCCGAGCGCCATCATCAGCGACGCGAACGTGTTGCGATCCTGGTTGATCATCCGCTCCACTTCGCGGTGGAGATAGCCCTTGCGCTGCAGCCGCTGGCAAAGATGCTCCACCATCTGCGGGATACGGTCGGCGCAGCTGCGGGCGTTGAGCACCTCGATATTCTCGGCATCGGTCGCGCCCAGCGCGCGCAGCCGCTCGTGCACGTCGTCGCGGCCGACCAGGACCGGAACCCCATAGCCGCCGTCGCGGAAGGCGATCGCGGCGCGAAGCACCACATCCTCGTCCCCTTCGGCGAACAGCACCCGCTTCGGATTGGCCCGCGCCGCTTCGTAGGCGGCGGTGAGAACCGAGGTCGTCGGATTAAGCCGCGCCTTCAGCGAATTGCGGTAGGCGGCCATGTCCTCGATCGGCAGCCGCGCGACGCCCGAGTCCATCGCCGCCTGCGCAACGGCGGCCGGCACGACCTCCATCAGCCGAGGATCGAACGGCGCCGGGATGATGTAATCGGGCCCGAAGCTGTGCGCGCGCCCGCCATAAGCCGCCGCCACTTCCTCCGGCACCTGCTGCCGGGCGAGATCGGCCAAAGCCTCGGCGGCGGCGATCTTCATCTCGTCGTTGATCGTGGTCGCCCGCACATCGAGCGCGCCTCGGAAGATGAATGGGAAGCCGAGCACGTTGTTGACCTGGTTCGGGAAGTCCGACCGGCCGGTGGCGATGATCGCATCCGGCCGCGCCGACTTGGCGTCGGGCGGCGAAATCTCCGGGTCCGGATTGGCCATCGCGAAGATGATCGGGCGCGGCGCCATGTCGCGGACCATCTCCGGCTTCAGCGCTCCGGCGGCGGAGAGGCCGAGGAACACGTCGGCACCGACCAGCGCCTCGGGCAGCGACCGCGCCTCCGTCGGCACCGCGTGGGCGGACTTCCACTGGTCCATCCCCTCCGGCCGCCCCTGCCAGATCACGCCCTTCCTATCACACATGATCACATTCCCATGCGGCACGCCCATCGCCTTGATCAGCTCGGTGCAGGCGATCGCCGCGGCTCCGGCGCCGTTCACCACCACCTTGATGTCCTTCAAGGCGCGACCGGTGAGGTAGCAGGCGTTGATCAACCCGGCGGCGGTAATGATCGCGGTGCCGTGCTGGTCGTCGTGGAAAACGGGGATCTTCATCCGCGCCTTCAGCTCCTGCTCGATGATGAAGCAGGCGGGGGCGGCGATGTCTTCCAGGTTGATCCCGCCGAAGCTCGGCTCAAGCAAGGCAACGGCGTTGATGAAAGCGTCGGCGTCTTCCGTGTCGACCTCCAGATCGATCGAATCGACGTCGGCGAACCGCTTGAACAGCACCGCTTTGCCTTCCATCACCGGCTTCGAAGCCAAGGCGCCGAGATTGCCGAGCCCGAGGATCGCTGTGCCATTGGAGATCACCGCGACGAGATTGCCCTTGGCCGTATAGTCATAGGCCTTGCCCGGATCCTCCGCGATCGCCCGCACCGGCACCGCGACTCCGGGCGAGTAGGCCAGCGACAGATCGCGCTGCGTCGCCATCGGCTTCGAGGCGATGATCTCGATCTTCCCCGGCCGGCCCTGAGCATGGAAGTCCAGCGCCTCCTGATCGGAGAAGGTGACGTTGCTCTCGCTCATGAACCGGGCCTTTTCGTAACGTAATCGGGACGCGGCCGCTCTAGGCCTCGGGGGGTGAACGGAGCAACCCCGGCCCGGTTTCACGATAAAATGCTGGGGGCGAACACCAATTGGACGTTCCGCTTTCCACCCCGAGCCTTTACCCTCCCGGCCATGGCAACGAAGGCAAAGACGGAGACCGGTCCCTCCCCGATGATGGCGCAATATCTCGCCATCAAGGCGGAAGCGCCCGATTGCCTGCTCTTTTACCGAATGGGCGACTTCTTCGAACTGTTCTTCGACGACGCCAAGGCCGCCGCCCAGTGCCTCGACATCGCCCTCACCGCCCGTGGCGAGCATGACGGCGCGCCCATCCCGATGTGCGGCGTCCCCATCCACGCCGCCGAGGCCTATCTCGCCCGGCTGATCAAGGGCGGCCACCGCGTCGCCATCGCCGAACAGACGGAGAGCCCCGCTGAGGCCAAGAAGCGCGGCTCCAAATCGGTGGTGAACCGCGCCATCGTCCGCGTCGTCACCGCCGGCACCTTGACCGAGGAGGCCTTGCTCGATTCGCGTGCGGCCAACTGGCTCGTCGCAGTGTCGCGCGCCGGTGAGCGCTGCGGCCTTGCCGCCGCCGACATTTCCACCGGCCGTTTCGAGCTTGGCTCGGTGCCCGCGGCCAACCTCGACGCGGAGCTTGCCCGGCTGGCCGCAGCGGAAGTGATCACGCAGGAGGCACGCGGCGGCTTCGACAGCCTCGCCGCTGAGAAGCGCCTCAAACAGCGCTTCGAAGTTGCCACCCTGGACGGCTTCGGAAACTTCGACCGCGCCGCCTTGTGCGCCGCCGGCGGGCTCCTCTCCTACCTTGACGAGGTTGCGCGCGACTCGGTGCCGTTCCTGCGCCCGCCGGTGCTTCGCTCGGCCGGCGACCACATGATGATCGACGCGGCGACGCGCGAAAGCCTGGAGCTGACCTGCGCCGCGACCGGCGGCCGCAGCGGAAGCCTGCTTCACGCCGTCGACCGCACCGTCACCGGCGCCGGAGCCCGCCTGCTCGCCGCCGACATCGGGGCGCCCCTCCTCGACCGCCTTGCCATCGAAGCACGCTTGGACCTCGTCGCCGCCTTCGAGCGCGACGCCGGCACCCGCGACATGCTGCGCCGCCAATTGAAGGCACTCCCCGACATCGGGCGCGCGCTTGGCCGCCTCGTCGCCGGTCGCGGCTGCCCACGCGATCTCGGCCAGCTTCGCGACGGGCTGGACGAAGCGCGCCGCCTCCACGCCCGATTGGCTGCGCTCCCCGAGCGCCCGGCGCTGCTCGACCAGCTCCTGCCCACCCTCACCGGTCACGGCGAACTCACCGACCTTCTCGCCCGAGCGCTTGTCCCGTCGCCGCCGATCGACGCCGCGAATGGCGGCTACATTGCGGAAGGCTATGACGCCGCGCTCGATGGCCTTCGCTCCACCGGCGGCGAGGGGCGGCGCGCGATCGCGAGCCTGGAGGCGCGTTACCGGACGCAGACCGGCATCGCCGCCCTCAAGATCCGCCACAACGGCGTGCTCGGCTACCACATCGAAGTCCCGGCCAAGCACGCCGACCAGCTGATGAGCGCGGAAAGCGGCTTCACCCACCGCCAGACGCTCGCCGGCGTCGTCCGCTTCAACGCGCCGGACTTGCACGAACAAGCGCTCCGTGTCGGCAACGCCCAGAACCACGCCGTCGCCGCCGAAGCCGCGCATCTCGAAGAGCTGATCGGCGAGGCGTTGAACCGCGCCGAGCCGATCGCCGCCGCCGCCGACGCGCTTGCCAGGCTCGACGTCGCCGCCGGCCTCGCCAAGCGCGCCGCGGAAGGCGGCTGGACCCGGCCGCTGTTCGTTGAGCGCAACTGCTTCGAGATTCAGGGTGGCCGCCACCCCGTGGTGGAAGACGCCGTTCGCGCCTCAGGCGGCCGCTTCGTCGCCAACGACTGCGAACTTTCGGACCATTCGCGCCTGTGGCTGGTCACCGGCCCCAATATGGGCGGCAAGTCGACCTTTCTCCGTCAGAACGCGCTGATCGCCGTCCTGGCCCAGGCCGGCGCGTTCGTGCCAGCCAGCCACGCCACGCTCGGCCTCGTCGACCGCCTGTTCAGCCGCGTCGGCGCCTCCGACAACCTTGCGCGCGGCCGCTCCACCTTCATGGTCGAGATGGTCGAAACCGCCGCGATCCTTGCTCAGGCCACCGAGCGCAGCTTCGTGATTTTGGACGAAGTCGGCCGCGGCACCTCGACCTATGACGGCCTCGCCATCGCTTGGGCGGTGGTCGAGGCGGTGCACGACCGCAACCGCTGCCGCTGCCTCTTCGCAACCCACTACCATGAGCTCACTCGGCTGGCGGAGCGGCTCGACGCCCTTTCACTCCACCACGTCCGGGCCCGCGAATGGAAGAACGAGCTCGTCCTCCTCCACGAGCTTGCAAAGGGCCCCGCGGACCGGAGCTACGGCCTCGCCGTCGCGAAGCTCGCCGGCCTGCCGCCCCCCGTCCTCGCCCGCGCCAAGTCCGTGCTCGCCAAGCTTGAACAAGGCCGCGCCGCCACCGGCGGCATCGCCGCAGGCCTCGACGACCTCCCCCTCTTCGCCGCCGCCGCGCAAGCGGAAGAGGAGGCCGCGCCGGAGCCGCTCGCGGCCGCTTTGGCCGAAGTGGATGCCGATGCGCTCAGTCCCCGCGAGGCGCTGGAACTGGTCTACCGCCTGAAGCGGATCGCCGCGGACTCCGGGTGATGCGGGAGCGCTATGCCGCCGTTTCCAACCGCCGCGCGATCATCGATCGCCGCGCTTTGGCGGACGTGCTCGCCGGCCTCGGCGGAGAGGATCAGGCGGTTCGCGCCGAAGCCGTGGCCCTCCTCAAGGCGGCGCTCGCGAATGGCCGCGCCGAGGTTGCCCGGCGGCTTGAAGCCAAGCCTTGGCACGGCTCGGAAGCCGCCGCGGGTTATGCCTACCTCACCGACCAGATCCTGCGCCTGGTCTGGGACCTCGTCACCCGCCGGCTCCAGCCGCTCGGCGACGCACGGCTGCTGC
Source organism: Allosphingosinicella sp. (assembly GCA_036554525.1). Lineage (GTDB taxonomy): Bacteria > Pseudomonadota > Alphaproteobacteria > Sphingomonadales > Sphingomonadaceae > Allosphingosinicella. Next base: position 34,106 of record DATBNC010000010.1, read on the forward strand.
TGATGGCGGTCGGCGGCTACGGGCGCGGCGAAATGGCGCTCCACTCTGACGTCGATCTCGCCTTCGTCACCCCCGACAGCGGCGGCACCGACGCCGGCCCGGTCCTCGAGGCGATCCTCTACGTCCTTTGGGATCTCGGCCTAAAGGTCGGCCATTCAAGTCGCACCGTCGCCGACACCGTGGCGCAAGCGGCCGGCGACTACACGATCCGCACCGCCATCCTCGAAGCCCGCTACCTCTGGGGCGACGAAGCTTTGTTCGAGGAGGTCGAGACCCGCTTCCGCAGGGAAGTCGTGGAAGGCAAAGCCGGCGAGTTCGTCGCGGAGAAACTGGAGGAGCGCAACGCCCGCCACCGCCGGATGGGCGACAGCCGCTACGTCGTCGAACCCAACGTCAAGGAAGGCAAAGGCGGCCTCCGCGATCTCCACACGCTCTTCTGGATCGGCAAATATGTCTACCGGGTGCGCAGCGTCGCCGAACTGGTCGAAGTGGGCCTGCTCACGCCCGCCGAGTTCAAGCAGTTCCAGCGCGCCGAGCGCTTCCTGTGGGGCGTTCGCTGCCACCTCCACATCGTCGCCGGACGCGCCGAGGAGCGGCTGACCTTCGACTACCAGCGCGAGATCGCGGCGCGGATGAACTATGCCGACCGGCCGGGCAAATCGCCGGTGGAGCGCTTCATGCGCCACTACTTCCTGCACGCCAAAACCGTCGGCGACCTGACCGGCGTCTTCCTCACCCACCTCGACGAGAAGTTCGCCAAGAAAGGCAGCCGGTTCGGCCTTCCCACGCTCCGCCGCCGTCCCCGCAAGCTGGAAGGCTTCGTTCTCGACCGCGGCCGCCTCGCGCTGCCCGGCGACGACTTCTTCCGGGAGGAGCCGATCCGCCTCCTTCTTCTCTTCGCGCTCGCCGACCGCTACGAGCTGGAAATCCACCCGCTGGCGATGCGGGCCGCGGCGCGCGACGCCAAGCTGGTCGATGCAGAATTGCGCGCCGACCCCCGCGCCAACGCCCTGTTCCTCGACGTGCTCACCTCGAAGCGCGATCCGGAAACGGTGCTTCGGTGGATGAACGAGGCCGGCATCTTCGGCCGCTTCGTTCCCGAATTCGGCCGCGTCGTCGCGCAGATGCAGTTCGACATGTACCACCATTACACCGTCGACGAGCACACCATCCGCGCCATCGGCCTCCTTGCCCGGATCGAGAAAGGCGAGCTCAAGGAGGATCACCCGCTCTCCACCCGCATCTTCGGCTACATCGCGTCGCGCCGGGTGCTCTATTGCGCGGTGCTGATGCACGACATCGCCAAGGGGCGCGGCGGCGATCACAGCGTGCTCGGCGCGGAAGTGGCGCACAGCCTCTGTCCGCGCTTCGGCCTGAGCCCTGCGGAAACCGACACGGTCGCTTGGCTGGTCCGCCGCCACCTCCTGATGTCCGCCACCGCATTCAAGCGCGACCTCTCCGATCCGCAGACGATCGGGGATTTCGTTCGAGAAGTGGCAAGCCTCGAGCGGCTTCGGCTTCTTCTTCTCCTCACCGTGGTGGACATCCGAGCCGTCGGCCCCGGCGTTTGGAATGCGTGGAAGCGCCAGCTGCTTCGGGACCTGTTCGAAAGCGCGGAAGAAGTGCTTCGCCTGGGGCACAAGCAGAAAGGCCGCGGCGACCGCATCGCCGCCGTGCAGGAGGCGCTCGCCGGCCGGCTCGGCTGGGACGAGAGCCGCTTCGCCCGCTTGGTCTGGCGCCTGCCCGAAAGCTACTGGCTCGCCGAAGCGCCGGAGGTGATCGAACGCAACGCCCTGCTGATGGACCGCGCCGACCGCGTCCCGGACGCGATCCCGGTCGAGATCGTCGTGCAGCCGGAAAGCGACGCCACCCTGGTCAGCGCCTACGCCCGCGACCAGCTCGGCCTGTTCTGGCGTCTCGCCGGGGCGATTAGCCTCGCCGGCGGCAACATCATCGATGCGCGGATCCACACCACCAACGACGGCATGGCGATCGACAACTTCCTGGTTCAGGACGGTGCCGGCGGGCCGTTCGCCGATCCGCATCAGCTCGAGCGGCTCGCCGAAACGGTGACGGCGGCGGCGGCGGGCGAGGAGCCGGCCACCGAGCGGCTTGAGGCCAAGGCGCTTCCGCTGGTCCGCGCCGAAGCCTTTGCGATCCACCCGGCGGTGTTCATCGATAACAATGCCTCGAGCCGCTACACGGTGGTAGAGGTCAACGGCCGCGACCGCGCCGCCTTGCTGAGCGGCCTCGCCCGCGCGTTGTTCGAGTCAAAGGTCGCGATCCACTCCGCCCATGTCGCCACCTATGGCGAGCGGGCGGTAGACGTTTTCTACCTTACGGATCTTGGCGGCGAGAAGATCCTGTCGCCCGCCCGCCTCAAGGCGCTGCACACCCGCCTGCTCCGCGCCGCCAGCGATCAGCCTGTTCGGCAGCGCGCCGCCGCCTGACCACACTGGTCTTGGCAAGCTTGCCAAAGGAAAAGGGCCCCCGGGCGATGTCCGGAGGCCCCTTCTGTGTAGTCGAACTGCCTTCGCTCAGAAGCGGAAGCGGCCGGTGAGGCCGTAGGTCCGCGGCTCCGCGAGGTAGGCGGAGAAGATCTGCCGCCCGCCCGGGAACTGCGGATCGGCGAACGCCGTGGTGGCGGCGCCTTCCTGGAAGGGCGAGTTGAACGCAACCTGCGTGTACTGCTGGTTGAAGATGTTCTGGCCCCACAGTTCCAGCGCCCAGCGCTCGCCCGGACCGCGGATGCCGACGCGGGCGTTGAACAGCGCGTAGCTGGTTTGCGCCTTTTGCGGGAACAGGTCGGAGCCGGTGTTATAGTCGCTGGTCAGGCGGCTATCGATGTAGAAAAGGCCGCTGAGGCCCGACGAGCCGATGTCCGGGGTCCAGGTGACCGAGGCGGTGGCAACCGCCTGCGGAGCGTTGGACAGGTTGTTGCCCGGCAGCTTGCGGAGCGCCTGGTCGAGCGGCGCGCCCGACTGGTTGCCGACCAGATTGTTACGGTACTTAGTGTCGGCGTAGGTGAAGCCGGCGTTGATCATCAGGTCCCGCATGACGCGGAACGAGCTTTCGATCTCAATGCCGGTCGAGCGCACACCGTAGCCGACGTCGTCCGCCGCGCAGGCACCCGTCGTTCCCGCTGCCGCATTGAAGTTCGCCGTTCCGGGGAACTTGCTCTGATCGCGATCGCCGCCGTTCAGGTCGGTGCCGCAGCCGTTCACCGTCTGCACCAGGAAGACGGTGCCGTTGAAGGTGTTGAGCTGGAAGTTGCGGAAGCGCTGCTGGAAGGCGGCGACGTTGATCGTGATCGGCCCACGGCTGTACTTGCCGCCGATCTCGATTGCGTTGTTGATCTCCGGATCGAACTGGAGGTTGGCGGCAAGCGCCTGTGCCCCGCCCGGCGTCGCAGCGAACGGCAGAAGCGGGCTCTTCAGCGCCGAGCGATCGAGGTTGAAGCCGCCCGCCTTGTAGCCGCGCGAGTAGGATGCGTAGAGCAACAGGTCGTTCGACGCTTCGTACGACAGGATGCCGGTGCCGGTGAATTCGTCCTCGCTGCGCCGGCTGTTGATGCTGACGTTGTTCAGCTCGGACGTGGAGTTGCCCTGGCAGGTGAGGCTGATCAGGCCGCCGGCGGTGGCTGCAAGACCTGCATTAGCGAGGAACGGCGCAAGCGCCGCCTGCTGCGCCACGCAGGCCGTGTTGTCGTTGCCGAACGTCGCGTTGAACTTCTTGCGCTCGTTCGTATAGCGCAGGCCCACCGTCACCGAGAGCGCGTCGCTGACGTGGAAGATGTTGTGGGTGAACACCGCATAGTTGCGGCTGTTCTGGAAGTAGCGGTCGAGCGTGCTGCCGCGGTTGTTGACGCTGTCCAAACGGTCGAAGCCGGCAACGATGGCCGGGCCGGCGGCACCGAACGGCGAAGGGATGCCCGGCGCCAGCGCGTTGCTGAGCACCGCGCGGCCGGTTGGGCTGATGCAGCCCGCGCTCGTCGGCGAGTAGAATTGCGCAAGCGCGCTGCCCGAGACGATGCGGCAGGTGGCGAAGCGGCCATATTGGCTGCCGAAGCGCAGGTTGTCGGTTACTGTCAGGTCTTCATCGGCGAAATAGCCGCCGACCAGCCAGTCCAGCTTGTCGTTAAAGGCTTGGCCCTGAAGGCGCAGTTCCTGGCTGAAGGTCTTGAAGTTGCGGGCCGATCCGCCGTCGGCGGCGCGGTACAGGATGTCGACCTGGCTGTAGTCGGTGTCGGAGCCCTGATCGCTCTTATAATCGCGATAGGCGGTGATCGAGCTCAAGGTTGCCGCGCCCAGCGTCCAGTCGACGTTGAGCGAGATGCCCTTGTCCTCGGTCTCGCCGCGGAAGCTGCGGCCCGGGCTGACGTAGATCTGTCGGCTGAACGGATCGTTGAGCGCCGCAAGCGGCTGACCGAGATCGCGCAGCACGTTGACGATGTTGTTGCCGTTCGGGTTCACCGCGCCGCCGACCAGGATCGGGGTCGCCGGCTCGTTGAGGTTGCCGATCCGCGCGTTGAAGTCGCGGTCGAGATAAACGGCGCCGCAGCAGGATTCGTCCCGCTTGGTGTAATCGGCGATGACGCGCACTTCGAGATCGTCATTCGGTTCGAACAGAAGCTGGCCGCGCACGAAGTAGCGGTCGCGATCGTTGACGCGCTTCTCGGTGCCGCCGGTCGGATTGGCAACGCGAAGGAAGCCATCGCGCTGGACGTAGACGCCGTCCAGGCGGAAGCCGAGCGTGTCGCCGATCGGGCCGGTGATGCCGCCGCTGGCGCGCTTGAAATCGTAGTTGCCGTAGGAAAGCTCACCGAAGCCTTCGAGCTGGTTCATGTTCGGCTTTTTGGAAATGATATTCAGCAGGCCGGCCGAGGCGTTGCGGCCGAACAGGGTGCCCTGCGGCCCGCGAAGCACCTCGACGCGCTCGATCTCGCCGAGCTCGCTGAGGCCGATGCCCGAGCGCGAACGGTAAACGCCGTCAATGAACACGGCGACCGAGCTTTCAAGGCCGGGGTTGTCGCCAACGGTGCCGATGCCGCGGATACGGGCGGAGCCGTTGGCTTCCGAACCGGTGGAGGAAACGAGCAGCGACGGCGCCACCTGATTGAGCTGGCGGATGTCGCTCGCGCCGGTGTTCTGGAGCGTTTCGGCGGACACGGCGGTGACGGCGATCGGCACGTCCTGAAGGACCTGGCGGCGGCCCTGCGCGGTGATCACGATTTCCTGGGGATTTTCATCCGTCGGGGTGACGTCGGCATTGGCGTCGACTTCGCCCGCGGATTCGACCGGCGAGGTCTGGCCGGTGGACTGCGTGTTGTTCTGCGCAAAAGCCGGCGATGCGGTCAGCGCGGCGATCCCGGCCGACATCAGCCAAAACGATCTGGACATATACCCCTCCCTAAGTTTTCTTTGTCTTTGGGAGGGAGGCTAGCGCATATCGCCGCCGCTTCGCCAGCGCAAAAACCTGACTTTTCTGCGGGTTTCGCTTATTGATGCAAAAACGCAACATTCCCGTTTCAAAACGAAACCGGGCGGAAATCGCGTCCCGCCCGGTTGCCGTTACGGCATGCTGCTTTTCAGTGAGATCGGCGCGCTTACTTCGGCGAAAGCACCATCAGCATCTGCCGGCCTTCCATGCGCGGATGCTGCTCGACCTTGGCGGTTTCGGCGACATCGGCCTGCACGCGCTGGAGGAGAACCATGCCGAGCTGGCCGTGGGCGAGCTCGCGCCCGCGGAAGCGCAGAGTGATCTTCACCTTGTCGCCGTCGCCGATGAAGTCGCGGACCTTCTTCATCTTGGTATCGTAATCGTGGTCGTCGATGTTGGGACGCATTTTGATCTCTTTGATCTCCTGCGTCTTTTGCGACTTGCGGGCGAGGTTCGCCTTTTTCTGCGCCTCGTATTTGAACTTGCCGACATCGAGGAACTTGCAGACCGGCGGGTCCGCGCTTGGCGACACTTCCACGAGATCCAGGCCGACGGCCGCGGCCTGCTCGATCGCTTCGCCGGTCAGCAGCACGCCGATATTCTCGCCATTCTCATCGATCACGCGCACTTTCGGCACGGAGATGAATTCATTGAAGCGAGGACCGTTAAGCGGCGGCGCCTGCGGGCGCCTCATCATGGGCGGACGTATAACAATTTCTCCAGGTTAGACACGTATGCGTGCCAATTAGTCGTTCCCCCGCCCGAATGAAAGACGCACGAGCGCGTCCCCGGTTGCTTTTCCCACCGCCTGTTGCGGCGCGGACGCGATTGCCGAATTTGCAATCGGATCGGGTGGCGCCGGGCCTGCCTCAGGTTAGCGGGCGGAGGGCACCAATGGCGGGTCGCCCGTCCGCGGCTTAGATGTTGGAATAATCCAAACACGAACAAAGCCCGCCCTCTTCAGCGAACCATAAACGGCGTCGACGCATTTCTGCGGCACGTCGTCGAAGCGGAAGAGCAACGCGGTGTCGTGACCTCGATCCCACTCACGAGCAAGGCGCTCGAGGCCTTCCAGTTCGGCGCCCGCACCGTTCCAGTCGTAACCGCATTCGCCGCGATAAGTCCCCACCGTTGCATACGGCAAAGCGGGCGGGGCCTGGGTGCAGGCTGCCGTCATCAGCAAGCAAGGTGCGATGAAAGCCGATCGCATTGCTAAGCCCGACTACCGCAAATCCGGCGGCGTCGCCTCTGACGCCAGGCGCGCCACCAGTGCGTCGAGAGGCAGCACTTCCTGACGGGCGTCGGTGCCGAGGGGGCGCAAGGCGACGGTGCCTTCTTCCGCTTCGCGCTTGCCGATGACGAGGAGGTTGGGGACCTTCTTCAGGCTGTGCTCGCGCACCTTGTAGTTGATCTTCTCGTTGCGAAGATCGGTCTCCACCCGTAGCCCCGCCGCGCGCAGCTTGGCCGCGACTTCTTCGGCATAGCCGTCGGCTTCCGAGACGATGGTTGCGACCACCGCCTGCACCGGGGCGAGCCACATCGGGAATTTGCCGGCGTGGTGCTCGATCAGGATGCCGATGAAGCGCTCGAACGAGCCAAGGATCGCGCGGTGAAGCATCACCGGCCGGTGGCGCTGGCCGTCCTCGCCAACATAGCTTGAGTCCAGCCGGTCGGGCAGCACCGTGTCGGTCTGGATGGTGCCGACCTGCCACGTCCGCCCGATCGCGTCGGTGAGGTGGAACTCGAGCTTCGGTGCGTAGAATGCGCCTTCCCCGGGAAGCTCCTCCCAGCCGAACTCTGGCGTGTCGCGGCCCGCCGCCTTTACCGCGTCGCGAAGCGATTGCTCCGACCAGTCCCACATCTCCTCCGAACCGAAGCGCTTATCCGGGCGGAGGGCGAGCTTGATCTGGTAATCGGGGAAGCCGAGATCCTTGTAGACCACGTCGAGCAGGTCGAGAAACAGCCGCACTTCCTCGACCAGCTGATCCTCGCGGCAGAAGATGTGCGCATCGTCCTGGGTGAACTGGCGCACGCGCAATATGCCGTGCAGCGCGCCGTGCGGCTCGTTGCGGTGGCAGACGCCCATCTCGGCCAGCCGGATCGGCAGGTCGCGATACGACTTGATGCCCTGGCGGAAGATGAGGACATGCGCCGGGCAGTTCATCGGCTTCAGCGCCATCCAGTCGCCTTCGCCGGAGATCACCGGGCCTTCATCCTCGATGTTCGGCACTTCGTCGGGAATGACGAACATATTCTCGCGATACTTGCCCCAGTGGCCGGACTGCTCCCACTGGCGCGCGTCCATCACCTGCGGAGTCTTCACTTCCTCATAGCCGGCCGCGTCGAGGCGGCGGCGCATATAGGCTTCGAGCTGGCGCCAGATCACGAAGCCCGCCGGGTGCCAGAAGACCGAACCGTGCGCCTCCTGCTGGAGGTGGAACAGGTCCATGTCCTGCCCGATGCGGCGGTGGTCGCGCTTGGCCGCTTCTTCCAGCCGCGTCAGATGCTCGGCAAGCTGCTTCTTGTTGAGCCAGCCGGTGCCGTAGATGCGGCTCAGCATCGCGTTCTTCTGGTCGCCGCGCCAATAAGCGCCGGACACGCGCGTCAGCTTGAACGCCTGCGGATCGAGCTTGCCGGTGGAGGCCAAGTGCGGCCCGCGGCACAGATCGAGCCAGCCGCCCGAGCGGTACATGGTGATCGTTTCTTCCGCCGGGAGCTCCATCACCCACTCGGCCTTGAACGTCTCTCCCTGGTCCAGGAAGAATTGCCGCACCTTGTCGCGGGTCCAAACTTCGCGGATCAGCGGCTCGTCGCGGGCAATCACCCGGCGCATTTCCTCCTCGATCGCCGGCAGGTCCTCGTCGGTGAACGGCCCCCGCTCCGGATTCGGCGCGAAATCGTAATAGAAACCATCGTCCGTCGCTGGGCCGAAGGTGATCTGCGTTCCGGGAAACAGGTTCTGCACCGCTTCGGCGAGGACGTGGGCGAAATCGTGCCGCACCAGCTCGAGCGCATCGGCTTCGTCGCGGGCGGTGACCAGCGCAAGCTCCGCGTCGCCCTCCAGCGGGCGGTTCAGGTCGCGAAGCTCGCCATTCACCTTCGCGGCCAACGCCGCCTTGGCGAGGCCGGGGCCGATCGCGGCGGCGACATCGGCGGGGGTGGTGCCTTCCGCCACTTCGCGCACGGAGCCATCGGGAAGGCGGACTTTGAAATGCTGGGTCATGGCTTTGAGCCTGTAACGGCCAAGGCCAAATGGCGAAAGGGCTTGCGCGTGCCGCACCCGCGTTGCACCCTCAAGGCTTACGGGGGGCCGAAATTCATGAATGAGATGCGTGACATGCGCGCCGCACACACGCCGGCGAGCGCTTTTACCTTTACCGGCACGTGGCGGGAATTCCTGCCCATCGCCCTCACCAACCTGCTGCTGACCGTGGTCACGCTCGGCATATACCGCTTCTGGGCCAAGGCGCGCGAGCGTCGCTACCTGTGGAGCCGCACCCACTTCATCGACGACCATCTCGAATGGACCGGCACCGGCAAGGAGATGTTTATCGGGTTCCTGGTGGTGATGCTGGTGCTGTTGCCGCTGTTCCTGGCCTTCCAGTTCGGCCTTCAGGCGCTGGTGATGCGCGGTGAGGTCGCTGCCGCGGGGGCTTTGACGCTGATCCTCTACGGTGGCTTTTTTTACCTGATCGGCGTCGGCCAGTTTCGCGCGCTTCGCTACCGCCTCAGCCGCACCTGGTGGCACGGCATCCGCGGCGGCAGCTTCCAGCCGGGCTGGAGCTACGGCTTCAAATTCCTGTGGAAGATGTTCCTCGGCTACGTCCCCGCAAGCCTTCTTCTGCCCTGGTCGATGGTCAGCCTGTGGAACGACCGCTTCAACGAAATGAGCTTCGGCCCTCACCAGATCGAAGCGCGCGCCGATACGGACGGCCTGTTCGGCCGCTGGCTGCTGATCTACCTCGCCGTGATCGTCGGCGTGATCGGAGCGCTGGTTCTCGGCTTCGGCATAGGCGCCTCCACCGGTTCTACCGGCGCCGGGATCACCGCCGCAATTCTCGCCGGCCTCGGATTGTACGTGATCGTCGGGGTTGCCAGCCTCGCTTTCTACGCGGCTTATTACCGCAAGGTGGTGGGCGCGACCTCGTTCGGCGGCCTCGGCTTCGAGTTCACGGCGCGCACGGCCGACTGGTTCAAGCTCATTCTCGGCAACATCGCGCTCGTTGTCCTGACGCTCGGCTTCGGAATGATGTTCGTTGGCTACCGCAATTGGGCGTTTTTCGTGCGCTTTATGGAAGCCACCGGCGAGATCGATCTCGACCACCTTACCCAGTCCGCCACCTCCGCCACCAGCGATGCCGAGGGTCTCGCCGACGCCTTCGATATCGGCGCGATCTGAGGACCGGCATGGCTGAGGCCTGGCTCTACGACGGCGAAACCGCTGTCCGGCACGCGGTCGAAGTGGAGGAAGCACCCTGCCGCCTTCGCATTCGATTCGCCGACGGAGACACACTCGATCTCGGGCTCGACCAGCTGATCCACGTCGAAAGCCGCTCCGGCCACGAAGTCTATGGCCGCCCCGACATGCAGGGCTGGCGGCTCGGCATTCCCGAAGGCGCAGTGGCGCAGCTCGCCGCCGTTCTGCCGCGCCGCCAGCGTTACGGGCGGCTGATCGACAAGGTCGGCCTCTGGCCGGCGGTGGCCGCCTGCCTCGCCGTCTCCGCGCTGGTGATCTTCGCCGGCGGCAAGATGCCCGAATGGCTTGCGCCGCACGTGCCGGCGTCGTGGGAGAAGAGCTACGGCGACGCCCTTGTCGGCGATCTCGGCGGCAAATATTGCAACGGCCCGGGCGGGCAGGCGGCGCTCAACAAGCTGGCGCTGAAGCTCTCTCCGGGAGCCAAGGACCTCAAGGTCCGGGTAGTCGACATTGACCTCGTCAACGCCGCCGCTCTGCCGGGGGGGACCATCGTGGTCTTCGAGGAATTGCTCGCGGAGGCGGACTCGCCCGACGAAGTGGCCGGGGTGCTGGGGCATGAGCTCGCCCATGTCGAGCGCCGCCACGTCACCCAGGCGATGATCCGCGACTTGGGCCTTGGCCTGATCGTCAGCGCCTTCGGCGGCAACACCGGCGGAAGCATCAACGGCCTTCTCGCCGCCGGCTATTCGCGCGGATCGGAGCGGGAAGCGGACCGCGACGCCATCGCCAAGCTGCGCGCCGCGGGCATCGACCCGCTGCCCACCGCCGGCTTCTTCAAGAAGCTCGCCGACCAGGAGGCAAGGCTTGGCGGCGTGGCCGAGAGCCTGTCTTATGTCTCCACCCACCCGATGTCGGGCGAGCGGCAGAAGGCCTTTACCGACAGCCGCCAGCCCGGCCGCCGCTACCAGCCCGCCCTGAGCCGCGACGAGTGGGAGGCCTTGTTCAACATCTGCGCCTTCGATCCGGCCCGCAAGAAAGCCAAGAGCTTCAACCCGTTCAACTGACCGGCTGGGCAGCGCCGCGACCTCGGGTTAGGGCGTGGCCATGACCGAGACGTTGCAATCGCGCGAACTCCGCCTCGCCTGCCGCCACCGCTCCGGGCGCTGGCCGACGATCCTGTTTCTGCCCGGCTACATGTCCGACATGGAAGGCGGCAAGGCGACCGCGCTGGACGAATGGGCGGCTTCGGAAGGCCGCGCAATGCTGCGCTTCGATTATGGCGGGTGCGGCGCTAGCGAAGGCGCGTTCGAGGACCAGAGCCTCGCCGACTGGCGGGACGACGCGCTTGCCGCGATCGACAGCGTGGAAGGTCCAGTGCTGCTCGTCGGCTCTTCGATGGGCGGCTGGCTGATGCTGCTCGCCGCGCTTGCCAGGCCGGAGCGGGTGGCGGGGCTGGTCGGTATCGCCGCGGCGCCCGATTTCACCCGCTGGGGCTTCACCGACGCGCAGAAGCGCACCATCCGCGAAGAAGGCCAGCTCGAGGAGCATTCGCCTTATGGGGACGCGCCCTACGTCACCACCCGCACCTTCTGGGAAAGCGGCGAGGCGCTGACCCTGCTCGACGCGGAGATTGCAATCGATCACCCGGTGCGGCTGCTCCACGGCATCGAAGACGCGGACGTACCCTCCAGCATCTCGCTCGATCTTCTCGCCCGCCTCCGTTCACCGGACGTGCAGGCGACTTTGGTCAAAGGCGGAGACCATCGGCTGTCGCGCCCCGGAGACATCGCGCTCCTTATCGCAACGGTCAGTCAGCTGCTGGAGCGCCCTTGACCGCCTTGTTGTTCGCACTCGCCGCCGCCGCCCAGAGCGGCCCCGCCGACGACACCGAAGCCCGCTACCGCGCCTGCACCGCCCTTGTCCGCACCGCGCCCGACAAGGCGATCGCGAGCGCCGACGCGTGGCGGCTCCAGGGCGGCGGGCTCGACGCGCGCCAGTGCCTCGGCTTGGCCTACGCCGCCGCCTTACGCTGGGCGCCCGCCGCCACCGCTTTCGAGCAGGCAGCCCGCGAGGCGGAGACCAAGAAGGACGGACGAAGCGCCGATTTCTGGACCCAGTCCGGCAATGCCTGGCTCGCCGGCGGCGAACACGCAAAGGCGATTGCCGCTTTCGACGCCGCCCTAGCGACGTCCGCGCTTCAGGGCGAGCTTCGCGGCGAAGTGCATCTCGACCGCGCCCGCGCCGCCGCGGGCATGGGCAACATGGCCGCCGCGCGCGCCGATCTCGATAAGGCCGTCTCGCTGGTGCCGGTGGACCCGATGGCCTGGTACCTGTCCGCCGCCGTCGCCCGCCGCGAAGGCAACCTTCAGCGCGCCTCCACCGAGATCGCCAAGGCGCTCGAACTCGCCCCGCGCGAGGCCTCCATCCTGCTCGAAGCGGGCAACATCACCGGCATGCTCGGCGACCTCCCCGCCGCCAAAGCGCTCTACGCCCGCGCCGCCCGGAGCGACCCCGAAAGCCCCGCCGGCCGCGCCGCCGCCGCCGCCCTCGCCGCAAACGGGACAGAGGAAGCGGCGCCGGCCGACGCCAAGCCTCAGTCTAGGTAGAATTCAATGGTGGTCACCACCCGCACCTTCTGAAAGGGCGAGTCCCCCGCGCTGCTGCCACCTTCTCCGTCGACATCGCCGTCGCGGGCGCCGATCGAGAAATAGCCCTGCGTCGCCGATTTGATCCCGCCCACGCCGGTGCCGCTGTCCTTGGCGAACTGTTCGGCGCTTTGCCGGGCGCTGTGCGTTCCTTCGGCGATCATCTGCGGCTTGATCGCATTGAGCTTGGTGAAGCTGTAGACGATGCCGCTCCCCTCCTCGAGCGGGACGCCGCTGCGCACCAGCTCCGCCTGGCGGCTGAACGCGGCCCGCGCCTTCATCACGTCCGCTGTGCGGAGCTGCATCCGCTGGCGAACCGTGACGCTCTGCCGCTGCCGGCTGTTGTCGAAGAAGCTGTTGACGCTGACGCCCGTGTCGGAAAGCTCGTCCGCGCCGAAGCCGACCCGCTGCAGGAACGCGCGCACCGCCCGCCGCTTCTCGTCCACCGACGCCTGCACCGGGCCTAGCTCAGGCCCTTCCTCCGAAAAGGAGATGCTCCAGGTGGCGAGATCGGCGGTGACGTTGCGTTCGGCGAGGCCGCGCACCGTGACCGACCGCTCGGCCATTTTCGCCCGCCGCAGCCCGTCGCCGAGCAGGTAGCCGGCGAGCACGACGCCGAGCGAAAAGATCAAAGCCGCAAGCAGCACGAACAGGCGATTGTCACGAAACCGATCGGTCATCCCAGCCTCCATGGCCGGCGCGTTGTGGAAAGAAGCGCCGGCTGGCCTACAGAGGCGCCTTGTCGATGAACCGTGCATTTATGACGACGAACCGAGGATGTTTTTTGCCGGAGATTACGGCGCGGTACGGCTCCTGACGTACCGCCGAGGCGCTGGACCCCAGCCGCCCGCGCACCATATAGCCGGTTCAGCCAAGGGACTTCGCGCCGATGAAATTTCTCCACACCATGATCCGCGTCTCCGATCCGGACGCCACCATCCGCTTCTTCGAGCTGCTCGGCCTCCGCGAGCTTCGCCGCATGGACAATTCCGCCGGCCGCTTCACCCTGATCTTCCTCGCCGCGCCCGGCGACGAGGATGCGCAGGTCGAGCTTACCCACAATTGGGACGAGAGCGGCTATCGCGAAGGCCGCAATTTCGGCCACCTCGCCTACCGCGTCGACAATATCTACGAGAGCTGCCAGCGCCTCCTCGATGCCGGGGTGACGATCAACCGGCCGCCGCGCGACGGCCACATGGCGTTCGTGCGTACACCCGACAACATCTCGATCGAGCTCCTCCAGGCCGGCGAGCGCCTGCCGCCGCAGGAACCCTGGGCCTCCATGCCGAACACCGGATCATGGTAGAAATCGTCCGCATCCCGGCGCTGAGCGACAATTATATCTGGCTGCTCCATGACGAAGCGTCGGGCGAGACGGCAGTGGTCGACCCCGCCGAAGCGGCGCCCGTGCTTGAAGCGGCGGCGGCGCGCGGCTGGACGATCGGCCAGATCTGGAACACCCACTGGCACCCGGACCACACCGGCGGCAATGCGGCAATCAAGGCGGCCACCGGCGCCACCGTCACCGCCCCCGCCGCCGAAGCCGCACGAATCCCCACCGCCGACCGGCTGGTGGCGGAAGGCGACCCGGTGACGCTCGGCGGCGTTGAGGCGGAGGTTTGGGAAGTCCCCGCCCACACCGCCGGCCACATCGCCTACCTGTTCGCCGACCGCTCCGCCGCCTTCGTCGGCGACACATTGTTCGCCATGGGCTGCGGCCGCCTGTTCGAAGGCACGGCGGAACAGATGCACGCCAACCTCCAGCGCCTCGCCACCCTGCCGGGGGAGACGCAGATCTACTGTGCCCACGAATATACCCTTTCCAACGCCCGCTTCGCCCTCGCCGCCGAGCCGGACAATCAGGACGTCCGCCGCCGCGCTGCCGAGGTGGAGCGCGCCCGCGCCGCCGGCGAAGCCACCGTACCGACCACCATCGCCCTCGAACGCGCGACCAACCCGTTCATGCGCGCTTCATCCATCAGGGAGTTTTTTGAACGGCGCCTCGCCAAGGACAATTTTCGCGGGTGATTGCGCCATCCGCCCGTCCTGGGCGTTGATGCGTTCTGGAGGTTTGTGATGAAGAACTTTGTAGCCTTGGCCGCCCTTGCACTGATTTCCGGCTGCGCCGCGTCGGCGGACAGCGAAGCCAATCTTCGCGCCGACACCGACGTCCGGCTTGCGGGTGAGCTCAGCAACTACCGCCAGTCGGGTCAGCCGGTCTCCTGCGTGAACCTTCGCAACGTGCGCGGCAATCACTCCGCCGGCGAAGGTGCGATTGTATTCGAAGGCACAGGCAACCGCCTTTGGGTGAACCGCCCGGCCGGCGGCTGCCCCGATCTGCGCGGCGATCGCACCCTGATCACCCGCACACCCAGCGGCCAACTCTGCCGCGGCGACATCGTCCGCGTGACCGAGCTGACCAGCGGCATCGATTACGGCAGCTGCGGCCTCGGCGACTTCACCCCCTACGAGCGCCGCCGGAACTAAAGCAGGACGCCTCTACTTCTTGTAGAGCGCGTCGAGGCGGTCGCCGTAGACCGAACGGATGACGTGGCGGCGGATCTTGATCGAGGGCGTCAGCTGCTCGTTCTCCGTGCTGAAGGCCTCGTCGGCCAAGACGAAGCGCCGCACCTTCTCGATCACCGACAGGTCCTTGTTCACCCGGTCCACCGCCGCGCTCAGCGCGCGGTGGTAATCGGGGTCGTCGCGTAACGCCGCGAGGTGGCGCGCCTTGCCATTCGCCTTGGCCCAATCGCCGGTCCACTCGGGATCGGGCACGATCACCGCGACGAGGTAGGGCCGCCGGTCGCCGGTCACCATCGCCTGCAAAATCTCGACCTGAAGGGTGAGCATCCCCTCCACCTTTTGTGGCGAGACGTTGTCGCCCTTGTCGTTGACGATCAGGTCCTTTTTGCGGTCGGTGATCACCAGCCGGCCGGCCTCATCGAGGTGCCCGATGTCGCCGGTGTGCAGCCAGCCGTCTTGGATCGCCTTCTCGGTTAGCCCCGGATTGCGCCAATAGCCCTTCATCACCAGCTCGCCGCGCACCAATATCTCGCCGTCCTCGGCGATCCGCACTTCCGTGTTGAGGAGCGGCGGGCCAACTGTCTCCATCTTGATGCCCGCCTTGGGCCGGTTGCAGCTGATCACCGGCGCCGCCTCGGTCTGGCCGTAGCCTTGCAGCACCACCAGCCCGAGCGAGTGGAAGAAGATGCCGACGTCGGGGTTCAAGGGCGCGCCGCCCGACACCATCGCCTTCACCCGCCCGCCGAACTTCGCGCTGATCTTCGGCCGGAACAGCCGGTCGAGGATGAGGTCCATCGGCTTGTCCCACAGGCTCTTGGTGCCGTGGTAATCGCGCGCGCCGATCTCCAGCGCACGCTTCAGCATGTACGCCGCCACCTTGCCCTGTTTCTCGACATTCTTGAGGATGCGCTGGCGAAGCACCTCGAACAAACGCGGCACCACTACCATCAAGGTCGGCTTCACCTCCTCGATGTTGGAAGCGAGCTTTTCGAGCCCTTCCGAATAATAGATCTGCGCGCCGATCCCGATCGGAAAATATTGCCCGCCGCTATGCTCGTAAGCGTGGCTCGCGGGGAGAAAGGAGAGGAACACCTCTTCGTCCACGCCGAAATCCTCGGAGATGACGTGGATGCAGCCTTCGACATTGTGGAGGATCGCGCCGTGATGCTGCATCACCCCGCGCGGCGCGCCGCCGGTGCCGGAGGTGTAGATCAGGCAGGCAAGATCGCCGCGTCTGATCGCCGCCGCTTCCGCCGACACTGCAGCCACGTCCGCCTGCTGCCCCGCGATCAGAGCCCGCCAGTCGTGGAAAGAGACGTTGGACGTCTGCCCGCCCGGCAGCGGCTCGATGCCGATCACATGCTCGCAGCTGTTGGACCGCACCGCCGCGGCGAGCAAAGGCTTGGCCAGCTTCGCCGTGGAGACGATCACCGCCCGCGCACCGCTGTCGTCCAGAATATGCTGGTGGTCCCGCTCGGTGTTGGTGACGTAAGCGGGCACCGTCACGCAGCCCGCAGCCATGATTGCGAGGTCGGACAGGCACCATTCCGGCCGGTTCTCCGACACCAGCATCACCATGTCGCCCTTCGCCAAACCCATGGCCCGCAGGGCGGCGGCGAGCGAGGCGACCTGCTGCGCCGCTTCGCGCCAGCTCAGCGAGCGCCAGGCGCCTTCTTTCTTCGCCCACAGAAACGGCGCGTCGCCTTTCTCCTCCGCATGGGTGAAGAACATGGCGACGAGATTGGGATGCTTGACGTTGAGGCTACGCATGAAACCCCTCCCCAGGACCTCCAGTGGAGGATTATTGACTAACCGCGGCGCCTTCGCTGCGCGGGTCGGCGGCGCCCGCCCAGCGGCCGTTCACCCGCTCGATGGCATTGGCCTTGAAGGTCGGCTCGGTCACGGTGACGTTGTGGCCGAGCGCACGCAGCGCCGGCGCCATCGCCTCCAGCGCGCTGCCGCGTTCGATCCGCGCCTGGTTGCCGACCCCCATGATCACCGGGAGCGCGATCGCCTCCTGCGCGCTCAGCTTCCAGTCCACCACGCCGACGATCGCCCTGGCGACTTGGACGATGATGGTCGCCCCGCCCGCCGCGCCGACGGCGAGCCGCACTTCGCCGTCCGGCCCGTAGACGATGGTCGGCGCCATCGAGCTGCGCGGCCGCTTGCCCGGTTCGACGCGGTTGGCCACGGGAATGCCGTTCACGTCCGGCACGATGGAGAAGTCGGTCAGCTCGTTGTTGAGGAAATATCCGTTTACCGTCAGGCCGGAGCCGAACGGCCCCTCGATGGTGGAAGTCAGCGAGGCGACGTTGCCGTCCCGGTCCACCGCCACGAAGTGCGAGGTCTGCGGCACTTCGGCGGTGAGGCCGGTCATCACCTTCATTGCCCCGGGCGGCGTACCGGCCGCGACTTCAGGGAGTGCCCGATCGGTGCGGATCAGCTCGCCGCGCTGGCGCAGGTATCCCGAGTCGATCAGCCCGGCGACAGGCACCCGCACGTTGTCCGGGTCGCCGAGGTAAAGTTCGCGGTCGGCGTAAGCGAGGCGCATCGACTCGGCGAGCAGGTGCCACGCCGTCGGGTTGTTCGGCCCAAGCGCCGCCATGTCGAAGCGCTCGAGCTGCTTCAGGATCGCGAACACGGTGGTCCCGCCGGATGAAGGCGGGCCCATGCCGCACACCTTGTACTGGCGGTACATCCCGCAGACCGGCGCGCGTTCCTTGGCGTCGTACGCGGCGAGATCGCCCTTCACCATCTTGGACGGGTTGCGCGGCGCCGAGTTGACCGTGCGCACCAGCGCGTCGGCATTGGGTCCGGTGTAGAACCATTCCGGCCCGCGCGCGGCGAGGCTTTCGAGGAACGTGGCAAGCTCCGGATTCTTGATCAAGGTGCCGACCGGCTTCGGCTTGTTGTCCGTGCCGTAGAAAGTGCCGCGTCCCCAGGCGGTGGAGGCGGCGAGATCGGACGTACTTTCCAGCGAGCGGTACAGCCGCGGCGTCACCTTATAGCCGTCGCGCGCAAGGCGAATCGCCGGGCCGAACAGCTTCGCCCAGGCCAGCTTGCCGTGCTTTTCATGGGCAAGCGCCATCATCCGGATGTTGCCCGGAACGCCGACGCTTCGCCCGCCCGGAACCGCCTCGCGGGTGCTGAGCGGCTTGCCGTCCGGCCCGTAAAACCACTCCGGCCCAGCCGCCGACGGCGCTTCCTCGCGCCCGTCATACGTCGAGACACGATCGCGCCGTTCGTCATGGTAGACCAGGAAGCCGCCGCCGCCGATGCCGGACGATTGCGGTTCCACCACCGTCAGCGCCAGCAGGGTCGCAAGCGCGGCATCGGCCGCCGAACCGCCTGCGTCCAAAATCTCGCGCCCGGCCTGCGCCGCGCGCGGATCGGCGGCGGAGACCATGCCGCGGGCCTGTGCGGCGGTGGTGCTCGGCGTGGCGACCGGCGCGGCGGCGCATGAGGCCAAGAGCAAAAAGGCGGGGAGGAGGAGCTGTTTCAACATCGCTGGCGACACTAACCTCCCCGGCGCGCGCGGCAAGGCTTTAGGCGCGGGCGCTGCTTCCAACCGCCTCAGCAACGTTCGCGAAGCCATCGCGTTCGAGCAGCACCTTCAGCTCCTTCGCAATCCTCCGCGCCAGCCCAGGCCCCTCGTAGACCAGCGCCGAGTATAGCTGCACCAGCGACGCCCCCGCCGCGATCCGCGCGAAAGCATCGGCACCGTTGGCAATCCCGCCAGCGGCAATCAGCGGCATCTGCCCACCGGTCGCACTTCGGAAATCCCGCAGCCGCTCCAGCGCCAGCGCCTTCAGCGGCGCACCTGAAAGCCCCCCGGCTTCCCCTGCGTGCCGCGACCGCAGCACCGGCCGTGAGATCGTCGTGTTGGACACGATCAGCCCATCCAGCCGCCCCATCGCCACGGCAACAATGTCGTCGATATCCGCCCGCTCCAGATCCGGCGCGACCTTGAGGAAGATCGGTGTGTGGAGATCGCCTGCCGCCTCCGTCACCGCCGCGACCAGTTCCTCCAGCGCGCCCTTGTCCTGAAGCGCGCGAAGCCCTGGCGTGTTCGGCGAGGAGATGTTGAGCGTCAGGTAATCGGCAATCCCGCCGAGCGCCCGCACACCTGTGACATAATCGGCGATGCGGTGGGCGCTGTCCTTGTTCGCGCCGACATTGGCGCCGACCAGCCCCGGCCCGGTGGCGCGAAGCCGGGGCTGAGCCGCCGCCAGCCCCCCATTGTTGAAGCCCATGCGGTTGATCACCGCTTGGTCCTCGGCCAGCCGGAACAGCCGCGGCTTCGGGTTCCCCGCCTGCGGACAGGGCGTCAGCGTCCCCACTTCCACGAAGCCGAAGCCGAAGCCGAGCATCTGCCGCCAGACCTCCGCATCCTTGTCGAACCCGGCTGCGACGCCGACCGGATTGGCGAAGGTCAGCCCCGCCACCTCGCTCGACAGCGCTGGATCGGGCGGCGGCGGGTTCAACGGCGGCACCCGCTTCAGCGCGGAGATGGTCAGCCGGTGCGCCCGCTCGGCGTCGAGCGCGAAGGCAAAGGGGCGGATGAGCGGATAAAGCGCCATGGAGGGCGGCTATGGCACAGTCCACCCTTGATTCCACGCCCCTCCCGCGCCACATCGCCAATCGGAACGAATTGGTCCTATTTAAAAAATGCGTCTCTCTTCCCTTGCCGATTACGCCGTCGTGATGATGGCGGCAGCGGCCCGTCATCCGGCGGGCGCGCGGCTGACGGCTGGGCTGCTTGCGGGCGAGACCGGCGTTCCCCTCCCCACCGCGCAAAAGCTGATGGGCCGCCTCGCCGGCTCCGGCCTGCTGACCTCGGCGCGGGGCTCGGGCGGCGGCTTCTGCCTGTCGCGCGAAGCGGGTGCGATCAGCCTCGCCGAGATCGTCGAAGCGGTGGAAGGCCCGATCGCCATGACCACCTGCGCCGACGACGCGCGAAGCGATTGCGCGCTGGAAGGCGCTTGCCAGGTCAAGCCGCACCTCCTCGCGGTCAACGGCGCGGTGCGCGGCGCCCTCCAGAATCTCAGTTTGGCCGTGTTGGCCCAAGGCGGTGTGAAGTGACGGATTCAAGCCAACCCCTGGTCCGCAACAGGCAAGCCCAGGACGCGGTCGACCGCGCCTCGACCTACGAGTGGGGCTTCTCCTCCGACATCGAGCAGGACTTCGCGCCCAAGGGGCTGAACGAAGACACCGTCCGCTTCATCTCGGCGAAGAAGAACGAGCCCGAGTGGATGCTGGAATGGCGCCTCAAGGCCTACCGCGCCTGGCTGGAGATGGAGGAAGTGAGCTGGGCCAAGCTCAGCATCCCGCCGATCGATTTCCAGGACGCTTATTATTACGCCGAGCCCAAGGCGAAGCCGACCATCGCGTCGCTTGACGAGCTCGACCCGGAAATCCGCCGCACCTACGAGAAACTCGGCATCCCGATCGAGGAGCAGAAGGTTCTCGCCGGCGTCGAAGGCGCGCGCAAGATCGCCGTGGACGCGGTGTTCGACAGCGTCTCCGTCGCCACCACCTTCCGCGCCGAACTCGAACGCGCCGGCGTCATCTTCCGCTCGATCTCCGAAGCGGTGAAGGAATTTCCGGATCTGGTCCGCAAGTACCTCGGATCGGTGGTCCCGCAGCGCGACAATTACTTCGCTTGCCTCAACGCCGCGGTCTTCTCCGACGGCACCTTCGTCTACATCCCGGAAGGGGTGCGCTGCCCGATGGAGCTTTCCACCTACTTCCGCATCAACGCCGCAAATACCGGCCAGTTCGAGCGGACGCTGATCGTCGCCGACAAGGGCAGCTACGTCTCCTATCTGGAAGGCTGCACCGCGCCGATGCGCGATGAGAACCAGCTCCACGCCGCAGTGGTCGAGCTGGTCGCGATGGAAGACGCCGAAATCAAATATTCGACGGTGCAGAACTGGTATCCCGGCGACGCCAACGGCCTCGGCGGCATCTACAACTTCGTCACCAAGCGCGGCATTTGTGCCGGCGCGCGGTCCAAGATCAGCTGGACCCAGGTCGAAACCGGCTCCGCCATCACCTGGAAATACCCGTCCTGCATCCTCAAAGGCGAAAACAGCGTCGGCGAATTCTATTCGGTGGCGCTGACCAACAACCGCCAGCAGGCCGACACCGGCACGAAGATGATCCACATCGGCAAGGGCAGCCGCTCGACCATCGTCTCGAAAGGCATCAGCGCCGGCCGAAGCGACAACACCTATCGCGGTCTCGTAAAGGTGCTGCCGGGCGCGGACGGTGTCCGCAACTTCACCCAGTGCGACAGCCTGCTGCTCGGCGACCAGTGCGGCGCCCACACCGTGCCCTACATCGAGGTCAAGAACCCCACCGCCCAGATCGAGCATGAGGCGACCACCTCCAAGATCAGCGAAGACCAGCTCTTCTACGCCATGAGCCGCGGCCTCAACCAGGAGGATTCGGTGGCCCTCATCGTCAACGGCTTCGCCAAGGAAGTGCTGCAGCAATTGCCCATGGAGTTCGCTGTGGAAGCGCAAAAGCTGCTGGGGATCAGCCTGGAAGGTTCGGTCGGATGATTGCACCACAGAAGAGCGTGCAACCGCAATTCGTCGCATCCCTGCTTTCCACCTACTTGGTGGCGGTCGCAGCGATGACGCTGTTCGCGGGCGACTTGGGAGAAGCGCTTGCCTTCGGCGCGGGCGTTTGGGCCATTCCCGCTTTGATCGCCTTTGCGTCTCGAAAGAAGGATACTCTCTTCGGTCGATTTGGCCCTTCGCTCCTCTGTCTCGCTGCCATTGCCGTTCTCATCTGGGCGGCGGGATTGGCGTTCGTCATGACTTATTGAAAGCTGGCATACTGTGCTTCGAATCGAAAACCTCCACGCCACCGTCGCCGACAAGCCGATCCTCAAGGGTCTTTCGCTGTCGGTGAACCCGGGCGAGATCCACGCCATCATGGGGCCGAACGGCGCCGGCAAGTCGACGCTCGGCTACGTACTCGGTGGCCGCGAAGGCTATGAAGTCACCGGCGGCTCGGTTCGCTTCAATCCGCTTGTGTCGAGCGAAGTCGAGACACGTTTCTCGACTGCGCTCGAAACAGACGGGGAGGGTTGGGTGGACCTCCTCGAAATGTCCGCCGACGAACGCGCCGCCGCCGGCTTGTTCCTCGGCTTCCAATATCCGGTCGAAATCCCGGGCGTCTCCAACGTCCAGTTCCTGCGCACTGCGCTTAATGCCCAGCGCCGCGCGCGCGGCGAGGCGGAGATGTCGGCGGGCGATTTCCTGCGGCTTGCGCGGGCGCAGGGCGATGCGCTTGGCGTCTCGATGGACATGATGAAGCGGGCGGTGAACGTCGGCTTTTCGGGCGGCGAAAAGAAGCGCAACGAGATGGTCCAGATGGGCATCATCGCGCCGAAGCTTGCCGTGCTCGACGAGACAGATTCGGGCCTCGACATCGACGCGCTTCGCGTCGTCGCCGACGGCATCAACCGCATCATGCGCGCACCCGACAAGTCGGTGCTGCTGATCACTCACTATCAGCGCCTGCTGGATCTGGTGGAGCCCCACTTCGTCCACGTCCTCGCCAACGGCCGAATCGTCCGCTCCGGCGGCCCTGAACTCGCCCACGAGCTCGAACGCGACGGCTATGCGAGCATCGCGGCGTGACACTCGCTCTCCCGTCTAATCGTCAAGAAGCCTGGCGCTGGAGCGATCTTTCGGGGCTGCCTGACTTCGCCGCCCGCGAACGCCGCGCCTTGGCCTCACCTTTGACTAACCTTTGGCTCGATTGCGCGGTCGAAGGTCCCCGCCTGCTGTTCGTGGACGGCAAGCTCGCCGCCGAGGAAAGCAACCTCGGCCCGCTCGAGATCGGCGCGCTCGAACAAGCGCCCGATCACGCCCTCGCCCGCCACGCGGCGGAAGGCTGGACCCTGCGCCTCAACGTCGGCCACGCGCCGCTCGGCCTTGTCCAGATCGTCCACGCCGCGACCGGCGGCGCCGATCACCTCGCCGGCGAAATCGTCCTGGGCGAAGACGCGCAAGCCTCCGTGGTGGAGACCTTCCTCGGCGAAGGCTGGACCAACCGCTTCACCCGGATCCGCCTGGCGCGCTCCGCCCGGCTGATGCTGACGCGCCGGATCACGTCAGGCGGCTTCGTCAGCCTCACTGAGGACGCGGAAGTCGGCGAGGGCGCGAGCCTGACCGTCGCCACCCTCGCCGCCGGAGCCGCCGACACGCGGCTCGACGCCAACATCCGCCTCACCGGCGATGGCGCCTTCGCCGAAGCCGGCGGCGCGCTCCTCGCCCGCGGCAAGCAGCGCCACGATGCCAACCTCGTCCTGCGCCACGAGCAACCGAACGGCGTCAGCCGCCAGGTCTGGCGCTCCGTCGCTGACGACCGTGCCACCTGCTCGGTCGCCGCCCGAGTTGAAGTCGCCCGCGGCGCGCAGAAGACCGATGGCGAGCAGTCGCTCAAGGGCCTGCTGCTGGCGCGCACCGCCACGGTGAACGCCAAGCCTGAACTCGAAATCTACGCCGACGACGTGAAATGCGCCCATGGCGCGACGGTTGGCGAACTCAATCGCGACGCCCTCTTCTATCTCGCCAGCCGCGGTGTTCCGGAGGCGGAGGCCAAGGCGCTTCTAACCAGCGCCTTCGTGGCCGATGCCCTGACCCGGATCGGCGAAGAGGCGGTGCGCGAGGCGTTCGAAGCGGATGCCGAGGCTTGGCTTGCCGGAGCCGAAAAACCCCTCCCCTTCAGGGGAGGGGTTGGGGAGGGGCCTGTCACGACCCACCGCGCCTCCTCAACATTCCCCTCCCCCGTCCCCTCCCCTGAAGGGGAGGGGTGATGGACATGCTCGCCTCAACCACCCCCCTCGACCACGTCTCCGACTTCCCGGCGATCCCCGCGGGCTGGTCCTACCTCGACACCGCCGCCACCGCGCAGAAGCCGCAGGCGGTGATCGACGCGATCGGCTTGGGCTACTCCGACACCTACGCCACCGTGCACCGCGGCGTGTACCAGCGCTCCTCCGAAATGACGCTCGCCTTCGAAGCGGCGCGCCGCCGCATCGCCGGCTTCATAGGCGCGCCGTCGCCGAACGAGGTTATCTTCGTGCGCGGCGCCACCGAGGGCATCAACCTCGTCGCGCAAAGCTGGGGCGGCGCGAACCTCCAGCCCGGCGACCGCGTCATGCTGTCGCTGCTCGAGCACCATTCGAACATCGTCGCCTGGCAGCTCATCGCGCAGGCCAAAGGCGCCGAGATCGATGTCGCGCCGCTCACCGAAGACGGCCGCATCGACCTCGACGCCATGGCGCAGATGCTGACGCCCCGGCACCGCATCGTCGCGCTTGCCCACGTCTCCAACGTGCTCGGCTCGGTGCTGGACGCCCGCCGAGCCGCCGATCTCGCCCACTCCGTCGGCGCGCTGCTGCTGCTCGACGGCTGCCAGGCGGTGCCGCGCATGGCGGTGAACGTGGCGGAGCTCGGCTGCGACTTCTACACCTTCTCCGGCCACAAACTCTACGGCCCGACCGGCATCGGCGTCCTGTGGGGCCGCACCGAGCTGCTCGCGGATATGCCACCCTGGCAAGGCGGCGGCGCGATGATCGACAAGGTGAGCTTCGAGGAAACCACCTTCGCGCCTCCCCCCGCCCGCTTCGAAGCCGGCACGCCGCACATCGTCGGGGTCCTCGGGCTGGAAGCCGCGGTCGGCTACGTGGAGCGTATCGGCCTCGACGCCATCGCCGCGCACGAAGCCGCTTTGGTCAAGGAAGCGCGCGAGGCGCTCTCCACGATCAACAGCGTCCGCCTGTTCGGGCCGGAAGACAGCGCCGGCATTGTCAGCTTCGCGCTGGAGGGGGTGCATCCCCACGACGTCGGCACCATATTGGACGAGAGCAAGGTCGCCATCCGCGCCGGCCACCATTGCGCCCAGCCGCTGATGCGGCATTTGGGTGTGGACGCAACGGCGCGGGCGAGCTTCGGCGTCTATAACGGCCGCCGCGACATCGAGGCGCTGGTCGCCGGCATCGAACGGGTAACGAGGATCTTTGGGTGAACGAGGAACGCAAGATCGAGATCGAGGAAGTGACGGACGCGCCCTCGCCGCCGAAGGCGCGCGTGTCGGATGCGGTGGAAACTTTCGAGCGCAAGCGCGACTATTTGGAAGGCTTCCTCGCCAAACAGGCGCCGGCTGAACCCGCGCCGGAGATGTCGGGCGGCGAGCTCTACGAAGCGGTGATCGACGCGCTGAAGGAAATCTACGACCCGGAAATACCGGTCAACATCTACGATCTGGGCCTGATCTACGACGTCGAGATCACGCCCGAGCACCACGCCATGGTGAAGATGACCCTCACGACGCCGAACTGCCCGGTGGCCGAGTCCATGCCAGGCGAGGTGGAGCTGCGCGTCGGCTCCGTCCCCGGCGTCGGCCATGCCGAAGTGGAACTCGTCTGGGATCCGCCTTGGGACCCGCAGAAGATGACCGACGAAGCCAAGCTCGAACTGGGCATGCTGTGAGTTTCGCTCAAAGTGGTACTTTGAGCGAGGTAACAACCTCGTTCGTCCCGAGCGTAGTCGAGGGGCGCACACGAGGACTCAGTGCCAGCGCCCCTCGACTTCGCTCGGGACGAACGGAATATGGTGATCCATGATTGAGACCAAAACCCGCCGCCCGCGCCCTGCGGCCCTGATCCTCACCCCGGCCGCCGAGGCACGCGTCGCGGCGCTCATGGCGCGCGCCCCGGAGGGAACGGTGGGGGTCAAGCTTTCCACCCCCCGCCGCGGGTGCTCGGGCCTTGCCTACAGCGTGGACTATGTCGCTCAGGCCAATCCCATGGACGAGCGCATCGATACGCCGGCCGGCCCGTTCTTCATCGACGCCGCCTCGATCCTGTACCTGATCGGCTCCACCATGGACTGGGTGGAGGACGACTTCACGGCTGGTTTCGTCTTCGCCAACCCCAATGCCAAGGGCCAGTGCGGCTGCGGCGAAAGCTTCACCGTCTAGCTTAAAAGGCCACCCCGTAGCGGATCGCGGCGCCGACATCGTTGCTCATCGCTTCCACGTGCCCGGGCTGGCGGCGCAGGAAGGCGTTGGCGCTGACGTTGCCGCCCCACAAAGCCATGCCGTACGCCGCCTCGAAATCGATCTCGCGACCGGTGGGCGCCAGGTTGAAGAAGCGCTGGTCGTAGCCGACCGCGCCCGTTGCGTAATCGTAGGAGACCGGCAGGCTGAGCGCGTAGCCGCCTGAGGCGACCCGTAGCGGCTGCATCACCCGGAACGCGAGCCGGTCGCCAGAGCGGAAGGCGCCGGCCTTGGATAAATCGAACGCCCAGGCTTCGGTGCCGAGCCGCCCGCTTTGCGCAAGGCCGCCGCCGGCCATCGACGTGACGCCGCGCCGATACGCGGCATAAGCGCCCCAGCCGCGGCCGAAGTCGAAGCTTGCGCTCGCATCGCCGAACCAGCTGCTTGCCCCGCCCGCGCCGAACAAAGCCGAGGACAAGCGGCCGCCAAGCACCGTTTCCCGCTCGTCGAGGCGCGTGGCGCCAAGCGTCAGCGTCGCGGGGCCGAACCTGCGATCGAGCGTCGCCGAGCCGACGGTGTAGCCCGGCTGTCCAAGGCCGCCGCGCAGGGCATTGGGCTGGTACACTTCGCCGCGCTCGCCGGTGACGGTGAGGCCCGCCACACCGAGATCGTGGCGCAGGCCGATGCTGGACGTGCCCTCGCCGTGGAAGCCCGCGCGCGCCATCGGATCGCGCGCCACCAGAAAGGCGTTCTGATACTGACCGGTAAGCCGCTGCTGCAGCGTCTTGCCGCTTTCGGAGATGCCGAGCGCCACCGCCGTCTTCGGGCTCAGCCGGCTGAGCATCAGCCCGGACAGCACCCGCGCCTTGCGGCTGTCGTCGTAGCTGAGGCCCATCTGCGCCATCCCTACCCAGGGCTGGTTGCTCTGCTGGCGATCGAGGGTGATCGACACCGCCATCTTTCCAGCCGAAACCGTTGAAGTGCGCTGATCGCCGCCAAGCGACTGGCCAAGCGGCCGCTCCTGCGGCGCCTGGGAAAGCTGCGCGGCGAAATCCATCACGAATGCGCGGGAATAGCCGTCGAGAATGATCGCGCCCGCCATTTGCCCGGCGGGCGTTTTGGCGTCGCCCATCGGGCCAGAGCCCTCACCCCCGCCCGCCGGCGGCACGGGCAGTCCCGAACCAGCCATGGAGGTGGTACCTTGCGGCTGGAACGCCCGCCCGATGTTGAGAATGCCGCGCCCGAAGGTCGCGTCGGTGCCCGCCGCGCCCGCGTCGTCCGCCGTCTTGAGCAAGAGGTCGACGATCTGAGCGCCGCTCAGGTTCGGAAAGGCGCTAGCAAGCAAGGCGGCGGCGCCGCTGATCACGGGCGCGGAAAAGGAGGTACCGGTGTAAAGGTAACCGGTGCCGGTCTGATCGATCGTGCGCACCCGCGATCCAAGCGCGGTGAGGTACCAGTTCGCCGCGGCGCTCGTGCCGGCTTTGTTGGAATAGCTGGCAATGCCACGCGTTTCATCCATCGCACCGGCGATGATCACCAACCCGTTGCCGTTCGCCGCGCTTCCCGACGCGAAACCCGTAGGATCGGCCAGCGATTCGTTGCCCGCCGACAAAACCAGAACCACACCGGCCGTTGCGGCGCGGCGCACGGCCGCGGCCATGGCCGTGCCGATGCCTTCGCCGCCGAGCGAGATGTTGATCACCCGCGCGCCGTTGGTGACCGCCACGTCGATCCCGCGCGCAATGTCGCTGTCGCGGTGCTTGCAACCGTCTTCCGGATCGCAATCGTTCGGGTTGCTGGTGTTGAGCGAGATAATGGTCGAGTCGAAAGCAACGCCGACATTCTGCGAGCCGTTGCGCGCGCCCGCCAGCACCGCCGAAACCGCAGTGCCATGCCCTTCGGTGTCGGTGATGCCGCGAGTGCCTGCAATATCGCGGCTCGCCGGATCGATCCGGCCGGCAAATTCCGCAAGATTCGGGTTGATGCCGCTGTCGATCACGCCGACCTTTACGCCCTGGCCGGTCGCGCCCGTATTCCAAGCGTAGATTGCGCCCGCCGAACCGGCGCCGTTCGAGCGCTGATATTCCGCATCGTTATAGTTCGCCCCGGTTGCGGCAGGCGGCGGAGGGGGCGGCGGCGGAGGCGGAGGCGGGGGAGGTGGCGGCGGCGGAGGCGCGGGCGGCGGAACGCTCAGCGTCGGATCGGGGTGCGCGCCGGTGCCGCCACCGCCGCCGCACCCGCCAAGCACCAGGGCGCCGGCGCAGACGGTGAGAACAAGCACGTTCCTGTGAAACCGTCGATCCATTGCGACCTCTTCGAATCGAATTTTTGGAAGATTTGTCAGTAGCTTATGCGACAACAATGCTTTCATTTTGCTGAAGGAACGGTTTTTCCCTAGGGGAAGCGCGATGCTTCCTGCCTTGCGCCATATCGATTGCTGGATCTTTGATCTCGACAACAGCCTCTACCCGGCTTCGGCGAACCTGTTCGAGCTGATCGACATCCGCATGGGCGAATATATCTCGCGCCTCGTCGGCTGCGATTCGGCCGAAGCGCGGCGAATCCAGAAGGGCTTCTTCCACGAGCACGGCACCACGCTCGCCGGCCTGATGCGAAGCCACGGCACCGACCCGCGCGAGTTCCTCGACTACGTCCACGACATCGATCTTGCGCGCATTTCGGCCGATCCGCGAGTCGTGGATGCGCTGGACCGGCTGCCCGGGCGCAAATATGTCTTCACCAACGGCGACGTCGATTATGCGGGCCGGGTGCTCGACAAGCTCGGCCTCGCCAACGCGTTCGACGGGGTGCACGACATCCATGCCATGAACTACGTGCCGAAACCGCACCCGGATGCCTACAGCGCTCTGTGCGCGCGCTACGCCATCGATCCGGCGCGCGCCTTGTTCGTGGAGGACATGGCGCGCAACCTCGAACCGGCAAAGGCGCTGGGCATGACCACCGTCTGGGTCGACAACGGCTCCGAACAGGCCGGACGCGACGCCGACCCCGCCTTTATCGATTACCGGATCACCGACGTCGCCGAGTGGCTGACCGACATCGTTCAAGAGGAACCAGTATGACCGACGCGCTGCGCACCACCATCGAAGACGCTTGGGAACGCCGCGACTCGATCGGCGCAAGCGACCGGGAGGTGGCCGAAGCCGTGGCAGCCGCGATCGCCCTCCTCGACAGCGGCGAAGCCCGCGTGGCCGAGAAAGGCGAAAACGGCTGGGCGGTGAACCAGTGGCTGAAGAAGGCCGTCCTCCTCTCCTTCCGCCTCTCCCCTATGGAAGCGGTCCCCGGCGGCCCCGGCGGCGCCCCCTGGTGGGACAAAGTGCCGTCCAAGTTCGTCGGCTGGGACGCGCAGCGCTTCACGAGCGCCGGCTTCCGCGCCGTGCCGGGCGCAATCGTCCGCCGCGGCGCTTACGTTGCGAAGAACGCCGTACTGATGCCGAGCTTCATCAACATCGGCGCCTATGTCGGCGAAGGCACGATGGTCGACACCTGGGCAACGGTGGGCAGCTGCGCGCAGATCGGCCGCAATGTGCACATCTCGGGCGGCACCGGCATCGGCGGCGTGCTTGAGCCGCTTCAGGCGGGGCCGGTGATCATTGAAGACGATTGCTTCATCGGCGCCCGCTCCGAAGTCGCCGAAGGCGTGGTGGTCGAGCAGGGCGCGGTGCTCTCCATGGGAGTCTTCCTCGGCGCCTCCACCAAAATCGTCGACCGCGCGTCAGGCGAGATTTTCTACGGCCGCGTGCCCGCTTACTCGGTGGTCGTGCCGGGCGTCCTCCCCGGCAAGGAAGGCGGCCCCGGCTTGGCCTGCGCCGTGATCGTCAAACGCGTCGACGAACGCACCCGCTCCAAGACCAGCATCAACGAACTGCTCCGCGATTGAAGCGCCGCGCGCTCCTGTTGCTCGTCCTCGCCGGCTGCGCAGGCCAGGCGGCCGCCGCTGAACCGCCGCCGCTGACCTGGGACAGGCTCAGCGATATGACGCCGGAAGCGGTTGCCCACGAACTGTTCGGCGCGTTTGGAGACGGCCTCTACCTTGTCGGTGGACAGCTCCCAAAGCGGGGCGATCGGTTCGGCTATCCCCTGCGCCACTTGAGCTTCCTCAGCCAGCCGCGCGCTTCGTACCGCGCCGGAGTTTGCGAGACCGACTGGATCCAAGTCGAACTCGCGCCGCTGCCGCCGACGCTTGAGCAACTCGAACCGGGGCTGCGGCCGCGCGCGCCCAAGCTCCACACCAATTACATCGTTCAGGACCTCGCCAAGGTGCGCGACGGCGGCCCTTCGGTGGACGAAATGCCGGCGCTGGAGGAGGCCTGCGCGGCAATTAACCCGCTTGAGGCGCCAACCATTCTCGCCGAAACCGCCTTCGACATCACCGGCACAGTGGGACACGTCGCCGATCTGGTGGAGGCGGCGCGCGAGGGCAAAACGACGGCACCTCTCGCCTGCACCGGCGATGAGGGCGCGATGCCGGAGGCCGAGTGCCTGCGCATGCTGGCGACGCTGAAGCCAGAGACAATCACAACCGCGCACCTGGAGGCCGGCTGCGGGCGCAAGGAAGCGGATGTCTCGTGCCGAACGGCCGGCGCCCGGTACATCGACCGTGAGATCCGAATTGTTTTCGAGACGCGCCGCCGCGGCGGCGGCAAGCCGGCGCGGATCACCGTCGAGATGCTTCCCGACTTGAGCGGGATCATCAACTGACCGGGCGCTGCTACCGGCTGGCGGTTTCCCGAAGCAAATCCGCCGCTTCCGCCCCCGTCCAATCCTTGTCCCCCGCGACGCGCCACACCTCACGCCCGTCAGCGTCGTAGAGGATGGTGGTGGGGAGGGTGGTGACGCCCAAGGCGCTCATCAGCCCCATTTCGCCGTCCAGCCACGCCTCCAGCGTCCGGTACTTACCCTTGCCGAGGAACGCCTCGACCTTGGCCCGGCCTTCGGTGTCCTGGCTCACCGTCAGCACCTGCAGGCGCTTGCCCTCGCGCTCCTGCAGCGCGTCGAGCGTCGGCAGTTCCTTGACGCAGGGCGCGCACCAGGTCGCCCAGAGGTTGAGCAGCACCGGCGTGCCGCGGAACTCGGCAAGGGTGACTTTCTCCCCGTCCGAATTTTCGAAAACCGTGTCGGGCGCTGCGCTGCCGGCGCGGGAGCGGTCGACGGCGCCGGCCTTCGCGGCCGCGGGCGCTTCACCTTTGGGCGGCGGTGCGGGCGCCTCCTTCCCGCAGGCGGCGAGGAGCAGGAGGAGGGGAAAGACGGCGCTGCGCATGTCGGCGAGGTAAGCGGGCGCCCCCGCCGCGGCAAGCCACGCTTTTGAGCGTGATTTCGCCGCCGCGCGCGATTAGAGCCTGAGGCGATGAGAAAAGCCGTCCTTGCCCTCGCCCTCCTCGCCGCCGCCTGCGGCAAGGTCGAGCCGTTGCGGCCGGCCGCCGGCGAAGCGCTTCCGCCCAAGCCCGCCGCGGCGGCGCGGGCGCCGACCACCGACGAGATGCTGACGCCGCCGCCGATCGCCCGCCCGACCCGCACCGAGGACACGCTTCGCCGTTCGGAAGAGCGCGAGGACGACCGCTTCGACCTTCCGCCGAGCTGAGCCCGCTTAGCCCCGCACAACCACCCACACCTACCGGAGAGCCCCTTGAAACCATTGAAAAAGGCGGTGTTCCCCGTCGCTGGCCTCGGCACCCGCTTCCTTCCCGCCACCAAGGCGATGCCCAAGGAAATGCTCACCGTGGTCGACCGGCCGTTGATCCAATACGCCCTTGAGGAAGCGCTGGAAGCCGGCATCGAGCAGTTCATCTTCGTCACCGGCCGCGGCAAGACTGCGCTGGAGGACCATTTCGACATCGGCTTCGAGCTCGAGGCGACCATGCGCGGCCGCGGCAAGGACCTTTCCATCCTCGATTCCACCCGCATGCCGGCCGGCGCGATCACGTCCGTGCGCCAGCAGCAGCCTCTGGGTCTCGGCCACGCCGTCTGGTGCGCGCGCGACATCGTCGGTGACGAACCATTCGCCGTCCTGCTCCCCGACGATCTCATGTTCGGCAAGCCCGGCTGCCTCGCGCAGATGGTCGAGGCCTACAACAAGGTCGGCGGCAACATTGT
Organism: Allosphingosinicella sp.; assembly: GCA_036554525.1. Taxonomy (GTDB): domain Bacteria; phylum Pseudomonadota; class Alphaproteobacteria; order Sphingomonadales; family Sphingomonadaceae; genus Allosphingosinicella. The sequence goes on from DATBNC010000010.1 coordinate 66,269, forward strand.
TTGCGTCGAAAACGTGCCGCACGAACGCACCGCGAGCTACGGAATCGTCGATCCCGGCGCCACCGACGGCCGCCTTACCCAAGTGCGCGGCCTGGTCGAAAAACCGAAACCGGAGGAGGCGCCCTCCACCCTCGGCGTCGTCGGCCGCTACATCCTTCAGCCCGAAGTGATGGGGATCCTTGACGCCAAGGAAACCGGCGCGGGCGGCGAAATCCAGCTCACCGACGCAATGGCCAAGCTGATCGGCTACCAGCCCTTCCACGGCGTAACCGTCGATGCGGAACGCCACGACTGTGGCGACAAGGTCGGCTTCGTTAAGGCGAACATCGCCCTTGCGCTGAAGCGCGAAGACGTCGCCCCGGCGATCCGCGAGTATCTGGCGAGCCTGTGAGCTGCACCGCGCTCCTCGTCGGCGATGGGCCGGTTCGCCCGATCGCGGCGGCGGAGGCGGCGGTCTACGCGGGGCCCGGCTTCGTCTGGCTGCACCTGGACGATGCAAGCGCCGAGGAGCTCGCCTTTCTCAAGACCGAGGACATTCCCGACATCGCCGCCAACGCGCTGATCGCCACCGAGACCCGCCCCCGCTGCGACCGAATCGAGGACGGCGCCATCGTCAACCTGCGCGGTCCGGCGACAGTCGAGACAGACGATTCGGACCGGCTGGTCTCGATCCGAATGTGGGTCCGCCGCGGCAAGGTGAACAGCGTCACCCGCCGCCCGCTTGCCTCCACGCCCGAAGTGTTCCGCCAAATGGAGGCGGGCCGAATTCTCGATCCCGGCGATCTCGTCGCCGGCTTCGCCCGGGCAATCTCCAAACAGCTCGATCCGGAGGTCGCCCAGCTCGGCGACACGCTCGACGATTACGAATCGGAGCTGGACGATCCGCGCGCCATCTACCGGCTGCGTACCGCCATCGCCCGAAGCCGCTCCGACGCGATCGCATACCGCCGGTTCGTTGCCCCTAACCGCGACGCATTGCAGACGCTCGCCGAAATGGACTTCGACTGGCTGGCCGAGGAAGACCGCCTCCACATCCGCGAAGCCGCCGACCGCTTCGCACGGATGACCGAGGAACTGGAAGCGGTGCGGGAGCGGGCAGCCTTGCTCCACGAACAGATCACCGACCTTCGCGGCGAGCAGATGGAAAGCCGCTCGCTGTTCATCTCGGTGGTCGCCTTCATCTTCCTGCCGTTGACCTTCATCACCGGCCTGCTCGGCATGAACGTCGAGGGCATCCCCTACGCAAAGGAACCCTGGGCCTTTGCGGCGGTGGTCGGGCTGTGCATCCTGATCGGCGCGGCGGTGCTCGCCTGGTTCATGTACCGCCACTGGCTTAGGAAGTAGGCGCCGGCAAAGCCCCTCCCCTTCAGGGGGAGGGGTTTGGGGAGGGGAATATCCCCCGCGCCGAAACGTCCGAAGGCTTGCTCAACGACAGGCCCCTCCCCAACCCCTCCCCTAAAGGGGTGGGGCTTGAGGCTCAGGCAAACCGCTCCCGCAACGCCAGCATTGCAAGCGCCGCCTTCGCCGCTTCCCCGCCTTTGTCTTTTTCCTCGCGCCGCGCCCGCGCCAAGGCCTGCGCTTCGTTCTCCACGGTGAGGATGCCGTTGCCGACCGCGAGGCCGTCCAGCGTCAGCGCCATGATGCCGCGCGCGCTTTCGCCTGCGACGATTTCGAAATGGTAGGTCTCCCCGCGGATCACCACGCCGAGCGCGACGAAGGCATCATAGCGCCCGCTCTCGCTGGCGAGCGCAATCGCCGCCGGCACTTCCAGCGCGCCCGGCACCGTCACCGTCTCATGGCTGTGCCCCGCCGCTTCAATCGCCGTGCGGGCGCCGTCGAGCAGCATGTCGTTCAAATGCTCGTAGAAGCGCGCTTCAACGATTAACAGGTGCGCCATGTCAGTCCTCCAGGGGGATCGGCCGCTCGCCGACGATGGTCAGACCATAGCCGCCGAGCGCGACCGGCGTGTGGTGGGTGTTGGTGAGCAGGATCATGTCCTGAATGCCCAAAGCCGAGAGGATCTGCGCGCCGCCGCCATAATCGCGAAGCTGCTCCATGTCGGCGGGTCCGCCTCTGCCGGACTTCGCATCCAGGATGGCCGAGATCGGCACCGCCCGGGTTAGTGCGACGATCACGCCCGCGCCTTCCGCCGCAATCGCCTTCATCGCGCCGCGCAGGAGGCCGCTGCGCGCGCAATTCTCGCCGAACACGTCTTCAAAAATGCTGAGCTGATGCATGCGCACCAGCACCGGCTTCGAAGCGTCGATCTCCCCCTTCACCAGCACCACGGTCTCGGTACCGAGCGCCTTGTTGAGAAAGCTCTTCGCAACCCACTTGCCGCCCCAGCAGCTGTCGATCTCGGCTTCCGCCGTCTGCTCGACGAGGTGATCCTTCTTCAGCCGGTAGGCGATCAGGTCGCGGATCGTGCCGATCTTGAGGCCGTGGAGCTGCGCGAAGGCGACGAGGTCGTCCATCCGCGCCATTGTCCCGTCTTCCTTCATGATCTCGCAAATCACGCCCGACGGATTGAGGCCGGCCAGCCGCGAAATGTCCACCGCCGCTTCGGTGTGGCCGGCGCGGATCAGCACGCCGCCGTCCCGCGCAACGAGTGGAAAGACATGGCCCGGGGTGACGATATGCTCCGCGCCCTTGCCGGCATCGATCGCCACCGAGACAGTGCGCGCCCGGTCCGCCGCCGAAATGCCGGTGGTGACGCCGTCGCGCGCTTCGATGGAAGTGGTAAAGGCGGTCTCGTGCCGCGTGCCGTTCTGCCGGCTCATCAGCCCGATGCCGAGCTGGTCGACCCGCGCCTTTGTCAGCGCGAGGCAGATCAGCCCGCGCCCATGCTTGGCCATGAAGTTGATCGCATCGGGCGTCGCCATTTGGGCTGGGATAACAAGGTCGCCCTCATTCTCGCGGTCCTCGTCGTCGACCAGGATGAACATGCGGCCGTTGCGCGCTTCGTCGATCAGCTCTTCCGGGCTGGACAGGAAACCGCGTGTAAGTGGGGAGGTGGCCATCAGCGCCGAAGCTCCAGCATCCGACCGACGTAGCGGGCGAGCAGGTCGATCTCGATATTCACCTTCCGCCCCGCAGCCACGTCGGCGAAGGTCGTCTCCTGCGCGGTATGCGGGATGATGTTCACGACGAAGCGCACGCCGTCCGAAATCGCCTCCACCTCGTTCACGGTCAGCGACACGCCGTCGAGCGCGACCGAGCCCTTGGCGGCGATATATTGCTCTGCCGACTGGGGAGCGACGATGGCCACGCGCACCGAACCGCCGACTTCCGCCGCGCTTTCCACTTCGCCAACGCCGTCGACATGGCCGGTCACGATATGCCCGCCAAGCTCGTCGCCGACTCGAAGCGCCCGCTCCAGGTTCAGTTTCGCGCCCTCCTGCCAGAGGCCCGGCGCGCTGCGCGATAGGGTTTCGGCCGAAACATCGACCGCGAACCAGTCGGCGCCCTTGTCGACCACCGTCAGGCACACGCCCGAACAGGAGATGGACGCACCGAGGTCGACGCCCGCCATGTCGTAGCCGCAGCCGATGGTCAGGCGGAGGTCGCCGCGCTGCTCGACGCTGCGAACCCGCCCCACATCCGTGATGATTCCGGTGAACATGAAGCGCCCTTAGCGCCTCCCCCCGCGCCTGTCGAAACCTTCCGAAACACGCTCCACAGGCCCAACTTTCGTTTCCGTTACGTTCCGCCTTGTGCTACGCTGCCAGGCCCAATGGCCGATCTCCCTTACCCTGCGCTTCACGCCACCCATGGCGGCATCTGGCTTGCCACGCCGCAAGGGGAGCTGCGCGGCCTTGGCCGCGGCGAGGCGATCTCCTGCGCCGCGGAAACGCCGGCGATCATGCTCAACGCGCCGCTCATCGGGCAGCGGCTCGGTTACCCTGAGCTGTCCGGCCTCGACCTGCTCGAGCTCTTCGCCTTCGTTCACCCTGCGCGCTTCGCGGTGCCGACGCCCAAGGGCATCGCCCACGCTCTCGGCCTCGCCGCGCCGGAGACCGACGCCGACGCCGCGCCCTTCCTGCGCGAGGCCGCCGCGCACCTGCTCGCCACGCTGGAAATCGACTGGCCGGAGCGCGAAGGCGCCTGGGCGTCGGCGCAGGCGCTTTGGCGGCTGCGTTGGACTTGGGCACCGGTGGTGGCCCAGCATCTCAAGCGACCCGAGAAGGACGAGCGCTGGCTCTTCTCGCGCCTCCCCGAATGGGAGGAAGGCTCCGCCCGGCCGGAGCCGGCACCGGCACGAGTGAGCGAGGAGGAAGCGCTTGAGCGGCTCGCCACCCTCGTCGGAAGCCAGGCGGAGGTGCGCGAAGGCCAGCGCCTCTACGCCGCCGCCGCCGCCGCCGCCTTTGTCCCCCGCCGCGCCGAGGGGCAGCCTAACATGCTGCTCGCCGAAGCGGGCACCGGCATCGGCAAGACATTGGGCTACCTCGCGCCCGCGTCGGTTTGGGCGGAGAAAGCCAATGGCGCCGTCTGGGTCTCCACCTACACCAAGGCGCTGCAACGCCAGCTCGACCGCGAGGGCCTCCGCCTCTTTCCCGACGCGGAGGAGCGCAAGCGGCGGATCGTCGTCCGCAAGGGCCGCGAGAACTACCTCTGCCTCCTCAACCTCGAAGACGCGCTGCAGGGCGGTTTCGCCGGCCGCGCCGCGATCCTGGCCCAGCTCGTCGCCCGCTGGGCGGCTTATTCCAAGGACGGCGACATGGTCGGCGGCGACTTGCCCGGCTGGCTCTCCACCCTGTTCCGCCGCGCCGGCTCCACCGCGCTGACCGACCGGCGGGGCGAGTGCGTTTACGCCGGCTGCCCGCACTACCGGAAATGCTTCATTGAGCGCTCCGCCCGGGCAAGCGCCGACGCCGACCTGGTGATCGCCAACCACGCCCTCGTCATGGTCAACGCAGCGCGCGGCCGCGACAATCCGCCGACCCGGATCGTGTTCGACGAGGGCCATCACCTGTTCGACGCCGCCGACTCCACCTTCGCTACCGCGCTGACGGGGCAGGAGACGATCGAGCTTCGCCGCTGGCTGATGGGCCCCGAAGGCAAGACCCGCGGCCGCCGCCGCGGCCTTGCCGCGCGGCTGATGGATGTCGCCTCTTACGACGAAGGCGGCGCAATGGCGCTCGACGCCGCGGTGCAGGCGGCCGGGCTCCTTCCCTCCGACGGCTGGCTGCAGCGCATCGCGGAAGGACAGCCGTTCGGCCCGGTCGAGAAGCTCCTCGCCGCTGTGCGCGGCACGGTTTACGCGCGCACCACCTCGGGCGATGCGGGCTACGGCATCGAGACGGAGATGGCCGAGCTCGACGCCGATATTGTCGAAGCCGCCGCCCCCGCAGCCCAAGCGCTCGAACAGCTCCTCCGTCCCCTCATCGCGCTCGGCAAACGGCTGGAAGCGGTGCTGGAGGACGCGCCCGATTGGCTCGACGCCCCGGCGCGCGCCCGGATCGAAGGCGCGATCGGCGGCCTGTCCTGGCGTGCGCAGACCCTGGCTGGCTGGATAGCGCTTGCGGCGCGGCTCGGCGGCCCGATCGATCCCGACTTCGTGGATTGGCTCGCGGTCGATCGCGTGGATGGCCGCGAATATGATATCGGCCTCCACCGCCGCTGGCTGGACCCGACCCGCCCGCTCGCCGAAACGGTGCTGAAGCCCGCCCACAACGTCGTCGTCACCTCCGCCACCCTGCGCGGCGCGGAGGATTGGGGCGCCGCCGAAGCGCGCACCGGCGCCTGCCATCTTTCCGCCCCCGGCGCCGCCCGCTTCGAAGCGGCGAGCCCCTTCGATTATGCGGGAAGCGCCGAAGTGCTGATCGTCACCGACCTGAAGCGCGGCGACGTGCCCGCGCTCGCCGGCGCCTATGCCCGGCTGATCGAGGCTGCAGGAGGGGGAACATTGGGACTATTCACCGCCATCCAGCGGATGAAGGCGGTCCACGCCCGCATCGCGGACCGCCTCGCCCGCGCTGGGCTCCCCCTCTACGCCCAGCATGTCGATCCGATCGATACCGGCACGTTGGTCGACATCTTTCGCGACGACGCCCGCGCCTCCCTGATCGGCACCGACGCGCTTCGCGACGGCGTCGACGTCCCCGGCCACTCGCTCCGTCTGGTGGTGATGGAGGGGGTCCCCTGGCCGCGCCCGACGGTGCTCCACGCCGCCCGCCGCGCCGCCGCCGGCGGCAGCGGCTATGACGACCGCGTGGTCCGCGCCCGCCTGGCCCAGGCGTTCGGCCGCCTCATCCGCCGCGAGGGCGACAAGGGCACCTTCGTCCTTCTCTCCTCCGCGACCCCGTCCCGCCTGCTCACCGCCTTCCCGCCGGGCGTCGCGATCCGCCGCGTCAGCCTATCGGAAGCGATCGAGCGGGTGCGCGCGCGGCTTTCCATCGACGCGCAGTTGGTGCAAGGCCTCGCGCCGGAGAGACGGCCCGAAGAGGCGCAATGAAGACGCTGACCCTGCTGCGCCACGCCCGGTCCGACTGGGACGACCAGGTGCAGCGCGATTTCGACCGGCCCCTGAACCCCCGCGGCCGCCGCGCCGCGCGCACCGTGGGGCGGGAGATGAAGCGGCTGGGCCTCGCCTTCGACCACTGCATCGCCTCCCCCGCAGTCCGCGTGCGCGAGACGCTGGCGGAAGTGGAAGCCGCCTTTGGGCCGCTCGAGCCGCGCTTCGACCAGCGCATCTACCTCGCCGATCCCGACACTTTACTCGACCTCGTCCGTGCCGCACCGGAGGAGGCGACAAGCCTCCTCCTCGTCGGCCACAATCCCGGGCTCGAAATGCTTGCGCTGAGCCTCGCCGCCCGAGGCGCAAGCCCGCTGATCGGCGAAGTGGAAGTGAAATACCCCACCGGCACCCTCGCCGAACTTAGTCTTCCCGTGGAACGCTGGGCGGACGTCACCGAAGGCCGAGCCCAACTCATCCGCTTCATCCGCCCAAGAGACCTCGACCCGAACCTCGGCCCCGACAGCGTCTAAAATCCTCCCCTGACAAGGGGAGGGGGACCATGCGCAGCATGGTGGAGGGGTATCAGCCTAATCGATTACGCAGCGCCCGCGAATACGCTGATACCCCTCCGTCAGGCTTCGCCTGCCACCTCCCCTTCAAGGGGAGGATCGATGACAAAGAAAAAGGCGCGGAAGCTTCTGCCTCCGCGCCTCTCCTATTTCAGCTCAGCGATAGGCTCAGGCGGTTGCCTGGGCCTCCTGCGGCAAAGCGCCGCGCGCCTGGGCGATGATGCCGCTGAACGCCGCTGCTTCGTGCATCGCGAGGTCGGCCAGGACCTTGCGGTCGAGATCGACTCCGGCGAGCTTCAGGCCGTGCATGAACTGGCCGTAGGTCAGGCCTTCGGCCCGCACCGCGGCGTTGATGCGCTGGATCCAGAGGGCGCGGAACGAACGCTTCTTAACCTTGCGGTCGCGATAGGCGTATTGGCCGGCCTTCTCCACCGCCTGCTTGGCGATGCGGATCGTGTTCTTGCGACGGCCATAATAGCCCTTCGCTTGTTCCAGAATTCTTTTGTGGCGGGCCTTGGTGGTGGTCCCGCGTTTCACGCGTGCCATATTCTATATCCCCTTATTTCAGGCCGTAAGGCGCCCAAAGCTTCACGCGGGCCGTGTCGGCCACTGCGAGAACTTCGGTGCCGCGGTTCTGGCGGATATATTTGGCATTGTGGCTGATCAGGCGGTGGCGCTTGCCGGCGACCCCGTGCTTGACCTTGCCGGTGGCGGTGAGCTTGAAGCGCTTTTTAACGCCGCTCTTCGTCTTGAGCTTGGGCATTTTCGTCTCCTTTGCCGCTAGTGAGGCGGACGTTTGAGAACAGCCACGGCAGCCCTTACTGGCCGGGCGGTTCATTCTTCCAAAGCTGGAAAGAAGCGGCGCCTATAGAGGGGCACGCCGCCAAGCGCAAGCGCTCACCAGGGCAGCGGCTCGCCCCGATAGTTGAGAAAGGCACCGCTGTCGGCGGGGGTGAGGCGCGCGATCTCAGCGCGGAGGCTGGCCACGCTCTCCGCCATGCCGAGCGGCGCGTTGGGCCCGCCCATGTCGGTCTGCACCCAGCCGGGGTGGAACATAGCCAGCGTCACCGGCTTGCCGGCTAGGTCCAGCGCCAGATTGTGCCACGCCGCATTCAGCGCCGCCTTGCTTGCTCGGTAGGAATGGTAGCCGCCCGAACTGTCGGCGATGCTGCCCATCTGGCTGGTGATCGCCACCATCTTGCCCTTGGCGGCGAGGACGTTGGGCAGAAGCGCTTCGGCCAGCAAGGTCGGCGCGACAGCGTTCACCGCATGAACCTCCTGCCACGCCTGCGCGGCCGCCGCGTCGGCAATGCGCTGGGGGCCGGACACGCCTGCATTGGCAATGAGGAGGTCGAGCGGCTCGCCGCCGAGCCGCTCCGGCAAAGCGGCAACGACGGCGAAGTCGCGCATGTCGAGCAGCTCCACCCGCGCGCCGAGGCTTTCCAAAGCCGCCGCCTGCACCGCATCGCGCACGGTCGCTATGACTTGCCAGCCCTGGGCGGCATATTGGAGGGCGAACTCAAGGCCGATGCCGCGGCCGGCGCCGGTGATCAGAACCGTCGGCATCAGTCGAACAGGCTCGAAACGGAGCTTTCGTCAGCGATTCGCTTGATCGCCTCCCCAAGCAGCGGCGCGATGGAGAGGACTCGGACCTTGCCGCCCGCCGCGACGCCTTCGCTGTAGATGGTGTTGGTGATCACGAGCTCGCTCAGCGCCGAATTCTCGACGCGGCTGACCGCGCCGCCGGACAGCACGCCGTGGGTGCAATAGGCCACAACGTCCTCCGCCCCCGCTTCGCGAAGCGCTCCGGCTGCGTTGCACAGGGTGCCGGCCGAATCGACGATGTCATCGATCAGGATGCAGAAGCGGTCGGTGACGTCGCCGATGATGTTCATCACCTCCGATTCGCCCGCCCGCTCGCGGCGCTTGTCGACGATCGCCAGCGGCGCGTTGTTGAGGCGCTTGGCGAGCGACCGGGCGCGGACCACGCCGCCGACGTCGGGAGACACGACGGTGATGTTGCGGCCCTCGAAGCGATCACGGATGTCCGCCGACATCACCGGCGCGCCGTAGAGGTTGTCGGTCGGGATATCGAAGAAACCCTGGATCTGCCCCGCATGGAGATCGACGGACAGCACGCGGTCGGCGCCGGCGACGGTGATCAGGTTGGCGACGAGCTTAGCCGAAATCGGCGTTCGCGGTCCGGGTTTGCGGTCCTGCCGGGCATAGCCGAAATAGGGAAGCACCGCCGTGATCCGCTTGGCCGAAGCGCGGTGCAGCGCGTCGATGCAGATCAGTAGCTCCATCAGATTGTCGTTGGCCGGGTAGCTGGTCGATTGGACGACGAACACGTCCTCGCCCCGCACGTTTTCGAGGATTTCGACGAAAATCTCTTCGTCGGCGAAGCGGCGGACGCTGGCTTCCGTAATCGGCAGGCCGAGATAGGCGGCGATGTCTTTCACCAGCGGCAGGTTCGAATTGCCCGATAACAATTTCATGCCGTGATTCCCTCGCCGTCCGGGGTGCCGTCGCGGCCCCGGCTCTTACCGGGCGGCGGCGGGGTGTCAAATTCGCTGAAGGCCGCACGGACATCGGAAAGGCAGGCGCGCGAGACCGGCACAGTGCCGCCGCCCTTTAGCCGAAGCCGAGCGCTTCGCCCTTCCCGCTCAAGCGCCTCCATTGCGGCAAAAGCCACCCACCAGCTTCGGTGCACCTGCATGCCGCTTGCCCCAAGCTCCTCCACCGCATCGCGAAAGCGCATCAACAGCAGGGTGGAGCCGAGCGCCGTCTCGGCGCGGACATAATGGTCCTGCATCTCGAGCAGCAGCAGGTCTCGGCCGAGCCTTGGCGGCAGGCGGCGCAGGAACAGGCTTGGCGTCGGCGCGGGAGCGGGCGGGGCTTCGGGCCTACTCTCCGCCACCGGGGCCTCGGCGGGCGCGGCGCGGCGGAACACCGTCATCATCAGCAGGTGGATGGCGATCCCCACGGTGGCGACCTGCCCGTAGAGGATCGGGAAGCGGCTCCCGAACCACGAGCCGGGCGGGCGCAACACCCCGAGCGCGTAAGCGAGCAAGCCGGTCAGCGGCAGCGAGGCGACCACCGTGGCAAGGATCACCGCCAGCCAGAGCGGCATCGCCGTCTCCGCCGCCGCCCAGCGCGACACGGCGGAGACCGGGCGGAAGATCGCGTAGCCGGCGACCACGAAGCCCACCCAGAACAGCAAGCGCACCGCCGGCGGCATCGCGGCGCTCCCGAATGGTCCGGCGAGCCCAAGGATCGTGCCGATCGCGACCATCAGGAACAGGTCGATGGCGATTCGCCGCAGCCGCTCCACTTTCCCCCCCTTGCCCATTCGCGCATCGCGAGCAGGCACTTCGCCGCCTTCGCGAATTCGCGCGGTTCATTCACGCAGCAACGCTTCGCTGCCGTCTGAACCTGCCGCACAGCCTTAAGCGTCAATCAACCGGAGGTACATTCCTTGGCAAGCCTTGCCCGCCCCGTTCGCCGCTTCGGCTTTCGCGAGATCGCCGTGATGGCCGGCGCGATCACCCTGCTGACGGCAACCCTGACCGTGCTCTCCTTCGGCACGGCGCCTTCCACCCACCAGGAGCCGATGTCGCTGGCGCTGATCATCCACCTCGCCACAGTGCTCCCGGCGCTTCCGCTCGGCGCCTACATCCTCGTCAGCCGCAAGGGCGGACGGCTCCACCGACTGCTTGGCCGCATCTGGGCGGGGATGATGATCGTCACGGCGATCTCCAGCTTCTGGCTGCGCAACAACGGCCATCTGAGCCTGATCCACATCTTCTCGGTGATCACCCTCGTCTCGGTGCCGCTGGCGGTAATCGCGATCCTCCGCGGCAATGTGGAGCGGCACAGGCGCGCGATGCTTGGCACCTATATCGGCGTGGTCGTCGCCGGCGCCTTCGCCTTCGCGCCCGGGCGGCTGCTCGGCGGGTGGATCGGCGGCTGAGATTGCCCGCGTGGCGCCCGGGCCGTAAGGCGCGGCGATGCAGATCGTCACCCGCTTCGCCCCCGCGCCCACCGGCCGCCTCCACGTCGGCAACATCCGCACCGCCGTGCACAATTGGCTTTGGGCGAAAAAGAACGACGGACGCTTCATTCTGCGGCTCGACGACACCGATGCGGAGCGCTCGTCGGAAGAAGCGGCGGCCGGTATCCGCGAGGACCTCGCCTGGCTCGGCCTTTACCCCGACGCCGAATGCCGCCAGTCGCAGCGCTTCGCGCTCTACGACGCGGCGCTGGAGAGGCTCCGCGAGGCAGGCCGCGTCTACCCGGCCTACGAAACGGCGCAGGAGCTCGACCTCAAGCGCAAGGTGCAGCTCAGCCGGGGCAAGCCGCCGGTCTACGATCGGGCGGCGCTTGCTCTGAGCCAGGAAGAGAAAGCGCAGCTTGAAGCGGAGGGCCGCCGCCCGCACTGGCGCTTCCGGCTCGACCATGGTGCGCCTATCGAATGGGACGACCTGATCCGCGGCCGCCAGAGCTTCGATCCCGCCTTGCTTTCCGACCCGGTGATCCGCCGCGAAGACGGAAGCTGGCTCTACATGCTGCCGAGCGCCGTCGACGACATCGACATGGGCATCACACACGTGGTGCGCGGCGAGGACCATGTCGCCAACACCGCGCTCCAGATCCAGATGTTCGAAGCGCTCGGCGCCACGCCGCCCGCCTTCGCGCATGAAGCGCTGCTGGTCGGCTCCGAAGGCAAATTGTCGAAGCGCCTGGGCTCGCTGGGTGCCGACGCGATGCGGGAGGACGGCATCGAGCCGCTCGCCATTCTCGCCAAGCTCGCGCGGATCGGCACCAGCCTTCCCGTGGAGCCGGTGGCCGACCTGCCGCCGCTTGCCGAGCGCTTCGACTTCGCCACCTTCGGCCGCGCGCCCGCCCGCTTCGACATGGAGGAGCTGAAGGCGCTCAACGCCCGCATCGTCCACCAACTGCCCTTCGCAGCCGTCGCCGAGCGGCTCCCTTCCGGCATGGCGGAGGCCGACTGGGCCGCGATTCGCCCGAACCTGCGCAGCGTCGCCGAAGCGGCCGACTGGTGGGCGATCCTCCACGGCCACGTCGAAGCCAAAGCCGCGGAGGAAGACCGTGACCTCCTCGAAGCCGCAGCCACAGTCGCCGGTGAAATCGACTGGACCGAATCGCCCTGGCAGGCGCTGGTCGCCGAACTCAAGGCGCGCACCGGCCGCGGCGGCAAGGCGCTCTTTCTGCCGCTGCGCCGGGCGCTCACCGGCCGCGACTCGGGGCCTGAAATGGCCGCCATGCTCCCGCTGATCGGCCGCAAAGAAACAATCGCCCGCCTCCGCGCCGCACTCTAGCACCTCAAGCTTCTTCAGCAGCGGGAACAAAGTGGCTTTTGCAACGTCGTGATATGTTGTAACATTATGTTATGAGATAACCTCTCATACATGCCCGGCAGAGGCAGCAGCATAGGAGACACGCCATGACTCAAGGCGCATATACCCAAAAGAAGGCGAGCCCGACGGCGCTCACCGTCGTGATCCTGATGCACGGTGTCGCGCTCGGCGCGCTCGCGCTGAGCAAGATGGACGTGGCGCTGATCGACAAGAGCCCGATCGAAGTCATCGACATCGCCACGCCCAAGCCGCCGCCTCCGCCCAAGCCACCGGAGCCGACCCGCCAGCCGCAGCCGATGCAGCGCGAGATCGTGACCGTCACTCCCCGGGTGATCGACATCGCGCCCAACCCGGTGGAGTTCGACACAAGGCCGACGCCCAACCCGCCGCAGCCTTATGTCCTTCCCGGCACCCAGGACATCATCACCCCGCCGTCGCCTCCGCCCCCGCCACCGCCGCCTCCGCCCGCCACCACGGTGGAACCGGCGCGGGCAAAGGCGAACCTCAATTCCTACGTGTCGGACGCCGATTATCCGGCCTCGGCCGTGCGTAGCGAGGAGCAAGGCACTACCCGCTTCCGACTTTCGATCGGGCCGGATGGTCGGGTGAAGGAATGTTCGGTCACCGGCTCCAGCGGCTCCTCCTCGCTCGACGCCGCGACCTGCCGGATCATGAAAAGCCGGGCTCGCTTCACCCCCGCCCGCGACAGCACGGGCAACGCGACGGGCGACCAGGTCGCGAGCTCGATCCGTTGGGTGCTGCCCGAATAAGCGCCTCCCTTCCGCCGCCGCGGCCTCCTGATGCGGCGGCGGGGGTGGCGGAGGGAGGGCCGAGCGATTATCTTGGTCGCCATGGCTCTCCCCCGCCCCTCCTCGCCCCGCGCCCTTTGGGCCGACATACGGGCCTTCACCGCCAATCGCGGCCGCCACCACCTCGTCGCGGCGGCTTTGGCTCTGCTTCTACCGACGGCGCTGATCGTCCTCTTCTACGTCGACGGGCGGACCAACATTGCGCCCAAGCCGCAGGTGATCTTCGCCGAAAGCTGGACGCTCGACCGCACGGACGAGCAGATCAAGGCCGATCAGGTCATCCATCAGCGCGAGCGCGAGGCGAAGCAGAAGGAGCGGCAGCGCCAATTCCAGAAGCTCGAAAAGAGCATGGAGAAATACGGCCTTTGACCGATGACGGGCGCTGGATGGCCGCCGCCATAGCGCTCGGTGAGCGCGGCCGCGGCCGAACCGCGCCCAATCCGAGCGTCGGCTGCCTGCTCGTCAAGGACGGGCGCGTGATCGGCGGCGGCTGGACCCAGTCCGGCGGCCGCCCGCACGCCGAAGCGGTTGCCTTGGCCGAAGCCGGCGGGGAAGCGCGCGGGGCCACCGCATACGTCACCCTCGAACCCTGCGGGCACGTGAGCCCACGCGGCCCCGCTTGCGCCGACTTGCTGATCGAAGAGGGCGTCGCCCGAGTCGTCGCGGCCGTCGGCGATCCCGATCCCCGCACAAACGGCAAGGGCTTCGAACGGCTCCGAACCGCCGGAGTCGAAGTCGTGACCGGCACTGGCGCGGAGGAAGCGGAGCGCAGCCTCGCCGGCTTCCTAAGCCGGGTCCGCGCCGGGCGCCCGCTGGTCACGCTGAAACTCGCAATGTCCCTCGACGGCAAGATCGCGCTTCCCTCCGGCGAAAGCCGCTGGATCACCGGCGAGGACGCCCGCGCCCACGTCCACCTGGAGCGCGCCCGTGCCGACATGATCCTCGTCGGCCGCGGCACCTACGAAGCCGACAAGCCCGGCCTCGACGTCCGCTTGCCCGGCCTCGAAGACCGGTCGCCGCGCCGCGCCATCCTCACCCGGGGCAACGGCGTCGAAGGCTGGGAACGGCTCGGCTCCCCGCAGGACGTGTTCAAGCTCGAAGGTGTCAACGAACTGCTCGTCGAAGGCGGCTCCGGCGCCGCGTCCGCGTTCCTGCAAGCGGACCTCGTCGACCGGCTGCTGATCTACCGCGCGCCGATCCTGATCGGCGAGGGAAAATCGTCGATCGGCTATATCGGCCTGACCTCGATCGCCGAGGCGCACCGCCGCTGGCGGCTTGCCGATTCGCGCATGCTGGGTGCCGACCGGCTCGAAGTCTACGAGCGCGAGCCGGCCTAGACCGCCGGGTAGCGGAGGCGACCGAGGAAGCGGCTCAAGGACGGCGTCCGCTCCCGGCTCCGCCGCCAGCTCGCTTTCACCTTCTCGAACTGCATGACGTTGTCGATCCGCCGGTCGAGAAAGGCGCGGGTCTCACTGAGCTCGTCGCCATTCTCGTCGAGGTAGACGAGCACGGTGGAAACGTAGACGCCGAGCAGGATGGTGCGCTTGGAATAATGGTTGAAGTCGGTCGCCGCGTCGCCGGCGATCCGCCACATCCGGTCCACCGCGCGCCAATTGAGGCGGAGCGCCAGGGGGACGTTCTGCGGCTGGGCGAGGATTGCGAGCGCTCGGCGAAGCGCTTCCTTGTGCGGATTGGCGACTTCCAGCCGGTAGAGAACGAGGTCGCGGATGCGCTGGCGGATCTTCATCCCCTCGATCTTCTCGAGCGGGAAGTGCCGCGCGGTGGCCCGGTCGATTGCATCGAACCAGCCGTCGATCATGTCGGTCGCGCCGCCGGGAAAAGCCAGCCGCGCGCGCGGCGCCGGGATGCCGAGCTCGGCGGCCGCCATGGCAAGCGCCTCGTCGCTCCACCCGTCGAAAACGGCATGGGCGGGGATCAGCGGGGACAAAGCAAGCCGAAGCTCGTCCAGCGTCATGTCGGAAGGCGCGATCTCATCCATGGCGGATCAATGATCTTGTGCGCCGGAGGATGCAAGACGGGCCTCATTCCCCCGCTCCGGCAGGCGGATGAGAACAAGCGCGACGGCAATGCACAGGCCGCCGAGGAGGTCGGCCGGGCCGAGCCGCTCACCGTAGGCGAGCCAGCCGATCGCGGCGGTGACAAGGGGCTGGGTGAGGAGGCCGAGGCCGACCACCACCGGCGACAGGTGGCCGACGGAGTAGACCAGAAGCCCCTGCCCGATCAGCTGGCTGCCGAGCGACAGCAGAATCAAGGGCGTCCAATCGCCGGGCATCACCTGCTCTCCGAACGCCAACGCGAGAAGCAGAAGCGGCAGCGCGCCAGCGGTCGTCGCGACGGCAAGCACGGCCATCGAGCCCATCGACCGCCGCCCCCGGTCGATCGAAACCAGGTAGAAAGCGTAGAACAGGCCGGCGAGGAGCGCGAGGAGGTCGCCGCGCAAATTCTTGGGCGACAGCTCGTAGCTGGAGCCGAGCAGCAGAACCGCGCCCGCCACTGCAAGTGCCACCGCCGCCCCCTGCACCCGTCCCGGCGACCGCCGCGCGATAACGAAGCCGTAGAGCACTAGGATGAAGCTCGACATGTTGCCGAACAAGGTCGCGTTGGCGAGCTTGGTGAGGCCGATGCTGTAGTGCCAGGCGGCAAGATCGGCGGCGAAGAACAACCCGCCGCCGGCGACCAGCGCGACCAGCCCGAGGGTTGCTCCCGCCCCGCGCGAGAAGCCTGAGCGCGCCAGGATCAGAAGCACCGGCGCGGCAAGTGCAAGCCGCCAGAAAGCCGAAGCCACCGCGCCGACGTCGGCAAGCCGCACCATCCACGGCCCGAAGGCGAGCAGCAGATTGGCGAGGATCAGTGCCAGGAAGGCGTAGCGGCCCGTGCGCGGGGCGGGAGGAGTGGCTTGATCGTGCATCGGAACCGGTCAGCCGCTAGGGCTCGCCCCGTCATGGCGTCAAGCAAGGACGAGAGCGAGACCACCTGCTTCCTGTGCGGCCGCCCGCTCGGCCGTAAGGTGGAGTGGCACCACCCGGTGCCGAAGAGCCGCGGCGGGCGCGTCACCGTCCCCGTTCACCCGATCTGCCACCGGGCGATCCACGCCGCCCTCACCAACAAGGAACTGGAACGCGGCTTCTCCGCCCCCGGAGCCCTCCGCTCCCATCCGGAGCTGGCGAAGTTCGTCACTTGGGTCGCCAACAAGGACCCGGACTTCCACGCGCCAACGAAGCGGAAGCACCCCTAAGCCTCCAGCTCAATGTCCCAGTAGAGGTAATCCCGCCAGCTTTCATGCAGGTAGCCGGGCGGGAACTTGCGGCCGTTTTCCTGGAGCTGCCACGTCGTCGGGCGGTAGGGGCGGCGGAACAGGCCCATATGCGCTTGCGCCGGCGTGCGCCCACCCTTGCGCAGGTTGCACGGCGCGCAGGCGGTTGCGACATTTTCCCAGGTCGTGCGCCCGCCCTGCGCGCGCGGAACGACGTGGTCGAAGGTCAGCTCGCGCGTGTCGCCGCAATATTGGCATTGGAAGCGATCGCGCAGGAACAGATTGAAGCGGGTGAAAGCCGGGTTCTCCGACGGCTTCACATATTGGCGAAGCGCGATCACCGACGGGAGCTGAATCGTCCGCGTCGGGCTGTGCACTTCGCGGACATATTCGGCGACGATGTCCACCCGCTCAAGGAACACGGCCTTGACCGCCGTTTGCCACGGCCACAGGCTCAAGGGGTAATAAGAAAGCGGCGTATAGTCCGCGTTTAGAACAAGCGCGGGGCAAGCGTCGGGGTGCCGGATGAGATCGGGATGGTACATAGACGGCGAGCGGCCTCCACTTCCCTTGGGGAGGCATCTCCACGGCGTTCGGCCTGTCGCACCCAGGACGAAGGAGGAGCCTCCCTTGTCCAGCCCCTTCTCAGCCCGAGAAGTGACGTCGCTATGACAAGCATGGCGCGCGACTCTGCGTCAAGGGCGAGCTGATTGATGCAGGTCGTTTCCCGCTTTGCGCCGAGCCCGACCGGCCCGCTTCACCTCGGCCACGCTTACTCGGCGATGCTTGCGCATGATCATGCAAGAGAACGCGGCGGCGCCTTTCTGCTCCGCATCGAAGACATCGATCCCGGGCGGAGACGCCCCGAGCATATCAACGGCATCATCGAGGACATGCTCTGGCTCGGCCTGCAATGGGACGGCGAGATCCTGTTTCAGTCGGAGCGTCTGCCGCTCTACGCGGAAGCCCTTCAGACGCTGCGTGCGCGCGACCTGATCTATCCCTGCTTCTGCACCCGCTCGGCAATTGCGGCGGAGATCGCGGCCAGCGCCTCCGCGCCACACGGGCCGGACGGGCCGCTTTACCCCGGCACCTGCCGCCACCTGCCGGACGAGGAGCGAGCCCAGCGCGTGGCAAGCGAGCCTCACGCCTGGCGCCTCGACGTGGCCAAAGCTGCGGCGGAGGCCGGTCCGCTAAGCTGGTTCAACGGCGACACGGAGATCAGCGCCGAACCGCAGGCCTTCGGCGACGTCGTGCTTGCTCGCAAGGACGCACCGACCAGCTACCACCTCGCCGTCACAGTCGACGACGCCGCGCAGGGCGTGACGGACGTGGTGCGGGGGCGGGACCTTTTCGCCGCAACCCACGTCCACCGCCTGCTCCAGGCGCTGCTCGATCTGCCGACGCGCGCCTACCACCACCACGCCCTCCTCACCGACGCCGAAGGCCGCCGCCTCGCCAAGCGCACCGGTGCGCCCGCCCTCGCCGATCTGCGCGCCGCCGGGACCAACCCGGAGCAGCTCCTCCACGGCCTGCGTACGGGCCAATTGCCGGGTGGATATTCCGCCGCGGGCTCCTAGATAGGGTTCATGCCTACCTTTCTCTTCGTGTTGATCGTGATCGCCGCCGGCGCGACCTTGTTCGTTCTCGCCAAGGGCGTGATCGGCATGGCGCAGCAAAAGGATCTGAGCGGCGTCCGCTCGCAGCAGCTGATGCGCCAGCGCGTACTTTACCAGGCCATCGCTATCGTGCTCGTCGTGCTGTTCCTGCTGGTCGCAAGCAACAAGGGCTGAGGCGCTGGTCCGGCTCAACCAGATCTACACTCGCACGGGCGACGCCGGCACCACCGGCCTCGCCGACGGCTCCCGGATCCCGAAGTCCCACCCGCGCGCAGCTGCGATCGGCGATGTCGACGAAGCAAACAGCGCGCTCGGTATCGCCCTGCTCCACCTCGAGGGCGAGCAGGCGCGGATGGTGGCTGCGATCCAGAACGAATTGTTCGATCTCGGCGCCGATCTCGCCACCCCCGGCGAGGATTTCGCGCCGTCCGAAATGGCGCTTCGAATCGTTCAGCCGCAGATCGACCGCCTCGAGCGTGAGATCGACGCCATGAACGAGGAGCTGGAGCCGCTGCGCAGCTTCATTCTACCGGGCGGTAGCCAGGCGGCCGCGCACCTCCACCTCGCCCGCGCCATCGTCCGCCGCGCCGAGCGTTCGGCGGTGGCGGCGAGCGCTGAAATGGTGCTCAATCCGCTCGCGCTCATCTACCTCAACCGCCTGTCCGACCATCTGTTCGTCCTTGCGCGCCTCGCCGCCAAGGCCGCGGGCGGCGACGTTCTCTGGCAGCCGGGCGCGACACGGGGTTAACCTGGGTTATCGCTTGGCGTAGGGAGCGGGAATGGCGACACAGGCGCAGCCCCGCACCGGCGGATCGATCGGCGAGCGGTTCCAAAGCGTGAGGGCGCTGAGCGCCGCCATCGCCGCGCCTTTGTCCGACGCCGACGCGACGCTTCAGCCCTGCCCGGACGCTTCTCCCGCCAAGTGGCACCTCGCCCATTCGAGCTGGTTCTTCGAAACCTTCGTTCTGCGCGATCACGTCGCAGGCTACAGCCTGTTCGACCCGCGCTGGTGCTTCTTGTTCAACTCTTATTACGAAGGCGAAGGTGAGCGCATCGCCCGCGAACGGCGCGGCATGCTGTCGCGGCCGACCTTGGACGAAGTGCGCACCTACCGCGCCCACGTCGACGCTGCCCTTCTCCAGGCCCTGCCGCGCCTCCCCGCCGAAGCGCTGGCGCTGGTCGAGCTCGGCCTCAATCACGAGCAGCAGCATCAGGAGCTGATGCTCACCGACATCCTCGCCGCTTTTGCCGAAAACCCGCTTCTCCCCGCGGTGTGGGACGTGACCCCCGAGCCGTCGCCGCCTGCCGGTGAAATCGGCGACGTCCGCTTCCCCGGCGGCGTTGCCGAGATCGGCCACAACGGCCCCGGCTTCGCCTTCGACTGCGAAGCGCCCCGCCACCGCGTGCTGGTGCACCCTTACGAGCTTGCCGACCGGCCGGTGACCAACGCCGAGTGGCTGCAATTCGTCGATGCGGGCGGCTACCGCACCGCCGCGCACTGGACTGCCGACGGCTGGGCTTGGGTGAAGGCGCAAAGCGTGGGAGCGCCGCTTTACTGGCGACGCGACGGCGACGGCTGGGCGCGCTTCGGCCTCGACGGCCTTCACCCGCTCGATCCGGCCGAGCCGGTCTGCCACATCAGCTGGTACGAAGCCGACGCCTTCGCCCGCTGGGCCCGGGCGCGGCTGCCCACCGAAGCGGAATGGGAAATCGCGGCTTCCGCTTTCGATCCCGCAAGCGGCAACCAGCTCGACGCCGCCGGCCCCGTCCGCCCCCGCGCCGCCTTGGGCTCGGGCCTGCGCCAGATGTTCGGCGACGTCTGGGAATGGACGGCGAGCCCCTTCACCCCTTATCCCGGGTTCACGCCGGCCGAAGGCACCGTCGGCGAATATAATGGCAAGTTCATGGTCAACCAGTTCGTGCTTCGCGGCGGAAGCTGCGCCACGCCGCGCGGGCACCTCCGGACCAGCTATCGCAACTTCTTCTACCCGCATCAGCGCTGGCAATTCTGCGGCCTTCGCCTGGCACGCGACATCTGATGGACGTGGCCGTCACCTTCCAGGCTGACCCCGCCTTCCGCCGCGACGTCCTCGCCGGCCTCGCCGCTCCCGTGCGTGCCATCCCCGCCCGCTGGCTCTACGATTTGCGCGGCTCCGAGCTGTTCGAGGAGATCACCCAGCTCCCCGAATATTACCTCACTCGCGCCGACACCGCCGCGCTCCACGCGCACTGCCCCCGCGTCGCCGAGATCGTCGGCAAGGGCCGGGCGGTGGTCGAGTTCGGCTCCGGATCGTCCGCCAAGACGCCGATCCTGCTGCGCTGCGTCGCCCCTTCGGCTTACCTGCCGATCGACATTTCGGGCGAGTTCCTGCGCGATTCGTCCGACGTGCTTCAGGCGGAGTTTCCAAACCTTCCGGTCCACCCGATCGAAGCCGACTTCATGCGCCCGCTGCGCCTGCCCGCGCCGTGGGACGAAGCGCCCAAGCTCGGCTTCTTCCCCGGCTCCACCATCGGCAACATGGTGCCGGCCACCGCCGTCGACCTGCTGCGCACCATGCGCGAGACGCTTGGAGTTGGCGCCTGGCTGCTGATCGGGCTGGACCGGATTAAAGACCGGGACATCCTTCTCGCCGCTTATGACGACGCGGCCGGCACGACAGCCGCGTTCAACCTGAACCTGCTCCACCGCATCAACCGCGAGCTCGGCGGCACCATCCCCATCGACGCCTTCCGCCACCGCGCCGTGTGGAACGACCGGCTATCGCGCATTGAAATGCACATCGAGGCGGTGCGCGACGTGGAATTTACCGTGGACGGCACCGCCTTCTCCATGCGCGCCGGCGAGACGATCCACTCCGAAAACAGCCACAAATACGGCGCGCGGGACGCCCGCCTTCTGCTCACCGCCGGCGGCTGGACGGTTGCCGAGGAATGGACCGACCCGGACGAGCAATTCTCCCTGCTCCTCGCCCGCGCGGACCCGGCCCGCTTCGCGCCCTAGCGGCGGACTTCGGCCCGCCAGGTGGTGATATAATCCACGGAGCCCTGGCACTGGTCCATCTCGGCCTGTTCAACGAGGCGGAAGCGTGTCCCGTCCCAGGCATAGCTGCGCGTCTCGCCGCAATCGCCTAGGCCCCGGCCCTTCGAGAATGCACCGAGCAGGCGGTGCTCCGGGTTCCATTCGGCGTTAACCAGCACCGGCTTCTTGTCGTCCCACCATTCCGGCGTGATGTCGAAAAGCATATAAGCCGCCTTCACCGTCTTGCCCTCAACAGTCAGCAGGTGGGGCACGTAGCTGACATTGTAAGCGCCCGATCCGCAGCTCAGCATGAGGAGCGCCTTGCCCGGGCTGAGCTGGTAAATCTCCTCCTCGATCGGCCCGCCGACCTCGTCGATCCCGCAATTTGCCTTGAGCCGGATCGCCTTCAGCCGCGCGTCGCTGAGCCTCATCGGCGCGCCGCTTGGCGCGGGCGCCATTTGCACCACCGGCAAAGGCGGGGGCGGCGGCACCGCGGAGGCGGGGCGGGTGCCGGGGCGCATCAGTGCCGTGACGGTGCCGAGCCGCTTCTGCTGCTCGTCCATGTACAGCAAGGCCGCGCTTGACCCCGCTAAGGTCACGGTCCCGACCACCGCGCCGTCCGAGCCGAGCAGCTCGATCTTGTCCGCGCCGCGGATCACGGAAAGCAAGCCGCCCATGTCGTCGGCGGATGCCTGCAGCCCCTCATTGGCTTCGGTGAGGCGCACGGGAAGCGGCTGGCCGTACGCGCGCATCCCGGTCACCTTGGTGTCGTCCGTGGGAAAGAAGTGAAGCACCACCGGCGCATTGGCTTCGGGCCCACGCCGGACGCTCATCGTCACCGCGCCTTCCCAGCGCTCTTCCGGCACCAGGGCAACGGCGTGGCAGGCGCGGCCATTGTCGCAGCCCACCGCCCAATCGCCGAAGGCTTTGAGCTTGCCCGGCTGGGGCGCGGCGGCCGCGGCGGCGCCGAGGAGGAGGAGGGGGAGGGGGAGGAGTGCCATAAGGCTGGAGACTAACCCGAAAGCCCGCCCCCGCGCCAGAGCCCGGCATTGCCCCTCTCGCCGCCCTTGCCTACATGGACAACCAAGCTTTGCGGGGAATGAAAAATGGTTCTGGCGCTGATCCAGGTCTTGATGCTGCTGCTCAACGTCGTGCGCTGGGTGATCATTGTCCAGTTCGTGCTGAGCCTGCTGCTCATCTTCAACGTGATCAACACGCATAACGATTTCGTCCGCTCGCTTTACGCCGCGCTCGAGAAGATCACCGAGCCGCTCTACCGGCCCATCCGCCGCGTCCTCCCGGATTTCGGCGGAATCGATTTCAGCCCCATGGTGGTGATCATCCTCATTATGATCCTCCAGCAACTGCTCGGCGGCATCTACCTCGACGTCGCCCGCAGCTACGCATGAGCGCAGAGCGGATCGACGGCAAAGCCTTCGCCGCCGCGCTCCGCGCGCGGGTCGCTGAGGCGGTGCGGGCCTTCGCAGGCCAGGCCGGCCGCGCGCCGGGCCTTGCCGTGGTGCTGGTCGGCGAAGACCCCGCAAGCCAGGTCTACGTCCGCTCCAAGGGCAAGGCCACGGTTGAAGCGGGGATGAGTAGCTTCGAGCACCGCCTCCCCGGCACGGTCACCCAAAACGAACTGCTCGCGCTGGTCCGCACCCTGAACGAAGACGATGCGGTGGACGGCATCCTCGTCCAGCTCCCGCTTCCCCCGGGTATCGACGACAAAGCTGTGATCGAGGCGATCTACCCGGCCAAAGACGTCGACGGCTTTCACCCCCTCAATGCCGGTCGCCTGGCGGTCGGCGAGACGGCGCTGGTGCCCTGCACGCCCTTGGGCTGCCTGATGCTGCTCAAGGACCGGCTCGGCGACCTGTCCGGCTTTGAAGCAGTGGTGATCGGCCGCTCCAACATCGTCGGCAAGCCGATGGCGCAGCTCCTTCTGGCTGAGAATTGCACGGTCACCCTCGCCCACAGCCGCACCCGCGACCTCGCCGCCGTGGTGCGCCGTGCCGACATCGTCGTCGCTGCGGTCGGACGCCCCGAAATGGTTAAGGGCGACTGGTTGAAGCCGGGCGCGACGGTGATCGACGTAGGCATCAACCGCGTGCCGGGCGCGGAGGAGGGCAAGACCCGCTTGGTGGGCGACGTCGACTACCAAAGCGCAAGCGCAGTGGCGGCCGCGATCACGCCGGTCCCAGGCGGCGTCGGGCCGATGACAATCGCCGTTCTGCTGCGCAATACCCTGGTCGCGGCTTGCGCCCGCGCCGGTCTCCCGGCACCGGAGGGACTATGAACGAGCTCCTCGCCCTTTTCGTCTCCGCCTTCGTCACCCTACTGGTAGTGATCGACCCGCCGGGCTGCGCGCCGATTTACGCCAGCCTGACGCGCGACTGCCCCCCGGCCCAGCGCCGGGCAATGGCGATCCGCGCAGTGTTCGTCGCGCTCGGCATCCTTCTGTTCTTCGGCCTGCTCGGCGAAGATCTGCTCAGCGCCATGGGCGTCAGCCTCGCCGCCTTCCGCATCGCGGGCGGCATCATGCTGTTCCTGATCGCGCTCGAGATGGTGTTCGAGAAACGCACCCAGCGCCGCGAGAACCGCGCACAGGAGGTCAGCGCCGATACCGAGCATGACGACGTGTCGGTCTTTCCCATGGCCATTCCGATGATTGCCGGACCCGGCTCGATCGCGTCGGTGATGCTGCTGGTCGGGCGCAGCGACGGGCTCACCCAGACCCTTGTCGTGCTCGGCGCGCTCGCCGCGGTGCTGATCCTGACCCTCGCCGCGCTTCTCGCGGCCGGGCCGCTGATGCGCCTTCTCGGCCACAAGACGGAAGCGATGCTGACGCGTCTGCTCGGCGTCATCCTCGCCGCGCTTGCCGCCCAGTTCGTGATCGACGGCATCTCCGTCAGCTTCAGCGTTTGACCCGCCACATCCGGTAAGGCGACTTGGCGGGAAGCTGCACCGGCTCCAGCCAGCCCGGCACCTGCCCGCGCACCAGCTGCACGTAGAAGCCGTTCTTCGCCTGGCTTGCGTAGATCGTCGTCTCGGACAGGTTCGGACAGATCAGCACATAGTCGATTCCACGCCGTTCCACCGTTTGCCGCGCTTCCTCCGCCGTTCCCCGGAACGCCTTCATGGTGTCGACGATATCGTCGTCGTTGCGGTGATAGGGGCCGGCAATCGCATCGTGGTGCGTAACGGCGATCAGGCGCGGGCCGAGATCGACGTGGGTGAGCACATAGCCTTTCGGTTGAAGCGCGATCGGGCGAAGCGCGGCCATGGTCGGGCAGGAGGCGTTGGCGCGGTTCACCGCAGGCGAGCGCGCGACCTTGCCCTGCGGGATGAGGTCTATCGCCTGCTGCACCAGGAGGCCGGAGATCAGCAGAAACGCCACCACCGTGCCGAGCACCCGGATCAGCATCAGCCGGCTGGAACGGGCGCTGCCGATCAGCAGCCAAGCGAGGGCGGTGGCGCCGGGAATGGCAAGAAGCTGCGCCGCCGGACCCGCCCTGCTCTGCCACAGCAGCAGCAATGCGGCGAGCAAGGCCGGCGCAAACGCGGCGAGCCATGGCACGAAGCGCGCCATGTCGCCCCGCTCGCGCCAAAGCATCAGCAGGTAGCCAAGGAGCCCGAACACCGGCAGGGCCGAAATCGCCGTCGCCGCCCGCCAGCCGTGCCGGTACAGCGGCCGCGCTTCGCGGACGTTGCTCAGCCACAGCCGGTTCGCTTCGTCGGAGACGCCTTCCAGCCGCCCAAGGCAGTGCGGCCAGGCCAGCGCGAAGAAGGCGGCGAGGGCGAGGCCACCGACAACCGCAGCGCCGAATCGGATCGCCGTGGCGCGTTTGGACAGCAGGGCAAGCGTGACGCACACACCCCCGGCCGCGACCATCGCCGACAGCCAGACGGGCGACAAAGCGTCGCACACCGGCGCGCGATTGGCGTAGGAGGCGAAGAGCAGGTAGCCGAGCCCGCAGCCGCCCGCCAAGCTCCCGCCATAGGTCGCAAGCCGCCGCGCCTGGCCGCCGTCGCGCACCCACATCAAGGCAAGCGCCGCCCCCGCCACCGCGAGGTAGAGCAGCATCTCAAGCCCGATGGTGAGCGAAACCGCCGTTGCCGCGCCGAGGATCGCGCCGCCCCGGGCGCGCTTGGGATCGGTCAGCGCCATCACGGCGAGCGCGAGCATCGCAAGCTGCCAGCCATGGTGATCGATGCGCAGCGGCACGAACTGGTTGCGTGCCGAATGACCGCACAGGAAAATCGCAAGGGCCAGGGCAAAGGCATAAGGCGACACCAGCCGCCGCACCGTCACGGCAAGCGCGCCCATTGCGACAAGCAGCGGGATCATCGGTGCCAACGCCACCGCCCAGCGCTCCGCCGCCGCGCCGCCGACCAGGGGCGCAAGCGCAAGCTTGATGCCGGCGATCGGCAGATCCACCAGCCGCGACCAGTGAATGTCCGCCCCGAGCGGTGGGTTCAGCCGGTACTGGCGAAGATCGAACCAGTCCTGGCCGCGAAGCAGATCGCGCACCTGCATGATGCGCAGATTGTCGTCGGTATCGCCAAGGCCGAAGCCCGCGATCTGCCCCCAGCGGGTGTAGACCATAAGTATCGCGGTCAGCAGCCAGACGAGGCACAGCCACCAGCGCCAGTGCTTCTCAAGCCTGCCCAGCGCTTCCATGCCGATCTCGCCCCTTCCCAACCCGAGCCCATGGCATTAGTCGCTGGGCCTCAAAGGGCAAGCAGAGGCCGAACCACCGAATGCCGATTCAGCGTGCCCTAGAACGGCACCTTCCGCAGCACGCGCCGCTGATCGGCCAGTTGATCCGCTTCGGGCTGACCGGGGGACTGCTCACGTTGCTCGTCGCCGGTGGCTACTGGATCGTCGCCGCGCTGACCGACATCCACCCCATGGTGGCGCTGACCTTGAGCTACCTGCTGTTCACGCCGATCGGCTACCTGCTGCACAGCCGCTGGAGCTTCAAGGGGCATGGCAGCCGCGAGCGCGCCGGCGCCCGAACAATCCGCTTCCTTACCGTCAACACCTCCGGCTTCCTGCTCAACCAGTTCTTCGTCTGGTACCTGGTGAAGCATCTCGGCGGCCCGATCTGGTGGTCGGTGATCCCGATCGTGGTCTTCACGCCGCTGGTCACCTTTTCCCTCAACCGCCGCTGGGTGTTCAACTGATGGACCGCCGGGTTTACGACCGCATGGCCGAATTGGACGAGCGCCACTGGTGGTACCGCGCCCGGCGCGACATCCTTGCCGATCTCATCACCCGCAAGATCGCGCTGCCCCAGGACGCGCGCATCCTGGAGATCGGCTGCGGCACCGGCCACAATCTGGAGATGCTGCAACGCTTCGGCCGCGCCGACGGGATCGAGATCGACCCGGCCGCCCGAACAATGGCCGAACAGCGCCTCGGCCGGCCGATCGGCAGCGCGCCCTTGCCGCAGCTCACCGGCATCGAGGACGGCGCCTACGACCTCGTCGCGCTTCTCGACGTGCTCGAGCATGTCGAGGAAGACCATGAAGCGCTCCTCAGCATCGCCCGTAAGCTCAAGCCCGGCGGCAAGATCCTGATCACCGTGCCCGCCCATCCCTGGATGTGGAGCGCGCACGATGAAGTAAACCACCACAAGCGCCGCTACACCCGCAAGGGCCTACGCGAAGTGCTGCTCGCCGCCGGTTTGGAGATCGAGCTGCTCAGCTGGTTCAACAGCCTCCTTTTCCCGCTCGCCGCCGCGGCCCGCTTCGTCGGTCGGGTGACGGGCAACAAGGACAGCGACGACAAGATGCCGCCAAAGGCGCTCAACAGCCTGTTCGAGACGATCTTCGGGCTGGAACGCTACGCACTTGGGCGCATGCCGCTGTCGCCCGGCGTGTCGCTGGTGGCGATCGTCTCCAGGCGGTGATCGGCGGCGCTTAGCTCTTCCGCTTCGTGCGCGACATGGCCGAGCTGCGCCTGCCCGCCCGCATGGCCGGCAATGTCCGACACGATGTACAGTGGCCGCCGCTTTGACTCGATGTACAGCCGGCCGAGATACTCGCCGATCATCCCGAGCACGAACATCTGCACCGCGCCGAGCACCACGACGACCAGCATCAACGACGTCCAGCCCTGCGTCGCCCGCCCGGTGAAGAAGCCGAACGCGATGTAGAGAACGATCAGGGCGGACGCCGCAACCAGCCAAAGGCCGATATGGCTCGCCATCCTGAGGGGCGCCGTCGAGAAGCCGGTCACCGCGTCGAGGGCAAAGCGCATCATCTTGGACAGCGGATATTTGGTCTCGCCGGCATGGCGCTCGGCGCGGTCGTAGACGATCGGCACCTGGCGAAAGCCGACCCAGGCGACCATGCCGCGAATGAAGCGCGCCTGCTCGGGCAGCGCCAGGAACGCATCCAGCGCGCGGCGGCTCATCAGCCGGAAGTCGCCGGTGTCGCGCGGGATCTCTATTTCGGCGAGCCGCGACAGCAAGCGGTAGAAGATCTTGGCCGTGGCGA
Organism: Allosphingosinicella sp.; assembly: GCA_036554525.1. Taxonomy (GTDB): domain Bacteria; phylum Pseudomonadota; class Alphaproteobacteria; order Sphingomonadales; family Sphingomonadaceae; genus Allosphingosinicella. The sequence goes on from DATBNC010000010.1 coordinate 93,901, forward strand.
GCTTGAACGCCGTCTCGCCCGCACGCTGCCGCCGCACCGCGTAGACGACGTCGGCATTCTGCCGCTCCATCTCGGCAATCATGTCCTTCAGCAATTCCGGCGGGTCCTGGAGATCGGCATCGATGATCAGGATACGCTCGCCCGAACAAAGATCGAGCCCTGCGGTGAGCGCGAGCTGGTGGCCGTGGTTGCGCGACAGGTTGACCGCGACGAGGTGCGGATCGCCGTGCGAGAGCGCCTGCATCATCTCCCAGCTCTTGTCGCGCGATCCGTCGTTGACGAACACGATCTCGTAGCTTTCGCCCGCCACCGCCCGCGCGGCGGCGCTTAAGCGGCCGTGAAGGGCCCCCAGGCACGCTTCCTCGTTAAAACAGGGAACGACGATCGACAGCGACGGCGGGGTCATTGAGCTTCCTCTTGGGCCGGCGCGAGCGGGCGGCGGTCGGCCACCCGGTACAGCACGCTTCGCCCGCTCCGCCAAACCTCTTGGAGGCCGCTCGTCAATGCCGGATCGTATGGCGGCGGGTTGATCAGCCAGACGTGGTCGAATTTGTCGCGGGGGAACATGGCCAGCGACTCGTCCAGCGTTAGCCAGCGTTCCCCGCGGCAATGGCGGGCGAGGACCTGCTGCGAAGGGTCGCGCGAGAACCAATGGTCGGGGGAGGGGTAGCGGGCGGTGAGCAATTGGGCGCCGCTCATCGACCATTGATCATTGGAGAAAGCGTCGCGGCGGACGAGCGCCAAGGCGGGGAGATGCTCCAGCCGGCTCATGCTCCACTGGCGGCGGCACGGCACGCCGACGAAGGAGACCAGGCGGGCCTCGCGCGGGATGTGCGCCACCGCGGCAAGTTCGTGGTCGTAGGCGCGGTCGTACTGCCAGAAGCTCAATGTGTTGCCGGCGATGCGCGCGGCAAAAAAGGAAAGGCCGATCACCGCGAACGCGCCGCCCGCGCGGCCGGTCCAGGCGGGACGGTAGCGGATGGCGAGAACCGCGACGGCCAGCACGAACGGGGCAAGGCGCATGTCGGCATAGTTCGACCCGAATACGATGCGCGGCAGGCAGACGAAGACGATTGCCAGGAAGATAGCGGAGGCGGCGAGGTTGCGCGAATATTCCAGCCGCCGCCACAAGAGGAGCGGCATGAGGAGGAGCAGGCCGAGCAGCGCGAGCGAGGCTTCGTCCCACCAATACCAGCGGTCGCGCAGGATCATCAGCACCCAATCGAGCTTCAGCTTCCAGCGGAACCAGGAGCCGGTCTCGCCGCCGACATGCTCGCCGCTGCGCCACAAGAGCATCAGCAGCACCGGCGGGACGAGGGCGAGGCAGTGAAGGCCCGTCTTGAAGGCGCCTTTGAAGAAGCCGCGCTTCAAATCGACCTGGCGGACCAGCTCGGCGGAAAAGGCCATCACGCCCAAAGTGCCCCAGCCGAATGCGTGGCAGATCCAGACCAGGATGGAGATCGGCACAAACAAGCCGGCGCGCAGCTTGAGGTGACCGAGCCGCGCCAGCCTTAGCCACAGCGCAAAGGCCAGGAACGCCAGCCCCATTGAAAATGCGAAGTTCACGAAGCCGAAGTTGAGCGGGTAGCAGTAGACGATCGGAAGCGCGAAATAGGCCGTCGGCGGGATGCGCCCGTGCACTTCGCGGGCGACCCACAGAAAGCCGGACGCGGTGAACAAGGGGATCAAGATGGTGATCAGCTTCACCGCCGGCTCGAGGCCGATCAGCGCGGACAGCGGCACCACCAAAAGATCGACACCGAGATTGCCGATCAGCGCCCATTGGAAATCGTAGAATTCCCGAAGCACCGGCACTTCGTCCATCCGCATCTGGACGTGGTAGCGGCCCATGTGGCCAGGCAGATCGACCAGCGGCGGAATGTTCGGCCAAAGCAGAGGCAGCGCGCAAGCCAGAACCGCGCCGAGAACGAAAGCGGGATGGTCCCACCAGTCCCGCGGCCGCCGGGCGCTCGCGCTTTCTCTTTCGGCGGAGGTGGAGGTCATCGGGTCCTGAGCGAAGGGCGGTTAGACGCTGCCTCCCCCCTCTTGCCGCGAAATTCAACCTCTATCTTGAACGCGCCCTACCAGTCGTGGCGCTTCATCACCGACTGGATGTCCTGCCCCGCCCCCGCCGCCGGGTCGCAGCCGCCGGGGCGCATGAACCCGCAGACCCGCACCGGCCGCCGAAGGGCCTTGGGGTCAATCCCTGTGTGGGGGGAGGAGCAGCCGACCAGCCGGTAGCCAGCGGGCAGGCGCCCAACTGCGGTTTCGGGAACGATGATGCCGTTAAAGGCGGGCGTGATCTGGACGAGCGGCGGCTGCGCGATCTTCCCGAACGGCGGCGCGCTTGCGTAGATCGGGAGCGGGTGGCGGAGATAAGTGTAGCCGCCGGTGTCCCAGACGTTGAGCGAGACGACGCCGACGCCGCACAGGCCCGGCTGATCGCGAAGAGCCAAGGCGGCCTCCGAACCGGCAAAGAAGGCGCGCCACGGCGTCGCCAATTTGCCTGCCGACGCAAGCGCCGCCGACGCGCCGAACCACAAGGGAATCACCGCCAGCGCCGCGAGCATTGCGCCGCGTGGGCTGAGCTTCGGCTGCAGCCTGCGCACAAGCTCCGCCGAGCCGATCGCGGCGACGACCACCAGGATTGCGACGGTGAGAAAGATGAAGCGGTATTCCTTGTGCCCGATCAGGCCGTGCAGGAGCAGGTTGAACACCGCCGCCGCGATCAGCGCGCGGTAGGGCTTGAGGACCGGCAGGATCAGCAGCGGGATGGCGGCAAGGGCGAAGCTCCACATGATGCCGAGCCAGGTCAGGTAAACGAGCGGCGGCTGCACCCCGAAGTCGGCCGACCGGTTGATCACCACGTTCTGGACGAAATTGGCAACGATCCAGCCGAACGGCGCCTGGCCCATCGCGAGATCGACGCATGCCCCGATCGACGCCGCCACCAGCCCGCCCCCGATCAGCGGCAGCCAGCGCCCGCGCCAGTCGGTGCCGCAGCTCAAGAGCACGAGCACCGCCATAGCCGGCAGATAATGGAAGCGCAGGATTCCGGCGAGGCCCAGCGACAGGCCGGCGAGCACGAGGCGGCGTCGGCTTGCCTCTTCCGGCAGCAGGAGTGCGGCGCCGGCAAGCACCAGGGCGGTGGACGCAGGCTCGGTCAGCACGTGGCCGCCGAAATAAGCGATGTCCGGCCAGACGGCGGCGACGGCCATGGCGACGAAGCCGTGGAAGCGGGACAGCCGCGCGCCGAGCCCATAAGCCGCCACCACCGCGACCAGTGACAGGGCCGCCATGCTCAGGCGTGGAAGGATGAGGTAGAGGTCGCTACCCGGCGCGATCGCCTCGCCGATCCGCATCGGCACGCTGAGCAGCAGCGGCAAAAGCGCGCTGCGCATCCCGTAGCGCGACTCCCATGTGACGATGCCGTTGCCGAAGACGAGGCGGTGCGCTTGTTCGAGATACTGGAAAATCTCGTCCGGGTGAACCGGGCCGGTGTTCAGCGCCACCCAGCCCCGAAGCGCCGCCGCGAGCGCCAGGATCGCAAGGAAAGCCCAGCGCTGCGCCGGCGTGAAAGCCGAGCGCGTCAACTCACTTGCGCCAGACGAAGGCGCTGGAAGCGACGTAGTTCCAGACGGCGCCGACCAGCGAGCCGGCGATGCCCGCGAGCCACCAATTGGTCTCGCCCGCATAGATGTACGCGCCGACGCCGACATTGGCCGCCGCGCCCACCGAGCAAACCGCTGCGAAGCCGGCGAGCCCCTTCAGGAAGCGCCAGCCGCGCAGGCGGCGGTCCGAGTAAGTGAAAGTGTTGTTGAGCGAGAAGTTGAATGTCATCGCGCACGCCACGGCAGCGGCTTGCGCCCAGGCGAAGCCGAGGCCCAAGCCGTTCAGCGCCGTGCCGAGCACCGCCAGGTGAACGAACACGCCAAGCGCGCCGACGCCCAGGAACAGCAACAGGCTGACCGGCACGAAGCGGCCGACCGACTTCTCGGCAAGCAGCTTCAGATATTCGGCGACCACCATGAAATCGAGCTTGCTCTCGCCGGCGGTGCGCACCCGGAAGACGTAGGGGACCTCCGCGACCTTCAAGGGCACCGGCGCGGAGGAGACGATGTCGAGCAGGATCTTGAAGCCGCCGCCGGACAGGCGCGGCAGGGAGGCCATGAAGGCGTCGCGGGTGATGCAGAAGAAGCCGCTCATTGGATCGCTCAGCGGCGCGTTGAGGACCTTCTGGGCAAGTTTGGTCGCCCAGACGCTGCCCGCATGGCGCGCGCCGTCCCATTCGCCGACGCCGCCGCCGTCGACATAGCGCGATCCGACGGCAAGGTCGCTTCCGCCGCGCACGGCCTTGACGAGGCGCGGCAGGCAGCCGTGATCATGCTGGAGATCGGCGTCCATCACAGCGATCAGCGGCGCCGAGCTTGCCAGCGCGCCTTCGACGACTGCGGTTGCAAGGCCGCGGCGGCCGATGCGCTGGATCACCTTCACCCGCCGGTCCTCGCGGCCGATGGCGCGAAGCAGATCGGCGGTGCCGTCCTTGCTGTTGTCGTCGACGAACACCGCTTCCCACGAAATCCCGACCAGCGCCACTTCCAGCAGGCTGAGGAATTCGGCGATGTTGCCCGCTTCGTTGAGCGTGGGGACCACGATTGCGAGTTCGATCGGCGCGACCTGATCGTGAAGCGGCCGGTCGAGCTGAAGGGCGGACTGGAACATGTGCAAAGGGCTCCCCAAGCCGCATCGTGCGGCGGAAGCGACCTTGAAGCGGCCATGGTTAAGGAAGTGTAACCGCCGGTGCCCCTTGCGTGGGCGGAAGCTGGAACAAGACGCTTCCGCCCCGCCGCCACAAAGGGGTCCAGCCCCTGGTCAGCGCCGGATCGTATCGTGGCGGCTGGATCAGCCAGACATGGCTGAAGCGGCCGGGCGGCAGAGCGGCGAGCGACGTGCCCAGCACATGCTCCTTGCACTCGGGCTCCGCCACCATCTGGGACGGGTCGACGAAGCCGGCAAATGCCGGTTTCACCTTGAGGAGGTGGCTTCCCGCCACCGTCCATTGATCGTTGGCAAAAGCCTCGCGGCGGACGATGGCGAGGCTCGGCAGGTGGTCCAGCCGGTTGCGGCGCCAGTCGGTGAAGCAGCCGATGCCGACGAACGCCGCCACCCGCGCGCCGCGCGGCAGGCGGTCGATCGCTTGGGCCTCCGCCGCGATTTCGCGGCCGTAGAGCCAGGCGCTTGCGCCGACCCCGCCCATCCGCGCGGCGAAAAAGGCAAAGGCGGCGAGTGCAAAGCCTGCAGCGAAGCGGCGCGAAGCGGCCGCCGACGGGCGAAGCGCAAGCAAGGCGGTCGCCACCGCATAAGGCAGGATCCGGTTGTCGTTGTGGGCACCACCGAGGAACAGGCGCGGCAGAAGCACAAAGGCGGCGAACAGCATCGCCGCCGGGAGGAGCAGCGAACGCGCCGCCGCCAGCCTCTTGTCGCGTGCCGCGAAGACCAGCACCAGCAGCAGCGCCATCGCGCAAGCGACATCGAAGGCCATCCACCGGTCGCGAAGCAGCCACAGAAAAGCGAGCATCTTCCACGGGAGGTTGAACCAGTCCTTGGCGAAGTTCGGCGTCTCCCCCGACCAGACCACCATCGGCACCAGCGGCGTGGCGAGCGGCAGGACCTGGAGGCCGGCGCGAAGGAAGGCTTCGGGAAAGCGCCGGCCGCGCTCCAGCTCCCGGGCAAGCTCCACCCCGAATGCGAGCAGGCCGAGCATGCCCCAGCCGAAAGCGTGGGCGACCCAGACGATCAGCGACAGCGGAATAAAGATCGCGGCGCGCAGGCGGAAGCGCTCCAGCCTGCCCAGCCGCATCCACAGGCCCAGCGCCAGAAAGGCGAAGGCCGCCGACAGAGTGAAGTTGAGGAAGCCGTAGAGAAAAGGAAAGCCGTAGATCAGCGGCACGGCGAGCAGCACGCCGGGCGTCGCCCGGCCATGCGCTTCCTTCGACACCCACAGGAAGCCGCCTGTGGTTAAAGCCGGGATCAGCAAGGCGACGATCTTGGTCGCCGCCTCCAGCCCGAACAAAGCCGCGAGCGGCACCACCAGCAGATCGGCGCCGAGATTGGGCACCAGCGCCCAGCGGAAGTGGTAGAACTGCTGAAGCGTCGGCGACCCGGCAAGATCGAGCGCGATTCTGTAGCGGCCCATGTGTCCCGGCAGGTCGGTTAGCGGCGGCAGCGCGGGAAGCAGCAGCGGCAACGCGGCGAGCAGCGGAAGCAGGAACACGAAGGCGCGGCGCTGCCACCAGGCAGGCTCCTCCCCTTCGCGCGGCGCGCTTTCCTCTGGTGCCGCCATGTCCCTGTTCTTCCCCCGGGGCGCCGGCAGGAAAAAGCCCGCGGCGCGCGGCGCGGTTAAAACAAAAAACGCCGCCGGCTCCTAGCGCTTTGTGCGTACCCCTGTTCAACGAGGATACAGGACCAGCCGGCTAAGTGCCTGTTTATCGAGGAAGAATGCTTCCCCCAGTACCCCAGGAGTTTCTCATGAAGATCATCACCTTCACCGGCGCGGCGTTGATCGCGCTTTCCGCCACCGCCGCCACCGCCCAGCCGATGGGGCGCGGCGGCCAGCCGCTGACGCGCGCCGCGGTGGAACAGCGGGTCGATGCCGGCTTCGCCCGCGTCGATGCCAATCGCGACGGCTTCGTCACCCGCGAAGAAGCGCAGGCAGTCTCGCAGGCACGGCGCGGCCAGCGCGGCGCGCTTCGCGGCGATCGGCGCGAGGCGCGTGGGGATCGCCGTGCCGAGCGTTTCGCCCAGCTCGACAGCAACCGCGACGGCATGATCAGCCGCGCCGAGTTCGACGCGCGCCAGGGCGTGCGCGGCGACCGTGCCGAACGCCGCGCCGAGCGCATGGAGCGCCGCGGCAACCGCACGGCTCTTCGCGGCCAGCGCGGTGGCGGCCAAGGTGGCTTGTTCGCCCGCTTCGGCGGCCGGATGTTCGATCAGGCCGACACCAATCGCGACGGCCGCATTTCGCGTGAGGAAGCCCGCCGCGGCGCCCTTGCACTGTTCGCCCGCGTCGACACCAACCGCGACGGCGCGATCAGCACCGAAGAACGCCGCGCCGCTCGCGAAGGCATGCGCGCGCAGCGTGGCTAGCGCCGCCAGGGCTGATCGCCCAGGCTGCAAGGAAAGAAGGGCCGGAGCGGCGACGCTTCCGGCCCTTTTTCTATGCGCTCATTCCGCGGCGAGGTGCCATTTCGGCGCTTCTTCCGATTCCCGGAGGCGCTTGGATTCCTCGTACATATAGTCCCTGGTCATCGGGATGGCGTCGCGGCGCTTCACATACTGGATCTGCCAGTTGACCATGCCGCCGTAGCGGAACGCCGCTTCCGATCCGGCAAGGTAGAATTGCCACATCCGGAAGAAGCGCTCGTCATAGAGCTCGACCATTTCCTTCTCGGCGCGGCAGGTGCGGCGGTACCATTCCTCCAGCGTGTGGGCATAATGGTAGCGCATCGCCTCGACGTCGGTGACGATCATGCGGTGCTTTTGCGCTTCCGTGACCAGCTCCGACAAAGCCGGGATGTAGCCGCCCGGGAAGATGTACTTGCGCGTCCACTTGTCCGTCACGCCCGGCCCGCCGGCGCGGCCGCAGCAGTGGGAGATCATCACCCCGTCGGGCGCCAACAGTTCGCGGGTCTTGGCGAAGAAGCCCGGATAATGCGGCGTGCCGAGATGCTCGATCAGGCCGACGCTGCTGATCCGGTCGAACGGCCCCTCGACGTCGCGATAGTCCATCAGCTTGAACTTGACGCGGTCGGAGACGCCGAGCGCCTTGGCCCGCTCGTTGGAGAAATCCACCTGATCCGGCGCAAGCGCGACGCCGAGCACGTCCACATCGTAATGGCGGTGCATGTAGAGCGCGAAGCCGCCCCATCCGCAGCCGATGTCGAGCACCTTCATGCCGGGCTTCAGGTGCAGCTTGGCGGCGAGGTGCGCTTTCTTGTCGAGCTGCGCTTTTTCCAGGCTGTTCGCCGTGTCGCGATAATAAGCCATGGTGTACTGGCGGTCCTCGTCCAGGAACAGCTCGTACAAACGGCGCGTGAGGTTGTAGGTATGCTCGGCGTTGCGGCGCGAGCGGCTCTTCCAGTTGATCTGGTCGAGGCGGCCGCCGAGGACGGAGAGCGACTTGCGCAGCGGTCCTTTGGGCTTGAGCGCGCCCTTCTTCTCGAACGGCGCATTGTAGCGGACCAGCAGGATGAGGTCGCGGATGTCACCGCCGTCCTCCACCACCAGCCGCCCGTCCATATAGGCCTCGCCCGCGCCAAGCCGCGGATCCTTGGCGATCGCCATCGCCGCGCCGCTGTCGGTCAGGCGCGCCTTGACCGGCTTGATGTTCGGATCGGGCGAACCGTAACGATACTCCTTTCCGTCATGGTCGACCACGAGGAGCTCACCCTTGGTGATGAGCCGGCGAAGCATTTTGTCGAGGAGCCACATGGCCGCTGAGAATAACCGCGCTTCCGCCGAGCGCAAGCCGCCGCGATTCGGTCGCCCTCAGGCGCCGGTGGCGGTGCTCAGGGCGGCGCCGAGATCGGCCATTCGAAAGGGCTTTTGCAGCACGGTGCGCCCGCGATAGCGCTCCTCGATGCCGCTCAAGCCATAGCCGGTGGCGAAGAGGTAGGGGATGCCGCGCTGGTCGAGGAGATCGGCGACCGGAAAGGAACGCTCGCCCGCCAGATTCACGTCGAGCACCGCAGCGTCGATCTCCGCCTCCCCGGCAAGGGCGAGCGCGGGGGCGAGGCGGCTGGCGAGGCCGGCGACTTCGTGGCCGAGCGCAAGCAGCATGTCCTCGATGTTCATCGCGACCAACATCTCGTCCTCGACGATCAGCACCCGCAAACGCTCAGCCAAGCTCGGTCTCCCGCGCCAGGATCTCGCCAAGCGCCGCTTCCACGGTGCAGCGCAGGCCGTCTTCTTCGAACGCGATCCGCGCCGTACCGCCGAGATCGCCGCCAAGTCCCTGCTCGATCAGCCGCGAGCCGAAGCCGCGCCGCTTGGGCGCGCTGACCGGCGGCCCGCCGCGCTCCTTCCACTCAAGCCGAAGCATGCCGTCCCTGTCGCTCCAGCCGATGCCGACCCGCCCCTCGTCGCGGCACAAGGCGCCGTATTTGGCGGCATTGGTGCCGAGCTCGTGCAGCGCCAGTGCAAGCGCAAGCGCCGCGCGCGGGCTCAGCCACACCGCCGGCCCGGCAACGGCGAAGCGATATTCGCCGCCCAGGTGCTCCACCGCATCGCGCACCACCCGTTCAAGCGCGGCGCCTTCCCACTTCTGTTCGGTGAGGAGGTTGTGCGCCTTGGACAAGGCGATCAGCCGCGCCTCGAACCGGGTGCGCGCCTCGGCCAGCGGCAGATCGCCCTTCAGCGTCTGGAAGGCGATCGCCTGCACAGTGGCGAGGCTGTTCTTCACCCGGTGGTTGAGTTCGTTGATCAGCAGCCGCTGATGCTCCTCCGCCACCTTCTTGGCGTGAACGTCCTCGGTTGAGCCGTACCAGAGGCAGATCGCGCCCTCGGCGTCGCGGCGCGGAAAGGCGCGCGAACGTGCCCAGCGGCTGGTGCCGTCGCGGCGCTGAATGCGGTGCTCGATGTCGTAAGGCTCGCCCGTTTCCACCGAGCGCGCCCAGGCGGCGAAACTCGGGGCGCGGTCGTCGGGGTGAAGCCCCTCCGCCCAGCCGGAGCCCAAGCCGCTCCGGCCCGTCCAATCGTCCCACCGGCCGGAAACCCGGTTCAGCGAGCCGTCGGGCAGGGCCGTCCAAGTGACCTGCGGGTAAAGCTCCACCGTGTGGCGGTAATGATCCTCGCTTTCGCGAAGCGATTCCGCCGCCTGCGCCCGCTCGATGGCCGACCAGGTCCGCTCGGCGACGTCGCGGACCATGGCGACGTCCGAGCGCTTCCAGGCGCGCGGCTCGGGCTCGTGGACGTAGAGCATTGCCTTCAAGGCGCCATCGCGGACCAGGGGCACGGTGATCAAGGCGCGAAGGCCGGCTCGCTCCCAGCCCGCTTGCTGTTCGGTGCCGAGGGGCAGCGCGCGGATGTCGCTGAGCATCAGCGGCTCGCCCGAGCGGAACCAGACCAGCGCCTCCTCGCCGAACGACCGAAGATCGACACGCTGGCCGGCAAGGCTCACCACCTCCGGATCGGCGGTCCAGTCGCTGCGCACCCAGGCTTCGCCTTTGGCTTCGTCGACCTCGGCATAGCCGACCCGCGCGGTGCCGAGATAATCGCCGAGCAAGCGCGTCGCGCCGTTCTTCACCGCTTCGGCGTCTTCCGCCCCGCGAAGCGCGTCGGCGAGAGCGACCTGGAAAGAGAGCCGTCGTTCGGCAAGTACCGTGCGGGAAACGTCGTTCGCCTGGTTAAGAATGGCGAGCAGGCCGCCGTCCTCGCCGTGGATGGGAACGAGGTGGCAGTTCCACCAGCTTTCCTCTGGGACGCCGTCGCGGATCAGTGTCAGCGGCTGTTCGCGTGCAAAGCCGCCCTCGCCGCTACGCTCAATCTCTTCAGCCAGGGCGCGGACGACCGGCCAGAGCGGTGCGCCGGCTTCTTCCGCTGGCAAACCCAGCAAGGCCTCCCCGCCGACTGCGGCCACCCAGGCGTCGTTGGGCAGAAGCAGGCGCTGTTCGCCGATGTACAGAACGCTCGGCAGAGCGGCGCGCAGGCACAGATCAGCGGCGGAGCGCAGGCCCGCCGGCCAATCCACTATCGGGCCGAGCGGCGTCGCGCTCCAGTCGAACAGCCGCACCAGCTCGGTCATTCGGCATTGCCGGTCTGCCGGCTGTATCGGAGAATGGAGGGCCATCTTTGTCGGTCTCCCAGCCCTTGTAGCGGCTGAGGCGGCGATAGAAAGGCTTGATAAGGCAGCAGTTCGCCGAACTCAGGCGGGGATTTCCGCCTGCTTCTCCGCCGCAATCCGGTCGAGCTCGGCCCGGCTCTTCTTTTCCGCCGCCGATTTCAGCTGCCCGCAGGCGGCCATGATGTCGCGGCCGCGGGGCCGGCGGATAGGGGCAGAGATCCCGCCTTCGTAGACGATGTCGGAGAAACGCTGCACCCGCTCGTCCGTGGAGCATTCGTATGGGGCGCCGGGCCACGGGTTGAACGGAATGAGGTTCACCTTGGCAGGAAGCTTGTACTTCTTGATCAGCCGGACGAGCTCGCGCGCATCCTCGTCGCTGTCATTCTTGTCCCGGAGCATAACATACTCGAACGTGATCCGCCGCGCATTGTTGGCGCCGGGATAGTCGGCGCAGGCCTGGAGCAGCTCCTCGATCCCGTATTTACGGTTCAAGGGCACGATCTCGTCGCGCACCTCCTTGGTCACCGCGTGGAGCGACACGGCCAGGTTGACGCCGATCTCCTCGCCGGCCTTGGCCATCAGCGGCACGACGCCGGAGGTGGAAAGCGTGATCCGGCGCCGGGACAGGCCGAGGCCCTCGCCATCCATAACGATCTTCAGCGCGTCGCGAACGTTTTCGAAATTGTAGAGCGGCTCGCCCATGCCCATCATGACGATGTTGGACAGCATCCGCCCTTCCGGCTGGCTCGGCCACTCGCCAAGTGCGTCGCGGGCGAGCATAACCTGGCCGACGATTTCGGACGGGTTCAAGTTGCGAACCAGCCGCATCGTGCCGGTGTGGCAGAAGCGGCAGTTCAAGGTGCAGCCGACCTGGCTCGACACGCACAAGGTGCCGCGATCCGCATCGGGGATGAAGACCATCTCGAAATCGTGGCCGTCGTCCGTCTGGAGCAGCCACTTGCGGGTGCCGTCGGTGGAGACCTGCTGAACCTCGATCTTGGGGCGTCCGACCTTGAAGCGCTCGGCGAACCAAGCACGCTGCGGCTTGGCGATGTCACTCATCGTGTCGAAGGAAGTGGCCCCGCGGTTGTAGATCTGGTGCCAGATCTGCTTGGCACGCAGCTTCGCCTGCTTGAGCTCGAGCCCCGCTTCGGCCAGCGCGTCGCGGATTGAATCGCGCGACAGCCCGACGAGATCGACGCGCGAATCCTCGGACACCACGTCGGGACGCGGCACGGTTACGGGGTCGACGTGCCCCGGGATGGTCATCAATGCTGTCATGAGGCGCCCTATGTAGAGGAGAAAGGCGCCTTTTTCCAGTCAGCGCTTGGCCGCGCAGGCGATTGCGGCCGCGTCGAGCGCGGTTGCGGCACCGCGCAGGCGGTATCCGTCGCGCAGCAGTCCGCCACGGGCGTTGCGGGTTTCGACGATCATCTCCACGCCCGAGCGCATCGCCGCAACGATTTCCGCATCGGCGCGCGCGTCGGGCGCCCAGGCGTTCGAGCCGCCGCCGACCAGCTGAAAGGTGCGCCCATCGATGCGCAGCAGCACCGCTGATCCCGCGCGCTTCGGCTCCGCGAAACGGATGTGGACCTGACCCCTTACCGCGCGCTCCGGGAACCAGCCAACCGACGCGAACGCATGCCCCTTGCCGGCACCTGGTGCGCGGGCCGGTTCGGAAATGGCGAAGCAGCGGCCTTTCTCGGCGAACGCGCCCCACGTGCCGGTGATCGCAATGCTCTGCCGCTGCGCCTCGCTGGGAGCGGAGACACACAAGGTTGCCAGGATGAGCAGGCGCCGGAGCATGCCGGAAGGGATGGCCCGGATTGCAGCCGCCTTCAACAGCCAGGTTTTTTGAAATCTCCAATCACTGTGGCTGCGATGCAGCACCCTTAGCTAAGCGATTGTGCCACAAAGCAAAGTTCCAAGCCTCTCGCGTCGCGCCGTGCTTTCGCCACAGATGCCTTGAAATGGACCGATTATGTTTAGCTGCGGTTCAGGGAGGCTTTCGCACTTGGGGCCGGTCCGGTTCGCCTCGTTACCAGCGGGTCGCCGGTTGAATTATCAAGGGAGAATTTTATGCGTAAGTTCATCGTTGCGGCGCTCTTCGCCGCCACCGCCGCCACCCCGGCCTTTGCTCAGACCGCCGACACCAACCTCGGCGGCTTCCGCCTCGAGGGCCTGGTCGGCTACGAGGGCACCGATGTCGAAGACGACAGCTCGAACGGCCTCGTTTACGGCGTCGGCGTCGGTTACGACATCCAGTCGGGCCGCACCGTGTTCGGCATCGAAGCCGAAGCACTGGAATCCGAAATGGACGAATGCGTCACGGGCGTTCCCGCCGCGGGCGACACGCTGTGCGCTGATTTCGGCCGTGACCTCTACGTCGGCGGACGCGTCGGCGCCGTGATCGGCGCCAACAGCCTCGTCTACGCCAAGGCCGGCTATACCAACGCACGCCTCGAGCTGGAATATGATCCGGCGGTCGGCGCCACCACCACCGTCGGCGAGAACCTCGACGGCGTTCGCGTCGGCGCGGGCTTCCAGTTCGGCCTCGGCCCGAACCTCTACGCGAAGGCGGAGTATCGTTACTCCAACTACGAGCAGGGCTTCGACAAGCACCAGGGCCTGGTCGGCGTCGGCTTCAAGTTCTAAGCCTCACCACCAAGCCACAGAAGAAGGGCCGGGGTTATCCCCGGCCCTTTTTTCATGCGCGGCGACAACCCCCTAGCCCTCTCCCGCGGGGCGCTTTACAACCCCACTCAAAGTACCAATCCGGGGGTTTCTCATGAAGGCGACGATCGAACGGGCTACCTTGTTGAGGAGCCTCGGCCACGTCCAGTCCGTGGTGGAGCGCCGCAACACGATCCCGATCCTTTCCAACGTGCTGATCGAGGCGCAGGAGGGCGGCGGCCTTCGGCTGATGGCCACCGATCTCGATCTGCAGATCAACGAAACGATCGAAGCCAACGTCACCCAGGCCGGCGCGACCACCGTGTCGGCGCACACCCTGTTCGACATCGCGCGCAAGCTTCCCGAAGGCAGCCAAGTCGAGCTCAATGCCGCCGAAGGCAAGATGCAGGTCAATGCCGGCCGCGCCCGCTTCAACCTGTCGACTCTCCCGCGCGACGATTTCCCGGTGATCGCGGAAGGCGATCTGCCGACCCGCTTCGAGCTTCCGGCCGCCACGCTCCGCCAGATCATCGACAAGACGCGCTTCGCAATCTCCACCGAGGAGACGCGTTATTACCTGAACGGCATCTTCCTGCACGTCTCGGACGAAGCGCAGCCGGTGCTCAAGGCGGCGGCAACCGACGGCCACCGCCTCGCCCGGGTCACCGTGCCGCGGCCCGCGGGCGCCGAGGGCATGCCGGACGTGATCATTCCCCGCAAATGCGTAGCCGAGCTTCGCAAGCTGCTCGACGAAGTCGACGGCACCGTTCAGATCTCGCTGTCCGAAACCAAGGTCCGCTTCGGCCTGGGCAGCGCGATCCTGACCTCCAAGCTGATCGACGGCACCTTCCCCGATTACAGCCGGGTCATACCGACGGCGAACGACAAGCTGCTCCGCATCGACCCGCGCTCCTTCATGGAAGGCGTCGACCGCGTCGCCACCATCGCTAGCGAAAAGACCCGCGCGGTGAAGCTGTCGCTGGACCGCGACCGCGTTACGCTCTCCGTCACCAGCCCGGAAAACGGCACCGCGGCGGAGGAAGTCTCGGGCGATTACAGCGCCGACGGCATGGAAATCGGCTTCAACGCCCGCTACCTGCTCGACATCCTCGGCCAGATCGAAGGCGACACGGTGGAAGTCCACCTCGCCGACGCCGCCGCGCCCACCCTGCTCCGCGAAAACGACCATGCGCCGGCGCTCTACGTGCTGATGCCGATGCGCGTGTGATGCGCGGCAGCATCCTGGCGGCGCCAGCAGCGCTGGCGATGCTGCTTTGCACCCATGGCGCCGCAGCCGACACGCCCCGCAAGGTGGCGGTTGGCCCCGGTTCGCCGAAGGGAGCGCTGCTCTTCAAGATCCCGGCCTTACCGATCGGCTACCGGCTGTTCTTCATCCGCGCCGAAGAACTCGGTACCCGCGCGCAAGGCCATTCGGTCTTCATCAAGGAAACCAAGTCTGGCGAGGGTGAGCGCTTCGTCGTTGAGAGCCTCAAACCAGGCCGGTATCTCCTTGGCTCCGTTCACCGGCAGGCCAAATGGATTGCGTGCCTGGAGACCAGAACCTTTCTCGTCACCGTTGAGCCGGGCAAGATAGCCTACTTGGGCACGCTGGATGTGCGCCCGACCCTGGACAGCATCCAGCGCAACGCCGCGGCGCGCAAGCAACTCTCCGCCCAGACCTTTCAATGGCATTTCTACCGAACCGACATCGCCGCCCCCCGCCTGAGCGACCGCGACACGGCGGGTCTGGCGCAGGCGGCAAGCTTTGTCCGGCAGAACATGCCGAAAAGCATCGCCGCGCCGAGCCTGGCGCCGCTGCAATGGAGCACCTACCCGGGCGTCAAGACCAGCGGCGGCGCCGACCGCTGCGACTGAGCAGCCAAACGGGGGCATTACCGGACAACTTTGGTCTCCACTCGCCTCCACGGAGGGCCTAGATGGTCCATGGCTCTCTCCCGTCTTTCCCTTAGCGACTTTCGTTCCTACCCCGACGCGCTGATTGCCCCCGGCTCCGGCCTGGTCGTGCTCACCGGCGAAAACGGCGCGGGCAAAACCAATGTGCTGGAGGCGGTGTCGCTGCTTTCCCCGGGCCGGGGCCTTCGGGGAGCGCCGCTGCCGGACATCGCGCGGCGGGGCGGCGGTGGCGGCTTTGCCGTGGCGGCGCGGCTCGGCGATGTTGAAATCGGCACCGGCACCCTCGCCGCTGCACCCGAGCGGCGGCAGGTGCGGATCAACGGCGCTTCCGCGTCGGCCACCTCCTTATCCGAATGGCTGTCGATCCTGTGGCTGACCCCCGCCATGGACCGCTTGTTCCAGGAAGGCGCGAGCGGCCGCCGCCGCTTTCTCGACCGGCTGGTGCTTGCCCTCGCGCCCGGCCACGCGGTCCACGCCGCCCGCTACGAAGCCGCCATGCGCGCGCGCAACAAGCTCCTCGCCGACGAGCGGCCGGATCGGGACTGGTTGACCGCGCTCGAGGCGCGGATGATCGAGCACGGCGCCGCGATCGTTGCCACCCGCCGCTCGGCGGTGGAGGCGCTTGCCGAGAGGCTTGCCGAGGCGCCGGAGGGCCCGTTCGCGCGCGCCGGCCTTGCACTGGAGGGCGGCGAGGAGGATCTCTCCACCGCCCTCGTAACCGGCCGCGGCCGTGACGCCGCAGCCGGTCGCACGCTCGTCGGCCCGCACCGCACCGACCTCCAGGTCACCCACCTCGGCAAGGCGCAGCCCGCCGCGCTCTGCTCCACCGGCGAGCAAAAGGCGCTCCTCCTCGGCATCGTTCTCGCCCACGCCGACCTTGTGGCCGAGCGCGTCGGCCGCCGCCCGATCCTGCTTCTCGACGAAGTCGCCGCCCACCTCGACCCTCGCCGCCGCGCCGCCTTGTTCGAGCGGCTGGAGGCGTCCGGCGGCCAGGTCTGGATGACCGGCACCGAAGGCTCGCTGTTCGATAGCGTCGGCCCCTCCGCCACCCGGCTGGAAGTCCGCGACGGAACGGTTTTCTCCGCCTGAGGCGCAGGGGGAAATCTACCAATTTCCTTGGGTTTCACCGCGCGCGCGGCTATATCCCGTTCATGGCAACATCATCGAACGAAAACAGCTACGGCGCCGATTCCATCAAGGTGCTGAAGGGCCTCGACGCGGTCCGCAAACGCCCCGGTATGTACATTGGCGACACCGACGACGGATCGGGCCTCCACCACATGGTGTTCGAGGTGTCCGACAACGCGATCGACGAAGCGCTCGCCGGCCATTGCGATCTGATCAACATCACCTTGAACCCGGACGGCTCCGTCTCGGTCGAGGACAATGGCCGCGGTATTCCCACCGGCATCCACGCCGAGGAAGGCGTGTCTGCGGCCGAGGTCATCATGACCCAGCTCCACGCCGGCGGTAAGTTCGAGAATACGTCGGACGACAATGCCTACAAGGTGTCCGGCGGCCTGCACGGCGTCGGCGTCTCCGTCGTCAACGCGCTCTCCGAGTGGCTGGACCTCACCATCTGGCGGGACGGCGAAGAGCATTATATGCGCTTCCGCCTGGGTGATGCAGTGGCGCCGCTCAAGGTCGTCGGCCCGGCCCCGGAAGGCAAGAAGGGCACCCGCGTCACCTTTCTACCGAGCCCCGAGACCTTCAAGATCGTCGAGTTCGATTTCGACAAGCTCGAGCACCGCTTCCGCGAGCTCGCCTTCCTCAATTCCGGCGTTCGGCTGATCCTCACCGACGCCCGGCACGAGGAAGAGAAAGCCGTCGAGCTGTTCTACGAAGGCGGCATCGCCGCGTTCGTGCGCTATCTCGACCGCACCAAGGCGGCTTTGATCCCCGAGCCGATTTCCGTCACCGGCCAGCGCGACGAAGTCGGCATCGAAGTCGCGCTCGAATGGAACGACAGCTACTACGAGCAGGTCCTCTGCTTCACCAACAACATCCCGCAGCGCGACGGCGGCACGCACTTGGCGGCCTTCCGCGCGGCGCTGACCCGGACGCTTAACAATTATGCGGAAAAGAGCGGCGTCCTGAAGAAGGAGAAGGTTTCCCTCACCGGCGACGACATGCGCGAAGGCCTCACCGCCATCGTCTCGGTGAAGCTGCCCGACCCGAAGTTCGGATCGCAGACCAAGGACAAGCTTGTTTCTTCCGAAGTGCGCCAGCCGCTTGAAAGCCTGATGGCCGACAAGATGGCCGAGTGGCTCGAGGAAAACCCGCAGCACGCCCGAACCATCATTCAAAAGATCATCGACGCCGCCGCGGCGCGCGAAGCGGCCCGCAAGGCGCGTGAGCTCACCCGCAGGAAGGGCGCGATGGACATCGCCTCGCTGCCCGGCAAGCTTGCCGACTGCCAGGAGCGCGATCCCGCCAAGTCCGAACTGTTCCTGGTCGAGGGCGACTCCGCCGGCGGCTCGGCCAAGCAGGGCCGCGACCGCAACAGCCAGGCGATCCTGCCCTTGAAGGGCAAGATCCTCAACGTCGAGCGCGCCCGCTTCGACCGGATGCTGTCGTCCAAGGAAGTCGGTACGCTGATCCAGGCGATGGGCACCGGCATCGGCCGCGACGATTTCAACATCGAGAAATTGCGCTACCACAAGATCGTGATCATGACGGACGCCGACGTCGACGGCGCCCACATTCGCACGCTTCTCTTGACCTTCTTCTACCGCCAGATGCCCGAGATCATCGAGCGCGGGCACCTCTTCATCGCTCAGCCGCCGCTCTACAAGGTCGCCAAGGGCCGAAGCGAAGTCTACGTCAAGGACGACGCCCGCCTTGAGGAATATCTCATCGACGCCGGCATCGGATCGATGGTCCTTGAAACCGCCGAAGGCCCGCGCTCCGGCGAGGATCTGCGCACCCTTGCCGACCATGCCCGCCGCGTGCGCAGCCTGATGCGCTACGTGCCGCGCCGCTACGATCCTGGCCTCATCGAGGCGCTCGCCCTGAACGGCGCCCTCGATCCCGCCTGCCCGGAAAAGGAGCGCGCCGCCGCAATCACGCGCGCCGCCGCCTTCCTGCAGGGCAGCGACCAGGATGCGGTGTGGACCGGCGAGATGGGCGCGGACGGCGATTACGTCCTCCGCCGCCTGTGGCGCGGCGTTACCGACCACCACATCGTCGACCACAAGTTCGTCGCCTCGGCCGAAGCGCGCAAGCTCCACGGCCTCGCCGCCGAACAGGCCGCGGCTTATGCCGACGCTTCGCGCCTGGTCTCCGTCCGCGCCTCGGCAAACGCCGCCGCCTCCGACGAGCAGGAGGAGAACACCCCCGGCGCCGCCCTCGACATCGCCCCGCCGGAGCGCGCGCCCGACGCCAAGGGCGCCCTCGTTCGCCGGCCGACCGAGCTCCTCGAAGCGATCCTCGCCGCCGGCCGCAAGGGCCTCTCCATCCAGCGCTACAAGGGACTCGGCGAAATGAACGCCGACCAGCTTTGGGAAACCACGCTCGACCCGGAAAACCGCTCGCTCCTCCGCGTCGAAGTGGAGCAGGCCGACATCGCCGACGAAATCTTCACCCGCCTGATGGGCGACGTCGTCGAACCCCGCCGCGAATTTATCCAGGACAACGCCCTAAGCGTCGCCAACCTCGACGTTTAAGCAATGATCCCCCGCTTGCTTCTCGACACCGCGCCGCTGCCCGGCGGCGGGGAGCTCAAGCTGTTTCGGCGGGGGGAGGAGTTCTCCATCGCGCTCGGCGGCAACGAGCTGATGAACAGCCGCAAGAGCGGCTCCGAGGAGGCTCTGGCGGAGCTTGGCTGTGCAGGTCTGGCGGGACAAGCGAAGGCGCGGGTGCTGATCGGCGGGCTTGGGATGGGCTTCACCTTGCGGGCGGCGCTGGCGGTGCTGCCGCAGGGCGCCGAGGTGACTGTGGCGGAGCTGGTGCCGGCGGTCGTCGCCTGGGCGCGGGGGCCGATGGCGCATCTCCACGAGGGTACGCTGGACGACCCTCGCGTGACGATCGCCGAAGGCGACGTTGCGCGGCTGATGGGAGCACGCGGCGCTTGGGACGCGATCCTGCTCGATGTCGATAACGGCCCCGACGGGCTCACGGTGGAAGCCAATGACGGACTCTATTCGGCGCGAGGCCTCGCCGCCGCGCGCGCCGCGCTCCGCCCCGGCGGTGTGCTCGCCATCTGGTCGGCCGCGCCCGACAGCGCCTTTACCAACCGCCTGCGCCGTGCCGGCTTCGCGGTCGAGGAGCATCGCGCCCGCGCCGCGCGCGGCAAAGGCGGGCATCACCTGATCTGGATCGCCCGCGCGCCCGACGCTTAGTGGGCGAACGCCTCAGATGCTGACCGGCGCGCCCGCCGCCGGTTGCGTCTCCTCGGCCGGCGCCTCGACGGCCTCGCCGGACGACCAGCGATCGGCGAGGCACTTGGCGAGCGACGACATCGCGCCCTTGCTTCCGGCCAGCGGAAGCGTGTCGACGCTTTGGCCGTCCTGGCTGATCCGCATGCCGCGCGCGGTGGAGAAAGCGTCCATGAACGCCTGGCCGCCGCTTCCGCCCGGTTCGAGCTGAAAGTAGAAACCGGGTCCGTCGCTGTCGATCTCGCGACGCGCCGTCGCTTCCACAGGAAGCGAGCTGACGCCGAGGAAATCGAGCTTCAGCTCGTAACTGGCGCCGTCGCGAAGCGCCTTCCAGTCCTTGTTCTGGAGAAGGAAGCCTAGTTTGTCGTCGCCGGCGACGCCCCAGACGGAGAGCATCGTGCCTTCGGGAGAGACCGCCTGCATCATGCAGCCGTTGGGCATCGCGCCCACCGACCAGCCGTCGGCGTTCCGCTCGACCTGCGCGATCGCCGCGCCCGATGGAATTGCGAGAAGAAGTGCAGCAATCAGAGGCCGGAACATAAGGGCTCCTTTCGGCCCACCCGCCCCAGCAGAACCGCCGCGCATCCCTTTGGTTGCAAGGGAAAAACGGTCAGGCGGTGACCGCATCCCGCATATGCGCAGGGGCGGCGGCGCGATTGCCTTCGGGGAAGCGGATCAGTTGCCGGAAATCCGCGCTGAACCGCCCGTCGACCCGGATTGAGAAGGAGAGGCCGTTCGCCGAGTCGGCGCCGTGATATTGGTTCACCGTGTCGAACCAGGCGGCGTGGGAGCGGACGTAAAGCTTCTCCCCAGTGGCGGGGTTCAGCATGTAGAACGGCTTGTTCAAATTCGTCCGGAACCAGATGAATTCGTGGCAGAGATCCGGGCTGTCATGGTCTCGGTGGGCGGAAACCGGGCGGCCGCTATCGTCGTACATGATGATCATCCGCCCGTTGGCCTCGAACGGAAGCGTGTCGATGAAGCCCATCAGCTCGGCGAACAGCTCCGCATCCTCCGTCCGCTGCCACAGATCCGTGCGGTCGAGGTCGTAATAATCCTGTTCGCGCTGCGATTGGGAGAGGTAGACCAGCCGCGAGCCCGGCAAATGCGGATCGCGCCCGTCGAGCAGAAACGGCCCCGTGTAGAATGCGAGATCCTTCGCCTCGGATAAGCGTTTCTCCAGCCGTTCTCGCACGTATTCGTCCAGCGCGCGCAGCCGGTCCACATCGATGAAACGGTCGAGATCGACATAACAAGGGTAAGAAGCGGCCTCGCTCACTGGCTTTGCACTCCGCCCTCGTGGAACCGCGACGGCTCTGCGCCGTTACGCGGGGAGGTGAATAAAAATAATAGCTTCATCTTGATCTACGTTAATGCCTTGTTTCTACAACTAAATAACAGCGCTTCTGCCCGCTGAACAACAGCAAAACGAAGCCGGCTTCAAATTCCCTTTCGCCGTTCTGGCGAACACTTTGTGCTGCACGGAGCAATATGAGAATATATGTAAGCGGCCTGTATTCGGGCGGTAATCCCCAGCCCGGTATCGGCATCGTTCGTTCGCTGCGGCAGGGATTTCCCGATGCTACGTTGGTCGGCGTCGAATATTCGAATCGCGTCTCCGGTATTCATTGGGAAGACCTCGACGACCTGTGGATCCAGCGCCCTTGGGACGAGCTGAACCTCGATACCTATGGCGAGAAGGTGAAAGACGCGCTCAACGCCGGCGGCCTGTGGATCTCCGGCAGCGACCTGGAAGCCATGTGGCTCGCCAGCCTGTTCCCCGAAGGCCACCCGAACCTGCTCGCGCCGCCGATGGGCGCGCTGAAGCGGATCGTGAAGCCGAAGGTGGAGGCCAGCAACGTCCTCCCCGTGCAAATCCCGACCTGGGTCGCCACCGACCTCTCCGACTGGGACCTGCACGCTTTCTGCCGCGAGCATAATTGGCGCGTCTGGCTGAAGGGGCCCTATTACGACGCGGCGCGCGTGCCCGGCTGGGACACGTTCATGGCTGCCCGCTCTGCACTCACCAAGGTGTGGTCGACCGACAATCTATTCCTGCAGGCGCACGTCAGCGGCTACGAGGAATCGGTGATGCTCTCCGCCTACCAGGGCGAGCTCTTGGGCTGCGTCTCAATGCGCAAGCGCGACATCACGCCCGAAGGTAAGACCTGGGCCGGCGACATTTCCGAAGTGCCCGCCGATTTCGAGGAAGCGCTTCGCCGCATGGTGAAGGAGCTCAACTGGACCGGCGGCGGCGAGCTCGAAATGGTGCGCGACGCCAAGAACCAGCTTTGGCTCCTGGAAATGAACCCGCGCTTCCCCGCCTGGGTACACGGCGCCACTCTTGCCGGCCACAATCTGCCCGCTTTGCTCATCCAGGGCGCGACCGGTCAGAAGGCGCAGAAGTGCGAAGCGCAGGCGCAGGAATTCACCCGCGTCGTGCTCGAAGTGCCGGTGAAGTCGGACTATCCGCTTCCGCCCCTGCCCGAGCCCTTCGCCGGCGCCATCGGCCACTCGATGAAGCACCCGTCCGGCCTCACCTCGCTCGCCGAACGGCTGCACAAGGCGGACATCGAGCTCATTGAGATCGTGGAGGACGACGGCGCGCCCAAGGGCTTGCCCGAAATGCCGGAAACCTATCTCGCCGACCTCGCCGCGATGGAGTTCAACCAGGTCGAAACGCCGCAATTCCTCTACATGGAAAAAACGGCCGAGAGCCTGTTCAAGCGCGCCGCCGACCGCGCCCACCGCCTGTCCACCAACGAAGTGCAGGTGGTGAGCGGCTATTCGATCAAGACCAACCCGGACAAGCGCCTGGTCAAGCTCGCGCTTGAGAACGGTTTCTACGCCGAGGCGATCAGCCTGATGGAGGTGCAGACCGCGCTGGAAGTCGGCTTTCGGCCGGACCAGGTGATCCTCAACGGCCCCGCCAAATTTTGGCGCCCGGAGCTGATGCCGACCGAGCAGGTCCACGCCTTCTTCTGCGACTCGATCGCGGACCTGGAGCGTACCGTGGAGGCGATCGAAGCGGGCAAGATGTCGTCCAAGCATGTCGGCATCCGAATCCGTACGCCCAACGTTGTTTCCCGCTTCGGCATTCCATTGGACAGCCCGGAAGGCTTCACCAAGCTGGTCGATGCCGTGAAGCGCCTGCCGACCGACAGCGCGTTCGGCGTCCACTTCCACATGGCGAGCTCCAACATCGGGGTTTCGCAATGGTGGCACCTGTTCGAATCGATGCTGCGCTGGTGCCAGTCGATTGAGCGGCTCACCGGCCGGACGATTGAAGTGCTCGACATGGGCGGCGGCTGGTTCCCCGACGATTGGCATTCGGACGACGAATCGCGCTTCGCAACGGCGGTCGAAAAGGTCCGCGAGGCGCTTCCCAACGTGAAGCAGATCGTCTCCGAACCCGGCAAGGCGATGGCCCAACCCTCCATGGCGCTGGCGATGCGCATCCTGGAAATCCAGGAGCATGAGGACGACCGGGTCGAAGCGGTCGTCGATGCTTCGATCGCCGAACTGCCGATGCACTTCTTCCAGCCGCATCGGATTCTCAGGCAATGCGGCGAAACGGGCAAATTGGAGCCCGTCGGCCGCGGCAAAACCCATCTCATGGGCCGGCTCTGCATGGAGCATGACATCGTCGCCGCGAACGTGGGGCTGCCCGAGGGCACCCGCGCGGGCGACATGCTCATCTTCTGCGACACCGGCGGTTACGACAGGAGCATGTCTTATGTATTTGGCAGAGGTTGAAGCGAGCGCAGCGGAGGCCCGGACCGAAGAACGGCCGAGCACCCTGCCGCCGCTGCCCAGCGATCGCTGGGAGCATTTCCCCCACTCGACCTTCTCGCACCACGGCACCGCCTGCTGCGACGTCGCGCGCGAGTGGGTGGCGTCGATGGACTATGCCATGCTCAACGGCGGCGACCTGGCGAGCGGCCCGCGCTGGATCCGCGCCCGCTACAAATGGGGCGCGTCCAAATGGCCGATGCACTGGTGCGAGGTGGTCGAGCGCAAGGTGATCGACTGCGGCGCCCATGCCGCGCTCGCCCACCACGTCTTCACCGCCCGCGGCCAGACCAGCTTCCACGCCCAGTTCGTGCAGCGCTACAGCCCGGAAGCCACCGATCAGTGGCGCAGCGCCTGGGAGGAGGAACAAGCCTCCTGCCATTGGCTGACCGACGACATCATCTACCACGAAGCCAATGCGCTTCTGGTCGGCGATGACGAAGTGAAGCTTTGGGACGGCAGCGCCGGCTGGTGGGTCAACGCCCGCCAGCAGGGCACCGGCTACGGCAACCTCCTCGCCGTCCGCATCTTCGCCCCGGAGCATGCCAATGCCGGCGGCGGGGACGGCTTCCGCTGGGGCGAACGGCGCCTAAAGCCCAACGTCTGGAACCAGATCGGCTGATAATCCGGTGGGCGCTCGCGGGCGCCCACCGATCTCTTTCGATGCGCACCAACTTCCCTGCACGGCAGAAGCCGACGGACATCTCCCCGCTCGAAGCGGAGGTGATGGCGGAGCAGGCGGCGGCGCTTGCCCAATCCGGCCGCCGTGTCGAAGCCGCGCTCGCCGCGCTTGCCGAGGCCGGTGAGGCGGAGAGGCCGCAGCGGCTGAAGGCTGCCGCCGACGCGGTCTACGGCTTCTTCATCCAGCGCGAGATTGTCGGCCTGCGCGACCATCGCGGCGTGATCGCCCATTACGCCATCCCCCGCGCCGTGCTTGCCCGCCTCGGCGCGGCCTAGAAGCACAAGGCATCACGGGCACCTGTAACCCCGCCCTCCCTCGGCGCAGACAAGCCAATAGCCCTCCTTCGAATAGCGCAGGCGCAATCGAACCGGATGCCCGGGCGGGAGGCCGGAGTGCGTGATATATTTAATATTCAGGCTTCGTGACGGGGGAGTCCCTCTCACCACGCGCGTTATGCTCAGTTTCGCCGTGATGGCGACGTTGATGCCCCACTCGTCAAGGACTTCATGGTCCACATCCTCCACAAGCCCGTAGACGACGAGGTCGCTGGTTTGATTGCGGGCAACCGGAGCGCAGGATGCGAGAGGCGCTATCGCCGCCGCCAAGATCAAGGGAACTGAAGCAGAAAACCTCACGCTTACTCGGTCCTGAGCGCCTCGATCGGGGAAAGCCTGGACGCGCGGATCGCGGGCCAGCCGCCGAACAGCAGGCCGACCACCGCCGAGAACAGGATTGCGCCGATTGCGGTGCCGACGCCTATCGGCACCGGGAAATCCGCCTGCGCCTGGAACACGGCGGCCGCGCCGATCGCAAGCAACAGTCCGATCGCGCCGCCGATCATGCACAAAACCGCCGCCTCCACTAGGAACTGGTTGCGGATGTCGCTGCGCTTGGCGCCCAATGCCATGCGAAGTCCGATCTCGCGGGTCCGCTCGGTGACGCTGACCAGCATGATGTTCATGATGCCGATGCCGCCGACAAGCAGCGAGATGGAGGCGATGGCGACGAGAACCGCCTGGAAGATGCCGGTGACCATGGCGGATTCCTCCATGAACTCCTCGGTGGTCCGGATGATGAATGGGCTGCCCTGCCCCTCGCGCACCCGGTAGCGGTCGCGCAGCAGCCGGCTGATCTCGCGCTTCACCTTGCCGAGGTTCACGCCGTCCTCGATGCCGACGAACAGCACTCGAAGATCGTCGGGGCCGAGCGGAAGATCGGACGTGAAGCGTTGCCGCGCCGCGCTGATCGGCACCAGCGCCACGTCGTCGCTGTCCTCGCCGAGGTTCGATCCCTTGGCTTCGAGTACGCCGACCACGGTGAACGGCACCTTGTTGACGCGCACCGTTTCGCCAATCGGATCGTAGTCGCCGAACAGTTTCGAGACCACGGTGCGGCCCAGCACGATGGTTCGGCCCGCGGTGCGCACGTCGGCGTCGGAGATGAAGCGGCCCGTCTCCGTTGCGGCGTTGGTGACCACCGCATAGCCGGGCGTCACGCCGATTGCCTCGGTGGACGCGTTGCGGCCGCCGCTGACGATCTGGACGTTGGCGCGCAGTTGCGGCGCAATCGCCGTCACGCCCTCGATCTGGCGCTCGATCGACACCGCGTCCCGCATGGTGAGCCGGCCGCGCTCCGCCACCGCGCCGCCGCTCTCGTCGTCCGGCACCGGAAAAACGATCGCCATGTTCGAGCCGAGCGAATTGATCGCCCCCATGACCGACACCTGCGCGCCCGAACCCACCGCCACGGCGAGCACGACGGCGAATACGCCGATGCTGACGCCCAAGGTGGTGAGGATCGAGCGCATCAGGTTCACGCGCAAGGCGGTGAGCGCGATGCCGAGGTTGAAGGCGGCGCGGCTTGCCGCTTTGCGGACCCGCGACGTCACGCGCGCACCAGCCTGCGGTCCGTCACCGGCGCATCCTCAATTACCTTGCCGTCGCGGAAGGTGATCCGGCGCGCGGCATGATCGGCAATCTCGCGCTCGTGCGTCACCAAAATGATGGTGTTTCCGGCATCGTTCAGCGTCTGAAACAGGTGCATGATTTCTTCGGAGGTCTGGCTGTCGAGCGCGCCGGTCGGCTCGTCGGCGAGCAGCAGCAGCGGCTCGGTGACCAACGCCCGGGCAATCGCCACGCGCTGCTGCTGGCCGCCGGACAGCTTGGCCGGCGAGTGGTCGAGCCGCTCGCCGAGACCCATCGCCTCCAGCTTCTTGCGCGCCCGTTCCTGCCGCTCGGCGCGGCCGACGCCGGCGTAGATCAGCGGCACCGCGACATTGTCGAGCGCGGTGGTGCGCGGCAGCAGATTGAACTGCTGAAAGACGAAGCCGATCTTGCTGTTCCTGAGCTCCGCCAGCGCGTCCGAATCCATCGCGCTTGTCGCGGTGCCGTCGATCCGCACGTCGCCCGAGCTCGGCACATCGAGACAGCCGATCATGTTCATGAAGGTCGACTTGCCGGAGCCGCTTGCCCCCATGATCGCGACGAATTCGCCCCGCGCGATGGCAAGCGACACGCCGGCGATGGCGTGCACGATGCCGCCGCCGACCGTATATTCCTTGACCAGCGACAGCGTCTCGACGAGCGGAACCGTCATTGGCCGCCGCCGCCTTCACCCTCTTCGTCGCTTCCGCTTTCTTCCTTCTCGACCAGCGATTTGGAGCGCATCAGCACCTTCTCGCCGGGCTTGAGGCCGCCGGTCACTTCAACGAATTCCTCGCCCTGCAGCCCGAGCCGCACCGCGCGCCTCACGGGCTTGTAGGGGTCGGCGCCGACCACCCAGACATAGACCGTCTTGTTCGCAGGGGCCTTGGCCGGCGCGGGGGCTTTCTCCGCGCTTTTCTCTTCCTTCGGACGGTCGCCGGCGCGCGGCCGGAACCGGGTCGCGGCAACGGGGAGCCGCAGCACGTTGGTCTTGCGGCCGGTGATGATGTCGACATTGGCGGTCATGCCGGTCAGCAATTTGCCGGAGCTGTTGTCGACGTCGAGAATCACGAGATAGCTGACGACATTCTGCGTTTCGGTGGCCGACTTGCGGATCTGCCCGACCACCGCGGCGAAGGTCTCGTCGGGATAGCTGTCGACGGTGAATCGCACCTGCTGGCCGACCTGCACCTGCCCGATGTCGGCTTCGTCGACCGACGCTTCGACCTGCATCCGGCTGGTGTCCGCCGCGATCTCGAACAGGTTGGGAGTCTGGAAGCTCGCGGCAACCGTTGCGCCCGGCTCAACCAGCTTGTTGACGACGACGCCGCTGGCCGGCGCGAGAATGCGGGTGCGCCGAAGCTCGAGCTGCGCGGTCGACAGTTCGGCCTGGTTCTGGGCGATCTGGGCGCGGCCGCCTTGCGCCTGGGCAATTGCGGTCTTGAGGGCCGCGCGTGCCGTGGAAAGGGCGTTCTGCGCCTGGTCGATCTGTCCCTTGGAGATGAAGCCGCGTTCGGCGAGCTGCCGGCGCCGCGCATATTCGCGCTCCTGGATTTCGACGTCGGTGCGGGCGCGGGCGATCGCCGCCTCCGCCTGCGCGAGACCCGCCTGCGCCACGCCGACCTGGGCGCCGGTCTGCGCCACCCGAGCGCGGGGACGAGTACCGTCGATCACCGCCAGCACCTGGCCAGCGCGCACCGGCGTGTTGAAGTCGACGTAGACGGCGGTGACCTGGCCCGAGACTTCGGAGCCGACCTTGAAGGTGTTGAGCGCCCTCAGCTTCCCGCTTGCCGATACGATCCGCACCACTTCGCCGCGGTCGGCGTCGGCCGTGACATATTCGTAATCCGGCGGCGAAGGCACCGCGACCTTGTAGATCACGAACAGCAGAATGAGGCCGATCAGGCCCGACCACACAGGGTGACGACGCACCCATCCGATAAACTTGCCCACTGTCCCTCCCCGCCACCCCTGTTCGAGGTGTATTAGTGACAGCATACACACAAATACCGGGGTGGGAAGTGCGCTCCTGCCGCAAAATACGCTGCGGAGGCGGATTTGCTCAGCCGCAGTCCGGGTTGAACACGTAGCCCGCGCCGCGCACCGTCTTCAGGCACTCGGGCTTCGCCGGGTCCTTTTCCACTTTCTTGCGGATGCGCGTGATCCGCGTATCGATGGAGCGGTCGAACGCTTCCATTTCCTTCGAATGCGCCAGATCGAGCAGCTGGTCGCGCGTCAGCACCCGGCGCGGATGCTCGGCGAAGCATTTCAGAAGGTCGAACTCCATCGCCGTGAGCGGCACTTCGCTCCCGTCCGCTTCGTAGAGCTTGCGATGGTCGAGGTTCAGCCGGCATTTGCCCATCTGCACCTCGCGTCCCATCGTCGCGGGCGATTCGCCGCCCCGGCTCGCGCGGCGAAGCACGGCCTTCACCCGGGCGAGAAGCTCGCGCGGATTGAACGGCTTGGTGACGTAATCGTCCGCGCCGATCTCCAGACCGACGATGCGGTCGATATCGTCCGACTTGGCGGTGAGCATGATGATCCCCGCCTCGCCCGACGCCCGGATCTCACGCGCCAGCGTCAGCCCGTCGTCGCCCGGCATGTTGATGTCGAGCACGGCAAGGTCGATCGGCCGCTGGCCCATGATCTCCCGCAGCGCCGTGCCGCCGTCCGCCTCGCTGACGGCCAAGCCGTTGCGGCGCAGATATTCGGCCACGGTGGAGCGCACATCCTCATCGTCGTCCACCACCACGACATGGGCGCTTGCGTCGCTCATGCGTCGATCAACGCGGAAACGAGGCAGCGCACGCCGGCGCGGGTGAACGGCTTTTCAAGCACCGGCCGACCGCTTTCCTTCAAGAAATTGTCCATGGAGGCCCCCAAAGTATCCCCGGTTACAAAGGCGATTCGCGACAAGAGCTGCGGCCGGATTTCCCGCACCCGCGCATACATTTCCGGCCCGCTGACGCCCGGCATTCGGAGGTCGGAGAGCACCACGTCGAAATCGTCGCGGTCGAGCGCCATCAAGGCCGCCGCCCCATCGGACGCCACGGTAACGTCGAAGCCTTCGCGCTCCAGAAGCTCGCGGATCGTCTCGGCGATGTCCGGCTCGTCGTCCACCACCAGCGCCCGGCGCGCCTCGGCGGCCATCGCCGGCGCCGGAGGCGCGGGCGCGGCCGTGTCAACCTCCGCGACTTCCGCCACCGGAAGCTCGATCCGGAACGTCGCGCCGCGCTCGCTCGACAGCAGGTGCAGCCGCCCGCCATGCGCTTCGACGATACCGTGCGAGAAGGACAGACCGACGCCCGTGCCGACGCCCTGCGGCTTAGTGGTAAAGAACGGCTCGAAAATCCGCCCTGTGAGGTCCGGCGCGATGCCCGGGCCGTTGTCGCAAATGTCGATCGCGACCTTGCCGTCGCCGATCACCGAAGTGCGGATCACGATTCGGCGCTCCGGCGTGTCGCTCGCTTCCAGGGCCTGCTGGGCGTTGATCAGCAGATTGACCAGCACCTGATGAAGCTGGTCGCGGTCGCCGAGAATCGCCGGCACCCGCGGGTCGCACTCCACCGTCGCCGTAATCCCCGCGGTGCGGAGCTGATATTCGGCAAGCTGGAGCGCGTCGCCGATCAGCAGGTTCGGCTCCACCGGATTGCGCTGCGGTTCGCGCCGCCGGGCCATGGCAAGAAAGGTCTGCACGATCCGCGCGCAGCGATCGGCGGCGGCGCTGATCTTCTTCGCCCGCGCCTCGAACGGCGTTCCCCGGCTGTCTTCTTCCAGCATCTCCGCCTGACCGACGATCGCGGCGAGCGGGTTGTTGAGCTCGTGGCTGACCCCGGCGAGCAGCGAGCCAAGCGCCGCCAATTTCTCCGACTGGTGCAACGCCTCGCGTGAGCGGCTGAGCTCCACTTCCGCTTTCTTGCGGTCGGTGACGTCGAGGTGGATGCCGCTCAGCGTGTGCACCACCCCGTCCGGCCCGCGGATCGCCTTGCCGACCGATTGCACCCAGCGCACGTCGCCGTTCGGCCACACCACGCGGTGCTCGAGGTTGACGCTGTCGCCCGGAAAGTCCCGGCGCATCGGCTCAAGCACTTTCTCGCGGTCGTCCGGATGGATGTAGGTCCACATGCTCTCGGCATCGAGGCGGAGTTCATGATCGACGCCCCACAGGTCGCGGGAGCGGTCGGAATACCAGGTGGTGCCGTCGCGCGGATCGAGCGTCCAGATGCCGAGGCCAGCCCCGTCCACCGCAAGTTCCAGGTGGCGTCTTGTCTCCTCCAGCTCCTCCTCGGCGCGCTTCCTGTCGGTGATGTCGAGGTGGATGCCGTTCACCGAGCGCGCCACACCCGCTTCGTCGCGCACCAAGGCGCCGAGCGAATAGACCCAGCGTGTCTCGCCGTTCGGGCACAGCACCCGATATTCCACCTCCACCCGGTCGCGGGTGAAGCCGTTCAGATACGGGTCGGCGACCTCGTTCCAATCGTCCGGGTGAACGGCGGCGTGGATCACCTCCGTGGTCATCTCGGTGTCCGGCGGAACCCCGTACATTTCCTTTGACCGGTCGGAATACCAGGTCGTCCGTTTCTCGAGATCAAAGGTCCACGTGCCGAGCTTGGCCGCTTCCACGGCAAGCTCCAGCCGCTGCAGCTCTTCCTGCATCTCCTCGTCATGCTGCTTCTCAGGCGACAGGTCGCGCAGGCTGCACAGAAAGCGCTTGGCGCCGCCGATCTGAAGCGCGGTGATCGTCGCTTCCAGCGGCACCACCCGCCCGTCGGCGGCGATCCCGTCGACCAGCGCGCGCTTGGCGCCCGGGCCCTGGCTTTCGTCGAGAATGAAGCGAAGCAGCTCCTGCTGCTCCTCCCGCCGCTCCGGATCGTCCGACAGAAAGGCGCGCACCGAGGCGCCGATCATGTCCGCGCGCTTGTAGCCGAACGCCTTTTCCGCCGTCGGGTTAAAGGCGTGGATGATCCCCTCGTGGTCGATCATCACCAATGCATTGAGCGACGATTCGATACCTTCGGCGAGCACGCACGGTATCTGTCCCTCGACCTCGGTCAAATCCCACACCCCCCAATGTCCCTCCCGCGCCTTAGCACAACCGCGCCCGCGCCGCAGCAATCAACTGAAACAACTGACACAAAAAAGCCGGTTGCGCGGCATCGGCGCGCAACAGCCGGGGGCCAGAAGGGCGTCACAGCCAGTGAGGCTGCACACGCAACTCAAGGAGTTCTTCGGTTATGTTCGTTCAGCAGCAAAAGGGGACGCTTCAGCTTCTCCTCGTCGCCGCCGCCGCTCTCGGCTGCAGCGCCGGCGTTCTGGGCGGTGCACTTCAGGCGCTCAGCGCCGGCACCCTGCTCGTCTGACACGAACGGACCGGTCCCCCGAGGCGCCGGTCCGGCGCTTCGGACACAGCAACCACCACAACAAAAACGCCGACGGCGGAACGCGCCGCGGTTCACAACAGGGAGTTTATATCATGAAGAAGGTTCTCATCGCTCTTGCCGCCACCACCGCGGCCTTTGCAATCGCCGCCCCGGCCTGCGCCGAAGGCTTCCGCGCCGAAGTGCACACCGGCCTCGACGTGGTTGACGCCGATAGCGACAGCGAAAACGGCATCATGTACGGCGTCGGCATCGGCTACGACATCGCGGTGTCGCCGAAGTGGGAAGTCGGCATCGACCTCAGCGCCGATCTCGCCTCCACCGAAGGCTGCGAAAAGAGCGTGATCGTCACCAACGACACGGCCTGCGTCGACGCCAAGCGCGACCTCGCCGCCGCGGTTCGCGTCGGCTACAAGGTGTCGGACAAGGGCACGCTTTACGCCCTCGCCGGCTACACCAATGCCCGCTTCCGCGCGACCTACATCACCCCGGCGAACGTCACGACCCGCGACAGCGCGAACCTTGACGGCATCCGCTTGGGCCTCGGCTACCAGCACGCCTTCGGCGAGCGCGTCTACGGCAAGGTCGAATATCGTTACTCGAACTACGAAGGCGACATCACCCGCCACCAGGGCCTGATCGGCGTCGGCGTGAAGTTCTAAAAACGGAACAGTCTCCCTACCCGCCCCCATTGGGAGACTCGGGCTCCGGCGGTTTCATCCCCCCGCCGGAGCCCTTTTTCGTGTCTGAAGCAGGTCCGGTCCCCAGTGCCTCCCTGCGAGCGGCAGCTCGTGGGGAGGCACCAGGAAGCCTCAGCCCTTGCCGCCGCGGCCGCCGGTGCCGCTGTTCTGGCCGCTGTCGTTCTGCTGCTTCTTGTTGCCGCCGACATCGTCCTTGCCGTTCTTATTGAAGTCGCCCTTTTTCTTGTCGTCGGTCATGCTGTTCGCTCCTCTGTGACGGGAGGTGAACGGCCCGGGCGCGGAGCGGTTGCGTCTTGGCCCTCAGCCCGCATCCATCCCGGCCGCGTGCCACAGGCGGTGCGCCTCGCTTGGCGGGAACGGCACAAGCATCATCTCGTCAAACTCCGCCCGTGCGCCGCACATCGCGAAGCGGTCGAAGCCGTTGCGCAGCACCGCCTCGTCGCGCGGCCGGCCGCCTTCGAAAACCTCCACCCGGTCGTTCCAAAAGCGAAGCACCGGCACCGGCGCGGTGGGTGGCGGGTTGGGCGGATCGAACGGCTCCGCCCAAGCCGAATACCAGCCGTCCTTGCCCAGTCGCAGGCCCTTCGCGCCGAGGCCGCACATATGGCCGTTGCCGCCGATGGCGCTCCCCGACGCCTCGACGCTGCCGTCGCGCTTCACCTTCACCCGCGCGTAAGAGATCGCGCCCGCGACGATCGCCGGCATCAGCCGCTTGTATAGGGGACTAGCTCGCGCCGCATCGTCGAAGCCGATGGTGGGTGCTACGAACAGCACGTCGGCGCCCTTGCGCATCCACTTCGGCCGAGCCGTCACCCTCCGCCGGTCCGAATCTGCCGGCAGCGCCTCTTCCCGATCGCCGATACGCGGCTGCAGCCAGCGATATTCCTTAGGCGCAAGCGCCACCTTCACCGGAGCCTCGTGAACGATGACGCTGCCGGTGACCCTCGCCGGCGCCAGCTCCTTGAGCTGGGTGAGCCGCACGCGCGTCCCGCCGATTCGGGCGCCTCGCCAGTCGGCCTGACCGCGCACCCCGTCCAGCAAAGCGCCGCGCAGGTCCGCGTTCCGGAAGCTGATCGAATCCCATTCGCCGCAACCCTCCCCGCTGATCGGCCGGCAATCGAAGCGGAAGCCCCGCAGGTTCGCGCCGTCCATGCGAAGCCCGGCCAGACTGCCGAAGTCGCTTCCCGACACCGAGCCGCCCGAGAAGTTCGCTCCCGTCGCATCGACCCGCGCCAGATAGGGATTGTCGAACAGCACCCCTGCCATCCTTGCGCCGGCCAAATTGCTGCCGGTCAAATGCGACCAGAAGAAGCCGACGCCCCGCGCATCCGCGCCGCGCCAGTCGCTTGCGACAAAGGACGTGCCGACGAAGCAGATGTTGTGAAGCCCGGCGCCGCGAAGGTCGGCGCCGTCGAACTTGCCGCCGCGCACGAAAATCAGCGAATCGGCCCAGGCGGCGCGAAGCGCACGAAGCCCCTGCGCGCCCTTCACAAGCGTCCCATCGATTTGGCCCGGCAGGCGGTGATTGCCTGGATCGGCGGCACTTCCCGAGCAGGCGTGGGCGGGCGGAAGAACCGCAGGCGGCGTCGGCGAACCGCCCTTGAACTCGGGAGGCGCCTCGAGCCCCGGCACAATTGCGAGCGCGGTGGTGGGCGACTCCAGCCGCCCGTGCCCAAGCAGCAGCAGCAAGGCGATGGCCGGCGCCGCCGCCTTGCCGATCACGCCGCCTTGCCTTGCAGCGCCTTTTGCCGGCGGCGCTGGACGGAGGAGCCGAGGCCGATCGCTTCTCGGTATTTCGCGACGGTGCGCCGCGCGATGTCGAAGCCTTTGGCCCGGAGCAGGTCGACGAGCTGGTCGTCGGACAGGATCGCGGTCGCGCTTTCCGCCGCGATCAGCGCTCGGATGTGGCTCTTCACCGCTTCCGCCGACACCGCGTCGCCGCCGTCCGACGACTGGATGCCGCTGGTGAAGAAATATTTCAGTTCGAACAGGCCCCGGTCGCAGGAGAGATATTTGTTGGAGGTCACCCGGCTGACGGTGGATTCGTGCATGCCGATTACGTCGGCCACCTGGCGCAGAGTCAGCGGCCGCAGCTGCGACACCCCGTGGCGGAAGAAGCCGTCCTGCTGCTTCACGATCTCCGATGAGACCTTGATGATTGTCTGCGCACGCTGATCGAGCGCCTTGGTCAGCCAATTAGCGCTCGCCAGACATTCGGTAAGCCACGCCTTCGACTTTTTGTCCTGCGCGCCGCCGGAGAGTTCGGCATAATAGCTGCGGTTGACCAGCACCCGCGGTAACGTGGCGCTGTTGAGCTCGATCGCCCATCCCGCCCCGCGGCGGGCGACGAACACGTCGGGCACCACACCCTGCACCCGGTCGCTGTCGGCGAAGCGGCAGCCGGGCTTGGGATCGTAAGCGCGGAGTTCGCGGATCATGTCGCCCAAATCCTCGTCGTCGACGCCGCAGATCCGGCGCAAGGCGGCGAGATTGCCCTTCGCGAGGTAATCGAGATTGTCGATCAGCCGCGCCATCGCCGGATCGTAGCGGTCCGCTTCCTTCGCCTGCAGCTTCAGGCATTCGGACAGCGAACGCGCCGCAACGCCCGACGGATCGAAGGTCTGCACCACGCCGAGCACCCGCTCCACTTCGCGCAGCGGCGCACCGAGGCGGTGGGCGATGTCGAGCAACGAGGCGGTGAAGTAGCCGGTCTCCTCGACCTGCTCGATCAGCGCCTGGGCGATCATCAGGTCGGGGCCGGACAGGCGCTCGCCGGCCTGCGCCATCAGATGCTCGTGCAGCGACAGGCCTTCGCCGGCGAAGCTGTCGAAGTCCGGCCCCTCGCCACCCTCGGCGCCGCCGCCGCCGAGGCCGGACATGCCGAGGCCGCCGTCCAGCCCGCGGTCGCTTGCGCTGTCCTGATGGAGGTTCTCGTTGTTGAGGTCGATGTCGAGCGCCGCTTCTCCCGAGCCCGCGAGCTGGTCGGCGCCCGTATATTCGTCGCTCGCCTCGGCAGGCGCTTCCGCCGCAGGCGCCGCCCCGTCGTCGGGCGCCGAGCCGGTGTCGAGCAGCGGGTTCTTCTCCAGCTCCTCGGCGATGAAGCTCTCGACTTCGAGGTTGGACAGCGCCAGCAAGCGGATCGCCTGCTGAAGCTGGGGCGTCATCACCAACGACTGGCTTTGCCTGAGATCGAGGCGCGGCCCGATGTTCATGGCTTAGAGCTCGAAGCTTTCGCCCAAGTACAGCCGCCGCACGTTGGGATCGGCAACGAGCGCTTCCGGGCTGCCCGCGAACAGCACCTGGCCGTCGTAAATGATGCAGGCGCGGTCGACGATTTCCAGCGTTTCGCGGACGTTGTGGTCGGTGATCAGCACGCCGATCTCGCGCTTCTTCAAATCCTTCACCAGATCGCGGATGTCGGAGATGGAGATGGGATCGATGCCGGCGAACGGCTCGTCGAGCAGCATGATCGACGGGCTGGCGGCCAGCGCCCGGGCGATTTCGCAGCGGCGCCGCTCGCCGCCGGAAAGCGCCATTGCGGGCGCGTCGCGCAGGTGGGCGATGTGGAATTCGCCGAGCAATTGCTCCAGCCGTTCGCGCCGCTCGGCCTTGCCCTTCACCGCCACTTCGAGAACCGCCGAGATGTTCTGCGCCACCGTCATGCCGCGAAAGATCGAGGTTTCCTGCGGCAGGTAGCCGAGGCCGAGCACCGCCCGGCGGTACATGGGGAGGCCGGTAATATCCTCTCCGTCAAGCAGGATGCGCCCGCTGTCCGGCTTCACCAGGCCCATGATCGAATAGAAGCAGGTCGTCTTGCCGGCGCCGTTGGGCCCGAGCAGCCCGACCACTTCGCCGCGGTCGATGGCGAGCGAGACGTCCTTCAGCACCACCTTCTTGTCGTAGGACTTGGCGATGGAGACGACGGCAAGCCCGCGCGAGCCGTCGGCGGCCGCGTCGGCGGCGCCTTCCCGATCGATCACGCTTGCGTCATTCATTGCCCGCCCTTCTTCCTGCCGCCCAGACTAGGGCAAGCGGCGGCAAGCCTCAACTGGCAAGCTTCGTGCATGATGCGAAGGGAGCCGCTTTCGCGGCGCATTGTGGCTTAGTCGGCGCGCTGGGGGACCGTGAAGGTGCCGGTGACGCGTCCGCCGTTGCCGTTGACGCCGGCCGGGCCGCCGCCCTCCATCACCGCGCGCCCGGTGGTGAGATCGATCACCAGCCGTCCGCCGCTGACTCGCGACTCCCCACGCGTCAGCGTCACGCCGCCGACCAAAGTAATCAACCGGCTGTCGAGATCGTAGATCGCAAGCTCGCCCCGCGCCGTCTCCGACGGGCTCTTCACCACCACGCCGCCGCTTGCGTCGATCCGCTCGATCTCGATCCCGCCGGCATTAGAATAGGCGACCGTCAGGCGCGGCGCGTTGAGCGTCAGGTCCGACTGGCGCACCACCACGTCGCCCGAAAAGATCGCCCGGTCGGCGCGGTCCTGCACTTCGATCCGGTCGGCGGCGACGTCCACCGGCGCGTTGCTGTCATGCCCCTTGAGCGCCGACGTTTGGGCAAGCGCCGGCCCAAGCGCCAAAGCAGCCGCGACAAGCGCGCCCCCACCGATTAGAAAAGTCTTCATGCGTCTCATCTGAGCGCCCCCTGGACGATATGCAAGCGCGCCCGCCCGGTCAGCACCACGTTGCGCGACGGCAGGTCGACTTCCATCTTGCCCGCCGTGAAGCGGCCGAGCGGCATGCTGCCTTCCACCCCGTTGCCGCTCGCAAGGCGGCTCTTGTTCAAATCCACCGCCACGTCGCGCGTCTCCAGCCGGTAGCCGTCGGCCGCCGTGAACAGGATCGGGCCGAGCACGTCCACCGTCTGCTTGTTCATGTCGTAGCGGCCATTCTCCGCCGCCAGGCTCGCCGGCCCGTCCTCCAGCGCGATCTTCGCCGCCATGCCCTCGATCTGCACCACCGGGTCGGCCGAGCTCGGCTGCAGCGCCCGCTCGGCATCGATGGTGAAGGCGCGGCCCTTATTGTCCTGGCCGCGATATTGCGCCTGCTGCACCTTCAGCCGCTCCTTGGCGACATCCACCTTGTTCTTGTCGAGCAGGAAGCTGATCTCCCGATCCTTGCTGAGCGGCGACAGCAGCAGATAGGCCAAAAGCACGCCGACCCCGGCCGGCAAAAGCACTTTCAGCGCCTTTACCAGCCAGTCGTGCGCGCCGCCGGGACGGGCCCAGCCGACGCTTTTGCTTTTGGCCCGGGGCGGTTCAGACATGGGCGAAGATGTCGACCTCCGGCCAGCCGGCAAGGTCGAGCCGGGCGCGGTGCGGCAGGAACTGGAAGCAGGCCTGGGCGAGGCCCATCCGCCCCTCGCGGATCAGCCGCTCGTCCAGCCGCTCCTTGATCGGGTGAAGGAAGCGCACGTCCGACGCCGCATAATCCTTCTGCGCGTCCGACAATTCCGGCGCGCCCCAGTCGGACGATTGCTGCTGCTTGGAAATGTCGGTCTGCAGCAGCTCTTTGATCAGCTCCTTCAGCCCGTGCCGGTCGGTGTAGGTCCTGACCAGCCGCGACGCCGTCTTCGTGCAGTACACCGGCTCGGCCATCACGTGGAGATAAGCTTCCATGATCGCCAGATCGAAGCGTGCGAAATGGTAGAGCTTGAGCCGGTTCGGATCGCCGAGCACCGCCTTCAAATTCGGCGCCGAATAATCGCTGCCGGGTGCGAAGCGGACGAGATGCTCGTCCCCGCCGCCGTCCGAAATCTGCACCAGGCAAAGCCGGTCGCGGCCGGGGTGAAGCCCCATCGCCTCGGTATCGACAGCCACGGGACCGTCGGCAAGTACGCCTTCCGGCAGATCTTCTTCATGGAAAAATACGCTCATGCACGGGCACATAGGGGAAAGAACCGCCCTTCTCAACGCGGCCCGTGCCGCGGCCTCGCGAACACGGCGGTTGATCCGCCTCGCCAGCGGCGGCACAGGTAGCCGAACCGCCACAACCAGGAATGCCTCCATGCCCTCCGGTCTTGCCGCCTTGCTCGACGACATCGCCGTGATCGCCAAGCTTGCCGCCGCGTCGGTGGACGATGTCGGCGCGGCCGCCGGCCGGGCAGGGGTCAAGGCGGCCGGGGTGGTGATCGACGACACGGCGGTCACGCCCCGCTACGTCACCGGCTTCACGCCGGACCGCGAGCTGCCGATAATCTACCGGATCGCGAAGGGCTCGCTGAAGAACAAGCTCCTGATCCTGCTCCCCGCCGCGCTTGCCCTGAGCGCGCTCCTCCCCTGGGCCATCACCCCCCTGCTGATGCTCGGCGCCGCCTACCTCTGCTTCGAAGGTGCGGAAAAGGTCTGGGAAGCGGTCTCCGGCGCTAAGCACAGCCTGGACGAAGACGCCGCCGAACTCGGCACGGCGGAGCACGAGCAGGCGATGGTCTCAGGCGCGGTGCGCACCGATTTCATCCTCTCGGCCGAGATCATGGCCATCGCGCTCGCCGAAGTCAGCGACGAGCCCTTCGCCACCCGCGCGCTGATTCTCGCCGTCGTCGCCGTCGCGATCACCATCGGCGTCTACGGCCTCGTCGGCCTGATCGTGAAAATGGACGATATCGGCCTTCACCTCGCGAATCGGCAAAACGGCGGCGCCCGCGCGCTTGGCCGCGGCCTGGTGCGGGCAACGCCCAAACTGCTGTCTTTCCTGTCGATCGTCGGCATCGCGGCGATGATCTGGGTCGGCGGCGGCATCATCGTCCACGGCCTCGAGACCTTTGGAATAAGCGGCCCTGCCCACCTTCTCCATGACTGGAGCGAAGCGGCGGCGCACGCCCTTCCCGCGCTGGGCGGGCTGCTTTCCTGGGCCGTCTCCGCGCTGGGCTCCGGCGTCCTCGGCCTGATCCTGGGCGGCGCAATCGTGGCGGTTCACCACGCCGTCGCGCGCAAGCATTAGCCGCCTGCCGGAGAATAAACCGAATCCCCTCGCCGCCATTGCTTTTTTTCGTTATAGGACTCGGCCTTGCGCCTCCTTTGGGTGCCGAATCCGTAGCGCGAACAGCCCAGCGCGTCGGTTTCGTTGACGGCAGTTGGGGCGCTGGAAAGTATTAGACGGCATGGGTTTTGATAGAGGGCGCCGCGGCGAGCGCGGCGGACGCGGCAGAGACAAGCGCGACGGTTTCGGCGGCGATGACTTCGGTGGCGGCGGCGGCGGCTTCGGCGGCGGCGGCTTCGACGATCGTGGCGGCGGCGGCGGCGGATATCGCGGCGGCGGCGGCGGCTACAATAGCGGCCCGGGCTACGGCGATCGCGGCGGCGGCGGCGGCGGCTTCGGCGACCGTAGCGGCGGCGGCGGCGGCGGTGGTTACCGCGGCGGCGGCGGCGGTGGTGGCGGCTTCGGCGGCGGTGGCGGCGGCTTCGGCGGCCCGCGCGGCGGCGGCATGCCCCCCCAGGTCGTCGGCGAAGGCAAGGGTGTCGTTAAGTTCTTCAACGGCCAAAAGGGCTTCGGCTTCATTGTCCGCGACGATGGCGGCGAAGACGTGTTCGTGCACATCTCGGCGGTGGAACAAGCGGGCCTCACCGGCCTGGCCGACGGCCAGCCGCTTGAGTTCACGCTCGTTGACCGCGGCGGCCGGATCTCGGCAACCGATCTCAAGATCGACGGCGAACCGATGCCGGTCACCGATCGTGCGCCTCCCCGCGAGCCGCGCGAAGGCGGCTTCGGCGGCGCACCGGGCGGCGACCGCGGCGGGCCGCAGCGTCAGCTGACCGGCGAAAAGGCGCAAGGCACCGTCAAGTTCTTCAACGCCATGAAGGGCTTCGGCTTCATCAGCCGCGACGACGGTCAGCCGGATGCCTTCGTGCACATCTCGGCCGTGGAACGCGCCGGCCTGTCGAGCCTCAACGAGGGCGACCGGGTCGAGTTCGAGCTGGAAGTGGACCGCCGCGGCAAAACCGCCGCGGTGAACCTGCAGAGCCTCGGCTAAACACCTTTCGCTTCGGCGAACGAACAGCCCGGCCGCTCCTCGGAGCGCGCCGGGCTTTTTCGTGGGCGGCGGACTGGCCAGCTGCGTCCGCGGCAACCGCAGTCGCAAACCCCGTTCGTCCCGAGCGAAGTCGAGGGGCGCGGGACAGCGCAAGCAACCCCTTCGCGAGGCACCAACTCCGCACCACCGTCGCCCCAGCGAAGGCTGGGGCCCATATAACCTACCGACCCGGCCTAAGATCGGCTCGTTCGACGGCTCGCCGCTTCGCGATCAGGCCGCTCCTGCTTGGACAAATACCACAGCCGAAGCGCCAGAACGATCGAACCCCCGAATACGTAACTGAGCCCGCCGGGAAGCGGATTCCACGGGCCGCCATCAGCGTTGCCGAAGCCATATAAGATGAAGCCGAACACAACAGCCGCGACAACGGAGAGGGTGGTTCCGACACGCGGCGTATCAACCACTCGCTTGAACACCGCCCAGTCCAGAAGGGCAGAAAGCAGAAAAACGGCGAGGATACCCCCCACCAATGATCCAAAGGCACTCGCATTCATTCGGGCGTCTCCACCGGCTTCCAAAGTTGACGATTTCAATATCAGCATGGTGCAAACCTCACGCGCAAGCTCGTCTTGGAGCAGCGGGGCATCCTTGCGGCTGCGTCAGTAACGGGGCGGCAGTGTCTCCGCCTGCCGTCAAAGCGCCGGCGGCGCTTTGGCCACTCGGTTAAGAGTCTACGGTTGCTTCCGCGCCTCCCGACAGGGTGCTCGGGTTCAGCGGCCGCACCGGCGCGGGTTCCGGCTCGGCGCCGCCCTCTCCCCGGTCGGTCCGCGGCCGGCGGCGCCGTCCCCGTCGGACCCACTCGGCATCGATGCGTCCCCAGGACTCCTCGATTTGCACCGCCAGCCAGTCCCCATGGCGCGCGGAGCGGCCCGCGCGGCGATGCGCCGACTGCTCGAATAGGATGCGGGTTTGCGCGACCCGCGCCTCGACTCCACGAAGCGCCTGCTCCACCGCCCGGGCGGCTTTTTCGAAGGGATCGTCGCGCACGGCACATTCTCCAGGAGCTGTTATGCCATGATAACACACTTGGCGATCCTGCCCAAATTTCGGCGAGGGCTCTCATTCGCCGTCCCAACCCTCCGGCTCAGTCCCGCAACCGCGCCCCTGCCTTCGCCGCTGCCGCCACGATGCGGTCGGAAATGTCTTTCAGCTCCTTCTCGGTGAAGCTCTTCTCACCAGCTGTCATCCGCGCTCGGCGGGCGGCGACTGCGCAACCGGAGGGAACGCTTCGGACGACCCGAAGCGCCCCCCGTCATGCCGGATCAACGGAAATCGAGGTCGTAGCCATGCTGCTCCCATTCCTGCTCCGTCCGGCACGTGCTGGCGACGATGCGAGAGTTCGGAATCTCGTGACGGGCGCAATATTTGGTGTTCGGTTGCGCTGGCTTTGCACGAACGACGATGTCCTTGCTCGCTGCCGCCGACGGCGAAGAAGCCGCCGCGAGGGCAGGCTGGGTGAGGCCCAGCGTGGCGGCCAACGGCAAAGCAACCCGTCCGATGATGGTCTTGATAGTCATAAGGCACTCCCTGAAAACTTTCCGGTGGCACTTCCACAGGAAGCAGCTTGCGCTGCGGGTGTGTTACTGCACTATCTATGCCAATCACCTCGGCATGATGTTTTTCAATGGCTTAGCTGCTGAACCTTCATGGCGACCGATGAAAGCGGACACCAGAATCTGGTATTTCCCGCCAAGATTGGGCGGATCCGATCAAGCCGGTGTCTTCTTGGGGAGCGCGCCGCGTTGTGTCTCACGGGTCCAATGACGGCTGTCCACCTAGGTGGACATCGCCTCTATTCCCTGAGACGCCCGCCTGCCTTGGCCGCCGCCGCGACGATGCGGTCGGAAATGCCTTTCAGCTCTTCCTCGGTGAAGCTCTTCTCGCCCGGCTGAAGCGTCACTTCCACGGCCAGCGACTTCATGCCTTCGGGGACGCCCTGGCCGGTGAACACGTCGAACAACGCCACGCCGGTAATCGCTTGCTTGTCCGCACCACGCACCGCGCGGAGCAAAGCGTCGGCGGCGGTGTCGGCGGGGACCAGGAAGGCGAAGTCGCGGCTCACCGCCTGCAGCGCGGGCGGGCGAAAGGCTTCGCGCATGTGGCCGCCGCCGCCGCCACGCTTCTGCGGAATGGCGTCGAGGAAGATCTCCGCCGCCACTACCGGGCCGTCGAGGTCGAACGCCTTGAGGGTCGCGGGGTGAAGCTCGCCGAACTCGGCGAGCGCGTTCTTCGGCCCAAGGCTGAGCCGCGCCGAACGGCCGGGATGGTAGACGCCGCCCGCAGGCGCCAGCGCCTGCAGAT
>DATBNC010000021.1:0-6718 GCA_036554525.1 Allosphingosinicella sp.
CACCGGCCTGCCGTTCGACATGATCAACAACGCCAAGCTGGTCATCACCGACCGGCTGATCGCGGCCACCGCGCCGCTCCTCGCTCTGGAGGCGGACGCCGCCGACGAGGTCATCGAATTCGAAGGCGAACCGGAAGACGGCGCCGAACCAATCAAGACAGAGGAAGACTGACTATGGCCACCAACGCTAGCGCGGGCGCTCCGGGCGCCGTTTCCGCCAACCGGGCCGAGCTGATCGCCATCGCCGACGCCGTCGCGCGCGAAAAGCTGATCGACCGCGGCATCGTCATCGAGGCGATGGAGGACGCGATCCAGCGCGCCGCCCGGGCC
Source organism: Allosphingosinicella sp. (assembly GCA_036554525.1). GTDB lineage: Bacteria > Pseudomonadota > Alphaproteobacteria > Sphingomonadales > Sphingomonadaceae > Allosphingosinicella. The sequence continues at coordinate 331 of DATBNC010000021.1, forward strand.
CGCTACGGCGCTGAGAACGACATCCGCGCCAAGCTCGATCCCACCCCCGGCGACCTTCGCCTGTGGCGCGTCGTCGAGGTGGTCGAGCAGGTCGACGACTATTTCAAGCAGGTCAGCCTCGAGGATTCGCAGAAGCTCCAGCCCGGCGCCGAGATCGGGGATTACATCGTCGATCCGCTTCCCCCGATCGAGTTCGGCCGGATCGCGGGCGGCGGCCTTGATCTCGATGATGCCGTCGTAGATTTCCGGCACTTCCTGCGCGAACAGCTTCTTCATGAAGTCGGGGTGTGCGCGGGAAAGGAAAATCTGCGGCCCGCGATTTTCGCGGCGGACGGATGCGATCAGCGAACGGACGCGGTCGCCGACGCGAACCACTTCGCGCGGGATCTGCTGGTCGCGGCGAATAACGCCCTCGGCGCGGCCGAGATCGACGACGACGTGGCCGAACTCGACCCGTTTGACGACGCCGGTGATCACTTCCCCGACGCGATCCTTGAACTCTTCATATTGCCGCTCGCGCTCGGCGTCGCGGACCTTTTGGAAGATGACCTGCTTGGCCGCCTGGGCGGCGATGCGGCCGAACTCGATCGGGGGGAGCGGATCGACGATGTAATCGCCAACCACGGCGCCCGGCTGCAGCTTCTCGGATTCCTTGAGGCTGACCTGCTTGAAATAGTCTTCGACCTCTTCGACCACCTCGACGACGCGCCACAAGCGAAGATCGCCGGTCACCGGATCGAGCTTAGCGCGGATGTCGTTTTCGGCGCCGTAGCGCGCGCGGGCGGCGCGCTGGATGGCATCTTCCATCGCTTCGATGACGATGCCCTTGTCGATCAGCTTTTCGCGGGCAACCGCGTCGGCGATTGCGATCAGCTCCGCCTTGTTGGCGCTGACAGCGCCCTGGGCGCCTGCTGCGGTGGTAGCCATGTCAGTCTTCCTCTGTCTTGGATGTCTCGGCGGCCTCGTCGGGCTCGCCTTCGAATTCGATCACTTCGTCCGCGGCGTCCGCCTCGGCGGCGAGCAGCGGCGCGGTTGCGGCGATGAGCTTGTCGGTCATCACCAATTTGGCGCTCTGGATCGCGTCGAACGGCAGCCCCACGGCGCCCTGCACCGGCACTTCCACCAGCACCGTATCGCCCTCGGTGCCGAGGATGTTGCCGGCGAAAACCTTGCGGCCGTCGAGCTTCTCGGCAAGCACGATGCGGGCTTCGTGGCCGGTCCAGTCGGTGTAATCCTTAAGCCGGGTCAGCGGCCGGTCAATGCCGGGCGAGCTGACTTCCAGCCGGTATGCGTGCGGAATCGGATCGCGGCCTTCCGCTTCCGCCTGATCGAGAAGATCGGACAAGCGCCGCGACAAACGCGCGCAATCCTCGAGCGTAAGCTGCCGGGTCCTGGGATCCTCGGCCATCACCTGAAGCGTCGGATCGCCGGTGCCGCCCATCATCTTGACGCGCACCAGCACCAGCCCTTCGGCCTCGGCCGCCGGCGCGATCATGTCCTGCAATGCGGCGATGTCCGCCATGCGCTCTCCCGAAAACAAATCTCTCCGCCGCCGGCTCGGACCCCCGAGCCAGCCTCAACTTCTAACGATGTCGAGGAGGAAAGCCGCATATAGGCGCGGCGGCCGAAGCGGGCAAGCACCGAATCCGGCCGCCTCAAACGCCAAAAGGCCGCCCCCCTTTCGAGGAGCGGCCCGTTAGACGCCGTTGCGCAGATGGATCAGGCGACCCGCATATCGTGGTGGAACAGCATGTCGGGCTGCGTGGCGAAGGCCGGCGCGAAGTCGGCAAGATGTTCCCCGCCCGTCACAAAGGCAGAGGGGCTGACGGCCGCGGGGGCGACGCTCAGCGTCATTTCGCCATATTCCTTGCCGGTCACGTTGACGGTGACGGTGGCGGTGTCGATCGAGCCGTAGCCGTCGTTCACCGTGTAGGTGAAATGGTCCTGGATCGTCTGCCCGGGGGCAAGCTCCACGCCGCCCGAATTGTATTTTAGCACGCGGGTCACGGGGTCGAATTCGACGGTGCCGAAGGTACCGGTGGTGTCGATGTCGACGATCCGGCGGCCGCCGGGCCCGCTATCCGGATCCTGATCGTTGGAAAGAACGCTGTTCCAGAGGCTGGCGCTGGTTTCGCCGGCGGTGATCGTCACGCTGTCGTCCACCGCGACGATGTCATCATTGGTGCCGAAGATGACGCCCTCGATCAGCGCGGTTTCGCCGTTGCTGCCGACCACGGTGAAATAGGTCGAGTCGTGGGTATCGGGCAGAAGCGCGTCGCTGAGATCGTTGTCGGCGGTGAAGAAAAGGCTGCTGCCGTCGAACTGGACGCTTCCGACCGTTCCGGTCGTGTCGATGCCGGTAACTTGGAAGCCGACGGCTTCGCTGACCCAGTCGAGCATGTCGCCGAACGTCTCATCTTCCATCACCTGGAAGCCGTACGCGGGGAACAGGGTGATGCCGGTGATCGTCACCGTGGCAACGGCGGTGGAGGTGAGCCCGCCCGCGTCGGTGATCGTGTAGGTGAACGTGTCGATGGCCGTCTCTCCCGCCTCCAACTCCGCGAAGACGGTTCCCGGATTGTAGAGCACGTGACCATCGGCGGAGAGGGTGACGGCGGCGCCGTTCGCCGACACGCTTTGCACCCCGCTGACCACCAGAGCCTGGCCTTCCGGATCGCTGTCATTGGCAAGCAGGGTCGCGGTGATGTCGGTCGCGCCGGCATTTTCGGCGACCGTAACCTGGTCGGCGCCCGCCGTCGGGGCCGCGTTCTGCGTCACGCCGGTGATCGTCACGGTCGCGGTTGCGGTGGAGGTGAGGCCCGCGGCGTCGCGGATCGTGTAGGTGAAGGTGTCGGTGGCGGTTTGGCCGGCGTTGAGGCTGGCGAAGATCTGGCCCGCATCATAGTGGACCTGGCCGGTGGCGGAGACGGTAACGGTTGCGCCCTTCTGCGACACCGCCTGCACGCCGACGACGCTGATCGCATCGCCGTTCGGGTCGCTGTCGTTGGCGAGAAGCAGGCTGGTGACTTCCGTTTTACCTGCGATCTCGGAGAGCGTCAGCGCGTCGTTCGCGGCAACCGGAGCGGCGTTGGCGGAGATGAGGTCCGACAGCTTGAACGAGCCGTCGGCGAAATCGACGCGCTCCATGCCGATCAGCCGGTCAGTGCCGTCGGGTGCGCCGGGGCGCAGGTCGCGAACGATCACAGCCCCGTCGGGCGCCATCGCGAAATGATATTGGGCGCGGTTGCCGGCAAGAACCAGGCTGTCCTGACCGTTGCCGCCGTCGATCACGTCGTCGCCGGCGCCGCCCGAAAGCGCGTCATTGCCGTTGCCGCCGAACAGCATGTCGTTGCCCGCACCGCCGTCCAGCCGGTCGTTGCCGTTCTCGCCGGACAAGGAGTCGTTGCCGGCGCCGCCGAAGACGATGTCGTCGCCATTGCCGGCGAAGATGAAGTCGGCCGATGCGGTGCCGTTGATGTTGTCGGATTTGTTGCTTCCGTTGATGGTCGCCATGATGTTCTGGTCCTTGCTTGATCTGGTTGGGGCGTTGCCGCCGCTTCAGCCAGGACGGTGCGGGAGAGTGCGAGGCCCCCGCCCCGCCCGCGCTGCCGCGGCCGGTTGGCGAGAGCGGCTCTAGGAATGGTGCTTGTCCGCGCGATGTCGGAAAGGCGGGAAGAATGTTTCAATGGTTACGGCCGCGACGCGCCGTTGCGCGCCGGCACAGTGGCAGAAAGGCGAGGGTGACGGGCACGTGCCGGCTGAGCTAGAGCGGCCGGGAAACCCCGCGCCTTGTTTGCGCCTGCCAGGAGAGATGCCGATGCGCCGCCTCACCCTTCTTCCGTTTCTTGCGCTTGCCGCGGCATGCAACACCGGCGGCGAAGGGGTTGAAGCCGCCAACGGCTCCGGCGCCACCGCCGCGGCCGGCAAGCCGTTTGCTGTCCAGCCGCTCGGTGCGTTCGAAGAGCCTTGGGCGATGACCTTCCTTCCGAACGGCGACGCGCTGATCACCCAACGCAAGGGCAAGCTGATCCTGTGGAGCAACAAGGGCGGAAACCAGACGAGGACCGAAGTCTCCGGCGTGCCTGCGGTGGATTATGGCGGCCAGGGCGGCCTCGGCGACGTCGTCCTCCACCCGCAATTCGCGAAAAACGGGCTGGTCTACCTGAGCTGGGTGGAAGCGGGGCCGAACAACACGCGCGGCGCGGTGGTCGGCCGGGCGCGGCTGCTTGCCGTGTCGGCGGCGAGCGCGAATGCACGGCCGGGCTACCAGCTAGACGGGCTGCAGGTGATCTACCGGCAGACGCCTAAGGTGGAAGGACGTGGTCACTTCGGCCACCGCATCGCATTTGGGCCGGACGGCAAGCTCTACATCTCCAACGGCGAGCGACAGAAGTTCGATCCCGCGCAGGACATGGCGGCGACGTTAGGCAAGATCGTGCGCCTGAACGACGACGGAAGCACGCCGACCGACAATCCCTTCGTAAGCCGCGGCGGCGTGGCGGCGCAGTTCTGGACGGTAGGCCACCGCAACCCGCTCGGCCTCGCCTTCGCGCCCGACGGGCGGCTTTGGGAAAACGAGATGGGGCCGAAGGGGGGCGACGAGTTCAACCTGATCGAGCGCGGCACCAATTACGGCTACCCGATCGTCTCCAACGGCGATCATTATGACGGCAAGCCGATTCCCGACCACGACACCAGGCCCGAATTCAACGCACCGGAAGTGACCTGGACTCCGGTGATTTCGCCCTCGAGCCTGATCTTCTACACCGGCAAGCAGTTTCCGCAGTGGCGTGGCAGCGCGCTGATCGGCGGCCTTTCCAGCAAGGCGCTGATCCGGGTGACGATCAGCGGCAAGACGGCGCGGGAAGCGGAGCGCTTCGACATGGGGGAGCGGATCCGCGAAGTGGAGCAGGGTCCGGACGGTTCGGTCTACCTGCTGGAGGACGGCCCGAGCGGGCGCCTGCTTCGGCTCACGCCGGGGCGCTAGGCCTCGGCGGCTGCCGCCCGGCGGTAGCGGAAGTACCAGACTTCGTGGCCCTTTCGGCGGGCCTTGGCTTCGTACCGCGTTTCGGGCCAGCCGCCGGGGCGGGTGAGGAAATCCTTCGCGCTTTCCGCGAGCCATTCGAAGTCGGCGCGCGCGTTCATGACCATCATCGACCAGCGGCAATAGGTCGGGTCGTCGGTGCCCAGGCGGAACTCGCCGCCGGGTTTTAGCTTGGCGGCGATGAGGTCGAGCGGGCCGTGGTTCACCATCCGCCGCTTGGCGTGGCGCGCCTTAGGCCAGGGGTCGGGGTGCAGGAGGTAGACGAAGGAAAGCGCGCCATCGGGCACCCGCTCCAGCACTTCCAGCGCGTCGCCCATGTGCAGGCGGACGTTCGGCAGCCGCTGGTCCCGCACGTGGTTAAGCGCGCCGACGACCCCGTTCAGGAAAGGCTCGGCGCCGATGAAGCCGTGATCGGGGAGGAGGTCGGCACGAAAGGCGAGATGCTCGCCGGAGCCGAAGCCGATTTCAAAATGGAGCGGCCGCGCATCGCCGAACAATGCCAGGCTGTCGACCGCCCCCTCCTCCGGCACGCTGATCGCGGGGAGCAATTCCTCGAGCAGAACCGCCTGGCCCTGGCGAAGCTTGTGCCCGGAACGGCGGCCGTAGAGGCGGCGGATGGTGGTTGGATCGTTCATCGCGCCGCCTCGGAAGCGGAAGCTGCTTAAAGCGCGGCCTTTAGCGCCGCGGCGAGGTCGGTCTTCTCCCAGGGGAAGAGATCGCCTTCGGCGGTGCGGCCGAAATGGCCGTAGGCGGCCGTCTTGCGGTAGATCGGCTTGTTGAGGCCCAAGTGCGTGCGGATGGCGCGGGGGGTGAGGCCGCCCAATTCCTTCATGCCCATGATCGCGGTTTCGATCTCCGCGTCACCGACGGTGCCGGTGCCGTGCGTGTCGACGTAGAGCGACAGCGGCTCGGGCACGCCGATCGCGTAAGCAAGCTGGATCGTGCAGCGCTTGGCGAGGCCGGCGGCGACGATATTCTTGGCAAGGTAGCGGCTGACATAAGCGGCCGAGCGGTCGACCTTGGTCGGGTCCTTGCCCGAAAAGGCGCCGCCGCCGTGCGGGCTCGCGCCGCCATAGGTGTCGACGATGATCTTGCGGCCGGTAAGCCCTGCGTCGCCGTCCGGCCCGCCGATCTCGAAATTGCCGGTCGGGTTCACGAAGATCCCCTCCTCGCCCGGCAGCCAGCCCTCGGGCATGATGTCGGAAAGGACGGTCTTCACATAGTCGCGCAGCTTCGCCTGGCCCTCGTCGTTGCTCAAATCGCCGCTGTGCTGGGTCGAGACGACCAAAGCGGTCGCTCCGACCGGGACTCCGCCTTCATATTGGAGAGTCACCTGGCTTTTGG
>DATBNC010000007.1:0-8920 GCA_036554525.1 Allosphingosinicella sp.
TCGTGCCGGCGTTCCAGGCGGCGAGCGCAAAGATCAGCTCGGCGAGCAGCACGATGGCGAGGATGGTTGCGAACGGCCAGTATTTCGCAACGCCGGCCCTGAGTTCGGCGAAGTCGACATCCAGCATCATCACCACGAACAAGAACAGCACGGCGACTGCGCCGACATAGACGATGACCAGCAGCATCGCGATGAACTCGGCACCGAGGATCAGGAACAGGCCGGCCGCATTGAAGAAGGCGAGGATCAGCCACAGCACACTATGCACCGGATTGCGCGCCAGGATCGTCATCACGCCGCTGGCGATCACGATGGTGGCGAACAGGTAGAAGGCAAAGGCCTGGATCACTGGCTCGGGGGACCTTTAGGATTCGCGGGGCGGATTAGCGGTAGGGGGCATCGGCGGCAAGGTTCGCGGCAATCGCCCGCTCCCACTTGTCGCCATTCTCGAGAAGCTTGGCCTTGTCGTACATCAGCTCCTCCCGGGTCTCGACCGAGAATTCGAAGTTCGGACCTTCGACGATCGCGTCCACCGGGCAGGCTTCCTGGCAGAGGCCGCAATAGATGCACTTGGTCATGTCGATGTCGTAGCGCGTCGTGCGGCGGCTACCGTCCTCGCGCGGTTCAGATTCGATGGTGATGCACACCGCCGGGCAGACCGCTTCGCACAATTTGCAGGCGATGCAGCGTTCCTCGCCGTTCGGGTAACGGCGAAGCGCATGCTCGCCGCGGAAGCGGGGCGAAATCGGGTTCTTTTCGAACGGATAGTTGATCGTCGCCTTCGGCTTGAAGAAGTATTTCAGCGTCAGCGCGTGCGCCTTCACGAACTCCCACAGGGTGAAGGATTTGATCCAGTGCGCGATCATGAGGTTGCTCCGGCCGCGCCGCCGCGGCCTTCCAGGTTGCGCATGCCGCTGCGGCACGAGGGGATGTAGCGGTCAGCCTGCACATCGGTGCGGATGGAGCTGAGCGTCGCCGCGTCGGTCGGGCAGGCTTCCTTGGTGGCAAGCAGCCAGCCGGAGACCAGGAACACCCAGATCAAGGAAATCGGCAGGAAGATCTTCCAGCCAAGGCGCATCAGCTGATCGTAGCGGAAGCGGGGCACGGTGGCCTTCACCCAGCTGAACACGAAGAAGAAGATGAAGATCTTCGCGAAGAACCAGAAGATGCCGGGCACGTAGTAAAGCGGCGCCCAGTCGATCGGCGGAAGCCAGCCGCCCCAGAACAGCACCGCGGTCATGCCGCACATCAGCAGCACGTTGCCGTACTCGCCGAGCCAGAAGAGCGCGAAGCTCATCGAGCTGTATTCGGTCTGGTAGCCGGCGACGAGCTCGCTCTCCGCCTCCGTGAGGTCGAACGGCGCGCGCGCGGTTTCGGCCATGGCGGAGATCAGGAAGATGATCGACATTGGGAACAGGATGGGATTGAAGCCGAAGCCGTTCAGGATCCAGACGTGGCTCCTTTGCGCATCGATGATGCCGCTGAGGTTGAACGTGCCGGCCCACAGGATCACGCCGACCAGCACGAAACCGACCGAAACTTCGTAGCTCACCATCTGCGCGGCCGCGCGAAGGGCCGAGTAGAAGGGATATTTGGAGTTGGACGCCCAGCCGGCGATGATCACGCCGTAGACGCCGAGTGACGACACGGCGAGGAGGTAGAGCAGGCCGACATTGATGTTGGCGAGCACCATGCCCTCGCCGAACGGCACCACCGCCCAGCCGATCAGCGCCACCGTGAACGTGAGGATCGGCGCGATAATGAACAGGCCGCGATTGGCGCCCGAAGGGATGATGGTTTCTTTAAGGAACACCTTTAAACCGTCGGCGAAGCTTTGCAGCAAACCGAAGGGGCCGACGACGTTCGGGCCCCGGCGAAGCGCCATCGCCGCCCAGATCTTGCGGTCGGCATAGATGATCATTGCCACCGCAAGCATCAGCGGAAGCGCGATCATCAGGATAAGGATGGTCGTCGCGGTCAGCCAGCCGAGGCCGTAACCGAGATACCCTTGGAACCATTCGGTCATTCCGCGGCCTCCTCGAAGACCTGGCCGTGCAGGATTTCGGCCGAGCAGCGCTGCAGCGTCGGGGACGCGCGGGCTATTGGGTTGGTGAGGTAGAAATCGTCGATCGGGTAAGCGATCTCGCCCGAAACCGCCGGGGCCGGCCCCGAAGGCGCGGCGAGCGGCGGGAACGGGGTCAGCCCCGCCTCGCCAAGATGCGGATAAACAGCCCGGATCGCAGCGCGAAGCTGCGATAGATCGTCGAACGGCAGCGTCTTGCCGAGCACGTCGGAGAGCGCCCGCAGGATGGTCCAATCCTCCCGCGCCTCGCCCGGCGGATGAACGCCGAATTCGGAGAATTGCACCCGGCCTTCCAGGTTCACGTAGGTGCCGTGCTTCTCCGTATAGGCCGCCGCGGGCAGGATCACGTCGGCATGCCGGACGCCCCGGTCGCCGTGTGTGCCGATGTAAACAGTAAAGGTGTCGGCAAACGCCTCCGTGTCCATTTCATCGGCACCGAGCAGGAACAGCGCCTTCAAGGCCCCTGCCCGCTCGCGGATCGCCTCGACGCCGCCTTCGGTGGTGAAGCCCAAGTCCAGCGCACCGACCCTGCTCGCCGCCGTATGCAGCAAGTTGAAGCTCGCGCCGAGTGCAGCCGCGGCGGCGCGCGCCGCTTCGTAGGCGCCGGGTACCTGCAAGGCACCCATGCCGACGATAACCGCCGAATTCTCGATGCCTTGGAAGGCGTCGCGCACCTCTTGCGGCAGGTTGCCGAGCAGCGAAAGGTCGCCGCCGAGCTCGTTCACCGGGTAAGTCAGATCGATGTCGGAACCGATGCGGAACACCTTGGCGCCACGCTTCACCGCCTTGCGGATGCGCGTGTTGACCAGGCTCGCTTCCCAGCGCGGGTTGGTGCCGACCAGCAGAATGGCCGGCGCTTCCTCGATGCCCGCAATGGTCGCGTTGAACCGGTAGGCGGAGGGGCTCGACACGTCGAACCGCGCGCCGTCCTGCCGACATTCGTGCAGCGAAGAGCCGTAGGCGCCGAGCAGCGCCTTCATCGCGAACATGGATTCCAGGTCCTGCAGGTCGCCGGCAATCGCCGCCACCTGATCGCCGCTCGCGCCCTGGAGCTTCGCCGCGATAACCTCGAACGCTTCCGCCCAAGTCGCCGGCTGGAGCTTGCCTTCGCGACGGATCCACGGCCGGTCGAGGCGGCGCCGGACAAGTCCGTCTACCGCGTGGCGGGTCTTGTCGTGCGCCCACTCCTCGTTGACGTCTTCGTTCAAGCGCGGAAGCGCCCGCATCACTTCGCGGAAGCGGTGATCGATGCGGATGTTGGTGCCAACGGCGTCCATGACGTCGATGGCCGGAACCTTGCGAAGCTCCCAAGGCCGCGCTTCGAAGCTGTACGGCTTCGACACAAGCGCGCCAACCGGGCAAAGATCGACGACGTTGCCCGACAGCTCGGACGTCACCGCGCCTTCGAGGTACGACGTGATCTGCATATTCTCGCCGCGCCCAACCGCGCCGATTTCCTCAACGCCTGCAACCTCTTCGGCGAAACGGACGCAGCGCGTGCACTGGATGCAGCGGGTCATCACCGTTTTGACGACCGGACCCATGTACTTTTCCGTCACCGCCCGCTTGTTCTCGTGGAAGCGGCTGTGGCCGCGTCCGTAGGCGATCGATTGGTCCTGAAGGTCGCACTCGCCGCCCTGGTCGCAGATCGGGCAATCCAGCGGGTGGTTGATCAGCAGGAATTCCATCACCCCTTCGCGCGCCTTTTTGACGGCGGGGGTCATGGTGGAGATTTCCTGGCCGTCGGAGGCGGGAAGCGCGCACGACGCCTGCGGCTTGGGCGGCCCCGGCTTCACCTCGACAAGGCACATCCGGCAATTGCCGGCGATCGACAGCCGTTCATGGTAGCAGAAGCGCGGGATTTCCTTGCCCGCTACTTCGCATGCCTGAAGCACGGTTGCACCCTGCGGAACTTCGACCTCAACGCCGTCGACTTTAACGATGGGCATGGTTCAGCCTTTCGCCGGACGCGGTGCGTCGGCGCTGTTCAAGGTGGTGAGACGATAAGAGGCAAGCGCCAGGATTGCGCGCAGCCCGTGCCGGTTGATCCTTGCGGACGCGCCAGCCTGGACGCAGGGAGCAAGCTTGGGCGCAAGCGTGGCGACACCGGCTTTCTCTTCCGCGCTCTCCGGAGCGGCGCGGAGAAGCGCCTCCACCGCCTCCGGCATGGTGCGTGCGACGCACAGGCCGAGATATTCCCCTTCGTCTCGAGCCTCTACCGCCGGAGCCGTGGCATCGTAGGCAAGCCGGCGGGACAAAGCCACGCCGCCGCCATTCTTGGCGAGCATCGCCTCGGCGAGAGAGCCAGCCATCAGCACGTTCGACATCCTCAGGCTACCGAGGAACGAGGCGCAGCCGGACGCGCTCTTTGCCATCCGGTAGGTGGCGCCGCGATAGGCATTCGTACGGTAATCCATGGCCAGAAGCCGGCGGACCTGTCCCTCTTGGCGATTAACGACGCAGCGCGCGAGATCGTGCATCATCTTGATGTCTTTGGGACTCGATGCCGCCGCGGGCTTTTCGGCAGGCGCGCCGGCGCCCATGGCAAGCATCGCCACGATCGGGAAAAGCTTGAAGATCATCGCGCCACTTCCACCGGAAGAGAATAAACCCTGGATCCGGTCATTTCGCCCCCGCTGCTGCTGGCGCCGCCGCCGGCGCGGTGCGGAGCAGCGCTTCGGCCAAGCGGAAACGGATCACGGTCGCGCCGAAGCTGAACTTCGCACCTTCCGGAACGCATTTAAAAAAGTCCGGCATCAGCGCGGACACGGCTTCATATTCGGCCTTGCTGCCTGCCTTCGTGTTGGCGATCAGCTTGCCGACCTCTTCCCGGTGCCCGGCCGTGTAGCAGCGCGCGGCGCCGGCAAGGTTGCGCACCTCGGCGGGAGCGGGGGCGGGCAGCATCATTGCCGGCGGCAGCGGAACGTCGGCCTTGAACAAACCCTCGGCAATCGCGCCGCGCACCAGCGCAAGGTCGGCGCTCAATGAACTGACATCGCCAAGACAATATTCGTCAGACTTCTTGAACAAAGCGATGTAGGTCTGCGCTTCCGCGCGCGAGGAAGGCTCAGTGGCAAGCAGCCGCAGCGCCTTTTCAGGCTCCTCCTTGGCATAACATCTGCCGAACACCGCAAGCGCGGCCATGCCTTCCTGGTCCGAAAGGTAGGTCATCGACGAAGAACCGGAGCGGCTGGACGGAAGCTGCGCCGATGCCGCCTGGCCGGTACAAGCGACGGCTGCCGCAACCAACGATTTGATGAGGATCGATCTCACTGCTTCACTCCGCCGCCGTGGCAAAGGCAGGCACGTCCCTTTGCTTGTCAATGATGCGCCGCTCCATTTCCGGGCGGAAATGGCGGATCAGGCCCTGGATCGGCCACGCCGCCGCGTCACCAAGGGCGCAAATGGTGTGGCCTTCGACCTGCTTGGTGACGTCCCACAGCATGTCGATGTCGCTCACCTCCGCATTGCCTTCGGCAAGGCGCTCCATGACGCGCCACATCCATCCGGTGCCTTCGCGGCACGGCGTGCACTGGCCGCAGCTTTCATGCTTGTAGAAGTAGGAAATGCGGCTGATCGCGCGGACAACGTCCGTCGACTTGTCCATCACGATCACGGCGGCGGTGCCGAGGCCGGAGCCGAGGTCCTTCAGCCCATCGAAGTCCATCGGCGCGTCCATGATCTGCGCCGCGGGGACGAGCGGCACGGACGAGCCGCCGGGGATCACCGCAAGCAGATTGTCCCAGCCGCCGCGGATGCCGCCGGCGTGGCGGTCGATCAGCTCGCGGAACGGGATCGACATCGATTCCTCGACCACGCACGGCTTGTTGACGTGGCCCGATATCTGGAAAAGCTTGGTGCCTTCGTTCTTTTCGCGGCCGAAGCTCTTGAACCAGGCGGCGCCGCGGCGAAGGATGGTCGGCACGACGGCGATGCTCTCGACATTGTTCACCGTCGTCGGGCAGCCGTAGAGGCCCGCGCCGGCCGGAAACGGCGGCTTGAGGCGCGGCATACCCTTCTTGCCTTCAAGGCTCTCCAGCATCGCGGTTTCTTCGCCGCAGATATAGGCGCCGGCGCCGCGGTGGACGAACAGGTCGAAATCGTAGCCCGAGCCGGCGGCGTTCTTGCCGAGCAAGCCTGCATCGTAGGCCTGCTGCACGGCGGCGAAGAGCGTCTCCGCCTCGCGGATGAATTCTCCGCGGATGTAGATATAGCCCGCCCGCGCCCGCATCGCGAAGCCGGCGATCAGCGCCCCTTCGATCAGCTTGTGCGGATCGTGGCGGATGATCTCCCGGTCCTTGCACGACCCGGGCTCGGATTCGTCGGCGTTGATCACCAGGAAATTGGGCTTACCCGGCGTCGGCGCCTTGGGCATGAAGCCCCACTTCATGCCGGTCGGGAAGCCCGCGCCGCCGCGGCCGCGAAGCCCGGACGCCTTGATCTCGTCGATGATCGCGTCCTGGCCGATCGCCATCAGCGCGCTGGTATTGTCCCAGTCGCCGCGCGCCTGCGCGCCCTTCAGCCCCCAATCCTGGAAGCCGTAGAGGTTGGTGAAGATGCGGTCTTTGTCAGCGAGCATCGGAGGCGTCCGTCAAATCGAGCCGGTGCTCGATGCGTTTCAGGCGTTCGTCGAAGCGATCCATTCGGGAGTTGATCCCCGATACGGAGATGATCAATCCGCTCAGATGCTCGTCAACGGACGTAGCGCGCGTCTTGAGCTCCTGGATCTCGAGGTGCATTTCCTGCTGCTCGCCGCGAATTCGACGAAGCAGTTCAAGCATCATGTCTGCCCGATCATCGGTCACTGCCGGTCCCCCCGGAAGCTTGGAACGCCCAACATCAAGCACCTATTCCAAAATAATATACCGCAACCAAGGCAATTATGCCGACCAGCACCACGGTCTTGACGATGCCCTTGAGCACCTTGAACGCAACGAACAAGGCGATCAGGCCGATGATGATCGGGAGAAGCTGTTCCATCAGGCCCACTCGCCCCGATAATCGTGATTCTCATTCACCATCGCCTGGAGGCTGGTGACTCCGCCTTCAGGATCGCTGGTGCGGCGGTTGACACCTTGCGGGCCAGGCTTCGGCACTTCGCCACGCGCCAAGGCTTCGAGCAGCGCCGTGGTTGTCTCGAAAGTCAGGTCTTCATAATTGTCGTCGTTGATCTGCACCATCGGCGCGTTGGCACAGGCGCCGAGGCACTCGACCTCATTGAGGGTAAACAGCCCGTCCTCACTGGTCTGCCCCTTGGCGAGCCCCTTCGCCTTGCAGGCGCGGAACACTTCGTCGGAGCCGCGCAGCATGCATGGCGTCGTTCCGCACACCTGGAGGTGGTAGCGGCCGACCGGGCGCAGGTTGAACATAGTGTAGAAGGTCGCGACTTCGTAGGCGCGGATGTAGGGCATATCGAGATACTTCGCGACATACTCGATCACCGGCACCGGCAGCCAGCCCTGCGTCTCCGTCTCCGCGCCGACCTGACGCTGCGCCATGTCGAGCAACGGAATGATCGCGCTATGCTGCCGCCCCGGCGGGTAGCGGCCGATGATCGTCTTGGCCTTGGCCTGGTTCTCATCGGTGAACGCAAAAGCGCCCCACCGCGCGCGAAACTGGTCGATGTCGGGCAGCGAATTGGGAAGAATGTCAGCCATTAGCGGTCGATCTCGCCGAAAACGATGTCCAGGCTGCCGAGGATTGCGGTGACGTCCGCAAGCATGTGGCCGCGCGTCATGAAGTCCATTGCCTGGAGGTGGGAGAAGCCGGTCGGACGGATCTTGACGCGGTACGGCTTGTTGGTGCCATCGGCGACGAGGTAGACGCCGAATTCGCCCTTCGGGCTTTCCGTCGCGACATAGACTTCGCCGGCGGGGACGTGAAAGCCTTCGGTGTAGAGTTTGAAGTGGTGGATCAAGGCTTCCATCGACTGCTTCATCTCGCCGCGCTTGGGCGGCACGACCTTGCGGTCGAGGGAGGCGATCGGCCCTTCCGGCATGTCGCGAAGGCACTGCTTGATGATCCGGACCGATTGGCGGACTTCCTCGACGCGCACCATCATCCGGTCGTAGCAATCGCCGCGGGTGCCGGTGGGCACGTCGAAGTCCATCAGATGGTACACGTCGTAGGGCTGCGACTTGCGGATGTCCCAGGGGATGCCCGCAGCGCGGATCATCGGACCGGAGAAGCCCCAGGCAAGCGCGTCTTCCTTGCTGACGATCGAGATATCGACGTTGCGCTGCTTGAAGATGCGGTTGTCGGCGACCAGGCTGATCGCGTCCTCGAAGATCGGCAGCAGGCCGGTGTCGAGCCAGTTGCCGATGTCCTCCAGCAACCCGGCAGGCACATCCTGGTGAACGCCGCCCGGGCGGAAATAGTTTGCGTGCATCCGCGCTCCGGAAACCCGCTCGTAGAAGTTCATGATGTCTTCGCGCGGCTCGAACAGCCACAGGTTCGGAGTCATCGCGCCGACATCCATGATGTGGCTGCCGATGTTGAGCAGATGGTTCGATATCCGGGTCAGCTCGGCGAAGAAGACGCGCAGATACTGGGCGCGGATCGGCACTTCGAGATCGAGCAGCTTCTCGATGGCGAGCACGTAGCTGTGCTCCATGCACATCGGCGAGACGTAATCGAGCCGGTCCATGTACGGGATCGACTGGATGTAGGTCTTGTTCTCGCAGAATTTCTCGGTGCCGCGGTGGAGCAAACCGACGTGCGGATCGACGCGCTCGACGATCTCGCCGTCCAGCTCAAGGACAAGGCGGAGAACGCCGTGGGCAGCGGGGTGCTGCGGGCCGAAGTTGATCGTGTAGTTCGCGATCTCGGCCTCGGTCG
>DATBNC010000008.1:0-78539 GCA_036554525.1 Allosphingosinicella sp.
ATTTCCAAAGACCGCGGGGCACAACTCGCCGGCCGGAAACGACACAGACGTAGAGAGATACAAGACTTTATGGCCACCCAGGCACTTCCGACCCGCGACGATTTCGCGGCGCTCCTCAACGAAACGCTCGGCGGCGAAAACGAAGGCTTTGAAGGCAAGGTCGTCAAGGGCACCGTCACCGCGATCGAAAACGACATGGCCGTGATCGACGTCGGCCTCAAGTCCGAAGGCCGCGTTCCACTCCGCGAGTTCGCCGCGCCCGGCCAGAAGGCCGAGCTGAGCGTCGGCGACAAGGTCGAAGTCTATGTCGACCGCGTCGAGAACCACCAGGGCGAAGCGATGCTCAGCCGCGACCGCGCGCGCCGCGAAGCCGCCTGGGACAAGCTCGAGACCGAATTCACCGCGGGCAACCGCGTCGAGGGCGTCATCTTCGGCCGCGTCAAGGGCGGCTTCACCGTCGATCTCGGCGGCGCCGTCGCCTTCCTTCCCGGCTCCCAGGTCGACATCCGCCCGGTGCGCGACGTGACCCCGCTGATGGACGTGCCGTCGCCCTTCCAGATTTTGAAGATGGACCGCCGCCGCGGCAACATCGTCGTGTCGCGCCGCGCGATCCTCGAAGAAACCCGCGCCGAGCAGCGTTCGGGCCTGATCCTTTCGCTGGCCGAAGGCCAGGTGGTCGACGGCGTGGTCAAGAACATCACCGATTACGGCGCGTTCGTGGACCTGGGCGGCATCGACGGCCTGCTCCACGTCACCGACATCTCCTACAAGCGGGTCAATCACCCGTCGGAGGTGATCAATATCGGCGACACGGTGAAGGTGCAGATCATCCGCATCAACCGCGAAACCCAGCGCATCTCCCTCGGCATGAAGCAGCTCGAAGCCGATCCGTGGGAAGGCGCCGCCGCCAAGTATCCGGTCGACGGCGTATTCCGCGGCCGCGTGACCAACATCACCGAATATGGTGCGTTTGTTGAGCTCGAAGCCGGCATCGAGGGCCTGGTCCACGTCTCCGAAATGAGCTGGACCAAGAAGAACGTGCACCCGGGCAAGATCGTCTCCACGTCGCAGGAAGTGGACGTGGCGGTGATCGAGGTCGACGAGGAGAAGCGTCGGATTTCGCTTGGCCTCAAGCAGGCGCAGGCCAATCCGTGGCAGGCATTCGCCGACGCCCATCCGGTCGGCACCGAGCTCGAGGGCGAAGTCAAGAACGCGACCGAGTTCGGCCTGTTCATCGGCCTGGAAGGCGACGTGGACGGCATGGTTCACATGTCCGACATCGCCTGGGGGATCACTGGCGAGGAAGCCTTGAACCTGCACCGCAAGGGCGAGATGGTGAAGGCCGTCGTGCTCGACGTGGACGTGGAGAAGGAGCGTATTTCGCTCGGCATGAAGCAGCTTGAACGCGGCGGGGTCGCCAAGGGCGGTTCGGGCGCGTCCGGCGGCGTCAACAAGAACGAGACGGTCACGGTGACGGTTCTCGAGGTTCGCGACGGCGGGCTTGAAGTGCAGGTCGGCGACGACGGCGCTTCGGGCTTCATCAAGCGCACCGATCTTGGCCGCGACCGCGACGAGCAGCGCCCCGAGCGCTTCCAGGTCGGCCAGAAGTTCGACGCAATGGTGATCGGCTTCGACCGCTCCAAGAAGCCGAACTTCTCGATCAAGGCGCTGCAGATCTCCGAGGAAAAGCAGGCCGTCGCCCAGTACGGCTCGTCCGACGCCGGCGCGAGCCTCGGCGACATCCTCGGCCAGGCCCTCAAAGCCAAACAAGAGAAGTAAGCAGCAGAAGGGTGGGTGGACGCCGGATCGGTGCCTGCCCACCCCCTGCCGTTTACGGGAGCAAGCGTCCGGAAACGGGCGCTTTTTTCTTGGGTCCCGCGAAGCTTGCGTGGTTGCCTTTCCGCTGAACTTGCTGTTTAACTTGGTTTAGCGGGTCGTGGCCGGGGGGCATGCGGTGCCGCCACGCACCTTTACTCCAACGGGGGAAAGCCAGTGATCCGTTCCGAGCTGGTCCAGAAACTCTGCGACGACCATCCCGATCTGACGGGCAAGGAGATCGAGCGGGTCGTCTCGTCCTTTTTCGACTCGGTGATCGACCAGCTCCAAGGTGGCGGCCGTGTCGAGCTGCGCGGCTTCGGCGCTTTCTCCACGCGCGACCGCGAAGCCCGCAAGGGCCGCAATCCGCGTACCGGCGATCAGGTCGATGTGGACGCCAAGCGCGTGCCTTACTTCAAGCCGGGCAAGGAAATGCGCGAGCGGTTGAACCTGGACAAGGTCACCGCCGAATAAGCGGCCGCCTTAGGGCGCTTTGCTTCACAATCTGCTTGCTTCGCCGCGGCGCCTCGCGGCAGACCCGCGCCCGTGCGGACGTGGCGGAATGGTAGACGCCAGAGACTTAAAATCTCTTGTCCTTCGGGGCGTGCGGGTTCGAGTCCCGCCGTCCGCACCATCCCCTTTGCCCTTAGGTGCTGGCCTTAAACGGCGGTGCGGCCATATTCCTGGCTGTTGAACGGGTGCGAGATCGAGAGGCCGCCATCGACCACCAGCGCGTGGCCGTTGACGTAGCTCGACTCGTCCGAGGCCAGGAAGAGGGCGGCGGCTGCGATTTCGTCAGGCACGCCGCCGCGCTTCATCGGGTTCAGGTGGCCGAGCTTGTCTTCCTTCCCGGCGGCGCGTGCCCAGTCGTAGACCGGCTTGGTCATGCCGGTTTCGATGAGGCCCGGGCAGATCGCGTTGACCCGGATGTTGGCGCCGGCAAACTGGGTGGCGGCGACCTTCACCAGATTGATGACTCCGGCCTTTGACGCGGAGTAAGCCGGCCCGCCGGCGCCGGCGCGGATACCGGCGACGGAGGCGGTGCAGATAATCGATCCGCCGCCGCGCTCCTTCAGGACAGGCGCGGCGTGCTTGATGGCAAGGAATGGGCCGATCAGGTTGACGCGGAGGATCTCCTGCCAGTCCTCGGCCGATTGCTCGAAGATTGAGGAAAGGCCGCCGGAGATACCGGCATTGGCGAAGACGATGTCGAGCCCGCCATGATATTGCAGCGCCGCCTGAACGAGGTCCTGGACGTCCTCGTCGCTGCCCGCGTCGGCTTGGATTGCGACTGCGGCGGCACCGATTTCGGCAGCAGTGTCGTCCTGGCCCTTCAAGTCGGCGCAGAGGACAAAGGCGCCTTCCGCGGCGAAGCGGAGGGCGGAGGCGCGGCCGATGCCAGAGCCGGCGCCGGTGACGATTGCGACTTTTCCTTCGAGTTTCACAGGCCAACTCCGGTGGTGCTGCCGCCGTCTACCACAATGGCCTGACCGGTGACGAAGGTGGAGGCGGGGGAGGCTAGGAAGACGGCGGCGCCGGCGATCTCGTGCGGTTCGCCGATGCGCTGCAAGGGGGTGTGGGCCGTGACGGCCTTCAGCGTGTCCGCATTTTCCCAGAGCGCCTTGGCGAAGTCGGTTCGGATCAGGCCGGGCGCGATGCAGTTCACCCGCACCTGGTGGGGGCCGAATTCGGCGGCGAGGTTGCGCGCCAACTGGAAGTCGGCGGCCTTGGAGACGTTGTAGGCGCCGATCACGGTCGAGGCTTTGAGGCCGCCGATCGAGGAAACGATGATGATCGAGCCTTCCTTGCGCGCGATCATCTCGGGCGCGACCATCTGGGTCAGCCAGTGGTTAGCGAGGACGTTGTTGTCGAGGATCTTGCGGAACTGATCGTCGGTGATCCCGCCCATCGGCCCGTAATAAGGATTGGAGGCGGCGTTGCAGACCAGGATGTCGATTCGGCCAAGTTGGCGGCGCGTTTCATCGACCAGGTTCTGGAGCGCTTCCTTGGACGAGATGTTGGCGGGGACGACGATGGCGGTCCCGTCGCCGTGCTTGGCGTTGATCGCGTCGGCGGCTTCGGCGCAGGCATCGGCCTTGCGGCTGGAGATCACTACCTTGGCGCCGTGATCGGCCATTGCCTCGGCAATGGCACGGCCGATGCCGCGGGACGATCCGGTGATGATCGCTACTTTGCCGGAAAGGTCGAACAGGGTCATGGTTGTTCCTTAGTCAAAGACGATTACGGACCGCGCAGCCTCGCCGCCGCGCAGGGTGTCGAGCGCGGCGTTGATGCCCGAGAGCGGGATGCGTTCGGCGACGAGGGCGTCGAGATCGAGACGGCCGGCGAGGTAGAAGCCGGCGAGGCGGGGGATGTCGATGGGAAAACGGTTAGAGCCCATCAGGGAGCCTTGCAGCTTCTTCTCGGCGAGCAGGTCCATGGCGCCCATGCCGAGCTTCTCGCCGAGCGGGATCATGCCGACGATGGTGGCGGTGCCGCCGCGGCGGAGGAGGGAGAGTGCGAGTTCGCCCGCCGAGATGCGGCCTACGGCTTCGATGGCGTGGTGGACTCCGCCCTTGGTGAGTTCCGCGACCTGCTCCTTCAGCCGCTCCGCATCGGGCGCGAAGCTGTGGGTGGAGCCAACCTGCTCGGCCAGTGCGCGCTTGGATGCGACCGGATCAATGGCGATGATGCGGGCCGCTCCGGCGATGCGTGCTGCGTTGATTGCGGCAAGGCCGATGCCGCCGCAGCCGATCACCGCCACGTCCTCGCCTGGCCGCACCCCTGCCGTATTGAAGACGGAGCCGGCGCCGGTGACGACGGCGCAGCCCAGCAGCGCGGCGCGGTCGAACGGTATTTCGCGGTCCATGGCCACTGCGCCGTTTTCGTGGACCAGGAGCATTTCGGCATAGCCGCCGACATTGAGGAGTTGGTGGACGGGTGTGCCGTTCAGCGACAGGCGCGGCTCTTGGGTCTTCTTACGCTTGGTGGAGCTGTCCACGCAGAGCGCGAGGCGGCCGGTGAGGCAAAACTCGCAGCGGCCGCAGAAGTTGGAGAAGCAGGTGACGACATGGTCGCCCACCTTCACGGCGGTGACGTCGGCGCCGACGGCTTCAACGATGCCTGCGGCTTCGTGGCCGGGGAGGGCAGGCAGCGGCGTGGGGTAGGCACCATCGATGAAGTGGAGGTCGGAGTGGCAGGCTCCGCAAGCCCGGGTGCGGATCAGGATCTCGCGGGGG
Organism: Allosphingosinicella sp.; assembly: GCA_036554525.1. Lineage (GTDB taxonomy): Bacteria > Pseudomonadota > Alphaproteobacteria > Sphingomonadales > Sphingomonadaceae > Allosphingosinicella. Next base: position 5,055 of record DATBNC010000008.1, read on the forward strand.
CCGGGGAGGGCGATTTGCACGTCCTCGATGGCGAGAGGGGTGCCGGGAGTGTGGAGAATAGCGGCTTTCATCTCTTCGTCATTCCCGCGAAAGCGGGAATCCCGCTTCTTCTTAGCCGGGGAAGAAAAAGAAGCGGGACCCCCGCTTTCGCGGGGGTGACGGCAATAAGAACACGAGCCTCACGCCCCATGCTTGGCGAACTCCAGCCTGGCGATGGCGCGGTTGTGGACTTCATCGGGCCCATCGGCGAGGCGCAGGGTGCGGATGCCGGCCCAGCTTGAGGCGAGGTTGAAATCCTGGCTCACGCCTGCGCCGCCGTGGGCCTGCACCGCGTCGTCGATGATGCGCAGCGCCATGTTGGGCGCCTGGACCTTGATCATTGCGATTTCGGCGGCCGCCGCCTTGTTGCCGGCCTTGTCCATCAGGTCGGCGGCTTTGAGGCAAAGGAGCCGCGACATGTCGATGTCGATGCGGGCGCGGGCGACGCGCTCGTGCCAGATACTATGCTCCATCAGCTTCTTGCCGAAGGCGACCCGCGTTTGCAGGCGCTTCACCATGGCGGCGAGCGCTTCTTCGGCGGCGCCGATGGTGCGCATGCAATGGTGGATTCGGCCCGGCCCAAGGCGGCCTTGGGCGATCTCGAAGCCGCGGCCTTCGCCCAAGAGCATGTTGGACGCGGGGATGCGCACGTCCTTGAGCTCGATTTCCATGTGGCCGTGCGGCGCGTCGTCATAACCGTAGACGGTAAGCGCGCGTTCTACGGTGATGCCGGCTGCGTCGAGGGGCACTAGGACCATCGACTGCTGGCGGTGGCGATCGGCGCCTTTGTCGGTCTTGCCCATGACGATCGCTATCTTGCAGCGCGGATCGCCGGCGCCCGACGACCACCATTTGCGGCCGTTGAGGACATATTCGTCGCCCTCGCGGCGGATGTCGCATTCGATGTTGGTCGCGTCGGAGGAGGCGACGGCAGGCTCGGTCATCAGAAAAGCGGAGCGGATCTCGCCGTTCATTAGCGGGCGAAGCCACTGTTCCTTCTGCTCCAGCGTGCCGTAGCGGTGGAACACCTCCATGTTACCGGTATCGGGAGCGGAGCAGTTGAACACTTCCGACGCCCACGGCACGCGCCCCATCTCCTCGGCGCAGAGCGCATATTCGAGGTTGGTGAGCTGGGTGCCTTCGAATTCGAAGCTCTCGTCGACGTGGCGGAGCGCATGGCCGGGCGGCATGAACAGGTTCCAAAGACCGGCCGTGCTCGCCTCCGGCTTCAGCTCCTCGATGACCTCGATCGGCTGCCAGCGGTCGCCGGTGGCGAGCTGCTTCTTGTAGTCGCCCGTGCGGGGCCGAATCTTCGACTCGATGAACTCCCGCACGCGGTCGCGATAGAAAGCCTGCCGTTCCGTAAGGTCAAAATCCATGCGCCGCCCGAGCCTCCTGTTTTCCGGCCCTTTCGCTGCCAGAAAGCGTGGTTTCGCGCCAGTGCCTCGCGCCCGGTTCAGGCGATCCGTTCAGGAACGGCGGCGGCGTCCGCACTCAACGTGGCGCGGGAGGCGAGTGCTTCCCAGGGAAAGACGTACCAGCGTTTGTCGGCATCGCGGTCGATTTCGCTGCCATGGTATTCGGCAAGCGCTTGCGAGCGGATGTTGTGGATCAAAACGGCGACGCGGAGCCGCGACGGGTCGTCGATCTTGGCTTCGATGGCGGCGCGAAGGTAGGTGATGGTGCCGCCGCTGTCGTTGATGTCGTCGACGATCAGCATCCGTGCACCGGTGGCAATTTTGGCGGCCAGCTTGGCGAGAAGCTCCTCGCCGAAGCCGGGCTCGCCGGTGGAGTGGTCGACGGTGAGCAGCGGCAAAGCCAGGCGGTGGGAGAGGAAGGCGGCGGGGACGAGGCCGCCGCGTCCGATGCCGATCAGGAAATCGGGCCGCCAGCTGTCCGCTTCCACCAGCGCCGCGATGGTTTCCACTTCTTCCAGAAAGCGTTCGTGGCTGAGGTAGAGGAATTCGGGTTCCGGCACGGCGCGCTCCTGATCGGGCGACGAGCAGTAGAATGGCCGTGCGGGCGGAGCAACCGGCGACGATTGCGCGCGGCGGGGCAGTTCGCCTACGCCTGAGGCGAGGGAGTTGAGCGGGATGACGGGTAAGCCACAAGCCGAGCATGTCGACGTTCTGATCGTCGGCGCCGGCATTTCCGGCATCGATGCGGCCTATCGGGTGCAGACCGAACTGCCGGGCAAAAGCTACGCCGTGCTGGAGGCGCGGGAGGCGATCGGCGGGACGTGGGACCTGTTCCGCTATCCCGGCATCCGTTCGGACAGCGACATGTACACGCTCGGTTTCCCGTTCCGGCCGTGGCGCGGCGAGAAGTCGATCTCCGACGGGTCGGACATTCGCAGCTACGTGGAGGAGACGGCGCGCGAATTCGGCATCGACCGTCATATCCGCTTCAATCACCGCGCGGTGCGGGCCGCTTGGTCCAGCGCTGACGCGCTTTGGACGGTGGAGGTGGAGGCGGAGGGGGTGCCGCGGACCTTCACCTGCGCCTTCCTGTTCCTGTGCGCAGGCTATTACGATTATGCCGGTGGCTACCGGCCTGAGTGGCCCGGCGAGGAAGCGTTTGTCGGGCGCTTCGTGCATCCGCAGTTCTGGCCCGCCGACCTCGACTACAGCGGCAAGCGCGTCGTCGTGATCGGCAGCGGAGCAACAGCCGTCACCCTTGTGCCTGAAATGGCGAAGACGGCTGCGCACGTGACGATGCTGCAGCGCTCGCCGACCTGGATCGTGTCGATGCCGTCACGCGATTCGATCGCGGGCTGGGCGCAGCGGCGGCTGCCCAAGCGGGCTGCGGACGGCCTGGTGCGGTGGAAGAACATCCTCTTCACCATCGCCTTTTTCAACTATTCGCGGCGCTGGCCGGGACGGGTGAAGAAGGCGTTGCTCAAGGGTGCGCGCAAGGCCCTGCCGGAGGGGTACGACGTCGAGCGGGATTTCCAGGCGCGCTACGATCCGTGGGATCAGCGCCTCTGCCTCGTGCCGGATGCGGACCTGTTCGCGGCGATCAAAGCGGGCAGAGCGGAGGTTGTCACCGACACGATCGAGCGGTTCACGGCGGAAGGGGTTCGGCTCGCTTCCGGTCGGGAGCTCGAGGCGGACGTGGTGGTGACTGCGACCGGCCTGGTGATCAAGCTGCTCGGCGGCATCGCGCTCGAGGTGGACGGGGCGCCGGTGAACGTCGGCGACACGGTGGCTTACAAGGGCATGATGCTGAGCGGCGTACCCAACATGGCTTTGAGCTTCGGCTACACCAATGCGAGCTGGACGCTGAAGTGCGACCTCACCGCCCGCTACGTCTGCCGCCTGCTCAAGCACATGGACGCGGAAGGCGCGCGCATCGCGGTGCCGCGCTTGCCGGAAGGTGGGGTGGAGCGGGCGCCGCTTCTCGACTTCAGCTCCGGCTACGTTACCCGCGCGGCAGGGAAAATACCGGCGCAGGGCACGAAGGCGCCGTGGCGGCTGCACCAGAATTACCTAAAGGACCTCTTCGCGCTCGGGCGGCAGCCGGTCGAGGACGAGGCCATGGACTTTCGGTGAGGTTGACGGATCGGTTTCGTCCAGCCACCGCTAAGGCCTGAGGAGAGCGAAACGGCATGAGCGATCTTGAGACTTTCCGCGCGGAGACGCGGGCGTGGCTGGAGGCGAACTGCCCCGCCGAAATGCGCGAACCGGTGCGCGACGAAGGCGACGCCTGCTGGGGCGGGCGCAACTTCCAGTTCAAGAACGAGGCGCAGAAGCTCTGGCTGGAGCGGATGGCGGCGCGCGGCTGGACGGTGCCGGATTGGCCGGTGGAATATGGCGGCGGCGGCTTGTCGCCTGCCGAAACCAAGGTGCTTCGGCAGGAGCTTGCGCGGTCGGGGGCGCGCAATCCGCTGTACAGCTTCGGCATTTCGATGCTCGGGCCGGCGTTGCTGAAATACGGCACGGAAGAGCAGAAGAAGCGCTTCCTGCCCGAGATCGCGCGCGGGGAAATCCGCTGGTGCCAGGGCTATTCGGAGCCGAATGCAGGCTCCGACCTCGCCTCGCTGCAGACCAAGTGCGAGGACAAAGGCGACCATTGGCTGGTCAACGGCCAGAAGGTCTGGACCTCCTACGCCGATCAGGCCGACTGGATCTTCTGCCTGGTACGCACTGACTTCCGGGCACCCAAGCATAAGGGGATCAGCTTCCTCCTCTTCGACATGGCAAGCGAGGGCGTATCGACCAAGCCGATCCTGTTGATCTCCGGCTATTCGCCCTTTTGCGAAACCTTTTTCGACGACGTGAAGGTGCCCAAGGACCAGATCGTCGGCGAGCTCAACAAGGGCTGGGATGTCGCAAAATATCTCCTCGGCCACGAGCGCGAGATGATCAGCGGCATGGGGCTGGGCGGCGGAAGCGCGGTCAGCCTCGGCGAGGCGCTCGGCGACGTGCTGGCGGAAGACGCGCTGCTCCGCGCCGAGGTGGCGCAGTTCGACGTCGATGCGGTGGCGTTCAAGGCGATGTCCGAGCGGTTCATCGACGAGCTGAAGGCGGGGCAGGCGCATCCCGCCCAGCCGTCGATGATGAAGTACGCCGGCACCGAATTGAACAAGCGGCGGCACGAGCTGGTGATGGCGGCCGGCGGCTCGTCGGCGCTGGAGTGGGAAAGCGAACGCTCCCGGGGCGGCAAGACGGCAAAGGAGTGGCTTCGCACCAAGGCCAATTCGATCGAGGGCGGCACGAGCGAGGTCCAGCTCGGCATCATCGCCAAGCGTATTTTGGAACTGCCGGGGGCCTAGGCGGGACGGGCGACGCTTATCCACGGACGGACTTTTGAGACAGGACACGTAGGCATGCCTCTTTACCTCACGGACGATCAGGCGATGCTGCGCGATACGGCGCGCGAGCTCATGGCCGAGGAAGGCGCGATATCGAAGCAGTTGCGCAAGTATCGCGACATGAACTGCAAGGACGGCTTCGGCCATGCGCTGTGGCGGCAGTTCGGGGAGCTTGGCTTTACCGGCGTCCTGATTGACGAGGCGGATGGCGGCCTTGGGCTCGGCCATGTCGAGGCTGGCATCGTTCTGGAGGAGATTGGGCGCAACCTGACGCCCTCGCCATTCCTGGTAACGGCGGTCGCGGTGGTTGAAGCACTGCGTGGCGCGGCGCAGCGGGAGCGGTGGTTGCCGGGCATCCTTGCCGGAGAGACGGTGGCGGCGCTTGCGGTCGACGAGGGGCGCAAGCACCGGCCGGAAAGCATCGCCATGAAGGCAGAGCGCAGCGGCAACGGCTTCAAGCTCAGCGGGCAGAAGCGCTTCGTCGTGCAGGGCGCGTCGGCCGATGTCTTCGTCGTCGCCGCGCGTGCGGAAGAAGGGCTGACGCTCTTCACCGTCGAGAAGGAGGCGGCCGGGCTCGACGTCGAGGGCGTACGGCTCGCCGACTCCAGCATCGGCGCGCGGATGGATTTCCGCGGGGTCGAAGTGGATGCCGACGCGGTGCTTGGCGAAGTCGGCGGTGGGGAGGCGGTGCTCGGACGGGTGCTGAATGCGGCGCGCGCGGGTGCGGCCTCGGAGATGGTCGGCGTCGGGTCCGGCGCGATGGCAATGACGGTCGATTACCTCAAGCAGAGGAAGCAATTCGGCAAGCTGATCGGCGAGTTCCAGGTGCTTCAGCACCGCTCGGCGCACCTTTATTCGGAGCTGGAGATTGCGCGCGCGTCAGCGCTGAAGGCGCAGCAATTGCTCGACGAAGGCAGCCCGGACGCGGAGGCTATGGTCTCCGTTGCCAAGGCCAAAGCGGGGCGGGTCTCCACCCTTGCCGTGCAGGAAGGCGTGCAGATGCACGGCGGGATCGGCATGACCGACGAATATGACATCGGCCTCTACATGAAGCGCGACCGGGTGCTGAACGAACTGTTCGGCGACTCCAATTACCATGCCGACAAGCTTGCGCGGCTGAAGGGCTATTGATGGCGCTCGACCCGGACTCCTTCGACCTTCTGCTCTCCACCCTCCGCCGGTTCGTCGCGGAGCGGCTTCGGCCCCTTGAGGCGCAGGTCGGGGAGGAGGATGAGGTTACGGACGCTCTGGTCGGCGAGATGAAGGCGATGGGGCTGTTCGGCCTCTCCATCCCGGAAGAGTATGGCGGGCTCGGCCTTTCCATGTCGGAGGAAGTGCGGGTGGCGCTGGAGCTTGGGCGGACGAGCCCGGCCTTTCGCTCGGTGTTCGGCACCAATGTCGGCATCGGCAGCCAAGGGCTGGTGATGGCCGGCTCCGAGGATCAGAAGCAGCAATGGCTGCCGCGCATCGCTTCCGGTGAAATCGTGACGAGCTTTGCGCTCACCGAGCCGGGGGCGGGATCGGACTCAGCGTCGGTGCAGACCCGGGCAGTGCGCGACGGCGACGTCTACCGGCTGTCGGGTACCAAGCGCTACATCACCAATGCGGACAAGGCGTCGCTGTTTACCGTCATGGCGCGCACCGGCGGCGAGGGCGCGAAGGGGGTGTCCGCGTTCCTGGTGCCAAGCGACCTGCCGGGCCTCTCGGTCGGCAAGCCCGAGAAGAAGATGGGCCAGCAGGGCGCGCACGTTTGCGACGTCAACTTCGATGAGGTGCCGGTGCCGGCGGCGAACCGGCTCGGCGAGGAGGGCGAAGGCTTCAAGATCACGATGAGGGTGCTCGACCGTGGACGTCTGCACATCGCGGCGGTGTGCGTCGGCGTCGCCGAGCGGCTGATCGCGGATTCGGTGGCCTATGCGTCGGAGCGCAAGCAGTTCGGCAAGGCGATCGCCGATTTCCAGCTGGTGCAGGCGATGATTGCGGACTCCAAGACGGAGACATTGGCGGCGCGGGCGCTGGTGATCGAGGCGGCGCGGCAAAAGGATGCGGGCGAGCCGATCGTGCTGGAAGCCGCGGCCGCCAAATATTTTGCGAGCGAGATGGTGGGCCGCGTCGCCGATCGGGCGGTGCAGATATTCGGCGGCGCGGGCTACATCGCGGACTACGGCGTGGAGCGGCTCTACCGCGACGTGCGGCTGTTCCGGATCTACGAGGGTACGAGCCAGATTCAGCAGCTGGTGATCGCCCGCGAGACGCTGAAGCGCGGCGGCTAAGCCTCGCGCTTCAGCAGCAGGTTCATCCGCGCGGCCGCGATCGGCTTGGAGCGGTCCTCCTGCCACGCATGGGCTTCGACGTTGGCGACGCGGCGGCCGAGGCGGGTAACGACGGCGCTTGCGTAGGTTTCGGTGCCGGTGCCGCCGCGCATGAAATCGACGCTGACGCTGATCGGCTTGGGTTCGACCCCTTCATCCGTGCCGAGCGCTTCGTAGAGGGCACCGAAAGCGGCGAATTCGAGCAGCCCCGCGATGGCGCCGCCGTGCAGGAAGCCGGGGCGGCCAACCACTTCTTCCCTGAACGGCATGACCCAGAGGAGCTCCTCGCCCTGGCGTCGGGTGCTGAGGCCCAGGAGCTCGGCATAGGGCGGGAGGGCAGTGGTCATCGCGGCTGCGTACTCACCTCGTCATTCCCGCGAAAGCGGGAATCCCGCTTTGGCAGGGCGCGAGAAAGAGGAAGCGGGACCCCCGCTTTCGCGGGGGTGACGGTGGAGGTCGGCAGGAGTGTCTACGTCAGTGAGAGTTTCCCGGACATCCAAGCTCCAGGCCAAAGCCTCAATCCTCGTCAGCGTCTCCGCAGCGACGGTGTTTGTGCTCCAGGCGATTGCTTCAAACAGCGATACGCCGGAGCGATTCAGGCCGAGGAGCACGTAGCCGCCGTCTTTGGCCGGGTGGATCACAGCGTCATGCGTCGCGAGTGCTTCGGCCGCAGAGCTGAGGCGACGGCGGTCAAGATCCGGACAATCCGCACCGATCAGCAGGACAGGCTCCTCCCTCAGCACACGCTCGGCGGCGCGGCCGAGGCGTTGTCCTAGGTCGCCGTCGCCTTGGTCGGTGAGGTGAACAGGCGGGCCTTTGTACCACTCGACTGGATCGGGTTCGCCGCACAGCTCGACGGCGAGGCCGCTGGCAAGGGCCTCCGTAACAGTGTGCTCCAGCATGTCCCCAGCAAGCTTTGCAGCGCCTTCCGCGCCCAAGGCGGGGATCAGCCGCGTCTTCACCTTCCCGGGCACCGGCGCCTTGGCGAAGATCACGATGCGGGTCATCCCCGGCGCCAGCGGTGGAAGCGCTCCACCCATTGGAGCAGCCGCTCGGGCTTGTGCCCTTTCTTCCACTCACCGGCGGCGTATTTGTTGGCTTCGGCCATCGTCGGATAAGCGTGGATCGTGCCGAGAATCTTGTTGAGGCCGAGGCCGTGCTTCATCGCCAGCGTCAGCTCCGCGATCAGCTCGCCGGCATGAGCGCCGACGATTGTTGCGCCGAGGATCTGGTCCTTGCCGGGCGTCACGAGCAGCTTGACGAAGCCGCTGCGCGTGCCTTCGGCGACGGCGCGATCGAGGTGGTCGAGGCTGTAGCGGACCAGTTCGTATTCGACGCCCGCTTCCTTGGCGGAAAGTTCGTTGTGGCCGACGTGGGCAACTTCCGGATCGGTGTAGGTGACCCAGGGGAGCACGCTGTAATCCGCGCGGTATTTGCGCAAGCTGCCGAACAGTGCGTTGACCGCGGCGTACCAGGCCTGATGCGCCGCGAAGTGGGTGAATTGGTAGGGGCCGGCGACATCGCCGACTGCCAAGATGTTCGGGTACTTTGTCTGTAGGAAGTCGTCCGTGGTGACGGTGCCTTTTGTGTCGATGCCGAGTTCTTCCAAGCCATAGCCGGTGAGGCGCGCCTGGCGGCCGACGGCAACCATCAGCTCGTCGAACGGGAGCGGTTCTTCGGCGCCTTCGGGGGTGCGGAGGATCAGGGTTTCGCCCTCAACGCGCACTGCCTGGGTATTCGTCCGGATATCGACGCCTTCACCGCGCAAGGTGGACTCGAGCAGGAGCGAGACGTCCTCATCCTCCTTGGAAAGGATGCGGGGGCTGCCTTCGACCTGCGTCACGTTGGAGCCGAGCCGCGCGAATGCTTGGGCAAGCTCGGTGCCGATCGGGCCTCCGCCGATGATCGCAATTCTACCGGGGACCTCGGAGCGGTGGCGAAGCGCATCCCACAGGGTGTCGCTTGTCAGGTAGCCTGAACTGGCGAGGCCGGGAATGTCCGGCACGAACGGCTCCCCGCCCGCCGCGATAACGATTGAGCGTGCGGTGAGGCGCTCGCCGCCGTCGATCTCCACCGTCCAGGGATCGATCAAGCGGCCGTGGCCCTTGCGGACGTCGACGCCGAGCTTCGTGTAGCGCTCGACGCTGTCGGCGGGAGCGATGTCCTCGATGGCCTTGAAGACCCGCTCCATCACCGCATCGAAGCGGACCCGGCCGGTGGCTTCGAGGCCGAAGCTTTCCGCCTTGGCAATCGTGTGCGCGGCCTTTGCGCTTGCGAGCAGCGCCTTGGAGGGCACGCAGCCGGTGTTGAGGCAGTCGCCGCCCATTTCGTTGGCTTCGATCAGCGTCACCTTCGCCCGGACGGTTGCGGCGATCAGCGACGTGACCAGACCCCCGGCGCCGGCGCCGATCACGATCAGGTTGCGGTCAAAGCGCTTCGGCTTCGTCCAGCCCTTGTAGAGGCGCCGCCCGCGCCACCAGCCGACCGCCCATTTGGCAAGCAGGGGAAAGAGGCCGAGGAGCAGGAAGGAGCCGAGCAAAGCAGGGGAGAAGATGTCGCCGGTGCTTTCCACCCGGGCAAGCTGGGTGCCGGCGTTGACGTAGACTAAGGTGCCGGGGAGCATGCCGATCTGGCTGACCAGCGCGTAGGGGATCAGCCGCATGGCGGTCAAGCCCATCGCCAGGTTGATCAGGAAGAAGGGAAACACCGGGATCAGCCGCAGGGTGAGGAGGTAGAAGGCGCCGTCCTGCCCGACGCCCCGATCCACTGCGGCGACGCGGGCGCCGAAGCGGGCTTTCACCCAGTCGCGCAACAGGTAGCGGGAGGAGAGAAAGGCGAAGCTCGCGCCGACGGTGGCCGCGAGGGAGGCGACAAGCGTGCCTTGCCACAGGCCGAAGATCGCACCCGCCGCGAGGGTGAGGATCGCCGCGCCAGGCAGCGAAAGGGCGGTGACCGCCACGTAGAGCAGGAAAAAGGCGGCGAGCGCCTGCAAGGGGTTCGCCTGCACGTACGCGGCAAGGTCCGCCTGCCGCGCCTTCAGTTCGGCAAGCGTAAGGAACCTGCCGAGATCGAAGAAAAAGAAGGCGGCGACCGCGCCCGCAAGGAGGGCGAGGAGGAGGATTTTACCGGCGGTGCCTTTCATGGCGGCGGGGGTTAGCACCGGGGCGGCTTTTCGCCTAATCAGGCGCGGTGACCGCCCCCACAGCCTTATCCCCCTTTCTCGATCCCGCCGCGCGGCGGCTGGATGTGGCGAAGTTTCGCGATCCCCAGGTGACGGCGAAGGGGGAGAAGCGCGCTTCGGTGGCGCTTAGGCGGCTGGAGACCCTGTGGCTGAATACGGGCACGCTCTGCAACCTTGCCTGCGCCAGCTGCTACATCGAAAGCTCCCCCAAGAACGACGCGCTGATCTACCTCAGCCTGGCGGAGGCGGAGCGGTTCCTGGACGAGGCGCTGGCGCTTGGCACGCGCGAGATCGGCTTCACAGGCGGCGAGCCGTTCATGAACCGCGAGGCGTCGGCAATGATCGCCACGGCGCTTGAGCGCGGCTTCGAGGTGCTGGTGCTGACCAACGCGATGCGGCCGATGCGCCGCTTCGAGGAGGCGCTGAAGCCGCTTGCCGGGCCGAAGCTGACGATGCGGGTGAGCCTCGATCACCATACCATGACCGTGCACGAAGCGGAACGCGGTGCGGGTTCGTGGGTCAAGGCGCTCGATGGGCTGAAGTGGCTTGCCGCAAACAACTTTCGGATCGCCATCGCCGGGCGGCAACTGCCGGGCGAGAGCATGGCCGAGGCTGAGGCGGGTTACGCGCGGCTGTTCGCGGAGCTTGAGCTCGACGTGGCGGGCGGGTTGGTGCTGTTCCCGCCGATGGACGAGACGGCGGACGTTCCGGAGATCACCGAAGCGTGCTGGGGCATCACCGGCGTCTCGCCCGACGCGATGATGTGCGCGTCCAGCCGGATGGTGGTGAAGCGGCGGGGCGAGGCAGCGCCAAGGGTCGTGGCCTGTACCTTGCTCCCTTATGACGACGGTTTCTCACTGGGCGCGACGCTTGCGGAAGCGGCCAAGGGCGTAATGCTCAACCACCCGCATTGCGCGAAATTCTGCGTACTCGGCGGGGCGAGCTGTTCGGGGTGATGCTTTCGGTGGTGATCCCGGCGCTCGATGCGGCGGCCACTTTGCCGGGGTGTCTAGAGGCGCTGGGCCCGGTGCCGGATTTGGTGGTGGTGGACGGCGGCTCGCGCGATGCGACTCGGCAGATTGCCTCGGCGGCTGGTGCGCGGGTGGTGGATTCGCCGCGTGGACGGGGCGTGCAGCTTGCCGCCGGCGCGGATGCGGCGCGGGGGGATTGGCTGTTGTTTCTGCACGCCGATACGCGGCTTTCCACCGGCTGGCGAAGCGCAGCCGAGGCGCACATGGCGCGGCGCGCGGAGGCAGCCTGCTTTCGCTTCCGCTTGGACGACGTCGCGTGGCAGGCGCGGGTGATCGAGCGTGGTGTTGCGGCGCGGGTGCGGCTGCTGGGCTTGCCGTATGGCGATCAGGGGCTGCTCGTCTCGCGGGCGCTGTACGAGGCGGTGGGCGGATACCGGCCGCTGCCGTTGATGGAGGATGTCGATCTGGTGCGGCGGATTCGGCGGCGGCTTCTAATTACCTTGGATGCGGCGGCGGTGACGTCCCCGGAGCGGTGGCGGCGGGACGGTTGGGTACGGCGCTCGGCGCGTAACCTGGCGTGCCTGGCGCTGCATGGCATGGGGATGAGCGCGGAACGGGTGGCGAAGATCTATGGATGATGCGAACGAACTCTATGCGCGCGGCGAGGCGGCGCTTCGGGCCGGCGACAAAGCGGCGGCGCGGGAGTGGTTTCGCCAGTCGGGCGGCCTCGGGCGGCTCGACGCGGCGGTGATCTACGCCAACTTCCTGGCGAGCGGGGTTGGCGGCGATCGGCAGTGGCAGAACGGCCTGGCGATGCTCCGCGCGCTCGCGAAGGTGAACAAGCGCTCGGCGCGTGAGCTGGCGCTGATCGAGGCGATGGCGCTCGATGCAGAAGGCAATCCGCTGGCGCTTCCGCCGGTCGAGGCGATTTGCGAGGCGCCGCGGATCGTCGCCTATCGCGGGCTCTTCTCAGCGGTGGAATGCGCGTATCTGATCGAGGCTGCGCGACCGATGCTGACCCCGGCGCTGATTGTGGACGTAAAGACCGGCACGCAAAAGCGCGACCCGGTGCGGGTTTCGGACGGCTGCGGCTTCACCTGGCCGCTGGAGAACCCGGCGGTGCATGCGCTGAACCGCCGCATCTCCGCGGCGGCGGGAACCGCGCCGGAGCAAGGCGAGCCGCTGCAAATCCTGCGTTACTTGGTCGGCGGCGAGTATAAGCCGCACTTCGATTCCATACCCGGCTTCGGCAACCAGCGCGCCTTCACGATGCTTGTCTGGCTGAACGAGGATTACCAAGGCGGCGAAACCTGGTTCAACACGCCGCAACTGGCGTTAAAGGGCCAGCCGGGCGACGCAATCCTGTTCCACAACCTGGGCGCCGACGGCCGCCGCGACCCGCTGTCGGCCCACGCTGGCCTGCCGGTGACGGCGGGGGAGAAACTGCTGGCGAGCAAGTGGATCCGGCAGCAGGCGTTCGAAGGCTAGGCGCGCAGCACGCGGCGGCACACCGCGTCGAGCTTGGCAAGCATTGCCGGGTCTCGCGCGGCCGGCGCGGTGATCAGCGCTGTGTCCAGCGCGGTGTCGATGGGGGAGGGGGGACGTTCCGGCGGGAGCGCCTTCGCGAGTTCCTCCACCAGACGGCGACCGGTGGCGGCGTTGGCCATCAACTGGGCGATGATGGCGGAAACCTCCACCGCATCCTCCCCTTCGCGCCAGCAATCGTAATCGGTGACCATGCCGACGAGCGCGTAAGGAAGCTCCGCCTCGCGTGCGAGCTTGGCTTCGGGCATTGCGGTCATGCCGACCACGTCGCAGCCCCAGCTTCGGTACAAGTGACTTTCGGCGCGGGAGGAGAATTGCGGGCCTTCCATCGCGAGGTAGGTGCCGCCGTCGGCGACCTCGGCGCCCGCTGCCGCGGCGGCCGCGGCCGAAAAGGCGGAAAGGCGCGGGCAGACCGGATCGGCCATGGACACGTGCGCGACTAGGCCAGGGCCGAAGAAGCTGCTTTCGCGCGCCACGGTGCGGTCGATGAACTGGTCCACCACCACGAAGCGGCCGGGGGCGAGCTCTTCCTGAAGCGAGCCGATGGCGGAGATCGCCAGCACGTCGGTGCAGCCGGCGCGCTTTAGGGCGTCGATGTTGGCGCGGAAGTTCAAGTGGCTCGGCGGGATGCGGTGGCCGCGGCCGTGGCGCGGGAGGAAGACGAATTTGTGGCCATGGAGGCGGCCCACGAGCAGTTCGTCGGACGGCGCTCCCCAGGGCGTGTCCACGGCGATCCACTGCGCCTCTTCCAGCGCGTCCATTTCGTAGAGGCCGGAGCCGCCGATGATGCCGATCGTCCATTCGCTCATGCAGCCGCTGTAGGCGGCGGCGGACGGGGCTTCAACACGCGCCTGGCGGCCGGTAGGCTGCCGTGGTGAAACGGCCCTTCCGCATCGCCCTCCGAGTCCTCGGCGCGCTCGCCGCCTTGCCGGTTCTGTACCTGCTTGCGGCCCTGGTGCTCGGCGCGATCCCGGCGAACAGCGGATGGCAGGAGCCGAAGGAGGGCGTCCAGATCTTCGTGCGCACCAACGGCGTCCACACCTGGCTGGTGGTGCCGAAGGTAACCCCGCAGATGGACTGGCGACCCCTCGCGCCCGGGGTGCATCTCGAGGACCCGCGCTGGGAGGCGGGCAATTATGTCGCGCTCGGCTACGGCAACCGCACCTTCTATCTGGAGACGCCGACCTGGGGTGACCTGACGATGAAGAATGCCTTCCTCGCCGCCTTCGGGCAGGGCAGGAGCCTGGTGCACGCCGATCACACGCACAACCCTCAAGCAGACGAGTACCAACGGCCGCTGAAGATCACGCGCGAGCAGTATAAGCTCCTTGCCGCGCACATCGCCAAGAGCTTTCAGCGTGCGCCGGATGGGCAAACCCTGCCGGTACTCGGCCGCGGCTACACATCTTCCGACATGTTCTACGAAGCGGTGGGGCCGTACAACGCCCTCTACACCTGCAACAGCTGGACGGGCGAGGCGCTTCGGGCGGCGGGGGTGAAGACGGGGCTCTGGACGCCCTTTTCGCAGAGCATCCTGTGGCGGCTGGATTAGGTGCTACCCTCCGGTCTGCCGCTGGGTTAGAGAACGCCGAGACAACAACATAGGGGGCTATGATGGCCAAGATACTCGGCAACTTTCACCTCGCTCTGCTGATCGGGGTCGCCCTGATGATCGCGGCGATGTTCGGGCTGCACGGCGACCTGCTGGGCAATGGCGGCTACGATTGGTCGCAATTCCTGCGCTACCTGCACATCTTCGCCGGCATCCTGTGGATCGGCCTGCTTTATTATTTCAACTTCGTGCAGATCCCGACCATGCCGAAGGTGCCGGCCGAGCTGAAGCCGGGCGTCACCAAGCACATCGCGCCCGTCGCCCTGTTCTGGTTCCGCTGGGCGGCGCTAGCGACCGTGCTGCTCGGCCTCCTCACCGGTGAGCTCAAGCAGGGCGGCTATACCGGCCGCGCGCTGACGCTGAGCGAAGGCTACACCACCATCGGCATCGGCATGTGGCTCGGCATCATCATGGCCGCCAATGTGTGGTTCGTGATCTGGCCGAACCAGAAGCGCGCGCTCGGCATCGTTTCCGCCGCCGACGACGTGAAGGCACGCTCGGGCGTGGTTGCGATGATGGCGAGCCGCACGAACCTTATTCTCTCGATCCCGATGCTCTACTGCATGGTGCTCTACGCCCACTTGGGCCAGTAAGAACCGACTGATTGCCGCCGCGGATGACTGGAAGCTGGACCTTCTCGATCGACCGCGGCGGCACGTTCACCGACATCGTCGGCCATGCGCCGGATGGCGCGGTTCATGTCCTCAAGCTTCTGTCGGACAACCCCGGCGCCTATGACGACGCGGCGGTGGAGGGGATCCGGCGCCTGATAGCCGCCCACGTCGAGGCGCCGATTGCGTCCGTGAAGATGGGCACCACGGTGGCCACCAACGCGCTTCTCGAGCGCAAGGGCGAGCCGCTGGTTCTGGCGATCACCGCCGGCCACCGCGATGCATTACGCATCGGCTACCAGGCTCGGCCTGACATTTTCGCGCGGCGGATCGTCCTGCCGGAAGCTTTGTACGGCCACGTCGTCGAGGTCGACGAGCGGGTGACGGCGGAGGGGGAGGTGCTTCGGCCGCTCGACCTTGAGCGGGCGCGGGCGGATTTGCAGGCGACGTTTGATCAAGGCTATCGCGCCCTCGCGGTCGTGCTGATGCACGGCTGGCGCTGCACGGCGCACGAGGCGGCGCTTGCCGACGCGGCCGCGCAGATCGGCTTCACGCAGGTTTCGGCGAGTCACCGGGTCGCGCCGCTCATCAAGCTGATTGGGCGGGGCGATACCACGGTTGTGGACGCGTATTTGTCGCCTGCCTTGAGGCGATACGTGGATCGGGTGGTCGCCGCCCTCACCACCCCCACTCCGCTAGTGTCGAGTGAAGTCGGGACACGGGACGAGCGTTTCTCGACTTCGCTCGAAACGGGCGGTGGTGGGGCCGATGGCGCTGGGGGGAGCCCGCAGCTGCTTTTCATGCAGTCCTCCGGTGGGCTGACCGATGCAGCTTCCTTCCAAGGCAAGGACGCGATCCTCTCCGGTCCCGCTGGTGGAATCGTGGGCATGGCGCGCACTGCGGAGGAAGCCGGCTTCGATCGCGTAATCGGCTTCGACATGGGCGGCACCTCCACCGACGTGTCGCACTTCGCCGGCGAGTATGAGCGCACCAACGAGACCGTGGTGGCCGGCGTGCGGGTGCGGGCGCCGATGCTCGAGATTCATACGGTCGCGGCCGGGGGCGGATCGGTCTGCCACTTCGACGGGACGCGCTTCCGGGTGGGGCCGGACAGCGCGGGCGCGGTGCCGGGGCCGGCCTCCTACCGGCGCGGCGGGCCGCTGACGATCACCGACTGCAACGTCGTACTTGCCAAGATCAGGCCGGAGCATTTCCCAGCGGTGTTCGGGCCGGGCGGGGACCAGCCGATCGACGCCGAAGCCTCTCGCGCCTTGTGTGCCGCGGTTGGCGCGGAAGCCGGCTTGTCGGCGGAAGCGGTGGCGCAAGGGTTCGTGCGCATCGCCGTCGACAACATGGCCAATGCCATCAAGCGCATCTCGATCGCCCGGGGCCATGATGTGACGCGCTACACGCTGCAATGCTTCGGCGGGGCGGGCGGTCAGCATGCGTGTTTGGTGGCGGACGCGCTGGGCATCGGACGGGTGATGATCCATCCGCTTGCCGGGGTGCTTTCCGCCTATGGCATGGGGCTAGCCGAGCGGGTGGAACTCCGCCAGCGCAGCCTCTCCGGCGAGCCGCTGGAGGCGGCGCTGGACGCACTCGGTACGGAGGCGGAGGCGGCGCTTCAGGCGCAGGGAGTAGAGGACGTGCAGCTTCGACGCCGCGCGGTGCTTCGCTACGACGGAAGCGATACGGGGCTGGAGGTGGAGGCCGGGCCGCTCGAGGCGATGCAGGCGGCGTTCGAGGAGGCGCACCGGACACGGTTCGGCTTTGTGATGGCGGATACGGCAGTCGCGATTGAGACGGCGGTAGTGGAGGCTGTTGAGCAAAGTTCCTCCGCTGAAGAGGAAGGGGGGCCGGCCAAAGGCCGGTGGAGGGGTATCAGCGGCCTCGATACATCTTCTGAAGCTGACATCCGTCCGTCGCATGCTGCTCATGCGCCACCTCCCCTCGAACGGGAGGATTTGGTTGTAGACCGAGCCTCCTTGTGCGCTGGACAGCGCGTCACCGGCCCGGTGCTCATCATCGACCCGTCCTGCACCACCGTGGTGGAGCCCGGCTGGCAGGCGGAGATGGACGGGCTCGGCAACCTTCTCCTGACCCGCGCCGCGCCGCTGTCGCGGGCGCCGGTGGATGGCTCCGCCGCAGATCCGATCCTGCTCGAGGTGTTCAACAACCTCTTCATGGCGATCGCCGAGGAGATGGGGGTGACGCTTCGCAACACGGCGACGTCGGTAAACATCAAGGAGCGGCTCGATTTCTCCTGCGCGGTCTTCGGTGCAGGAGGCGCGCTGATCGCCAATGCGCCGCATATCCCCGTGCACCTCGGATCGATGGGCGACAGCATCCGCGCAATCATTGAAGCGCGCGGGGAGGCGCGCGACGGGCGCGGGATGAAGCCTGGCGACGCTTACGCGTTGAACGCGCCCTACCGCGGCGGAACCCACCTGCCCGACATCACCCTCATCGTGCCGGTGTTTGCGGATGAAACCGACGCAGCACCGGCCTGGTACGTCGCTGCCCGGGGCCACCATGCCGACATCGGCGGCACCGCGCCGGGATCGATGCCGCCGGACAGCCTCACGGTGCATGACGAAGGCGTTTTGATCGACAACGTCCTCCTCGTGGATGCGGGGCGTTTTCTGGAAGCGGAGATGCGGGCGCTGCTCGGCTCCGGGCCGTGGCCGGCGCGGCGGCCGGACCGGAATATCTCCGACCTGAAGGCGCAGGTCGCCGCCTGCGCCCGCGGCGCGGCGGAGCTTCGGCGGGTGGCGGGGGATTATGGGCGCGGGGTGGTGGACGCCTACATGCGCCACGTCCAGGCCAATGCCGAGGAAGCGGTGCGGCGGCTGATCGAGCGGCTCTCCGACGGCGAATTCGCATACCCGATGGACAATGGCGCCGAGGTGCGGGTGCGGGTCACGGTGGACCGGCAAAGCCGCTCCGCCACCGTGGATTTCACCGGCACCTCGGCCCAGCAGCCGAACAACTTCAACGCGCCTTTGTCGATCTGCCGAGCGGCGACGCTCTACGTGTTCCGCACCATGGTGGACGATGCCATACCGATGAACGATGGCTGCCTTCGCCCGATCACCTTGATCGTGCCGGAAGGCTCGATGCTCAACCCTGCTTATCCAGCCGCGGTGGTGGCCGGGAATGTGGAAACGAGCCAGGTCATCACCGACTGCCTGTTCGCCGCGTGCCGCGCGCTTGCGCCGAGCCAGGGAACGATGAACAACTTCACCTTCGGCGACGAGACGCGGCAATATTACGAGACGATCGCCGGCGGCGCGGGCGCTGGGCCCGACTTCGACGGGGCAAGCGCGGTGCAGACGCACATGACCAACAGCCGGCTTACCGATCCGGAGATATTGGAAACGCGCTACCCGGTGCTGCTCGAGCGGTTCGCAATCCGCGAAGGCTCGGGCGGCGAGGGGCGGCAGCGCGGCGGCGACGGAGTGGTTCGGCACATCCGCTTCCGCGAGCCGATGCGGGCGAACATCTTGTCGAACCGGCGCGAGATACCACCGCGCGGAATCGGCGGCGGCGGGGACGCGAAGGGCGGGCTGAACCAGGTGGTGCGCGCGGACGGCAGCGTCGAGACGCTCAGCGCCACCGCTTCGGCCGAGATGCGGGCCGGCGACGCCTTTGTCATCGAGACGCCGGGCGGCGGAGGGTACGGCTTGGAATGACCAACTACTTCGTCCTCCTCGGCATCCTGATCGTCGTTGTCGGCTTCGCGCTTCGGCTTAACCCGATGCTGGTGGTGGCGGCGTCGGCGCTTGCCACCGGGCTGATCGCGGGCATGGACCTCCACCAAGTGATCTCCACCTTCGGCAAGGCGTTCAACGACAACCGGATCATTGCCATCGTCTGGATCGTGCTGCCGGTGATCGGCCTCCTGGAGCGCTTCGGCCTGCAGCAGCGCGCCGCGGCGGTGATCCGCGGCTTCCGCACCGCGACGGCCGGGCGGCTGCTGATCCTCTACCTTCTCTACCGCCAGATCATTTCGGCAATCGGCCTCCACTCCACCGCAGGCCACCCGCAGACGGTGCGGCCGCTGGTGGCGCCCATGGCGCTGGCCGCGGCGGAGAAGCAGCACGGCGTGCTCAGTGAGGCTGAAAACGAGAAGGTGAAGGCCTATTCGGCGGCCACCGACAATGTCGGGCTGTTCTTCGGCGAGGATATCTTCTTCGCGATCGGATCGATTGTGCTGATCCAGCAGGTGCTGTCCACCTACGGCATCGTTCTCGCGCCGCTGGAGCTTGCGCTGTGGGCGATCCCGACGGCGGTGGCGGCGTTTCTGGTGCACGGCGCAAGGCTGCTGATGCTGGATCGGCAGCTGGGCCTAGCAGAGACTCGTTCGTCCCGAGCGCAGTCGGGGAGCGCGCACGGGGAGTCGGTGCCAGCGCCCCTCGACTTCGCTCGGCATGAACGGGATCCCAGCCAGGCGGAGGAACGGCCATGATCGGCGTTCATCACCTGTACGCGCTCGCCGGCGCGATGTTCGCGGCTTTTGCCTTGCTCAGCCTGCTCGACCGCAACCACCCGAAACGCTTCGGCAATGGGGCCTTCTGGGGTCTGATGGCGCTGAGCCTGCTTGCCGGCGACTATCTCGGGGACTTCGGCAACGGGCTTCTCGTGCTGGGCCTTGCCGGGCTGGCCGGCTTCGGCTGCATCGGCCGCTCGAGCCCGCCGACGACCAGCGAAGCGGAGCGGGAGGGGCAATCCGAGCGGCTCGGCAATCGCCTGTTCCTGCCCGCCTTGATCATCCCTGGCGTGGCGCTCGTCGGTACGCTGCTCTACACCTACTCGCCGCTCAAGGAGTCGGGGCTGTTCGAGGCTAAGCGCGAGACCTACGTGCTGCTCGGGCTCGGCGTGCTGGTCGCGCTGGCGGTGATCTTCGCATGGCTGCGTCCGCCGGCGCTTGCGCCGCTTCAGGAAGGGCGGCGGCTGATCGACGCGATCGGCTGGGCGGCGGTGCTGCCGCAGATGCTTGCCGCGCTCGGCGTGCTGTTCGCGGCGGCGGGCGTGGGCACGGCGATCGGCGAAATCACCAAGTCGGTCATTCCGGAAGGCAGCGTATTCCTGACGGTGGCGGTGTTCGGGCTCGGCATGGCCCTGTTCACGATGATCATGGGCAACGCCTTTGCCGCCTTCCCGGTGATGGCGGCGGCGATCGGCGTGCCGCTCCTGATCCAGGGCTATGGCGGCAACCCGGCGGTGATTGGGGCGATCGGCATGTTGGCCGGCTTCTGTGGGACGTTGATGACGCCGATGGCCGCCAACTTCAACCTGGTGCCGGCGGCATTACTCGAGCTCAAGGACCGCAACGGCGTGATCAAGGCGCAGATCGGCACCGCTTTGCCGCTGCTGGCGATCAACATCTTCTTCATCTGGATATTCGCGTTTCGATGACCCACGCTCTCACCCAAGAGATCGCCGCCCGCTTCGCCGAGATTGCGCTTGGGCACGTCACGCGCGAATATCCGCACAAGCTGGATCACGTGATGGCGGGGCCGGAGGATGTGCGGGGGCCGCGCGATCTGCATCCGATCTTCTTCGGGAGTTTCGACTGGCACAGCTGCGTGCACGGATGGTGGCTGCTGCTTCGGCTGCGGCGGCTATTTCCGGACATGGCGCCGGCGCCCCGGATCGAGGCGCTGGCGGCGGAGCTGCTGACGGCGGAGAACGTGGCGGTGGAGCTTGCCTATCTTCGGCGGCCCTCATCTGCGGGCTTCGAGCGGCCTTATGGCTGGGCGTGGCTGCTGGCCCTGCACCGCGAGGCGCAGCGGCACGGGGAACGCGAGTGGGCGGCGACGCTGGAGCCGCTGGCGTGTGCCTTCGCAAGCCGCTTCCATGCATTTCTCCCCAAGCTCACTTATGCGATCCGTACCGGCACCCACTTCAACACCGCCTTCGCGCTGATCCTGGCGCTGGAGTGGGCGGAGGAGAATGACGCGGAGCTTGCCCGGCTGATCGGCGAGCGGGCGAGCGGCTGGTTCGGCGGCGACCGCGGCTATCAAGGGTGGGAGCCGGGCGGCGACGAATTCCTCTCCGGCGGCCTGTGCGAGGCACTGCTGATGCGGCGGCTGCTCGGTTCGGGCGAGTTCGCCGGCTGGTTCGAAGCGTTCGTGCCGGACGCAGCCGTGGGCGAGCCGCGAAGCCTGTTCACCCCAGCTTTCGTGTCCGACCGCTCCGACGGCAAGATTGCCCATCTCGACGGCCTCAACCTGAGCCGCGCCTGGTGCTGGCGCGGGGTTGCCGGCGCGGTGGAGCCGGCGCTCGCCGAACTGTTCCGCCGCACCGCCGACGAGCATCTGTGCGCCAGCCTGCCGCACGTCGCGGGCCACTATATGGGCGAACATTGGCTCGCCACCTTCGCGCTCCTGGCGCTTGAGGCGGCGTGACGTTCAGCAACGCGGTACGGCCGCTGACGGCGGGGGAGGTGGATTTGTGCCGCGGCATCTTCCCCGACGAACTGCCGTACGAGCATGTGCGGCTGGTCGATGGACCGGCGGTCAATGATCTTGCCGAAGCGGCCTTCCGGAACCTCAATACGGCGATTACGCTGCGCTGCACCCTCTACTTCCGCGTCCACTTCCAGGATGATTTCGCGAGGGCAGGCCGTGATGCGCGGCGGCTGTTCGTCCACGAGATGACGCACGTCTGGCAGTGGAAGCGGCTCGGCGTGATCCGCTTCCTGCTCCGCTACGCCCGTGACCTCCTGTCCTGCCGGGGCAACGCAGCGGCGATGTACCGCTACGAAGACGACGTGCCGTTCGCCCGGTCGCGGCTGGAGGCGCAGGCGGAAATGGTCGGCGATTACCAGCGCGCGGAAGGGGAGCGGCGGGCGCTAATCGCGCGCAAGCTCGCCGGCACCGGCTTCTACGGGCTTTGACCGCAGGAAACCTCGCGTCCGCGTTTCGTTGGCTGTTCATGGCCGAACTTGCGGACCTCCATCAATGAGCCTCGGTCTTTCCATCCTCCGCTGGATCGGGCGGCGCCTGCTGAGCCTTGCGTTCATTGTCGCAGTCCTGCTCCTGCTTCCGCCTGCGGTGCGGTGGATTGGCGCGCAGGCGGAGACGGCTGGCGCTCTCCCGAAGCAGCAGGCGGCGCATGAGGCCGCGCTTCGGCGGTTCGACATCTATGCGGCGGAGCGGCGTCGTTCCGCGGAAGCGGAGGCTGAAGAACTCAAGGCCGCTCCAGCCGACGCGCTACAGGCGCGGCGCACGGCGATTCCGCAGTTGCTGCGTCAGCAGGAGGGGCTGCGCCTTTCCTCCACGGAGCTGACGCTTGCCGGCGCTCGTAGAGACTCGGATGCGGTGTTTGGCCACTACCGCGCCGGGGCGGAGATCGCGCTGCTGGAGCGGGAAGCAAGGGCCATCGACGCTCTGCTCGCTGCGCAGGCTTCGGCCGGGCAGCGGCAGGCGCAGGTGGCGCGGGCGCAGGCGAGCTACCGCGCGTGGGCGGCGGCGCGAGAGCGGGTTGCGCAGCTCAACGGCCGCTTTCTTGCCGGGGCAAGGAACGCCGTCTGCCGCGAGACCTCGGCAACCGTGGGCTGCGAGCATTACCGGGCGCTGGTGGAGGCCGAGCGGCAGCGGGACGAGGCGGCGCGGATCAACCGCCAGGCACGGACGGCAATCGTGGCCATCGACGCCGGTGCAGAAGCATCGCGCGCTACCAATGCCGCCGCCGATGATGCGGAACGGGCGCTTGGTCAGGAGCGCGCCCGCCTCGCGAGGCAGATGCAGGCGCTCACCGATACGGCCGGTAAGAATTGGCTGCTCTGGATCCAAGGTCCTATCCTGGAAGTGCTTCCGAAGGCGCTGCTTATCCTGCTCGCCGCGATCCTCAGCCCGGCGCTGATCAAGGCCTTCCTATACTTCGTCGTCGCCCCCGCTGCCGCGCGACGGGCGCCAATCCGACTCGATGCCTCTGCAACGGCAAGGATCGAGGAGCCGGGGAGTTCAGCGGTGTCGCTGCAGGTGCCGATTGGCCCCACCGAGGAACTGCTCGTGCTTCCCGAAGCGTTGCAAAGCAGCCCGCACCACGCCGAGAAACGCACCAAGTGGCTGCTCAATTGGTCGGTGCCGCTGAGCAGCCTCGCGGCGGGAATGGTCGGCCTCGTCCGCCTACGGCTGGCGCGGCCGGACACCGCGTCCGTATTTGCAATGGGCGATGCGCTCGCCGAGATCGCGCTGGTCAGCGTGCCCCCGGGCGCATCGCTCGTGCTTCGGCCGCGTGCGCTTGTCGGCCTCGTCCAGCCGGTGGATCAACCGGCGTGGATCAGCCGGCGCTGGCCGATCGGACACCTCTCGGCCTGGCTGACGCTGCAGCTTCGCTACCTGGTCTTCCACGGCCCCTGCACCTTGATCGTGCAGGGGACACGCGGCGTCCGGGTCGCCCGCGCCGGAGACGGGCGCGGCACGAATCAGGCAAACACCTTGGGCTTCGAGGCGAGCCTTCGCTACGGCGTCTCGCGCTCCGAAGCCTTCGGCCCGTATCTGATGGGCCGCCAGGAGCTGTTCAACGACAGCTTCGAAGGCGACGGCTTCTACCTCTACGAAGAACTGCCGCTCGAACGGCGCAGGGGCGGCCTCTGGGGCCGCGGCTTGCAGGGCCTGGGCGATGCGGTGCTGAAGGTGTTCGGGCTCTAGAGCTTGTCCTGCGTCTTGGTCTCGAAGTCGCTCGCTTCGTGCCGCTCGTGGAGCTGCGAAGCAGGATCGCCCATGACCCGGTTGACCATTCGCCCCCGCTTCACTGCCGGTCGCTCGGCAAGCTGGTCTGCCCAACGAACCAGGTTCTTGTAGTCGGCGACCTGGAGGAATTCGGCGGCGTCGTAGAGGTCGCCGCGCACCAGCGCGCCGTACCAGGGCCAGATGGCGATGTCTGCAATAGTGTAGTCGCTGCCGGCGATGAACTCGTTCTCCGCGAGACGCCGGTCGAGCACGTCGAGCTGGCGCTTGGCTTCCATCGCGTAGCGATTGATCGCATATTCGATCTTCACCGGCGCGTAGGCATAGAAGTGGCCGAAGCCGCCGCCGACGAACGGGCCGCTGCCCATCTGCCAGAACAGCCACGACAAGGCTTCGGCCCGGCCGGCGCCGGTCGGGAGGAAGGCGCCGAACTTCTCGGCGAGGTAGAGCAGGATCGCGCCGGATTCGAATACCCGCACCGGCTCGGGGCCGCTGCGGTCGAGAAGAGCTGGGATTTTGGAATTCGGGTTCACCGCAACGAAGCCGCTGCCGAACTGGTCGCCTTCGTTGATCCGGATCAGCCAGGCATCGTACTCGGCGTCCGCATGGCCGAGCGCAAGCAGCTCTTCGAGCATGATCGTGACTTTGACTCCGTTCGGCGTCCCGAGCGAATAAAGCTGCAACGGGTTCCGCCCGACGGGCAGGTCCTTGTCGTGTGTCGGCCCGGCGGTCGGCCGGTTGATGTTGGCGAAGCGTCCGCCGCTGGCGGAGTCCCAGGTCCAGACCGGGGGCGGGGTGTATTCGGTGTCGCTCATGAAGCGGAAGATCGGGGGCTTGGCCGCTCTGCGCAAGGGGCGGTGATCTGGCGCGCCCTGCTGGACTCGAACCAGCGACCTACAGATTAGAAGTCTGTTGCTCTATCCAGCTGAGCTAAGGGCGCGCGCGGGGGCGTTCTAGCGCGCTTTTCGCGGAGACGGAACAGCGCTAGGAAGCGGGAATGGACGGGGGAGACGCGAAAGCGGTAGACGCGGCGGCGCTGGAACGCGCGCCCTTACGCTATTTCGATTGGGTAATGGCGGCGTTCGTCACCATCCTGCTGCTCTCCAACGTGCTGGGCGCGGGCAAGGTGGCGGCGGTGGACCTGCCCTTCTTCGGCACCCAGCCGTTCGGCGCCGGCATTCTGTTCTTTCCGATCTCTTACGTCATCGGCGACGTGCTGACCGAGGTTTACGGCTATGCCCGGGCGCGGCGCTGCATCTGGGCGGGCTTCGGTGCGCTCACCTTCATGGCGGCGATGAGCTGGGTGGTAGTCGCGCTTCCGCCGCATGCGACCTGGCAGGGGCAGGCGGCGTATGAAGCGGTGTTCGGCCAGGTGCCGCGCATCGTGCTCGCCTCCATCATCGCCTTTTGGGCTGGCGAGTTCGCCAACAGCTACGTTCTCGCCAAGATGAAGCTGTGGAGCGAGGGCAGGCACCTTTGGGCGCGCACGATCGGCTCGACGTTCGTGGGGCAGGGGATCGACAGCCTGATCTTCTACCCGCTCGCTTTCTGGGGCGTGTGGGAGAACGGGACCCTGCTCAAGGTGCTGCTTATCCAATGGGCGCTCAAGGTCGGCTGGGAGGCGGTGCTGACGCCGGTCACCTATGCCGTGGTCGGGTTCCTGAAGCGCCGCGAAGGTGTCGACGTCTACGACCGCGACACCGACTTCACGCCGTTCAAGGCCGCGGTGTGAGCGCCTTTCAGGTCGCCAAGCTGGAGCTGGTGGGCGCCCTCGGCCTCGCCAAGGACGCGCTGCACATCTATGTCGGCCTTGGCGTGTTCCTGCTCGCAGCAATGCTTAGCCGCCGGCCGCTGAAGAGCCTGGTGCCGATCGGCGCCGTCGTCCTTGTGGCACTGGCGGGCGAGGCTTGGGACCTGTTCGACACCGTTGAGGCCGGCCAGCGCATTCGGTGGGACAAGAGCTGGCACGACCTTTGGAACACGATCTTCTGGCCCGCCGCACTCTTCCTTCTCGCCCGCTACACCCGGCTTTTGAAGCTCTAGGCGTGCGGCGGCTGCGCCTGTTTCTGCCGCACCTGCGCCTGCCGTTCCAGCTGACGCTGGCGCCGATCTTCTTGTGGGGCGCCTTGCTCAGCGGCGGCGGCTGGCGGTGGCAGACGTTCGCCGCGTTTCTAAGCTTGCACCTGTTTCTTTACCCGGGGGCGACCGCGTTCAACTCCGCATACGACAAAGATGAAGGGCCTGTCGGCGGGCTCGAGGCGCCGCCGCCGGTGCCGGACGGGCTGCTCGGCTTCAGCATTTCGGTCGCCGCGGCGGGGGTGGTGCTCGCCCTCCCCGCAGGCGGCGCGTTCCTGCTCTGCTACGCCCTCGCCGCCGGCTGGACCGCCGCCTACAGCCACCCGGCCACCCGCTGGAAAGCAGGGCCGGTCTCAAGCGGGCTTGCCATCGCGCTGGGGCAGGGTGTTATCGGCTTCGCGGCCGGTTGGGTGGCCGCGGCCCCGCTCGCCTTCAACCCCGCCTTCGCCGCCGGAGCGGCAAGCGCCGCGCTGACGGCGCTGGGGCTCTACCCGCTCACCCAAGTGTTCCAGGTGGACGAGGACCGCGCCCGCGGGGACCGGACTCTCGCAGTCACGCTGGGGCCGGCGCGGGCGCTTCGGCTTGGCAATCTCTGCCTGCTGGCGGGCGGCGCGGTGGCGGCCTGGCTTGCCGGAACGGGCTTTCGTGTCGAGGACGGCGCAGCGGTCGGGTTCGGCTACCTGCTTCTGATCGCGGGTCAGGAGCAGGTCGCGCGAACCGTGTCACGCGCAGGCCTGTATCGCCGCGCAATGCGGCTGTTGAACGCGGGCACCGCTGGCTTTCTGCTGTTTCTCCTGTGGAAAGCTTTCTAGCCGCTGCAGGCAGGCGGGGCCGTCAGATGATCGGCTTTCCTCCCGTCACGGCAATGGTGGCGCCCGAGACGTAGCTTGCTTCGTCGGAGGCCAGCATGACGTAGACCGGGGCAAGTTCGCGCGGCTGGCCCGGGCGCTTCATCGGCACTTGCTCGCCGAAGCTTTGCACCTTTTCCTTGGGCATGGTGGCCGGGATCAGCGGAGTCCATATTGGGCCCGGTGCGACGCAATTGGCGCGGATGCCGCGCTCCGCCAGCATTTGCGCCAGGCCGCCGGTGAAGTTCTGGATCGCGCCCTTGGTTGACGCGTAGGCGAGCAGTTCCGCGCTTGGATCGTCGGCCTGAACCGACGTGGTGTTGATGATCGCGCCGCCTTCTTTCATGTGCGGAACGGCGGCCTTGGTCAGGTAGAACATGGCGTGGATGTTGACCGCGAAGGTCCTCTGCCACTCCTCCTCGCTGATCTCTTCAATCGCCGAGAAGGTGTCCTGGTGGGCCGCGTTGTTGACCAGGATGTTGAGGCCGCCGAGTTCCCTAGCCGTGCGGGCGACGATCTCCCGGCAATGGTCCGGGCTTGCGATGTCGCCGGGGAGAAGAAGCGCCTTTCGGCCAGCCGCCTCGATCTGCGCCCGCACCGCCTGCGCATCCTCTTCTTCCTCGGGCAGGTAGCTGATCGCTACATCCGCGCCTTCGCGGGCGTAGGCGATCGCGACCGCTCGGCCGATGCCGCTGTCGCCGCCGGTGATCAGCGCTTTCTTGCCCTGAAGACGGCCGGAGCCGCGATAGCTGGTTTCGCCATGGTCCGGCACCGGCTCCATCTTCTGAGTCAGGCCCGGCATCGGCTGCGGCTGGTCAGGGAAAGGCGGCTTGGGATCGTCGGTCACGTGGGCTCTCCGTTGGGTTTCGAACCAGCTAACCGGAGAGAGGCGAAAGCGGTTCCCTAGCCGATCGCTTCCAAGAGCCCTTCGAAGAGGCGGCGGCCGTCTTGGCGGCCATGGGCCGGCTCGACGGCGCGTTCCGGGTGGGGCATCATGCCGAGCACCTTGCCGTTTTCGCTGGCGATGCCGGCGATGTCGTTGGCGGAGCCATTGCATTCGCCGGAATAGCGGAAGGCGACGCGGCCTTCTCCTTCCAGCCGCTCGAGCGTGTCGGCGTCCGCCTGGTAATTGCCGTCGTGGTGGGCGACGGGGATGACGATTTCCTCGCCGGCTTCGTAGCGGGCGGTGAAGGCGGAGATGTTTCCCTCCACCTTCAACGCCACATCGCGGCAGACGAAGCGGATGCCGGCGTTGCGCATCAGCGCCCCGGGAAGAAGGCCTGCTTCGGTCAGGATCTGGAAGCCGTTGCAGACACCGAGCACCGACACGCCCGCCTCCGCCGCCGCTTTAACCGCGCCCATCACCGGCGAGCGCGCGGCCATGGCGCCGGAGCGCAGGTAATCGCCGTAGGAAAAGCCGCCGGGCACGGCGATGAGGTCCAGGCCAGGGGGGAGTTCCGTCTCCCGATGCCACACCAGAGCCGGCTTCTGGCCGGTGACCGCTTCCAGCGCCACAACCATGTCCCGGTCGCAATTGGAGCCGGGGAAAACGATAACCGCGCTCTTCACCGCGCCGCCGCCGCCGGTTCGCCGCGTTCGATGCGGAAATTCTCGATCACCGTGTTGGCGAGCAGCTTGCGGCACATCGCTTGGACGTCCTCGTCCGAAACGTCGTCCGAAAGGTCGAGCTCGATCAGCTTGCCGGCCCGCACATCGTTGACGCCCGAGAAGCCCAAGCCCTCCAGCGCGTGGTGGATCGCCTTGCCCTGAGGGTCGAGAACGCCGTTCTTCAGCGTAATATAGACTCGGGTCTTCATGGGCGGCTCGCCTGTGCTTGCGGTGACCGCGCGCATATGCCGGGCGCGTGGGCGGCGGGCAAGGCTTGCTTGCGGGAGACGGGGCGGCGCCCTATCTCCCACCCATGGCACAAGCACCCGAAATCGGCCTCAGCCCGTCCGCCGCCGCCCGCGTCGCGGCAATTGCCGAGCGGCAGGGCAAGCCGGCGATCCTTCGCCTAGCGGTGGAAGGCGGCGGCTGCGCCGGTTTCTCCTACCGCTTCGGCCTTGCCGATGAAGTGGAAGCGGAGGATCTGGTGGCGGTGCGCGATGGCGTTACCCTGGTGGTGGACGAAATGACCCACGACCTAGTGCGCGGCGGCGAAGTGGATTTCGTCGAGAGCTTGGGCGGGGCGGCCTTCCAGGTGCGCAACCCCAATGCCGCCTCCGGCTGCGGCTGCGGGTCGAGCTTCAGCATCTGATCGTGGCGCAAGCCGCGTGCCCGCGTTAGGAAAAGCGGATGAGCGACATATCCATTCGCGCGGTTGAAGACGCCGCAGACCGCAAGACGTTCGTCGATCTAGCGTTCACCCTCAACAAAAACGATCCGAATTGGGTGCCGCCGCTTAAGACGGAAGTGCACGGCCTGATCGATCCGCGCACCAATCCCTGGTTCGAACATGCCGAAGCGAAGCTCTTCCTCGCCGAGCGCGACGGGGCGCCGGTGGGGCGCATCTCGGCGCAGGTCGACGAGCTGGTTCAGCAGCATATGGGGCCGGGCACCGGGCAGTGGGGCATGCTCGAAGCGGCGGACGAGGAGGTTGCGCGCGCGCTCCTTCACCGCGCCGAAAGCTGGCTCAGGGGCCGCGACATGACCCGCTCGATCGGTCCGTTCAGCCTGTCGATCTGGGATGAGCCGGGATTGCTGGTGAAGGGCCACGACCATCCGCCGACGGTGATGATGGGGCACAACAACCCCGCCTACGAAGGTTGGGTGGAGCGCCATGGCTATGCCGGCATCCACGATCTTTTCACTTACGACGTGGACGTTACCAAGCCGTTCCCGCCGATCGTCGGCCGCATCGTTTCCTCGGGCGAGAAGAACCCGCGCATCCGCATCCGCAAGGTCGACAAATCCAAGTTCGAGGAGGAAGCGCGGCTGCTACTCGGCATTCTCAACGACGCCTGGTCGGACAATTGGGGCTATATTCCGCTCACCGAGAGCGAGATCGCCTATGCCGGCAAGAAGCTGAAGCCGATCGTGTTCGAGGATCTGATCCGCGTCGCCGAAGTGGATGGGGAGCCGGTGGCGTTCATGATGACACTGCCCGATCTCAACGAATTCACCATGGACTTGAACGGGCGGCTCTTCCCGTTCGGTTGGGCGAAGTTGCTGTGGCGGCTTCGGGTGCCGCGCTCCAAGGCGATGCGGGTTCCGCTGATGGGCGTGGTGAAGCGCCTCCACGCGACCCGCATGGCAAGCCAGCTCGCCTTCATGCTGGTGGAGTTCATCCGCCGTGAGGCGCGGATTCGCTACGGCACCCAGCGCGGCGAGTTCGGCTGGATCCTGGAAAGCAACGGCCCGATGGTCTCCATGGCCGAGGCGATCGGGGCGAAAATCAACAAGGTCTACAGGATTTACGAAAAGGCGCTTTGAGGCGGCTTGGCGGCAACCCTTCTCGCCCAGCGTCGTTCACCCGCAGACTAGCAGCAAGGGAATCCTGCATATGATCCGCACCGCCTCCGCTTTCGCGCTTGTTCTCGCACTCGCCGCCTGCGGAGGATCGAGCGAAGCGGACAACACCGCCGCCGCCCTTGAGGACGCCGCCAGCCAGTCAACGCCGGAGGGTGCCGCGGTTCTCGAGAACGCCGCCGACCAAATCCGCGAGCAGAACGTCACCTCGCCGATTTCGGAGCCCGGTTCGCCCGGCCAACAGGCGATGCAGGCGGCGGGCAACGCACAGGCAAACCCCAAGTCCGCCCCCGCTCCGCAGCCTAGCCAGGGCGCCAAGCCGCACGCACCGGGCGATCCCGTGCCGCCGCCGAAGGTCAAGGCGGGCGAGGCCGGCGCGGATGCGGAGACCAACCACAGCGGCCACTAAGCGGGCCGCTGCGGCCTTGACCGCACCGGCAGGCCCCCCTATTTGCCCGCCCGGCGCTGCCCGATCGTCTAATGGTAAGACTACGGACTCTGACTCCGTCAATCGAGGTTCGAATCCTCGTCGGGCATCCAGCGGCCTCCTACATCGTTGTGAACGTCATGCCCCCGGGCCTTCGCACCTCGTGCGACCCTTAGCCGTTCGGTGATGCAACAGCAGGAGGAGACCCGAGTGGAAACGGACTTGGACAACCGGCGGCCGGGATGGCGTCAGCTTCTTCTGGAAGCGCCCGCAGCGGTGCGCCTGCTCGGCGCTCAACTCCGCGGCGCTTCCATGCGCGAAGATGTCGGCGATGGACGGGCGGCGATGGTGATCCCCGCTTTTCTAGCCAATGATTTGCCGACGGCCCAATTGCGGCGGACGCTGCGCGCCTGCGGCTTCCGTGCCTATGGCTGGAATCAGGGGCTGAACCTTGGCGCGCGCCGTGGCAAGTTCGAGCGGCTCTTGCGAAGGATCGACATCATCGCCGCCGAGAATGACGGCAAGGTGGCGCTTGTCGGGTGGAGCCTCGGCGGTCTTTACGCCCGGGAGCTGGCGAAGCGGCGTCCCGGCAATGTTTCAATGGTAATCACCCTGGGCACGCCCTTTTCGCAGAGCCTGCGCCAAAACAATGCGTGGAAG
Organism: Allosphingosinicella sp.; assembly: GCA_036554525.1. Taxonomy (GTDB): domain Bacteria; phylum Pseudomonadota; class Alphaproteobacteria; order Sphingomonadales; family Sphingomonadaceae; genus Allosphingosinicella. The sequence continues at coordinate 36,317 of DATBNC010000008.1, forward strand.
CTGTACGAAACGATCAACGACCATGACGTCGATCACCCGCCTGTGCCGGTGGCGCCGAACCTTAAACCGCCGGTACCGACGGTTGCCATGTGGTCGCAGCGCGACGGCATCGTTGCTCCTAAAAGCGCGGCCGGCGAAACGCGGGAGGCGGATCGGCGGGTCGAGCTTGGTTGCCGCCACAATGAAATGGTGAGCGACCCGGCGGCCCTCCGCGCGATTGTGGAAGCACTCGCCGCCGGAGACGCTTAGATCAGCGCCGGTTCTGCCGATCGCGAGCTGCTCCTGAGTCATCGGCAGCTCGTAATTGGTGCTTGCCGGGACGCGGCGACACTCGTTCTCGTGCCGTAGCCGTTCCAATCGGAACGACGAGGGGGTAAGGGCGTCCTGTGCCTGAAGGAGATGAGGATGCGTAAACCCCTGATCGTCGCTCTGTTGCTGACCACCGCCGCTTGTGCCGGCACCGGTGCCGAGCCGCAGGCGGCCGCGCCCGCAGCTGCTCCCAGCTACGACAGCTACGATCTCGCCGCCTCGCGCGCCAAGATCGCACGGGTCGCGATGCGTCCCGACACCGCCTTCCTCAATGCGGAAGAGCGGGAGGTGGTGAATTTGCTCATCCAGGCCGCCGAGCTGATGAACCCCATCTACCTTCGCCAGCGCTCCACCGAGAACCCGACGATCCGCGCAGAGATCGTGCGCAGCCGCCACCCGCAAAAGGCGCAGCTGCTCGACATGTTCGACCTCCATTTCGGGCCGTGGGACACGCTGGCGGAGAACCACCCTTTCTACGGCGGCGTCGCGCCGCCGCTGGGTGCCGGCTTCTACCCGCGCGACCTCACCAAGGAGGCTTTCGAGGCGTATCTCGTTGCGAATCCGGGGCAGAAGGAGGCGCTGACCAGCGGCTACACCGTCGTGAAGCGGCAGGGGGATCGGCTCGTCGCGGTGCCGTACAGCACCGAGTATAAGCAGTGGCTGGAGCCCGCCGCGAAGCTGCTCGAGCGGGCGGCGGCGCGGACATCGAACGCAAGCTTGAAGCGGTTCCTCAGCCTGCGCGCCAAGGCGTTCCGCACCAACGATTATTACGAAAGCGAGCTTGCCTGGATGGATGTGTCCGGCACGCCGATCGAGGTCGTGATCGGGCCGTATGAGGTCTACACCGACACGCTCTACGGCACCAAAACCGCCTTCGAATCCTTCGTCACCGTGCAGGACCCGAAGGAAAGCGCCGCGCTCGCCAAATACAAGGACCTGCTGGCGGACATGGAACGCAACCTGCCGGTGGAGGAACGCTACAAGAATTTCAGCCGCCCCTTCACTTCGCCGATCCTGGTGGCGGATCAGGTGCATGGCGGCGGGGACAATGTGCCGGGCGTCCAGACCATCGCCTTCAACCTGCCCAATGACGAGCGGGTGCGGGAGGCGAAGGGCGCCAAGAAGGTGATCCTCGCCAACGTGCTCGGCGCCAAATACGACCGCATCCTGGCGCCGATGGCCGGGCTGGTGCTGGTGCCGGAGCAGGCCCGGCTCGTGACCAAGAAGTATATGGAAAACGAGACCCTGTTCCACGAGCTGTCGCACAGCCTGGGGCCGGGCACGATCAGCGTCGGCGGCCGGCAGACCACGGTCAACGCCGAGCTAAAGGACGTTTATTCGGCAAGCGAGGAAGCCAAGGCGGACGTGATGGGGGTCTACAACATCCTCTTCATGATGGACCGCGGCGAACTCCCCGCGGCCGAGCGCGAGCAGGCGCTTGCCACCTACTTCGCCGGCATCTTCCGCGCGGTGCGCTTCGGAACCGACGAAGCGCACGGACGCGGCGCGGCGATGCAGTACAGCTACCTTCAGGAGAAGGGCGCGTTCGAATGGGACGAGCGCGCCGGCCGCTATCGGGTCGACTACCGGAAAATGGAGAGCGGGCTTCGCGACCTGGTGGCGCAGCTCGTCCGGCTTCAGGGCAATGGCGATTATGCCGGCACCAAAGCCTTCTTCGAGCGCTACGCCCGGCTGGATGCGCGCGCACAAGCGGTGCTTGCCACGACGGCCCACATCCCCACCGACATCCAGCCCGACTATCCGGAGCGTATCTGAACCCATGGATTATCAAGCGCTCGTCGAGGACGTGCTGGGCAGCGTCCACGCCTATCGCGGGCAAGGGCAGGTCGCCTCCTACATTCCCGCGCTGAAGGGCGTCGATCCGAAGAAGTTCGGCATCGCGCTGGTGCTGAAGGATGGCACCAGCTTCGTCGCCGGCGACGGGGACGAGGCCTTTTCCATCCAGAGCATCTCCTACGTGTTCAGCCTCGCGCTTGCGCTGCACCACGTAAAGGCGGCGCTTTGGAACCATGTCGGGCGGGAGCCCGCAGGAACGCCGGCTAATTCGATCATTCAGCTCGAGCTTGCCCGCGGCAAGCCGCGCAACCCGCTGACCAGTGCGGGCGCGCTTGTGGTCTGCGACCAATTGCTCGGCCGGCGCAGCGCCGAGGAGGCACGCGAGGAATTGCTCGCCTTCTTGCGCGAGCGGGCGGGGGACGACACGATCGGCATCGACGAGCGGATCGCCATGTCGGAATCGCGCGCCGGCGCCTTCAACCGTAGCCTAGCCTATTTCATCTCGGCCTTCGGCAACCTCAAGAACCCGCCGGAAGAAGTGCTGTCTTATTATTACCACCAATGTTCGGTGGCGATGACCTGCCGGCAGCTCGCCCGCGCTGCCTTGTTCCTGGCGTTCGACGGCGTCGACACCGCTACCGGCGACGCAGTGTGCACGCCATCGCGGTCCCGGCGGATCAACGCGCTGATGCTGACCAGCGGCCATTATGACGTGTCGGGCGATGTCGCGTTCCGCATCGGCCTGCCGGGCAAGAGCGCGATGAGCGGCGCGATCCTGGCGATCATCCCCGGCACCGGCGCGGTGTGCGTATGGTCGCCTGGGCTGACCGAGGCGGGCACCTCGCTGGTCGGCCAGGTCGCGCTTGAGCAGCTCGTTGAGCGCACCGGCTGGAGCGTGTTCGTTTAAGCGTCAGGCTCGCGCAGGAAGCGCAAGCCGTGCTAGCCTCCCGCCCGAGGGGGATCATCGATGCTTGAACTCATGCTTGCCGCCGCCGCCGCGCAGCTTGCCCAGCCGGCCTGCTCGATCGAGCGGCAGGTCTACGCGCTGCACGGCGACGCGCGCTTCACCGCCGGCTTCGCCAAGCTCGATCCGCGCCTGCCGTTCGCGTCGAAGCTCGCTTTCTGGCTGAAGACGCCGAAGCGCACCTACTGGTTCAGCTTCCACAGCCCGAACGGTTATGGCGGCACGGTGATCATGCCCGATCTCGATCCGGAAGCCGCCCTGCGCAGCCTCCTAGCAGACGCGCCGGAGACCGAGCTGCCGGACGGCGCGGAAGGGGAGGAGCCGGTGACGATCCCGTTCGATGCCTTTCACGCCGATCTCTCCGCTTACGAAGCACCGCCCCAGGTGGAGGACGCCGCACCCGCCTTGTTGTTCGCGCGCGAGCTTGGGCCGGCGCTTTGGTACAACAGCGTCGCGCTGTCCCGAGACCCGGCGGCTGAGTCGGAATCGATGCCGGTCGGCCTGTTCCAGCCCAGCGAGTGCGTGCGCGAAACGCAACCGACGGCTCGGAAATAGCAGGCGCGGCAGGCGCCGCCGCATGCTAGTGGGGCGCGCATGGGCGAGGGCGATACCGCATTGCTGCTGGCACGAATCCAGTTCGGCTTCACCATTGCGTTCCACTTCATTTTCCCGGCCTTTTCGATCGGCCTCGCATCCTATCTGGCGGTGCTGGAAGGGCTGTGGCTGAAGACCGGCAAGGACGTTTACCTCACCCTGTTCCGCTACTGGCTGAAGATTTTCGCAATCGCCTTCGCGATGGGCGTCGTCTCCGGCATCGTAATGTCCTACCAGCTCGGCACCAACTGGTCGGTATTCTCCGACAAGGCGGGGCCGGTGATCGGGCCCTTGATGGCATACGAGGTGCTCACCGCCTTTTTCCTTGAGGCGGGCTTCCTCGGCGTGATGCTGTTCGGGCTGGAGCGGGTGGGCAAGAAGCTGCACTTCCTCGCGACCTGCATGGTGGCGCTCGGCACGGCGATCTCCGCCTTCTGGATCCTGAGCGTCAACAGCTGGATGCAGACGCCCGCCGGATGGGGGGTAAACGCTGTCGGCCAGTTCGTCCCCGCCGCCGGCTGGTTGCAGATCATCTTCAACCCGAGCTTCCCCTACCGCCTCGTCCACACCGTAATCGCCGCTTACCTCACCACCGCCCTCGTGGTGGGTGGCGTCGGTGCCTGGCACCTGCTCAAGGGGCAGGCGACGCCCGGCGTGCGCAAAATGTTCAGCATGGCGCTCTGGATGGCGGCACTGGTGGCGCCGGTGCAGATTTTCGTCGGCGATCTCCACGGGCTCAACACGCTGGAGCATCAGCCTGCCAAGGTGATGGCGATGGAGGGGCATTTCGAAAGCTATCCGAACGGCGCACCTTTGATCCTGATCGGCATGCCGGACAGCAAGGCGGAAAAGACGCACGTGCTTCTGGAGGTGCCGAAGCTGTCGTCCCTGATCCTGAAGCACGACCCTAATGCGCCGCTTCAGGGCCTCAAGACCATCCCCAAGGAGCACCGGCCTCCGGTTGAGGTGGTGTTCTGGTCGTTCCGGGTGATGGTGGGGCTCGGCATGCTGATGCTCCTGCTCGGCCTGTGGAGCCTGCTCGCGCGGTTTCGCAAGCGACTCTACGATTGGACGTGGCTTCACCGCTTTGCGCTGGTGATGGGGCCGTCCGGCTTCGTCGCGGTAATCGCCGGATGGATCACCACGGAGGTCGGCCGCCAGCCGTGGGTGGTCTACGGTCTGCTCCGCACCGCCGATGCACGCGCGCCGATCGACGCGCCGGCGGTTGGCACGTCGCTGCTTGTGTTCGTGCTCGTCTACTTCGTCGTGTTCGGCGCCGGCGCCTGGTACATCTTGAAGCTGATGGGTCACCCGCCCCACGAAGGCGAAAGCGGCGAAGCCCACGCGCCGATCCGCACGGCGGGGATCACCCCGTCCGCATCGATGCGCCGAGGCGGGGCGGACCAGAGGCCCGAGCGGACGGAGGAGGCGGATTGATGGACCTCACCATAGTCTGGGCGTTTCTGATCGCCTTTGCCGTCGCTGCGTACGTGGTGATGGACGGCTTCGACCTTGGCATTGGCATCCTCTTCCCCGCTTTCCCCGTGGGCAAGGAGCGCGATCAGGCGATGAACGCCATCGCGCCGGTGTGGGACGGCAACGAGACCTGGCTGGTGCTCGGCGGCGGCGGGCTGCTTGCCGCGTTTCCGCTGGCGTATGCGATCATCCTTCCCGCCCTGTACGCGCCGCTGATCGCTATGCTGCTCGGGCTGGTCTTTCGCGGCGTCGCCTTCGAGTTCCGCTGGCGCGACCCGGATCATCGCAGGCTCTGGGACCTCGGCTTCTTCCTGGGCTCGCTGGTGGCGACATTCGCGCAGGGGGTGACCCTGGGCGCGCTTTTGCAGGGCATCACCGTCACCGGCCGGGCCTATGGCGGCGGCTGGTGGGAGTGGCTGTCGCCGTTCAGCCTGCTGACGGGCGCAAGCCTGGTCGCCGGCTACGCCTTGCTCGGTGCCGCCTGGCTGATCTGGAAGACGGAAGGGCCGCTTCAGGACCAGGCGCGGCGCTGGGCGCGGCGGCTGCTCCCGGCCCTGCTTCTCTGCATCGGCGTGGTGAGCCTCGCCACGCCGTTCGTTGAGCCCAAATATTTCGCGCGCTGGTTCGACTGGCCGGGGCTGCTTGTCACCGTGCCGATGCCGCTGATGGTAGCCGCCGCGGCGTTTTTCGCCTGGCGCAGCTTCTCCGGCCGACGCGACTCGGCGCCGTTCGCCTGGTCGCTTGCGTTCTTTGGGCTCACCCTTGCCGGCCTTGCCGTCTCCATCTGGCCCGACGTGATCCCCGGCCGTGTCTCGATCTGGCAGGCTGCCGCGCCCTATCGCAGCCAGCTGTTCATGCTGGTCGGCGCGTCCGTGCTGATCCCGCTGATCCTGCTCTACACCGCATGGTCCTACTGGGTGTTTCGCGGCAAGGTCGGCGAGGAGGGCTATCATTGAGGTGGCGCGGCGGCTCGCCTGGTTTGTCGGATTGTGGGCGGCGGGCGTGCTTGCGGTGGCGGGGGTCGCCTACGCGATCCGCTTCTGGCTCGGTTTAGGTTAAAGCGGAGGCTAGATCGGCGTTGACCCGGCGTTGGCGCCGCACCGACGCGACCAGCAGCAGGTTGAACAGAGTCGCTTCGATCAGAAAGAACCAGAGCGGTGTGCCGGCCGCCATGCTGAGGCCAAGAAGCAAGGTCCGCCGGTTGGGCCCAAGCCATTCTTGGAAGAACAAGGCGCGCTTGCCGATGATGCGAGCCACCTCCTGACCACGCTCGCCGGAGGCGGCGATGCGGGCGTCGGCTTCCTCGCTTTGCGGGTTTAGCCAGCTTCCGAGAGCCACATAGACGCCCGTCAGCCCTGAGAGAAAGCTTCGGCGCTTGATGCCGGCTTTGTCCTGCCCGATCCACGGCACGCCGTAAGCGCGCCAGAGGTAGGTGCGCCGGACGCTTTCAATGTGGTTGGCCTGGAGGATTCGCGAGGCGGCGGCGAGCGGAGTCACCAGCCAGCACCAGCCGCCGGCGGTGACGGCCAGTGCGGTGTAGAGGACGACGTGCCCGGCATAATCGCAGATGCCGTCGATCACCTCGCCCAGCGGTGACGTGCGGCCGGTAAGGCGCGCGAGATCGCCGTCCGCGCCGTCTAGGATGTGCCACAGGATGTGGAAGCCGAGGCCGACGGCGACGCTCTCGGGCAAGGGTAGCCAGTTATAGGCCCAGGCGGCGGCGACGATGGACAGGAAGCTCGACACCGACACCATGTTCGGCGTGACGGGCGTATGGCGCAGCAGCCGGGCCACGGCGTGCGAGAGCGGATGGTAGAGGAAGCGGTTGAGCCCGTCCTCGAGCTCCGCCGGGCGCGTCTTGCGCACCGCCGTTCCTTTCGCACCGTCCGCCATTGCCCGCAAAACTTCCCCTCGTTCGCAATCGTCCTTCGTTCTAAAGCCGCGCAATGAAAAGCCAAAAGAATCCGCGTGGAGCGCAGCCATGAAGTGCGTGATCATCGCGGCGGGGCAGGGCACCCGCTTGCGTGCGCTTGCCGCCTCAAAGCCGCTTGCGACCATCGCGGGCGCGTCGCTGATCGAGCATATCCTGCGTCTGGCCGCGGCGGGCGGGGCAAGCGAGTTCGTGGTGGTGACCGGCTACGAGCCGCTTCCGCTCGAGGATGCGCTGGTGGAGCTTGCCGAGCGCACCCGGCTGCCAATCGAGATCGTCCGCAACGAGGATTGGGCGCGGCCGAACGGGATCTCCGTGCTCGCGGCGGCGTCTCGGCTTGATGGCGAGTTCGTGCTGCTGATGTCCGACCATCTGTTCGACCCGGACATCTTGCGCCGCCTGATCGCCGGCCGCCGCGCCGAGGCTGCGTTGACGCTCGGTGTCGATTACCGGATCACCCGCCCCGACCTCGACCTCGACGACGCCACCAAGGTCCAGCTGGACGGGGAGGGGCGCATCACCGCCATCGCCAAGGAGCTGCCAAGCTACGACGCGGTCGACACCGGCCTGTTCATCGCCAGCCCTGCGTTGCTTCAGGCGCTTGTGGCAAGCGTGGCAGCCGGCGGCGCGGGGTCGCTGTCGGAAGGGGTGGCGGCACTTGCGGCGGAAGGCCGCGCTTTCACCTTCGACATCGGCGACGGCTGGTGGGTCGATGTGGACGACGCGCCGGCCCACGCCCGTGCCGAGCGGGAGCTTCCGGCGATCCTTTCCACCCTCTAGGCCGCGCGCGCAAAAGCGCTTATTCCTCAGCGATTCCAAGCGGGACATCGCCAATGGCCGAAGCCGAGCTCAACCCCACCTACGAACCCGCCGACATCATGCGCGCCCTCTATGGCGACGGGATCACCGCGCTAAAGGGCGCCTTCACCCGCGAATGGGCGGAGCGGATGCGCGAGGACATCGACCTGCTGTTCGCCGAAGCGCAGGCGACGCCGGGCGGTGCGCTGCCGCGCGGGCCGCAGCGCTGGTATGTGGAAGTGCATCCGGAGCGCATCCGCGGCTTCGTCGACATCGCCACACACCCCTGGTTCGTCGCGGTGTGCGAAGCGGTGCTCGGGCCGAGCTACAAGATCGTAGAGGTCGGCTTCGACATCCCCTTTCCGGGCGCGGCGGACCAGCCGTGGCACCGCGACTTCTTTGTGCCGGAAGCGACGACCAAGGGCCGTAGGCTGAACTCGCTCGCGTTCAACCTGACGGCGGTGGACACGGTGCCGGAGATGGGGCCGTTCGAAGTCGCGCCGGGAACGCAGTGGGACCAGTTCGAGGGCTGCCCCAAGGGCATGTTCCCGCCCAAGCACCTCTGGCCGCGCTACATTGAACGGGCGCAGCAGAAGATGCCGCAGATGGGCGACATGTCCGTCCGCTCGGCGCTCACCATCCACCGCGGCACCGCCAACCGTTCGCATCAGCCGCGGCCGGTGCTGGTGGTGGGAGTGGATGCACCCGACGCCACCAACGCGCAGCACCACGATCTCCAGGTGACGGAAGGGTATCTCGCCTCCCTGCCGCCGCAGGTCCGCGATCACCTGACCTACCGCGTGGCGGACGCGCTGAAGCCGATTATCCAGCACCACACGATCGAAGGCCTGCTCGCACCGGCGAGCTACTGAACCGGTGTAACGTCGAGGCGCATGGTCAGCGTCATCGTCTCCCCCGGCTCAAGCACCCGCAGCCCAAGCTCAGGCCACTCCGCCTCGGGCGCGTTCAGCGCGGCATTGGCGTGGCTCACCGGCTCGATCACGAAAATGTCGCCGGACGGCGGCGAATAGAGCTGAAAGAAGGTCGCATCGGGCGAGGACATGGTGACGCGAAAGGGGAGGGCGGGATCATGCACCGTCGCACACCCACCCCAGCCCCCGAAGCCGTGATCGAGGTCCTGCCCGGCAACCTTGCGGTGGCGCAGGTCGTACCGCCCATCTGCCGGGAGCTTCTCCACCGGAAGCACCTTCTCGTCGATCGTCCAGACGCTCTCCACCTTCGTATCAAGCACCGTCTCCGGCGTGCAGTGGAAGTAGGGATGCTGACCAAGCCCGCACGGCATCGCATCGTTGCTGGTGTTGGTGCAGGTCAGCACCAGCGTCAGACCGCTTTCGTCCAACGTGAAAACCTGCCGCGCTTCGTAGTCCCACGGCCACTCGCCCGCAGGATGAACGAAGCGCACCTCAGCCTCGCGCGCGTCCAGCCGCACCACCTCCCACGGCGATAGCCAGCCCTGGCCGTGGAGCGGGCTCGGATCGCCCGCCATGTTCCGCGCGATGCTTACCTCTCGTCCGCGGAAGGTGAAGCAACCGCCGCGGATGCGGTTGGAGTAGGGCACGAGCGGAAAGCTGCCCTGCCCGAGCACGTCCGCAGCCGTATCTTCACTACCGCGAAAAACCGGTATTTGCATTCCGTCCCGCGCAACGTAATCGAAGCGGGCGATGCTACCGCCGGCTTCCGGTTTCAGCACCAGCGAAAGAGCGCCGCAGTGGAGGGTCGGGGGGCCGGAGCGGGTCATGGATGATGCCTCATTGAGTGCGCACATTCAGGCTGGCGAAACTTCTCTGTGGATAAATCCAAGTTAGCATTGCGGAGCGATTCCGCCGTGCGCTAGATTCACCCCGGGGAATGTTGCGGGGAGGGGATGTACCATGAGTAAGAATGTCAAAGATTTCGTAGAAATCAAGGATCACAGCTCGCTCGACGAGCTGATCGCGCGCCTGGTCGAAGTTCGGGACACGCTTCCCGATGCAACGGCCGCCGAAGTGAAGATGCGGGGCGACGACGTGTTCGGCCGCCACCTGTGCGTCAGCTTCTTCCGCCCGCAGACCGCCGAGGAAGCCGCCTGCGACGCGCGCTATGCCGACGCCTGGCGCCAATCGCGCGAGCGGGAAATGAGCCGGCTCGAAGACGAGCTCGGCATCTGCTCGGTCGGCGCTTCCAAGCGCCTGCGCGCCGTCGCCTGACCTTCCTCCTCCCCTGCCTCGGCGGGGGAGGATTTCACCACTTACCATTCGGCAAAGCTGCCGTCCTTCTGGCGCCAGATCGGATTGCGCCAGCGGTGGCCGGCTTTGCCTGCCTCCCGCACGGCATTCTCGTCGATGGTGATGCCGAGGCCCGGCCCGGTGGGGATCGGCAGGAAGCCGTCCACCGGCGTCAGCACATCCTTGTCGGTGATGAACTCGAGGAGGTCGTGCCCGACATTGTAGTGGATGCCGAGGCTCATCTCCTGGATCGCGACGTTGGGCGCGGTGGCGGCGAGCTGCAGGCAGGAGGCGAGGGCGAGCGGCCCGAGCGGGCAGTGCGGCGCGACCGCAATATCATAGGCCTCCGCCATCGCGGCGATCCGCCGGCATTCGCTGATCCCGCCGGCATGGCTGAGATCGGGCTGGATGATGTCCACTGCGCCGGCTTCGAAGAACGGCTTGAAGTCCCAGCGCGAATAGAGCCGCTCGCCGAGCGCGATCGGGGTCGAGGTCATATGGCTGATCTGGGCGAGCCCTTCCGGGTTCTCGGACAAGAGCGGCTCTTCGATGAAAAGCAGCCCCATCGGCTCGAGCACCTTGGCGAGCTGCTTGGCCATCGGGCGGTGGACGCGGCCGTGGAAATCGAGGCCGACGTCCATGCCGACGCCCTGCGCCGCTTCGACGCGCGCCATCACCTCGTCGAAGGCCTTGGGCGTGCCGATCCAGTCCATCTCCGCCGTGGCGTTCATTTTCACCGCGGAGAAGCCCTGGTCGCGCCGCGCCTGGGCCGCGCCGGCGATGTCGTCCGGCCGGTCGCCGCCGATCCAGGCGTAAGCTCGGATCGAGTCGCGCACCCGTCCGCCCATCATCTCCCACGCGGGGAGGCCGAGCGCCTTACCCTTCAAGTCCCACAGCGCCTGCTCAAGCCCGGCGAGCGCCGACATCAGGACTGCGCCGCCGCGATAGAAGCCGCCCCGGTAAGCAATCTGCCAGATGTCCTCGATGCGGAACGGGTCGTGGCCGATGAAGCGGTCGCGAAGCGCTTCGAAGGCGCCGTTCACCGCTTCCGCCCAGCCTTCCAGGCTCGCTTCGCCCCAGCCGACTGCGCCTTCGTCCGACTCGATCCGGACGAACAGCCATCGCGGGGGAACAAGAAAGGTTTCGATGCGGGCGATCTTCATGCGTGGCTCCTCAAGCGTCGTTCTGCGGCTGCGCGGGCGGCGTCTCGCGGCGAGCCGCGGCTTCCGCCCTTTGCTCCTGCGCAAATACCCGCTCGGTCTGCTGCGGCGCCACCACCGGCACGCTGAGGCACAGGCTGGAGGCGGGCAGCACGTCGCGCCAGTCGCGGATCAGTTTCTTATACGCCTTGCCGACCGCCCGGATGTTTCGGTCGAGATCGAACAGGCCGAGCGGGTTGACGTTGCCGTTCTGCTCGCGAAGTGCCGTGTCCCAATCGACCTGGTCGGTCAGCGAATACCAGGTGAAGCCGACGGTGGGGATGCCGACGTTGCGGATGCGCAAAACGTTGGCCCATTCCTTCCACAGCCACTGCACCGCTTCGTCGCCGTTCGGCCCTTCGCGCAAATTGGTCTCGGTGTGCATGACCGGCAGGTGGTAGCGCTCGTAATATTGGCGGGTGATCTCGCTATAGCCGAACACTTCGCCCGAGCTTTCAGTGTGGCCGTCAGCGAACACCCGGTGCTCGTTTGTGCGGTAATAATCGTTACCCAGGATGCAGTGCTGCTTCAGCCGGTGGGTCAGGAAGAAGTGGTACTCGTCCCGGCTCATTCCGTTGTCCATGAGATATTCGTACATCTCGCTGTCGACACGGCGCCCATAATTGAGGTCGAGGGTGAGGAAGCGGCGAGCGTTCATGAACTCGGCGAGACCGATCGCGGAAGGGCTGTCGGCGTGGAAATATTCGGAGCTTTCCGATTGCACGAAGATCGCATCCGGGCGGCGCTTCAGGATCTCGATCATGGCGAGAACGTTTGCCTTGACGATGTTCTTGATCGCCGTGACGAAGCTGCGATCATCCGTGGCCTGCTCGTTCCACCAGCCGTATTTCGCGGAAAAGACGGCGCAAATGAACATCTCGTTGATCGGCGTGTAGAGCTGCACCCAGGGGTAGCGATCGGCAAAGGCGGCGGCGTAGGTGGCGAAGAGCTGGGGGAAGTCCGGGTTCTGAAAATTCCCGATCCAGTCCGGCACGCCGAAGTGGCACAGGTCCATGATGGGAATAAGGTTGCGCCGCTTCATCTCGGCGAGGGTGACGTCGGCGAACTCCCAATCGTAGAGGCCGGGGCCGCGCAGCGTGGTGTGCAGCGGCGGGCCGTAGCGCAGATACTGGATGCCGATCTCTTCCACGCAATCGAAGTCGGTGCGCCAGTGGGTGTAGTGGCCGCACGCCTCCATCTGGTCGACGCGCGTTCGGCCGTTGTTGATCGTCGGGATGCTGTTTTCGATCCCAGTCGCGAACATGAAATTGGCTATGACGCCCTCCCTGGCATTTCGCTCTTTGCGTGGCGATTTAGCGCGCGGGCGAAGCAGGCGCCACCCGCGCGAAGGCGCTTCCCCATTCAAACAGCGGCGGCGCGATAAGTTTCACGAAGGAGCCTTGCGAAGCGTCGGCTGTTAGGAAAGGAAGCGGGTAGGGAAGAGGACGCGCATGGGCTGGGCTGAAGGTTTCGTAGCGGTCGACTGGGGCACAACCAACCGCCGCGCCTATCGCATCGGCGCGGACGGCGCGCTGCTGGATGAGATGGAGGACGACCGCGGCATCCTCTCGGTGAGCGAGGCCGGCTTCGACGGCGCGGTGGCGGAAATCCGGGCGCGGATGGGCGACCTGCCGATGCTTCTGGCGGGCATGATCGGATCGAACCGCGGCTGGGTAGAGGCGCCTTACGCGCCGTGCCCCGCCGGCCTCCCGGAGCTTGCGCAAAGGGTGAAATGGATTGAGCCGGGGCGGATCGGCATCGTCCCCGGCGTCTCCTACCTCGACGGCGACGCCGCCGACGTGATGCGTGGCGAGGAAGTGCAGATCCTCGGCGCTTTCGCGGAAGGGATCGTCGGCGCCGACGCGGTGATCTGCCACCCCGGCACGCACAACAAATGGATCAGGCTGGAGGACGGGCGGATCACCTCGTTCCGAACCGTGATGACCGGCGAGCTGTTCAACCTGCTCAAGGGGCAGAGCATTCTTTCTGATCTTCTTGCTCTCCCGGCGGGGCCGGGTGCCGCCTTTGAGGCGGGCGTGCGTGCTGGGCTGGAAGGGGAGGTGCTGACCGCCGAACTGTTCGCGGTGCGCGCGCGGGTGCTGCTCGGCAAGGCGGCGCGGGAGGATGCGGCTTCCTTCACCAGCGGCCTGCTGATCGGCGCGGATCTCCGCTTCGGCCTGAAGTTCGCGGGCGCGGGGGAGATCGTCGTGATGGCGCGGCCGGAGCTAACCTCCTTGTTTGCCAACGCAGCCGCCGTCGCGGGTCGGCAGGTGCGAGAAATCGATGGCGAAACCGCCTTCCTTGCCGGCGTTCGTCACCTTGCGGAGCTTGTGCAATGACACCCACCGAGACCTTGATGGCCCGCCTTAAGGGATGCCCGCTGGTGGCGATCATCCGCGGCGTCACGCCCGGTGAAGCGGAGGCCATCGGTGCCGCGCTGTGGGAAGCTGGCATTCGGATCGTCGAGGTGCCGCTCAACTCGCCCGACCCGTTCGCAAGCATCGAGCGGCTAGCGCGGTCGCTTGGTGACCGGGCGTTGGTCGGGGCGGGAACGGTGCTCGACCCCACTGACGTCGCGCGGGTGAAGGATGTCGGCGGGCAGGTGATCGTGTCGCCGAACACCCATCCACCGGTGATCGAAGCCGCCGTAGCCGCCGGCATGGTGTCGCTGCCTGGCTATTTCACGCCTTCGGAGGCGTTCGACGCGATCCGCGCCGGGGCGACGGGGCTGAAGCTGTTTCCGGCGGAAGGAGCTAGCCCCGCCGTGCTGAAGGGGCAGCGAGCCGTGCTTCCCAAGGATGTGCCGGTGCTCGTCGTCGGTGGCGTGAAGCCCGACACGATGAAGCCGTGGCTCGATGCGGGCGCGGACGGCTTCGGCCTCGGCGGCGGCCTTTACGTGCCGGGGCAAAGCGCGGAGGAGACTTCGGCTAAGGCGCGCGCTTACGTGAAAGGGCTCGGTACACGATGAGCCCGCACCGCATAGCCATCGTCGGCTTCGGCAAGATCGCCCAGGACCAGCACGTCCCCTCGATCGCCGCGAACCCCGCCTTCGAGATCGTCGCAACGGTCAGCCGCTCGGGAAGCAGCCCAAGCGCTATCCCTGCGTTCGGCAGCGTCGGCGAGATGCTTGCCGCCGATTTGGGCGTCAACACAGTGGCGATCTGTACGCCGCCGTCCGTACGCTACGATGTTGCGCGCGAGTGCCTGGAGGCCGGGCTCCACGCCCTTCTCGAAAAGCCGCCGGGGGTGACGCTCGGCGAGTGCGAGGAGCTTGCGCGCCTGGCGGAGGAGAAGGGCCTCACCCTCTTCACCACCTGGCACGCGCAATACAATCCCGCCGTCGCCGCCGCCGCCGAGCGGCTGAAGGGCAAGCGTATCGCCGCGATGCGGATCGTGTGGCGCGAGGATGTGCGCAAATGGCACCCGGGCCAGCAGTGGATTTGGGCGCCCGGAGGTTTCGGCGTGTTCGATCCCGGTATCAACGCTCTCTCCATCGCCACCAAGATATTCCCCGGCACCCTGATCCTGCGCGAGGCGGAGCTTCTGTTCCCGGCGAACCGGGACACGCCGATCGCTGCGTCGCTCGGCTTGTCGAGCCCGGCGGCTTCAGGCGCGATTACAGCAGAGTTCGCCTGGCGGCACAGCGGCGGCGAGGCGTGGACGATCGAGATCGAACCCGCGGACGGCCCGCCGCTGCTGCTCGCCGACGGTGGCTCCAGGCTGCTGGTCGGCGGCGTCGAGGAAGTGGCGCACGGCGAAGGTGAGTATCCGGCGATTTACGCCCACTTCGCCGATTTGCTCGCCCGGGGCGCGAGCCATGTCGACCTGGCACCGCTGCGCCTCAGCGCTGACGCTTTCCTGCTCGGCAAGCGGGTGCAGGTGGAGCCGTTCGAGGATTAGTTGGCGCGCTTGCGCTGCTCGATCACCCGCCAATAGCCGTCGACCAGCGCCTGGTTGACCGCGTCCCAGCCGAAGCGCTTCGTCGCCTCCGCGCCTGCTTCCCCCGCAGCCCTCCGCGTAGCCTCATCCTCGCAATACGCCGCCAGCGCGCCGGCGAAGCCGTCCAGGTCGTCCGGACGCACCAGCCGCCCCGTCACCCCGTCCGCGACAAGGCTGGCGCTGCCGGTCGCCATCGCCGCAACCACAGGCAGCCCCGCCGCCATCGCCTCAAGCGTCACGTTGCCGAACGTCTCGGTCACCGAAGGGTTGAACAACATGTCCATGGAAGCGACCGCGCGGCCGAGGTCCGGGCCCTCCTGGAAGCCGGCGAACACCGCCTGCGGCAAACGCCCCTCGAACCATTCGCGCGCCGGGCCCTTGCCGACGACCAGCACCTTGTGCCGCACACCGCCCGCCGCGAGCCGGTCGACGGCGTCGGAGAAGACATCGAGGCCTTTTTCCATCACCAGCCGGCCGACGAAGCCGACCACCGGCATGTTGTCCTCGATGCCGAAGCTTCGCCGCCAGTCGAGGTCGCGGCGGCCGGGGTTGAAAACGGCCGTGTCGATGCCGCGCGTCCAAATGCCGACGTCGCGGTTCATGCCCTGCGCGCGAAGCAACTCGGCCATCGACTCCGACGGCGCGAAGATAGCGTCGCAGCGCTGGTAGAAGCGGCGCAGGATACCCTCAATCACCGGCTCGGCGAAGCGCAGACCGTAATAGCGCAAATAGGTCTCGAAGCGGGTGTGGACGGAGGCGACCACCGGCACTCGCCATTTGCGGGCAAGCTTCAGCGCGCTGTGGCCGAGCACGTCGGGGCTGGCGATATGGACGATGTTAGGCGCGAAGGCGCGGATATCGTCGCGCACTGCGGCTCGGATGCCGAGCGGGAATTTGTATTCCGGCCGGCGCGGAATGGCGCAGGAGGGGATGTGGACCACCTCGCCCATCGGCGGCAGCGCCGGCTTCTCGACCGTGGGCGAATAGATCCGCACGGCCGCGCCCTGGCGAAGCAGATACTCCACCAGCCGGTTCAGCGCCTGGTTGGCCCCGTCCCGAACATAATTGTAGTTGCCGCTGAACAGGGCAATGCGGAGGCCGGCTGCGTCCATGGCGGGCGCATAGCTTTGAAAGGCGGCGAGAAAAAGAAGGCGCGCCGCCGCCGCTTCATTCGCCGTTCTGGCCCTTGCGGATCTTGATCCGGATCACGGCCAGCGCGGGCAGGATCATCAGGGCGACGAGGAGGAGGGCGATTGCGGCCTTCATGAATGTACGTCCCTTTTAAGCAAAACGCCCCGCCGAACGGGTCCGGCGGGGCGCTTCGCGTTTTCGGCTAAGCCTGAAGCTTAGTCCTGCAGATACTCGCCGGCATCGGCGTCGGTGCCGTGGCCGACCGGGGTCACTTCGGCGAGCGGATCGTCGCCGATCGCTGCTTCAGGGCCCTGCGCGAGCTCGGCCGCATGTTCCTCTTCGGCGCTGTTCGGCGCGTAGAGGGCCTCCTGCAGCGAGCGATGCTGCGCGCGAAGCGCGGCGTCGCGGCTGGAAGCGGCGATGCGGAAGCGGTTCATGCCCGCGCCGGTACCCGCCGGGATGAGCCGGCCGACGATGACGTTTTCCTTCAGGCCATCTAGCGTGTCGATCTTGCCCTGCACCGAAGCCTCGGTCAGCACCCGGGTCGTTTCCTGGAAGGACGCGGCCGAGATGAAGCTGCGGGTCTGCAGCGACGCCTTGGTGATGCCGAGCAGAACCGGCTTTCCCTCCGCCTTGCGCTGCTTGTTGGCGAGCTTGGCATTGGCCTCGTTCATTTCGCGAAGATCGACCTGTTCGCCGGCAAGCAGGGTGGTGTCCCCGCCGTCGGTGATTTCGACCTTTTGCAGCATCTGGCGAACGATCACCTCGATGTGCTTGTCGTTGATCTTCACGCCCTGGAGACGATAAACCTCCTGGATCTCGCTGACGAGATATTCGGCCAAAGCGACAACACCCAGAACCTCCAGGATGTCGTGCGGATCGGGCGAGCCGCCGATGAGGTTGTCGCCGCGCTTCACGAAGTCGCCTTCCTGCACGTCGATCACCTTGGACTTCGGCACCAGATACTCGACCGGATCGCCACCGTCCTCGGGCACGATCGCGATCTTGCGCTTGGCCTTATAGTCCTTGCCGAAGGCGACGCGGCCGGAGACCTTTGCGATGATCGCATTCTCCTTCGGCTTGCGGGCTTCGAACAGTTCGGCCACCCGCGGCAGACCGCCGGTGATGTCGCGGGTTTTTGCCGCTTCGCGGGAAACGCGGGCAAGCACTTCGCCGCCCTGAACCCGCTGGCCGTCCTCGACCGACAGCATCGCACCCGGAGCCAGCATGTAGCGGGCCGCTTCGCCGCTCTGCTCGTCGAGCAGGGTGACGCGGGGACGAAGATCTTCCTTGGAACGCGCGGAGCCGCGGAATTCCGTAACGACGCGCTGGGCGATGCCGGTTGCTTCGTCGGTCTGCTCGGTGAGCGTCTTGCCCTCGACCAGATCCTGGAACTTCACGATACCGCCCTTTTCGGTGATCACCGGCATCATGAACGGATCCCACTCGGCGATCCGATCGCCCTTGGACACGATGTGCCCATGGTCGACCATCAGGTGCGCGCCGTACGGAATACGGTGGGTGGCACGCTCGCGGCCGTCCATGTCGATGATCGCAACTTCACCCGAACGCGACATCGCGACGCGGCGGCCGCGCGGATCGACGATCGTGGGAAGGTCGCGAAGCTCGATCGTGCCGTCCACCGAAGCTTCGAGGTTCGACGTTTCGTTGAGCTGCGCGGCGCCGCCGATGTGGAAGGTGCGCATGGTGAGCTGGGTGCCCGGCTCGCCGATCGACTGGGCGGCGATAACGCCCACCGCTTCGCCGATGTTGACGGGCGTACCGCGGGCGAGATCGCGCCCGTAGCACTTGCCGCACACGCCGTGCTCGCTCTGGCAGACCAGCGGCGAACGGATGCGCACCGCCTGGACGCCGATCTCGTCGATCCGGTTCGCGCCGGCTTCCTCGATCAGCGTGCCTTCCTTGGCGAGAACGTCGCCGGTCTTTTCGTCGACGATGTCTTCGGCCGGGGTGCGGCCGAGGATGCGCTCGCCGAGCGAGGCGATAACCGCGCCGCCCTGAACGATGGCGCGCATCTCCAGCGCGTTCTCCGTGCCGCAATCCTCTTCAACAATGACGCAATCCTGCGACACGTCGACGAGGCGGCGGGTGAGGTAGCCGGAGTTCGCCGTCTTCAAGGCCGTGTCCGCGAGGCCCTTGCGGGCGCCGTGGGTGGAGTTGAAGTACTCAAGAACGGTCAGACCTTCCTTGAAGTTGGAGATGATCGGCGTTTCGATGATCTCGCCGGACGGCTTGGCCATCAGGCCGCGCATACCGGCGAGCTGCTTCATCTGGGCCTGCGAACCGCGAGCGCCCGAGTGGGCCATCATGTAGATGGAGTTGATCGGCGCCTGGCGCCCATTCTCCATCATCGGCTGCGCCTTGATCTTTTCCATCATGGCGTTCGCCACCTGGTCGCCGCAGCGGCTCCAGGCGTCGATCACCTTGTTGTACTTCTCCTGCTGCGTGATCAGGCCGTCCTGATATTGCTGCTCATAATCCTTCACGAGGGCGCGGGTCTCGTCGACCAGGGTCACCTTTTCGTGCGGGATGATCATGTCGTCCTTGCCGAACGAGATGCCGGCCTTGAACGCGTGGCGGAAGCCAAGGCCCATGATCGCATCGGCGAACAGCACCGTCTCCTTCTGGCCGGTGTGGCGATAGACGGTGTCGATGACGTCGCCGATCTCCTTCTTGGTCAGCAGACGGTTGACGGTTTCGAACGGCACCTTGTGGCTCTTCGGGAGCGTCTCACCGAGCAGCATGCGGCCCGGAGTCGTCTCGAAGCGCTTCATATACTGATTGCCGGCCTCGTCCGTTTGCGGAACGCGGCTGACGATCTTGGAGTGAAGCGTCACGGCACCGGCGTTCAGTGCCTGGTGCACTTCCGACATGTCGGAAATCAGCATGCCCTGGCCCGGCTCACCCTCACGCTCGAGGCTGAGGTAATAGAGGCCGAGGACCATATCCTGCGACGGAACGATGATCGGCTTGCCGTTTGCGGGCGAGAGGATGTTGTTGGTCGACATCATCAGCACGCGGCATTCCAGCTGCGCCTCGAGGCTCAGCGGAACGTGGACGGCCATCTGATCGCCGTCGAAGTCGGCGTTGAAGGCCGAGCAGACCAGCGGGTGAAGCTGGATCGCCTTGCCCTCGATCAGCACCGGCTCGAACGCCTGGATGCCGAGACGGTGAAGCGTCGGCGCGCGGTTCAGCATCACCGGATGCTCGCGGATCACCTCGTCCAGGATGTCCCAGACTTCCTTGCGCTCCTTTTCGACCCACTTCTTCGCCTGCTTCAGGGTCATGGACAGACCCTTGGCGTCGAGGCGCGAGTAGATGAACGGCTTGAACAGCTCGAGCGCCATCTTCTTCGGCAGGCCGCACTGGTGGAGCTTCAGCTCCGGACCGGTGACGATGACCGAACGGCCCGAATAATCGACTCGCTTGCCAAGCAGGTTCTGGCGGAAGCGGCCCTGCTTGCCCTTGAGCATGTCGGACAGCGACTTGAGCGGACGCTTGTTGGCACCGGTGATGGTGCGGCCGCGGCGGCCGTTGTCGAACAGGGCGTCGACCGCTTCCTGCAACATGCGCTTTTCGTTGCGCACGATGATGTCAGGCGCGCGAAGTTCCAGGAGGCGCTTCAGGCGGTTGTTGCGGTTGATCACCCGGCGGTAGAGATCGTTGAGATCGGACGTCGCGAAGCGGCCGCCGTCCAGCGGCACGAGCGGGCGAAGCTCCGGCGGAATGACCGGAACGACTTCCATGATCATCCACTCGGGGCGGTTGCCCGATTCCAGGAAGCTCTCAACGACCTTGAGGCGCTTGATGATCTTCTTGGGCTTCAGTTCCGACTTGGTCTCGGCGAGTTCCTTCAGAAGGATTTCGCGCTCGCCTTCGAGGTCGAGGTCCATCAGCATGTGCTTAACGGCTTCCGCGCCGATGCCGGCGGAGAAAGCGTCTTCGCCATGCTCGTCCTGCGCGGACAGGAGCTCGTCTTCGGTCAGAAGCTGGTACTTTTCGAGCGGGGTGAGGCCCGGCTCGATGACGACGTAGCTTTCGAAGTACAGGATGCGCTCAAGCTGCTTGAGCTGCATGTCGAGAAGCAGGCCGATGCGGCTCGGCAGCGACTTCAGGAACCAAATGTGGGCGACGGGCGCGGCGAGCTCGATGTGGCCCATGCGCTCGCGGCGGACCTTGGACACGGTCACTTCCACGCCGCACTTTTCGCAGACGATGCCCTTATACTTCATGCGCTTGTACTTGCCGCACAGGCATTCGTAATCCTTGATCGGACCGAAGATGCGCGCGCAGAACAGGCCGTCACGCTCCGGCTTGAACGTGCGGTAGTTGATGGTTTCGGGCTTCTTGATCTCGCCGAACGACCAGGAACGGATGCGCTCCGGGGAGGCGATGCCGATCTTGATCTGGTCGAACGTCTCCGGCTTGGCGACCGGATTGGCGAAGTTGGTCAGTTCATTCATGTGCCACTGTCCTTTGAAACTTTTCCCTCTCCCGCATGCGGGAGAGGAGGGGCCCAGACCGTCAGGTCTGGGAGGTGAGGGTGAGTCTCGCGTCTGATCCGACCGAACTCACCCTCACCCCGACCCTCTCCCGCAGGCGGGAGAGGGAGTGATTTTACTCCGCCGCGATGGCCACTCCGTCTTCGTCGACGTCATGGCTGTTGAGCTCGACGTTCAGGCCCAGGCTGCGCATTTCCTTGACGAGCACGTTGAAGCTCTCCGGAATGCCGGCCTCGAACGTGTCGTCGCCCTTGACGATCGCCTCGTAGACCTTGGTGCGGCCGATCACGTCGTCCGACTTCACCGTCAGCATTTCCTGCAAGGTGTAGGCGGCGCCGTAGGCCTGGAGCGCCCAGACCTCCATTTCGCCGAAGCGCTGCCCGCCGAACTGCGCCTTACCGCCCAGCGGCTGCTGGGTGACGAGGCTGTACGGCCCGATCGAACGCGCGTGGATCTTGTCGTCGACCAAGTGGTGGAGCTTCAGCATGTAGATGTAGCCCACGGTGACCTTGCGGTCGAACGCCTCGCCGGTGCGGCCGTCGAACAGGGTAACCTGCCCCGACGGATCCAATCCGGCCTTCTCCAGCATTGCCGACACGTCCGCTTCGCGGGCGCCGTCGAACACCGGGGTGCCCATCGGAACGCCGCTGACCAGAATCGACGCCATTTCCATCACTTCCGCATCGTCGCGCGCGTCGATGTCGGCATGATAATGGTCGCCGTAGATATCCTTGATCTTGGCGCGGACCTGGTTGGCGTCGTTTGCGTCGAACTGCTTGGCCCGGTCCGAAATGCCTTCCAGCATTTCGGCGATCTGCCGGCCGAGGCCGCGCGCGGCCCAGCCCAGGTGGGTCTCGAAGATCTGTCCGACGTTCATGCGCGACGGCACGCCCAGCGGGTTCAAAACGATGTCCACCGGCGTACCGTCCTCAAGGAACGGCATGTCTTCGTTCGGCAGGATGCGGCTGATGACGCCCTTGTTGCCGTGACGGCCGGCCATCTTGTCGCCCGGCTGAAGCTTGCGCTTCACGGCAACGAAGACCTTGACCATCTTGAGCACGCCCGGCGGCAGCTCGTCGCCGCGCTCCAGCTTCTCGACGCGGTCCTCGAGGCGGCGGCGGATCACGCCTTCCGCTTCGTCATACTGGCCCTTCACCGCTTCAAGATCGGCCTGAACGGCGTCGTCCTTGACCGCGAACTTCCACCATTCGTGACGCTCCACGCTATCCAGCATCTCGGCATCGATGGTTGCGCCCTTCTTGACGCCCTTCGGCGCCGCGGTGGCGACCTGGCCGATCAGCATCTCGCGAAGGCGCGAGAAGGTGGCGCGCTTCAGGATCGTGCGCTCGTCGTCGGCGTCCTTCCGAAGGCGGTCCTTTTCCTCGGCCTGGATGGCGCGGGTACGATCGTCGATGTCGATGCCGTGACGGTTGAAGACGCGGACCTCGACCACCGTGCCGGCAACGCCCGGCGGCAGACGAAGCGAGGTGTCGCGCACATCGCTGGCCTTTTCGCCGAAGATTGCGCGGAGGAGCTTTTCCTCCGGCGTCATCGGGCTTTCGCCCTTCGGAGTGATCTTGCCGCACAGGATGTCGCCCGGCTCCACTTCGGCGCCGATGTAGACGATGCCCGCTTCGTCGAGGTTGCGGAGCGCTTCCTCGCCGACATTCGGGATGTCGCGGGTGATGTCTTCCGGCCCGAGCTTGGTGTCGCGGGCCATCACTTCAAACTCTTCGATGTGGATCGAGGTGAAAACGTCGTCCTTCACGATCCGCTCGGAGATGAGGATCGAATCCTCATAATTGTAGCCGTTCCACGGCATGAACGCGACGAGCACGTTCCGGCCGAGCGCGAGCTCGCCCATCTCCGTCGAGGGACCGTCGGCGATGACGTCGCCGGCGTTGACCACGTCGCCCACCTTCACCAGCGGACGCTGGTTGATGCAGGTGTTCTGGTTGGAACGCTGGAACTTCATCAGGGTGTAGATGTCGACGCCCGACTTGCCGGCGTCGATGTCGCCGGTTGCGCGAATGACGATTCGGGTGGCGTCCACCTGATCGACGATGCCCGAACGGCGTGCACCGATCGCGGCGCCGGAATCGCGGGCAACCGTCTCTTCCATGCCGGTGCCGACGAACGGCGCCTCGGCACGAATGAGCGGCACCGCCTGGCGCTGCATGTTGGAGCCCATCAACGCGCGGTTGGCGTCATCGTTTTCCAGGAACGGAATAAGCGACGCGGCAACCGAGACGAGCTGCTTGGGCGAGACGTCCATCAGAGTGATCTGATCGCGCGGCGCCATCAGGAAGTCGCCGGCGCGGCGGGCGGAGACGAGCTCCTCGCCGAACCCCTTGTCTTCCAAAAGCTCGGCGTTCGCCTGGGCGATGGTGTGCTTCGCTTCTTCCATGGCCGACAGGTAGACGACGTCGTCCGTCACCTTGTTGTCGACAACCTTGCGGTACGGCGTCTCGATGAAGCCGTACTTGTTGACGCGGCTGAACGAGGCGAGGCTGTTGATCAGGCCGATGTTCGGCCCTTCCGGAGTCTCAATGGGGCAGATGCGGCCGTAGTGGGTCGGGTGAACGTCGCGGACTTCGAAGCCTGCGCGCTCACGGGTGAGACCACCGGGGCCCAAGGCCGAAACACGGCGCTTGTGGGTGACTTCGGACAGCGGGTTGGTCTGATCCATGAACTGCGACAGCTGGGAGGAGCCGAAGAATTCGCGCACCGCGGCAACCGCCGGCTTGGCGTTGATCAGGTCGTTCGGCATCACGGTCGACACGTCGACGGACGACATCCGCTCCTTCACGGCGCGCTCCATGCGGAGCAGGCCAACGCGATACTGGTTCTCGAGCAATTCGCCCACCGAACGCACGCGGCGGTTGCCGAGATTGTCGATGTCGTCGATTTCGCCTTTGCCGTCCTTCAGGTTCACCAGGGTCTTGACGACCTCGATGATGTCTTCCTTGCGGAGCGTGGTGACGGTGTCCTCGACGTCGAGGTCGAGGCGCATGTTGAGCTTGACGCGGCCGACCGCGGAGAGGTCGTACCGCTCCGGATCGAAGAACAGGCCGGCGAACAGGCTTTCGGCGGTTTCCTTCGTCGGCGGCTCACCCGGGCGCATCACCCGGTAGATGTCGGCAAGCGCGCTATCGCGGTCTTCCGACTTGTCGGCCTTCAGCGTGTTGCGCATCCAGGCGCCGGTCGAGACGTGGTCGATGTCGAGCAGCTCGATGCGGTCGATGCCAGCCTTGTCGAGCTTCTCGAGATTTTCCGGCGACACTTCGTCGCCCGCCTCGATGTAGATCTCGCCGGTCTTCTCGTTGATGAGATCGTAGGCCGAATAACGGCCGAAGATCTCCTCGGTCGGGATGACGAGCTGGGTCAGGCCGTCCTTGGCCGCCTTGTTGGCGGCGCGCGGCGTGATCTTGGTGCCGGCGCCGAACGCCACTTCACCGGTTTCGCCGTTGACGATGTCGAACATCGGCTTCTGACCGCGCCAGTTCTCGGACACGTACGGAATCTGCCAGCCATTCTTGCCGCGCACAAAGGTGACGCGGTCGTAGAAGGTGTTGAGGATCTCTTCGGAGTTCATGTCGAGCGCGTGCAGCAGCGCCGTCACCGGCAGCTTGCGCTTACGATCGATACGGACGTTCACGATGTCCTTGGCGTCGAACTCGAAATCGAGCCACGAGCCGCGATACGGAATAACGCGGGCGGCGAAGAGATACTTGCCGGACGCATGGGTCTTGCCGCGGTCATGGTCGAAGAGGACGCCCGGCGAGCGGTGCATCTGGGAAACGATCACGCGCTCCGTACCGTTGACCACGAACGTGCCGTTCAAGGTCATCAGCGGCATGTCGCCCATGTAGACGTCCTGCTCCTTGATATCGAGCACGGAGCGGGTTTCCGTATCGGGATCGACCTCGAACACAATCAGGCGAAGGGTGACGCGCATCGGCGCGGCGTAGGTCATGCCGCGCTGGCGGCATTCCTCGATGTCGTACTTCGGCTCTTCCAGCTCGTAGTTGACAAAGTCGAGCTCGGCGGTGCCGGCGAAATCGCGGATCGGGAACACCGAACGCAGGGTCTTCTCGAGGCCCGACACATAGCCGTCCTGCGGACGCGAGCGCAGGAACTGTTCATAGCTTTCGCGCTGAACCTCGATGAGGTTCGGCATTTCGGACACTTCGTGGATGTTGCCGAAAATCTTGCGGATGCGCTTGGAGGCCGTGGAACGGGCCGGGTCCGACTTCTTTGCCGGAGCCTTGGGAGCGGTGGTCGCCATGTGGTTCGTGTCGCCTTCGTCTGCGGCCCTTAGGAGAGCCTGGTATCTGTGCCCGGATATCGGTCCGGGGAGCCATGCGGGAGAGGCGTGCAGCCCAATCCGCATCGTGCAGGCGCGTTCAAAGACGCAAAAAGCCGCGAGTCTCCATGTGGGGAGACCGCAGCTTCAGCGTCTGAAAACCCCGGCCGATCAATGCTTTGAACACGCTGCGCGACGGCGTGTCCTGTTCCGATACGATGGGGTGTGGGTGGCTATCTAGGAGAGAAGACCCGCGAAGTAAAGGGCCGGGAGGGGCTTTGTCACTTCGCGGCGGCCGGTTCGGCCTTGGAATCCATCGCTTTTTCGGCGGCGGCGAAGCGGGCGATGTTCTCGTCCGCATTCTTAGTCTGGCGGGCGTCGGCGGCGCGCTGCGTCTCGCGTGCCCGCGCCGCTTCGATGCGTGCGGTTTCATCGGCTGCATCCTGGGCATTTTGCCGCACGGCGAAGCTCTCCATCGCGCCGGGCGGCGCCTCGGGCGGCTCCGCCTGCGAGCAGCCTGCGGCGGCGAGGGCGGCGAGCAGAATCGGAAAGGCCCTCACGCGGCGGCCGCTCGAAGGCGAACGGCCTGGCTGAGGTCGAGGCGCTGCAGCATGTCCCCGCGCGCCTGCCAGGCGGCCGCGCTATGCTCGAACTTGGCGCGCCCCATGGCGGTGTCCACCTTGCCGGCGCGAAGCAGATCGGCGGCGGCGAGGCCGTGGCAGCCGAGCGCCGTATCCTGCACCTGGCGCCCGCGCTGAACGAGCCGGTCGAGACCGGTCTTGGAGGAGGTGAGTGGGGTCATAGAGGCATCCTTGCTGCGTCGCCGAGCGGAAGTACGGGCCTTCCAGTCACGGGGCGCTCGCTTGGGGGGAGCCGGGTGATAGCTTCTATATGGGGTGGGGAAGGGGAATTGCGAACTTTCGCACGTGAGACTGCCCGCGCTCCCCCCGAAACAATTGAAACCAACTTGCCCGCTCCGCGACATGGGGGGGCAGCATCCGGCGCTTATTCGCTCCTCCCATAGGAGAAAGCGAATGAACCCCCTTCGTTTTGAAGTTGCCCAGGCCGGCATCGCCGCCATCACCCTGTTGCTGTTGGTGCTCCAGCTGCAGCTGGAAACCCCCGCCGCCGCCTTGCTCGCCTGAGCGGGAGCGAAAGGAAGTCTCATGGCCTGGTTGCTGGTCCTCACCATCCTGATCACCGCGATGCTGGCGATCGAAGGCATCGGCGCCGAGCGCCGCTTCAGCCGCAGCCTCCCGCCGCCGGAGCCGCGCGAGTGGGAGCAGAAGCTGCTCGACCAGCTCAACCTCGGCCGCGCACGCTGACCGTTGCAACAATTGAAACACAACAGCCGCCGCCGCGACATCCGGCGGTGACAGGCGGCGCCGAGAAGGGCCTCATCACAGGAGCATCCGCCATGAAGCCCGCCTTGATCAGCTTCGCCGTCACCGCCGCCTTGCTGTCGCTCAACGTACTGCCGCGCCCCTGGCAGGCGGCAGGCGCATCGAGCGGCTTCGAGGAGCGTCACGCGCAGGAGAACCGGGCGGACGTGGAAAAGGGCCTCGGCCTCACCCGCAGCTGAAGCGCGATCGGCAGTGCCGTCCCGCACCCGATAGGCTAAAGCGACGAAATCTCCCGATTGGACTGAGCGCCCGTTTAGACCCCGAACGACTTTAAAATAGGGCAGGGGCCTGCATCGCCCTTGCCGCATTCGCTCGCGAGATGCTCGAGAGCATCGCGGGCCCGCTGCAGTTCGGCGATCTGGTAGTCCAGCGCTTCGATGCGGCTGGCCGCAAGCGCGCGCACCCGGGCGCGGTCTTCCCCTGAATCGAGTTCCAGAAGCTCCGCGATCTGCGCCAGGGTAAATCCGGCGGTCTGCGCCTGCCGGATGAAGCGCAGGCGGCGCAGGTCCTCGCCACCATAGCGTCGGATCCCGCCGTCGCGCCCGGGCGTGCCGAGCAGCCCCTTGCGCTGGTAGAAGCGGATCGTCTCAACTCCTACGCCGCCCGCCGAAGCGAGGCGGCCGATGGTTAGCGAATGCGGCTCTTGACTCTGTACCATGGTACGGAACCTATATAGGCACCGGCACGAACACAAGGAGCTGCGAAATGTCGGTTGAAGCAAGTGGAGCTGGCACGAAGACGGCGGTGCTGCACCGGATGGTGATGCCGGGCCACACCTGCCCTTACGGGCTGAAGGCGGCGGACTTGCTTCGGCGGTCCGGCTACCGGGTGGAGGACCATCACCTCACCACGCGCGACCAGGTCGACGCCTTCAAGGCCGAGCATGGGGTGGCAACGACACCGCAGGTGTTCATCGGCGGCGAACGGATCGGCGGCTATGACGATCTGCGGCGCTTCCTCGGCAAGCGCGTCGCCGACCCCTCGGTGCCGAGCTACCGGCCGGTGATTGCCTTGTTCGCGATGACGGCGCTGTCCGCGATTGCGGCGAGCTATGCGGTGAGCGGCGACGCCATCACGCTCCGCGCCCTTGAATGGTTCATCGGCTTCTCCATGGTGGTGCTCGCGCTTCTGAAGCTCCAGAACATCGAAAGCTTCGCGACCATGTTCCTGAACTACGATCTGCTTGCCAGGCGCTGGGTGCCCTACGGCTACCTCTACCCGTTCGCGGAAGGGCTTGCCGGGGTGCTGATGATCGCGGGCGTACTGACCTGGCTGTCGGTCCCGCTGGCCATCTTCATCGGTACAGTCGGCGCGGTTTCGGTGTTCAAGGCGGTCTACATCGACAAGCGCTCGCTGAAATGCGCCTGCGTCGGCGGCGGAAGCAACGTGCCCCTGGGCTTCGTGTCGCTCACCGAAAACCTGATGATGATCGCGATGGCGCTGTGGATGGGGCTGGCGGCACTGGGCATCGCTGGCGTGCACGCGGCGGTCTGACGCTAAGGGCTGCCCCTGGCCCAGAAGCACACACGCCTCAAAGCGCACACGCGCCCAGACGCAAATAGGGGCCGGTGTCGCCACCGGCCCCTATTCTTCCGTCCGCATCCAGCCGCCGAAGCATGCCTTCCAGCTTTCGGACCGGTTCCGGCCGAAGCCTTTCGGCTTCGGTCGGTTCCGTCGCTTCCTCCGCTTCTGGCCCGAGGGCCTGGAGCAGTCTCCGCTGATGCGCTTCCCTTTGCCCGAAGCTCCGGGTCCCGCCGCATTTCCTTTCGCCCGAAGGTGTCCGGTCCTGCGTCGGACATTGGAGGAAAGTGGGTTCGGCTCGATCTTCCGGCTTTCGCCTTAGTCCCGCGCTTCGCGCTTCTTCCTTCAACATCCTTGCCGGCCGCTTCTTGCTGCTTCCTCTGCTCTTGCAAGCTTCGGTCGCTGCATCGCCGCGGTGGCAGCGGCTGGTTCGCTTCTCGGTCCGTTTCCGGTCCGCCGCGTTTCCGGCCACACCCACTTGTTCGCAGGCAGGGCCGAGTCGGACAAGTGCAAACCGCCTGTGGATAAGTAGGATATCGGGGATAGAATCGGCGCCGCCGACAAAGCTGAGCGCGATCAAGGTGTTGCAGCCGCGCAACCGTTCGCCGGCGCCGTTAGCCGGGCTCCTCTCGCCTTGCAAGAAGCTCTGGCGCTCTTTGACATTCCTGTTACGCATGGCGCACGTTCCCGGGGGAACGGGATGACATTTCTGGGGGACTAACCGATGCTTAATTCGCGCGCTCTGAAATCCTGTCTGGTTTCGGGCACGGCTTTTGCCGCCTTGGCCATCGGCCTTGCGTCGCCCGCAATGGCCCAGACCACCACGCTTCCCGAAGAGGAAGCAACCCAGGAAGCGGCCACGCCGACCGGCGCCGAAACGCCCGCGTCCGATTCGAACATCACCAGCCAGGAGCCGGTTGGCGAGGCGATCGTGGTCACCGGTTCGCGAATCCGCCAGGATCCGAACAAGAGCGCGCTGCCGCTTCAGATCATCACCAACGCCGAAGTCAGCCGCAACGGGATCAACAGCCCCGAGCAGCTGATCATGTACCTAAGCACCAACGGCAGCGGCGCCGACAACCTTGCGTCCAACAGCGACGTGACCTCTGGCGCCCAGCGCGGCACCAACGGCCTGTCCGCGGCCAACCTGCGCGGCCAGGGCAGCTCGTCCACCCTCGTCTTGCTCAACGGCCGCCGCGTCGCCGCGCACGGCCTGACCGGCTCGGCGGTCGACGTGAACCAGATCCCGTTCGCCGCGATCGACCGCATCGAAGTGCTGAAGGACGGCGCCTCCGCCATTTACGGCACCGACGCGATCGGCGGCGTGATCAACTTCATCACCCGCAAGGACTTCCAGGGCGTCTCCCTGAGCGCGTTTACCGACATCACCGAACTTGGCGACAGCCCGATCTACCGCTTGTCGGCGACGGCCGGCTATGGCGACATCAACAAAAACGGCTTCAACATCATGGGGTCGGTGAGCAAGAGCTGGAACGGCGTCCTCTACGGCCGCGACCGCGACTTCGTGAACACCAACCAGCCGAACCGCGGCCTCTCGGCCGACACCCGCGGCACCCCGATCGCCACCGCCTTCCCGATCAACCCCACCGCGGCGGGCGTCGGCATCACCCAAAACGGCACGCTGCTCGGCGGGACGGGCACCAACTCCACGCTGCTTCCCGGCCTGGTCTTCCCCGGCACCACGATCCGCGCCGACGGCGGCATCAACATTCTGGACCTTCCGGGCGGTGCCGGCTGCGAGACGGCTCCCGGCAGTTTCCCTTATGACGAGATGCTTTGGAACATCCCGGGGGCGCGCTACGCCTGCGCCTACGACACCGGCCGCGCCGCGACGCTGCAGCAGCCCATTCAGACGCTGACCTATTACGGCCGCGGCACCGTTCGCCTTGGCGAGCACGAGCTGTTCGCCGAAGTCACCGGTTCGGACGCCGATTCGTCGAAGCGTTTCTCGGAAAACCAGTACACGGCGAACAACACGACGCTGCCGATCGCCTACCCGCTCAACCCGATCACCGCCGCGACCTATAACCAGGTCTACAACGCGATCCGGGCGCAGTTCCCGGCGATCGCAAACAATTACGGCAAGCCGATCACCTTCCGCTACCGCTGCATCGCCTGCGGGGTGCGCGAATATGAAACCAACACCAAGACCTTCCGCGCTGCGCTCGGTGCCGATGGTCCGCTGTTCGGCGGCTTCGACTACCGTGTCGGCGGCTCCTATGCGCGCAGCGAATCCTCCTCGGTCCTCGGCAGCGGCTACCACTTCCGCGGCGTCTTCCCGAGCGCGGCGGCGGCCGCGGCCTCGGGCGTCCCCGGCGCATTCTCCGGCGGTCCCGATCCGCGCGCGCCAACCGCGCCGGGCGCGACCGCACCGGGCATTGTCGGCCTGTTCAACAGCGGCATCCTGAACCCGTTCTCCGTCACGCAGACGCCCGAAGCGCTTGCCGGCCTTGCCGCCGTCTCCGCCGAAGGCACCGTTCTTTACGGCGGCAAATATGAAGTGAAGCAGTTCGACGCGTCCATTTCGGGGCCGCTGTTCGACCTGCCCGGCGGCGCGGTGCAGATGGCTGCCGGCGTCGACTATCGCCGCGAAACCTACGGCTTCAACGGCTCGCCCGCCGCGGTGCTCGGAACCCCCGACATCTTCAACGCCGCCTTCGACAACGTTAACGCGCTGACGGAGAAGAGCCGCAACGTAAAGGCGATCTACGGCGAGCTTCTGATCCCGGTCTTCGAACAGTTCGAAATCAGCGTCGCCGGCCGCGCCGACGACTATACCGGCTTCGGCACCACGGTGAATCCGAAGGTCACCGCCAAGTTCCAGCCGTTCGACTGGCTGATGTTCCGCGGCTCCTACAACACCGGCTTCCGCGTGCCGACGTTCAACCAGATATTCAACGGCACCACCATTTCGCCCAACCCCGGCAACTCGCGGACCGATCCGACCACCTGCCCGCCGGGCGGCGTAGTCAACGTCACTCCGGGCTGCGCGGCGATCACGCCGGACACGCTCACCGGCGGCAACCTCCAGCTTGGGCCGGAAACGTCGAAGCAGTTCAGCGGCGGCATCGTGTTCCAGCCGAACCGCAACTTCAGCGCTTCGGTCGATTATTGGAACATCGCGGTCGACGACACGATCGGCTCCCTGACGATCGATCAGCTGCTCAACAACCAGAGCTTCTTCCCCAATCGGGTGACCCGCACCAACGGCGTGATCACCGAACTCGATCTGCGCGCCGACAATATCGGTTCGCGTCGTACCGAGGGGCTGGAAGTGACGCTGCGCGGCGCGATCGATGCGCTTGGCGGGCGCTTCACCGCCGGACTGGACGGCACCCGCTTGCTCAAGAAGCGGGAGAAGTTCCTGCCGTCCGCGCCCTACGGCCCGAGCCTGATCGGCCTGTTCACCTTCACCGGCGATCTTGGCCTGAAATGGAAGCACAATGCGTTCATCGCCTATACGGCGGACGATTTCAGCATCTCGCTGACGCAGATCTTCCGCAACGGCTACAAGAACTTCGCCCTTCCGGCGAGCGCCACCCGGCCGGACTACAATCCTCGAGTGAACAACTACATCATCTACAATCTGTCGATGAGCTACACGGGCCTGTCGCCGAACTTCAAGATCACCGGCGGCGTCCGGAACCTGTTCGATCGCGATCCGCCGTTCGCGATCACCTATGACAGCAACACCGGCGCCGGCAGCTCGTGGGAACCGCGTGTCGCCGATCCGCGCGGCCGTTCCTTCACCGTTGCCGCCGAGGTCAAGTTCTAGGCTGAAGCGCCAGAGGCAAAAGAAAAGGCCCGGGTGAAAGCCCGGGCCTTTTTCGTTTAAAGTGAAGGGCGCCCGGCGCTTAATAGGGCGGGCGGTCGAAGCCGGCAGGGCTTTTGGTGAAGATCTCGCAGCCGTCCTCGGTGATGCCGATCGAATGCTCGAACTGCGCTGACAAGGTGCGGTCGCGGGTCACCGCCGTCCAGCCGTCCTCCAGCACCTTCACGCTTGCCTTGCCGATGTTGATCATCGGCTCGATGGTGAAGAACATGCCGGGGCGGAGCTCCGGCCCGGTGCCGGGGCGGCCGGCATGGACCACTTCCGGCGCATCGTGGAACAGCTGCCCAAGCCCATGGCCGCAGAAATCGCGCACTACGCCGTAGCGGTGCTTTTCAGCGTAGGTCTGGATGGCGTGGCCGATATCGCCCAGGCGATTGCCCGGCTTTGCCTGCTCGATGCCCAGCATCAAGCACTCGTAAGTGACGTCCACCAGCCGCCGCGCCTTCACGCCGACATCGCCGACCAGGTACATCCGACTCGAATCGCCGTGCCAGCCGT
Source organism: Allosphingosinicella sp. (assembly GCA_036554525.1). Classification (GTDB taxonomy): domain Bacteria; phylum Pseudomonadota; class Alphaproteobacteria; order Sphingomonadales; family Sphingomonadaceae; genus Allosphingosinicella. The sequence goes on from DATBNC010000008.1 coordinate 68,783, forward strand.
CAACGATCGGCGTCACGTCGATGTTGACGATGTCGCCCTCCTTGAGCGCCCGGTCGCCCGGAATGCCGTGGCAGACGACATGGTTGATCGAAGTGCAACAGCTCTTGTCGTAACCGCGATAGCCAAGCGTCGCCGGAATGCCGCCGCGCGCCGCGATCTCGCGCACTACGATGTCGTCGATCTCCTGCGTGGTGACGCCCGGCACGACGTGCGGCACCAAGGCGTCGAGCACCTCGGCGGCAACGCGGCCGGCCTTGCGCATGCCGGCAAAGCCTTCGGGGCCATGGAGGCGGATCGCGCCCGAGCGGGCGGGGGTGTCGGCGACGACGGGTTCGTAATGGGTCATGACGGCCGATATAATCGAGCTTCGCGCGTTTTGCACCTGCCGCCCGCTTTCCCGGCAAGCTACAGCGGCGCGATGACGAACGCGCGTATCTGGACGGCAGGCCTGCTGATCATAGGCGACGAGATCCTCTCCGGCCGAACCCAGGACAAGAACATCGCCCAGGTCGCCGGCTGGCTGAACCTGCAGGGCATCCGCTTGGCCGAAGTGCGGGTGGTGCCGGACGTCGAGGAGAAGATCGTCGCGGCGGTGAACGCGCTGCGGGCAGAGAACGATTACCTCTTCACCACCGGCGGCATCGGCCCGACGCATGACGACATCACTGTCGACGCCATCGCCACGGCGCTCCGCCTGCCGGTGGTCGTGCACCCGCGCGCGCGCGCGATCCTCGAAGCTTATTACGAGACCCGAGGCGGGATCAGCGAAGCCCGGCTGCGCATGGCGCGGGTTCCCGATGGCGCCGATCTGATCGAGAACAAACTGTCCGGCGCGCCGGGCATCCGCATCGGCAACATCTTCATCCTGGCCGGCGTGCCGCACATCGCCACCTTGATGCTGGAGGCTCTTTCCGGCCAGCTCGAAGGCGGCGCGCCGCTCCTTTCCACCACCGTTGGCGGCTTCGTGCCCGAAAGCGAAGTGGCCGAAATCCTGCGCGCCACCGAGAAAGCGCACGAAGGCTGCCAGATCGGCTCCTATCCCTTCTTCAAGGAAGGCCGCGTCGGCGCCAACTTCGTCATCCGCTCAACCGACGCGGATCGGCTGGCGGCGTGCGAGGAGGACCTCGTCACGCGGCTGGAAGCGGACGGGCGCGAACTGGTGCGCGGCGGAATCTAAAGGCGGTGCGTTATTGCGCCGCTGCGGGCAGCGACACGCACAGCCGTGTGTGGATGTAGCGCGCCCCGGCGAGAAGAAAGGTCGCGGCAAAGAAGGCGAGCGCATTGTACCAGTTCCAGCGGACCGGGAGGAACAGCTGGGACACCATCAGCGCAAGCATGATCACCGAGCCCAAAGCGGCCGCCATGAGCCCAATCCGCAACGCCGCTGCCGTCACCCGATCCATTATCCGCCTTCTCGCTGTCCGGCTGAGGGCGTAGCTGGAAGTTGCTAAAGGAAGCTTAGCGCCGTCACCCGGTGTGTGCGCTGTCGCCCCGAGAGCCTTTGGCTGGCGTGCGCTTCGCGGGGTCCGCGCTCGTCGCCCCGTCGGCCTGCGGCCGATGTGGGCTCCATTTCAGACCATCCCCCGGATGGTCTGAAATGGAGCGGGTGAAGGGAATCGAACCCTCGTCACTTGCTTGGGAAGCAAAAGCTCTACCATTGAGCTACACCCGCCCGGGTGCCGCGGTATTTACTCAGGGGCGCGGCGCTTGTCGAGACGCTTGCCGTCCGGCGCACACACGGGCAGCATCGGCGAAACAGGGGAGTGAGTGGATGGCGGATCAGGCAGCGAAGCGGACCGATTGGGCGCGGTGGATCACAATTGCGGCGCTCCTCTTCGGGATCGGCGGGGTCGCGGCCGCGCTGATCTCGGCCCTTGGGGCAGGGCAGGGGGCGTGGCACTTCCGAGTTGCCTTCGCGGTGCTGCGCTACGCCTTTTTCGCGGCGATCGCGGGGGCGGTGCTTGGGCTGATCGGCCTCGTCGCCGCGCGCCGGGCGCGCAAGGCGAAGCTGATGCTGCCGAACCTGCTCGCGGTCGTCGTTGCGCTCGCCTTTGTGCTGTTCCTCGGCACCCAGATCCGCGCCGCGCGCTCAGTGCCGGCGATTCACGACGTCGCCACCAACCTCGACGATCTGCCGCAATTCACCAAGCTGTCGGTGCGCGCGGACAACCTTGAAAACGTGCCCGACATGGACCGGGCGGAGCTCAAGGCACTTGCTCCGGAGGCGCGCTGGAAGGCGATTCACCGCGAGGCCTATGGCGACATCCGCACCGTCCGGGTGCCGATAAACCCCCAGGACGCGATCCGCCGCGCCGCCGCGCTTGCCCGCTCGCGCGGCTGGACGATCGCCAATGAGGATCCGGACGCAGGCCTGCTTGAAGCGACCGACACCAGCTTCTTTTTCCGCTTCAAGGACGACGTGGTGGTCCGCGCCCGCCCCGCGCTCGGCGGCGGCAGCGAAGTCGACATGCGCTCGATCAGCCGCGTCGGCGGAAGCGACGTTGGCGTGAATGCGAAGCGGGTGCGGGCCTTCCTCGCGGACCTTCAGTCGCAGGGCTGAAGCGGCGCCTGGGGCGGCGGCGGAAGCGCGCTTCGAAAGCTGCCCGGGCCGCGCCACAGCTTCTTCAGCCGCGCAAGCAGTGAGGTGCGGCTTCGCAGCCGCGGCAGCCACGCCGTAGCTTCCTCTTCAGCGGCCCGGGGCGTGTCGCCGTACAGCTCGAGAGGTGCGGGCAGGCGGCGCAGGCGCACCAGCCGGTCGCGGCCGCGCAGGATGTCTTCGGCCTCGCTTAGCGCCCGTGCCAAGTCGGCTTCCTCGAAGGGCTTGGCGAGGCAGCCGATCGCCAGATCGGGCACTGGAAAGCCCGGCGCGCGGCCGGTGGTGAAGAGGCACAAGATGCCGAGCTCGTGGAGCTTGGCCGCGACGCTGAAGCCGCTGGTCGCATTGGCGAGCTGGAGGTCGACCAGCGCTAGGTCCGGACGCTCCGCCTCGGCGGCCGCGATTGCGCTTGCGAAATCGTCGGCGATGCCGGTCACCCGGTAGCGCGGGTTGAGCTCGACCAGATGCTTCAAGGTGCCGGCGAGCAGCGGCTCGTCTTCCACGATCAGGATCTTCAGCACGGCGAGCCCTCCCTCTGAGAACAGGCTAGACGCGCGCGCCGCGAAGGCGAGAGGCCGCCGCCGGATTTGCGGCGAGCGATTCCTGACGTGCGACGAGAGGAGGCAGAGCCGGTTCAAAGGCGCGGCTTATTACCGCTTTTGTGCCGTGCGGCAGGAACATTGATTCAGATAAAGGATTGACCCGCAAACAGATAATGGAGGCCAAGGCACATGGACGGAGAGGTTTTCTTCCGCCAGCAGGCGCGCGAATGCCGGGACGCAGCCGCAAAAGCGGACGACGGGCAGAGCCGGGCGCTGCTTCAGCTCGCCAAACATTATGAAAAGGAAGCGCGGACCGCCTCCGGCGAGGCCCCCCGGCCCGGTTTCCGGAACGCGGAGCTCAACCGCTACTGAGCCCGTGCTTTTCGACGCCGGACTGGCCCTCATCTTCTCAAGGTGCGGGGATCAACTCGAACAGCTGTAGTTCGGTCGGAGCCGCGCCGGGCATAATCAGCCGGTAGCGGAATTCGTCCACCCGTTCGAAGCGTCCCGCAAGGTCCTTGGCGGCGTCTTCCCCATAGCCGGGAGCAGGTCCGCGTGCCGGGGCGGACGCACCGAGGAAGATGAACCGGCCGCTGCTGGCCGTATCGTAAAGGTACCCGCCGACCCGGTAGCCGCTGATCTCGGACGAGAAGCTGAGCTGATCGTCCTCCACGCCGATGTAGCAGAAGCCGCTTCGGGCGGCGGCGATACCGCGGGTGCGGCCGCCGGCCACGCCGATCCGCAGCAGCCGGCACTTGTAAGGCCCGGGGGCCGGCGCGGCGCGCGGCAGGGCGGCTTTGGGATCGAGCAGGGCTCCCTCGCCACTAATGCTTCGTGCCGCGCCGCGGCGTTTTGCCTCGGCAAGGGCGTCCGTCCAGCGCATGTCGAGAGCATCGATCGCCGTCTGGCTAACTGTCGAGGCAGTATCCCGCCAAGCTTCCGGCGCCTCCATCGCCACGACTGAAGCAACGGTGCGGGCGGGCTGTTTGGCGGCCGGCTGGCACCCGCCGGTGGCAAGGCCGAGAAGCAGCATTAAGGGGATCGGCCGAACCACCGCGACACTCCCGCACAACACGAACGCCGCCGCTGGCGCCCGCCGCTTCCTTACCATCCCTCGCTGGCCGGAGCCACCCGCTCGGCCGCAAAAGCCGTCGCGGCGGCGCCCCAATTGCGCTAGCGCCGCCCGCATGGCCATTCGCTCGCTCTTCGCCACCCCCTTTTACGAGGCCGATCTCGGCGCGCCCGCGCTTCTGGAGGAGCTTGAGGAGGCCTGCCTCGCGCTTGCCGGGGAGGACCTCGCCGGCCGCCGCTGGTCGAAGGAGCACGGCTATCGCGGCTACACCTCCTATGCGTCGCTGAACGACCTGCCGGCGCGCGATCCGCGCTTTGCCGACCTTGTGCGGCTGCTCTCCCGCCACGTCGCCGCCTTTGCGGAGGCTTGCGCGATGGACTTGGGCGGGAGGCGGCTGCGCCTGGACAGCCTGTGGGTTAACGTCCTGAAGCCCGGCGGCGTCCATTCCGCCCATCTTCACCCGCACAGCGTCGTTTCCGGCACCTTCTACGTCGCCGTGCCGCCGGGCGCCGGGCGACTGAAGCTCGAGGACCCGCGGCTGCCGATGCTGATGGCCGCACCGCCGCGCCAGGCCGATGCGCCCGAGGCGCAGCAGACGTTTGTCTACGCCGATCCCAAGCCCGGGACCTTGTTCCTGTGGGAAAGCTGGCTTCGGCATGAGGTCGTGGCGGGCTCCGGCAAAGGCGAGCGGATCAGCATCAGTTTCAATTATCGCTGAGTTTTTCCGCATTTTTTTCGCTTTCGGGCTTGCGGGCGGAGCCGCGGCGGGCAAAAGGGCGTTGTGACGTCGCAGATTCGGGTATTGTGTGCCGGCTGCGGGGTGGGCGCATGATGCGCGCCGTGTTTGTCCGAAGGATTATCGTTCGTGGCCGCCGTTGTCGTTGCCTCCCTTGCCGTGGTCATGGTGCTGAGCGCCGTGTTCGAAGACGTGGCGCTTCGCGACGTGCGCCGCCGCCGCGACCGGCGCCGGGCCGAACTTCCCGCCGAGTAGAGGCTTGACCCGCGTAGCGCTGGAGCGGAAGCCCGGCGAATGACCGCGCAAAGCCTGTCCGACTTCGTCGCCGCCGAACTGGCCGAGCCGGTGGACCCGCGCGTCTCAGCAATGGCGGCGGCGATCGCCGCGCTTTACCCGGGCGCGGCGCGGGCAGTGTTGTTCTACGGCTCCTGCCTTCGGGAAAAGCAGCTCGACGGGCTGATGCTCGATTTCTACCTGATCGTCTCCGACTATCGCGAAACCTATGGCCGAAGCTGGCTCGCGCCCGCCAACCGCCTGATCCCGCCCAACGTGTTTCCGTTCGAGCATCAAGGGCTGATCGCCAAATATGCGGTGCTGAGCGAAGCGGACTTCCACCGGCTCAATGGGCCGGAAACCCTCTCGGTCTCGGTTTGGGCCCGCTTCGCGCAGCCTTCGCGGCTGGTGTGGAGCGTTGGGCCCGAGGCGGCGGCGAAGGCCATCGCTGCCGTCTCCCGCGCCGCTCCAACCGCGCTTGCGGCTGCGCGGCCGCTGTTCACCGGGAGCGACCCGCTCGATCTGTGGCGGCTTGCCTTTCGCCTGACCTATTCTGCCGAGCTTCGTTCCGAAAGCAAAGGGCGGCCGGATGCTGTCGTCGACAAGGACGCGCAGCGATATCTCTCCTTGTTCCCCTTGGCGCAGAACACGGCTGCGATCTCTCTGACCAGGGCGACTTCGGAGGCCGAACGGCGCGCAGCCGAGCGGCTGTGGCGCCGCCGCCGCAGGGCTGGAAAGGCGCTAACCGTGGTGCGTCTCGCCAAGGCGAGCGGCACCTATGCCGGCGGGATCGACTACCTCGCCTGGAAGATCAACCGTCACGCCGGCGCGGGCATCGAAATCAAGCCGTGGCAGCGGCGCTGGCCGCTGCTCGCCGCCTTCACTCTGCTGCCGAAGCTGCTTCGGCGTGGGGCCATTCGTTGAAGCGGCGGCCGAGGGAGGTCGAGACGGCACCCGCAAGGGCCGAGACGGTAAAAGGCTTGCGCAAGATTTCGTGGCCGCTGAAATCGTCGGCGTCGCCCGCTTCGCCGACATAGCCGGTGACGAACAGCACCGCAATTCGAGGCCAGCGCGCGCCGATCTCGCGTACCAGCTCGGGCCCGGTCATTTCCGGCATCATGATGTCGGTGATCACGAGGTCGATGCGATCCTCGCGCTCCAGGATGGCGATCGCTTCCTTGCCGCTTGCGCAGGCGATCGGGCGGTAGCCGAGCTCTTCCAGCGCCCCGACGGTGGCGCGGCTCACCCGGGGATCGTCCTCGACCACCAGGATCGCCGCATCGCCGGGCGCGCCGTCGTGGAGCGGGCCGCTTGCCGCCTGCAGCCCGCCGCTATGCACCTCGCCGGCGGCTTGCGCGGTCTCGATCGAGCGCGGTAGGTAGATGGAGACGGTGGTGCCGACGCCAACGGTTGAGCGAAGCTCGACGTCGCCGCCCGATTGGCGCGCGAAGCCGAAGATCTGGCTGAGGCCGAGCCCCGTGCCCTTGCCGACCGGCTTGGTGGTGAAGAACGGCTCGAACACCCGCTCCATCACCTCCGGCGCAATGCCGGCGCCGGTGTCGGCGACGCTGATCCGGACATATTCGCCGGCGGCCAGCTCGCCCACTTCGCCGTCGGAAAGCCCCATATTCTCCACCCGGATCGAGAGCTGACCCTGCCCGTCCATTGCGTCGCGGGCGTTCACCGCCATGTTGAGCACGGCGTTTTCGAGCTGATTGGTGTCGACCCGGACGTGCCAGCCTTCTTCGGGGAAGCGGGTGGAAACGCTGATCCGCTCGCCGATCGAACGGTCGATCAGGTCGAGCATCCCCTCCACCAATTCGGTGGGCGAGGCGGAGACCGGAAGCAAAGGCTCGGCGCGGGCGAAAGCGAGCAGGCGGCGGGTCAAGGCCGCAGCGCGGGTGGCGCCTTCCATGGCGTTGTCCAGGTGAAACTCCACCTCGCGCTTTGAACTCCGAAGCTTGCGGCGGGCAAGGTCGAGCCCGCCAACCACCACCGCAAGCATGTTGTTGAAATCGTGCGCGATGCCGCCGGTCAGCTGACCGACGGCTTCCATTTTCTGAACCTGGCGAAGCTGCGCCTCCGCCGCGGCACGCTCGGCCGCTTCCGCCTGCAGGCGCTCGTTCGCCTCGGTGAGTTCCACCGTCCGCTCGCGCACCCGCTCCTCAAGCTCCTGCGCGCGATTGGCCTCGCTGTCGGCGGCACGGAGCGCTTCGATCCGCTCGCTCATCGCCCGGAAGGCAAACAAGCCAAGCACCACCGCACCGGCGCAGATCAAAACCGCGATCCAGCCGAGCCACTTGGTCAGCTCGTCCGCCTTGGCGCCGGACAGCCGCGTCTCCGCCATTCGCCCCCGCAGATCCTGCTGTTCGACAGCGGCGATTTCGGCAAGCTTGGCGCGAAGCTCCGGCCCGGTCTTTGTCATGCCGGCGCCGTAGAAGAGGGAAACGCCGTCGCTGCCCTGCTTAGCGCTCGCGGCGGCGGCTGCGGCGATCAGTTCCTGGCCGCGCCGGTCGTACAAGGTCTTGAGCTGCTCGACGCGCGCGACCTGGTCCGCGCGCCCGCGCACCAGCCGCTGCAGTTCGCCGATCTGGCGCTCGGCGAGCCGCCATTCGCTGTAGTACAGACTGCCGGTCTGCCGCTCTTCGTCGAGCACGTAGCGGCCGAGCGCCGCTTCGGCGCGGGCAACGCTGCCGTCCACGGTGCGGGTAAGAAGCATTACGTCGTAACTGTGCCGCTCCGACGCGAGCGCATCCTCGCGCGCCCGGTTGGAGCTGGTTACCATGATCATCAGCAGGGCGAGCAGGACCGTCGCCAATATCGCGCCGGCCCCCGCCAAAGCGCCGCGTCCCCACCCGGGAGCAGGTCCCGGGTTGTCGATCATCTCACCCGCCATGAAGCGGTTGTAAAACAAGCCGGAACTGCTGGAAAGCCGGTCCGGCGAGGGAACAACTCCGCTGGACGCTTAAGCGAGGTAGCCGGTCGCCTTTCCGGCGGCTTCGAACATCTGGAGGATCGCGCCGACTTCTTCGCTGGAATGGTCGGCGCAAAGCGAGCAGCGCAGCAGGTACATGCCCGCTGGCGTCGCCGGCGGGCGCGCCATGTTCACGTAGACGCCGGCCTCGAGCAGGCCCTGCCACAAGCGGACGGTAGTCTCCTGATCCGGCAGCAGGACGGCGATGATCGCCGACTGCGCGTCCGGGGTGGCAAGCTCGTAGCCGAGGTCGCGCAAGCCCTGGTGGAGCCGCCGGCTATTCTCCCACAGGTGCGCGCGCTTGTTGCCGGCGTGCATGAGCTTGCGAATGGAGGTCGCCGCGGTGGCGACCACCGACGGCGGAAGCGAAGCCGTGAAGACGTAGGGGCGGCAGACCAGGCGAAGCACTTCGAACTTCGGGTGGTTGGAGACAATGAAGCCGCCGACGGTGCCGACCGATTTGGAAAAGGTGCCGACGACGAAATCGACATCGTCCGACACGCCCGCTTCCTCGAACACGCCGCGGCCGTTTTCGCCGAAAAAGCCCATGCCGTGCGCTTCGTCGACGACGATCATCGCGCCCGCCGCCTTGGCGACCGCGACCATCTCCTTCAGCGGCGCGATGTCGCCGAGCATGGAATAGACGCCTTCGAGCACCACCAGCCGGCCGCCTTCCGGCGGCAGGCGCTTCAGGCGCTTTTCGAGGTCTTCGACGCTGTTGTGGCGAAAACGGACGATCTGGGCATTTCCGAGCGCGCAGCCGTCGTAGATCGAGGCGTGGCTGTCGGCGTCGAGGATGATGTAATCCTCCTTGCCGGCAATGGTCGACATCAGGCCGAGATTGGCCTGGTAGCCGGTGGAGAAGACCATGGCGTGTTTAGTGCCGTAGAACTCCTTCAGCGCGTCCTCGACTTCGCGATGTCCCTGGTAGGTGCCGTTCAGCACCCGGCTTCCGGTGGTGCCGGCGCCGTATGCATCGAGCGCGTCCTTGCCCGCCTGGATCACGTCCGGGTCGAAGGTCATCCCCATGTAGTTGTACGTGCCGAGCAGGATGATCTCCTTGCCCTTCACGATCGCGCGGGTGGGGGAGAGCACCTTCTCCATCACCAGCCCGAACGGATCGCGCACGCCCGTGTCGAGTAAAGCCTCCCGCTCCGCGATCAGCGCGTCGAATTTGGAGAACAGGTCCGGCCCGTGCGACAGCTGAACCGCCGTCTCGTCGGCGGGATCGTTGGGCGTGCGAGCGGCTTCGGTCATGCGTTCAGCCGTCCTTGCGAAGCTGCTCGACCGAGTCGACGAGCTGGCCCACCGTTTCGATCTCCGCCTGCATGTTCATGGTGATGAGGATGTCGAATTCATCTTCCACCGATGCGACGAAATCCATCACGATCAGGCTGTCCCACTCAAGGTCGCCGGCGAAGCTGGTGGTGTCGGAGAGTGGCGCATTCTTCTTGTTGAACGGCGCGATCAGCTCTGCGACCTTGGCAAAGGTCTCGTCCCGGTCTGTCATGGCTGCCCTTTAGGTTTGGTAGGGAGGCCTGCCAAGCGAATAGGGCGCAAGCGG
>DATBNC010000016.1:0-22486 GCA_036554525.1 Allosphingosinicella sp.
CTGGGTGGCCCTGGCTTCGGCCTCGGCGGCGCGTTCCCGGGCCTCCGCGTCGCGAAAAGCGGCTTCACGGCGGCCTTCAGCCTCGAGGATCTGGCCCTGCTTCTCGCCTTCGGCGCGCAGGATGGCGGAGGCGCGGCTGCCTTCGGCTTCGAGGATGACGGCGCGCTTTTCGCGCTCCGCCTTCATCTGCCGGCCCATCGCGTTGACGATGTCGGCCGGCGGGCGGATGTCCTTGATCTCGACGCGGGTGATCTTCACCCCCCAGCTTTCCGTCGCCTGATCGACCACGCTCAAGAGCCGCGCGTTGATCTCGTCGCGCTTGGACAGCGTCTCGTCGAGGTCCATCGAGCCCATCACGGTGCGCAGGTTGGTGGTCGTCAGCTGCATGATCGCGACGTACAGGTCAGACACCTCGTACGCCGCCTTGGCCGCGTCCAGCACCTGAAAGAACACCACGCCGTCCGTCGACACCATGGCGTTGTCCTTGGTGATGATCTCCTGGCCCGGAATGTCGAGAACCTGCTCCATCATGTTCACCTTGCGGCCGACGCGATAGAAAAAGGGCAGGTAATAATTGAAGCCGGGCTGGGCCACGGTGGTGAAGCGGCCGAAATGCTCGATCGTATAATGGTAGCCTTGGCGGACGATCTTGATGCCGGTCAGCAGCACGAGGCCGACCAGCAAGGCAAACGTCAAAAGAATGAACTCAAGCATCGTCGCGGCTCCCCCTTGCGATTGGCGGCATAATGTAGGCAAGCGGGGCCGCTTCCAAGCGAAATCGGGACCCGCTCATGCCCATCGACCTGCGCCTTTGCCGCTCGCTCCTCTTCCTTCCAGCCTCCAATCCGCGCGCCATCGAAAAGGCCCGCGAATTGGCCGCCGACATGATCTTCCTGGACCTCGAAGACGCGGTGAAGCCGGAGGAGAAAGAGACTGCGCGGGAGGCGGCGGTAACGGCCGCGGCGGAAGGCTTCGGCGGACGCCCGGTCGCCATCCGCGTGAACAAGCTGGGCGATCCGTGGCACGAGGCGGACCTCGCCGCCGTCTCGGCAAGCGCGGCCGACTTCGCGATCCTGCCCAAGGTGCAATCGGCGGCAGAGATGGAGCAGGTCGCCTCACGCTCCGCCAAGCCGGTGCTTGCGATGATCGAAACCGCCGCCGGCGTCCTCGCCGCGCCGCGAATCGCGCCGCTCACCGCAGGCCTTATCGCCGGTACCAACGACCTTTCCGCCGACCTCGGCCTCCCACCCGGCAGCAACCGGCGCGGCCTCACCCACAGCCTCCAAGCCGTCGTCATCGCCGCGCGCTTCGCAGGGGTCGCGGCCTTCGACGGCGTCTACAATCGCCTGGAGGACACCGCCGGCCTGGAAGCGGAGTGCTCGGAAGGCCGCGACTTCGGCTTCGACGGCAAGACCCTGATCCACCCGAACCAGATCGACGCCGCCAACCGCATCTTCGGCCCTTCGGCGCAAGAGGTCGATGCTGCTCGCCGCCTGATCGCCGCTGCAACCGGCGGCGCCGAGCGCTTCGAAGGCCGGATGATCGAGGCGATGCACGTCGAGCAGGCGCACCGGCTCGTCGCGCGCGCACGGGCCTGAACCGCCGCGGCGGCTTGGCAAAAGCCGCGTTCCTTGCCATGGGCCTCTATGGCCGATCCGAACCGCTTCCAAGACATCCGCCTCGGGCTCACCTTCGACGACGTCCTCCTCCAGCCCGCCGAGTCGAGCGTGCTGCCGAGCGGCGCCGACACCCGCACCCGGGTGACTCGCGAAATCGCGCTCAACATCCCCATTCTGTCCGCCGCGATGGACACGGTTACTGAAGCCGACATGGCGATCGTCATGGCGCAACTGGGCGGCCTCGGCGTCCTTCACCGCAACATGGAGCCCGACGAGCAGGCCGCCGCCGTTCGCGCGGTGAAGCGCTTCGAAAGCGGCATGGTGGTGGACCCGATCACCATTGCCGCTGACGCGACGCTCGCCGACGCGCTCACCTTGATGAAGCAGCACCGCATCTCCGGCATCCCGGTGCTCGATGCGCAACGGCGCCTCGTCGGTATTCTCACCAACCGCGACGTGCGCTTCGCCGAAAATCCGTCGCAGCCCGTGTCGGAGCTGATGACCCGCGACAGTCTCGTCACCGTATCCCCCGGCGTCACGCAGGACGAGGCGCGCCGCCAGCTCCACCAGCACCGCATCGAAAAGCTGCTGGTGGTGGACGAGGACCGTCGCTGCGTCGGGCTGATCACCGTCAAAGACATGGAAAAGGCGGTCACCTATCCCAACGCCACCAAGGACCGCGCCGGCCGCCTGCGCGTCGCCGCCGCGACAACCGTCGGTGACAAGGGCTTTGCCCGCAGCGAGGCTTTGGTCGACGCCGAATGCGACCTGATCGTGATCGACACCGCGCACGGGCATAACCGCGACGTCGCGCGTGCAGTCGAGCGGGTGAAGAAGCTCTCCAACTCCGTCCAGGTGGTCGCCGGCAACGTCGCCACCGCCGAAGCGACCCGCGCATTGATCAACGCTGGCGCCGACGCGGTAAAGGTCGGCATCGGCCCAGGCTCGATCTGCACCACTCGCATCGTCGCGGGCGTAGGCGTGCCGCAGCTCACGGCGATCATGGACGCCGCCGAGGAAGCGGAGAAGAGCGGCGTTCCAGTAATCGGCGACGGCGGCCTTCGCACCAGCGGCGACGTCGCAAAGGCGCTTGCCGGCGGCGCGTCGGCGGTGATGGTCGGCTCGCTCCTCGCCGGAACCGAGGAAGCGCCGGGCGAGACCTTCCTCTACCAGGGCCGCGCCTTCAAATCCTACCGCGGCATGGGCTCGGTCGGGGCAATGGCGCGCGGCTCGGCCGACCGTTATTTCCAGCAGGACATAAAGGATCAGCTGAAACTGGTTCCCGAGGGCATCGAGGGCCAGGTTGCCTACAAGGGGACGGCACGAGACGTCATCCACCAGCTCGTCGGCGGGGTGAAGGCGGCGATGGGCTATACCGGCTCGGAGACGCTGGAGGAGTTGCGCACCCGCGCCCGCTTCATTCGCATCACCAATGCGGGCCTTCGCGAAAGCCATGTCCACGACGTCGCGATCACCCGCGAAGCTCCCAACTACCCGACTCAAGGATGACGCCCGCCGCGCGGATCCAGGCCGCCATCGAGCTGCTCGACGAGATCGCCAACGCCGCGAAGGAAGGCGGCGCGGCGGCCGACACGTTGATCCAGCGCTGGTTCAAGACGCGCCGCTTCGCCGGCTCCAAGGACCGCCGCGCGGTGCGCGAGCTCGTCTACCGCGCCATCCGCCGCACCGGCGAGCGGCCCGCCTCCGGCCGCGCCGCAATGCTCGGCGTGGCGCAGGACGAGGCCGAGCTGCTCGCTTTGTTCGACGGTTCTCCCCATGGGCCCGCGCCAGTGATGCCGGACGAGAAGCCCGCGCCCTGGGGCCCGGCCCCAAACTGGCTGCGCAGCCGTTTCGATCCGCTGCTCGATCAGGCGGAGGTGGAAGCTCTTCTCACCCGCGCGCCACTCGATCTGCGCGTCAACATCCTGAAGGGCACGCGCGAGGAAGCGCTTGCCGCCCTTCCCGAGGCAATGCCGTCGCCGCTGTCGCCGCTCGGTCTTCGCCTTCCCGAAGGCTACAGGGTGGAGGAAACCGATGTCTGGCGCTCCGGCCTCGTTGAAGTGCAGGACGAAGGCAGCCAGCTCCTCGCGCTCGCCTGCAACGCGCAACCGGGCTCCACCGTCATCGATCTGTGCGCCGGGGCAGGGGGCAAGACCCTCGCTTTGGCCGCCGAGATGGGAAACCAAGGCCGCCTCGTCGCGTGCGACACCGACAAGAGGCGGCTCGGCCAGATGCCGCAGCGGCTGGAGCGCGCAGGGGTGCGCATCGTCGAACCGCTGCTTCTCGATCCCAACCGCGAAATGCACGCGCTCGCCGACTTGCGCGCCCGCGCCGACGTGGTGCTGGTCGACGCGCCGTGCTCCGGCACCGGCACCTGGCGCCGCAACCCGGAAACCCGCTGGCGCCTCAACGAGGAACGCCTGTCGCGGCTTGTGAAGCTCCAGGCGCATATCCTTGACGTTGCTGTGGAACTGGTGAAACCGGGCGGCATTCTCGTCTACGCCGTCTGCTCGGTTCTTGCCGAGGAGGGGCGCCGCCAGACGGATGCGCTGCCGGCGCGTTCATCGCTGGTTTCGGAACCGCTTGCGATGAAGGCTGGACGCGTGGCCGGACCCGGGCGAATACTTACCCCCGGCCACGACGGCACGGACGGCTTTTTCGTCGCGCGGTGGCGGGCGCCATGCTAGTCTGCCGCGCGGCCCGCTTATGGAGATTTTGATGCGCTTCACGCCCATTGCACTCAGCGTCGCAATCGCTTTGGCGACCATGGCAAGCGCCGGCCACGGCCAGAAGCCGGACGACCAGATCGATCCGCGCTCCGTGTCGCTGACCCAGGAAGCGCAGACGCTGAGCAACAGCGCGCGCTACGGCGAGGCGATCGATCTCCTCGAAACGGCCCTCGCCGTCGATCCCCGCAACCGCCAAGCTTATGCCGGCCTCGCCCGCGTCGCCATGGCGCAGAAGCTCCCCGGCAAGGCGATCCGCTTCTACAACGAGGCTCTGAAGCTCGAGCCCAACGACGTCAGCGCGATCGCCGGCCAGGGCGAAGCCTATGTGCAGCGCGGCGCCGTCGAGCGCGCGCGCCGCAACCTGGAACGAGTGAAGACCCTCTGCGCGGCGCCCTGCGGCCCCGCCAACACCCTCGCCGCCGCAATCGCAAAGGGCCCGCCCGCCGATGTGCTGACGGCGCAGGCGCCCGCCACCACCGTGCCGCCTGCAACGAACGCGCCTAAGCCGAACTAAGCCGCAGGCTTCATCCGCCGCGCTACTTCGACGAACTCCGCCACGGTGAGCGTTTCGGCGCGACGTGCGGAGTCGAGGCTCGCTTCCTCCAGCGCCTGCAATGCGCCGGGCAGCCCCTTGAGGCTTTGCCGAAGCATTTTGCGCCGCTGCCCGAATGCGGCGCCGGTCAGTGCTTCCAAGGTGCCCGCGTCAACGCCTTCAGGCGCGGCGCGGGGTACGATGTGGACTACGGCCGACATTACCTTAGGCGGCGGCACGAAGGCGGAGCGGTGGACCTTCATCGCGATCCGCGCCTCGCTTCGCCACTGGGCAAGCACCGCGAGGCGGCCGTATGCGGACGTGTCCGGCTTGGCGACAATCCGCTCGGCGACTTCCGCCTGAAACATCAGGGTGAGCGACGCCCACCAGGGCGGCCACGCCTCGCCCCCGAGCCAGCGCACCAGCAAAGCCGTTCCGACATTGTAGGGCAAATTGGCGACGACGTGCGCGCCTGTGCCGGTCTCGGCCTGCTCGTCGATCTTGAGCGCGTCGGCGTCGAGCACGCGCAGCCGGCCGCCCGAGGCTTCGTTTACCTCGGCCAAGGCAGGGAGGCAGCGCCGGTCCCGCTCCACCGCCACCACCTCCGCGCCGGCGCGGAGCAGCGCCCGGGTAAGGCCACCCGGACCGGGACCGACTTCATAAACCCGCTGCCCCTGAAGATCGCCGGGCACCGCCGCGATCCGGTCGAGCAGCTTTTCGTCCAGCAGGAAGTTTTGCCCCAGCGCCTTGGACGCGGTGAGGCCGTGGTCGCGGATAACCTCGCGAAGCGGCGGTAGCGGCTTCACGCCTGGCCGAGGCGGCGCGCGCAATCGGCGGCGAGCCGCAAGGCGGCGATCATCGCGCCCGGCTCCGCCTCGTTGCGTCCGGCGATCCCGAACGCAGTGCCATGGTCTGGCGAGGTACGCACGATGGGAAGGCCGAGCGTGATGTTCACGCCCTCGTCGAAATGCAGGGTCTTGAGCGGAACAAGCGCCTGGTCGTGATACAGGCACAAGGCCGCGTCGTAGGTGGCCCGCTTGCGGGCGTGGAACATGGTGTCGGCGGCGAGCGGGCCGATGATTTCCGCATCCTCCTCGCGAAGTCGCTCAATAGCCGGCATCACCACGTCAATTTCCTCGCGGCCGAGTGCGCCGTCTTCGCCGGCATGGGGGTTGAGCCCCGCCACGGCCAAACGCGGTCGCTCGATCCCGAACAATCGCTTCAGGCCACGGATGGTGGTCCGCCCGCGCTGAACGATCAGCTCCTCCGTCACCGCCGAAGGAACGTCCTTGAGCGCGATGTGGGTGGTCACCGGCACCGTGCGAAGCGTCGGGCCTGCAAGCATCATCGCCACCATGTCGGCCGCGATGCCGCAGCGTTCGGCGACGAACTCGGTCTGCCCCGGGTGGCTGAAGCCGATCGCGTAAAGCTGCGCCTTTGAAACGGGGCCGGTCACGATTGCCGAGGCGGCACCCGAGCGGGCAAGGCCCACGGCAAGCTCGAGCGCATCGAGCGAGTTGCGGGCGCCTTCCAGGCTGGGCTGGCCCGGCACGCTTTCACCACCGGTGATGCGGATCAGCGGCAGAGCCTCATCGAAGGCCGCAAGCGCCTGCTCCGGTCCTTCAACCACGGCAACCGGGCCATCCCAGACCGCGGCAATGGCCTCTGCGGAGCCCACGGCGAAGAACGGCGCAAGCCCCTCCTCGGCGCGCCGCTCCCACGCCTTGGCCGCGATTTCCGGTCCGATTCCTGCAGGGTCGCCGAGCGCGAGCGCCAGCGGCCGCGCGCGCGCGTCAGCGATAATCGACAACTGCGTCGCGGCGAAGATCGCGCAGGTAACGGCGCGCGCGCAGGTTCACGCGGTTCTCGGCGAGCTGGCTGTGGACCTGCTCGAAGGAGACGTCGGTAACCGGTGCAGGGTCGTCCCGACCGCACAAGACGAGAATGCTGATCCGGTCCGCCACCGAGCCGAACGGCGGGGTCGTCTGGCCGACGCCCAGCGCAAGCAAGGTCTGCTGAAGCGGCGGCGGCAGATCGCGGACCTTGACCTGGTCGTTTGAAACCACTTCCGCGCCGATCGCCGAAGCCGCTTCCTCGGCGCGGCCGCAGCCGCCCATCGATTGGGCGGCCTTGACCAGCTGCTGGATGCGGTTTTCCGCCGCCGGGCGCGGCGTGTTCGCGGCAAAGCTAAGCGACAATTGCTTTAGGCTGAGCACCGCGTCACGCGGGTCGGCGGTCAGCACCTGGCGGGTGTCCGTCACCGCGATGATTGAGAAGCCGCCGGGAACAACGATCGGGTCGCTCACCGCGCCCACCGGCATCTGCTGAACGGCCGCGGCAAGCGGCTCGGGCAACTGCTCGGCGCGAACGAAGTCGAGATCGCCGCCGACGGCAGCCGTCGACGCTTCGGAAAATTGCCGCGCATACGCCACGAACGACGCGCCGCCGCGAAGCTGCTCGACGATGCGCTGGGCATTGGCGCGCGCTTCCGCCGCCGTTTCGGGCGTCGCCGAAATGAAGATCTCGGAGACCTTATATTCCTGCGTGCCGCGCGCGGCGTTGAGGCGGGCAATCACTGCCTGAACCTCTTCTTCCGACACGTTGACGAACGGCTCGATCTGGCGGCGCTGGAGGCGGGTCCAGGCAAGCTCGCCATGGATCTGGCGCTTGATCGAGGTGTCAGAGGAACCGACGCTGCGCAGGTAGGCCGCGAACTGCGCCGGGGTCTGCTTGAAGTTCTGCGCATAACGGCCGAAATATTGATCGAGCTCCTTCGCATCGATCTTGATGTCTTCCGCTTCCGCCGCCTGGATCTGCAGCGTCTCGTCGACAAGGTTGCGAAGCACCTGCTGGCGAAGGCGCGGCAGTTCTTCGGCCGGAATGTCGCCGCCATTGGCAAGCCGGATCAAAGCGAGGCGGTGATCGACGTCGGTGCCGGTTATCACCGTTCCGTTGACGATTGCGGTTGCCTTGCGAACCGAAGGATTCTCCGGCGCAAGGAAGCGCGCATCCTGGGGGATGTTGAGCCCGGCCTGATTGTCCGCCGATCCGGCCGTCTGTGCGACGGCGGCCGTTGCGGCCAAGGTGCCGGCCAGCACGAATGCCGCCCTGTGAAAAGTCCCGAGCTTCATCATTCCTCCAGTGAAAGCAGGCCCTTCGCCATTGCCCGTGGCTTGCTGAACCCTAGCTTAGCGCCTTCTTCTAGCGTCCCAAATTCTTGAGCGCCACCCGGAACAGGAAGGTGTTGCCGCGCCGGATGTCGCCCGCGGGCTCGTAGTCGCGGCGCCAGGTGACGCCGATCTCGATGCAATCGTCGTCATAGGCGATGCCGATACGGTGGCGGACCGGCTCGTAACCGTCGGCGTCGGAAAGCGGGTCTTCCTTCCGGTCGGTAAGATCCACGATCGCCGATCCGAATACCGACCAATAACGCGCGAACTTCACCCGCCCGCCCAAGCGGATCTCCTCGCGGTCGCGAAGATCCTCAATCGCCGGATCGATGTCGCGGTTGAGGCGCAGGTAGCCGATCGTGGCGTAAGTTTGGTGCCCGCCGATCACTGCGTCCAGTTCGTTGCGGCGCACTTCCAGGTCGTCCTTGTCGAGCCGGAAGCGGTGCACCAGGCTGAGCTTGTGGCCGACCTTAACGGTGGTGCGGCCGACATAATCGGAAAAGCGGTCGGAAAGGCCGGTGCCCGGCGGAAAGATTGCCGGCTTTTCGCTTAAGCGGTAGCTCTGGCCGATGGTAGTCCGTGCCGACACGCCCGGGAAGTCGAACGCCCAGTCGGCGCCGTAGGTCACCCGCACGCCGTCTTCCCACCGGTCGTAGCCGGGGAAGCGGTTGAGCGAGAAGATGTTGCTGTCTTCCAGATCAACCGAGCGCGCATCTTCGTTCGGGATGTCGAGGTTCTCGGTCGGCGGCGAGGCCACCAATTGGACGCGCGGAGTCAGCCGCTGGGTGCCGCCCATGAACGGCCCGACCAGCGGCCAGCGCGCTTCGGCGGCAAGCGCCGCGACGCCGCGCCCCTGCCAGCCGGACTGGCCGCGATAGACCAACGTATCGGTCAGTTCGTTGTCGCTGCTGTGGTAGATGTCGCCGCGCGCATACGCGGTCAGGATCAGCTCCTGGCCCATCGGCGTGATCGCCCGCCGGTCCCAGCGCGCCGAGGCAAAGGCGCGCTGCGTGTCCTGGCCGCCGGTGCGCAATATGGCGAGGCTGTTGGCCTGAAGCTCCACGCGCCCGCCCAGCACCGGATCGCCGAGCCGCCAACGTGCGTCGATGGCGGGGAGGGCGACCGGCTGCTGCCCCGCGACATCGGTGGTGCGCAGCCCTTGGAAGGCCCAGCCGGCAATGGAAATGTAGCTGTTGCGGTCGATCCGCTCGGCATTCACCACCGAACGAAGCCGCGTGTCGCGCGAAATGTCGTAGCGGCGCAGAAACGTCCGATCGGTGACGTAGCGCGCCGCCGCCGTCACGCTCCACACCGGCGAAAGCTGGAACCGGCCATTGCCTTCCAAATAAGCGCGAATGCCGCGGTCGCGGTCGGGCACCAGCGCCGGGTTGCCATCGATCGGAATTCGCGATCCGTAGGTCAGGTATCCGCCGACCTGAAAGGCGCCGATCCCGGTCAGCTGCCGGTAACGGCCTTCGATCATCGGCAGCACTTCGGTGTAAACGTGCGGCGTGATCGTCGCGTCCTTGTTCGGCGCCAGCTTGAAATAATAAGGCGCCGAAAGCTCGAGGCCGTTGCTCTGGCTGATCCGGACGTCGGGCACCAGCAAACCGCCGCCGCCGCCTTCCGAGCCGTCCGGGTGGGATAGGCCGGGAAGCGCGATGATCCGCCGCCCGAACAGGCTGAGCCCCGCGCCTTCGTAGCGGATGCGGTTGCGGAACGGGTCGTGGACCACCTTTACCGCGGTGATCTGCCAGGTTGGGTCCTTGGGGCAGCCATTCTCGTTCACCACCGCGCAGGGACTGTAGGCGGCCTCGTACAAGGTGGTGTAGCCGTCGCGGCGCTCGGCGCGGTTGGCAGCAAGCCGGCCGCCGTCCTCCAGCACGAGCAGCAGGTTTTCCGCCACCGCGTCGCGCATCGCGTCGGTCAGCAATACGCTGTCGCCGTACGCGACGTCGCCCTCCGGGTTGACCAGCCGGACATTGCCCTCGGCCCGCACTTCGTCGGTTTTGCGGTTCCAAACGACGCGGTCGGCGCGAAGCTTGTTGCCTTCGCTGTCCATGCGGACGTCGCCGATCGCCGTCACGACCTCGCCGCGCGTGTCATATTCCAGGCGAAGCGAGCTGAAGGCAACTTCCCGCGTCTCGCCCGCGGCGCCGGCGGGCGCCGTGCCCACCTCCTGCGCCTGGGCAAGCCCCGGCGCGCACAGCAGGAGCGGCAAGGCGGTCAGGCAGATGAACTTGAGCTTCTTCACTTTCCCCGCCGCAACATGCGCTTAAGCGACCCTGTAGCCGCCTATTGCATCGCAGCGGCGGCGGAGCAATGGCGCTCGGCTCCCGAACGTCCTGCGCCGCCGCACCCTTGGCGGGGGCTTGCGCGTTTGCCGAGCCTGCGGCAAGCCGCGCGCACCATCAGGAGTTGCCCCTTTGAAGATCAGCTTTGCCAGCCAGCGTCCGACCGGTTCCTTCGCACTCGCCATCCCCGCCTGGAGCGAAGACCTGCTGAATGAGCGGCTTTCCAGCCTTCCCGAGGGCGCCCGAAGCCTCGCCGCCCGCGCCGCCGAGGCGCAGCGCTTTGAGCGCGAAGCGGCAAGCGTCGCCGAATTGTTTATCGAAGAAGGCGGCATCGCCCGGCGCGTGCTGCTCGTCGGGCTCGGCGCCCATCGCGGCGACGATGCCTTGTTCGAAAAAGCCGGCGGAGCGCTCACCGCGCGCCTGCTCACTTCGGGCGAAAAGAAGCTGGTCGTCGATCTCTCCGGCCTCGGCATCGACGGCGACTCCGCCTCGCGCCTCGCCTTCGGCGCCGCCGCCCGCGCCTGGCGCTACGACCAGTACCGCACCAAGCTTTCCGCCAAGCAGAAGCCGACGCTTGAAGAAGTGGTCATCGTCGGCGCCGACGGCGCGGAGGAAAGCTGGGCCCGCCGGTCTGCTTTGCTTGACGGCATCTCCTTCACCCGCGAGCTGGTCACCGAGCCCGCCAACATACTTTACCCCGAAAGCTTCGTGGAGCGCTGCCGCGCCCGCGTTTCGCCGCTCGGCGTCGACATCGACGTGCTTGACGAGAAGCAGATGGCCGACCTCGGCATGGGCGCGCTGCTCGGCGTCGGCCAGGGCAGCGTCAAGCCGCCGCGCCTCCTTGTCATGCGCTGGAACGGCGGCGAAGCGGGCGCCAAGCCGGTGGTGCTGGTCGGCAAGGGCATCACCTTCGACACCGGCGGCATTTCCATCAAGCCCGCCCAAGGCATGGAAGGCATGAAGTGGGACATGGGCGGCGCGGGTGCAGTCGCGGGCGCGATGATGGCCATCGCCGGCCGCAAGGCGAAGGCGAACGTCGTCGGCATCTGCGTCCTGGCAGAGAACATGCCCGACGGCAACGCGCAGCGGCCGGGCGACGTGGTCACTTCCATGTCGGGCCAGACGATTGAAGTGATCAACACCGACGCCGAAGGCCGCCTGGTCCTTGCCGACGCGATCACTTGGGCGCAGCGCCAGTACCGGCCGGATACGCTGGTCGATCTCGCCACCCTGACCGGCGCGATGATCATCTCACTCGGCCACGAATATGGCGGCCTGTTCTCCAACGATGACGGTCTTGCCGGCAAGCTCAGCGCCGCCGGCACCGCGACCGGCGATCGTTTGTGGCGGATGCCGCTCGGCGCCGCCTTCGACAAGCTGATCGAATCGCCGATCGCCGACATGAAGAATGTCGGTCCGCGCGAAGGCGGCTCGATCACCGCCGCCGCTTTCATCCAGCGGTTCGTCGATCCCGGCGTGAAGTGGGCGCACCTCGACATCGCCGGCATGGTCTGGGCCGACAAGGCCGCGCACCTTTACGACAAGGGCGCCACAGGCTTCGGTGTCGCGTTGCTTGATCGCTTCGTGTCCGACAATTTCGAAGGGTGATTGTCGACTTCTACCACCTGAGCGCGTCCCCGCTCGAGCGGGTGCTCCCCACCATCTGCGAGAAGGTGCTGGCGGGGGAGGGGCGTCTCCTGGTGGTGGCGGAAGAGCGCCTACTCGCCACGCTGGACGAGCAGCTCTGGACCTATGCGCCCGACAGCTTCCTGCCGCACGGGCGGGAAGGGGAGCACCAGCCGGTCCTCCTCTCGCCGGAGCCGGTCTCCTCCAACAGCGCCCGCAACATCGCTCTCGCCGACGGCGTCTGGCGCGAGGAAGCCTTGAGCTTCGACCGCGCCTTCTACTTCTTCGGAAGCGACACTTTGGACGACGCCCGCACCGCCTGGCGCGCCCTCAAAGGCCGCGAGGGCGTCGAAAGCCGCTACTGGAAGCAGGTCGACGGCCGCTGGGTGCAGGGGCCCTGAGCCTTGCCACTGGCCGGCCTCTCCCCTAGAGGGCGCGGCAATCCCACCCACCCAAAACCACTGGAGCTTTGCCGGCCATGGCGACCGAACGCACTTTCTCGATTATCAAACCCGATGCGACCCGCCGCAACCTGACCGGCGCGATCACCGCCAAGCTGGAAGAAGCGGGCCTCCGCGTCGTCGCCTCCAAGCGCATCCACATGAGCCGCGAACAGGCCGAAGGCTTTTACGGCGTTCACCGCGAGCGGCCGTTCTTCAACGACCTCGTCTCCTTCATGATCTCCGGTCCGGTCGTGGTGCAGGTGCTCGAAGGCGAGAACGCAGTCCTCCGCAATCGCGAAGTGATGGGCGCCACCAACCCGGAAAACGCCGACGCCGGCACTATTCGCAAGGAATTCGCCGAGTCGATCGAAGCCAACAGCGTCCACGGCTCCGACAGCGCCGAAAACGCCGCCATCGAGATCGACTTCTTCTTCAAGCCCGAAGAAATCGTCGGCTAATAGCCCGTTGCGCCTCCGCACGCTCAGGCGTGTGGAGGCAGCACGTCGATATGCCCCGGCTTCAGCCGCGCGCAGAACTGGTCCAGCGCTTCCGGGTAGAGCTTGTGCTCTTCAACAAGCACCCGCTCCGCCAGCGACTCCGGGTTATCGCGCTCCCGGATCCGTACCTTGGCCTGGGCAAGCACCGGCCCCGCGTCCAGCTCCTCGGTCACCACATGCACCGAGCATCCCGCAAAAGCCTCGCCCGCAAGCAGCGCCCGGCGGTGGGTGTCGAGCCCCTTGTACAGCGGCAGCAGGGAAGGGTGGATGTTGAGGATCCGGCCCTCCCACCCGCGGATGAACCCCGGCGACAGCAGCCGCATATAGCCGGCAAGCGCCACCACCTCGACATCGTGGCGCCGAAGCTCCGCATCGATCAGCCGGTCGAACTCGGCTCGCTGTAGGCCCTTGTGGCTTTGCGCCCAAACCGGAATGCCGAGCCGCTTCGCCACCACGAGGCCCCGCGCTTCCGGCACGTTAGAAGCAATCAGGGCGATGTCGTAGGAACGGGCTTGGCGACGCTTATATTCGGACAACGCCACCATGTTGGTGCCGCGCCCCGACAGAAGCACTCCGACCTTGACGCGATCAGCCATGGTGGGTTGCGGTCCAATCCCCCCGCGCCGACCAGGTGCCGGCCGAGCCGGAAACGGTGCAGCCCGTCTTGCCCGCTTCGATCCGGCCGACCGTGAACACGGTCTCGCCGGCCGCTTCCGCTGCCGCCGCCACCGAAGGGGCGTCCTCCGCCCGCACCACCAAGGCCATGCCGATCCCGCAGTTGAAGGTTCGCGCCATCTCCTCAGGCTCGATATTCCCCTGCGCCTGCAGATACGCCATCAGCCGCGGCTGCGCCCAGGCATCGGCATCGACATGCGCGTGCAGCCCCTCCGGAAGCACCCGCGGGATGTTCTCCAGCAATCCGCCGCCGGTGATATGCGCAAGCGCCGCGATCCGCCCGCCGCGCACCAGCGGCAGCAGCGACCGGACGTAGATCCGCGTCGGCGCGAGCAAGGCCTCGATCAGCAGCACCGCGGGGTCGAACAAGGCAGGGCGGTTCAGCTTCCAACCCTTGTCCTCGGCAAGCCTGCGCACGAGCGAGAAGCCGTTGGAATGCACCCCCGATGACGCCAGGCCGAGGATCACGTCGCCCGCCGCCACCCGCGATCCGGTCAGCGCCTCGTCCCGCTCCACCGCGCCGACGCAGAAGCCGGCAAGGTCGTAATCGCCCGGCGTATACATGCCCGGCATCTCGGCGGTCTCCCCGCCGATCAGCGCGCAGCCCGCCTGGCGACAGCCCTCGGCGATGGAGGCGATCACTGCTCCCGCAATGCCGCTCTCCAGCTTGCCGGTGGCGAAATAGTCGAGAAAGAAGAGCGGCTCCGCGCCCTGCACGATCAGGTCGTTGACGCACATCGCGACGAGATCGATGCCGACACCCTCATGCCGGCCACTGTCGATTGCGAGCTTGAGCTTGGTGCCCACCCCATCGTTGGCGGCCACCAGCAATGGGTCGCGATACCCCGCCGCCTTCAAGTCGAAGAACCCGCCGAACCCGCCCAAGGACGCATCCGCCCCCGGCCGTGCAGTCGACTTAGCGAGGGGCGCGATGGCCTTCACCAAGGCGTTTCCGGCGGCGATCGACACGCCCGCCTTGCTGTAGGTGTAGCTCTCGCTGTCGCTCATGGCGGCGGGCCTAACCACATCGCGCTTGGATTTCCACGCTCAACTCGCCAAAAGGCCCGGGTGAAGCTTTCGCGCCGCCTTCCCTTTGTTCTTGCCCTGCTTGCAACCGCCCTCACCGGCGGCGCGGTGTACGCGCAGCTCGAAGGCGCCGACCGCGGCGTTCCGCCGATCGACAGCGCAAGCACCTTCGAAATCACCGGCGTCGCCGTGGACACCAGCGGCAAAACCGCCGCCGAAGCGCGCGAGGCGGGCTGGCGCCAGGCCCAGCTTCGCGGCTGGAAGGCGCTTTGGGCGAAAACCAATAACCGGCCCTTGAGCGAAGCCCCGGACCTTCCGGAATCGACTTTAAACGGCATGGTCTCCGGCATCATCGTCGAGCAGGAGCAGATCGGCCCCAACCGCTACATCGCCACGCTTGGTGTATTGTTCGATCGCGCCCGCACCGGGCAATTGCTCGGCGTCAGCGGGCCGGTGCAGCGTTCCGCGCCGATGCTGGTCATCCCGGTGATGCTCACCGGCTCCTCGCTGCAGACTTTTGAGTCACGCAACGAGTGGCAAAAGGCCTGGGCGCGCTTCCGCACGGTGAACAGCCCGGTGGATTACGTCCGCACCACCGGCTCCGGCATCGATCCCTTGCTGCTCAACGCGACGCAGACCAGACGCCCCGGCCGCGCCTGGTGGCGGATGCTGCTCGACCAATATGGCGCCGCCGACGTCATTGTCCCCGAAGTGCACCTGCGCCGCAGCTTCCCCGGCGGCCCGGCTACCGCCACCTTCACCGCCCGCCACGGCCCCGACAACCGGATCCTCGGCCAGGTCACCTTGCGCGTCGCCAACAGCGCCGCTCTGCCGGCCCTGCTGGACGAAGGCGTGCGCCGGCTCGACGCGATCTACGCCGGGGCGCTCGGCGCCGGCATCCTTCGCCCCGATCCGTCGCTGATCGTGCCCGAACCGCCGCTCGTTGAAGAGTTCCTGGAGGAAGAAGCCGCCGCCGAACGCCCCGCCGCGGTCCGCGGCAGCGCCGTTCCCCCCGGTCCGCTCCCGACCGGCGACGCACCCACCGGTGCGGTGCAGAGCTTCACCGTCCAGGTTCCGACTGCCGATTCGGCCGCCGTCGCGCAGGCGGAGATTGCCGTCAGCCGGGTGCGCGGCGTCACCTCGGCGATTACCACCGCCCTTTCGATCGGCGGCACCTCCGTTATTCGGGTAACCTATTCCGGCGACGCGGCAGGCCTGCAGGCGGCGCTTGAAGCGCAGGGCTGGAGCGTTTCGGGCTCCGGCACCTCCCTGCGCATTTCGCGATAAGGCGGCGGACATGGGCCAGATCGCGCTGCCGCTCGATTGGCCGGTAGCGGACGGCGACGAGGATTTCCTGCTCTCCGACGCCAACGCCCAGGCCTTTGAGCATCTCAAGCGCTGGTCGACCTGGCCGATTATGGCGACCCTCCTCACCGGCCCGCGCAAGTCCGGCCGAAGCCTGCTCGGCCGGATCTTCGTCCGCAAAACGGGCGGCCGCTTGTTCGACGATGCCGAGCGGCACGAGGAGGAGGCGATCTTTCACGCCTGGAACCAGGCGCAGGAAACCCGCCGCCCGCTGCTGATCATCGCCGACGCACCGCCTCCCTCCTGGCAGATCGCGCTCCCCGACCTTCGCTCGCGAATCGCGGCCACGCCGCAGCTCGCCATCGCCCCGCCCGACGACCGGCTGATCGCCGACCTCATCGTCAAGCGCCTCGGCGACCGCGGCATCTTCGCGCCGCCCGATGTTGCACAATATCTCATTCCCCGGATCGAACGCAGCTACGTCGCCGTTCAGATGGTCGTGGATGCCCTTGATCATGCCCTGCTCTCCAACCACCGCCGGATGACCGTTCCGATGGCGAAGCGTGCGCTTGGCGAAGCGGGCATCATTCGCCGGGCAAGGCCGGCCGCATGATGGACGGGCCCTCCTTTTCCGGCATCCAGGCGGAGGCCGACGGAAGCACCCCGCCGCTTCCGCTTCGCGAGCTTTACTTCAACCGCGAGCTCTCCTGGCTGGCCTTCAACCGCCGCGTTCTCGAGGAAGCTTCCAACCCCGCCCACCCGCTGCTCGAGCGGCTCCGCTTCCTGTCCATCTCCGGTAATAATCTCGACGAGTTCTTCATGGTCCGGGTCGCCGGCCTCAAGGGCCAGCAATTGCTCGGCGTCGAGGAAGCCTCTGCCGACGGCCTTACCCCAGGCCAGCAGCTGCAGGCGATCGCCGAGGAATGCGAGCGCCTCGCCGACGCCCAGCAGGCGGTCTGGTCCGATCTGCGCCACCAGCTCGCCGAGGCCAATCTGCTGGTTGTCCGCGCAAGCGAACTGGACGGCGACTCCGCCGCGTGGCTCGACAAGCATTTTCGTGACGAAATCTTCCCGATCCTGACCCCGCAGGCGATCGATCCGGCGCACCCCTTCCCGTTCATCCCGAACAAGGGCTTCTCGCTGATCTTCGATCTTCGCCGCCTGTCGGATGGCGAGCCGATCCGCGAACTTCTCATGGTCCCGGCAAGCCTGCCGCGCTTCCTGCGCCTGCCCGGAAAAGACGCCCGCTACATCGCGATCGAGTCCCTGATCCGCCGCCACATCGGCACGATCTTCCCGGGTTACGAGCATCTCGGCGGCGGCGCCTTCCGGATCATCCGCGACAGCGACATCGAGGTTGAGGAGGAAGCCGAGGACCTCGTCCGCTACTTCCGAAGCGCGATCAAGCGCCGCCGCCGCGGCCGCGTCATTCGCCTCAAGTTCGAAGCCGACATGCCGGACGATCTGCGCGACCTGGTGCGCGAAGGTGTCGATGCGGGCGCCGCCCTGGTCTCCTCCTCCGCCGGCTTCCTCGGCATCGCCGATCTCGGCAGCCTGGTCGAAGAAGACCGTGCCGACCTGAAATTCCCGCCCTTCGACCCGCGCTTCCCCGAACGAATCCGCGAGCAGGGCGGCGACTGCTTCGCGGCGATCCGCTCAAAAGACATCGTCGTCCACCACCCCTACGAAACGTTCGAAGTGGTGGTAGAATTCCTCCGCCAGGCCGCCGCCGATCCGGACGTGGTGGCGATCAAGCAGACGCTCTACCGTGCCGGCGATCAGTCGCCCGTCATCCGCGCCCTGATCGACGCCGCCGAGGCGGGCAAATCGGTGACTGCCGTGGTCGAACTCAAGGCACGCTTCGACGAGGAGCAGAACCTCCTCTGGGCCAACGCGCTCGAACGAGCGGGCGTGCAGGTCGTCTACGGCTTCATCGACTGGAAGACCCACGCGAAGGTCTCAATGGTCGTCCGCCGCGAGGAGAAGGGCTACCGCACCTACTGCCACTTCGGCACCGGCAACTACCACCGCGTCACCGCGCGCATCTACACGGACCTGAGCTTCTTCACCGCGGATCCGCGCCTGGGCCGAGACGCCACCCAATTGTTCAACTACATCACCGGCTACGTCGAGCCGCAGGGGCTGGAGCTCCTCACCATGTCGCCGCACGGCTTTCGCGACGAATTGAGCCGGCTGATCGATGCGGAGATCGCCTCAACCCGCGAAGGCAAGCACGGCGCGATCTGGGCGAAGATGAACTCGCTGGTCGATCCCGCGATCATTGACCGCCTTTATGCGGCCAGCGCCGCAGGCGTCGATGTCGAGCTGATCGTCCGCGGCATCTGCTGCCTGCGCCCCGGCGTTCCCGGCCTATCCGACAACATCCGCGTGAAATCGATCGTCGGCCGCTTCCTTGAACACAGCCGCATCTGGTGCTTCGGCAACGGTGACGAACTCCCGAACCGCAAGGCCAAGGTGTTCATCAGCTCCGCCGACTGGATGCCGCGCAATTTCGACCGGCGCGTCGAATATATGCTTCGGGTCGAGAACCCCACCGTCCACGCCCAGGTGCTGGACCAGGTGATGGTCGCCAACCTGATCGACAACGAACAAAGCTGGCGGCTCCACCCGGACGGCCGCTACGAGCGGCTTGGCCACGAGGGCGAACCGCCGTTCAACCTCCACCGTTATTTCATGACCAACCCGAGCCTGTCCGGCCGCGGCGCGGCGCTGCGCAGCGGCGCGGTGCCCAAGCTCCGCCTGAAGCGGGGAGGGTAAGGGTGCCGGACAGCGAGCCGCTTGCCATCGTCGACATTGGCTCGAACTCGGTGCGCCTGGTGGTCTACGCCGGAACGCCGCGAATCCCCTCCATCGCCTTCAACGAGAAGGTGCTTGCCGGCCTTGGCGCGGGCCTCGCCGAAACCGGCCGCCTGTCCGACCAAGCGCAGGCGCGGGCGCTTGCCGCGCTTCGCCGTTTCCGGCTGCTGATCGACCAGATGCAGGTGGCCCGCACCCGCGTCGTCGCCACGGCAGCCGCCCGCGACGCTTCCAATGGTCCTGCGTTCCTCGACCATATTCGAAGCCTGGGGTTTGAGCCGGAAGTCATCTCCGGCGAGATGGAAGGGATCTTGGCGGGGGAAGGTGTCCTCTCCGGCATCCCCGAAGCAGACGGCGTGGTTGGGGATCTCGGCGGCGGCAGCCTCGAGCTTGCCGGCGTCGGCAGCGGCAAGGTCGGCCCCAGCGTCTCCCTGCCGCTCGGCGTCCTCCGCATCGGCGAGCCGGACCGCGCGGCGGAGGAGCGGGTCCGCCGCACCCTGCGCAAAGCGCTGGCGAACACCGGATTGAAGAAGCAGGGGCAGGGGAAGCCCTTCTACCTCGTCGGCGGCTCCTGGCGCGCGCTAGCCCGCCTCGACATTATCACCACCGGCTACCCGCTCCCCATCACCCACCAATATAGCATGGCGAGCGGCCGCCCGGCCGAGCTTCGCCGGATGATCAAGGATCTGGACGGCACCGACCCGAAGAGCATCCCGACCCTCACCGCCTCGCGCATCCCCACTCTGCCGGCCGCCAAGCTCGTCCTCACCGCTCTTGCCGAGGAACTGCAGCCAATCGAGCTCATCGTCTCAAGCTTCGGCATCCGCGAAGGCCTGCTCTACCACGACCTTTCGCCAGAGCAGCGCCGGCTCGATCCGCTGATCGAAGCCGCCCGCCACGCCGGCCGCGGCCTCAGCCGCTTCGGCGAGCACGGCGATCTGCTCGACAGCTGGATCGCGCCGATCTTCGACGATCCGCCCGAGCGCGCCCGCCTCCGCCGCGCCGCCTGTCTGCTCGCCGACGTCGCCTGGCAGGCCCACCCGGACTTCCGCGCCGAACGCGGCTTGGAGATGGCGCTTCACGGCAATTGGGTGGGCGTCGACGCCTGCGAACGGGTGATGATCGCACAGGCGCTTTGGGCCAATTTCGGCGGCGGCAAGGCGCTTCCCGATCCGGCGGTCAGTGCGCTTTGCCCGCCGCGCAACCTGGAGCGTTCCAACCTCTGGGGCCTTGCCATGCGCCTCGGACAACGCCTCAGCGGCGGCCTCGCCGTAAGCCTCGCCCGCACCCGCCTGACCTGCGGCAAGGGCGTCCTCCGCCTCACGCTCCCGAAAGGCGAAGAAGCCCTCTACGGCGAAACAGTAGACCGGCGTTTCAAGCGCTTGGCATCTGCCTTGGGCTGCAAGCCGGAGCTGACGAGCGCCTGAACCTGTCACCTGGTACAGTCTCGTTCGTCCCGAGCGAAGTCGAGGGGCGCTTGCACAGAGTCAGAGCCTCCGCCCCTCGACTACGCTCGGGACGGACGGGGTGGGGAGGGAGCCCGGGCCCTGGTGAGGCTCAGTCTTCCCGCTCGGTCCTAGTCATCATCAGCTTCCCGCCGCGCACCGCGAAGGCCAGCCGCCCCTCCACCAGATCCAGCGCATCGCGGCCGAACTGGTCGAACCGCCAGCCCTTCAGGATCGCCAGTCCGTCGCGCTTGCCGGCGGCGAGCATTTCCAGCTCCTCGCTGCGGGCGATCAGCTTCGAAGCCACATTGCTCTCCCGCGACCGGATCTTGAGCAGCAGCTTCAACAGGTCGGCGACCAGCGCCCCTTCCTTGCCGAGCCCCGGCCCACGCTCCTCGCGCCCCGGCATCTCGTCCGCCGGCAGAGGCTGCGCGCCGTGCAACGCCGCCATCAGCCGCCCGCCGATATCATTACCCGCCCAGGCCGGCGAAAGCCCGCGCACCCGCGCAAGCGCCTCCTGGTTCGCCGGGGGGTGCGAGGCGACATCGGCCAGGGTCTCGTCTTTCATGATCCGCCCGCGCGGCAGGTTCTTGCCTCGCGCCTCGACCTCCCGCCACGCGGCGAGCGCCTTCAGCCGGCCGAGTACGTCCGCCTTGCGGCTCGACACCCGCACCCGCTTCCAGGCGAGCTCCGGATCGTTCTCGTAATTGGCGGGATCGGCGATCCGCTCCATTTCCTCGTCCAGCCAGTCGCCGCGCGAAGTCTTGCGCAGCCGCTCCAGCATCTTGGGAAACAATGTCGCTAGGTAGGTGACGTCGCCGATCGCATAATCAATCTGGCGCTTGTCGAGCGGCCGCCGCGCCCAGTCGGTGAAGCGCGCGCCCTTGTCGAGGCTCTTGCCGAGCAGGCTCTCCACCAAATTCTGGTACCCGACCTGTTCGCCGAGGCCGAGTGCCATCGCCGCGATCTGCGTGTCGAACAGCGGGTGCGGCGTCTTGCCAGTCAGATTGTAGATGATCTCGATATCCTGCCCACCTGCGTGGAAGACCTTCAACACCTCCTCATTGTCGGTGAGCAGGTCCAGCATCGGCGTCAGGTCGATGCCCGGCGCCTTCGGATCGATCGCCGCCGCTTCCTCCTCATTGCCGATCTGGATCAGGCACAGCTCCGGCCAATAGGAATTCTCGCGCATGAACTCGGTGTCCACGGCGATGAAGTGGGAGCGGGAGAGGCGGTCGCACAGCGACGCGAGCGACTCGCTGTCGGTAATCAGGGGATGGATGTTCATTGGCCGCCCTCATAGCGAGGGCCTCCGCGCTTGACAAAGGCAGCCTTCGCCGCGAAGCGCCGGGGCTCCCTTTCAGCTTCTAGATTTCTTGGAAAGCGGCCCCAATGCACGCCTATCGCACCCACACTTGCGGCCAGCTCCGCGCTTCAGACGTCGGCGGCACCGTCCGGCTGTCGGGCTGGATTCACCGCAAGCGCGACCATGGCGGCGTCCTTTTCGTCGATCTGCGCGACCATTATGGCATCACTCAGATCGTCGCCAAGGCGGGCAGCGAGCCTCTGAAAGTGCTCGAACATCTGCGCGCCGAATCCGTCGTCACGGTCACCGGCGAAGTGGTCGCCCGCGGCGGCGAGGCAACCAACGCGAACCTCGCAACCGGCGAAATCGAATTGGTCGCCGCCGAAGTCACCGTGCAATCCTCCGCCGAGGAGCTGCCGCTCCCCGTCGCCGGCGAGGCCGATTATCCGGAGGACATCCGCCTCCGTTACCGCTTCCTCGATCTTCGCCGCGAGCGCATCCACGCCAACATCGTGCTCCGCTCCAACGTGATCTCCTCGATCCGCCGCCGCATGGTGGACAGCGGCTTCACCGAGTTCCAGACGCCGATCCTCACCGCCTCCAGCCCCGAAGGCGCCCGCGACTACCTGGTGCCGTCCCGCGTCCACCCGGGCAAATTCTACGCGCTCCCCCAGGCGCCGCAGATGTTCAAGCAGCTGATCATGGTCGCCGGCTTCGATCGGTATTTCCAGATCGCCCCCTGCTTCCGCGACGAAGACGCCCGCGCCGACCGCTCGCCCGGCGAATTCTACCAGCTCGATATCGAAATGAGCTACGTTACCCAGGAAGACGTCTTCCAGGCGATCGAGCCGGTACTCGCCGGCGTGTTCGAGGAGTTTGCCGAGGGGAGGGCGGTCACGCCCGCCGGGAGTTTCCCGCGCATCCCGTTCCGCGAGGCGATGCTGAAATATGGCTCCGACAAGCCTGACCTTCGCAATCCCATCCTGATCAGCGACGTGTCCG